>NZ_CP170545.1:4800000-6644246 GCF_042695725.1 Roseateles sp. UC29_93 | reverse complement strand
CCCCGCCAAACCCCTCGATCAGCCATGGTCGAGGGGTTTTGCCTTTTCCGGAAGCAGTATCCCGCTTCAGCCGTTCGGAGCCGAGACTGTTCGAATCGGCGTCGAGTTTGAGGGGCTGATTGCAGGAACATGGCGGAAGTGGATGGGAACCCGCCCCTTTTGTGGGACTGATTTTTGATCGACCTCAGAATAGACTGACTCCCTCGTTCGAGCATGACGGGGAGCGTATGCAGCGTTTCTGGAAAAAAGCGAAATTTGTTTCACTGCCAGCATGGGCGGCAATTGGCTTGCTGTTGGGGAATCTAGAGGGGCATGCGGCGGAAATCGCGTCAGTCTCGCCTCAGGGTGAGGTGGCGCAGGTCCAGAACGTCGTCGTGCGATTCAAAGCCCCGACATCGAGGTTGGGCGATTTGCGGTTACCCGATCCCGTCACGGTCCGCTGTGGAGATTCGACACCGCAGGGGAGCGGACGCTGGATCAACGATCGGGAGTGGGCCTTCGACTTCTCCCGTCCATTGCCTGCCGGATCGAAGTGCCTGGTGGCAGCGAAGGACGACTTCCGCCCCACAGCGCCTGGCGCGCCTACCGGATGGAGCGGAGCGCGCGAATTCTCGTTTCAGTTGGGAGCGCCCGCCATACGGCGAGTCAGTCCTTGGGAGGGCAGCAGGATCGAGGAAGACCAACGATTCCTCCTGCAACTTTCCGGTGACGCCAAATCCGAGACGATTGCGCCACACATGTGGTGCGAATCGAAGGCACTTGGCGAGCGCATTCCGGTCGAGCTTCGCAGCGCGTCTGAACGAGACGAGCTACTCCGTTCCCTCAAGATGGGCGACGTCAAGCGTCAGAGCTGGATCCTGGTGGCTTGCACGCGTCCCTTGCCGGCCGGCGCAGAGGCAACCTTGGTGTGGGGGGCAGGCATCGCGGCCGCCGCCAACGATTCCGTGAGGACGCGTGCCGACCGACGAATCCGCTTCTCAGTCCGAGGGCCGCTGACTGCGGAGCTTTCGTGCGAGCGTGAGCGCGCGAATGCGCCATGCCTGTCGATCCGTCCGATCACGGTGAGTTTCTCGGAGCCGATTGCGCGAGACCTTGCGCTGAAGGTTCGCCTCAAGGGAGCGAATGGTGTAAGCGTGGCGCCTTTGGCGCCGGTCGATCAGGAGCAGCAATCGGCCCATTGGTTGTCGACAGTGCGGTTCCCTGCGCCGTTGGCGGAGCAGCAGGAATATCTGCTCGAGCTTCCCAGCGGGATCAAGGATGAGAGCGGCCGGCCTCTTTCAAACGCTGCCAGTTTTCCGATGAAAGTCCGAACGTCGGAGGCGCCGCCTCTGGCGAAGTTCGCCGCGGCGCCCTTCGGGATCGTCGAATGGGAAGCGGCCGGACCTAGTCTGGTCCCTCTGAGCTTGCGGCACGTGCAGACCGACTTGCAGCCGCGCGCCAGTGGGCACTTGCGAATCAAAAGATTGACTGACGATGTTGAGATCCTGCGCTGGTACGGGCGCCTGTTCCGACAGAACGAGTGGGAGGACCGCAAGGCTGAGTGGTTGAAAGATGTCTCGGACCTGCAGTCGATGACAGTGCCCCCGCCGAATCCGGACAAGGTCATTGATGTGATCGGCATTCCGCTGTCGCAGCCTGGCTATCACGTGCTCGAGCTGAAGTCGCCGCGCCTGGGCCAATCGCTCCTTGATCCGATCCAGCCCATGTTCGTGCGGACGGGGACGCTCGTCACCAATCTCGGCTTGCATTTCAAGCTCGGGAAGGATGACAGCTTGGTGTGGGTGACATCGCTCGACAAGGGGCGGCCAGTCGATGGGGCTCAGGTGTCGGTCTACGACTGCCGCGGCAAGGCCCTTTGGAGCGGCCGAACCGATGGGCAAGGCCTGGCGCGCATTGATCGGCCGAACCTGGACCGCGACAGCGGGGGCGGCGAGTGCATCGCCGAGGCGGGCCTGTTCATCACGGCGAGGCTCGCTCAGCCAGGGAAGGCTCTGGACCAGTCGTTCATGTTCAGCGGGTGGAGCCGTGGCATCGAGCCGTGGCGTTTCAATGTGCCGATTGCATGGGGATCAGAGCGCTCAGCGCGCGCCCATACCGTCACCGACCGCCCGCTGTTGCGCGCCGGCGAGACGCTGTCGATGAAGCATTTCTTCCGCCTGGAAACCGTGCAGGGGCTGACGGATGCGACACCAGACCAGTTGCCTGACAAGCTGCGTGTCGTGTTTGAAGGCACCGGGGAGGACATCGCGACACTGGACCTGCGATGGCAAGGGGCTCGCTACGCGCTGAGCTCATGGAAGGTACCGCCGGAGGCCAAGCTTGGCCGATATCGCTTCGTGATGGAGCGAGGGGACGCGCGCGGTGGGCGTCGTACCTGGGACAGTGGCAGCGTACGCGTTGAGGAATTCCGCGTGCCGCTCGTCGATGCGCGCCTCATCCCGCCGAAAACACCAGCGACAGGTGCGAAAGAGCAGGCCTGGACGGCCCAACTGAACTACATGGCCGGTGGCCCGATGGCGAAGTCGCCGGTGGAAGTCAGTGCCATGCTGCTGCCCCGCTGGACCAACTTCCCCGGGCTCGATGATTACGCCTTCGAGCCACCGTCGCCGGAGGGGCCTCAGGATTCCGGGTCTGCGGGCGACATGGACGAGGGCGGCGGCGAATCCAGTGGCGGCACGCCAGGGGCGAGCCGACTCGTTCTGGACAAGCTCGCACTGCAGACGGACGCGAAAGGCGGCGCGTCGTTCAAGGTGCCGCTGAAGGGAAACATCGACCGTCCCGCCGAACTGCGTGTTGAGCTGAACTACCGCGACCCCGATGGTCAGACGCACACGCGCTCCGCGTCCCAGGTCGTCTGGCCCGCCGATGTGATCGTCGGTCTGCGCGCCGCGACCTGGGTGGCCAACGGCCAGGCGTTGTCGGTCCAGGCGGTGGCGCTGGACACCAATGGCAAGCCGATGGCCAATCGGAAGATCACGCTCAGTGCACGCCAGATCCAGACGCTCAGCACGCGCAAGCGACTGGTGGGCGGCTTCTATGCCTATGAGCATCAACGGAACCTGAAGGACTTGGGCGAGCTCTGCAGCGGCAAGACCGATGCGCTCGGGCTCATGCACTGCGAAGTCAAGCTGAGTCAAGGCGGGCAGATCGAATTGATCGGGTCCTCCAATGACGATGGCGGCCGCACCGCACGTGCCGCCCGATCCCTGTGGGTGACGAAGGCCGGAGAACTCTGGTTCGCGCAGGACAACGACGATCGTATCGATGTGATCCCGGAACGGCGGCGCTATGAGCCCGGCGAAACGGCCCGGTTCCAAGTGCGCATGCCCTATCGCGACGCCACTGCGCTGATCACCGTCGAGCGGGAAGGCGTGTTGTACAGCGAGGTCCGCCGTCTATCGGGGCGCGACCCCTGGTTGGAATTGAAGATCGACAGCAACTGGACGCCAAACGCTTTTGTCAGCGTGATGGTGTTGCGCGGCCGATTGCGCGAAGTGCCGTGGTATTCGTTCTTCTCGTGGGGCTGGCGCGAGCCGGTGAACTGGTGGCGGGAGTGGCGCGCCTCGGGCGACTATCAGGCCCCCACCGCCATGGTCGACCTGTCCAAGCCGTCGTTCAAGCTGGGCATGGCACCGATCGAGATCGGCCAGGCCAAGCACCGGTTGCAGGTTGAGGTCGTACCGCAGCAGGCGCAGTACGGCGTGCGGCAGAGCGCGCAGGTGAAGCTGCGCGTGACCCAGGATGGCAAGCCGGTTCCTGACGCCCAGATCGCGTTCGCGGCGGTGGACGAGGGGCTGCTGGCCCTTGCGCCCAACCCGAGCTGGAAGCTGCTGGACGGCATGATCCAGACGCGCCCCTGGGGCGTGACGACGGCCACCGGCCACAGCGAGATCATTGGCCGGCGGCATTACGGTCGCAAGGCCGTGGCCGCCGGGGGCGGGGGCGGGTTCGCGACGCGCGAGCTGTTCGACACGCTGCTGACCTGGCAGCCGCTGGTTACCGTCGATGCACGGGGCGAGGCGCTCGTGCGCGTGCCGCTGAACGATTCGCTCACGCGCTTCCGGCTGGTGGCCGTTGCCGATGCGCCAGGACAACGGTTCGGTACTGGCGAGGGCAGCATCAACGTGAGTCAGGATCTGCAGCTGCTCTCCGGTCTGCCGCCGCTGGTGCGCGAAGGCGACCGGGTCCAGGCCATGCTCACGCTTCGCAACGCCACGACTCGTGCGATGGACCTCAAGGTGACGCTGACGGGCAAGGCGAGCGGCGAGAGCGGCGACCAGGCGGTGCCCGCCGAGGCGCGAACCGTCAAGCTGGCCGCGGGTCAAGCCCAGGAGCTGACCTGGGACGTGGTCATCCCCGAAGGCGCCCAGCGCATCGTCTGGGAGGCGCAGGCCCAGGAGCAGGGCGGTGGCGCGAAGGACGCCATGCGGACCACGCAGGCTGTCCAGCCTGCGGTGCCTGTACGGGTGCTGCAGGCGACGCTGCGTCAACTCGACGCGCCCATCAGCATCCCGGTCGGCGCGCCCGCCGACGCGCTCCCTGCGCAAGGCATCAAGCGGGGCGGGCTCCAGATCGGCTTGCAACCGAAGCTGTCGACGGCGCTGCCGGGCATCCGTCGCTATTTCGAGCAATACCCGTATACCTGCCTCGAGCAGCAGAGTTCGAAGTTCATCGCGCTGCAGGACAGCGCCGCATGGGATGGGCTGATGGGGCAGCTGGCGACCTACCAGGACGCCGATGGACTCTTTGCCTACTTCCCGCTTTCGAAGCATCTGACGCAGGGGAGCGACGTCCTGACGGCCCATCTGCTGTCGGTGGCGCAAGAGGCCGGCCGCCCCTTGCCTGCGTCGCAACTGGGCAAGGCGCTCGATGGCTTGGCTGCATTCGTCGAAGGACGACTGGAGCGCCGCCACTGGGCCCCGCGCCCGGACGATGAACCGCGGCGCATTGCGGCGCTGGCCGCCTTGGCACGGTATGGGAAAGCGACGCCTCGACAGTTGGGCACCGTGGAGGGCCGCAACCTGACGACCTGGCCGACCGGCACCGTCGTGGATTGGCTGGTGCTGCACCAGCGGATGACCGATGCGCCCGACCGCGCCAATCAGATCGCCGCGGCGCAGAACCAGTTGCGCAGTCGACTGAGCTTCGCGGGGACGACGCTGCGTTTCGTCAACGAAGAGTCCGACGCCTGGTGGTGGCTGATGGGCAGCGGCGATGCGACGGCGGCGCGCGCGATCCTGGCGCTGGTGGACGACCCCGGCTGGAAGGAGGACCTGCCCCGAATGGTCGTCGGCGCGCTGGCGCGTCAGGAGCGGGGCGCCTGGTTCAACACGACGGCGAACCTGTGGGGCGCGTTGGCGCTCGAGAAGTTCTCGGCGCGTTTCGAATCGCAGCCGGTCAAGGGGAAAACCGAGGCCAAGCTGGCGGCTTCGAGTGTCGCGCTCGACTGGACGACGAAGCCCGAGGGCGGCGAGTTGCGTCTGCCATGGCCCGCCTCCGGCAACGGCACGCTGACCGTGACGCAGACGGGCGACGGCCGGCCCTGGGCCACCGTGCAGGCCCTGTCCGCCGTCCCGTTGAAGGCGCCGCTCACGGCCGGTTATGCGATCAAGCGGACGATCACTGCCGTGTCGCAGAAGGCGGCGCCGCGATGGTCGCGCGGCGACGTGATGCGTGTGCGGCTGGAGGTCGACGCGGCCGCCGACATGTCCTGGGTGGTGCTCAGCGACCCGATGCCGACAGGCGCGGCCGTGGTCGAGGGCACGATCGATACGCAGGGCGAGCGTGCCGAGGGTCAGGCGTGGCCCAGCTTCATCGAACGCAGCTTCACGGCGTGGCGCGCCTACTTCGATTACCTGCCGCGCGGCAGGCATGTCCTCGAGTACACGATCCGCCTGAACAATGCCGGACGCTTCCAGATGCCGACGACGCGCGCCGAGGCGATGTATTCGCCCGACCGTTTCGGCGAGGTCCCGAATGCGACCCTGGAGGTCCAGCCTTGAAGACGCCCGCGGCCGGGCGCTTGCGCGGACTGGCGCGGTGGAGGCGCGCGCTGGCCGTGACGCTCCTTGGCGTCGTCGCCGCCGTCGCAGCGCAGGCCGCGGATCTGCCCTCGTTCGCGCAGACGCGCGCCGCGCATCCCTTGTCGGATTTCCAACTGCTGGACCGTCGAGGCGAGCTGCTGCAGACCTTGCGCGTCGACCCCAGCCGGCGTGTGCTCGCCTGGGTGCCGCTGGACCAGATGTCGCCCTCGCTGCTGCGAGCGATGCTGGTCTCCGAGGACCAGCACTTCTACGAGCACAGCGGCGTCGACTGGTCGGCCGTCGCCGCCAGCGCCTGGGCCAATCTGTGGAACACCCGCACGCGCGGTGCATCGACGGTGACGATGCAGCTCGCGGGCCTCCTCGATCAGGATCTGGCCCGGCGCGGCGGACGCAGCGTGACGCAGAAGCTCGGGCAGGCGTGGGTGGCCGCACGACTGGAGAAGCGGTGGACCAAGGCGCAGATCCTCGAGGCCTACCTGAACCGCGTGCCTCTTCGTGGCGAGCTGGTCGGCGTGCCCGCAGCGGCCCAGGCGCTCTTCGGCAAGCGCCCCAGCGGGCTCGACGCGCGCGAATCCGCATTGCTCGCGGCGATGCTGCGCGGACCGAACGCCGCGAGCGAGACCCTCGCGACGCGCGCCTGCGGCGTGCTGCGCGCGATGGGGCAGGGCTGTGACGGTCTCGTCGACGAGGTCGGCGCCGTGCTGCGGCGCAAGGCGCTGTCAGTCGCGGATGCGCCGCAGTGGGCGCCGCATTACGCGCGCCTCGCACTGCGAGCGGACGGGCCGCCGACCCAACGCAGCACGCTCGATGCGACCTGGCAACGCGTGGCGGTGCTGTCGCTGCGGCGGCACCTGGCGGAGCTGTCCGGCCGGCAGGTCGAGGACGGGGCGGTGCTCGTGCTGGACAACGCCAGCGGCGAGATCCGCGTCTGGGTCGGATCGAGTGGCAGCCAATTGTCGGATGCGGCCCAGGTGGATCATGTGCTTGCTCGCCGGCAGCCGGGATCGACGCTGAAGCCCTTCCTCTATGAATTGGCGATCGAGCGTCGCCTGATCACCGCGGCCAGCCTGCTGGACGACTCGCCGGCGCAGATCGCGACGGGGGCAGGGATGTACTTGCCTCAGAACTACGACAAGCAGTACCGCGGCTGGATCAGCGCCCGGGCCTCGCTCGGCAACAGCCTGAATGTGCCGGCGGTGCGGCTGGCGCTGATGCTGACGCCGGAGGCGGTCTTCGAGCGGCTCAACGCGCTGGGCCTGCAACTGCCGGAAACGGGCGGCTTCTATGGCCCCTCGCTGGCACTGGGCAGCGCCGACGTGACGTTGCTGGCCCTCACGAACGCGTACCGTGCGCTGGCCAATGGGGGGCGATATGCCGAAGTGAGCGCGCCTCGGAGCGATGCGCGCCAGCAGGCCGGAACGCTGCCGGTCGAATCGCGTCGGGTCGCGGATCCCAAGGCCAGCTTCATCGTCGGCGACATCCTGGCCGACAACAACGCCCGCGCGCTGACCTTCGGACTGTCCAGCGCGCTGGCTTTGCCTTTCCCGGCCTCGGTGAAGACCGGCACGAGCAAGGACATGCGCGACAACTGGTGCATCGGATGGACCAGCCGGTTCACGGTGGGCGTCTGGGTCGGCAACTCGAGCGGCGAAGCGATGCACCAGGTGTCTGGCGTGAGCGGTGCGGCGCCCGTGTGGCGCGAGATCATGCTGGCGCTTCATGCCGGCGGTGTGCCGCCGGCGATCAGGCCGCCGGCCGGTGTCGTGCCGCGGGACACGCGCTTCGAGGGCAGCCAGGAGCCTGTGCGGCGCGAGTGGTTCGTCGCGGGCACCGAGCAGGCGGTCATCCAGTCGGCGGGCACCTCCGTGGCGCTCAGCAATCCGATCGACGGCGCGATCTACGCGTTGGATCCGGACATCCCGCCGGAGGCGCAGCGGCTGCGATTCACGCACGAAGGTCGACTCGAACGTGGCGCCCTCGCGGCATGGCGGCTGGATGGCCGCGTCATCGGGCGCGGTGCGATCTGGGACTGGCTGCCGATGCCGGGACGGCATGAACTGGCGCTGCTCGATGCAGGTGGGCGGGTGCTGCAGGAGGTGCGCTTCGAGGTGCGCGGAGCCGGCCTGAAACAGGCGCTCCTGCCCAAGGGCGACTCTCGTCCCCCCATTCCGCAAGTCAACCGCTCCAAGGCGCAGTTCGTCGCCGCCCCCTGGCGGCCAGGGGGCTGACTTTCGATACTCCTCTCATCGTCGCTAAGATGCAGATTCGCGCGGGGAGACCATGCAAAGCCGACAACAACAAGCGCTGACCGCCTATCGGCCCCTTTGGAGGGTGCTGGGCGTCGCCGTGCTCGGCGCTGCGCTGTGGGTGCCGGCCGCGCCTGCCCAGGCCAGCGAGGTCGTCAAGCTGGCCCGGCTGCTGATCACGGGCAAGCGCCAGCCGAGTCGCCCGCCCGCGCCGCAACCGGCGGCGCCGGAACGCGGCACCGATGCCACCAGCCAGCCCCAGAGCCGTGCATCCGACGGCGAACTCCATGCCCAGACACAGCGCCGCACCTCGGAAGGTGCCGCGGTGTCGATGGACTGACGCACCAGCCTGTCGCATCGCCGGGGTTTTTCTCCAACTCGCGGCATTGCCGCACCAGCGCGGCACTTCATCTCTGATCGCCGTGCGATCAACGAAGTTACTCTCGGAAACCGTGCGTTTCTCCCCCTGACAACGTCGTCAACGCGCGCCACACTGCCGCGCGTCGCCTCACGAGGGCGTGGTCGTTGGGAGGAAATGAGATGACGCAGGGATCCAACAAGGTCTATCGGAAAGGCCTGCCGTTCAGCGCCGAAGTGGCGCCGTTGCTGGCCGCCATGCCGCTGCTGGAGGAATACCGCGAGCCGCTGCTGCGCTTGCAGGGCGCCTGGGACAGCCTGGCGCTGCTGGGCCAGATGAGCGGCGCGGCCACCGACATGGCCGACACCCGCACCGCCTTCGAGGCGCTGACGGGACGGCTGCTGGACAGCCTGGCCCGCCGGCAGTTGCGACATGCGGTCGGGCACTTGCAAGGGCGTTCGCAGGTCGCGATCGACATCCTGGTGCGCAACCTCTTCGAACGGACCGCCGACGTCGGTTTCCTCGCCAGCGACGGCCCGTTGCGTGCGCTGCTCCAGGCGGATGCGGCCGGAGATGTCGATGCCGGCGAGGTCGAGGCGCTGCGTCGCCGCTTTGCCGCCTATGTCGCCAAGTACTCCGTCTACGACCAGGTCGCGCTGCTGGCCGCCGACGGGCGTCGTCTGGCGGCATTGGATGAATCGAGGTGTGCTCCCGTCGTCGATGACGCGCGGCTGCAGGGCGCCTTCGAGCCCGGCCGCGCCTTCGTCGAAGTGCACGGCCCGACCGGGCTGCTCGGCGGCCGCAGCGGCCTGATCTACGCAGCGGCGGTGAGTGGCCATGACGGCGCCGACTCCGGCGGCGCGCGCGGTCTGCTGTGCCTGTCCTTCAAGCTCGAGGACGAGATGCTCGGCCTCTTCCGCGCGCTGTGCTCGGGCGTGCCACGCTCGGTGCTGGTGCTCAAGGATGCGCAAGGGCGCGTGCTGCTGACCTCGGACCCCTGGCAGATCCCGCTCGGCGCGCCGCTGGCCGACGCTGGCGAAGCGCAAGGCTGGCGACTCGATTTCGCCGGTCGGGACTACCTGGCCTGCGACAGCACGGCCAGCGGTTATGAAGGCTACTTCGGACCCGGCTGGCGGGCGCAGATGCTGCAGCCGCTGCAGCACGCCTTCGCGGATGCGCCCGCCGAGCGCCAGGCCGGCCGCGCGCGCGACCTCGACACGCGCGAACTGTTCGACGAGGAGCTGCGCAGCATCCCCGTCGAAGCGCGCCGCATCCAGCGCGAGCTGTCGCGCTCGCTGTGGAACGGCAAGCTCAAGAGCCGCGCCCATGCGCAGCCCGGCGCCCGCGCCGGCGAGGGCGCCGTGGCCGGCCAGGCTGGCGGGAACGCCTTCGCCGTGACCCTGCTCAACGAGGTCGAACGCACGGGAGACCAACTGCGCCAGGTGTTCGAACGCGCGATCGCGCAGCTCGAGGACGGCGCGCTGGACGCCGTCTTCGACGGTGCCGGCTTCCAGGCGGAACTGGCGATCTCCATCGTCAACCGCAACCTCTATGAACGCGCCAACGACTGCCGCTGGTGGGCGCTCGACGCGCGACTGCAACGTGCGCTCGCCGACGGCGACGTCGCATCGGCCGGAGCGGTGCTCGCGAGCATCCACGCGCTCTACACCGTCTACTCGTTGCTGCTGGTCTTCGACAGCGCCGGACGTGTCGTCGCCGTGTCGGACCCGAGCCAGGCGCATCACGTCGGGCGTTCCCTGCAAGGGGACTGGGTATCCGGTGCGCTCGGCTTGCGCGATGCCGGGCAGTATGTGGTGTCGTCGCATGCGCCTTCCGGCCTTTACGGCGACGACGGCCATGCGCCTTGTCTTGTCTACGCGGCCGGCGTGCCGCATCCGGATGGCGCGGCCATGGTGGGCGGCATCGCGATCGTGTTCGACGGCGCGCCGCAGTTCCGCGCGATGCTGCGTGCGGCCCTGCCTGACCAGGCCGGTGCGGCGGCGCTGCTGGTGACGCGCGCGGGCGAGGTCGTGGCGAGCAGCGATGCGCGCTGGTCGCCGGGCGATCGACTGCCGATGGCGCTGCCCGCGCTCTCCACGTTGCCGTCGGATCAGCATGTGACCGGCGAGCTGGACCTCGATGGCTGTGTCCATGCCTATGGCCTGGCGATGTCGGGCGGCTACCGGGAGTACCGTCGCCTCACGCCGCCTGACGCGAACGATCTTGCCGCGCTGGTGATGCTGCCGCTGGGCGGGCGTCTGGCGGCCGGCGAGTCGACCGGCGCAGGCGCGATGCCCGTGGCGTTCAAGCCGATGCCGCCAGCCGGCGCGAAGACGCTGGACGTGGCGAGCTTCCTCGTCGACCACCAGTGGCTGGGACTTCCCGCGGTGCAGGTGGTCGCGGCGCTGGAGCGCCAGCGCATCACCGCCTGGCCCACGGCCCCCGCGGCCGTGCGCGGCATGCTGAGCTTCGAGGGCCGCATGTTGCCCGTGCTGGATCTCGGTCAGTTGCTGTTCCACCGCCCCCTGCGGCGACGAAGCCGCGCTGATGGTGTGCCAGACCGGCGCCGGACAACGCCTGGTGCTGGCGGTCCAGCAGCTGGGGCAGGTCTTTGTCGCGGGCGCGGAGCAGCTGCAACCCAGCCCGACGCGACCGGGCTGGGCCGCGCAGGCGCAGGTGCACCTGCTCAAGGGCCACGGGCCGCAGATGCTCACCCTGCTGGACGGCGACGACCTGTGGCGCCTGGTCAACGGCGTGGTCGAGGCGCAGGTGCCCGCGCTGGCTGCCGATTGACCGCCGCGGACGGGCTGGGCCCGTCGCGCTCCCGGCTCAGGCCGCGGTCCGCTCGATCACGGGCGGCCGCGGATGCAGCCGTGCCATCGTGAAGGCATCGACGTAACGTCCGTCGCGCAACGCGTAGCCGCGCAGGCGGCCCTCGTGCTCGAAGCCGAAACGTTCATAGAGCCTGATCGCGCGCGTGTTGTCGGCGAATACGGTGAGCTCGATCCGCAGCACGCCGAGCCAGTCGTCCGCCTGCCGCATGAGCGCGTCCATCAGGGCCGCGCCGACACCGCGCCCCTGCGCGTCCGGATGCACGCCGATGCCCAGCATCATCGCGTGCCGGCGCCGCGCCTGCGGTCCGACCGGATGCAGTCCGGCGGACCCCAGCAATCGTTCGCCGTCGAATGCGAGCAGCTGCAACTCGCCGCTGTTGGTGTCGGGCACTTTCGAGAAGCGTTCGTGCCAGAGCAGCTCGGAGGTGTAAGGCACCTGCAGCAGCGACGGTTGCACGCCCGGGTGTCCTACCAGCTCGGCGTGCGCGCGGGCGTCCTCGGGGCGAGGGCGGCGCAGCGTGAGACCTTCGGCGATGCGCACGGCGCGGCGGCCAGCGTCGCGATCGTCAGTGGAGCGGGTCGGATTCGTCGGGGTCTGCATCGGGGTTCTCCTGGTGGGATGGAAGGACCGAGGGGGCGGAAATGAACAAGGCCCGCGGGTTGCGCGGGCCTTGTCAGGGGGAGTCCGGTGGATCGCTTCAGGACCGTGGGGTCCGGGATCCTGGGGGCGTCTGCCGCGTTCGACGCCGTCCCTGGCCGCGTGCGCACAGGTGCGCCTGCAGCGGATGCAGGCAGCACATCTGGACGAGGCGGGTGGTGCGGAGCGCGAAGGTCATGCGAAACAGTATCTTGGCGACGCGACGGACGCGTCAAGCGCGCTCTTCTTGAGACCAGTGGCAAGGGCGCGACAATGTGCGTTTCCCCATTTCGTCGCGGCCGGCGCCGCGCGTCGCCTTCATGCCTCGACTGAGTTCCGTCGCTGCCGCTCCTGCCCCGGCCTCCGCCGCCGACACGGCCTCGCGCCCGAAGGGCGAGCCGCAACCGGCTGAGCGCTTCGCGCTGGCCGTGGACAAGAGTCCGATCGACGGGCTCGGGGTCTTCGCCGCCGAGTCCATCCCTGCGCGCCGCAAGATCGGCGAGATGCGCGGCGAGATCGTCCCGGTGCGCGAGGCCCGACGGCGCATCGAGGGGCGGCGTCGGATCCACGTGGTCGAGGTGACCGACAAGACCGCCATCGATGCGACGAAGTCCGATTGCGCGCTGCGCCACGTGAATCACAGCTGCGCGCCGAATGCCGTGTTGCGCATCCGGCAAGGACGCGCCGAGTTCTATGCGATCCGCGACATCGACCCGGGCGAGGAGATCTGCGCCGACTATGGCGAGAGCCATCACGAAGGCCGACTGCGTTGCCGCTGCGGTGCGCCGAACTGCAAGGGCCGGCTTTGAGGCGAGCGGCGTTGAGCGCTGCCTCGTCGCCGGCGCCATGAAAAACGCCGGCGCAAGGCCGGCGTTTGTGCGAGGCGGCCCGAGTCCGCCTTCGATGCGTGGGCCCGTCTGATCCCGCGCGATCAGTGCGTCGTGTCCGGATCCGAGGTCAGTCCGGAGATCGCTTCCTTCATCACGCGCTGCTGCATCCAGAACAGGCGCAGGTCCTGCACGGTGAACAGCATGTCGTCGATCAGGGCGTTCTGGTCGATGCCTTCCGGCTCCTCGTAGGCCCGCTGGACGTACTCGGCGCGCGGCGTGGCGTCCTCGGCCAGCGTCACGGCCTCGATTGCTTCCAGCATCGCCTGCAGGTCGTCGGCGCCGTCGCCGGCGGGCAGCGACCATGCGTTCGTGTCCTCGACCGCCTGCAGGAATCCCTGCGCCCACATCGCGCCGGGCGCGGGCATGCGCTCGAGTAGTTCCGCGGTGATCGTGCCCTGCGCGACCAGCTCGGCCTTGGTCTCCTCGTCGAACTCGGAGATCAGCGGCGTCAGGTGCATCTGCTCTGGCGCTTCCAGCAGGGGCTGGGGTTCCAGGCTGTCGCCGATCTCGTTCCAGCGCACGTGCAAGGCTTCCATGAACGCGTCGGTCAGGTCCTGCTCGTCGAGACCGGCGGGCCAGTCCTCGCCGAACAGCGCGTCCATCGCCTGGATGGGCGCGGCGTCGGACGGTCCGACCCGCAAGGCGGTCAGGTAGCCGTCCATCGTGTCCAGCGTGATCGCCGGCGCATCCGGATCGGCCTGTCCGGCCAGCACGGCCAGCAGCTCGCCGAGGCGCTGCGCGTTCTCGACGTCGATCGAGTCGCCGAAGTCGTCGTCCATCGGGGTGTCAGTCATGGTTGCTCCAGTGGCTTGAAACGACAAGGGCCCGACCGGGGCCCTTGAAGAGGTTGTTCGTCGAAACTCCGGGGTGGGCGGTTCGATCGTCGCCCGTGTCCCGGAGTCTGTTCGAGGGGGGAGTCAGACGCGTTCGCCGACCCAGGCCTGCACGCTCGCCAGCGCGGCGGGCAGGGCCTTGGCGTCGGTGCCGCCGGCCATCGCCAGGTCCGGCTTGCCGCCGCCCTTGCCGCCGACCTGCTGCGCGACGAAGTTGACCAGCTCGCCGGCCTTGACCTTGCCGATGCTGTCCGCGGTGACGCCCGCGGCCAGCTGGACCTTGTCGCCGTCGACGGCGGCCAGCACGATCGCGGCGGTCTTGAGCTTGTCCTTGAGCTTGTCCATCGTCTCGCGCAGCGTCTTGGCGTCGGCGCCGACCAGCGTCGCCGCCAGCACCTTCAGTCCCTTGACGTCGACTGCCTGCGACAGCAGTTCGTCGCCCTGCGCGGAAGCCAGCTTGCTCTTGGCGGCGGCCAGTTCCTTCTCCAGCGCGCGGAGCTGCTCCAGCACCGCGTGGACACGCGGTTCCAGTTCGGCGGGCGCGGCCTTCAGCGTGCCGGCGACGGCCTGCACGGTCGTCTCCAGCGACTGCAGGTAGTGCAGCGCGTTGTCGCCGGTGACCGCCTCGACGCGACGGATGCCGGCCGCGACGCCGCTCTCGGCGACGATCTTGAACAGACCGATGTCGCCGGTGCGGCGCACGTGCGTGCCACCACAGAGTTCCTTCGACGAGCCGATGCTCAGCACGCGCACGGTCTCGCCGTACTTCTCGCCGAACAGCATCATCGCGCCGCTCTTCTGCGCGTCGTCCAGTGCCATGACGGCGGCCTGCGTGTCGGCGTTGGCCAGGATCTCGGCGTTGACGATGGCCTCGACCTTGCGGATGTCCTCGGCGGTCATCGGCGCGGTGTGAGCGAAGTCGAAGCGGGTGCGCTCGGCGTTGACCAGCGAGCCCTTCTGCTGGACGTGCGCGCCCAGCACCTCGCGCAGCGCCTTGTGCATCAGGTGGGTCGCGCTGTGGTTGCGGATGGTCTTCGCGCGGCGCTCGGCGTCGACCTTGGCGGCGAAGACGTCGCCGACCTTGACCGTGCCTTCGACGACCTGCGCGTGGTGGCCGAACACGTCGGCCTGGATCTTCAACGTGTCGTCGACGACCAGGCGGGTCGTGGCGTTGCGCAGTTCGCCGGCGTCACCGACCTGGCCGCCGCTTTCCGCATAGAACGGCGTGTGGTCGAGCACGACCACGACGTCGTCGCCGGCGTCGGCGCTCTGCACCGCGCTGCCGTCGACGTACAGCGCGACGACCTGGGCTTCGTCACGCGTCAGGTGGTCGTAGCCGTGGAAGGTGGTCGCGGCGCCGGTGTACGCCAGGCCCTGCGCCATCTTGAACTTGCCGGCCTGACGGCCCCGGTCCTTCTGCTCTTCCAGCAGGCGGTTGAAGCCGGGCTCGTCGACGGTCACGCCGCGTTCGCGGCAGACGTCGGCGGTCAGGTCCACCGGGAAGCCGTAGGTGTCGTGCAGCTTGAAGGCGGTGTCGCCGTCGATCTGCGTCGCGCCGCCGGCCAGGGCCGATTCCAGCAGCTCCATGCCGGTCGCGATCGTCTTGAAGAAGCGCTCCTCTTCCTGCTTCAGCACCTCGGTCACGCGCGCTTCATCGCGGCGCAACTCGGGATAGGCCTCGCCCATCTCCTTGGCCAGCGCGGCCACGAGCTTGTGGAAGAACGGCGCGCGCGCGCCCAGCTTGTAGCCGTGGCGGATCGCGCGGCGGGCGATGCGGCGCAGCACGTAGCCGCGGCCGGCGTTGCCCGGGATGACGCCGTCGACGACGGTGAACGAGCAGGCGCGGATGTGATCGGCGATGACCTTCAGCGACGGGGATTCCTTGTCGCAGTCACCGGTGCCAGGCGTTGCGGCGTCCACGCTCTGCTTGGCCGCGGCCAGCAGGTTCACGAACAGGTCGATCTCGTAGTTGGAGTGCACGTGCTGCAGCACGGCCGCCAGGCGTTCCAGGCCCATGCCGGTGTCGACGCTGGGCTTGGGCAGCTTGTGCATCACGCCGTCTTCAGTCCGGTTGAACTGCATGAAGACGTTGTTCCAGATCTCGATGTAGCGGTCGCCGTCTTCATTGGCGGAGCCCGGAGGGCCGCCCGCCACGTCCGGACCGTGGTCGTAGAAGATCTCGGTGCAGGGGCCGCAGGGGCCCGTGTCGCCCATCATCCAGAAGTTGTCGGACATGTAGCGGCCGCCCTTGTTGTCGCCGATGCGCACGATGCGCTCGGCGGGCACGCCGACCTGCTTGTTCCAGATCTCGTAGGCCTCGTCGTCCTCGGAGTACACCGTCACCCACAGCTTCTCCGCCGGCAGCTTGAAGTGCTGCGTCAGCAGTTCCCAGGCGTAGCCGATGGCGTCCTTCTTGAAGTAGTCGCCGAAGCTGAAGTTGCCCAGCATCTCGAAGAAGGTGTGGTGGCGCGCGGTGTAGCCGACGTTGTCCAGGTCGTTGTGCTTGCCGCCGGCGCGGATGCACTTCTGCGCCGTGGTCGCGCGCGAGTAGGCGCGCTTGTCGAAGCCCAGGAACACGTCCTTGAACTGGTTCATCCCCGCGTTGGTGAACAGCAGCGTCGGGTCGTCGCCGGGCACGACCGGGCTGGACGCGACGATCTGGTGGCCCTTGGACTCGAAGAACTTCAGGAAGGTGTGGCGGATCTCTGCGGCTTTCATGCCTGTCCTTTGCTTGATGGGCCTGGCGGGTCGGGTGTGGCGCAGACGACGCTGCGATGTGAATCCAGTTGTGTCTTCGCGGGTGCGCGGCTTGCCGGTTCCGATCCGGGCGCATGTCCGCCCGTGATCGACGCCGGGGCGGCGGGTGGCCGCCTGCAAGCGCCTGATTTCGCGAAGCTTTTGATTATAGGAGCGGGCCCTTCCGGCCCTCGCCGCAGTGTTGTGATGCGGAGTCAACCCGCGCCGCAGGCGCGGCTTACCGGCCGGGAAGCCGTACATGGGCGCACAGGAGGTGACGCGGCGTTGACATGGCGGCCCTGGTGGCGCCGCTAGGATGCCTGCCTTGCCCGGAGACGGGACGCGGAGATATGACATGGCGACGATGGACCCCAAGACCTCCCCGCTGGCGCAGCTGAAGGACCCGAGCCTGCTGAAGACCGACGCGCTGATCAACGGCGAGTGGGTGGGCGGCACGAGCCGCTTCGATGTGGAGGACCCGGCGACCGGCGCGCTGCTGACGCACGTGGCCAACCTGGGCGCGTCCGAGGCCGACGCGGCGGTGACGGCCGCGAACGCCGCCTGGCCGGCGTGGCGGGCGAAGACGGCCAAGGAGCGGGCCGCGATCCTGATGCGCTGGTACCACCTGCTGATCCAGCATGCGGACGACCTGGCGCGCATCCTGACGGCGGAGCAGGGCAAGCCGCTGGCCGAGGCGCGCGGCGAGATCGTCTACGGCGCGAGCTTCGTCGAATGGTTCGCGGAGGAATCCAAGCGCGTGCGCGGCGAGATCGTGCCGACGACCGACGCGACCAAGCGCTACATGGTCATCAAGCAGCCGGTGGGTGTGTGCGCGGCCATCACGCCGTGGAACTTCCCGCTGGCGATGATCACCCGCAAGGTGGCGCCGGCGCTGGCGGCCGGATGCCCGGTCGTGATCAAGCCGGCGGAGCAGACGCCGCTGACCGCGCTGGCCGCGGCGGAGCTGGCGCAGCGCGCCGGCATGCCGGCCGGCGTGTTGAACGTGATCACCGGCGACGGGGAGCACTCCATCGCCATCGGCAAGGTGCTGTGCGAGAGCGACGTGGTGCGGCACCTGTCGTTCACCGGCTCGACGGAGGTCGGCCGGATCCTGATGGCGCAATGCGCGCCGACGATCAAGAAGCTGTCGCTGGAGCTGGGCGGCAACGCGCCGTTCCTGGTCTTCGACGACGCCGACATCGACAGCGCCGTCGAGGGCGCGATTGCGAGCAAGTACCGCAACGCGGGCCAGACCTGCGTGTGCGCGAACCGGCTCTACGTGCAGGCGGGCGTGTACGACGCGTTCGTGGCGAAGCTGGCGGAGAAGGTCGGCGGGCTGAAGGTCGGCAACGGCTTCGAGGCCGGCGTGACGCAGGGGCCGCTGATCGAGGACGCGGCGATCGAGAAGGTCGAGCGCCACGTCGCCGACGCGGTGGAGAAGGGCGCGAAGGTGCTGGTCGGCGGGGCGCGGCTGCACGACCGCTTCTTCCAGCCGACGGTGCTGTCTGACGCGACGGCCGACATGCTGTGCGCGCGCGAGGAGACCTTCGGTCCGGTGGCGCCGGTGTTCCGCTTCGGCACGGAGGCCGAGGGCGTCGCCTTGGCCAACGCCACCGAGTTCGGCCTGGCGAGCTACTTCTACGCCCGCGACATCGGCCGCATCACGCGCGTGTCCGAAGGCCTGGAGTACGGCATGGTCGGCATCAACACCGGCTTGATCTCGACGGCGGAGGTGCCGTTCGGCGGCGTCAAGCAGTCGGGCCTGGGCCGCGAGGGCGGGCACCAGGGCATCGACGAGTACGTCGAGACGAAGTACCTGTGCGTGGGCGACGTGAACAAGTGAAGGTCGCATGGCGCGGTCCGGCGCGCATCGACGCGGGCACGACAGGGTGGGTCAGGCAGTGAGGTTCGCCATCTGGGCTGCGAGGTCGTCGAGGAAGCAGCTGATGCGCGAGGCCAGCGCGGTGTTGCGGTAATAGACCGCGTGCACCGGCTGGCGCGTGTCGACCGTGTGCGTCGCGAGGACCTGCACCAGCGTGCCGTCGGCGCGGTCCCGCGCGGTCATGAAATCGGACAGCGACACGAGGCCTTGGCCGGCGAGCGCCAGCTGGCGCAGCGTCTCGCCCGAGGACGCGCTCACCGCGGCCTTGATCGGATAGCCCTCGCCGCCGGACCAGCGCAGGGGCCAGGTGTTGAGGCTTTCCGGCGCGGTGAAACCGAGCAGCGAGTGGTTCGTGAGCGATTCGACCTGGGTCGGACGTCCGCGCGCGGCGAGGTAGGCGGGACTCGCGAGCACCCGCAGCCGGAAGCTGCCGAGCGGCCGCGCATGCAGCGAAGAATCGGCGAGCGTGCCGATGCGCAGCGCGACGTCGGTGCGCTGCTCCAGCAGGTCGATGATCTGGTCGCTGCTGTTGAGTTCGAGCTCGATCTGCGGATAGCGCTCGCGAAAGCCGCCGATCAACGGCACCAGCACATGGAGCATGAACGGCGAGGCCGCATTCACGCGCAGCCGCCCGGCGGGCTGGTCGCGGCGCAGCGCCAGTTGTTCCTCGGCGTCCTCGACCGCGGCCAGCACGTTGCGGGCGCGGGCGAGGAAGAACTGGCCCTCCTCGGTGAGTTCCAGACGTCTCGTGGACCGCCGCATCAGCGTCGTGCCCAGCTTCTGCTCGAGGCGGCTCAGCGAGCGGCTGACAGCGGAGACCGTCTGCCCCAGATGCTCCGCCGCCGCGCTGATCGATCCCGCATCGACGATGGCGGCGAGGACGGCGAGTTCATCGAGGGAGCTTTTCATCGACGGCGTGAGGGCGCGGGGAGGGCCGGATGATAGAGCCGGCCCCGCGCCAGACGGTCGCAAGGCGCGTGATGGCGCCGCGCCTGCGTCAGTGCGCCCTTGGCTGATTCAAGCAGGCATCCCTCGTTCGCTGGCAGAGGTGGTGGCCGAAGTAGCGCGCCAGGACGTCGTCGATCTTCGTGATCAAGGTGTCGTCGTCAGCGGCATACCGGAAGAGGGTCAGCGAGGATTGGAGCTTCTGCACGTCAATCGGATTCACCAGAATCGACAAGGCGTCGCGGCCCTTGTTCCTGTCATCCATCAACGCATCGAGGCAGCGCTCGTAGTTCCGTCTCAAGAGGGGCTCAGCCAGGTAGAGACGGGCATCGTCCATCGACCTGAGCGCGTAGGTCCTGGCCTCCTTGCTTTTGCCCAGGCCTTCGAGCTGAGGAAACGCGTACCACATGCAGTGCGTCTGCTTGCGGCCTGCCCGCAACTCGTTGACGAAGTTGTCGATCGTCCGACCGTGGGTCTTCAGGAAGCGTTCCGGGTTGAAAGGACCGGTCTGCCCAAGCGTGGCGTGCGAGCTTGCCGCCTTGGAAGTGCCGATATGAGCAGCCGGGAGTCGCTGCGCGTTGACGCGTTGGTTCCGATCAGGCTGCGCGTGTGGACGTGCCGTCGTGGCGTCGGCGACGGATGGCGAGGCCTTGGGCGCTCGGCGGTCCTCCGCGCCGAAGAATCGTTCAAGAATCTCCTTTGACTTGTCGAACAAGTCCGTTAAATCCACGCTCCTGTTGATGAATCTCATCGACGCCTCGACCTGCGTGGCACCGGCTTTGCCAAAGATGTCCTGCGCGGTGACGCCCGCCCTGTTGGCGAGCAGCGCATCCATGGCCAAGTTCAAGTTGCGGCGGAGTTCGGGACGGTACGCGTAGGTCCACATCTCATCCTCGCAGGTCATGCCTGCTCGATCCATCCGTTGCGTTTCGCCGGCGCGACGCATCCGCGGAAAGATGTAAGGCAAGGATTGAAGCTCCATCGAGCCTCTGCTGAGGTTTTGGACGATCCGGTCAAACCGCTTTGGATCGCGATCGAAGAATCGCTCGAGGTTGTACGGGTCCACGCTCGTCTGGCGGTAGTGCCAGTCTTGCCATCCGCGCAGGACCTTCATGGTCGGCTCATGGTTTGAGCCGAAGTGGTCCTTCAGAAAGCGTTCGATCTTCTTGTCGCCGGTCGCCTGGAACATGAGCGTCAGGCACGCCGCGAGCTTCGGGGCACGCTGCTTTCCGAGGTAGATGTCGGCGTTCATGCAGTACTGAGTCCTGAGGGCATGGTCAATCGTGTCGAGTCGGTCCATCATCTTCCTGCCAAGGACGGGGTGCTTGAAGAATGCTTCAGCCTCCGCCAATGAATTGATGCCGTAGTCATTGCAGAGCGCTGAGTTCCCAAGGCCTTTGACCTGGGGAAAGACGTACCACATCCAGTCGTGTTGCACCTGGCCTGAGTTGATGTCGACGTCGATCAGGTCACGCCCGCTGTCCCTCTGCTTCTGCGCATCGAGGAAGCGTTGCAGCTTGTAGGGGTCTGGTCCGTACGAATGGCTCTGTCCAGTGGTCGGGTGCTGAATCTGAGCGGATGAAGAGGGGATGCTCCGGAATGAAGCTGGAAATGAATGGGGCATGGCGGGCGCTCTTGCAGGAAGGAAGCTTCGCAGTGATGCGCCCGTGAAATTGGTTCGCCAGTTGAAGGGTGCGCCGCATCGGTTGGCTCACTGGAACTTGCCTTTTAATCAACAATGTTTTGAAGATTGACGGCTTTTTCTGCAAGTTGGAAAAGGGAACACTGGCGACCGTTCCCTCACTTTCCACGCTTTGCAGGAGCCCCTCATGCCGATCGCCTTATGGGCGCTGACCGTCAGCGCCTTTGCCATCGGGACCACGGAATTCGTCATCGTGGGCCTGATCCCGACCATGGCCGCCGACCTCGGCGTCAGCCTGCCGTCCGCGGGCCTGCTGGTCTCGCTGTACGCGCTGGGCGTCGCCATCGGCGCCCCCGTCCTCACCGCGCTCTCCGGCCGCTGGCCGCGCAAGCGGCTGCTGCTCGCGCTGATGCTGCTGTTCACCGCCGGCAACCTGCTCGCATGGCTCGCGCCGGGCTATGGCGCGCTCGTCGTCGCCCGCGTGCTGACCGGCCTGGCGCACGGGGTGTTCTTCTCGATCGGCTCGACCATCGCCACCAGCCTCGTCCCCCGCGAGAAGGCCGCCAGCGCCATCGCGACGATGTTCTCGGGGCTCACCGTCGCGCTGGTCACCGGCGTGCCGCTGGGCACCTTCGTCGGCCAGCACTTCGGCTGGCGCGCAACCTTCCTCGCCGTCGCGGCGCTCGGCCTCGTCGCCTTCTTCGCCAGCCTGGCCTTCGTCCCGCGCAAGCTCGCCCAGCCCGCGCCGGCCAGCCTGCTTCACCAGCTCGAGCCGCTGCGTCAGCCGCGCCTGCTGCTCGTCTACGCGATGACGGCGGTCGGCTACGGCGGTTCGTTCATCGCCTTCACCTACCTCGCCCCGATCCTCCAGCAGGTCAGCGGCATCTCCGCCAACGGCGTCAGTCTGGTGCTGCTTGTGTACGGCCTCTCGGTCGCGGTCGGCAATGTCTGGGGCGGCAAGCTCGCGGACAAGCGCGGACCGATCGGCGCGCTCAAGCTGATCTTCCTGGGGCTGGCCGCCGTGCTCTTCGTGCTGAGCCTCACCGCGCAGTCGCCGGTCTTCGCCGTGCTGACCGTGCTCGCCTGGGGCGCCTTCGCCTTCGGCAACGTGCCGGGTCTACAGCTCTACGTCGTCCAGCAGGCCGAAGCGCATGCGCCCCAGGCCGTCGACGTCGCCTCGGGCCTGAACATCGCCGCGTTCAACCTCGGCATCGCCGGCGGCGCCTGGGGCGGCGGTCTGATCGTCGAGCATCTGGGCCTGTTGCACACGCCCTGGATCGGCGCGATCGTCGTGCTCGGCGCCTTCGCGCTCACCGTGCTGGCAGGTCGCCTCGACCGCCGCTTCCCGCTGCCCGCGCGTGCCGCCGGCGCCGCGCCGATCGCCGTCGGCCATTGATCGCGCACGCTCGCTGCGCCTGTCCCGCATCTTCCGGAGTTCCTCATGAGCACACCCACCTCCCACCCCACCTCCCACCCCGTCGCCATCCCCATGCCGCCGCTGGGCCTCGGCACCTTCCGCCTGAAGGGCCAGGTCGTCATCGATGCGGTCAAGAGCGGCCTGTCGCTCGGCTACCGCCACATCGACACCGCCCAGATCTACGGCAACGAAGCCGAGGTCGGCCAGGCGATCGCCGAGAGCGGCTTGCCGCGCGCCGAGCTGTTCGTCACGACCAAGATCTGGACCGAGCAACTGGCCGGCGACCGCCTGATCCCCAGCCTGCGTGAGAGCCTCGCGAAGCTGCGCATGACGGCTGTCGATCTCACGCTGATCCACTGGCCGTCGCCCGGCGGCGCGGTGCCGCTGAAGAACACGCTCGACGCGCTGATCGAAGCGAAGCGCCTCGGCCTGACGCGGGCGATCGGCCTGTCCAATTTCACCGTCGGGCAGATGCGTGAAGCGATCGATCTCGTCGGCGTCGGCGAGTTGGCGACCAACCAGGTCGAGATCCACCCGTTCCTGCAGAACCGCCAGGTCGTCGACCATGCGAAGGCGGCGGGCTTGCCCCTGACCGCCTACATGCCGCTGGCCTACGGCAAGGTCATGACCGAGCCGGTACTGCTCGACATCGCCGCGCGACATGGCACGACGCCGGCGCAGGTGTCGCTGGCCTGGCTGCTGCAACGGGGATTCGCGGTGATCCCGTCGTCGACGAAGCCCGCCAACCAGGCCG
Source organism: Roseateles sp. UC29_93 (assembly GCF_042695725.1). Lineage (NCBI taxonomy): Bacteria > Pseudomonadati > Pseudomonadota > Betaproteobacteria > Burkholderiales > Sphaerotilaceae > Roseateles > Roseateles sp. UC29_93. The sequence continues at coordinate 6,621,028 of NZ_CP170545.1, read as the reverse complement.
CGAACCTGGAGGCGCTGCGCTTGCGCCTGAGCGATGACGACATGACCCGCATCGCCACGCTCGATCGCGGCGAACGGCTGGCCAATCCGGACTTCGCGCCCGCCTGGGACTGAGGTCGGTTCGATCCTGGCACCGGTCCGAGGTGAAAGCCTCATTTATGGAACGGTCATTCCAGAATCGCTACAGTCCGCCACATGGCCAGACCCAAGCAGTTCGATCCCGACGAAGCGCTGGACGCCGCGGTGGCGGTGTTCCGCGAGCACGGCTACGCGGGCAGTTCCGCGGAGATGCTCACCGCCTCGATGGGCATTGGCAAGCAGAGCCTGTACAGCACCTACGGCGGCAAGTGGCCCCTGTACTGCGCGGCGTTGCAGCGTTATGCGCAAAGCGAGACCAGCCGGCACATCGAGGCGCTCAAGAGCGGCAAGACCGCGCTGGACGGCATCGAGCGATTGCTCAAGCGCGTCGTGAACGAGGCGCACCTGCCCTGCCTGGGCGTGGGCTCGGTCCAGGAGTTCGGCATGGACAGCGAAGGCAGCGCCGCGCTGGTCGAGATCCGCGAGACGGGCGGCCGGGCGATGCAGGCGGCGCTGCTGGAACGCCTCCGGGATGCGCAGGCCAAGGGCGAGCTGTCCGCGGTGGTTGAAGCGAAACACGCCGTGGCCTTCGTCTTCGCGCAGATCGCCGCCTTGCGTCTGGCTGCGCGCGGAGGCGCGACGGACACCGAATTGCGCGCGTTGGCGCGACTGTCCCTGCAGGCTCTGAAGTGAGTCTGTTTTTTTTGACCAATTATGGAACGATCGTTCCAGAAAAGAGTGGAAGCAATGAAGCATGACAACATGAACCCGGATCAGCAGGGCACTCGACGTGTCGCGCTGGTCTTCGGTGGTTCGCGCGGCATCGGCGCGGGCATCGTGGAGCGACTCGCGAAGGATGGTTTCGACGTCGCGCTGACCTATGTGTCGCGGCCGGACGCGGCGCAAGCGGCGCTCGGCGTGGTGGAGGCCGCCGGCGGGCGAGGCCTGGCGATCCAGGCCGACAGCGCCGATCCGGTCGCGATCCGCGCGGCGGTCGCCGCGGCGGCCGAGCGGCTGGGACGGCTGGACGCGGTCGTCGTCAACGCGGGCGTGCTGCGACACGGGACGATCGACGTCGTGTCGCTCGAAGACCTCGACCTGTCTCTGAGCGTCAACGTACGCGGCGTCTTCCTCGCGATCCAGGCCGCGGTGGCGCAGATGCGCGATGGCGGGCGGGTGATCACCATCGGCAGCAACACGGCGATCCGCACCGGGTCGCCGGGCAGCAGCGTGTACGCGATGACCAAGGCGGCGGTGGCCTCGATGGTCCAGAACCTCGCACTGGATCTCGCGCCGCGGGGCATCACGATCAACAACGTGCAGCCGGGGCCGATCGCCACGGACATGACCGCGCCGTTCGCGGACTACCTTCAGGACAAGTTGAAGCTGGGCCGGATGGGCCAGCCCCACGAGATCGGGGCGCTGGTGTCTTACCTCGCCGGCCCCGAGTCGGGCTACATGACCGGCGCCAGCCTCACGATCGACGGTGGGTGGGTCCTGTAAGCGGATGTTCTCGGGCGTGAAATCGGTCACGTTTCCAGGTCGGCCAGACATGAAGGCGTTCACCCGGAGCGCATACAACCCGGGGGCCTGTGCTTTCCGACCTTCCCATGTTCCGCCTCCGATTCCGACCGAAACCGCCCGCGGCCAATGAAGCGCCAGTCGCCGCCGAAGGCATCGCCCCCGCTACCGCCGACGTCGACGCCGTCGATGTGATTGCGGCTGAGGCCGACACCGACGCTGAGGCAGTTTCCGAGGATGTCGACGGCGACGGCGACGAGCGTCGCAGCACCCCGCGCCGCGACGTGCCGCTCGGGCCTGCGGTGCGCGTCGAGTTTGTGCTGCTGGGCCGCGCCCGCAGCCTGAGCGTGGACGACGTGTCGCTGGGCGGTCTCGGGTTGCGCGGCACGGTCGAGGAGGGGCGCGGTCTGTTCCTCGGCCAGAAGGTCTCGCAGGCGAGGGTGATGGTCGGCGATCAGCTCGTGCTGGTGACCGATCTCGAGGTGCGTATCCGGCGCAGTTTCCGGTCCTTCCTTGCCGGCGAACAGGTCCACATCGGCTGCCGCTTCGTGGGCCTGAACCCGCTGGCCGAAGCAGAACTCCAGCGCCTGCTGTCTCAACTGATCGGTCAGCGCACCCGCTGAGCGGCGGCCCTGGATCCCCTGGACCGCCGCTGGCTTGGGCCATAATGCGCCTCCTCCGCGGGCGTCGTATAACGGCTATTACCTTGGCTTCCCAAGCCAATGACGAGGGTTCGACTCCCTTCGCCCGCTCCAGAGACACGCTTCCGACGAGTGCCTACGGCGCCGCTCCAGGCAGGCGGCCTCAGCCCCTTCCACAGGGCGCTCTCCAGTCCCCGCCACCGGTGGGGCGACCCGATCCGTGTTGCAATGCTGAACGTTTCCTGAACGCTCCCTGAGCGTTTCCTTTCAGCCGTCCGACATGTCCGCCGCCTCTCCGATCGCTTCCCCCCAGCTCTCCGACGACCCGACGCCGGCCGCCCACACGGGCTGGGCCCTGCTCGCGCTGGCGATCGGCGGTTTCGCGATCGGCACGACCGAATTCGCGGCGATGAGCCTGGTCCCGTTCTTCGCGCCCGATCTCGGCATCGATGCCCCGACGGCGGGCCACGTGATCAGCGCCTACGCGCTGGGCGTGGTGGTCGGCGCGCCGCTGCTGGCGGTGCTCGGCGCCAAGGTGCCGCGACGCACGCTGCTGATCGCGCTGATGCTGGCCTTCGCCGTCGGCAATGGCCTGAGCGCGCTCGCCCCCGGCTATCACGCGATGCTGCTGTTCCGCTTCCTCAGCGGCCTGCCGCATGGCGCCTACTTCGGCGTCGGCGCGCTGGTCGCCGCCTCGCTGGTCGCGCCAGCGCGCCGCGCGCAGGCGGTCAGTCTCATGATGCTGGGGCTCACCGTGGCGACCATCGTCGGCGTGCCGCTGGCCAACTCTCTGGGGCAGTGGGCCGGCTGGCGCTGGGGCTTCGGCGTCGTGACGCTGCTGGCGCTGCTGACCGCCGCGCTGGTCGCGTTGCATGCGCCGCGCGATCGCGTCCAGCCCGGCGCCAGTGCCATGCGCGAGCTTGGCGCGCTCGGCCGTCGCCAGGTCTGGCTGACGCTCGGGATCGCGACGATCGGCTTCGGCGGCATGTTCGCCGTCTACACCTACCTCGGGTCCACGCTGCTGGAGGTCACGCGCACCGGCCCCGGCATGCTGCCGGTCGTGCTGAGCGTGTTCGGCATGGGCATGACCGCGGGCACGCTGGTCTCCGCCTGGGCCGCCGACCGCGCGCTGATGCCGACCATCGGGGGGCTGCTGCTGTGGAGCGCGGCGTCGCTGGCGCTGTACCCGTTCGCGGCCGGCAGCCTGTGGACGCTGCTGCCGGTGGTGTTCCTGATCGGTTGCGGCGGCGGTCTCGGCGCCGTGCTGCAGACCCGGCTGATGGACGTCGCCGGCGAGGCGCAGACGCTGGCCGCGGCGCTGAACCACTCGGCCTTCAACGCGGCGAACGCGCTCGGCCCCTGGCTGGGCGGCCTGGCGATCGCCGCCGGCCACGGCTGGACGTCCACCGGATGGGTGGGGGTCGCCCTCGCGTTCGGGGGCTTGATGTTCTGGGCGGTGTCGCTCGCATTCGATCGTCGATAATCGCCGGCTTCTCTTGCTGGAGTCCCGCACATGGCCGACTGGCTGCCGCCCACGCGTTACTGGGTGCTGGCGATCTTCATCGCCTCGGCGCTGTATGCCCACTTCCGCGGGCGTGTCCGCTTCAAGCTGGCCCGCGCGCTGACCGACTTCACCGTGCTGATCTCGCCGATCAATGCGGTCATGTACCTGTTCTCCCGCGCCCCCGCCACGCCCTACCTGAAGACCTCGGCATTCCCCGAGCTCAGCCTGCTGCGCGACAACTGGCAGGTGATCCGCGAGGAAGCCCTCAAGCTCAACGACGAGGGCTACATCAAGGCCGCGTCCGGCTACAACGACATCGGCTTCAACTCGTTCTTCCGCACCGGCTGGAAGCGCTTCTACCTGAAGTGGTACGACCGGGACATGGCCTCGGCGAACGCGCTGTGCCCGAAGACGGTCGAGCTGCTCAAGCAGATCCCCGGCGTGAAGGCGGCGATGTTCGCGTCGCTGCCGCCGGGTGCGAAGCTGGTGCGCCACCGCGATCCGTACGCGGGCTCGTTGCGTTACCACCTCGGCCTGACGACGCCCAATGACCCCGGCTGCTACATCGACGTCGACGGCGAGAAGTACCACTGGAAGGACGGCGAGGACGTGATGTTCGACGAGACCTTCATCCATTACGCCGAGAACACCACGACGCATCAGCGCGTGATCCTGTTCTGCGACGTGGAGCGCCCGGTCCACTTCGCGCCGATCCGCTGGCTGAACCGTGCGTTCGGCAAGCTGGTGATGACGTCCGCCGCGACGCAGAACCTGGAGAGCGAGCCCATCGGCGGCCTCAACAAGTTCTTCTATCACGCCTACAAGGTGCGCCTGTTCTTCAAGGCGTTCAAGGCGAAGTCCCGCACCGGCTACTACGTCGTCAAGTGGGCGCTGATCCTCGGCATCCTGGCGGCCATCTTCCTCTGACCGCCGCGCAGACCGCCCGCTGAAGGCTCAGTCGGCCAGCGCCTGGGACAGGCGCTCGGCCTGCGGGCCGAACGCATAGGCATCCATCCCGAGCGCGCCGAAGGTGACGCCGTCGTGGATGCGGATGGGCGCGTCGTCGCGACCACCCGCGCCCGCGGCGACATACCAGGGCAGCAGATGCTCGTCCGTCGGGTGCATCAGCGCGGCCGCCGGCGCCTGCGTGCGATAGGCCGCCAGCGCCTCCCAGTCCCGGGCCGCGGAACGTTCCGCGAACCAGCCCCTGAACGCCGCCGATTCGGCCATCTCGGGCATGTCCTCGGACGCCGCGCGCATCAGCAGGCGCAGGTTGTGCGTGATGCTGCCGGTGCCCAGGATCAACACGCCCTCACGCGACAGCGCCTGCAGCTTGTCGCCGAGCTCGATCAGTTGCGCCGGCGAGGCGTGCGGCGTCAGCGTGAGCGGGATCACGGGCACATCCGCGTCCGGATAGATGTAGCGCAGCGCGGTCCAGATGCCATGGTCCAGGCCGCCATGGTCGACCACCGGCAGCGCGAGCGTCTCGCCAAGCAGCGTCGCCAGTGCCCGGTCACCCGGCGCGTCGTAACGCAGCTGATAGAGCGCCGGCGGAAGCCGCCGAAGTCGTACACCGCCTCGTGCCGGTCGGTGCCGAGCAGGACGGCCTCGCGCGCCGTCGTGTGCGCGGAGATCGCCAGCACCGCCTTCGGCCGGCCCCAGACGGCGTCCAGCGTGCGGCCCAGGCGCTGCATGAAGGCGCCGGCTTCGCCGGGCTCCAGCGCGATCATCGGCGAGCCATGGGAGACGAACAGGGGAGGGAAGTGGGTGTTCATGCGTTCCATTGAACGCCCGGGCGGGAGCCGCATCGTCAAAACCGCTTGCACGGACTGTTCAAGCCGATTGCATGGCCGCACCCCCGTGCCAGCGCGCGGGCATGCGGTTCGCTACAGTCCGCGCATGAGCGCGCACCCGTCTTCTCCGTCCGCCACCCCCGCCGGCGCCCCTGCCGGCACGCCGGCCGGGACCCCCTCGGCCCGGCCGGCTTCCGGTTCTCCCACGGGCCGCCGACCGCCGTCGTTATGGCGGCAGATGGGACTGCAGACCTGGCGCGACTTCCGCGCGGGCGAACTCCATCTGCTGATCCTGGCCCTGATGCTGGCCGTCGCCGCGGTGTGCGCGGTGGCCTTCCTGTCGGATCGGCTGGACCAGGGCCTGCGTCGCGACGCGGCGCAGCTGCTGGGCGGGGACGCGGTCGTCGCCAGCGATCAACCGACACCCGCGCCGCTGAAGGAACTTGCCCAGCGCCTGAACCTGAGCAGCGTCGAGACGCTCAACTTCCCCAGCATGGCCCGCGCCAACGAGGACCAGGGCGGCGGCAGCCGGCTGGTGGCGGTGAAGTCGGTCAGCCCGCGTTATCCGCTGCGCGGCGCGCTGGCGCTGAAGGACGGCCGCCAGGTCGGCGCGCCGGCGGCCGGCACCGTGTGGGTCGATCCGGGCGTGCTGAGCGCATTGGGACTGAAGGTCGGCGATCCGCTGCTGCTCGGTGATTTGACGCTGAAGATTGCCGGCGAGATCGCCAACGAGCCCGATCGCGGCGCCGGTTTCATGAACTTCGCGCCGCGCGTGATGCTGGCGCAGTCCGACATCGCCGCGACCGCGCTGATCCAGCCCGCGAGCCGCATCACCTACCGCTTCGCGGTGATCGGCCAGGCGACCTCGGTGCAGCAGTTCAACGCGCAGGCCCGCCAGCAGATGAAGGATGGCAACTGGCGCGGCGTGCGGCTGGAGTCGCTCGAGACCGGCCGCCCCGAGATGCGCCAGACGCTGGACCGCGCGACCAAGTTCCTGAACCTCGTCGCGCTGTTGGCCGCGTTGCTCGCCGCCATCGCGGTCGCGCTCGCGGCGCGGGAATTCGCCAACCGTCACCTGGACGACTGCGCGATGCTGCGCGTGCTTGGCCAGCCGCAGCGCCGGCTGACCTGGGTGTTCACGCTGGAGTTCGCCACCGTCGGCCTGATCGGCAGCGCGATCGGCGTGCTGCTCGGATTCCTGCTGCATTACGGCTTCATCGCGATGCTGGCGGGACTGATCGAGGTCAATCTGCCGGCGCCGGGCCTCTGGCCGGTGTTGCTGGGCCTGGGCATGGGCATGAGCCTGCTGCTCGGCTTCGGCCTGCCGCCGGTGCTGCAACTCGCGGCCGTGCCGCCGCTGCGCGTGATCCGCCGCGAACTGGGCCGACCGAAGATGGGGTCGATCGCCGTGCTGCTGGCCGGTGTCATCGGCTTCTCCGCGGTGCTCACGGCGCTGTCGGCGGACTGGCGCCTGGGGTTGTTCGCCACCGGCGGCTTCGCGGTCGCGCTGGGCCTCTTCGCGCTGCTGGCGTATGGCGCGGTGCTGGCGCTGCGTCGGCTCGTGCCGCAGGCCGGCGCGCCGCGCTGGCTGCTGCTGGCGACGCGGCAGGTCGCCGCGCGGCCGGCCTTCGCGGTGCTGCAGGTCGGCTCGTTGTCGCTGGGGCTGCTCGCATTGGCGCTGCTGGTGCTGATGCGCACCGACCTGATCGAGAGCTGGCGCGCCGCGACGCCGGTGAACGCGCCGGACCGTTTCGTCATCAACATCCAGCCGGAGCAGGGCCCGGGTTTCCGTGGCGATCTCGACAAGGCCGGCGTGAAGGACTACGACTGGTACCCGATGATCCGCGGCCGGCTGGTCGCCATCAACGGCGAGGCGATCAAGGCCAGCCGCTTCACCGAGGAGCGCGCCCAGCGTCTGGTGGAGCGGGAGTTCAACCTCAGTCACAGCGGCACGCTGCCGTCGCACAACCTGATCGCCGGCGGGACCTGGACGGCCGAGGAGAAGGACGGCGTCAGCGTCGAGCAGGGCCTCGCGGAACAGCTCGGCCTGAAGCTCGGCGACACGATGCGCTTCGACATCGCGGGCGTGCTGGTCGATTCGAAGATCACCTCGCTGCGCAAGGTCGACTGGGGATCGATGCGGGTCAACTTCTTCGTGCTGTACCCGCGCGCGGAGATGCCGGAGCTGCCGGTCAGCTTCATCTCCGCGTACCGCTCGCCGGAAGGGCAGGGCGCCGCGGCGGCGCTCGATCGCCAGCTGGTCAAGGAGTTCCCCAACCTCACGCTGATCGACGTCTCGGCCGAGCTCAAGCAGGTGCAGCAGGTGCTGGAGCAGGTGATCATGGCCGTGCAGCTGCTGTTCGCGGTGGCGCTGGCGCTGGGCGTGGTCGTGCTGCTGGTGGCGGCGGTGGGGTCACGTGATGCGCGCACGCGGGAGTTCGCTTTGATGCGGGCCTTCGGCGCGTCGAGCGCGCTGCTCGCCGCGGTACAGCGGGCCGAGCTGCTCGGGCTCGGGGCGCTCGCCGGTTTCCTCGCCGGCATCGCCGCCCAGGCGTTGGGGTGGGCGCTGACGCACTACGCCTTCGACTTCGAATGGCAGTTCAAGCCCTGGGTGCTGATCGGCACGACCATCGGCGGCGCCGTGCTGGCGCAACTCGCGGGCTGGTGGGCGCTGCGCGGGGTGCTGCAGCGCCCGGTCGTCCAGACGCTGCGCGAGGCCGATACGAACTGACCTCTTCTTACCCCCTCTCCCGCTTGCGGGAGAGGGCAGGGGGGAGGGCCAGCGGCGGAGGCAGTACGGACGCGCTCTTCAACGACAACGGGCGGCCACTGGCCGCCCGTTTGTCATGGTGCGATGAGGATCAGCGGGCGGCGGCGGCGCCCGCAGCACGTTCGGCCGACTCGATCGTGTTGACCAGCAGCATCGTGATCGTCATCGGCCCGACACCGCCCGGCACCGGCGTGATCCAGCCGGCGACTTCCTTGACGCCGTCGAAGTCGACGTCGCCGCAGAGCTTGCCTTCCTCGGTGCGGTTCATGCCGACGTCCAGCACCACCGCGCCGGGCTTGACCATGTCGGCGGTCAGCACGTTGCGCTTGCCCACGGCGGCCACGACGATGTCGGCCTGACGCGTGAAGTGGGCCAGGTCCGGCGTCGCGCTGTGGCAGACGGTGACGGTCGCATTGGCCTGCAGCAGCAGCATCGCCATCGGCTTGCCGACGATGTTGCTGCGGCCGATCACGACGGCGTGCTTGCCCTTGGTGTCATAGCCGATGAACTCCAGCATCTTCATGCAGCCGTAGGGCGTGCACGGCTTGAAGCCGTCCTGGCCGACCATCAGCGCGCCGGCGCTGGCGACGTGGAAACCGTCGACGTCCTTCTCCGGCGCGATCGCCTCGATGACCTTGTGCGCGTCGATGCCCTTGGGCAGCGGCAACTGCACCAGGATGCCGTGGATCGTGGGGTCGTTGTTCAGCGCGTCGACGCGCGCGAGCAGTTCCGCCTCGGTCATCGTGTCCGCGTACTTCTCCAGCACCGAGTGCAGGCCGGCATCCTCGCAGGCCTTGACCTTGTTGCGCACGTAGACCTGGCTCGCGGGGTTGTCGCCGACCAGCACCACGGCGAGTCCCGGCTTCACGCCCTTGGCCGTCAGCGCGGCGGCGCGCGTCGCCACTTCGGCGCGCAGTTGCTTGGACAGGGCGTTGCCGTCGATCAGTTGTGCGGTCATGTCGGTACTCCGGAACTCGAGAACGAAACTCTGAAATGAAAGAGGCCGCACAGGGCGGCCTCGGGGGATGCGGGGGAACTCAGCCGGCCTTGGCCTGCGTGTTCGCGCCGAGCGCGATCTTCAGCAGATCGGCCACGGTGTTGGCGTTCAGCTTTTCCATGATGTTGGCGCGATGCGCTTCCACCGTCTTGATGCTGATGCCCAGGTCGTCGGCGATCTGCTTGTTCAGGCGGCCGGCGACGATGCGTTCCAGCACTTGCGCCTCGCGCGTCGTCAGGCGCGACAGCAGCGCGTCGCGGCTGGCCGCTTCCTGCTGCGTGGCGAAGGCGCCGCGGGCCTGGTCCAGCATGCGCTCGACCAGCGACAGCAGTTCCTCTTCCTTGAACGGCTTCTCGATGAAGTCGACCGCGCCCTTCTTCATCGTCTGCACCGCCATCGGCACGTCGCCGTGACCGGTGATGAAGACGATGGGCAGCGGGCTCTTGCGTTCGATCAGCTTGTCCTGGAGTTCCAGGCCGCTCATGCCTTCCATGCGGATGTCGGCGATCAGGCAGGCGACTTCGCGCGGGTCGTAGCGGCTCAGGAAACTCTCGGCGGAGTCATAGCACTTGACCCGGTAGTCCTTGCCTTCCAGCAACCATTGCAAGGAATCTCGCACGGCCTCGTCATCGTCGACGACATAGACGTTACCCTTCTTCGGAATCAAGCTCATGGTGTTGCTGCGGTGTTGTGTGCAGTGCCCGTCCCTGCGTCGCCGCTCTTGTCCAGAGGGGCGAGTGAAGACTCCGGACGCGGAATGTCCACGGGGATCGTGAAGGCGAACCGGCACCCGACGATGGACGGGCCATTGTAGAGGTTCTCGGCACGGATCCGACCCTGGTGGGACTCGATGATGGACCGGCATAACCCTAGGCCGATCCCCAGTCCATCGGCCTTCGTGGAGAAGAAGGCCTCGTACATGCGCTCGATGACCTCGACCGGCAGGCCCGGTCCCATGTCGGTCACCGAGAACTCGATGTTGGCGCCGAGCTCGGCGGTGTGCTTGGGCACGACGCGCAGCTCGATGTGCCGGCGCGAGGGCGGCAGCGCCGCGTTGTCGATCGCCTCGGCGGCGTTCTTGAGCAGGTTCAGCAGCACCTGTTCGATCAGGATCGGATCGACGCGCATCACCGGCAGCCGCTGCGCGACGTAGGTGTGGATCTGCACGTTGCGCCGGCGCAGCTCGATGCCGGCCAGCTCGACCGAATCCTCGACGATCGACGCCGCGAACGCGGGCTGGCGCTGCGGTTCGCTCTTCTTCACGAAGGCGCGGATGCGGTGGATGATCTGCCCCCGCGCGCTGCGCCTGCTTGGCGGTCTTCTCCAGCGCGACGATCAGGTCGTCCTTCTGGATGTTGTCGCCGCGCACGCGCGAGACCATGCCGTTGCAGTAGTTGGTGATCGCGGTCAGCGGCTGGTTGAGCTCGTGCGCGACGCTCGACGCCATCTCGCCCATCGTGATCAGCCGGCTGGTGACCTGCGCCTTCTCGGTCTGCTGCTGCTGCTGGGCCTCGGCATGCCGGCGCGCGGTGATGTCGGTGGCGATCAGCATCTGCGCCAGGCGGCCGTCGGTCCACTGCAGGTAGCGGGCGCGGACGTCGAACCACATGTCGAGCTGCGCGATGAACACTTCGCGCGAATCGCCGCCGACCTCGGTCAGGTGCTGCGCGGGCAGGCCGCCGTAGCCGTCGACGTCCTCTTCCTCGCCGTGGCCGCCGTCACCGCCGGCGCCTGCCGCGTAGCCCGCCTCCTGCGTGCTCGTCGCGCCGGCCAGCCCGGCCGGCTGCGAGCCCGCCAGCATCGCGTGCCCCTTCGGATCGGCGCCGAACCACAGCCGGTAGCTGCGGTTGGCGAAGAGCAGTTCGCCCTGCTGCACCGACAGCACCGACACGGCCGCGTCCAGGCCCTCCAGCACCGTGGTGAAGCGCTCGTGCGAGGCCGACAGCTGGTCGCGCACACGCTTGGCCTCGGTGATGTTGGTCATCGAGGTCATCCAGCCGTTCTGCTTGCCCTTGGGGTCGATCAGCGGCGAGACGTACATGCGGGCATCGAAGATGCTGCCGTCCTTGCGCATCACCTTCACCTCGGAACCGCCGGCCGGGCTGCGGCCCTGCATCTCCTGCTGCAGCAGGCGCAGGTTCTCCTCGTAGCGGTCGGGCGGCCAGTAGGGGAAGGGCGGCTTGCGGCCGATCAGCTCGGACTCGGCGAAGCCCGTCATCGCGCAGAAGGCCGGATTGACGTAGCTGATGCGCGTCTCCAGGTCCATCGCCCGCATGCCGGTCAGCATGGAGTTCTCCATCGCGCGCCGGAAGTTGGTCTCGGCGGCGAGCGCGTTCTGCACCTGCGCGCGGCGGCGCATGTGCTTCCAGGTGCCGAGCAGCATCCAGACGGTCAGCACCGACAGCGCCATCACCATCCAGAACAGCGTGTTGGAGATCAGGCCGATCGACGTGCGATAGCCCTGGCCGCGCAGCACCAGGCCGGGCGCGGGGGTCATCGGCACCTCGTGATAGATCGGGGCGCGCGTGATGCGCTTGCCCGGCATCGGCGTGACCGTGCTGGCGACGACCTGCTCGCGCGGATCGAGCACCGCGACCGCGTGGCGCGAGGTCAGCTCGTTGGGGACCGAGTAGCGCAGCAGGCCTTCGACCGCGTACTCGGCGATCAGCACGCCGGCGAAACCGGCGCGGTCGCTCAGCGGCAGCTGCAGCTGGAAGACGGTCGAGTTGTTGGCGTCGGCGAACGAGGCCGAATACGTCCGCGTGCGCCGGTCGCGCGCGCCCTGGAAGGCGCGCTCGGGCTCGCTGTTGGCGTGGCCGTTGGGCATGGAGGGGTCGCTGCCCTCCAGCGTCATCAGCGACTCGGCCTGCTCGCCGATCGCCGCGACGCTGACGCGCTTCTCGCGGCGCGCGTTCAGCCAGGTGATGTGGGTGATCTCGGGCCGGTTGCGCGCGATCGCCATCGCGCGCTGCGTGAACTCGAGGTTGTCGATCGAGCGGTTGGCCAGGTCGCGCTGCAGCGGGATCAGGAAGTCCTCGTTCTCGATCAGGCGGGAGCGGATCTGCTGCTGCGCCATCTCGGTGTCGCGCTTGACGGCCTCGGCCTCGCGCTCGATCTCCTCGTTGCGCAGGTACCAGAAGGCCGACACGATCGCCGCCAGGAACAGCACCACCGACAGCAGCGGCCCCAAGGTCGCGAAGCGGTCCTGCCGGGACGGGGACTGCCGGCGCCACCACGCCGAGATCAGGCGTTTGACGGGATTCAGGGCACGGCGCGCAAAGCCTTGGACATCGAGGCGGGACAACATGGGCGCGATTATCCCGGCGCGTTCAGCCCGCCCCGGGCCGGGCGGCCCCGGGGCATTCCCGATCCGGGCATTCCCGGATCGCATCGTGAAAGACATCCGTCACGAAACGAGGCCTCCAAAGGCTATTGCATTTCATGATATGGAAACGCATCGCGCTATTTGGAAAATGAGCGGCTTATGCGACACTCCGCCGCCATAGCCCTTCCGGTGGGGTTTGCCGCGTGCGAACGCATGACGGCGCACGCATGACGGTTCTCGCAAGTTCGGGCACAGTGACCCGTTCGAACCGAGAGCCTCGCGCGGCAACCAGCCCGCCAGAAGGCCGTGATTGAGATAGCTAGGAGACAAGACATGTCCGCGCAGCCCCAGTCGTTCCTCGGCGCAGCCGCCAATGACACCGACGCCCTCGAAACCAAGGAATGGCTGGACGCCCTGTCCGCCGTCATCGGTGAGGAAGGCGGCGATCGCGCCCACTTCCTGCTCGAGACCCTGATCGACCACGCGCGTCAGGCCGGCATCGACGTGCCCTTCTCGGCCACCACGGCCTACGTCAACACCATCCCGGCCGACAAGGAAGAACGCTTCCCCGGCAACATCGAGATGGAAGAACGCCTGCGCGCCTTCATGCGCTGGAACGCGATGGCGATGGTGGTGCGCGCGAACCGCCTGCATCCGGAAGACGGCGGCGACCTGGGCGGCCACATCTCGAGCTTCGCCTCGCTGGCGACGATGCTGGGCTGCGGGTTCAACCACTTCTGGCACGGCGACGACACCGGCGAAGGCGGCGTGCACGGCGGCGACCTGCTCTACATCCAGGGTCACAGCGCGCCCGGCATCTACGCCCGCGCTTTCCTCGAAGGCCGCATCACCGAGGACCAGCTGAACAACTTCCGCCAGGAAGTCGAAGGCAAGGGCCTGTCGAGCTACCCGCATCCGAAGCTGATGCCCGAGTTCTGGCAGTTCCCGACCGTGTCCATGGGCCTGGGCCCGCTGATGGCGATCTATCAGGCGCGCTTCCTGAAGTACCTGCACGCCCGCGGCATCGCCGACACCTCCAAGCGCAAGGTCTGGGTCTTCCTGGGCGACGGCGAGATGGACGAGCCGGAAAGCCTGGGCGCGATCGGCCTGGCCGCGCGCGAGAAGCTGGACAACCTGATCTTCGTCGTCAACTGCAACCTGCAGCGCCTGGACGGCCCGGTGCGCGGCAACGGCAAGATCATCCAGGAGCTGGAAGGCGAATTCCGCGGCTCCGGCTGGAACGTCATCAAGCTGATCTGGGGCTCGTACTGGGACCCGCTGCTGGCGCGCGACAAGCAGGAACTGCTGCGCAAGGTCATGATGGAGACGCTGGACGGCGACTACCAGGCCTACAAGGCCAACGACGGCGCGTTCGTGCGCAAGCATTTCTTCGGCAAGCATCCCGAGCTGCTGAAGATGGTCGAGAGCATGTCCGACGAGGACATCTGGCGCCTGAACCGCGGCGGCCACGACCCGCAGAAGGTGTACGCGGCGTACCACAAGGCGGTGAACACCGTCGGCCAGCCGACGGTCATGCTCATCAAGACCGTCAAGGGTTACGGCATGGGCAAGATCGGTGAAGGCAAGAACACCGCGCACCAGACCAAGAAGCTGCAGGACGAGGACATCAAGGCCTTCCGCGACCGCTTCAACATCCCCATCCCGGACAGCGAACTGTCGAAGATCCCGTTCTACAAGCCGGCCGACGACACGCCGGAGATGCAGTACCTGCACGAGCGCCGCAAGACGCTGGGCGGCTACCTGCCCAAGCGCCGTCCGCAGGCGGAAGAGTCGCTGAAGGTGCCCGACCTGGCGACCTTCCAGGCCGTGCTGGATCCGACGGCCGAAGGCCGCGAGATCTCGACGACGCAGGCCTACGTCCGCTTCCTGACGACGCTGCTGCGCGACAAGGACCTGGGCCCGCGCACGGTGCCCATCCTGGTCGACGAGGCGCGCACCTTCGGCATGGAAGGCCTGTTCCGCCAGATCGGCATCTACAACCCCGCGGGTCAGAACTACACGCCGGTCGACAAGGACCAGGTCATGTACTACCGCGAGGACAAGGCCGGCCAGATCCTGCAGGAAGGCATCAACGAAGCGGGCGGCATGGCCAGCTGGATCGCCGCGGCGACGTCGTACTCGACGAACAACCGCGTGATGATCCCGTTCTACGTCTACTACTCGATGTTCGGCTTCCAGCGCATCGGCGACCTGGCCTGGGCGGCGGGCGACATGCAGGCGCGCGGCTTCCTGCTGGGCGGCACGTCGGGCCGCACGACGCTGAACGGCGAAGGCCTGCAGCACGAGGACGGCCACAGCCACATCCTGGCCGGCACGATCCCGAACTGCATCAGCTACGACCCGACCTTCGCGCACGAGGTCGCCGTCATCCTGCACTCGGGCCTGAAGCGCATGGTCGAGAACCAGGAGAACGTCTACTTCTACCTGACCCTGCTCAACGAGAACTACCCGATGCCCGGCCTGAAGGCCGGCACCGAGGAGCAGATCCTCAAGGGCATGTACCTGCTGGAAGAGGCCGTGCAGCCGCAGGGCGCGCAGCCGCTGACGGTGAACCTGCTGGGCTCGGGCACGATCCTGCGCGAGAGCCAGGCCGCCAAGAAGCTGCTCGAAGCGGACTGGGGCGTCGGCGCCAACGTGTGGTCCTGCCCCAGCTTCAACGAGCTGGCCCGCGACGGCCAGAACGCCGAGCGCTGGAACCTGCTGCACCCGACCGAACTGGCCTGCGTCCCCTACGTGACGCAGCAGCTGAGCAAGGTGCAGGGTCCGGTGATCGCGTCGACCGACTACATGAAGAACTACGCGGAGCAGATCCGCGCCTTCATCCCGGCCGGCCGTTCGTACAAGGTGCTGGGCACCGACGGCTTCGGCCGCAGCGACTTCCGCTCCAAGCTGCGTGAGCACTTCGAGATCAACCGCCACTACATCGTCGTGGCCGCGCTGAAGAGCCTGGCCGACGAGGGCAAGATCCCGCAGGCCAAGGTGGCTGAGGCCCTGAAGAAGTACGGCATCAACGTCGACAAGATCAACCCGCTGTACGCCTAAGCGTCGGACTCGGAGACAACACAAATGGCATTGGTGGAAGTCAAGGTTCCCGACATCGGGGACTTCAAGGACGTCGCGATCATCGAGTTGCTGGTCAAGCCCGGCGACACGGTGAAAGTCGAACAGAGCCTCCTGACCGTCGAGTCCGACAAGGCCTCGATGGAGATCCCGTCCTCGGTGGCGGGCGTCGTCAAGGAGGTGAAGGTCAAGATCGGCGACACGATCAACCAGGGTGACCTGATCGTCGTGCTCGAAAGCGATGCCGCGGGTGCTCCGGCGCCGGCCGCCGCCGCGCCCGCTCCGGCGGCCGCTGCTCCGGCGCCCGCGCCGCAGGCTGCACCCGCAGCGGCGCCTGCCGCCGCGCCGGCCGCTGCCGCTGCACCGGCGGGTGCCGTGGACATCGTCGTGCCCGACATCGGCGATTTCGACGAAGTCGCGGTGATCGAGGTGCTGGTCAAGGTTGGTGACACGGTCAAGCAGGAGCAGAGCCTGATCACCGTCGAGAGCGACAAGGCCTCGATGGAGATCCCGTCGTCGCATGGCGGCGTGATCAAGGCGCTGCTGGTCAAGCTCGGCGACAAGGTCGCCAAGGGCTCGAAGATCGCCGTGATCGAAGCCGCTGGCGGTGCCGCCGCCCCGGCTGCTGCCGCGCCCGCTCCGGCGCAGGCTGCCGCCGCGCCGGCTCCGGCCGCCGCGAGCGCGCCGGTCGCGGCGCCGTCGGACCGTCAGGTCCCGACCGCCGCGCTGCCGCCGCACGAGCCGACCAAGCCCTCCGGCAAGCTGCCGCACGCGTCGCCGAGCATCCGCAAGATCGCCCGCGAACTGGGCGTGCCGCTCGACGAGGTGAAGGGGTCCGGCGCCAAGGGCCGCATCACCGAATCCGACGTGCAGGGCTTCGTCAAGGCCGTCATGGCCGGCACGACGCAGACCGTCGCGCAGAAGGCCGCGGCGCCCGCCGGCGGCGCTGCCGGTGGTGGCGCCTTCCCCGGCCTGCTGCCCTGGCCCAAGGTCGACTTCGAGAAATTCGGCCCGGTCGAGCGCAAGGACCTGTCGCGGATCAAGAAGATCAGCGGCGCCAACCTGCATCGCAACTGGGTCACGATCCCGCACGTCACCAACCACGACGACGCGGACATCACCGAGCTGGAGGCCTTCCGCGTCCAGCTGAACAAGGAGAACGAGAAGTCCGGCATCAAGGTCACGATGCTGGCCTTCATGATCAAGGCGACCGTGGCGGCGCTGAAGAAGTTCCCCGAATTCAACGCCTCGCTCGACGGCGACACGCTGGTCCTGAAGAACTACTTCCACATCGGCTTCGCCGCGGACACGCCGAACGGCCTGGTCGTGCCGGTGATCCGCGATTGCGACAAGAAGGGCATCTTCCAGATCAGCCAGGAGATGTCGGAGCTGGCCAAGAAGGCCCGCGACGGCAAGCTCGGCCCGGCCGACATGACCGGCGGCTGCTTCTCGATCTCGTCGCTGGGCGGCATCGGCGGCACCTACTTCACGCCGATCATCAACGCGCCGGAAGTCGCGATCATGGGCGTGTGCAAGTCCTCGACGCAGCCCGTGTGGGACGGCAAGCAGTTCCAGCCGCGCCTGATCCTGCCGCTGTCGCTGAGCTGGGACCACCGCGTCATCGACGGCGCGTCGGCCGCACGCTTCAACGTGTACTTCGCGTCCCTGCTGGCGGACTTCCGCCGCATCGTTTTGTGATGGGCACCCGGCGGCGGGATACCGCCGCCACCCGCCGGGCGGGTGCCCGGCCGCCTCGGGGCGGCCCGGCGCCGGCCGGGCGCGCTAAGAATCCATGAGTGAAAGACAACATGGCACAAGTTGAAGTCAAGGTTCCCGACATCGGGGACTTCAAGGACGTCGCGATCATCGAAGTCCTGGTCAAGGTCGGCGACACGGTGAAGGTCGAGCAGAGCCTGGTGACCGTTGAGTCCGACAAGGCCTCGATGGAAATCCCGTCCTCCGTCGCCGGCGTGGTCAAGGAACTCAAGGTCAAGCTCGGCGACAAGCTCAACCAGGGCGACCTGCTGGTCGTGCTGGAGAGCGATGCCGCCGCTGCTCCGGCGCCGGCCGCTGCTGCGCCGGCTCCGGCCGCAGCGGCGCCTGCGCCCGCTCCGACGGCTGCGCCTGCGCCTGCCCCCGCGGCGCCGGCTCCGCAAGCCGCGACCTACACCGGCCCGGCCGAAGGCGAGTACGACGTGATCGTGCTCGGCGGCGGTCCTGGCGGCTACTCGGCGGCGTTCCGCGCGGCCGACCTCGGCCTCAAGGTCGCGATCGTCGAGCGTTACGCCACGCTGGGCGGCGTCTGCCTGAACGTCGGCTGCATCCCGTCCAAGGCGCTGCTGCACGTCGCGGCGGTGATGGACGAAGTCAAGCACTTCGCCGATCTGGGCGTCTCGTTCAGCGAGCCGACCGTCGAGCTGCCCAAGCTGCTCGCGCACAAGCAGAAGGTCGTCGGCAAGCTGACCGGCGGCCTGGCCTTCATGGCCAAGGGCCGCAAGGTCACGGTCGTGCGCGGCTACGGCACGCTGCTGGACGCCAACCACCTGTCGGTCGAGGAGACCGCAGGCGAGGCCCAGGAGCGCACCGGCAAGACCCAGACGCTGAAGTTCCGCAAGATCATCCTCGCGGCCGGCTCGCAGGCGGTGCGCCTGCCCTTCATGCCGAACGACCCGCGCGTGATCGACTCGACCGGCGCGCTCGAGCTGACCAGCCGCCCCAAGCGCATGCTGATCGTCGGCGGCGGCATCATCGGCCTGGAGATGGGCACGGTCTACTCGACGCTGGGCGCTCGCCTGGACGTCGTGGAAATGCTGCCCACGCTGATGACGGGCGCGGACCGCGACCTGGTCAAGGTCTGGCAGAAGATGAACGCGCCGCGCTTCGACAACATCATGTTGAACACGAAGACTGTGGCCGCGGAAGCGACGCCCGAAGGCATCAAGGTGACCTTCGAGGGCGAGGGCGCCCCGAAGGAACCGCAGGTCTACGACCTGGTGCTGCAGGCGGTGGGCCGCACGCCCAACGGCAAGAAGATCGGCGCGGACAAGGCCGGCGTGATCGTCAGCGATCGCGGCTTCATCCCGGTCGACGTGCAGATGCGCACCAACGTCGCGAACGTCTTCGCCATCGGCGACATCGTCGGCCAGCCGATGCTGGCGCACAAGGCGGTGCATGAGGGCCACGTGGCGGCGGAAGTCATCGCCGGCGAACTGCTCGGCGACGAGGCGCTGGCCAAGTCGCGCTTCGATGCGCGCGTGATCCCCAGCGTCGCCTACACCGATCCGGAAGTGGCCTGGGTCGGCGTGACCGAGGATGAGGCCAAGGCCCGCGGCATCAAGGTCAAGAAGGGCCTGCTGCCCTGGTCGGCCTCCGGCCGCGCGATCGCCAATGGCCGCGACGAGGGCTTCACCAAGCTGCTGTTCGACGAGGAGACCCACCGCATCATCGGCGGCGGCATCGTCGGCACGCATGCGGGCGACATGATCGGCGAGATCGCGCTGGCCATCGAGATGGGCGCCGACGCCGTCGACATCGGCAAGACGATCCACCCGCACCCCACGCTGGGCGAGTCGATCGGTCTGGCCGCGGAAGTCGCGCACGGTTCGTGCACCGACGTCCCGCCGCCGCGCAAGTAAGCGCCGTCCACGGAGCACGCGCCCGGATGCTGGTCCTCGACGCCGCCGCGACTTCGCGCGCGCGTCCCGTGGTCCCCCCTGATGGAGGAGATCGCGACGGTCTGCCGCGAGCATCGCGACGGCCGGCTCACCTGTCCGCCGCGGCAGGTGCTGCCGCTGCGCCAGGACGGCGTGTTGCTGGTGATGCCCTGCCTGAGCGACACGCTGTCGATCACCAAGCTCGTCAGTGTGCATCCGCTCAACGCGGCGCTCGGCCTGCCGACGATCTCGGGCGAGGTCGTCGTGCTGGACAGCCGCACCGGCCAGCGCCTGGCGGTGCTGGACGGGCCCGCGCTGACGGCGCGCCGCACGGCGGCCGTCAGCATGCTGGCGCTGCAGCACCTGATCCGCAAGGCGCCGCGCCGCGTGCTGGTAGTCGGCGGTGGCGTGCAGGCGCGCGCGCATGTGGAGGCGCTCCAGGCGCTGCATCCGCAGGCGACGATCCACGTGCAAGGGCACCAGACGGTGCCAGGTTTTGTCGAGGAGCTCGGCGTCGAGCCGCTGCCGGCGGAATCCCAGACGCGTCACCCCTGGGACGTGATCGTGTGCGCGACCACCAGTCGCGTGCCGGTGCTGCGTCCCGGCGTGGGCGAGGGCGCGGTGGTGATCGGTGTCGGCGCGTTCCGCGACGACATGGTGGAGCTGCCGCAGGAGCTGGTCCGCGGCGCGCAGATCTGGGTCGACGACCCGGTCGGCGCGCAGGCCGAGGCCGGCGACCTGATGGCGGCCGGCCGCTTCGAGCCGCAGGACGCGCTCGACGACCTCGTGCTCGGTCAGCGGCCCGTGAACGACGGCCGCACGCGGCTGTTCAAGAGTGTCGGTTGCGCGCGTTGGGACCTCGCGGCTGCCCGTGTGGCCGTACGCGCCACCTGACCGTCGCACGCCACGCCGACGCCCACCACGAGCTGGAGGCGTGCGGGGCCAGGGGGCCGGCCCGATTTGTGGAGCCTGCGAGACGTATGAGGGCCGGCCCCCTGGCCCCGCAAGCCGAACTCAGGCCTCGTCCAGCAACGGACGCAGTGCGTCGTCCCACTGCTCGAGCTCGTCCTCGGACAGGTGCAGCCAGGCCAGCGCCGCGTCGCGGTTGGCGGCCCAGTCGACGTCCTCGTCCAGCCCCTCGTGCTGGCGCATCAGGTGCTCGGCGATCAGGCCCGCGGCGATCAGCGAGCGGATCTCCGGCTCGATGCTTCCGTCCTTCAGCGCCTCGAAGTCGTGATGCAGGCGGATCGCCGTCATCAGTTCGGGCGCGAGGTGCCAGACCTTGATCACGAGCGCGCCGACGACGGCGTGGTCGGTGCGGTGGTTGGCGTTCTCCGTCGCGATGAAGGGGCGGTCGATGCGGGCGGCGGCTTCGACCATCGTCGCGCCATAGCCGCGCACGCTCTGCAGCAGCACCGGCATGCCGACATGGCAGAACAGGCCATAGCTCTGCGCCAGGTCGACGCGCATGCCGGGCAACTGGCCGGCGATGAAGCCCATCGCGACCGAACGCTTGGTCGATCGCTGCCAGAAGCGCAGCAGGTGCGGGCTGTTGACGGGGATCGCATGACGGACCAGGAAGGCCTGCATCAGCGCGACACTCTCATCCAGGCCCAGGCGGTACATCGCCTGACCGACGGTCGTGCAAGGCACGTTGCCTGCCACCAGATGCAAGGGGCTGTTGGCCACGCGCAGCAGCGTCGCGGACATGGCGACGTCGGCGGCGGCGACGCGGCCGACTTCGTGGAGGTCAGGCTGAGGCAGTGCCATCACCGCGCGCAGGCGCTGTAGCAGCTCGGGGCAGGGCGGAATCTGGATCTGGCGCAGCGGGCCGTTGGCGCGTGCCTGATCGAGTTCCTGGCGGATGGCGTGGGTCTTCATGTGAGAGCCGGATTATCCCGGCGCTCTCCGACCCGAGGCGCGCGGGGGATGCGGCAAATTGCCGCTTGTCGGAAGGGGCGTCCCCGGGGGCGCATCGCATGTCGCACTTCGCCCGCCGGAGCGCGCCGGGGCAGATACATTGCAGCGCATGTCACGTTTCGTCACTCGTGCAACGTCACGCGCAGGCCGGACAATCCGGTCGGCGCAACGGGCGTTGGCCGTGCTGGTGTCCGCGGCGGGCCTGTGGTCCGCGCTGGCCTGGGGGTGGGACCAGGACAAGCTGACCGAATCCGCGGCGAAGCTGTCGCCGAAGACGCAGGCGTCGGTGAAGGCCATGATCCAGATGGCCGATCGCGCGGCGGCGATGCCCGAGGAACGCGACCGGCTGACGGCGGTCAACAGTTTCTTCAACCAGCGGGTGGCGTTCAAGGACGACATCGAGGTCTGGGGTCAGGTCGACTACTGGGCCACGCCGCTGGAGATGCTGGACAAGGGCGCCGGCGATTGCGAGGACTACGCGATCGCCAAGTACATGAGCCTGCTGAGCGCCGGCGTGCCGCAGTCCAGGCTGCGGATGGTGTACGTGCGGGCGCAGTTCCAGGGCCGGCCGCAGGCGCACATGGTCCTGGCCTACTATGCGCAGCCGGAGGCGGAGCCCTTGATTCTGGACAATATCAATCCGGAGATCCGGCCCGCGTCGCTGCGGCCGGACCTGACGCCGGTGTTCAGCTTCAACGGCGAAGGTCTGTGGAGCGGCGTCGGCGCCACGACGGCGGGGAAATCCGCTGGTCCGTCTGTCGCTGTGGCGCGACCTGCTGGCGAAGGCGAAGGCGGAGGGCTTCTGATGGGCGACGGAGAATTCAAGACATGTCCCTGATAAGACAAATCTGGTGGCTGGTCCTGGGCGCTGTACTGGCTTCGGCGCTGGGCGGCGTCGCGGTGAGCACCTGGTCGCTGCGCGAGCTGCTGCAGACGCAGGCGCAGCTGAAGAACGCCGACAACGCCAATGCACTGGCGCTGGCGCTGTCGCAGCAGAAGGGCGATGCGGAGCTGATGTCGCTGCTGATCTCGGCGCAATTCGACGCAGGCGCGTACGAGAGCGTGCGCTGGCGTGACGGCAGCGGCGCGCAGGTGTTCGAGCGCCATCTGGAGACGCCGCAGGTCTCGCACGCGCCGCGATGGTTCGTCGCGCTGCTGCCGCTGGACGTGGCGCCGGGCGTGGCGAAGGTGTCGGACGGCTGGAAGGCCGCCGGCGAGATCGAGCTGCGCGGCCAGACCGGTTACGTGCACGAGGCGCTGTGGCGCGCGACGCTCAGCACGGCCCTGTGGCTGATCGCGGTGGGCGTGTTGACGGGCGTGGCGGCGGCGGCGGTGCTGGCGCGGCTGCGCCGGCCGCTGGACACCGCCGTGCGGCAGGCCGAGGGCGTGTCGCAAGGGCGCTTCGAAACCGTGCTGGAGCCGCGCGTGCCGGAGATGCGCAAACTCACGAGCGCCATGAACACGATGGTGGTGCGCACGCGGCAGATGTTCGAGGCCCAGGCCGAGCAGCTGCGCACGCTGCATCACCAGTTGCTGTGCGATGAGTTGACGGGCCTGTCGCACCGACGGCAGTTCGTGGCGGAGCTGAACTCGGCGCTGGAGCGCGACGACGGTCCGCTGCGCGCGGGCCTCGTGCTGGTGCGGCTGCGGGACCTGCAGGGGCTGAACCAGCGCCTCGGGCACGGCGCGACGGATCAGGCGTTGACGGCGATCGCGCAGGCGCTGCGGGTGTATCCGGAGCAGGTGCGCGGCTGCCTCGCGGGGCGGCTCAACGGCTCGGACTTCGCGTTGTGGCTGCCGGCGCCGAACGTGGTCGGCGACACCGCGCAGGCGTTGGCCGATGCGCTGCGGGCCGGCCTGCAGAACCTGGGCTCGGGGGTCGGCGTCGCGCTGGGCGCGGTCGAGCTGATGCGAGACCAGCCGATGAGCGCCTGGTTCGCCGCGGCCGACGCGGCGCTGGCGAAGGCCGAGCAGGGCGAGGGCGTCGTGCTGGAGCTGCGCGAGGCGCCGCCGTCGGACGAGGTCGCGCAGGGCGAGCGGGCGTGGCGCGCGCTGATCTCGGACGCGCTGGCGCACCAGCGCAGCCGGCTGCTGGAGTTCCCGCTGATCGGACGCGAGCGTCAGGTCTTGCATCTCGAATGCCCGCTGCAACTGAAGCTGAATCCGGTCGGCGAGTTCGAGCCCGCGGCGCGCTGGTTGCCGTTGGCGCTGCGCCATCGGCTGAGCGCCGAGGCGGACCTGCAGGCGCTGGCACTGGCGCTGCAGGCCACGCAGCGTGACGGGCGGATGCGCTGCGTCAACGTGGCGCCGGCGTCGCTGAACGACGGCAGCTTCATCGCCCGTGCGCGCGAACTGGTGCAGGCCGCGCCGGCCGCGGTGCGGCGGCAGATCGGCCTCGAACTGGCCGAGCCGGCGGCGGTGCAGCACTTCGAGGCGCTGCAGGAACTCGGTCGTCAATTGCGCCCGTTGGGCGTGCAGCTCGGCCTCGAACACGCGGGGGCCGGACTGGCTCAAATCGACCGTCTTTTCCAGGCCGGACTGGACTACGTGAAGCTCGACAGCTCGGTGGTCAGCGGCGTGTCGGCGGACGTGGCGCGCGCCGCTTTCGTGCGCAGCCTGGTGGTCATGCTGCGCAGCCTCTCTCTGAAGGTCTATGCGGAAGGCGTCACCGATGCGCTCGACGCACAGGCGCTGTGGGATTGCGAACTCGACGGCATCACCGGACCATGGGCGTCGGCGCAGGAAATCAAGCCCTGACTCATCGAAGTCGGTGAATCGCTTGACCTCCGTCAAGCACTCTTGCCAAGCGTTTTGAAGCTCTGAGAATCCGCACCTTCCTCTTGTCTTTGAAAGAGCAGGTGCAGAATGTCCGCACTCCTACAGGCCCCCGAATTCTTCATGCCTCGCGCCGATTTCCGTGTCCAGATCGATGAGAAGCTCAAGGCTCGCGTCGAAGCGCTTGCAGCGCGCTTGACTGTGGACATGGACTATCTCGTCGAGTTCCTCGTCAAGCGCTGGGTTGAACGCACCGACCCGAACGAGCCGGATGTCACTCTTCATGAGGTGCTCATGGAGCGTCAGGAAGACAACGCGGTGAAGGCCGCACTTCGTGGCGACACGATCTCTCATGAAGACCTCATGGCCGAGATCGAGGAAGAAACGCGCCAGCAGCGGGGTGAGGCGCAATGAGGGTTCGTTGGACCCCATCCGCCGCCATTCAACTCAAGCAGCAACGACGGTACCTGGAGGAACACAGCCAGCAGGCTGCGGACCGGTTGATGCGCGACGTGCGCAATGCTTCAGAGTTGCTTGCGCGCAATCCGGAGTTTGGTCGACCCGTGAGCACTCGCACGCGCGAGTGGGGACTCGGACGAAGCAAGCAGTATGTGCTTCGCTACGTCGTTGAACCGGTGGTGATCCAGGTCGTCGGGTTCTGGCACACCGCTCAACTGCGGCCACTGCCAATCTGAGCCGAGACCTGATGCTCAGTCGATATCCGCCGTATGCAACGGATACCCGTTGCCGCTGCGGCGGTCCTCGAAGAAGCGCTGCAGCGCTTCGCGGATCGTGTGGAAGGCGATCTCGTCCCAGGGCACTTCGTGCTCGTGGAACAGCTTCGCTTCGAGGGTCTCGGGGCCCGGATCGAACGCCGGGCTCAGCAGCTTCGCGCGGTAGAAGGTGTGCACCTGCCCGACGCGGACCACGTTCATCACGCAGTACAGGTTCTGCAGCTCGATCTGCGCGCCGGCCTCCTCGACCGTCTCGCGCGCCGCGCCTTCGGCCAGCGTCTCGCCGAGTTCCATGAAGCCCGCCGGCAGCGTCCACTTGCCGAGCCGCGGCTCGATCGCGCGCTTGCACAGCAGCACCTGATCGCCCCACACCGGCAAGGTGCCGACGACGTTCAACGGGTTCTCGTAATGGATCGCGCCGCACGCGGTGCAGGTCGCGCGCTCCCGGTTGTCATCGGCCGGGACGCGGTATTCGATCTGGCCGCCGCAGGTGGGGCAATGCTGGTAGCGCCGCGCTTGGAACATGGCCCGCAGTGTACCGGCCTCCGCCAGGGCCTCCGTGGCATCATCGCCGGCCATGGAGCTCTACAACTACTTCCGTTCGTCCGCCTCGTACCGCGTCCGCATCGCGATGGCGCTCAAGGGCCTGGACTTCGACTACAAGTCCGTCCACCTCGCGAAGAACGAACAGTTCAACGAGTCCTACGCCGCCGTGTCCGCGTCGCGCCTGGTGCCGCTGCTCAAGGACGGCGACGCGCTGGTCACGCAGTCGATGGCGATCATCGAGTACCTCGACGAGACGCACCCCGAGCCGCCGCTGCTGCCCGGCGACGCGCTGAGCCGCGCCTACATCCGCGCACTGTCGCAGGACATCGCCTGCGAAATCCATCCGCTGAACAACCTGCGCGTGCTGCGCTACCTGGTGAAGGACCTCGGCGTCGGCGATGACAACAAGAACCGCTGGATCCATCACTGGGTCGAGAGCGGGCTGGCGGTCGTCGAGCATCGCTTGAAGGTCGAAGGAAGATCGGGCCGCTTCTGCTTCGGCGACAGCCCGACCATGGCCGATTGCGTGCTCGTGCCGCAGATTTTCAATGCGCAGCGTTTCAACAGCCGGCTCGATCACGTGCCGACGGTCATGGCGATCTTCGAGCAGTGCATGGCGCTCGACGCCTTCAACAAGACGCAACCGAGCGCCTGCCCCGATGCCGAGTGAGGTGGGCAAGCCGAACGGCATGAGCGGCGCGAGCGACATGAGCGGCATGAGCGCAGGTGAGGCGTTCACCGCGACGTCGCCTCCGGACTGGCTGCGGCCGGCTTGGAGCGTGTCGCACGTCGATGCCTTCATGACCACGCGCGCTGGCGGCGTCAGCGGCGGGCCGGAAGCGCCCGAGGATCAACGCGACTTGGCGAGCCTCAACCTCGGACGTTCGGTCGGCGACGATCCGGCGCATGTGGCCGAGAACCGCCGGCGTGTCGCGGTCGCCATTGGCGGCCTGCCCGTGTTCCTGAAGCAGGTGCATGGGACCACCGTGCTGCGACTTCGCGCCGAGCACGCGCTTCCCGGCGCCGATCCCGAGCCCGCCGACGCCGCCGTCAGCACCGATCCCGCGCTCGCCTGCGCGGTGATGGTGGCGGACTGCCTGCCGGTGCTGTTCGCCGGACCGGGCGTGGTCGGTGCCGCGCATGCGGGCTGGCGAGGTCTCGCGGGCGGCGTGCTGGAGAACACCGTCGCCGCGATGTGCGAGGCCGTGCGCTGCGAGCCTCGCGAGATCAGCGCCTGGATGGGCGCGTGCATCGGACCGGCGCAGTTCGAGGTCGGTGCCGACGTGCTCGCGGCCTTCGGCGCGGAGCCGTGCCATCAGGATCAGCCGATGTTCCGCTTCCAGCCGAACGAACAGGGGGAGGCGCGTTGGCGCGCCGATCTCTACGGCCTGGCGCGGCGCAGACTCGAAGCGCTCGGCATCGCCGCCGTCAGCGGCGGCGGCTGGTGCACGCTCAGCGAGCCGTCACGGTTCTTTTCGTTCCGCCACGAACGCGTCACCCGACTGCGCAGCGGGCGCATGGCTGCGGTCATCCGGCTGCGTTGAGGCCGGCGCGGCCGCCTGCATCGGACTCGACGTCGGCATCGGCGCAACGGCGCCTTCGCCGTCGTCATGCGGCTTTCCGGACGCTTCGGCTCTCCGGCGTGCGGCGCGCCGCCCGGGCGTGCCCATCAGGTACATCACGATCGATAGCGGTACCACGCCGTAGAACACGAAGGTGATCAGTGCGCCGAGCACCGAACCCTGCGAGCTGAAGGCCTCGACGATCGCCATCATCAGCACCACGTACATCCAGGCGATGGCCACCAGATACATCAACGATTTCCTCGGCTCTTCGCGACAGCAGCGTCACGCGGGGGTAAGCTGGTCGGGCTACAAAGCGCCTGAGCATATGCGAAGCCTCCCCGTCGATCCGCGTGACCGGCTGTGGCAAGCTTCTTGCTCAGGTCGGCATGAGGAGACACATGAGCGCGAACAACGCCGCAGCCGGGTTCCCCGGCGCATCGGTCCACGGTTTCGAACACTGGGCCCAGCAGGCCCAACAGACGGCCAGCAGTCTGTCGCATGGCTTCGGCGATGCCTTCAAGCAATTGCAGGCCATGCAGATCCCCGCCGACGCCTGGTCGCGGCTGCAGTCCGAGTACGTCCGCGAGGCCGGCGAGCTGTGGAACGCCGCGCTCGGTGATTCCCAGGCGGCGGTGCAGGCCGCCGCGCACGGCGCGCCCCCCGCCTCGGCGGCGTCCGCCACGGTCTCCGGTGCGACCGCTGCGCTGAAGGACCGCCGCTTTGCCGACGCGTCCTGGAACGACAACCGTCTGGCCCACTTCACCGCGCAGCTCTACCTGCTCAACGCGAAGACGCTGCAGCGGATGGCCGACCAGGTGCAGGCCGACGACAAGACCCGGGCGCGCGTCCGCTTCGCGGTGCAGCAGTTCGTCGACGCGGCCTCGCCGAGCAACTACCTCGCGCTCAATCCCGAAGCCCAGCAGCGCGCGCTGAACACGCAGGGCGAAAGCCTGTCGCGCGGGCTGCAGCTGCTGATGGCCGACTTGCGGCGCGGGCACGTGTCGCAGACCGACGAATCCGCCTTCGAGGTCGGCCGCAACGTCGCGACGACCGAAGGGAACGTCGTCTTCGAGAACGAATTCTTCCAACTGCTCGAGTACAAGCCGCTCACCGCGAAGGTGCATGCGCGGCCGCTGCTGATGGTGCCGCCCTGCATCAACAAGTACTACATCCTCGACCTGCAGCCGGAGAACTCGCTGATCCGCTACGCGGTTGCGCAGGGGCACCGCACCTTCGTGGTGAGCTGGCGCAATCCCGATGCGGACTGCGTGCACTGGACCTGGGACGACTACATCGGCCGCGCCGCGATCAAGGCCATCGAGGTCACGCGCGAGATCGCCGGCACCGACACGATCAACACGCTGGGCTTCTGCGTCGGCGGCACGATCCTGGCGACCGCGCTGGCCGTGCTGGCCGCGCGCGGCCAGCAGCCCGCCGAAAGCGTCACCCTGCTGACCACGCTGATCGACTTCAGCAGCAACGGCGTGCTGGACCTGTTCATCGACGAGCAGGCCGTGCAGTTGCGCGAGATGACGCTCGGCGACCAGGCGGTGAGCGGTCCGGGCCTGCTCAAGGGCCAGGAGCTCGCGACGACCTTCAGCTTCCTGCGCCCCAACGACCTCGTCTGGAACTATGTCGTCGGCAACTACCTGAAGGGCGATGCGCCGCCGGCCTTCGACCTGCTGTACTGGAACGGCGACGCGACCAACCTGCCGGGACCGATGTACTGCTGGTACCTGCGCCACACCTATCTGCAGAACGACCTGCGCGTGCCCGGTCAGCTGACCGTTTGCGGCGAGAAGATCGACCTCGGCGCGATCCAGGCGCCGGTCTACATCTACGGCTCGCGCGAGGACCACATCGTCCCGTGGGACGCCGCCTACCGCAGCACGCAGGTGTTCAAGGGCAAGAAGCGTTTCGTGCTCGGCGCGTCCGGGCACATCGCCGGCGTCATCAATCCGCCGGAGAAGAAGAAGCGCAGCCACTGGCTGGGGAAAGGCGCGGCGCTGCCCGCCGATCACCAGCAATGGCTGCAGGGCGCCACCGAGCATCCCGGCAGCTGGTGGACCGACTGGTCGCAGTGGCTGGCCGGCCACGCGGGTCCGCAGAAGGCGGCACCGCGCAAGCCGGGCGGTCACGGCCACGAGGCCATCGAGCCGGCGCCAGGCCGCTATGTGAAGCAGCGCGCGTGAAACCCACTCCCGCGCAGTGAGAACCCATCCGGTTCAAAGTTGATTCCGCCAGTTCATCCAGCAGTCACCCGCTGACGCCCGCCGTCCAGCAGTTTCGAAAAAGGAGACCGTCATGAGTTCACCCCAAGACATCGTCATCGTCGCCGCGACGCGCACGCCGATCGGCAAATTCGGAGGGACGCTGTCGAAGACCCCCGCCAGCGAGCTGGGCGCGATCGTCATCCAGGAGCTGCTGCGCAGAAGCGGCCTGCAGCCCGACCAGATCAACGAGGTCATCCTCGGCCAGGTGCTGACCGCCGGCGTCGGCCAGAACCCGGCACGCCAGGCCGTCATCAAGGCGGGCCTGCCGGTCACCGTGCCGGCATTGACGATCAACAAGGTCTGCGGCTCCGGCCTGAAGGCCGTGATGCTGGCCGCGCAGGCGATCCGCGACGGCGATTCGGACATCATCATCGCCGGCGGCCAGGAGAGCATGAGCCTGGCGCCGCACGTGCTGCCGGGCTCGCGCGAAGGCCAGCGCATGGGCGACTGGAAGCTGGTCGACACGATGATCACCGACGGCCTGTGGGACGTGTACAACCAGTACCACATGGGCATCACCGCCGAGAACGTGGCCAAGGAGTACCACGTCAGCCGCGCGCAGCAGGATGAGCTGGCGCTGGCCAGCCAGCAGAAGGCCGCCGCGGCGCAGGACGCGGGCCGCTTCACCGCCGAGATCGTGCCGGTCCCGATCCCGCAGAAGAAGGGCGATCCGGTGGTGTTCTCGGCCGACGAGTTCATCAACCGCAAGTCCAACGCCGAAGCGCTGGCCGGGCTGAAGCCCGCCTTCGACAAGGCGGGTTCGGTGACGGCCGGCAATGCGTCGGGCCTGAACGACGGCGCCGCGGGCCTGGTGCTGATGACCGACGCCAAGGCCAAGTCGCTGGGGCTGACGCCGCTGGCGCGCCTGGCCTCGTACGCGAGCGCCGGCGTCGATCCCAAGACCATGGGCATGGGCCCGGTGCCGGCGTCGAGGAAGGCGCTCCAGCGCGCCGGCTGGCAGCCCAAGGACCTGGACCTGCTCGAGATCAACGAGGCCTTCGCCGCGCAGGCCTGCGCGGTGCATCAGGAGATGGGCTGGGACGTCAGCAAGGTCAACGTCAACGGCGGCGCGATCGCGCTGGGCCATCCGATCGGCGCGTCCGGCGCCCGCATCCTGGTCACGCTGCTGCACGAGATGATCAAGCGCGATGCGAAGAAGGGCATCGCCAGCCTGTGCATCGGCGGCGGCATGGGCGTCGCCCTGTGCGTCGAGCGCTGAAGCGATCGGCGATTTCCCGGCTTCTTTCCCGCTTCGTTCCGGAGTGGTTTTTTCGCGTCTTTCCCGTACCGATATTCCAGGCACCCCGACCGCGGACGCGGCGCACCGGGGGGTCATACAGGAGGCAAGCATGAGTCAGAAAGTTGCATACGTCACCGGCGGCATGGGCGGCATCGGCACCGCCATCTGCCAGCGCCTCCACAAGGAAGGCTTCAAGGTCATCGCCGGTTGCGGTCCGAGCCGCGATCACGCCAAGTGGCTGTCCGAGCAGACGGCGCTGGGCTACACGTTCTATGCCTCGGTCGGCAACGTGGCGGACTGGGACTCGACCGTCGCCGCCTTCGATCGCACGATCGCGGAGCACGGACCGATCGAGGTGCTGGTCAACAACGCGGGCGTGACCAAGGACCGCATGTTCCTCAAGATGACCCGCGACGAGTGGGACACCGTCATCGACACCAACCTCAACAGCATGTTCAACGTCACCAAGCAGGTGGTGCCGGGCATGGTCGACAAGGGCTGGGGGCGCATCATCAACATCTCGTCGGTCAACGGCGAGAAGGGCCAGGTCGGTCAGACCAACTACTCGGCGGCGAAGGCCGGCATGCACGGCTTCACGATGGCGCTGGCGCAGGAGCTGGCGGCCAAGGGCGTGACGGTGAACACCGTCAGCCCGGGCTACATCGGCACCGACATGGTGAAGGCGGTGAGGCCCGACGTGCTCGAGAAGATCGTGGCGGGCATCCCGGTGAAGCGCCTGGGCGAACCCGAGGAGATCGCCTCGATCGTCGGCTGGCTCGCCGGCGAGACGTCCGGCTTCACCACCGGCGCGGACTTCAGCTGCAACGGTGGGCTGCACATGGGCTGAGCGCCAGGCGCCGGTTCCAATGAAGAAGGGCTGCCTCGGCAGCCCTTCGTCGTTGCTGGACGCAAGACTGCGCCCTTCGGCCTCAGTCCTTCTTCATCAGCACCAGCAGCTGCGACAGGTTCTGCGCCGCCGCCTGGAGCTTGGGCAGGCTCTGTTCCAGCAGCAGCTGCGGCGGCGTGCGCGAGGCATGCGTGCTGACATTCATCGCCGCCACGACCCGGCCGTCACGGCCGGTGATGGGCACGGCGACGCTCAGCACGCCATCCTCGAGTTCCTGGTCCACCAGGCACCAGTGTTGACGCCGCGCCTGCTCGATCGCGGCGCGCAGCTCCTCGTGCGAGCGCACGGTGTTGCTCGCGCGTCGCGCCAGCTGCACCTGCGCCACGCGGGTCTCGCGTTCCTCGACCGTCAGCGAGGCCAGCAGCACGCGACCCGTGGCCGTCGCCCACGCCGGCAGACGGCTGCCGATGCCCATCGGGTCGGACAGGATCTTGCGCAGCGGCGCGCGCAGCACGAAGACCACGTCGTCGCCGTCGAGCACCGCGATGGAGACAGACTCCCGCAGGTCGTTGGCCAACTGGATGGCCACCGGCTCGGCGAAGCGCCACAGCGGCTGCGAGGACAGGTAGGCGAAGCCGAGGTCGAGGATCTTCGGCGTCAGCTCGAACAGCCGCCCCTCCGATCTCACGTAGCCCAGCGTCTGCAGCGTCAGCAGGATGCGACGCGCGCCGGCGCGCGTCAGTCCGCAGCGCTTGGCGACTTCCGTCAGCGTCTGCCGGGCGTGGTGGGTATCGAAGGTCCGGATCACCGACAGGCCGCGTGCGAAGGATTGCACGTAGCTGTCGCCGGGCTTCAGGGGGGTGTTGGGTGCGCTTTCGTCAGGAGACATGGGCGTCATGACCGCAGTATAGGAAGGCCGCGAGACGTTAATATCGCGCCCGTTTCCGGGTGAAAAGACAGAAGGTGAAGACCATGGCCATGGATGTAGTCGACTACGAAATCAAGGGTGCCGAGATGCAGTTCGTCGAGGTCGAACTCGACCCCGGCGAAGCAGCGATCGGTGAAGCCGGCAGCATGATGTTCATGGATGCCGGTATCGGCATGGACACGGTGTTCGGCGACGGGTCCGCCAACCAGGGCGGTTTCTTCGGGAAGTTGCTGGGCGCCGGCAAGCGGCTGGTGACCGGTGAATCGCTGTTCACCACGGTCTACACGAACCAGAGTCATGGGAAGTTGCGGGTCGCTTTCGCGGCGCCGTATCCCGGCAAGATCCTGCCGATGGATCTCGGCAAGCTCGGGGGCACGCTCATCTGCCAGAAGGATGCGTTCCTGTGTGCGGCCCGCGGCGTGTCGCTGGGGATCGCACTCCAGCAGCGCCTGTCGACTGGCTTCTTCGGTGGCGAAGGGTTCATCATGCAGAAGCTCGATGGTGATGGGCTGGCCTTCGTGCATGCAGGGGGTACCGTGGTTCGACGTACGCTCCAGCCGGGTCAGACGCTGCTGGTGGATACCGGCTGCGTCGTCGCCTACACGCCCAGCGTGAGTTTTGAGATTCAGTACGTAGGCAAGATCAAGACCGCCCTGTTCGGCGGCGAAGGTCTGTTCCTGGCGAAGCTGACCGGCCCCGGCGAGATCTGGCTGCAGAGCCTGCCGTTCTCGCGCCTGGCCTCGCGTGTCTTCGCCGCGGCCCCGCAACGCGGGGGCTCGCGGGAAGAGGGCGGCCTGTTGACCGGCATCGCCGGCGGCGGATTGCTGGGTGGCCTGCTGGGCGGCGACGACGAATAAGCCGTCGGGCGAAGTTCGCCATGCGCAGACTTGCCGCAACGCTGGCGGCAAGTCTGGCGCAACCGGATGCAACGGCGGGCCCAGACGATCGCTCCGTGCCTGGCGCGCTGGCGGCGTGAAGGCGGCGCCTCGAATCGCTCAAGATCAGCTCACGCCCCGGACCTGTCTGGCGCCCAAGCCCGCATCAGCAGGGGCTGCGCGGTCCTGTTCCGGCCGGGACCTAGGGTGAACCCGCCTACACTTGAGGGCTGCGTGGCGCTGGGCGCGCCGGGCATCTCCTGTTGAGGATCTCCATGCTGTCTTCCCTCGTGCGGCCCGTGCGGGCCGCCCTGGCCGTCACCGCCCTGGTCGTTACCGCCTTGGGCGCGCTGACCGCGGCCCCGGCCGCCTTCGCGTCCGTCGGCAGTCCCATCTTCGTGCTGAACTCGCTGGACGCCGACATCAGCGTCATCGACCCGAAGGACTTCCGCGAGCTCAAGCGCATCCCGACCGGCAAGGAACCCCATCACCTCTACCTGACGCCCGATCGCAAGACGATGGTCGTGGCGAACGCGCTGGGCGATTCCCTGACCTTCCTCGATCCGGTGACGGCCGAAGTGCAGCGCACCGTGCGGGGCATTCCCGATCCGTACCACCTGCGCTTCTCGCCCGACATGAAGTGGCTGGTGCTGGCCGGCAATCGCCTGGACCACGTCGACATCTACAAGTGGCAGCCGCAGAACGCGGCCCAGCCGCTGGCGCTGTTCAAGCGTTTCTCCGCGCCGAAGACGCCGAGCCACCTGTCCATCGACAGCAGGAGCAGCGTCGTCTACGCGAGCCTGCAGGACAGCAGCGAACTGCTGTCCATCGACCTGAACACGATGGCCGCGCGCTGGAAGATCCCCGTCGGCAAGCTGCCCGCCGACCTCTACCTGACGCCCGACGACAAGTACCTGCTGGTCGCGCTGACCGGCGAGCGCAGCGTCGAGGTCTACGACGTCAGCGCAGCGCAACCCAAGCTGGTCAAGCGCATCGAGACCGGCGACGGCGCGCATTCGTTCCGCGCGCTCGGCGACAGGAAGCATGTGCTGGTGAGCAACCGCGCGGCCAACACGATCAGCAAGATCGCGCTGGCGGACTTCACGGTCGTCGACACCTTCAAGGCTCCCGGCGGTCCGGACGACATGGAGATCCTGACCGACGGCCGCACGCTGATGTTCACGTCGCGCTGGGCCCGCAAGCTCACGGTGATGGACCTGCAGACCAAGCAGATCCTGCAGCAGGTCAAGGTCGGCAAGTCGCCGCACGGCGTGTGGACGCTCGACCAGATGCCGCGCCAGTGAGCGCGTCCCCACCCAGGCCACTGCCCGTGAAGACTTCGTTCGTCCTGCGCCAGGCGCGCCGTCATGCGCTGCGTCAGGTGTCGCGTCATGGCGCGGTGCTGCTGCTCGGCCTGACCGCGGTCGTGCAGGCGCAGCCGCAGTCCGCGTCGGCACCGGCCGCCGCGCCCTGCGACAAACCCGTCTACCTGACCTTCGACACCGGCCACATGGGGGTCGCGCCCTTGATCGTCGACACGCTCAAGCGCTTCGACGCGAAGGCGACGTTCTTCCTGGCGCAGGAGCCGACGATGGACGGCGGCCAGACGCTCGACGACAAGTGG
Source organism: Roseateles sp. UC29_93 (assembly GCF_042695725.1). Taxonomy (NCBI): domain Bacteria; kingdom Pseudomonadati; phylum Pseudomonadota; class Betaproteobacteria; order Burkholderiales; family Sphaerotilaceae; genus Roseateles; species Roseateles sp. UC29_93. Next base: position 6,586,339 of record NZ_CP170545.1, on the reverse strand, counting down.
GCGCCCTGGTGGAAGCAACTGGCGGAGCAGGGCCACGACTTCGGCTCGCACACCTGGTTCCACGACACCTGGTCGGCGGATCTGCCCGACGGGAAGTTCCGCTTCAAGCGCGCGGCGGGCGAGCAGGTGCCGCAGAACGTCGTGCTGACCTCGGCGGAGTATTGCGAGGAGCTGAAGCGCCCCGCGCGGCGCTTCCTCGAGATGACGGGGCGGCCGATGTCGATGATCTTCCGCGCGCCGGCCGGGCGCACCTCGCCGGCGCTGCTCGCGGCGGCGCAGGCCTGCGGCTTCCGGCATGTGGGCTGGAGCGCGTCGGGTTTCCTCGGCGACGAACTGCCGAGCGACAAGTTTCCCAACCGGGCGCTGCTCGATCAGGCGCTGCGACGTGTGAAGCCCGGCGATATCCTGATGGCGCACCTGGGCATCTGGTCGCGGCAGGACCCCTGGGCGCCGACGGTGCTGGAACCGCTGCTGCAAGGGTTGAAAGCCCGGGGCATGTGCTTCGCGCCGTTGCGCGATCATCCGGAGTACGTCGCGTGGATGCGCAGGCCGCAGGAGGCGGTCGCCCTGAAGGCGACGTCGGCCGCGGGCACCGCGGCGTCCGGCGGTGGCGCCGGGGCGCCGGGCCCGAAGGACGCGCTCAGGCGCTGAGGCGTCGGCGTGTGGACGTGCTTCCAGGCTGAAGCGGCGATGCATCGATTTTCAGGAGGGCCGACGGCGTGATGGACTGGTTCACCGATCTGTTCGGACAGGTGCAGCAGGCGCTGTTCGAAAGCGTCATTCAACCGATCGTCTTCAACCTGGGTTACGGCAACCTGCTCGAGGACGCGTTCGACGCGACCGGCTGGCTGCTCGTCGGCCTGATCCAGATCATCGTCATGCTGGCGGTGATCGGCGCCTTGCAGCGCTGGCGTCCGGCCGAGGCCGTCACCGACCGCCACGCGATCCGCATCGACATCCTCTACACGCTGATCCAGCGGCTGGGCCTGTTCCGGCTGGTGATGTTCTTCTCGCTGGAACCGCTGTTCGACAGCGCCGTCGGCGAGATGCGCATGCACGGCATCCCGACCTTCCAGCTCGACGCGCTGTGGCCCGGCGTCACCGACGTGGCGTGGGTCAGCTTCGTGGTGTACCTCGTCGCCTTCGACCTGCTGATGTACTGGCTGCATCGCGCGCAGCATTCGTGGAACTGGTGGTGGGCGCTGCATTCGCTGCACCACAGCCAGCGCCAGATGACGATGTGGAGCGACAGCCGCAACCATCTGCTCGACGACCTGATCATCGACAGCGCCGTCGCGGTGACGGCGCGGCTGATCGGCGTCGGTCCCGGACAGTTCGTCGCGCTGGTGGCGATCTCGCAGCTGCTGGAGAACCTGCAGCACGCGAACCTGCGACTGACCTTCGGCCTGATCGGCGAGCGGCTGCTGGTGAGCCCGCGCTTCCACCGCTTGCACCATTCGATCGGCATCGGCCATGAGGGCTTCGGCCGCGGCACCTTGGGCGGCCACAACTTCGCGGTGATGTTCCCGATCTGGGACGTGCTGTTCCGCACCGCCAACTTCGAGGACCGCTGGGATCCGACCGGCGTGCGCGACCAGTTGCCGGAGGAGGGCGGTCGCGACTACGGGCGCGGCTTCTGGGCGCAGCAGTGGCTGGGGCTCAAGCGGATGGTCGGGCGTGACAAGATCGCGGACGCGCCCGGGAACGGATCGACCCCGTCCGGCGGCGCGCCCATGGACATCGCCGGCCGCGCGCCGGCCGGAGGGAACGACTGATGATCAAGCCGATGAGCCGCCTGGCGGACTCGTTCTGGCGCGCCGCCGCGTACTGCCTGCATCCGCGGGTGATCGGCCTGTCGCTGCTGCCGTTGATCGTGTCGGCGGCGCTGGCGTTCGGACTCGGCTACTTCTTCTGGGAAGCGGCGGTCGCCGGCGTGCGCGCCACGATGGAGTCGTGGAGTCTCATCGACGGGATGCTGAAGTGGCTGGACAGCCTCGGCGCCGCGTCCTTCCGCACCGTGCTCGCGCCCATCATCGTGCTGGCGATGGCCGTGCCGGCGCTGGTCGTGCTGAGCCTGCTGCTGGTGGCGCTGCTGATGACGCCGTCGATGGTGGACCTGGTCGCGCAGCGGCGCTTTGCCAGCCTGGAGTGCAAGCACGGCGCGGGTTTCGTCGCGAGCCTGAGCTGGTCGCTCGGCCACACGGTGCTGTGCGTCGTGCTGCTGGTCGCGTCGCTGCCGTTCTGGCTGATCCCGCCGCTGGCGCTGATCCTGCCGCCGCTGATCTGGGGCTGGCTGGGCTACCGCGTCTTCACCTTCGACGTGCTCGCCGAACACGCGTCCGGCCCCGAGCGCCGCCGCCTGATCACCGAGCACCGGATGCCGCTGCTGGTGCTCGGACTGGCCACCGGCTACCTCGGTGCGGCGCCCGCCGCGATCTGGGCGATGGGCGCGCTGACGATCGCCTTCGCGCCGGTGCTGATCCTGGTCTCGGTGTGGCTGTACACGCTGGTTTTCGCGTTCAGCTCGCTGTGGTTCTCGCATTACGCGCTGGCCGCGCTGCAGGAGATGCGGCGCGCCGACACCGTCGCCGATCGCGCGCCGGATCCGGTGATGGACGCGCTGCCGGCGAACTACGAGGCGGCACCGCCGCGTGTCCTTGACCAGGTCGAGAATGTCGACGACAGGCAAGACCCGGCCCCCGGTCCGACGCCCCGCATCGAGAACAAGCCGTCGCCGCTCTGATCCCGATCCAGGCCCGCGCCGACCTCCGCTCCCACGCTTTCGCAGGAACCCCGCATGAACATCGGCCTCTTCATCATCGGCGACGAGATCCTCTCCGGAAAGCGTCAGGACAAGCACCTGTCCAAGGTGATCGAGCTGCTGGGCGCGCGCGGCCTGTCGCTCGCCTGGGCGAAGTACCTCGGCGACGACCGCGAGCACCTGATCCGCGAGTACCGCGCCGCCTTCGACAGCGGCGACCTGTTCTTCAGCTGCGGCGGTATCGGCGCGACGCCGGACGACCACACGCGGCAGGCCGCGGCCGCGGCGCTGGGTCGACCGCTCGAGCTGCATCCCGAAGCCGCGGACCTGATCTGGCAACGCGTCCAGCAGATGGCTGCGGAGCAGGGCACGACGCCCGAGCGTGACCATCCGGACACGCGGCGCCGCATGGAGATGGGCGTGTTCCCCCAAGGGGCCGCCATCATCCCGAACCCGTACAACAAGATCCCCGGTTTCTCGGTCGGTCGCGCCTACTTCGTCCCCGGCTTCCCGGTGATGGCGCATCCGATGATCGAGTGGGTCCTGGACCACCTGCACGCGGACCTGCATCGCGAGGTCGGCACGCGGGAGCGCTCGCTGATCGTGCAAGGCGCGATGGAAGCCAGCCTGACCCCGCTGATGGAACGCGTCGAGTCCGACTTCCCCGGCATCAAGGTCTTCTCGCTGCCCAGCGTCGACCACCCGCAATGGGGCCGGCACATCGAACTGGGCGTCAAGGGCGACCCGGCCGCCATGGACGCCGCCTACGCTGCCCTGCGGACGGGCGTGGTTCAGTTTGGTGCCGTCATCAGCACTGAATTGGTGCGATGATGCACCGCTTCGGGCAGCTCGCCCGGACGATGCCGGGCGTGGTCGGTCAGCGGTTCTCTCTGGTTGTCTCACACCGCCCCCGTGTGGCGCGTTGGGCATCAAGGGCTTGCGTGCCATGCACCGCTCTGGCGCCTGACTGTCACCGTGCCGCCATCTGTTGGCATGCAAACTGCTAAATCGTCCGCGCTGGGCCGATGCCCCACGACTCTTTCTTTCTCATCCAGCCCCCTCTAGGAGTGATTGATGGCCACCAAGACCGTCGCCGACGTGATGAACCTGGTCAAGGAGCATGAAGTCAAGTTCGTTGACTTCCGCTTCACCGACACGCGCGGCAAGGAGCAGCACGTGACCGTGCCCGTCTCCCATTTCGACGAAGACAAGTTCACGTCGGGCCATGCCTTCGACGGCTCCTCGATCGCCGGCTGGAAGGGCATCGAAGCGTCCGACATGCTGCTGATCCCGGATCCGAACACGGCCAACATCGACCCGTTCTTCGAAGAACCGACCCTGATCCTGAGCTGCGACGTCATCGATCCGACCGACGGCAAGGCCTATGAGCGCGATCCGCGCTCGCTGGCCCGTCGCGCCGAGGCCTACCTGAAGTCGTCCGGCCTGGGCGACACCGCCTACTTCGGTCCGGAACCCGAGTTCTTCATCTTCGACAGCGTGCGCTGGAACGTCGACATGTCCGGCTCCTTCGTCAAGATCGAGGCGGAAGAGGCGGCCTGGAACACCGGCAAGGACTACGAGCACGGCAACAGCGGCTACCGTCCGACCGTCAAGGGCGGCTACTTCCCGGTGCCCCCGGTCGACAGCGGCCAGGACATGCGCTCGGAGATGTGCCTGATCCTGGAACAGATGGGCATCCCCGTCGAAGTCCACCACCACGAGGTCGCGAACGCGGGCCAGATGGAGATCGGCACCAAGTTCAGCTCGCTGGTCCAGCGCGCCGACTGGCTGCAGCTGCAAAAGTACATCATCCAGAACGTCGCGCATGCCTACGGCAAGACCGCCACGTTCATGCCGAAGCCCATCGTCGGCGACAACGGCTCGGGCATGCACGTCCACCAGTCGGTGTGGAAGGACGGCAAGAACCTGTTCGCCGGTGACGGCTACGCCGGCCTGAGCGACTTCGCGCTGTACTACATCGGCGGCATCATCAAGCACGCCCGCGCGCTGAACGCCATCACCAACCCCGGCACGAACTCGTACAAGCGCCTGGTGCCCGGCTTCGAAGCCCCGGTGAAGCTGGCCTACTCGGCCAAGAACCGTTCGGCCTCGATCCGCATCCCGTACGTGGCGAACCCCAAGGGCCGCCGCATCGAGGCGCGTTTCCCGGATCCCTCGGCCAACCCGTACCTGGCCTTCGCGGCCCTGCTGATGGCCGGCCTGGACGGCGTCGAGAACAAGATCCATCCGGGCGAAGCCGCCACGAAGGACCTGTACCACCTGCCGCCGGAAGAAGACGCGAAGATCCCGACCGTCTGCCACTCGCTGGACCAGGCGCTGGAGTACCTGGACAAGGACCGCGCGTTCCTGACCAAGGGCGGCGTGTTCACCGACAGCTTCATCGATGCCTACATCGAGCTGAAGATGCAGGAAGTCCAGCGCTTCCGCATGACCACCCACCCGGTCGAGTTCGACATGTACTACTCGCTGTGATCGTCCGCGCGGAGGGCGCCATGACCGCTTCGGCACGGCCCGCTCCGCACGTTCGTGACCACGCAGAGGGACGGCTCCGGCCGTCCCTTTCTCTTTGGCGCGCCGTGCCGGTCCTTGCCCGTGCGTACACCTGGCAACAGCGCGTGAACGCACGCCCTCGCCTGACAGTGACTGATTGCGTCACAATGCCCGACGACTCTGGTCAGTTAGAAGCAGGGAATGCAGATGACGCTGCAGCACAAGCGGGTGGGACGTTCGTGGTTGGTGATGATGCTGACCGCCATGGTGGGCATGGCGGCCGGGCAGGCATCGGCGCAGGGCGTGGTGTATCGCTGCCCCGGCCCTCCCGTGCTGTACACCGACGCGATGTCCGCGAAGGAAGCCGCCGACAAGGGCTGCCGCAGCATCGAGGGCACGCCGATCTCCGTGATCGCGCCGAGCAAGCCGCGCGCGCCGTCGACGACGGCGCCCGCCTCGGGAGGTCAGAGTGGTGACCTCAAGGTCGATGTCAAGGACCAGCGCGTCCGCGATGATGACCGCCGCCGCATCCTCGAGCAGGAACTGCGCGACGCCGAAGGCAAGCTCGCCAAGATCCAGCAGGAATACAACAACGGCCAGCCCGAGCGGCGCGGCGACGAACGCAACTACCAGAAGTACCTGGACCGCACGACCGAGCTCAAGGCTTCGGTGTCGCGCCAGGAGGCCGACGTCCAGGCCATCAAGCGCGAGCTCGCCAAGCTGCCGCCGCCCAACCTCTGATCGAGGGACGGCGGGCCAGGCCGCCGGTGTGTCGCGCGTCGATGGCGACGAGAGCGACACCGCATGAAGAAGACGCCCGCCCCAGTCCCCCACGATCCGCATCACGCGCAGTACGCCTGCTTCGACCTGCTGGCGACCCTGGTCGCCGTGGTCCGTGCCGACGGCACCTGCGAGTTCGCCAACACCGCCGTCGAGACGCTGTTCAACCTGCCGCGCCGCGCGGTGCAGGGCAGCAACCTGCTCGAATGGTTCGTCGACACCGGGCGCGTGGTCGAGGCGCTCGAGGAGGTGAGCCGCAACGCGTTCTCGAGTTCGCGCTTCGACGCCACCATCCGTCGCGGCCCGCGCACGCATGACGACCTGCTGCCGGTGCACGTGATCGTCAGCCAGACCGACGACCCGCAGCGGCTGGTGATCGAGCTGATCGAGAACGCGCAGCAGACGCGCCAGGACCGCGAGGAACGCAACCTCGACCAGGTCCACGCGACCAAGGAACTGACGCGCAACCTCGCGCACGAGATCAAGAATCCGCTGGGCGGCATCCGCGGCGCGGCGCAGCTGCTCGCGCTGGAGCTGCAGCCGACGGACCTGTGGCCGGAGCTCGAGGAATACACCGAGGTCATCATCCACGAGGCCGACCGGCTGCAGTCGCTGGTGGACCGGCTGCTGGCGCCGCACCGGCGCGCGCAGGTGGTGGGCGACGTCAACATCCACGAGGTCTGCGAGCGGGTGCGCACGCTGGTGCTGGCGCAGTACCCGCGCGGGCTGACGATGATCCGCGACTACGACATCTCGCTGCCCGACTTCCGCGGCGACCGCGAGCAACTGATCCAGGCGGTGCTCAACATCGTCCAGAACGCCGCGCAGGCGCTGCACGAGCGCATCCCGATGGGCGATGCCTTCATCGCCCTGCGCACACGCGTGGCCCGGCAGGTGACCATCGGCAAGCAGCGCTGGCGCTTGGCATTGGAATTGCATATCGAAGACAACGGCCCGGGCGTGCCCGAGGAGATCAAGGACCGCATCTTCTTTCCGCTGGTTTCAGGGAGAGAGGGCGGTTCTGGTCTCGGGCTGACGCTGGCGCAGACGATCGCCCAACAGCACCAGGGGATGATCGATTGCGACAGCCAGCCGGGTCGGACCGATTTCCGAATCACCCTGCCTTTGCCCTGAGCCGCGGCCACAAGCCGACAACGGGGGAAAGGGGAGCCATAGATGAAGTCGATCTGGATTGTTGACGACGACCATTCCATCCGTTTTGTTCTCGAGAAGGCGCTGACGCGCGAAGGGCTGCCGGTGCGCAGCTTCAGCCAGACCCGTGAGGTGCTGGCCGCGCTGGAGGAGGACACGCCGCAGGTGCTGGTGTCGGACATCCGCATGCCGGGCGGCTCGGGCCTGGAGCTGCTGAGCACGATCAAGAAGCAGCTTCCGGGGCTGCCGGTGATCATCATGACGGCGTACTCGGACCTGGACAGCGCGGTGAGCGCGTTCCAGGGCGGGGCCTTCGAGTACCTGCCCAAGCCCTTCGACCTGCCGCGCGCGGTGGAGCTGATCCGGCGCGCGCAGGAAGAGAGCCAGCGCGAAGCCGTCGGCGAGGCCGAGCAGGTGCAGATGCCCGAGATGCTGGGCCAGGCACCGGCGATGCAGGACGTGTTCCGCGCGATCGGCCGGCTGAGCCAGAGCCACGTGACGGTGCTGATCACCGGCGAATCGGGTTCCGGCAAGGAACTGGTGGCGCGGGCGCTGCACAAGCACAGCCCGCGCGCGGACGGACCGTTCGTCGCGATCAACACGGCCGCGATCCCGAAGGACCTGCTGGAGTCGGAGCTGTTCGGCCATGAGCGCGGCGCGTTCACCGGCGCGCAGGCGACGCGTCGCGGCCGCTTCGAGCAGGCCGAGGGCGGCACGCTCTTCCTCGACGAGATCGGCGACATGCCGCTGGACCTGCAGACGCGATTGCTGCGCGTGCTGTCCGACGGCCAGTTCTATCGCGTCGGTGGTCACAGCCCGCAGAAGGCGAATGTGCGCGTGGTCGCGGCGACGCACCAGAACCTCGAGACGCTGGTCAAGGAAGGGCGCTTCCGCGAAGACCTGTTCCACCGCCTGAACGTGATCCGCCTGAGACTGCCGCCGCTGCGCGAGCGCCGCGAGGACGTGCCGCTGCTCACGCGCTACTTCCTGCAGCGCAGCGCGGGCGAGTTGGGCGTCGAGCCGAAGCGGCTGTCGGAGGCGGCGCTGCAGCGCCTGGTGAACTTCGACTTCCCGGGCAACGTCCGGCAACTGGAGAACATCTGCCACTGGCTGAGCGTGATGGCGCCGAGCCTGGTCGTGGAGGCCAAGGACCTGCCGCAGGAATTGCTGGCGCAGCCCGGCGCGCATGCGTCGGCGATCTCCGCCACGATGTCGTCCGAGGTCATGCCGCTGGCGAGCGGGCTGACGAGTTCGGCTGCGTCCACCTCGATGCCGTTGCCGGCGGTGCCCATCCCCCCGTCGCCGGACGCGTGGGTCGCCGAGATGGCGCGCGAGGCGAGACGCCTGCTCGCGGCCGGCGAGCCCAACGTGTGGGACGTGCTGACGCGTCGCTTCGAGGCCAGCCTGATCCTGACCGCGCTGGACCTGACGCGCGGACGCCGCATCGAGGCCGCGCAGAAGCTGGGCATCGGGCGCAACACGATCACGCGGAAGATCCAGGAGCTCAACCTCGACGCGTGAGACAGGACGATCGCGCCGCGCGAATCGCGCGGCGCATCTTGAAGGGGACCGCGCTGCGGTCCCCTTCTTGTTTTCAGACCGGCCGGGATCGAGCGCTCATTCGACGCGCGCCGCGCCCCAGGTCGCGAGGACCGGATCCGTGTCCGTGCCGACCTGGCGCGCGATGAGTTCGAGCACCTTCACGCCGCGCAGGTCGGCGCTGAGCGCCGCAGCCGCCTGGTTGAACCGCATCGGCCGCGACACGGCCAGCTTGCGACCGTCGCCGTAGACCTCGAACACCACGGACGCGGCCTGGCCGCGCGTGGAGTCGTCGACACCCACCATGGCCTCGAAACGCCGCGAGCCGGCGGGTACCTTCACCTCGAGGCGGGATCCGGCCAGCGCGCCGATCCCATGGCGGTACGGCACGTTCACGACCCGCAGCGTCTCGTCGTAAGGCGTCGCGTCCGCGCGCGGCGCGCCCCAGCCCGCATAGACCGGCCGGCTGCCCGAACCTTCCGTGCTGCCGCCGTAGGGATCGAGCATCCGGTGGATCACCGGATCCGCCTGCAGAGCGCGGATGCCGTCGCGGGCGACGTAAACCTCTGCGGGCCGCTCCGACAGGTAGTAGCCGGCCTGCAGCGCGTGGCGACCACTGACCACCAGCAACTGCGCCTCGCGGCCCTGGAGCTCGAAGTTGCGACGACCGGTGAACGGGGTCAGGTCTTGCCGTTCCCACGCATCGCGGACCGTGATCGGCGTCGACGCCGCCATCTTGAGATGCTCGGCCGTCAGCGTGAGCGTCGTCGGCGCCTGGGTGCGGTTGAACAGCAGCACCGCCTTGCGGCCGTCGGCCAACGTCTTCACGACGATCTGGCGATCGTTGTCGGCGTAGGCGATCACACCCTGATGACCGGCCGGATCCTGGTCGATGGCCAGCACCTCCGGCGCGCCGAGGAGGTCGACGATCGCGCCCGGCGCCTTCGAGAGATCGGTGCCGATCATCAGCGGCGCGGCCATGATCGCCCACAGGCTCAGGTGGGTGCGGGCCTGGAGGAGGTGATCGCCGTCGAAGTCGCCGTTGCCGATCTCCAGCATGTCGGGGTCGTTCCAGCGACCCGGGCCGGCGTAGAACTCGCGCGTGGCCACGCTGTCGAAGTTGTGGACCATGTGGCTCCAGGTGTCGTCGATGTCGCTGCTGGTGCGCCACATCGTCCCGTGGTCCTGACCCCAACTGCGCACATTGGCCGTGCCCCAGAGGCAGACCGACAGCACGAAGTCCCCGTCCGGCCGGGCGCGCCGCAGCGTCTCCCGCAAACCCGCGTAGAGGCGCTTCGTGCCTGCGATGTCGGTCTGGTAGACGTTGGGATCGATGATGAGCGGCTTCACCTCGCGGTACTGACCGGACGCCACGTAGGCGCGCTCCGGGCCGTAGGACGAGAGCCCGCAGCCGTCGACCTTCACGAAATCGAAGTTCCACTCGCCGAAGAAAAGCGCGATGTCCCGGTCCATGAAGCCGGACAGGCCGACTTCGCGCTCCGCCATCGTGCCCTCGGGCAGGTTGGGACTGTCGGCGTCATACGCCTGCGAGCACGCGTTGCGGCCGATGTCCGTGTAGAGGCCCGCTTTCAGTCCCATTGCATGGAGGCGATCGGTGAAGGGCCGCAGCGACGAGCCCTTCGCCCCGCCGATGGCGGCGCTCGGGAACAGGCCGGTGCGCACCTGCAGGCGCCCGTCGCCCGTGCGCCGCTTCAGCCACCAGCCGTCGTCGACGTTGACGTAGCGGTAGCCCGCGCCGGCGAGGCCGGTGTCGACCAGGCGCTGAGCCGCGTCGAGGATGCGGGCCTCCGAGATGTCGACCCGGAACGCGTTCCAGCTCGACCAGCCCATGGGGGGCGTCGGCGCCTTGCCCACCGGCACATGGGACCAGCGGCCGGAGGACGCCAGTGACGCCGTCCCCGCATGCTGCTGGGCCCCCGCGGGCAGCGTGGCCAGCAAGGCGGCTGCCGCCAGCACGGTGCGGCTCGTCTTCCCCATCGTCGCATCATCGTCCGTCCCGGAAGTTTGCTTGGACGGAAGTCTACGAATGCTTTCGAATAATTTCGAAGATCGTTGATACCTAGAAAAATACCTTTCGATGAAATCAAATCGAAAGATCAGCGCTGGCGGTCCAGCCAGATCCCCAGCCCCTGGGCATTCAGCTCGACGTCCATCGCCAGCAGCGCGGCCACACGCGTGGGCGGCATGCGCTCGCCGCAGTGCGCGATGGCGCGGCGCTGGTACAGCGCGAGCAGCTCGCGCTTGAGCGCGGCGTGGCGATCCGGCGCGTCCTTCAGTCGCAACGCGATCGCTTCCATCTCGTCGATCTGCGCGACCAGCAGCGCGGCGAGGCGCTCGACGTCCGCCGCGTCGCGACCGACGACGCTGTAGTGCGTCAGGTACATGCGCGACGGCCGCGTCGCCATCATCCGCGCGATCGAAGCGCGCAGCGCGTCCGGCTCGAACTGCACCGGCGTGCTGGTCGGCATGATCCACGCGCCGCGTTCGGGGATCGTCGAACTCGCGATACGACAAGCCGAAGGTGTCGCCGGTGAACCAGCCGCCGCTCGTCTCGTCCCACACGCAGTGGTGATGGCGCGCGTGCCCCGGCGTGTCGATCAGCCGCAGCGGGCGCGCGCCCACGGTGATGCGCTGCTCATCGCTGCTCGCCCGCGCGCGCGATTCCCGAACGCCCACCAGCTCGCCGTAGGAGCGGCGCATCTCCGCCTCGCCGTAGACCGCGAGCGCACCGGCCCACAGCGCGGACGGATCGACCATGTGCCGCAGTCCGCGCGGATGCACCAGCAGCGTCGCCGACGGGAGTTCCGCCATCAGCGGACCGACGCCGCCGGCGTGGTCCAGATGCACATGGGTCGGGATCACCCAGTCCACGGCGTCGCGCGGCACGCCGAGCGCTTCCAGCGCGCCGAGCAGCCGCGGCAGCGCCAGCCGCGTGCCCGTGTCGATGAAGGCCGCGCGTCCGCCGTCGACGATCAGGAAAGCCGCGTCGAAGTGGTCGCGCTGGAAGGCCGTGTCGATGGCGAAGACGCCGGGACCCAACGGTTCCAGGTAGGCCGGCAGTGATGCCGGGGCTGAGGGCAGGGCGGTGGTGGCGCTCACGGGCAGTCTCCGGGTCGGGTTCTTAGAATGGTCCCAGATTACGTGATGGCGCCCCTGGCCGCCGTCGCCTGCATGACCCGCCACGCTTCCCGCCGGAAGCCACCGCACAAGGAAACCACCATGGCTGTTCGAGACATCCTGAAGATGGGCGACCCGCGCCTGCTGCGCCACGCCAAGCCGGTGGAGGACTTCGACACGCCGGAGCTGAAGCAGCTGCTCGAGGACATGTTCGACACGATGAAGGCCGCCAACGGCGCCGGCCTGGCCGCGCCGCAGATCGGCGTGGACCTGCAGGTCGTCGTCTTCGGTTTCCAACGCAACGAGCGTTATCCGGAGGCGCCGCCGGTGCCGATGACGGTGCTGATCAACCCGACCATCGAGCCGCTGTCCGACGAGATGGAAGAGGGCTGGGAAGGCTGCCTGTCGGTGCCGGGGCTGCGCGGCGTCGTGCCGCGGCTGAGCCGCATCCGGTACCGGGGCTTCGACGCTTTCGGCAGCCTGATCGACCGCGAGGCCGAGGGCTTCCACGCCCGCGTCGTCCAGCACGAATGCGATCACCTGGTCGGAACGCTGTATCCGATGCGCATCAAGGACTTCAGCCGCTTCGGTTTCACCGAGATCCTGTTCCCGGGCCTGGACCCGAACACCGACGATTGACCCGGCGCAGTCCCGGGCGCGCCGGGTGCCGGAGCACGGCCAGAACCTGTTGCGAGCGTCTGGTGGCGCATGCTCGGACTGGATGGGCATATCGGATGGGCATATTGGATGGACATACGGCGTCCGCTTGACCTCCGCGCAACAGGGCGTCAAGTTGTAAGCAGGCGTGCACCAGGACGTCGCCAAAGCGTTAAGAAACGATCGCGGAGCTCCGCGTCCCGCATTCCTCCGGACACCGGTGGAGGCTCAAGGCCATGACAGACTCGATGACCCGTTCGCTGAATCGTTCACCAGATCGTCTGCCGGAGCGCTCGTCGTTCCGACGGACGACCACCGGGCTGGCGCGTGCGCGGGATCGCGGGGCACTGTCACGCTGGTGGATGGCGACCTCGCTGGTGCTGGTCGCGCTGGTGGCGTTGCTGGCCCATGGCCCGGCGATGGCGGACGCCCCGTCGCGCGCGGGGCGGCTGGCCGATCTGGCGGGTTCGGTGTGGCTGTACGACGCTGATGAACGCGAATGGGTGCAGATGCACCGCAACCAGAGCATCGGCGAAGGCGATCGGCTGCGTTCCGATGACGGCAGCGGCGCGACGATCACCATCGGCACCTCCACGCTCTGGATCGACCAGCGCAGCGAGATCGAGTTCAACGCGCTCGCCGACAACCGCATCGCGGTGCAGATCGTGAAGGGCGCGGTCGGCCTGCGGGTGCGGGGCCAGGAGTCGGCCGACGAATGGACGGTGCGCACGCTGGAAGGCCGCTTCGGCTTCGAGCGCGAGGGCCTGTACCGCGTGACGCAGCTGGATCGCGGCAGCGAGGCGCAGGCCTGGCAGGGCAAGCTGCGCTTCGACTCGCGCGCGACCGACGCGCAGCCGGTCTGGCTGGGAACGAATGAACAGGCCGAATTCTGGTGGGACAACGGCCCGCGCACCGAGCGCCAGCCGCTGCAGCAGGACGGCTTCGCGCGCCTGATGCTGGAGGACAGCCGCGACGCGGTCCAGCCGCTGGTGGGCAGCGGCACGAGCGTGCCCTACGTGTCGCCGGAGATGACCGGCGCTGAAGATCTGGCGCGCTACGGCGCCTGGGAACAGAGCTCGGATTACGGTGCCGTGTGGGTGCCGCAGGTGGTCGTCGCCGACTGGGCGCCGTACCGCTACGGCCGCTGGATGTGGAGCGCGCGCTGGGGCTACACCTGGGTGGACGACATGCCCTGGGGCTTCGCCCCGTTCCATTACGGCCGCTGGGCCTACTGGCGCGACCGCTGGTGCTGGGTGCCGGGTCCGTACGTGCGTCGTCCCGCGTATGCGCCGGCGCTGGTCGGCGGGGTGGGGCCGGGGATCTCGATCGGCGTTGTCGTGGGGGGAGGCCGGCGTCCGCCGCCGCCGCGCTACGGCAGCTGGGTGCCGCTGGCGCCGCGCGAGGCCTGGACCCCGGGCTTCCGCCACAGCCAGGCCTACTGGCGCCGCGTGAATCCGGATGCGAATCCGGCCACCGTCGTGCGGCCGGGCCAGCGTCCGCCGGCCTATCGGAACGAGCGCGATCACGGCGCGCTCTACACGCAGCGCCCTGTGTCGGCGCCGCTGCCGGCGACCGCGCTGCAGCCGCAGCGCGCGTGGCCGCCGCGTCCGATCGGGCAGGCCGATGGTCGTCCGGATGGCCGCCCTGATGGCCGCAACGACGGACGTGCATTCGTGGACCGCAATCACGACGGCCGGCCGGATGGCCCCAACGACGGTCGCAATGGCGGACGGAATGACGGTCGCAACGATGGCCGGAACGAAAGCCGTCCCTTTATGGATCGGAACGGCGACGGTCGCCCGGACGCGCCGAATGATGCAAGACCCGGCGAGAGCCGCCCGGTCCGCGGCGTGATCCGCCCCGAGCCCGACATCGCCACGGTGCGGCCGCAGCTGCCGCAGGCGCAGCAGACGCCGCCCGCGCAGACGGTGGTGCCGCAGCGTGGTCCCGACGTGCAACGTCCGTCGGAGCGCCGCGATGGCGATCGCGATCGGAGCGACTGGCGCCATCGTGGCCCCGATCGTGTCGAGCAGCCGCGTGTGGAGCAGCCACGGTTTGAGCAGCCTCGTGTTGAACAACCGCGCTTCGAGCAGCCCCGTGCGGAGCAGCCTCGTTTCGAGCGTCCGCAGCAACCTCGGTTCGAGCAACCGCGCGTGGAGCAGCCTCGCGTCGAAGCGCCGCGCCCGATGCCGCAGCAGCCGCAGCCGCAGCCGCGCGTCGAGGCGCCGCGTCCCGCCCCGCGGGCCGAGCCGCCGCGGGCCGCGGAACCTCCGCGCGCGGTGGATCCGCCGCGCCGCAACGACGGTCCTGGCCGTCAGATGGAGCGCTGAACGGAAGACTGAGGGGCGCGAGCCCCTCAGTGCTTTTTGAGCCCTGCTCCGATGGGGTGGCCCATCAGCCCATCAGCTCGCGAGCGCGGCAAGCACGTTGCGCGCCGCGGCGATGCCCATCTTCACGTAGGCGTCGGCGGTGACGCCGCCGATGTGCGGACTGAGCAGGATGCGCGGTTCGTGAATGAACGGATGGTCCACCGGCATCGGCTCGATCGCGAAGCTGTCGAGGCCGGCACCGGCCACCTGTCCGCTGCGGACGGCCTCGAGCAACGCGGCCTCGTCGATCAAGCCGCCGCGCGCCGTGTTGACCAGGATCACGCCACGTCTGCACGCCGCGAGCGTGCCCGCGTCGAGCAGCCCCGCGTTGTCCGCCGTCAGCGGACAGTGCAACGAGATCACGTCGGCCTCGCGCCAGAGCTGATCCAGCGCGACGCGCTCGATGAACGGGGGCAGTTCCTTCGCGAACGGATCGGATCCGATCACGCGCATGCCCATCGCGTCGGCCATCCGCGCGAAGCGTTGCCCGATCGCGCCGAGGCCGACGAGACCCACCGTGCGCCCCTCCAGCTCGATGCTCTTGTGCGTCGCCTTGTCCCAGTGCCCGTCGCGCATGCGCGCGTCCAGCGCCACGACCGATTTCGCACAGGCCAGCAACAGCGCCATCGCCTGCTCGGCCACGGCCGCCGCATTGGCGCCGACCGCGGCCACCACGTGG
The DNA here is from genome assembly GCF_042695725.1 of Roseateles sp. UC29_93. NCBI lineage: Bacteria > Pseudomonadati > Pseudomonadota > Betaproteobacteria > Burkholderiales > Sphaerotilaceae > Roseateles > Roseateles sp. UC29_93. The sequence continues at coordinate 6,570,753 of NZ_CP170545.1, read as the reverse complement.
ATGCCGCGCGCGGCGGCGGCCGCCTTGTCGATCGTGTCCGTGCCGCTGCCGTGCTTGGAGATCACCTTCAAGGCCGGCGCCGCTTCGATCGCCGCCGCTCCGACCTTGCTGTAGCGCACGATGATCGCCGTCGGATTGCGTGCGCGGCAGAGGTCGACGATGTCGTCCTCGCTGGGCGTCCTGCCGGCGTAGGTCACCTCGAAGTCCGACAGCAGCGCGAGCGCCTGCGGCGCCAGGTCCGCGCCGGTCACCAGCAGGACGGGACGGCTCACAGCGTCTCTCCGTCCTTGATCACGCCCGCGGCGCGCAACGCGCCGTCGAGCCAGACCGGCCGCAGCGCCACGCGATCGCGGATGCCCGCGATGCGGGCCGTCTCGGCGGCGACCTTCGCTTCGGCCAGCGGCAGCAGCGACGCGGCCCTGGCGCGCTCGACCACGGTGACGCCGTCGGCATCGCCGACGACCAGATCGCCCGGATGCACCGTCACGCCGCCGATGGAGACGGGATGGTTCAAGCGGCCGGAGACCGACTTCGTCGGCCCGTTGGGATTCAAGCCCGCGGCGAACATCGGGAAGCCGAGCGCACGGATCGCCTCGCTGTCGCGCACGGCGCCGTCGATCACGACGGCCGCGATGCCCAGCGCCACGCATTGCTGCGACATGATCTCGCCCATCAGCGCGCTCGACAGGTCGCCCTTGCCGTCGACGACGAGCACGTCGCCCGGCTGCGCCAACGCCATGGCGGCATGGATCATGAGGTTGTCGCCCGGCCGCACCTCGACGGTGAGGGCGGTGCCCGCGAAGCGCATCGACGGGGACAGCCCCTGGATGCGCCCGTGCAACGCGCCGCGGCGTCCCGCGACGTCGGCCAGGATGGACGACGGATAGGCGGCGGCGCGTGCCACGACCTCCGCGGGCGTGCGTTCGATGTCCCGGATCACGTCGGGCAGCGCGTCGGGCGTCGCGTTCGGCGTCGCGTTCTGCCTCGCGTTCGGCAATGCGGCGGCTTGACTCATGGGGCTCTCCTTCAATCGATCTTGATGCCGGCGTCCTTGACGACCTTGCCCCAGCGGGTGAGGTCCTGGCGGATGAGCTGGCTGAACTGGTCGGGGGTGCTGACGGTGACGGCGACGCCTTCGTCGCCGAGCTTCTTCACGAGCGCGGGCTGCTGCAGCGCCTTGGTGAACTCGCTGTTCAATCGCGCGACGATCTCCGGCGGCGTGCCGGCCGGTGCGAGGAAGCCGAACCAGGTCGCCGACTCCGCGCCCTTGAAGCCGGACTCGGCCAGCGTCGGCACGTTGGGCAGCTCGGGCAGCCGCTTGTCCGAGGTCACCGCGAGCGGCCGCAGCTTGCCCTGGCGGATGTGGCCGAGCAGCGACGGCGTGGTCGACATGTACAGGTCCACGTTGCCGCTGACGACGTCGGTCAGCGCCTGCCCCACGCCCTTGTACGGCACATGCTGGAGCTTCACGCCGGCGGCCTTCTGGAACAGCTCGGTGGCGAGATGCGCGACCGTGCCGTTGCCGGCCGAGGCGTAGTTCAGCGCGCCCGGCTGGGCCTTCGCGGCAGCCACGGCGTCGGCGATGGTCTTCAGCTTCGAATCGGCCGAGGTCACCAGCACCAGCGGCGCCCGCGCGACCAGGCCGATGGGCGCGAGGTCCTTCGCCGGGTCGTAGGGCATGCGGGCGTACAGCCACGGATTGATCGAGAGGTTGCTGCTCTGGCCGAGCACCAGCGTGTAGCCGTCCTTGGCCGACTTGGCGGCCGCGTCCACGCCGAGGTTGCCGCCGGCGCCGGGCTTGTTCTCGATGACGAAGACCCACTTGGTCGAGGTCGCCACCGCCTGCGTGACCTCGCGGGCGATCACGTCGGTGCCGCCGCCGGGAGGGAAGGGCACGTAGACGCGGATGGGCTTGTTCGGATAGGGCGCGGCAACGCTGGCGGTCGTCCACAGGACCAGCGTCAGGGCGAGTGGCATGGCCAGCGGAACGGCGAGGGCCGCCCGGCGCGAGGGCATCGATCGAATCATGGGTCTGTCTCCGTGTGCGCCCCGGTCCGCAGGCCGGGGTCTGGACGTTCTTGAAGCTGTCGAGGCCAAGTATTGGCGGACGTTCCACCCCGGTCCAATCGATTATTCTTTCGTTTTCATCAGCACGGCTTTTGCTATGGATCTCCGTGACCTGCGCTACTTCGAGACCATCGCCGAGCTCGAACACGTCGGCCAGGCGGCGGAACGCCTGCATCGCACCCAGCCGGCGCTGACCGGCGCGATCCGCCGGCTCGAGAAGGCGGCCGGCGCGCCGTTGTTCGAGCGCGCGGGGCGAGGCATCCGTCTGACGCCCGCCGGCAAGGTGATGCTGCGCTGGGCGCGTCAGCTGCGCTTCGACGCGCAGGACGCGCAGCGCGAGATGAGCGACATCGGGCGCGGCCTGTCGGGCGAAGTCCGCGTCGGTGTCGTGCCGACGGCGGCGCAGTTCCTGATGCCCAAGGCGGTGAATCGACTGTTGAAGGAGGCGCCCGAGGTCACGCTGAAGACGACGGTCGCGCTGGTCGACGCGCTGATGCCGATGCTGCGCGCGGGCGAGCTGGACCTGATCGTCGGCACCGAACGGCGCGCGGAAGCGGGCTTCGTGTCGCAGCGGCTGGTCGAGGACGCCGTCGTCGTCGCCGCCTCGGCGAAACATCCGATCTTCTCGGGGAGACCGAGCCTGAAGGCGCTCGGCGAATACCGCTGGGTGCTGCAGCCGGCGGGCGCGCCGACGCGCGACTGGCTCGATCACGGCTTCGACCGGCACGGCCTGCCGCGGCCGGTGGTCCAGGTGGAGAGCAGCTCGCTGCAGATGCTGCCCGCGCTGATCGCCGAGACGGGGCTGCTCAGCTTCATCTCGCGCCGCCACCTCGAAGGGCCTGGGCGGCTTCGATCACTGCGCGAGGTCGTGCTGAAAGAAACGACGATGCGCCGCCACCTGGTGGTGACGCATCGCGCCCAGGCCTACCTGCCGCCGGCGGCGACGCGGCTCATTGCGCTGCTCGGTTGAGGCGGACGATCCTCGATCAATCGATCCGGTACGACACGCCGGTGATGAACAGCGTGTCGTTCTTCTTCAGCCCATCGCCGGGATTGCTGTCGTAGCGGTGCTGGACGGTGGCCGTCAGGCTGAACCGCTTGGTCATCGCGACCGAGATGCCGCCGTCGAAGGTGGCACGGAATTCGCCGCTGTTGCGCAGGTCGGGCAGATAGGCCAGGCGCTGCTTGAGCGTCGTGTTGTCCGAGATCTTGTGGTTCGATTCTTCGGCGAACAGCAGCTCGGTGTTGGCGTACCGGTCGCGCGCCACGCCGTCGACGATCGACGGCTCGACGTAGCGCTCGCGGGTGTAGCCCACGCCGGTGGAGACGTCCCAGGTCACGTTGTCCTGCTTGATCACGTGATAACCGAGACCGGTGCCGACGGAGAGTCGCGACGACAGGTTGGACGGCTCGTCCTTGAGCGCGTCGAACTGCCCGAAGCCGAAGACGCGGTCGTTGATGTCGCGCTGGTAGTGCGTGCCGAAGGCGTAGCGCTGCTCGGCCTGGTCGTCGTCGTTCTTCAGGTACAGCGCGCGGCCGTTGATCGACAGCTTGTCGGTCTTCGTAGCCTTGACGGCTTCGCCGCTGAGGTTGACCGTCGTCGAGTCGCTGTTGCCCGACGAGAGACTGGCTCCGGCGGTGAACAGGGCACGCCACTGGCCATCGTCCTTGACGGTGACCTGGGCGAAGGAGAGCAGGGGCGAGGCGGCCAGGCAGGCGGCGGCGGAGACGGCGAGGAGGCGCGTCGGCGGCATGTCGATTCCTTTGAGGAGAGTGAGCATGCGCCGCTTCGGCAACCTCCGATCCCGTGCGTCTGCAATGCGCACGGACTGGATTCAATCCGACGTCATCCGTCGGCTTCCGCTGACAACCTGCCGGGATGGCGGGGCGACAGCGGGCGCCTGAGGGTGTGTCGGTGTGTGACCCGGCCGATCTGGCGGATCAGGCCACCGCCGGCACGACCGTGCCCACGCACGGTCCGAATCCGATCGTGCGACGTCCCGGCGCTTCGCAGCGACCCACCAGCGCGACGCTGTCGCCGTCCTGCAGGAAGGTGCGTTGCTCACCGTTGGGCAGCGTGATCGGCTGCTTGCCGCCGTTCGTCAACTCCAGCAGCGATCCGCCCTGGCCGGCCTCCGGCCCCGACATCGTCCCCGACCCGAACAGGTCGCCCGGCTGCAGGTTGCAGCCGTTGCTCGCGTGATGCGTGAGCATCTGCGCGACGGTCCAGTAGGCGTCGGCGAAATCCGAGGCCATCAGCTTCGCCGGCGCCTCGCCGGCGTCGCGCATCGCGCGGGTCTGCAGATGGACTTCCAGGCGGATCGAGATCGCGCCCCGATCGCGGTTCGCCTCGCCGTCGAGGTACGGCAGCGGCTGAGGATCGCCTTCCGGCCGGGTGAAGGCGCGACGGAACGGCGCCAGCGCTTCCATCGTGATCACCCACGGCGACAAGGTCGTCGCGAAGCTCTTCGACAGGAAGGGGCCCAGCGGCTGGTACTCCCAGGCCTGGATGTCGCGCGCGGACCAGTCGTTCAGCAGCACGAGGCCGAACAGATGCTGCTCCGCGTCGTCGATGGCGATCGGATGGCCCTGCGCATTGCCGGTGCCGACGAGTGCGCCGACCTCCAGCTCGTAGTCGAGCCGCTTGATCGGACCGACGCTCGGCACCTCGGCATCGGGCGCCTTGGTCTGGCCGACGGGACGGCGGAAGGTCTGCCCGCTGACCCCGATCGACGACACGCGCCCGTGATACCCGATCGGCACCCACTTGTAGTTCGGCAGCAGCGGGTTGTCCGGGCGGAACAGCTTGCCGACCGTCGTCGCATGATGGATGCCGGCGTAGAAGTCGGTGTAATCGCCGATGCGGCAGGGCAGCGTCATCTCGACGTCGGTCATCGGCTTGAGCGCCGGCGCGAGCTGCTCGGAGGACGTCGATCCCGCGTCCGCGTTCAGCGCGGCGACAAGTTCATGGCGCAGTTGCCGGCGCAGATCCGGGCCCATCGCCATCAGCGAATTGAGGCCGAGTCCCTCGCAGGTGCGCAGCACGGCGCCGAGTCCATCGGACAGCACGCCGAGGTCGGCGGCGGCGATCAGGTCCAGGACCTGGTCGCCGATCGCCGTGCCGGGCCGGAACGAGCCGGTCGCGCCGGCCATGCGGAACATGCCCAGCGGCAGGTTCTGGATCGGGAAGTCGGTGTCCGGCGTGTTGGCGGAGGCGATCCAGCTGCGCAGCGCGGGGTCGTGGGTGTGGTCGAGGTCGGTCATGGGGTCAGGCCTTGTCATTCGGAGGCATTCGGATTGAACTTGTCCTTCAACGCGCCCCAGCAGGCCGCGTAGTTCGTGTCGAGCGCGCCGCCGTTGAGCGCCCACTCGGACGGGCGGAAGCGCCAGCGGCTCTCGAACATGAAGGCCAGCGTGTGGTCGAGTTTCTGCGGCGTCAGCGTGCGCGTGCTGGCGGCCTCGAAGGCGTCGGCATCGGGGCCGTGCGGCACCAGGCAGTTGTGCAGGCTCGCGCCGCCGGGACGGAAGCCTTCGGGCTTGGCATCGTACTGGCCGTAGATCAGCCCCATGAACTCGCTCATCACGTTGCGGTGGTACCAGGGCGGACGGAAGGTGTCCTCCTGCACCAGCCAGCGCGGCGGGAAAATCACGAAGTCGCAGTTGGCCGTGCCAGGCGTGTCACTCGGCGAGGTGAGCACGGTGAAGATCGACGGATCGGGATGATCGAAACTGATCGAGCCGATCGTCATGAAATCCTTCGTGTCGTACTTCAGCGGCGTCAGGTTGCCGTGCCAGGCGACGACGTTGAAGGGCGTCACCGCCTGGGCATTGCGCCACAGCGCGCCGCCGGTCTTGCGGATGACTTCATACGGCGCGCCGTCGGGTTCGTGCGCCGCGACGGGGGCGAGGAAGTCGCGCGGGTTCGCCAGGCCGTTGGAGCCGATGGGGCCGAGCTCCGGCAGGCGGAAGGCGGCGCCGTAGTTCTCGCAGACGTAGCCGCGTGCGCGGGCCTGCGGACCATCGAGCGCCTCGACGCGGAAGTTCACACCGCGCGGGATCAGCGCGATCTCGCCGGGCACGACGTCGAGCAGGCCCATCTCGGTCGTGAGGCGCAGGCCGCCTTCCTGCGGAACGATCAGCATCTCGCCGTCGGCGTTCATCAGCGCGCGTCGGGTCATCGGGCGGTTGAAGGCGTAGATCAGCGATGCCATGCCGACCTGCGCGTCAGGATCGCCGTTGCTGACGATGGTCTTGATGCTGTCGACGAAGTCGACACCCGGCGCATTCGCGTTGTCATCGGGCATCGGGAACGGATGCCAGCGCAGCGGGTCCGGCGGCGCCGCGACACCGCCTGCCGCGCCGCTGGTCCAGAACGGCTGCTCGTAGGCGTGGAACGCGCCCGTCACGACGGAGGGCTGTCGGCGATACAGCCAGGTGCGGCGGTTCTCCACGCGCGGTGCGGTGAAGGCGCTGCCCGACAGCAACTCCGGATAAAGATCCATCGGCGCGCGCTGCGGGCTGTTGCGGCCCTTCGGCAACGCGCCGGGGACGGACTCGGTCTCGAATTGATTGCCGAAGCCGCTCTGGTAGTCCAGTGCGCTCGGCGCCTGGCCGGTCGCCTCGGGCGAGCGGAGGGTCTCTGGTGCGTTCATGCTTGTCCTCGTGGGGAAGCGGCGCCCGGGGTCGGGGCATCGATGGAAACTGGGGAAGCCGGGGAAGCCGGAGGAACCGGAGTGGCCCGGGCCGCTGCGGACAGCGCCTCGAGCAGCACATCCTGCCGGCCGATGTGATTCGCGAGCAGCAGGATCAGCCGCGCGTTGAAGGCATGGCTCGCCTCGGCGTCAAGACCATGATGCGCGCCCAGCAGCGCTTCGTAGAAGTCGTCGCCAGCGTCCAGGTTGGGAGCGGTGATCAAAGGCATGCGGCAGGCTCCTCCACAGAGACATCATGGCCGAGCGCGCTATGCATCGCCGCACGGATCGCCCCACCAGCCGGCATCGTGCGCCAACGCGCGCAGATGTGCTGGTCAGGACGCAGCAAAACCACCGCGCCCGGGGCAGCGGCGTAGCGCTGGCGGACCAGCCCGTGTGCGTCGAGCGACTCATCAACGTGGATCGTCAGCACCGCCTCAAGCCCAGACCCCGCGTCGCCAAGCGCGGGCTCTCCACGGGGCATGGGGGATCCCTCCTGGACCCCCAAGCCCCATTCCGGCCCCACCGGCACTCGTTGACGCCGACTTACTGCGACGGCGTCCTCGTACTCACTCGCATGCTCGTGCTCGTGCTCGTGCTCGTGCTCGTGCTCGTGCTCGTGCTCGTGCTCGTGCTCGTGCTCGTGCTCGTGCTCGTGCTCGTTCGAATCGTGGAAGACCAGCAAGGTGAATCGACCCGGCCGCATCTGGCGGAGCAACCAGTCGTCGCAGTCGTTGATGCGGATCGGAGCGTCCGCGGCAGGCATGCCGTACTGCACCGTCGGGACGGAGAGTCGTCCGCTGTTGACCAGCCGGCGCGCGAAGTCGAAGTCCTTGGCGAGCGTCAGCGTCGCGTCGCGGAACATCCGACTGACGTCGCTCTTCGGTGTGATGAAGTCCGTCGAGCGCGTCGAGTTCAGGATGTTCTCGTCGGCAGCGATCTCGCGCTCGCGGGCGTAGCTGTCGAGGAGCGCGTCAGGCGCATGCCCCTGCACGACCGCCGCGAGCTTCCATGCGAGGTTGTCCGCGTCCTGGATGCCGGAGTTGGCCCCGCGCGCGCCGAACGGCGACACGCCGTGCGCCGCGTCGCCCGCGAACAGGATGCGCCCATGCCGGAAGCGATCCATGCGCATGCAGGCGAAGGTGTAGACGCTCGCCCAGACCAGCTCGATCTCAGGCACAGCGCCGTCGCCGCCCGCGGCGATCGAGGCCTCGCGCATCAGCGTGCACACGCGCGGCAGGATGCGCTCGGGTTGTTTCTCGAGCTCGGGATCGGCATCCCAGCCGAGCTGGAAATCGATGCGCCACACGCCATCGGGCTGGCGGTGCAGCAGCACGCTCTGTCCTGGATGGAAAGGCGGATCGAACCAGAACCAGCGCTCGGCGGGGAAGGGCGCGTTCATGCGCACGTCGGCGATGAGGAAACGGTCCTTGAACGTACGGCCGTGACTCTCCTCGCCGATCAGCTTGCGCAGCGTCGAACGCGATCCGTCGCAGGCGACGACGTGATCGGCGAGCAGCGTGTACGGCCCCTCGGGCGTGTCGATCTCCAGCGCGACGTGATCGTCATGCTGCGTCAGTCCGGTCACGCCGTGGTGCCATCGCAGATCGATCAGCGGGAGTTCGAGCGCGCGCTCGACGAGGAAGCCCTCCACGTAGTACTGCTGCAGGTTGACGAAGGCCGGTCGCTGGTGGCCGGGCTCGGCGAGCAGGTTGAACTGGTAGACCTGCTCGTCGCGGAAGAAGACGCGTCCCACGTTCCAGGAGACGCCCTTGTCGACGAGTCGCTGACCGCAGCCGAGGCGATCGAGGATCTCCAGCGTCCGCTTCGCGAAGCACAGCGCGCGCGATCCCACGGAGAGCCGCCCGTCGTTGTTGAGCAGCACGACGGGCACACCCTGCAGCGCGAGGTCGATCGCTGCCGTCAATCCGACCGGTCCCGCACCGACGACGACCACCGGATGGCGCGCGGCCCGGCCGCCCTCATGGGCGTCCTGGTCCGCGCTGCGACGGTACGGATAGACGACGCGCTGATAGTCGACATCGGACGTCGGCGCGGTCGAGGTGGCATGCACGGCGGTCTCCATCGCGGCAGTCAGCGATTCAAACTCCCTCTCCCGCTTGGGGGTGAGGGCCATCAGCCTTCGAGCGTCTGCCACATCTCCTGATCGCGCTGCGCGGTCCAGATGCGCGGATCGCGGAACTGCGTGACCTCGTCATAGCAGCGCGTGACGTCGAACGGCATGCAGTGGTCGAAGATGACCCAGTGGCCGTACTTCTGCTTCATGACGGCGTAGGTGTCCTTGTAGACGGCGTTGAGCTCCTTGCCCGCGGCGACGCCGGCCTTCACCGACGCGTGCAGGTCGGCGATGAAGCTGCGCGTGCCGGCGAGTCCCTGCGCGACGGATTCAGGCGTCGTCAACGCGGCGCCACGGCCGGGCACCAGCGCAGCTGGCTTGAGCGCGGCGAGGTTGTCCAGCGTCTGCGGCCAATCGCTGAAGTACGCGTCGCCGGCATAGGGCGTGGCATCGAACTCGACCAGATCGCCGGAGAACAGGATCTTCTGCTCGGGCAGCCACGCGACGGTGTCGCCCTTGGTATGCCCGCGTCCGAGCTGCAGCAGCTGCACCTCGAGCTTGCCGAGCCAGAGGCTCATCGCGCCCTGGAAGGTGATCGTGGGCCAGGTGAGGCCGGCCGGCACCGATTCGACATTGCGGAACAGCCGCGGGAAGCGGCCGATCTCGCTGGCCTTGTCCTGCTCGCCGCGCTCGACGATGAGGTCGTAGGTGTCGCGGCTGGCAATGATGTGCTCGGGCTCATACGCCGACGCACCCAGCACGCGCACCGCGTGGTAGTGACTCATCACGACGTACTTGATGGGCTTGTCGGTGACCTCGCGGATGCGGCGGATCACGTCCTGGGCCATCACGGGCGTGGCCTGGGTGTCGATGACCATCACTGCGTCGTCGCCGATGATGATCCCGGTGTTGGGGTCGCCCTCGGCGGTGTAGGCGTAGGCGTTGTCGCTGAGCTTGACGAAGGAGACCTGCTTCTCCTCGACGTCGGCGTGGCTGGCGAACTGCTTGGTCATGGCGTGTCCCGGGCGTTGGCTGAGGGGGAAGGCGGGGAGCGCTTCGATGGTCGTCGAAGCACGATGAAATTCAACAAAACGGAATTCGTTTGTTGGATGCAAATATAGCTGTGTCGCTGAATTCGTTCAACAATAGCGAAATGACCATGCCAGACATTGCCGGCGACGGGCCGGACGCCAACGACCGTGACGACCGGGAGGATCGCGAGGATCGCGAGGATCGTGACGACCGCGAGGACCGGCGCGGCATCCAGAGCATCGAGGTGGGCGGCCGCCTGTTGAAGGCTGCGGCGGCGCGCGGCCAGCCTTTGCCGCTGAAGGCGCTGTCGCAGGCGGCGGAGATGAGCCCGGCGAAGGCGCATCCCTACCTGGTCAGCTTCTGCAAGCTCGGGCTGATGCGGCAGGACGCGGCGACGGGGTACTACGGCCTGGGCCCGCTGGCGATGGAGATGGGCCTGATCGGCATGCAGCAGATCGACCCGATCCGACTGGCGACGGCGCGGCTGGAGGCGCTGGCCGAGGAGATCGGCCACACGGTGGCGATCGCGGTGTGGGGCTCGCAGGGCGCGACGATCGTGCGCACGGCGGCATCGCCGGCGGCGGTGCACGTGACGATGCGGCACGGGACGGTGGTGTCGCTGTCGGACACCGCGTCGGGTCCGCTGTTCGCGGCCTACCGGCCGGAGGCGGAGATCAAGGCGATGCTCGCGGAAGCGCGCCGCAAGGGACCCGCGGACCTCGCCCGCGTCGGTCCGCACGATCGGCCGCGCGAGCTGCCGACGTGGCCGGCGTTCTCAGCGACCCTGGCGGAGATCCGCGGCCGAGTGATGCACCGCTCGGTGGGCGGGATCGTCGAGGGCGTCGGCGCGCTGGCCGTGCCGGTCTTCGACAGCGATGCGCAGATGGCGCTGGCGCTGACGGCGATCGGGCCGTCGGGGGCGTTCGATGCGGCGTGGGACGGTGCCGTCGCGCGCGGACTCACCGGCGCTGCAACGGCGCTGATGCGGGAGATTGGCGGGCGCTTTCCCGGATAACGAGGAGCATCTCATCAACCTTGGGGACGGGCGATACGCCACCTCCCCTCATGGCGGTGAATGCGCTGCCTATAGTTGCGCACGCCTCTGGAAAGGGTGGAGGAGGATCGTTATGCGCAAACGCGTCTCTCAAGGCGGGTTGACCGTCAACGCCATCGCCGGTTCCCACGTGGTGGTGTTGGGGTTCAACGTCACCGAAGCCAAACGCAAAGGCCTGCGCGGCTTTGCGATCCGGCGCACGGACCATACCGAGGACGAGAGCTATTGGATGTATGGCACGAAGACATTTGAAAGCGTCGAGCCGCATCCCGCTCCCGGTGGACAGTATTCAAGCCACATTCACCCGATCCAGGGGTTTCAGTGGTCCGACTACAGCGCCAAGCCTGGCTACTCCTACACCTACAAGGTCGTTGCGATGTACGGCCCGGTCGATGCCTTAATCGACGGGGTGAGCGTCGAGGTCTCGCTGATGACTGAGCGTATCGAAGACGAGGAACACGTGATCCGCTTCAACCGTGGATCGGTGGCCACGCAGGAGTACGCTCGACGTTTCCAGAATCTTCCGCCGCTGCCAGTCAAGGAAGGCGGCCCAAGCGCCGGTCAGGCGGCGCTCGACTGGCTCTCTCGCGGACTCTTCGAAGGAATCATCGAGTTCATCCAGCGCGCGACGGGGCCGGATTACGGCCTCAAAGGCTGCTTCTACGAATTCCAGTGGAAGGATGTCCTCTATGAGTTGCGCAAGGCCAAGGGACGCGGCGCAGACGTGGGCATCGTTTTCGACGACATCGACAACGCCTCTGGACCGCACGCGCGCAACGAGGCCGCGATCACGACCGCGAAGATCAAGTCCTTGACGAAGCCTCGTCGCAACGGCACGCTGATGCACAACAAGTTCCTAGTGCTGACAAAGGATGGTGCGCCCATTGCCGTTCTGTTCGGATCCACCAATCTGACCTTGAATGGCCTGTTCGGCCATGCCAACTGCACGCATGTGGTCGAGAACGCGGACATCGCGGCCCGATACCTGGATTTCTACCTGAAGCTCCACACCGATCCCGAGACCACCAAGGGCAGCACCTACAAGCGATGGACCATTGAGCAGACCCCGGCACCAGCGGAGGAGTTCGTCGACGGCATGGCGCCGGTGTTCTCGCCTCGCGCGAATTCCGACGCGCTCGGTTGGTACGGCGAGTTGGCCGGGGCGGCGAAGGATGCGTTGTTCATGACCTTCGCGTTCGGCATGAACGATGTCTTTCGCAAGGTCTACAGCCAAGCCGACGACGTGCTGCGTATCGGTCTGATGGAGAAGGAATGGAACGGGGCGAAGAAGGAAGAGCAGATCGCCGCCATCCGGGAGATCCAGGCGTTGCCCAACGTCGTGATCGCCATCGGCAACAGAATCCCGCTCAATGGCTTCGACCAGTGGCTAGGTGAGTTGGAAAGGATCGAACCCAGCGCGCATGTGTTGTGGATACATCTGAAGTTCATGCTGATCGATCCGCTGTCGAACTCCCCGACCGTCGTCGCGGGATCCGCGAACTTCAGTCAAGCCAGCACCACGACCAACGACGAGAACATGCTGGTGATCAAAGGCAACACGCGGGTGGCGGACATCTACCTGGGTGAGTACATGAGGCTGTACTCGCACTACGCGTTTCGCGAAGCGGTCGCGATCTTTCTCCGGAAGAATCCGAATGCAAAGCCAAGTGACATGAGACAGGGGTTCCTGATTGAAGAGGACGACTGGACGAAGGATGCGTTCAATCCTGCCGACACGACTGCGAGGCGGGCGCGACGGCTCTACTTCGCGGGCATGCCGTGAAGGAATCGCCGCTGGCAAGCGTTCGCCCTCGAGGCTCCCGGCGACCTCTAGAGCGAGGTCCGACTTCGCTTCGTATGCCGGCTCGGCGGGCGGGCGTCAAGTAGCTTCGCGGCGGCCTTCTTATCGATTGGAATGAGTATCGTGGCGATGAAATCGATGATTCGTTCAGTCCGCCAACCGTGGCTTGCCGATGCTGCAAGCATGAATGGTTCCAGAACGAGTGCGCGCAACTCCTCTGAAGGCGCGACTGCGAAGAGGATCGCACTCAAGCCGTCCAGTCTGCGCAGGCCATGCCGTTCTGTGGCGATGACTTGAAGCAACTCTCGCGTCCAGTCAGCGGCGTTGATCGAGCCTCTGTCAACGAGCAGGCGTAGGGGCCAACGCGCAACCGAGGCGACTCGGTTTGGCTCATTTTGGCTGGCTGCCGCGGCGAGAGCTTCCCGCAGCAGGTCTTCCGCCCTGGGGTGCGACGGATTGGCTTCCACGACTGAGGTGATGGCCTGGCATCGATACCAGGGATGCTCGATCAGCCGAGCCACGCGCAGAGCCTGTCGAGGATCTTCCGCTGCGAGTCCCGCCACTTCGGCCCGCCCGGATACGCCTCTTCCGGTGGTACTGCTTCGCAGCTGCTCAAGGTGCTGCCTCTGCGCTTCGGAGAGTTGGTCCTCCCACATCAGTCACACCTCGCTGGCGAGCGCGCAAGTCACTGCTGCGGCGAAGCCGGCACCTCGCCGAGTGCGCCCGTCCACCCCACGGCGGAGTGCGTCCAGATCTGCCGCGACGGCCGCAGCTGGTCGCGCTCTTCCAGGCAACCGAGCCGAAGCACCGCATGCGTCGGGTTCTCCGCCGCGGCGCCATACAGCGCCGTTCCGCAATCGGGGCAGAACACTTGCGCGCGCCGGTTCCCGCTCTGCGCTACCTTCACGTAGGTCTTCGGCGAGCCGGAGATCTCGAAGGTCTCCATCGGTGCCGAGATGACCGCCCGGTACGGCGCGCCGGACAGGATCTGGCAGTCGTCGCAATGGCACACGACGACTTGCGTCGGATCGACGTCGCCGGTGAATCGGATGGCGCCGCAGTGGCAGGAACCGTGGACTTTCATGACGGACGGATCTCGAAGTTCAAGCTCGGCGCAGTCTATGCCGTCAGCAGCCATTCGTCCCGCGGCTCGATGGGCTCGCGACGCTGCGACAGCGTAGAGATCCAGGGCCATGGTCATCCCGGTTGCGCAGCCGGCAGAGCGAAGGCTGGAAGGGCCTGCTCGTGTCTTGCCTCGGCGGGGAGATGCCGCGGCGGCATCCGCCCCGCCACCCGGAACGCCGCCAGGCTCTCCGCATAGGGATCCAGCGCATCCTCCGTCCTGCCGAGCGGCAGACCCGCCACGACCGCGAAGCGTTCGGGCGTCACCTGTCCCTCGGCGATCAGCTCGTCCACGAGCGCCAGCAGCGCCTCGCGATGCGAATCGATCAGCGCCGTGGCGCGCGCGTGCTCGGAGCGCAGCAGGGCTTCGATCGCCGCGTTGGTGGATTCGACGTCGGTGCAAACGTGCTCTTCGCTGTCCGTCGACACGTCGACGCGGCCGATGCGGTCGCCGTGACCCAGGTAGCGGAGCATGCGCGCGGCCGTCCGCGTGGCCTTGCGCAGGTCGCTCGAGGCGCCGCTGGAACTCAGGTCGGCGCCGAAGACCAGCAGCTCCGCCGCGCGGCCGGCCAGGCTCGTGCAGATGGCATCGAGCAGGTTCCGGCGCGACCACACCTTGCGGGAGGTGTACGAGTTGTAGCCGCCCTCGAAGCTCGCCACATGGATCTTGATCTCCCGCGGCGCCATGCCGAACAGCAGCGCATGGACCAGGCCGTGGCCGGCCTCGTGCACCGCGAGCAGCGCCCGGAAATCGGCGTTGGTGCGCTGGCGCAGGCGGTTGATCTCGAAAGGCTCTGCGACGGTGCCCGACTCGCCGCGCCAATGCGCGATCAGGCAACGGCCGTCGGCGCTGAGGCTCACGCCATCGCCAGGCGCGGCACCGCGCTCGATCGCCCACAGCGCCGCCTTGGCCAGCCCGGTCCCGAGGATCGCGTGCAGCGACGAGAACAGCGGCCGCGTGCCCTGCGCCGGGAACACCGCGTTCGCGTAGATCTGCGCGCGCACGCTGTCGGCCAGCTCGAAGCGCAGGCCGCAGCGCGCCTCCGATTCGCGGACATATCGCGCACAGCCCTGCGCGATCACCTGCTCGTACGCGCGCCGCGACAGCGAGGGGTAGATCACATGCTCGTTGCCCAGCCGCGCCACCTGCTCCGGCTTGAAGCGCTGATTGAGCGCCTGCTTGACGTCGATCACGCTGAGCTTGCCGGTCAGCGCATGGAAGATGTCGGCATCGCTGTCGCAGTCGTCCACGCTGGTGGCGAGGTCCTCGTACATCTCGTCGAGGTTGCCGCAGACGAAGACGAGCAGCCGGCTGTAGTCGGTCTCCCAGTGCTGCTGGCCGCGCTCGCGGAATTCACGCAGACGCGCCTGCACCTGGTCCGGCGTCCAGGCCATGATCTCCATCAGCGGTTCGTCGAGCTTGAGGGTGCGCTGCAGCTCCTGCGCCTCCCAGCTGCGCAGCTTGAAGCGCAGCTTCGCGTCCGACGCCTCGGCGCGTTCGGCGTCGAAGGCGGCCTCGGCGATGGACGACTCGATGTCGACCAGCAGCGACAGCGCCGGCGGCAGCCGGCCGTCGGAGAGCAGGGCCCAGACGTCCTGGTAGCGTTCGACGCGCATCTCGCCGCGCTTGGCGTCGATGGTGCGGAAACGCTGGAACTCGTCGAGCGCGAGGATGCCCGGCTCGCCCTCGCGCAGGCCGGATTGGGCCAGCATGCCCGAGATGCTCTGCGCGCCGCGCATGCCCGCGCCGTTGGAGAAGCCGTCCATCTGCACTTCGACGAAGCGGTCGTAGAAGCCCAGCAGCTGCGCCAGACGGCGCACGAGCTGCGTCTTGCCGGTGCCCGTCAGGCCCCAGATACAGACGATGACGGGCCGCGAGACGAGCTCGGGCAGCACGTACCAGGCCCGCACCGAATCGATGACGCGGTCGATGATGGCGTCGATGCCGAACAGCTCGGTCTTGAGCCGGGCGGCGACGTCTTGCAGCTGCTGGTTTCTCTGCGCCAGCTGCGCGCGCAGGTCGGTGGATTCATTCATCCCAATCCTCTCGTCGCAGCAGCGCCTGCAGCGCCACGCGGTCGGCGCGGCGTTGCGCGCCGCGGCTCTGGATGTGTTGGCCTGCGCCACGCAGTCCACGCTGGGCCATCGCGCGCGCCACGGGGTTGCGCGCACCGGGGCTCGTCTCGAGCACCAGCGTCATGGCTTGTTTCATGCGGCGCAGGGCCTTGACCCGCCCCTCCTGGAGGGCGCGGGAACGGAGTTGTGCACTCATTCGGTTTCCGAAAAGCAAAAGCCCCGGCTCAATGGCGGCGGGGCTTTGCTTGCCGCGCGGTCTGAGGCCGTATCTGTGAACAGACACGGTTCAGCCGGGGCTCGGGAACCGTGTTCAGTCGATCGTCGAGGTGAACAAGGAGGACATAAGAGGGATCTCCGTCATGCGGGCGCTGTCGTGGGCGCCTTCAGCAGTTGGGCGCGGATGATGCGCATTGCGGCGCGGACGCGCAAGTGCGATTCGTCTGCGGAGCGATTTCGCGTTGCGGCGCGCCAACGCGGAACAGCGGCACGCGGGAGCCTCCGCTGCAAGCAGGCAAGTCCTGGCACCACCGACCGGCGGACCGAAGGTGATGGTGCCGATGTGGCGTCCCCGCCGCGGGGTCCTCCCTCCGAGGGGTGTCCCCCCGACGGAGTCGAGCGCGATCGCGGTGCGCCGTCCACAATGCACGCCGAGGAGAAAAAGCATGGCTCTCATTCGCGCCTGGTTGGTGCTCATCGTGTTGTGGCTGGCCTGTCTGGGCCTGGTGGTCTGGGTGCGTTCGATGACGCGCAGACAGGCGTTGGCCTGGTTCCAGCTCGCGCGTTGGGCCGTCGGCGGCGCGGTACTCGCGTTGGCGCTCGCGGCACTCACCATCTATCTGTTCTGAGGAGAAGAAGAAATGAACACCACCCATCGCGCGCGTTCGTCGCGCCTGTCGCTCGGCATGCTGGCCGTGGCGGCGCTGCTCGGCGGCTGCACCCGCATCGAGACCGGCGAGGTCGGCCTGCGCGTCGGCGTCGACAAGCAGATCAGCGGCGCCGAGCTGTTGCCCGGCAGCTTCAACCAGACGCTGTTCGGCGACGTGCTGACCTTCCCGGTCCGCGACATCGCGGTCACGCTGGAGAACAAGCAGCCGCTGACGTCCGACAACAGCACGCTCAAGGATTTCGACATGACCCTGGTCTACTCGATCAATCCTTCGGCGGTGTCGGACCTCTGGACCACCAAGAGCCGCACCTTCCATGCCTTCAGCCGCGACGACCGCGACTGGATCCTGATGCATGGCTACATGACCACGGTGGCCAACAACGCGGCCTACAAGGCCGTGCGCGAATACAAGGCCCTGGCCGTCGCGGACAACCGCCAGAAGATCGAGTCCGAGATCAAGCGCATCGTGACGGAGACGCTGGCGTCGGAAGGGCTGGGGACGGCGCTGTCGGTCTCGCTGGTGCAGGTGCGCACGGTGATGCCGGCGGACGACATCATCGCGTCCGCCAACGCCGTGGTGACGGCGCAGAACGCGCTGCGCGCCAAGGAGATCGAGGTCGAGACGGCCAAGAAGGAGGCCGAACGGATCGCCGCGCTGAACACCAACAGCAAGGCGATCGAGTACATGAACGCGCAGGCCCAGCTGAAGATCGCCGAAGGCGTCGCCGCCGGCAAGGTGCAGACGATCGTCGTCCCTTACGACTTCAAGGGCATCGTGAACGCCAACCCGGCGCGCTGACGGGTCAGCGCGGACGCTTCAGCCTTGCGCGAGCGCCTGGGCCTCGAGTTGTGACTTGAGGCCCTCCGGCAGCTTCAGCTGCCGGGCCAGCTCGTCGAGGTAGGCGCGTTCCATGTAGCTGGTCTCGTCGACCATCAGCAGGCTGGCGAGGTACATCTCGGAGGCGATCTCCGGCGTCGTGGCAGCCTGTGCCACCGCGGCCGGATCGAGCGGACGACGCAGGACGTCCTCCTGCCAGCGGCGCAACTCGGGATCGTCCTCGACGCGGCTGAGCGCCTGCTCGATCAGTTCGCGCTCGCGGTCGTCCAGATGACCGTCGGCCTTGGCGGCGGCGATCATCGCCAGCAGCACGGCGCGGCTGTGTTCCTCCGCTTCGTCCTGAGGCACCCGGTCCAGCGTGCGTGGTTCCGCCGTGAGGCTGGCCTGCGACGACGACGTCGAGCCGGGCGTAGACGACTGACCCTGCGCCTGCCCTTGGCCTTGCGCCTGCTGCTGCGCCTGCCATGCGGTATAGGCCTTGTAGGCCATCAACCCGAGCGCCGCGATGCTGCCGTACTTCAGCGCCTTGCCGCCGTAGCTGCGTCCGCGCCTGCTGCCGAGCAGGGCGCCCAGGACGCCGGCGACGCCAGCGCCTGCGCCGATCTGTCCGAGTCCTCCCAGGTTGCCGAGATTCCCCAGATTCCCCAGATTGCCGAGGTTGCCCAGCCCGCCCAGTCCACCGAGGCCGCCAAGCCCACCCGGGCCACTTCGGCCCGGCGCGCCGCCGCCTGCCAGCAGGTCGCGCCCCGATCTCAGCAATTGATCCAGAAGTCCATGCGCACTCATCGCCAGCCCCTTTCAACGCGGTGGAAGAGTCTGTCAGTTGAGGGCATCGGATGACATCCCCAAGTCCGATCGGCCTGTCAATCGATTCGGTCGGGCCTGCTTGTTCGGCCAGGCCCTCGGTGCCAGTGACATGGCGGGCATCAGCGCCTCATGACGAGCCCGGCACCAGCGAAAACAGGTGCGCATCCCACGCCTGGCCGTCGACGCCGCGGATCCGGTTGCGCAGCAGGCCCTCGTAGTGCGCGCCGCAGCGCCGCGCCACGGCGAGGCTGGGTTCGTTGCCGTCGGCGACGACGATCTCCACGCGCATCAGCTGGAGCTTGCCGAACGCATGCCGGCTGAGCGCGCGCACCGCCGATGAGGCCGCGCCCTGGCCCTCCCGGGACGAACGCACCCAGTAGCCGAGGTTGCAGAACGGATGCACCGCATGCAGCGAGTTGAGTCCGCCGCCGCCGACGAAGTCGCCGCTGTCGCGGTCGAAGATGCCGAACTCGTAGGCGGTGCCGCTCTGCCAGCCGCGGGCGCAGTGGGCGAGCCACTCGGCGCCATCAGCGGCGGAGAAATCCGCGTGCGCCCATTTCATCCATCGGCCGATGGACGCATGCGACTCGCGGACCGCGGTGACGAAGTCCGGCAGGTCGGCGGGGCGGTAGGGCCGCAGCACGAAGCGACCTTCGATCAGTTCGACGCCCGGCGTGCCCGGCGCGACGACGGCCCCGTCGTCCCAGACCTCGCCGGCGAGCTGCTTCGCGCAGGCCAGCATCGAGCGGTTGTAGCGCGACAGCCGGGGCGCGAGCGTCGCCAGCGCCAGTCCGGCCGCCTCGTTGCCGCGGCCCTGCGCCGCATAGGTGAGCGCCAGGATCGCGCGCGCCTCGTCATGCAGCGGGCGGTCGTGGCCGGGCTGCAGGTGATCAGCCAGCTCGGCGACGAGCAGCGCTTCGCTCTCGTCGAGACGCTTCAGCCAGCGCAGCGTGCTGCCGAGCTGGATGACCGCCCGCGTGCGGCGGTATGGGTCGAGCGCGCCGGTCTCGAGCGCCGCGCGATAGAGCGGCTCGGCCTCCGCTTCGAGACCGGCCGTGTCGCGTGCGCAGGCGCGCTCGAAGAGGGCTCGCGCATCGCCCACGGGACGTTCGGCGGCGAGTGCATCGATCGCCTCGACGATCTGCGCGCCGGTGAGATCCGGTGCGCGCCGCCAGACATCGTCGATGCGCAGGGACCAGTCGTCGTGGAGCGGATCGGGTGCGGTCATCGGGGCAGTCTAGCGACTGCCTCCGACCATGCTGGAAGTCTGCAGCACGATCATCGTCACGGTGGCCAGCGCCATCGCGCCGGTCGCGAGCCATCCCAGCACGCGCCACAGCGGCGGCATGCGCAGTTCGCCGACGATCTTCCGGTGCGAGGCCGCGATCATCACGGCGACCATGATCGGCACCGAG
This sequence comes from Roseateles sp. UC29_93, assembly GCF_042695725.1. NCBI lineage: Bacteria > Pseudomonadati > Pseudomonadota > Betaproteobacteria > Burkholderiales > Sphaerotilaceae > Roseateles > Roseateles sp. UC29_93. The sequence goes on along the minus strand of NZ_CP170545.1, from coordinate 6,550,887 downwards.
ATCAGCGCGTTCACGACGGCCGACCAGTACAGCGCCTTGATCGGATTGAACCCCGACAGGCTGAGCGCGAGTCCGAGGAGCATGGCCCCGCTGAGGATCGCGTAGAAGACCTTGGCCGAGTGCGCCGGACGGTCGAGCCCGCGCCGCACGCCCGCGAGCGTGGCGACCGCGTACGCCGCTGATCCGGCGAGCACCGGCAGCGCGAGGAAGCCCGTGCCCACGATGCCGGCCGCGAACAGCACGAACGCGAAGTTCCCGGCGATCGGCTTGAGCGCCTGCGCGGCCTGCGCGGTGGTCTCGATGTCGCGCACGCCGTGGGCATGCAGCGCGGCGGCGGTCGCGACGATCATGAAGAACGCGATCGTGTTGGAGAACCCCATGCCGACCAGCGTGTCCGTGCGCAGCCGGCGGAACTGGCTGGCCGCCTGCTCCGGCGCGACGGCGAGCGGACGGTCGGCGTCGATGCGACGGATCTCCTCGGCTTCCTGGCTGGCCTGCCAGAAGAAGAGGTAGGGGCTGATCGTCGTGCCGAGGATCGCGACGACGGTGGTCGCGTAGTCGCGGTCCCAGTGCAGCGACGGCAGCACCAGCGACTTCAGCGCGAGCACCCAGTCCGCCTGGGCCGCGAAGCCGACGCCGACGTAGGCGAGGAGCGTCAGCGTCAGCCATTTCAGCAGCTTCACGTAGCGCTCATACGGCAGCCAGATCTGCAGCAGCAGGGAGAGCAAGGCCATGACGACGACGAACGCTCCCGGCGGACCGCCGACGGCCAGGTGCATCGCATCGCCCATCGCGCTGAGGTCGGCGCCGAGGTTGATGACGTTGGCCACGACCAGCAGCGACACCAGCCCGACGACCAGCCAGCGCGGGCAGAGCTTGGAGAAGTTCTCGGTGAGCCCCTTGCCGGTGATGCGGCCGATCCGCGCGCTGGCGAGCTGGATGCCGACCATCAGCGGGAAGGTCACGAGGATGGTCCAGCCGACGCTGTAGCCGTACTGCGCGCCTGCCTGCGAATAGGTGGCGATGCCGCTCGGGTCGTCGTCGGCGGCGCCGGTGATCAGGCCGGGGCCGAGCTTGCTCCACCAGGGCGCGCCGACGGTCGCCTTCTCCGCGTGAGCCGCCGCGTCACTGTCGATTCGATCCATGCCTGGCTCCTGGGTTGCCGAGGCACAGGCAAGCGCAATGCCTGCACGAGGCCCGCACGAGGTCCGCACGATGCCCGAGCAACGCTCAAGCACGCCCCGCGCAGCGCCCGCCGGCTATTGCTCGAAGCGGACGTCCTTCACCGGCAGCGTCGGCGCTTCCCACGCGTAAGCGGGATGGAGCACATTGCACTCGTCGCGCATGTCCGGCCAGCGGAGCTGCATCAACTCCGCGAGCGTCCAGCCGGCCCAGTCGGCGCGGAACGGCCGCGAGGCCGTCGACGCCTCGAAGCTCGATTCACTGCGCCACAGCAGCGCGGGGATGCGGTAGCCCGAAGCCGTGCCCGGGCTGTGGCCGGCGTGGTCGAGGCTGTGGCCGACCTCCTGGCCGTGGTCGGACAGGAACATCCAGGCCCCGCGTCCGCCCGCCGGCAGGTGGCTGCGCGTGAGCCGCAGCGTCCGCGCGACGATGCGGTCGTGATAGTGGATGGCCGAGTCGTAGTCCTGCCGGAACTCGCGCACCCAGGCGGCGCGGCCGTCGCGTGCCATCGCGACGTCCACGGCGTCGCCGTCCTGGTCGTCGAACGGATGCTCGCCCGGCGGCATGCGCAGCCGGTAGTGCGGGTGCGCGCCCAGCAGGTGCACCACCACCAGCTTGCGCGGCGCGGGATCGGCCAGCGCCTGTTCGACCTCGTCCAGCAGGTCCTCGTCGAGCGAGCCCGACGAGCGTCCCGGCTGCCGGTTGATCATCTCCACCACGTCGGCCAGCCGCGCATGCTGCTGGTCGACGGCGACGTCGTCATGGTTGCTCACCCACCAGACCTTGTAGCCGGCGCTCTTCGCCAGCGCGATCAGATGCTGCGTGCGGCCGGCGGGATCGTCCTCGTCGCGCTCGCCGAAGCTGAAGAGGCCGCTCAACGACGCGACCGTCGTCGCCTGCGTCGACCACGCGTGGCGCAGCGTCAGCAGCCGGGCGCGCTCCTCGTCGCGCAGCGCGATCAGTTCGGGCGTCGTGGGGCGTGCGTAGCCGTAGAGGCTCATGTTGTCGCGGTTCACGCTCTCGCCCAGCACGAGCACCACGGTCGACGGGCTGCTTGTCGCCATCGCCGGCGACGCGGCTCGGGCATTGCGCATCAACTGCTCGCGCTGGACCTGCTGGTCCGCCCAGTTGGCGCGCAGGTCGGCGACCTGCTGCGTCCAGGCCGGCCAGAACAGCAGCGGATGATGCCGGCGCCAGGGCTTGCTCAGGTGGGCGAGGGCGCAGACGGCCAGCACGACGAGCAGCGCGATGCGGGCGCGGCGCGAGAGCACCGCCCGATTGCCGCTCGCGCCAGTCACGCCGGTCGCGCGGGTCGCGAGCGTGATCGCGACGCCGCTGAGCGCGAGCATCCCGATCAACGCGGCGACGGCCATCGCCATCGCGGGCACCTGCGAGACGAGGTACTCGATCGACTCGCGCGCAGTCGTGTTCGCCGCCGCGGCGAGCACGAGCGAGCTGTCCGGCGCCGCCTGATACTGGTTCTGCAGGAAGGCGCGCACCGCGCCGTCGACGAGGAAGGCCGAGATCACGATGAAGGCCGTGACCCAGCGCACCCGGCGCCAGACGAGGCGCTCGATCGGCCACAGCAGCCACAGCAGCACGGGGAGGACGAGCAACCCGACCTGCGCCGCGCGGCGGCTGTCGTGGCCGGCCAGCACGGCGCCGGCGCAGGCGAGCGCGAGCAGGCTCAGGGCGCCCCAGCGCAGCAGCGCGGGGCGTCCGGGAATCGAAGCGGACATCAGGTCGACGGAAGCGGCGAAGGCGCGCAGTCTAGGTGCCCGTTCACAACATCGGCCTCAAGACCTTCCAGACGTTGTCCAGCATCACCGGATGCGCCTTGGCCAGCGGGTGGATGCGGTCGCCCTGGAACCACTCGGCCATGTCCGGCCGATCGGCCACGCCGGCCAGCAGGAAGGGCTGCAGCGGCACCTTCTCCTCCTGCGCGACGGTCTTGAAGCTGCCCTCGAAGTCCCGCGCGTAGCTCGCGCCCATGTTGGGCGGGATCTGCATGCCGATCAGCAGCACCTTCGCGCCGGCGTCCTTGCCGGCCTGCACCATCGCCTTCAGGTTCTCGCGGGTCATCTTCAGCGGCAGGCCGCGCAGCGCGTCGTTGCCGCCGAGCTCGATGATCAGGTGCGTCGGACGATGCTGCTTCAGCACCGCGGGCAGCCGCGAGCGTCCGCCCGAGGTCGTGTCGCCGCTGATGCTGGCGTTGATCACCTCGGCGTCCAGCTTCTGCGCCTTCAGCCGCTGCTCCAGCAGCGCCACCCAGCCGCTGCCGCGGGCCAGGCCATACTCGGCGGAGAGACTGTCGCCCAGCACGACGATGCGGCGCGATGCCCCGCCAGTCGCTCCGGCCACAGTGCCCGCTTCGGTGCGGCCTTGCGCCGCGACAGGCCCGGCCAGGACCCCCGTCGCGACGAGGGTCGCGACACAGGCGCTACAGTGCAACATCCATTCACGGCGGCGCATCTGCGGTTGATTCATGGTTCAGAACATCCTCGAAGTCGATCACGTCAGCAAGTCGGTCCAGGATGCCGACGGCGTGCTGACCATTCTGCATGACATCAATTTCCAGCTGCAGGCGCGGGAGTCCGTCGCCATCGTCGGCGCCTCGGGCTCGGGCAAGAGCACGCTGCTGTCCATCCTCGCGGGGCTGGATACGCCCACAGAAGGCACCGTGCGTCTGCAGGGGCAGGACATGTTCGTCCTCGACGAGGACGGCCGGGCCGCGCTGCGCGGGGCGCATCTGGGCTTCGTGTTCCAGAGCTTCCAGCTGCTGTCGCACCTGACGGCGCTGGAGAACGTCATGCTCCCGCTGGAGCTCCGCGGCGAACGCGATGCGCGGTCGCAGGCCAAGGCCATGCTGGAACGGGTGGGGCTGGGGCAGCGGCTGTCGCACTACCCGCGCGTGCTGTCGGGCGGCGAGCAGCAGCGCGTCGCGCTCGCCCGCGCGTTCGTGCAGCAGCCCGCGTTGCTGCTGGCCGATGAACCGACCGGCAGCCTCGACTACGCCACCGGGGAGCAGGTCATGGCGTTGATGTTCGAACTCAACCGCGAACTCGGAACGACGCTGGTCATGGTCACCCACGACCAGAGCATCGCGGCACGCTGCGAGCGGCAGTTGAAAATCTCGGCAGGCCATCTGCAGGACATCACGATGGCGGATCTGCCTGCCTGAGCGTCAGGTCCGCATCGCGCGCTCGCGCAGCCGCCTTCTGCGCTCGTAGCGGATCACGGCCCACCAGCCGATGTAGACGATCACGTAGAGGCACAGACCCAGCAGCACGCCCGCGAGCGGCAGGCCCACCAGCAGCGGCGTGCCCAGCTCGGAGAGCCATTGGCTCAAGGCGTGCCACCAGCTCGAAGGATCGCTCCAGTTCAGCGCCAGTTCCTTCGGTGCGGAAATCGGGCCGTGAATGCCCAGCACCTGGCGGCCCAGGAAGATCGCCAAAGTCCAGATCGGCACCAGCGTCAACGGATTCGTCAGCCAGGTCGCGGCGATCGCCGCGGCGACGTTGGCCCGGCACACGATCGCGACCACCGCCGCCAGCAGCATCTGCGTCGGCAAGGGGATGACCCCCACGGCCAGTCCCAATCCCGCGCCCAGCGCGACCCGCCGCCGGTGCGCCACCCACAGCCAGGGGCGCTCCTTGAGGTAGAGGCCGAGCCACTTCAGTCCCTTGGTCTGTTCCAGGGACTCGGGCGAAGGCAGCAGTCGGCGGGCAAGTCGGGAAGCCGTCATTGGGGCGTCAGAGTGGGCATCGGGGATGCTTCAGATGTGAAAAGCCCGCGCGGCTGACCTGCAGCGGCGCGGGCTCTGAACAGTACAGCAAAGACTGTTCGGATCGGCGATCAGTTCGCGGAGAACTTGAAGTCGGTCTTGGCCTTGGTACGCAGTTCCTCCTGGAACTCCGCGACCTTCTGCTGCTGCATGCGCTGGATGATCTGGCCCTTGACGTCGTCGAAGGCCGGGAACTGCGCCTGGCGCGTCTCTTCCAGCTTGATGATGTGATAGCCGAACTGCGACTTCACCGGCTCCTGCGTCATCTCGCCGGCCTTCAGCTTGCCCAGGGCAGCGCTGAACTCAGGCACGTAGGCGTCCGGCGCGGACCAGCCCAGGTCGCCGCCGTTCTGGGCGGAACCGGTGTCCTTGGAGTTCTTGGTGGCCAGGTCTTCGAACTTGGCGCCGCCGTTGAGCTGCTTGACCAGCGCCTTGGCGTCTTCTTCCTTCTCCACCAGGATGTGGCGGGCGTGGAATTCAGTGCCCGAGGCCTGCGCCTTGAACTTGTCGTATTCGGTCTTGGCGTCGGCGTCGGTGATCGGGTTCTTCTTCGCGTAGTCGGCGAAGAGCTCACGGATCAGCAGCGACTGGCGCGCCAGTTCCATCTGGTTCTTGTAGTCGTCGGTCTTGTTCAGGCCGCGCTTCTCGGCTTCCTGCAGGAAGATCTCGCGCAGGACGACCTCTTCCTTGACCTTGGCTTCCATCTCCGGGCTGCGCGGCTGGCCACCCTTGGTGATCTGGCTGATCAGCACGTCGGCGCGGGCCTTCGGCACGGGCTTGCCGTTCACGATCGCGATGTTCTGGGCGAGGGCCGGCAGGGCCACGGCGCCGATGACCGCCACGGTGGCGGCGAGCACAAACTTCTTCATGATGGGTAAAGGGCCTTTCGACTCTCGGGTGAGCGTGAACGCTCCAAAACAAAGCGCCGACACGCGGCGCTACTGAGGACCTGGTTTCTGCTGTTCGTCGGGCGCGCGAGCCTCGATGGCCAGCGCGTGAATGCCCTTCTGCATCAGATCGGCGAGGGCATCATATACGAGCCGATGCCGAGCCACCCTGGGTAAACCGGCAAAGCGCGCGCTCACGATTTCGAGGTAGTAATGGCCGCCTTCGCGCGCTCCGGCGTGCCCCGCGTGGTGCGCGCTGTCGTCCCGCAGACGCAGCAGATCGGGCGCCAGCGCGGCCCTCAGGCGGGCCTCGATCTCGACCGAGGGCGTCGCCACGGGATTGGGCGCCGCCCTCGATGCCGACGAGGGATTCCGGGTGTCGTCGCCGCCGCTCATGGCTTGGGTTCCTCGGCGGGCGTCTCGGTTTCGTGCGGCAGATGGCGGCTCATGTAGACGCCCTGGCCGAGCGTGAACAGCACGATCAGTCCGGTCACGCCGAACACCTTGAAGTTGGCCCAAGCCTCGGTCGTGAACGAGTAAGCGACGTAAAGATTCGCAAAACCGAGGGCCAGGAAGAAGACGATCCAGGCCAGCGTGAGCCGCGTCCAGACCGCATCGGGCAGATCCACCTGAGGGCCGAGCATCTTGCGCAACAGGTCGCGGCCGAGCAGGAATCGGCTGACGAGGAACACCGTGGAGATCGCCCAATAGAGCAGCGTCGGCTTCCACATGATGAAGGTCTGGTTATGGAAGTAGACGGTCGCCGCGCCGAGCGTGGCGACCAGCCCCAAGCTGATCCACAGCATCAGGTCGACCTTGCGGCCGCGCAGCTTCAGGAAGAGCACCTGGGAGATGGTCGCCAGCATCACGACGATGGTGGCGAGCAGCACGGGCGCCTCGGTCGGGCCGACCTTGCCGCCGGAGACCAGGAAACCGAGATGCTCGGTGGCGAAGGCCGCTGCCCAGTCCGGCTGTCCGTCGGCGTACTTGAACGTCACGAAGAACAGCAGGAGCGGCAGGAAATCGAGCAGGAGCTTCATTCGGTCGGGAATCAGTACGGCGCGCTCAGCGCTGGGGCTCGAAGTCTATCGCGGCGGAATTGATGCAGAAGCGCTCGCCCGTCGGTTCCGGACCATCGGGAAAGACGTGGCCCAGGTGCGTGCCGCAGTGGTTGCAGCGCACCTCGACGCGGACCATGCCGTGCGTCGAGTCGACGACGCGCTCGACCACCTCGGCGTTGATCGGCTCGTAGTAGCTGGGCCAGCCGCAGCCGGCGTCGAACTTGGTGTCCGCCTTGAACAGCGGCGTGCCGCAGCCGACGCAGTTGTAGTTCCCGGCTTCCCAGTGGTCCCAGTACTTGCCGGTGAAGGCGCGCTCGGTCGCGGCATGGCGGGCGACCTGATACTGGGTCGGATCCAGCTGTTCGCGCCACTCGGCGTCCGTCTTCTTGACGGGGTAGGCGGTGTCGCGGTCGCGGTCCTGATCGGTGGCGTCTTGGATGAACTTGTCGTAGCGGCTCATGATGAACAGGAAACCTCCAGCGTTTGCGCCCAGTCGGGCGGGAAACCGGCGTCGGACGCCAGCGCGGGCTCGTCGAACGGACGGCGCAGCACATCGAGCAGCCGGCGCACTTCGTTGAAGTCGCCGGCCTCGGCCCGCTGGATCGCCGTCTCGGCCAGATGGTTCCGAAGCACCACCGCCGGGTTGACCGCGTTCATCCGTCGGGCACGGGTCCCAAGTGCGTCCATCGGCTCGATCTTCAAGCGCGCCGCGTACCGGGACGCCCAGGCGTCGAACCCGGTGCGGTCCAGGAACAGGTCCCGGATGCCGGCATTCGCCGCCGCATCCAGGGGCTGGGCCGGATCGAAACCGGCCAGCCGGCGGTGCGCGATCGTGTAGTCGGTGTGATGGGCGGCCAGCAGCCGCAGCCAGTCGTCGATCAGCGGGCCGTCCTCGCCGCGCTCGTCGACCTCGGCGGAGAGGCCGAGCTTCGCGCGCATCGCGCCGAGCAGCGCGGCGCCGAAGCGTTCGCGGTAGATCTCGAGCGCCTCGATCAGCTCGTCGCCGGCGGCTTCCGCATCCGTCTCGATGTTGGGCATCAACGGCAGCAGCGCCTGGGCCAGCGCATGCAGGTTCCAGAACGCCACCTGCGGCTGCCGCGCGAAGGCGTAGCGGCCCTGATGGTCCGAGTGGTTGCAGATGTGGCCCGGATCGAAGCCGTCCATGAAACCGAACGGACCGTAGTCGATGGTCAGGCCCAGCATCGACATGTTGTCGGTGTTCATCACGCCGTGCATGAAGCCCACGGCCTGCCACTGCGCGACGAGTTCCGCCGTCTGCGCGGCGACCTTGGCCAGCGCGGCGGTCACCGGATTCGGTGCGTCGGCGCATTCCGGCGCGTGGTGGCGGACGAAGAAGTCGAACAGCTCGCGTGTGCGGGCTTCCATGCCGTGATGGGTGAAGTGCTCGAAGTGGCCGAAGCGCAGGAAGCTCGGCGCGACGCGCGTCACGATGGCGCCGGTCTCGACGCGTTCGCGCTGCACCTTCAGCGAGGTCGAGCCCGTGATCGCGAGTGCGCGTGTCGTCGGAATGCCCAGCGCGGCCATCGCTTCGGAGCAGAGGAACTCGCGGATCGACGAGCGCAGCACCGCGCGGCCATCGCCGCGACGCGAATAGGGCGTCAGCCCCGCGCCCTTGAGCTGCAACTCGAAATGCCCGTTCGGGCCGTCGACGCCGCCCAGCAGCAGCGCGCGTCCGTCGCCGAGTTGGCCGGCCCAGACGCCGAACTGATGGCCGCTGTACACGGTGGCCAGTGGTTTCATGCCGGCGAGGCGGGCGTTGCCGCTGAAGGCGTCGAGCGCGGCGGGGCGGGTCCACCAGTCTTCGGGCCAGCCGAGCAGGGCGGCGCAATCGGGGCTGGTCGCGACCCAATGCGGGTCGGGCAGTCCGGTGCCGGGGAGTTCGGTGAAGAAGTCGGGACCGAGTGTCGCGAAGCGATGGGTCCAGCGTTCAGGCTCGGCGCCTGGGAAGTCCGCGTGGAGGGCCGCGTTGAGAGGCGCATTCATTGCGCCAGTTTACCGACCCCTCCATGGCCCTGCGGCCCACGGGGTACCGAGGAGGATGAGGCCCCAGAAAGCGAAATGGCCCGCAGTGAGGGGTCTCACTGGGGCCGGAGTGGTGCTGGGGGTCCCTGGAGGGGCGCCCCCTGCGCCGCGGAGAGCCCGCGCTTGGCTAAGCGCAGGTTCTCAAGAGTGTCAGCCGAGCTTGAAGCTCGAGACGGTATCGACGAGCTGCGCCGACTGATCCTTGAGCGACTCCGCGGCGGCGGCCGATTCCTCGACCAATGCCGCGTTCTGCTGCGTCATCTGGTCGAGCTGGCGCACGGCTTGCCCGATTTCCCCGAGGGTCAGCGACTGCGCCGCGCTGGACGCGGAGATCTCGCCGATGACGCGGGTGACGCGTTCGACGCTGGTGACGATCTCGCGCATGGTGGCGCCGGTTTCGCCGACCAGGCGGGAGCCGCCGTCCACGCGTTCGACCGATGCCGAGATCAGCGACTTGATCTCCTTGGCGGCCTCCGCGCTGCGCTGCGCCAGCGAGCGCACTTCGCTCGCCACGACCGCGAAACCGCGGCCCTGTTCGCCGGCGCGGGCCGCTTCCACGGCGGCGTTCAGGGCGAGGATGTTGGTCTGGAACGCGATCCCGTCGATCACGCCGATGATGTCGGCGATCTTGTTGGACGACTGCTGGATCTCGTTCATCGTCGCGACGACCTGCTCGACCATCGCGCCGCCGCGGCCGGCGACCTGCGAGGCCGTCTGCGCCAGGGCATCGGCTTCACGCGCCGATTCGGCGTTGAGCTTCACACCTTCGCCAAGCTGCGCCATCGCGGCGCCGGTTTCTTCCAGGCTGCTCGCGGCCTGCTCGGTCCGGTTGGACAGGTCGGCGTTGCCGGTGGCGATCTCGGAGGACGCGTGGCGGACCTGGTCGGCGGACGAGCGCACGCTGGCGATGGTGCTGGCCAGGCGCTGCTGCATCTCCTGCAGCGAGCGGCGCAATGCGGCGACCTCGTCGGTGCCGTCCACGTCGGGGCCGCGGCGGCTCAGGTCGCCTTCGGCGATGGCCCGGCTCAGCGACTGCGCCTCGGCCAGCGGCTCGGTCACCGAGCGCGTGATCACCAGCGCGATGCCCACGCCCAGCACGATCGCCACCGTCATCAGCGCGATGACCAGGTTGCGGGTGCTTTCGGCCTCGGCCTGCGCTTCCTTGCGCGCGGCCTGCAGCAGGTCGCGGGTGTGCTCGGCGAACTTGTCGATCGCGGCCAGGTAGTCGTTCATCGCCGGGATCAGCTGCGACGCGGCGATCGGCTTCACATCGCCGCCGCCTTCCTTGACCTTGATGGCCGCCTCGCGGGCGTCCTGGTACTTCTTGCGGGCCGCGCCGATCTCGTCGATCAGCCGCGCGCCTTCCTTCTCGGTGATGCTGTCATCCAGCTCCTTCTGGATCTTGTCGATCCGCGCCGACAGCTCCTTCGAGCGCGAGGTGAAGGCCTTGACGAAGTTCTCGTCGTCGACGACCAGCTGCACGATGCGGCGCTGGATGTTGCCCTCGGTCAGGCCCGACCACTGGCGCGAGATCTCCAGCGTGTGCATGTCGACCTCGACCAGGCGCTCGATGCGCTGGTGCAGCATCGACACCCGGATCACGCCCACCGCCGAGGCCACCGCCATCAGCACGATCACCAGCGCGAAGCCGGCCAGCACGCGGCTGCGCAGCCGCCAACGATTCAGGTTCAACATTCCCACAGTCCTTCTTGTTCGCCCCGACGTCCCCCGGGAAGGTCGTCGTGTCGTTGCCGACAGGTTTGACAGATGGCGCGATGCTGCCTGCTGGGGGTGAAAACTGATCGATGGATTAGCGGGGTGGCCCGTGAACAAAAGCGCGGAAGGCGATGTCGTGAACCCGCGTGTGGGTGAATCGCCGCAGCTTGTGCGAAATGCGTTCAGCGCCGAGGACCCGGCCCGGGCGGCGGCGGGACATCGAAGAGGTTGATCGTCTGCGGCTGATCCATCACCAGGTCCGAGCGCGCGCAGGCGACGCAGGGCAGGATCCAGCCCTCGTCCTTCTCCTCCCGGGACAGGCCGGGCCACTCGATGCGGTACTCGACGCGGCCCGACGCCAGCTTCGCGATGCAGGCGCGGCAGGTGCCGTTGCGGCAGGAATGCGGCAGGCGCAGGCCATGGTCGAGCGCCGCCAGCAGCAGCGTCTGGTCCTCGGGCGCGTCGAAGCGCCAGCCCTGGGGATGGAGCTCGACGGCGTGGACGGCCGGCGAGGCCGAGGCCGAGGCGGACGGGGCGTGCGAGGGCGGGGAGGGCGCGCCGGAGTCCTCGGCGGCGTCATGGGCGTGATCCATGGTCGCCATCATGCCGTGCGCTAAGCTTGCCCGATGCCTCACGTCACGACTTCCACCCCGGTGGACGGCGGGCCCACCGCCCAGGCCGCCCAGGCCGTCCCAGCCGCCCAGGCCTTCTTCGACCAGCTCAACCGCGATTACGTCGCGGTCCACAAGCGCAAGGAAGACCTGTTCTGGGCCACCTACATGGCCACCAGCGACGACCATGAGGGCTTCGGCCGCGCCGAGACCGACTACAAGGCCTTCATCTCCGATCCGGAGAAGCTGGGCGCGACGCGCGCGCACCTGACCGCCGTCGAGGCCACGTTGGAAGCCGCGCCGGGCGGCTCTGCCTCGGGCCCCGATGCGGAGGCGCGTCAGGCGCTGGCCCACGGCCTGCGCGGTTGGCTGGGTCTGTTCGAGGCCAACATCGTCGACAACGACGAAGGCCGACGCCTGATGGCCGAGCTGATCGAGGCCGAGCGCCTGCTCTTCGCCAAGCGCAAGGACTTCGCGCCGACGCACGTCAACGACCGCGGCGAGACCGAGGCCGCCACGCTGACGATGCTGTCGACCAATGCGGCCACCAACCCGGACGAATCGCGTCGCCGCAGTTCCTACGAGGCGCTGCACGGCCTTGAGCGCTGGGTGCTGGAGAACGGCTTCCTGGAGATCGTCGCGCTGCGCAACCGGCTGGCGCGGGCGCTGGGCTTCCCGGACTACTTCGAGATGAAGCTGCGCAAGAACGAGCGCATGACGAAGGCGGAGCTCTTCGGCGTGCTCGACGACTTCGTCGCCCGCACCGAGGCCGCGCAGAAGCGCGCGCATGACGCGCTCGTCGCGAAGCATGGCCCGGACGCGCTGGCGCCCTGGAACCTGCGCTTCCACAGCGCCGGCGACGTGACCCGCCGGATGGACCCGTACATGCCCTTCGGTCCGGCGCTGCGGCGCTGGGTGCGGAGCTTCCGCCGGCTGGGCATCCAGTACCGCGGCGCGACGATGCGCCTGGACCTGCTGCAGCGCCCCGGCAAGTACCAGAACGGCTTCTGCCACGGCCCGCTGCCGACATGGTTCGACGAGCAGGGCCGCTGGCACGCCGGCGAGATCAACTTCACCGCCGAGGCCAAGCCCGACCAGGTCGGCAGCGGCGCGCGGGCGATGCTGACGCTGTTCCACGAAGGCGGCCACGCGGCCCACTTCGCCAACGTGACGCAGAACTCGCCGTGCTTCTCGCAGGAGTTCGCGCCGACCTCGATGGCCTATGCGGAGACGCAGTCGATGTTCTGCGACAGTCTGCTCGGCGACGCGGACTGGCTCAAGCGCTACGCGCGCACCGTCGACGGGCAGGCGATTCCCGACGAGCTGATCCACGATCGCATCGCCTCGGCGCAGCCGATGCGCGCCTTCGACGAACGCGCGATCGCCGTGGTGCCGTACTTCGAGGCGTCGCTGTACGCGATGTCCGACGAGGAGCGCACGCCCGAGGCCGTGCTCGCGCTGGCCCGGACGATGGAGCGCCGCATCCAGGGCGTCGATCGCGCGCCGCGGCCGATCCTCGCGATTCCGCACCTGCTGAACCAGGAGTCGGCGGCGTCGTATCAGGGCTACCTGCTCGCGCACATGGCGGTCTACCAGACGCGGGCCTTCTTCCTGCAGCGCGACGGTTATCTCACCGACAACCCGGCGATCGGGCCGGCGCTCGCGCAGGCCTACTGGGCGCCGGGCAACAGCCTGTCCCACGACGCGACGCTACGCCGGCTGACCGGCGAGGGCTTCTCTGCCCGCTACCTGGCCGAGGCCTGCGACGAGACCGTCGAGCAGGCCTGGGCGAAGGCGCAGGACCTGCTGGCCGCGTCCGAGCGCCGCGGCGAGCGCGCCGACGAGGGCCCGCCGCTGGACGCGCATGTCCGCGTGGTCCATGGCGCGGAACTGCTGGCCGACAACGGCGACGGCGGCGCGTCGGCGGAGCAGGCGATGTTCGAGCGCTTCGAGCACTGGATCAGCGCGAACTACGCGACGCCGCCGGCGCCAGCCGCCGCCGTGCACTGACCGCGTCGTGAAGTACCTGCAGGGCTATTCGCCGGCGCTGGTCGCGCAGGCGCAGCAGATGCTGGACGCGGGCGAACTCGGCCCGCTGCTGGCGCGCAAGTACCCGGAGCCGCACGAGGTCCGCAGCGACAAGGCGCTGTTCGACTACACCCAGGACCTGAAGCAGCGCTTCATGCGCAATGCGGGGCCGCTGGCGCTCGTCGCCTACGACGCCAAGCTCAAGGTCATCCAGCACGCGCTGGGCACGCACACGCGGCAGGCCGTGGTGCACGGCAACCGGCTCAAGACGCGGCGCGAGATCCGCGTCGCGACGCTGTTCCGCGAGGCGCCGGCGGAGTTCCTGAAGATGATCGTCGTGCATGAGCTCGCGCATCTGAAGGAGCTGGAGCACGACAAGGCGTTCTATTCGCTGTGCCACCACATGGAGCCGGCCTACTCGCAGCTGGAGTTCGACGTGCGCCTGTGGCTGAGCGTGCGCGATCGCGAGGAGAAGCTGGCGAAGGCCGGCACGGCTCCGGTCGCGGGTGCGGGTGCGGGTGCGGGTGCGGGCGCCGAGCCGGCCGAACAGTCCGGGAAGTCCCTGGAATAGGCGCTTCCGCTATGCTCCCGGTCTTTCCAGACCGCCGACCCGCGGCGCCACGAGCGCGGCGGGCTTCCTGCCTCCAATGATTCTGCTGGCGCCCATGGAGGGCCTGCTGGACCACATGCTGCGCGACACGTTGACCCGTGTCGGCGGCGTGGACCGCTGTGTCTCCGAGTTCATCCGCATCACCGACCGGCTGCTGCCGCGCCGCGTGTTCACGCGCATCGTGCCGGAGCTGCTCCACGGCGGACGCACGCACGCTGGCGTGCCGGTGCGGGCGCAGTTGCTCGGCTCGGACCCCCAATGCCTGGCGGAGAACGCCGCGCGGCTCGCGGAGCTCGACCCCGAAGGCATCGACCTGAACTTCGGCTGCCCGGCCAAGACGGTGAACCGGCATCGCGGCGGCGCGGTGCTGCTCGACGAGCCGGAGCTGGTCGGCGAGATCGTCGCCGCCGTGCGCCGCGCGGTGCCGGCGCATCTGCCGGTGTCGGCCAAGATGCGGCTCGGCAACGAGGATCGCGGCCGCATGCTCGAGTGCGCCCGCGCGATCGAGGCGGCCGGCGCGTCGGAGCTGGTCGTGCACGGCCGCACCAAGCGCGACGGCTACAAGCCGCCGGCCTACTGGGACCAGATCGCCGTGCTGCGCGAAGCCGTCGGCATCGAGGTCGTCGCCAACGGCGAGGTGTGGACCGTCGAGGACGCGCTGCGCTGCCTGGAGGAGTCCGGCTGCACCTCGCTGATGCTGGGACGCGGCATGGTGGCCGATCCCGGACTGGCGCTCGCGGTGCGCGCGGCGCTCGGCCACGCGTCCGGCGCCGCCGCGCTGCCCTGGGCGGACGTGATCCCGCTGATGGAGAGCTTCTTCGCCCAGGTGCGCCGCAACGTGGCAACGCGCCACCAGGCCGGCCGCCTCAAGCAGTGGCTGCATTACCTGCGCCGCCGTTATCCCGAGGCGGAAGACACCTACCAGCGCGTGCGCACGATCAACGCGCCGGACGTGCTGGCCATGACGCTGTTCGGCCGTCCGCTCGATCCGACGGCGCCGCCGCCCGATGCGGAGGACGACGACCTCGTCGACGCCTTCAGCGCCTGCGAGGCGGATGAGCGCGCTCCGGACGAGCGCGCCGCAGACCTCTCCGATCCCGATCAACAACAAGACAGCGACTCGCTGATCGCCGCATGACCGCTTACCGTCTGACCTCGCGCCTGCTGGCGCTCGCCGCCGCATTGGCGCCGGTGTTCGCCGGGGCCGCGACGGCCGCCCCGACCGTTTCTTCCTCCGCCAAGGACATCGTCCCGCTGACGCTGGAACGCGTCTTCGGCGATCCGCCGTTGCAGGGGCGTCTGGTGCGCCAGGCCGAGATCTCGCCGGACGGCGCGTGGGTCAGCTACCTGCGCCCGTCGGAGACCGACAGCGAGCAGCTCGAACTCTGGGCGCAGCCGGCGGCCGGCGGCGCGCCGCGCAAGCTGGTCTCGGCGGCGGACGTGCTCGGCGGTCGCAGCCAGCAACTGACCGAGGCCGAGCGCATGGCGCTGGAGCGCAAGCGGATCTCGCAGGGCGGCATCACCGGCTATCAGTGGTGCGGTCCGTCGGGCAAGGCGCTGCTGTTCCCGCTGTCGGGCGACCTGTACCTGGTGCGTCTCGGCGACCAGGGGCCGACGGCGCAGCGCCTCACCAACGACGAGCAGGTGCCGGAGCAGGATCCGACCTGCTCGCCCGACGGCAGCCGCATCGCCTACGTGAAGGGCGGCGAGCTGTGGGTGCAGGCGCTGGACGGTGGCGGCGCCGCGCGCGCGCGTGACGAAGGGCGCGACGGAGACGCGTTTCTGGGGCCTGGCTGAATTCATCGCGGCGGAGGAACTCAGTCGACAGCGCGGCTACTGGTGGTCTCCGGACGGCAAACAACTGCTGGCGCTGAACGTCGACGAGCGCGATGTGCCGGTGAAGACGCGGGCGCAGATCTTCTCCGACCGCACGACGATGACGCAGCAGCGCTACCCGGGCGCCGGCGAGAACAACGCCCGAGTCACCGCGTGGACGCTGCAGGTGGCGGACGGCCGCATGACGCCGCTGCCGCTGCCTTCGGACGCCGAATACATTGCCCGCGCCGGCTGGTTCGGCGACGGCACGCCGTGGCTGCAGACGCTGACGCGCGACCAGCACAAGCTGGCGCTGACCGAATACGCGAACGGCGCCGGTCCGGGCCGCACCGTGATCGATGAACGCGATCCGGCCTGGGTCGAAGTGCACGACGACCTGCAGGAGATCGACGGGCTGACCCTGTCGGGCCAGCCGGCGCTGCTGTGGTCGAGCGAGTCCTCGGGCCGCCGGCAGCTGGTGCTGGTGGACCGCCGCACTGGCGAGCGCCGGCCGCTGACGAACGAGCCCGAGCCGGTCGCGCACCGCGTGTGCAGCGACGGCAAGACGGTGGTCTACGCGGCGGCGCGCGATCGCGGCCGCTCGCGCGAGCTGTTCGCGATCGACCTGAACGGCACGAGCCGGCCGCTGGACGGCGCGCAGCCGCGTCAGTGGCGGGACGCCCGCGGCGACGGAGACTGCGCGCGGGTGCTGGTCACGCGCGGCGCGTGGGGCGAGCCGCCCGCGCTGTCGCTGCAGTCGGTGAAGGCCGGCGCGAAGCCGTTGTCGCTGCCGGGCGATGCGCCTGACGCGCTGCTGGCGCGCATCGTGCCGAAGCCGGCGGTGGTCGACGTCACCGCCGCCGACGGCCGCACGCCGCTGAACGCGCTGTACTTCGCGCCGCTGGACGGCAAGGCCGGTCCGCATCCGGTGATCACGATGGCCTACGGCGGGCCGGGCACCTCGACGACCAATTGGAACTGGAGCCGCGACACGGCGCTGATCGCCTACTGGCAGCGGCGCGGCTACGGCGTGTTCACGCTGGACACGCGCGGCATGCAGAACCGCGACCGCGAGTTCACGCGCGCGCATCGCCTGGCCTTCGGCGCGGTCGACGTGAACGACCTGTTCGCCGCGGTGCGTCAGCTGCCGAAGCAGGTGGCGGGCGTGGACCCGACGCGGATCGGCTTCTTCGGCTGGTCCTATGGCGGCTTCCTGGCGGAACGCGCGATGCTGGACGCCGACACGCCGCTGGCGTCGGCGGTGGCGGTCGCTCCGCCGACGGACTGGACGCTCTACGACACGGCCTACACCGAGCGCTATCTCGGCATGCCGCAGGGCGGCAAGGACGGCCAAAGCGACGCCTACCGCCAGTCCAACCTGGTGATGCGCGCGAAGCTGCTGACCAAGCCGCTGCTGATCGTGCACGGCACGGCGGACGACAACGTGCTGTTCGAGCACACGCTGCGCCTGACCGAGGCGCTGCAGAACGAGGCGCGGCCGTTCGAGCTGATGATCTACCCGGGCAAGGCGCACGGCATCGCGGGGCGCAGCGCGAAGCTGCACCTGTACCGGACGATCGACGCCTTCTTCGCGCGCACGCTGGCGCGCTGAGCGCGGGCCTCACGAGACAGGAGCGGAGCGATGGCGCTGGTGTATTCGACGAACGGCGGGCGCGTGTGCCCGGACTGCCGGCAGGCGCAGGCCGATTGCCGCTGCAAGGCGCAGGCGGCGAACGCGGTGCTGGGCGACGGCAAGGTGCGGGTGCGCCGCGAGACGGCGGGCCGCAAGGGCAAGGGCGTGACGGTGGTGCTCGGGCTGCCGATGACGGCGGCGGAGCTCACGGAGACGGCCAAGAAGCTGAAGGCCGCCTGCGGCAGCGGCGGCACCGTCAAGGACGGCACGATCGAGATCCAGGGCGATCACCTGGACAAGGTGATGGCCTGGCTGACGACGGCGGGATTCGCGCCGAAGAAGGCGGGGGGCTGAGGCTTCAGTTGCTGCTGTCCGAGCCTGATCCACCGGCACGCCGGGTCGCGATCGCCTTCAGGAGTTCGGACACGATGTGGCTCGCCTCCCGCTGCCGCAGCAGGCGGATTTCCTCGTCGTCCGGCCCGTCGCCCAACTCGAAACGGGCCGCCCCGACCGGACCGTCCTTGAGGTAACCCTCGACGCCGAGGTCGTCCGCGAAATGCCGCGCCAGTAGCTGCAGCGCCTCCTCAATGGCCGCTGCGTGCCTGCCCGCCAGCGCGCGCATGAATGCGTCGGCCGCGACTTGGAGCGGACGGGCGTGTTCAAGGCAGAACACCAGATCGTGCGCATCCTTGCGCTCCCAGCGCTGGTGGAACGCGAATGCCTTGAGCGTCGTGAATGCCACCAGGTCCGCGTGCTTGAAGCGTTGCGTCACGATGCCGTTCCCGCCCAGCGTCTCGGCTGTGATCGTCGCTGTCTCGAAGTGGTCGAAGACGATCGATGAATGCGGCACGTTGAGCGCGCTGATGTTGCCCTCGGTGGGCAGCGCCTCGACACGCTTTTGCCCGGGCATGTCGGCCAGGAACTCCAGCCGCAGTAGCGTGCGGCCTGTCCGGACCTCCCACCGCCAGTTGATGCGCTGTTGCCGCTCGTTCAGTCCTCGTTCGAAGCCGAGCTTCTTGAGGTTGTCCTCGAGTGAGCGGTAGGCGTCGACCGTTGCAAGCAAGGCGGTCTCGACGACGACGTCGACATCCTGCGTGCCGGCGTGTTCCGGGACCTCCGGTGGATTGCGCTTGACGAGGTAGCGCGGCGTCAGCCCGCCGACCAGGACGACGGAATCGGCCCAAGGTCCAAGTCCGCGCATGAGGGTGACGAGCAGGCGCTCGCAATCGAGGGTGAGATCGGCCGCATAGGCGTCGGCCGTCTGAGGTTTGTTCACGGTGGAGGCTCCTTCGTTCAGAAGCCCAGCACCTGCTCCCGCAAGAATCGGCCGGCATCGGGTGCGCGACCCGGGGCGACCATCAGATCGACATAGGTCTGCACGGGCGAGGCGAGAAGGACTTCGTCCCTCCGCTGTACGAAGCGCAGTCCGGATGGTTCGACTTCGATCACATTCAGGTTGGAGCCCTGCTGCACTTCCCGCAAGCCGCATCGTGCGATGGCCCGCTCCAGCGCCGCAGGGGTCGCGCGCAGAGTCGCCACGCTCCATTGGGTCAGGTAGGGCGCATAGATCTGCGCCGCCGCTTCGCTCGTGATCGCATAGCCATCGGTGGAGTCGGCGTCCCCGGCGAAAGCGCTCGCGGCGAAACGCAGCAGATCCTCGCCTTTCTGCCCGGCTACGAAGAATCGATGGACGCGCCGATGACCCAGTTGGTCCTGCTCCTGTGTCACCCAGGCGTCGAGCAACGCGGGCGCCTTTGCCAACTTGCGAACCTTGGTCGGACCGCTGCCCTGCGTGTCGACCCACTCGTCTGACTCCAGGTGCGCCAGCAGCTTGGACACGCTCGCCGGCGAGATGCCGCTGGCCGTGGCCAGCTCGTTCACGGAGCACCATCGATCCGGCGCGAGCAACAAGGCATGGAGCACGGGCGTGCGCGCGGAGGAGAACAGCTTGAATCGAGAGGGTCGAACGGCGCCGAGGACCGGGCTGGGGTCGAGATCGACGATGACGTAGATGTCCTCAAACGGGAGCCGCAACTTCCCATCGGCTGAGAAGCTGCCGGTCCCCGACTCGAGCAGCAGCTCCCGAGCGCCTGGCGAGATGAGATCTGCGACCACGACGACGTGCTGCCCCTTTTCGCGCCGGACGATGAGATCCCGGGCTTGTTGGGGATAGACCTTCGATTTCACGTCGACCAGCAAGGTCAACCTCCGCCCAGCCACATGGAGATCGATCGAGGCGTCGTGCCCCATGGCGTGAGCCGTAGCGCTGGGTTTCACGTGCGACACATGCGGCAGCTTGCCAAGCGCTTCGCCGAGCGCGACGAGCTGAGCGCGACTGCGGTTCGACGGTCGAAGTGAAGCCATATTTCGTTTTTTGCCCTTATTTCGTCACGAGTAAATAAGGCTAGTATGCGAAATATTGACGTCGGATTCAAGCGCGATCGGCTGCGCGGAGTGTCAGCGTGTGCCAGCGCGTCCCTGTCGCGTTCAGCACCGCGTCGCTCACCGTGTGCGCGGCGAGTGAGAAACCTATGGTCGCCAGCAGCGCCGCCACGCACGCCGGCGCGTGATTCGCGAAGCTGCGGCCGTCGACGTCGCGGCCCTCGGCCAACGTGCCGTCGCGTTGCTCGGGCAGCGCCAGCAGCATCACCGCGCCCTCCGCGGCTTGCTGCCCGTCGGCTGAGCGCCGCAACATGGCGGCCAACGCGGACAGCGCGCCAGGGAGGTCATCCGCGCCGACGTGCATGAGCACCGCGCTGCACACGACGCCATCGAATCCGTCCGGAGCCACATCGCCGAAGGGGCGTCCCAGGTCGGGCAGGGCGCCGTCGCGCAGTCGGCCCGCCAGTTCCGGGAACTGCACGAGCGCGCGTTCGCGCATCTCTGAGCTCGGCTCGACGCCATAAGCGTCCAATCCCGCCGCCAGCATGCCGGCGACATCGCGCCCCGCGCCGGCGCCGACGTCGAGCACGCGGCTGCCGCGCGGCAGCGCCGCCTCGACGACGGGCAGCATCGCGCTGCGTCGCGACTCGGGCTGCGAGGCGAGGCGCCCGGCGTAGCGCCGGTAGAAGTCGTCGGTGCGAGGGTCCATGGATCCATGATGCCGCAGCTCCGCGCGAGCGTCGGGCAGGGCGTCGGGCGGACGTCAGGCAGACGTCAGGCGATACCTGAAGCAGGACCTTGGGCGCATAGCGTCACGCGAGTGAGGGGGTGGGTTGGAAACAGTCGCGCGACTTGCGACGTTTGCACGCGCGGTGCTGGAGGCGGCGTCCTAATGTTGTCTCGTCCGGCACCACCTCCCCGTGGGCCGCGGAGACCGTCCATGAGTCCTTCCCAGTTCGGTGCGCTCCAGCGCGAGTCAGGCTCCCGCAGCAATCACGCCCACGTCCATGGTCACGGCCATGGCCGCTACCTGCTGCGCTTCGAGTCGCTGTTCCACTCCGGCCGCGGCCTGTCCTTCCCGTGCGACGAGCGCGGCCAGGTCGCACTCGACCAGCTCAGCGAGCAGGCCCGCGAGAACTACCTCTTCGCCCGCGCCGTCGTCGGCCACGAGTACGCGACGCCGGTGGTCCAGCGCTGCGACGACTGAGTCCTTGACCGACGTCGACGCGCTCGATGCGCTCAGTGCGCCCGGTGCGTTCGATGCGCTCGGTCGGCCCGGCGGTCAACGCGCCCTGAGCTGCGCCGCGTCGTACTGCCCCAGCACCCATTGCAGGCCCGCCAGGTGCTGCTGGTCGTGGCTGCACAGGTAGTGGATCAGCGACTTGAAGGTCAGCGGACCATACCCTTCGAAGCGCGCGCGACGCGCCAACTGCTCCGGCGTGATCGACGCCAGCAGCGCCAGCGTCTCCTGGCGCGCCGCCGCGAAGGCGGCCAGAGCGGCCGCCGGATCGTCCTCCCCGTAGCGGCGCTCGCGTGCCAACGCCTCCGTGTCCAGCGAGGGCAGCAGCGGGTCGTCTTCGCCCAGCGTGCGGCGGATGCGCTGCTGGTAGCCGTCGATCTCGATGTCCCGCACATGGCAGACCTGTTCGATCGCGGTGAGCGGTTCGCTCGGCACGCCGTCCCACGAAGGCGGCGCCCAGTGCCGCGCTTCAACCGGGAAGAGCGCGAAGTGCGCCGCCAGTTGCGCGGGGAAGGCCGCCAGCGCGTCCAGCGTGACGGCGTCGACGGCGGAGCGGGATAAGGCGCCGGATGAGGCGCGGGAAGTGACGCCGGATGGAGCGAGGGATGAGGAGGGCATGGCGTTGGCTGTCATGCCGGCGATATTAGGGCGTCGGTCTGCGGGACAATGCCGCGTTTTCCGATTCCCTTAGAACGCCCCCGTGATGAGCGACACCATGAGCGACACCACCCGCCCCGAACTGCCCGACCACCTGTCCATCGACCCGCGCAGCCCGCATCACGTCGCCGCCGTGTTCGAGCACGACATCGGCATCCTCTTCAACGGCAAGGAACGCAAGGACGTCGAGGAATACTGCGTCTCCGAAGGCTGGATCCGCGTTCCCGCCGGACGCACGCTGGACCGCAAGGGTCAGCCGATGATGATCAAGCTCAAGGGCAAGGTCGAAGCGTTCTACAAGTGACGATCAGCTTCTCGGCCAGCTGATCGCCACCCACAGGCCGCCGCCCTCGCGGTTGCCCATCGCGATGCGGCCACCGTGCGCCTCGGCGATCTCGCGCGCGAGCGCCAGGCCGAGCCCGCTCCCGCTGCGCTTGGTCGAGTAGAACGGCATCAGCGCCTGCGACAGCTGCGCCTCGGTCATCCCGGGGCCGCGGTCGCCGACCTCGATGCGCCAGTCCTCGCGCGCCGCGCCGACGCTCAGGCTCACGCCCTCCGGCGCGCTGCCGGACTCGTGCGCGTTCTTCAGCAGGTTGATCAGCGCCTGCTCCATCTGCGCCGCGTCGAAGCGCCCCGGCACCGCAGGCAGCCCGCCGATCAGCGCGAACGGGTAGTGCGCGCCCAGCGATTCGATGAAGGGCGACCACTCGACCGGCGCCAGCACGGGCGCCGGCAGCTTCGCGAAGCTCGCGTAGCCGGCCAGGAACTGGTGCAGGTGTTTCGCGCGGTCGCCGATGCTGGCGAAGACGCCGGGCACGCGCTCGTGCATGCCGCGCCGCGACAGCTCCGCACCGCTGTGCGCCAGCGACGAGATCGGCGCCAGCGAGTTGTTCAGCTCGTGGCTGATCACGCGGATCACGCGCTTCCAGCTCGCCACCTCCTGCCGCGACAGCTCCTTCGTCATGCGGCGCAGCAGGCGCAGGCGGTGCGGCTGCCCTTGCAGCCGGAAGTCGCGCATCGACAGGTGGTAGCGTTCCTCCTGCCCATCCTGCATGACGCTGAACAGCCCGTCCTGCGCGCCGGCGAAGGCCAGGCGGAGGTCTTCGGGCGCGTCGACCAGCAGTTCGTCGAGCCCGCGACCCGCCAGGCTGCGGCCCTGGTCCATCAACTGGCGCGCGGCGATGTTGGCGTAGGCGATGCGCTCGTTCGCGTCGGTCAGCAGCAGCGCCACCGGCGTGTTCTGCACCACCGTGTCCAGCAGCAGCTCGCGCTGCGCAAGGTGGCGCCGCTGCTCGCGCAGGGCCAGGCCCAGCTCGCTGTGCAGCCGCGTGAGGGTGGAGAGCTCCGCCAACCCGCCGGGAGGATCGGCGGCAATGCCGCTGCCGAACTCGCCGTCGCGGTAGCTGAGCACCGTGCTCTCCAGCGCCCGCAGCAGCCGCGCCAACGGCATCAGCAGCAGGCTCGCCAGGCCCCAGACGATGGGGAGCATCAGCAGGAAGGTGAGTCCGACCGCGGCGGCGCTCCAGGTCGCCGGGGCTTCGTGGCCCAGGGACCGCAGCAGTTGAGGCACCGGCCACAGCGTCAGGGTCAGGTGGATGGAGACCGCCGCGACGGCCGCGGCGATCAGGCACAGCGCCAGCCGCATGTGCAGCGAGCGATGCCAACTCGCGTGCCGGTTGGCGCGCGCCGTGGCGTGCCCGGTCGGGCCCGGCGGCGCCTCCTTCATCCGGCGTCCAGCCCGTAGCGTTCCATGCGCCGGTACAGCGCCTGGCGCGACAACCCCAGCGACTGCGCCGCGCGGCTGACCACGCCCGACGCCGAGGCCAGCGCGGCCACCACGGCCTCGCGGCTGGGCTCGTCGAGGTTGCGCGAGGCCAGCGGCGAGGTCAGCGGCGAGAGGGCCGGCAGTGCCAGGTCTTGCTCTCCGATGACGCGGCCCGGCGCCAGCAGCGCGGCGCGCTCGATGGCGTTCTTCAGCTCGCGGACGTTGCCCGGCCAGGGATGCGCCATCAGCGCCTCCCGCGCGCCGTCGCTGAGCGTCGCGCGGCCGGCCAGGAAGTGTTCCGCCAGCGGCAGGATGTCGGCCACGCGCTCGGCCAGTCCCGGCAGGGCGACCTCGATCACGTTGAGCCGGTAGTAGAGGTCTTCGCGGAAGGTGCCGGCGCGCACCATCGCGCGCAGGTCCGCGTTGGTCGCGGAGATCACGCGCACCGTCGTCTGCCGCGTGCGGCTCGAGCCGAGGCGTTCGAAGCGCCCCGTCTCCAGCACGCGCAGCAGCTTCACCTGGCCGGCCAGCGGCAGGTTGCCAATCTCGTCAAGGAACAGCGTGCCGCCGTCGGCGGTCTCGAAGCGGCCCTCGCGGGCGCGCGCCGCGCCGGTGTAGGCGCCGCTCTCGGCGCCGAAGAGTTCGGCCTCGATCAGCTCGCCCGGGAGCGCGCCGCAATTGATGGCGACGAAGGGCCCGTCGGCCACCGCCGAGTTGGCATGCACGATGGCCGCGACGCGTTCCTTGCCGCTGCCGTTCGGGCCGGTGACCAGCACCGGCGCCGCCGAGCGCGCGACTTGGCAGGCGAGCTCCAGGCAGCGCAGCAGCGCCGACGACTCGAAGACCAGGCCGTCGAGCCGGTAGCGGCGGCGCAGCTCGTCGCGACGCTGGCGCTGCTCGTGCCGGCTCTCGCGCAGCGCGCGGCCGTTCTCGGCCAGCTCCAGCAGGTTCTCCACCGTGGCCAGGAGCTTGGCATCGTCCCAGGGCTTGGCGAGATAGTCCGCCGCGCCGGCCTTCACCAGCGCCACCGCCTGCTCCAGTTGCGTCCAGGCGGTCAGCAGGATGATGGGCAGGTCGGGATGGCGTCCGCGCAGCTGCTGGAAGAGCTCGCGGCCTTCCTCGCCCGAGGTCGTGTCGGCGCTGAAGTTCATGTCCTGGATCACCAGGTCGACGCGGCGCTGCGCCAGCAGCGCCAGCCCCTCGGCCGGCGAGGCCGCGTAGAGCGCCTCGATGTCGTGCAGCGAGAGCAGCAGCGACAGCGCCTCGCCGACACCGGCGTGGTCATCGATGATCAGGACGGTTCTCATTGGAGGCGCAGCATATCAAGTGGAAACCGGCGCGAAGGGCCTCGCGCCGGTGAGGTTCCCGCGCTGAGCGAGGGAAGCGGAACGGCCGCGTGCGGGCCGTCGGTCGTCAGCCTCCGCGCAGCGCGGCCACCGGCGGCAGTGCCGCGGCCCGACGCGCCGGCGCGAACACCGCGATCTGCCCGAGCGCCCACAGCACCACCGCCCCGAGCGGCAGGTAGACGAGCGGCAGGCGCGGCAGCTCGTAGCTGCGCATCAGCAGCAGGCTGATGCCGTACGCGCCGATCATGCCCAGCACGATGCCGACGGTGGACAGCAGCAGGTTCTCGGTCTGGAAGTAGCGCAGGATCTGGCCGCGCGTGGCGCCCAGCGCGCGCCGCGTGCCGATCATCCGCGTGCGCTGCTGCACCCAGAAGCTGGCCAGGCCGACGATGCCGAAGGCGGTCACCACCAGCAGTCCGATACAGACGCCGGCCAGCAGCTGGATCATCGAGCGGTCCTGGCGGTAGTAGTCGTTGCGCTGCTTGATGAAGGTCTCCTGCTCGCGGATGACGCGACGCAGGCCCGGGCTGTTGCCGAGCAGCTTCTCGCCCGCCGCCTTCAGCACGGCCTCGGGGTTGGCGCCGGGCGCGACACGGATCATGAAGGTGCCGCCGCGGAAACTCGGTTGCACCGGCATCAGCATCGTGTGCAGTGCGTTCTCGTCCTGCGAGCCCGGGCTCGGCGAAGCCAGGTTCTCCACCACGCCGACGATGCGTTGCGGCTCGTTGCCGTAGACGTAGATCGCCTTGCCCAGCGCCGACTCGCCGGGGAACAGCCGTTCCGCCATGCGCTTGTTGATGATCGTCGCCGGCACGCGCGGGTCGGGGTTGGTGTCCAGGGTCGAGCCCAGCACGAATTCCTCGGGCTGGAAATCGCGTCCCTCCACCAGGCGCAGCCCCATCGTCGAGAGGAAGCCCGGTCCGGCCGTGTAGTGGCCGGCCACCACGCGGCTGGAGGTGTTGCGGTCCGCGGTCAGGCGCACGCTGGAGTTGTTGGAGTTGCGGCCGAACGGGTACTGGTTGGTCAGGCTCGCCGACACCACGCCCGGGACCTGCCGCAGCGCGACGAGGTCGGCCTGCGTCTGCGGCTCGGGGTTCTCGACCCGGGCCATGCTGGAGAGGGAGAGCACCACCAGCGCGTCTTCCGCCATGCCGGTGGGGGCATAGATGCGTTCGATGCGCTGCGCGATCAGGAACAGGGCGTTGCAGACGATCGCGCAGGTCAGCGCGATCTGCAGCACGATGAGCCCGGCGGCGGTCTTGTGACGCTTCAGCGTCGAGAGGATGGGCAGGATGTCCATGGGGCGGTCTCCTTGACTCGTCGGTAGTGCGGCGGCGCGTCCGTGCAGCGGCGCCGTCAGTGCGTCATTGCGTCTTGAGCTGGATGGCGGGCGTGATCTGGCACGCGCGCCAGGCGGGCAGCAGGCCGGCCATCACGCTGGCCGCCAACGAGACGCCCAGCGTGGTCGCGAGCATCTCCCAGTCCAGCTGCGCGAGCTGGGCGTAGTCCGATGGGTTCTGCCGCACCACCCACAGCCCGACCCAGGTCAGCGCCAGGCCCAGCAGGCCGCCCACCAGGCCGAGCGTGCCGGCCTCGACGAGGAACTGCAGGAAGATCTGCCGCCGCGGCGCGCCGAGCGCGCGACGCACGCCGATCTCGCCGCTGCGGCGCAGGCACTTGGCCAGCAGCAGGCCCACGGTGTTGGTCAGGCAGACGACCAGGAAACCGAAGGCCAGCCACACCTGCAGCCGGATGTCGCTGGGCACGACCTTGCGCTGGTTCAGCCAGTCCATCACCGAACTCAGTTTCGGATTGGCGGGCCGCTCGAACCGGCCGGCCTCGCGCTGCTGGTTGGAATACTGCGTCAGGTAGGTCCGGTAGTCCGCGAGCTGCTGCGGCGTGTCCAGCTGGACCCAGTACTGCAGCCAAGCGCAGGGCGTGTTGAGCGCGCGGGGATCCTGGCCGTTGGTGTCGCCCCAGCAGCTCATGTTGCCGGCACCGCCGAAGCGCAGTCCCAGCGAGGTGGACAGCGGGATGTAGGCGTCCGCCGGCTTGGCGTAGGCGCCCAGCGTCAGGTCGAAGAAATGCGGCGCGGGCCGCCACGGCTTGAGCACGCCGACGATGGTGAAGTCCTTGTCCCGCAGCCGCAGCATCTTGCCGCGGCTGTCGGCGCCGCCGAAGAGCTTGTCGTTGAGCTCGCTCGAGATCACCGTCACGCGCGCCTCGGCGCCGTCGTCCGCGGCCGTCCAGCCGTTGCCGAACTTGAAGGGCGTCTCGAACATCGCGAAGAAGTCGGCGGAGGTGAATCGCGCCCCGGTGAAGAACGGCGGTTGCGCCGCATCGCCGGAACCGGCGGGGTCGATCGCCAGGAACGCGCCCGTCATCACCACCTGATGCACGCCGCGCTTCTCGCGCAGCAGCGATTCCGCGTCGAAGCGGGTCAGCTGAAGCACCGGTTCGTCGCCGGGCTTCCAGTCCCGCTTGGTCTCGGCGTCGAGCTGCACGTTGAAGAGCCGGCCGCTCTTGTCCGGGATCGGATCGCCGGACATGACGTGGAACACCGTCAGCGTCGTCATGCAGGCGGCCACGCCCATCGCGATCGACAGCAGCATCAGCGCGGTCAGGCCGCGGTGGCTGCGCATGGCGCGCAGGGCGAGTTCGAGGTAGTAGGTCAGCATGGGGGTCCTCTCTCAGCTCACGGCTTGACGGGCACGGGATTCAGCAGCGTGTTCACGGACGCCAGCTCGGGTTCGCCGAGCGCGCCGGCCGCCTGCTGCAGCAGCAGCTTGGACAGCACGTACCGGTGGCGCGCCTGCTCCCAGGCGTTGCGGGCGTTGCTCTGCGTCTGGATCGCCAGCAGCAGGTCGGTCATCGTGCGCAGGCCCAGGTCCAGGCCGCTGCGCGTCGAGGCCAGCGCCTTCTCGGCGGCCTGCACCGCGGCGCCGGCCGTGCGCATCTGGCTCAGCGCGGACAGCACCGCCTGGTACTGCGCCTGCGTCTCGCGCGTCATGGCCCGGCGGGCGCTCTCGAGGTCGTCGCGCAACTGCTCGCGCTGGAAGATCGCCTGGCGCTTCTGCGACTCCGTCGCGCCGCCGGCGAAGAGCGGGATCGTCAGGCGCAGGCCCACGGTCGTCGTGTAGCGGCCGGCATCCTGCGGCGCGACGGCCGGGCCGGACAGCCGCTGGCCGTCCAGGCCGGCGCTCAGTGTCGGCAGGTGCGCGGCACGCGCGGCGGCGATGCGCTGGTCGCCGGCGCTCACCGCCAGTGCGGCGGCCTGCAGCGACGGGTTGTCGCGCAGCGCCTGCGTCACCCAGGCCTCGGGATCGGCCGGATCGGGCATCAGCATCGCGAGGTCGGGCGCGAGCGGCTTGAGCTCGCCCGGCATGCGGCCGGTGATCTGCGCCAGCGCCTGGCGCGCGTCGAGGAGGTCCTCTCGCACCGACGCCGTGTTGCCGCGCGCGAGCTCGTAATACGCGCGGCCCTGCTCGACGTCCAGCGACGCGGACAGCTGCGCATCGAAGCGCGACTGCGCCTGCGCGACCTGCTGGCCGTACACGTCCTCGATCGCCTGCGCCGTCTGCAGCGTGGCCTGCGCGTTCAGCACGCCGAAGTAGGCGCGGGCGACGCGGGCGCACAGGTCGGCCTCGGCGGCGCGCACGCGGGCGTCCTCGGCGGTGACCAGCGTCTTGGCCGCATCCCAGCTGCGCAGACGGCTCAGATCGACCAGGACCTGGTTCAGGCTGTGCGTCAGCTGGTGCTGGCGGCCGTCGTCGCGGGTGTGGGATTCGCTCAACTGCGCGGACCACTGCGGCAGCAGCTGCGCGCGGGCCTGGACGGCGAGTTCCTGCTGCTCGCCGCGCACGGCGCGGGCGCCGGCCAGCACGGGGTCGGCGGCGCGGGCCTGCGCGTAGATCTCGAGCAGGTCCTCGGCCGCGGCCGGCAGGCAGCAGCCCGCGCAGAGCAGGGCTGCCGCGAGCGCCGGCAGCACCGCGCGCCTCGAAGGGATGGGCAGTCTCATGGTCAGGCTGAGGCTCAGGCCGAGGTCGGCGTGGTCGGGGTGACGGGCTTGGCGGCGCGCAGCAGCTCGGGGTCCATGTGGAGCTCGGCGGCGATGTCGACGACCTGGCCGTCGATCACATGCACGTTGCGCTGCGCGCGCGCGGCGAGCTGCGGATCGTGCGTGACCATGACGATGGTGGCGCCGTCGCGATGCAGTTCCTCGAGCAGGTCCATCACGCTGCGCGCCATCGCGCTGTCGAGGTTGCCGGTCGGCTCGTCGGCCAGCAGCAGGCGCGGCGAGCCGGCCAGCGCGCGGGCGATGGCCACGCGCTGCTGCTGGCCGCCGGACAGCTCGGCGGGGTAGTGGCGCTCGCGCGCGGACAGCCCCACGCGGGCCAGCGCGTCGCGGGCGCGCTGCTGGCGCTCGGCGGCCTTCATGCCGCGGTAGCGCAGCGGGACCTCGATGTTGTCCAGCACGTTGAGGTCGGGGATCAGGTTGAAGGCCTGGAAGATGAAGCCGATCTTCTCGTTGCGCATGCGCGAGCGCTGCGTGTCGTCCATGCCGCTGACGTCGATACCGTCGAGCTGGTAGCGGCCGCCGGTGAACGCTTCCAGCAGGCCTGCGATGGTCAGGAAGGTCGTCTTGCCCGAGCCCGACGGCCCGGTCACCGCGACGAACTCGCCTTCGCGCACGTCCAGGTTGAACTCGCGCAGGGCGTAGGTCTCGATCATTTCGGTGCGGTAGACCTTGGAGAGCGATTGCATCTTCAGCATGAGGTTCCTCGCGGGCGGTGATGGGTGGAAATCGTTGAAAAGGGGGCGTGGGATCGGGGCGGCGATGCCTCGGGAATCACGGGCTGAGCGTCACGCGCTCGGCGCCCTCGAAGGCCTGGGTGCCGGAGACGATGACCTGCTCGCCGGGCTTGAGGCCTTCCAGGATCTCGACCTTGGACAGGCTCTGCGCGCCCAGGCGGATCGGGCGCTTGACCGCCTGGCCGTCCTGCACGACGTAGACGAAGCGGCCGCCGCCGTCCTCGACGAAGCTGCCGCGTGCGACGGTGAGCACCTTGTCGCGGCGGTCCAGCAGCACGCGCACCGACAGGCGTTGGTTCTGGCGGAGCTGGTCGGGCGTGGCGCCGTCGAAGCGCAGGCGCGCGGCGACCTCGTTGTTGACGACCTCCGGCGACACCGTGCTGACCAGGCCCTTCCACTGCCGGCCGTTGCCGGAGATCTCGCCGGGCATGCCGATGGCGAGGTCGCGGGCGAAGCTCTCGGGCACCTGCATCTGCACTTCCAGCGCGCTCAGGTCGACGACGGACAGCAGGCCCGTGCCGGCGGCGACGTTGGCGCGTTCGGCCACCAGCAGCTGGCCGACCTGGCCGTCGACCGGCGAGTGCAGCTCGAGTTCCGCGACCTGGCGTTCCAGGTCCTTGACCAGCAGTTGCTGACGCTGCAGCGCCTGCTGCTTGGACTGGAGCTCGAACTTCAGGCTGTCGTCCTTCAGACCGAGGCCGGCCTGCGCGTGGGCGGCGGTGATGCGGGCCTTCTCCATCGCGTCGCGGGCCTTCTCGACCTGCATGCCGGCGACGGCGCCGGCCTCGTAGGCCTTGGTCTGGCGGTCGAGGTCGTTGCGGGCCGTCTGCAGGTCGATCGCGGCGTTCTCATACGTGGAGCGCAGGGCGGCGCGCTGCTCGCGGCCGTCGACCTCGGCACGCAGCGCCTCGGTGCGCAGCGCGTCGGCGTTGCTCTGCTCCTGGGCGAGCTTGGCGCGCAGGTCCGGGCTGTCGATGACGCCCAGCAACTGGTCCTTGGCGACCTTGTCGCCGGCCTTGACCTTGAGCACCAGGTTGCCGCCGTGCAGCGCGTAGACGGTGGGGCTCATCGCGGCGACGACCTTGCCTTCGCCGGCCACGTCGCGCACGAGCGGGCCGATCTCGACGGGGGCGACGGACAGGCGCTGCAGGCTGACCGAGTTGCCGCTGCCCATCATCCGCTGCACGGCGGGCGCGGCGGCGACCGCGGCGATCAGCAGCCCCGCGCCGGCCAGCGCCAGCCACAGGCGGCGGCGTCCCTGGGGGCGGGCGAGGGGAACGTCCTGTCCGGAGGTGTCGCGAATCATGAAGGTGTCCGAGGGTGGTCCGTGTGATCGATGCCGCACTTGTTCGCAAGGGGCGTGCCACACGGCGGACCCGTGGATTCCCGTTTGGAATCAACAGGTTGTCGATCGGCACCCGGCGCGCGTCAGTGTCCGCGGACAGTCGGCGGACGCTGGGTGGACAGACCCGGACAGGTCGTGTGTCCGCGCGAACGTCCGCGGCCCGGACAGGGCATCGGCTGACCCGTCGATGGGAGCCGCCCCTCGGGGCGCGGCATGCTCGCGCGATGGCGCATCGCTGGAACGCTCCGGACACTGGCGGCTTGTCCCACTGCATGGAGCATCGCCATGTTCAACAACTTCTTCTTTGGACCGCCCGTCCCATTCGTGCCGCTCATGCCGCTCATGCCGCTCATGCCGCTCATGCCGGTCACGCCGGTCACGCCGGTCACGCCGGTCATGCCCGTCCTGTTCTCCCATGGATGCGGGTTCAACAGGTACGAGCCTGGGTCGACGTACACGCCGACCACCTGGGACTTCGGTCCCTACACGGGCCTGGACTTTCGATCCGGCGCCTGCCAGGATGGCTTCGCCGCGGGCGCTCCCCGTCTGGAGCAGGCGTTGGAAACCTTCGCCTCGGCGCTGAGCCAGCTGGGCGCCTGGGTGCGCGCGCAGCATTCGACGAAGGGCGTCGATGCCGTCGACGTGAATGAGGTGGCCCTGCCGCCGATCCTCGTCAAGGAAACGCCCGACATGTTCCGCCGGTCCAAGGGGGAGCCGGCCCTGAGCCGACCGGCCGAGCATGAGCACGCCGTCGAGAAGGCGGCGGAGCTCGCGTATGTGGCGGCGGGTGGCGTGACGGCGGGCGTGATGGACACGCTCGCCGTCCCTGCCTACCCGGTGGTCTGAGCGGCGCGGCGCGCCGCCTTTACTTCCCGAAGCTGTCCCGCAGCCCGGTGATCTTGTTGAACACCGGCGCGTCGGCCCGATGGTCGACGCGATCGGCGACGAAGTAGCCGTGCCGCTCGAACTGGACCTTGGTGTCCGGGGCGGCGTCCTTCAGCGAGGGCTCCAGGTAGCCGCGCGTCACGCGCTTGGCGTCCGGGTTCAGCAACTCCAGGAAGTTGCGGTCGCCGGCGTCCGGCTGGGCCTCGGTGAACAGGCGGTCGTACAGGCGCAGCTCGGTGGCGATGCCTTCATGCGCGCCGACCCAGGTGATCACGCCCTTGACCTTGACCGCGTCCGCACCGGGCGTGCCGCTCTTCGTGTCCGGCACCAGCTTCGCGAGCACCGCGGTGATGGTGCCGTCGGCATCCTTCTCGCAGCCGGTGCACTCGATGACGTAGCCGTACTTCAGCCGCGCCTTGTTGCCGGGGAACAGGCGGTGGTAGCCCTTGGACGGGACCTCCATGAAGTCCTCGCGCTCGATCCAGAGCTCGGGGCCGAGGCTGAAGGCGCGCGTGCCGAGTTCCGGCACATGCGGATGGGCGGGGGCTGAGCACGGCTCGCGGTGATCGGTCGAGCCGAAGATCTCCGCGTAGTTCTCGAGCTTGAGCTTGACCGGATCCAGCACCGCCATCGCGCGGGCGGCCTTGCCCTCGAGGTCGGCGCGCAGGTAGCCGTCCAGCACCGAGTACTCGATCCAGGCGTTCGTCTTGGACGCGCCGGTGCTCTCCACCATCGCGCGGATCGCTTCGGGCGTGTAGCCGCGCCGGCGCATGCCGACCAGCGTGGGCATGCGCGGATCGTCCCAGCCGTCGACGTGGCCTTCTTCGACCAGCTGGCGCAGCTTGCGCTTGCTGGTGACGACGTAGGTCAGGTTCAGCCGGCCGAATTCATACTGGTGCGGCAGCGGGCGGGCGAGCAGGCCGCCTTCGGCCAGGTGCTCGACCAGCCAGTCGTAGAACGGGCGCTGGTCTTCGAACTCCAGCGTGCAGACGCTGTGCGTGATGCACTCCAGCGCGTCCTCGATCGGATGCGCGTAGGTGTACATCGGGTAGATGCACCACTGGTCGCCGGTGTTGTGGTGCGTCGCGCGGCGGATGCGGTACAGCGCCGGATCGCGCAGGTTGATGTTGGGCGACGCCATGTCGATCTTGGCGCGCAGCACCATCGAGCCGTCGGGGTGCTTGCCGTCGCGCATCTCGCGCAGGCGGGTCAGGTGTTGCTCGGGCGTCCGGTCACGGAAGGGGCTGTTCTTGCCCGGGGTGCCGAAGTCGCCGCGGTTGGCGCGCATGTCCTCGGGGGACTGCTCGTCCACGTAGGCCAGGCCTTGCGACACCAGGTACTCCGCGCCCCGGTACATCAGGTCGAAGTAGTTGCTGGCGTAGAACAGGTGGCTGGTCTCGTGGCCGCCGGCGTCCGCGGCGTCCCAGCGCCAGCCCAGCCAGGCGACCATCTCCTTGATCGCGTCGACGTACTCCTGCTCTTCCTTCTCCGGGTTGGTGTCGTCGAAGCGCAGGTGGCAGATGCCGCCGTAGTCGCGCGCGAGGCCGAAGTTCAGGCAGATCGACTTGGCGTGGCCGATGTGCAGGTAGCCGTTGGGCTCGGGCGGGAAGCGGGTGCGGATCCTGGCCGGGTCCAGCGGACCGGCGGCGTGATGCGCCGCGTCGCCCGGGCTGCCGCCGAAGTGGCGCGCCGGCTGGAAGCCCTGTTCCAGGTCGCGCTCGATGATGGCGCGCAGGAAGTTGCTGGGCTTGACGGCGGCGTCCGTCTTGTCGGGCGCGGGAGCGCCGGCGGTCTTGTCGTGGCTGGACATCGGTGGATGAAGTCTCAAGGAAGGCCGTGGATTCTACGTGGGGGCCGACGCGCTCACTCTCAATGGGCAGATGTTCGATCAGCGGCGTCGCTGCCGGCGTTCGCCTGGGGCGGATGCCGCATCGAAGCCGGTGACACCCTTCGATGAGCGGG
The DNA here is from genome assembly GCF_042695725.1 of Roseateles sp. UC29_93. Classification (NCBI taxonomy): domain Bacteria; kingdom Pseudomonadati; phylum Pseudomonadota; class Betaproteobacteria; order Burkholderiales; family Sphaerotilaceae; genus Roseateles; species Roseateles sp. UC29_93. The sequence continues at coordinate 6,517,123 of NZ_CP170545.1, read as the reverse complement.
CGGCGTATCCGGCGACGGGCGGTGAGGGTCATGGAGGCGGATCAGCATCTCTTTGAGACTGCCAGGTTCTTCATGCGACAACCTGAACACACGCCGATGCGAGCTTCCAGAACTGCGACCCCGACGTCTTCCTTGCGCTTTCAAACACCGGATCCGCCCCAGCGCCGCGTCGTCGACCAGCCGGCTGAGTCCGCGTCCGCCCCAGCGCCTTCCGACGAGCCCGAAGCCGAGGCGTCGGCAGGCACGGAACCGGAGCGCGTCGCTCCAGTCGCCGGCGACGCGCCTGAACAGGCCGATCGCGAGGCTGCGTCAGGGTCCGCCTGCAACGCCGATGGCGCGATCGACAAGGCCGTTCCCGCCCTGGTGGCCGGGCTGGTGGGTGCCGCGTTGACCGCGGGCTCCGCGACAGTCCTGGCCGGGGGATCGGGGCCGACGCCGCCCATGCCAAAGCCGACGCCGGAGCCGAGGCCGGAACGGCTGCCCAGGCCGAAGCCCGATCCCACGCCGGAGCCGAAGCCGGAGTCGGCGCCCGATCCCCACCGGATCGGAAGGCCGACGCCACGTCCGATGCCATCCCGGACATGGATGACAAGTCGCCGGGGCCGGCCGCTGCCCGCCACGCCGGAACTGGCATTGCATTCGCCGCACGCGACGATGGATCGCCTGCTGGGGGCGGACGTCGAGGTGCGTGTCGATGGCATCGACAAGGACGGGAAGGGCCAGACCTATCCCTATCCCGGGGACGACATCTCCACCCGCTTCGACTCGCGGACCCTCGTCACGGCGAACCACGGCACGGACCTGACGATCCACCTGGCGTCCGGAGCGACCTTCGTCCTCTGACCTCAGCGCTCATCGGGCCAGTGACTGGCGCGCACCGGGGACGGGTCAGCGCCGTCCGGCGTCTCACATCGCCCGGAACAGGTGCCCGTACATCCGGCTCACCGCCAGCTTCTCGGGCCGGCGGCGCAGCCGGAGGGTGAGCTTGCCGGTGTCGTCGCGGAGGACGCGCTCGATGGCGTCCACGTGCACGATGTGCCCGCGGTGCACCTGCCAGAAGCGGTTCGCGTCGAGCTGCGGGAGCAGCTCGCGCAGGGAGATCCGCACCAGGTATTCCTGATCGGCGGTGAGCACGCGGACGTACTTGTCCGCGGCCTCCAGGTAGACGACGTCGTCGACCGGCACCAGCACGATGGATTCGCCGACACCGACCTGCAGGTGGCGCAGCGTCGCTGCCACGCTCCCGGCCGCGGCAGGCGCGCCGGACGGCGCGGAGGCCGTCGCCCCGCCCGCCGTCGAGGGCGCCCCGACGCCCAGCAGCCCACGCAGTTGCTCGATGGCCGACTCCAGCGCCGCGGGCGGCTGTTGCCGCTGCGCGAGCGCCGCTTTCAATCGCGAGACCGTCTGCCCCAGCCGCTCGCGCTGCACGGGCTTGAGGACGTAGTCCACCGCCGCGCGATCGAACGCCTGAAGCGCGAACTGGTCGTAGGCGGTCACGAACACCAGCAGCGGAAACGCCGCGCCGCCGGGTCCTTCGTCGTCCCAATCGTCGGCGAGCTGCGCCGCCGCCTCCAGGCCGGTCATGCCGGGCATGCGGATGTCGAAGAAGCAGACCTCCGGCCGGTGTCGCAGCGCCAGCGTCACGGCCTCCTCGCCGTGCGTGGCCATCGCGACGACCTCCAGCTCGGGCCAGAGCGCCTTCAATTCCTGCCGCAGGTGCGCGGCCAGCAGTTCCTCGTCTTCGGCGATCAGGGCGGTGGGCATGGATGTTTTCCTCCAGAAGGGACGGATCGATTCAGCGCGTGACGCAGGGGCTGGGCCTGGACGCCGATTCCGAGGCGGACCCGGATGCAGCCCCGGATGCGGGCGTAGGCGAGGGCAGCGGCATGCGGATCCTCGCCCGCGTGCCGCCGCCCGCCGGGCGGGACAGGTCCAGCCGCGACAGCTCCAGCCGCGCCTGCGGCCCGCAGGCGACGGCCAGCCGGTCGCGCACCTGCACCGTGCCGAAGCCGCCCTCCGGCGACCGCGCCGCCGCGGCGTCGAAGCCCGCGCCGTCGTCCTCGACGTCGAGCAACAACTGACCCTCGACCTCGGCCGCCCGCACCCGCAGCGTGCCGCCGCCGACGTGCGGTTCCAGGCCGTGCTTGATGGCGTTCTCCACCAGCGGCTGCAGCAGCAGCGGCGGCACCGGCACCTCGCGCAGGGCCTCGGGCAGGTCGAACTCGAAGCGCAGCCGCGACCCCATCCGGACCTGCATCAGCGCCAGGTAGTCGGCCAGGCGGGCGAACTCGTCCTTCAACGGATGGCGTTCGGCGCGGGAGGCCGACAGCGTCGCGCGCAGGAAGGCGATCAGGTGGTCCAGCATCGCCTGCGCCCGGTCCGCGTCCATCCCGATCAACACGCGCAGGTTGGCCAGCGTGTTGAACAGCATGTGCGGCTCGAGCTGCGATTCGAGCAGCCGCAGCTGCGTCTCGGCGGCCTGGCGGCGCAGCGTCTCGGCGCGTGCCTCGGCGGCGGCGATGCGATGGCGGGACAGGAAGAACAGCGTCGCGCCGAAGCCGGGGATCAGCGCGATCACCATCACGCTCAGCACGCGACGCAAGGGGCTGGAGAGCAGACTCTTCTCCTGCAGGCCGGTCACCATGTTGCCGACCTCCACGCCCAAGCTGTAGCCCACGCCGGTGCCCAGCAGCAGGCACAGCACCATCAGCGGCCAGCCCGGCCAGTCGAAGGGCTCGGCCGGCGCGCGGCCGAGGCGGTCCAGCAGCCGCCAGCGGATCCAGCCCAGGCCGTAGCGCAGCAGGTTGATGCTGGCGGCGCAGAACAGCGAGATGAAGAAGCAGTAGATCAGCGTCGGGCCGAAGGGCTGGCTGAACACGATGGTCAGCGCCAGGGAGATGACCAGGGTCAGTGTCAGCACGATGAGCACGTGCCGGACGATCCAGCGCACGGGCGGGGAGAGGGGCAGGGTGCTCATGGGGTCGGAGTGTCGGCGATCGCGGCGAGGGTCGGAACTCAGGCCGGCAGTCAGGCAGCGACCGCGTCCGACGTCTGGGGACGGTGGCCCAGGATGTTGATCGCCCGGCCCAGGAAGGCGCCGCTGAACAGGCCGAAGGCGGCGCTGAACCCGATCGCATAGGCGGTGTTGTGGGCGTAGTCGGGGTGCAGCGCCAGGCTCATGCCGGAGGCGAACTTCAGGACGAAGATGCCCAGCATCAGCCCCATCGGCACCCAGCTGCCGGGGACGAGGAAGCGGCGGCTGGTGGCGTCGTAGCGCACGTTGCCGGGCCAGCGCAGGGCGCGCAGCGCCAGCACGCCGACGACGATGCCGCCCAGCCAGGCCAGGCCCGGCAGGCCGTCCAGGCCGAAGCTCTTTTCCACGCCCCAGGCGCCGAACACCAGCCACAGCGCCGGCAGCACGATCAGGCGCTTGGCGCGCACCGCGGTGGCGGTGCTCTGCTTGAGGCCGAAGTACAGGATCACCCCGAGGATCGCCCAGACGAAGCCGGGGATGTGGGACAGGATCTGAAGCGGGGTGGGGTGCATGGCGGGCTCCGGTGGAACAGGCGTTGTCGATGGACGCGACTGTCCCGAAACGGTGCTCCCTTGCCCAGCGTCTGGCGACGAAGCGCCGAAAACCGGCGCGAACGACCTCCGTACGTCGCCACCCGAAGTCCTCGGTCGCAGATCCGGGGAAGTGCGACAGTGGTCGGGGACGATGAGGTGTGGGGTTTCCGCGCTGGCCGCGGGGGCCCCATACCTCGGCGGCCTACGCCCCGCTCGAGGCAGGTGGGCGGTCTACCGCTGGAGCGGGGATCTCAGCGTCGACGCTTGGTCGACCCGCCGCCCAGCAGGCTGCCCAGCACGCCCCGGACGATCTCCCGACCCACCGACGAACCGATGCTGCGCAGCGCCGACTTGGCCGCCGTCTCCGCCAGCCCCTCGTGACGCCCGCCGCGCGGGCCGGTGCTGCCGAACAGCACGTCCTTCAGCCCGCCGAGCAGGCCGCCGCCGTCGTCCTGCGCGGGTGCGGGGGCGGGCGACCCGCCGCGGCCCGTGGTCGGCGCGTGGCGCAAGGCCTGGTCCGCCTCGTCGGCCATCGACCCGGCCCCGGCGCCACCGCGCGGCGAGCCGGCCTGCGACGGCTGCGGCGCCGCGTCGGCGGACGTGGCGGCCCGGCCGGTCAGCTTTTCATACGCCGACTCGCGGTCGACGTGCTTCTCGTAGACGCCGGCGACCAGCGACCCGGCGATCAGTGCCTTGCGCTGCTCCGGCGTGATCGGTCCGATCTGGCTGCCCGGCGGGAGCACGAACACCCGCTCGGTGATGGCGGGCCGGCCCTTCTCGTCGAGCAGGCTGATCAGCGCCTCGCCGACGCCCAGCTCGGTGATCGCCGTCGCGATGTCCAGCCCCGGCTTCGGACGCATCGTGTCCGCCGCCGCCTTGACCGCCTTCTGGTCGCGCGGCGTGAACGCGCGCAGCGCGTGCTGCACCCGGTTGCCCAGCTGGCCCAGCACCGTGTCGGGGATGTCCAGTGGGTTCTGCGTCACGAAGTAGACGCCGACGCCCTTCGAGCGCACCAGCCGGACCACCAGCTCGATGCGCTCCACCAGCGCCGCCGGCGCGTCCTTGAACAGCAGGTGGGCCTCGTCGAAGAAGAACACCAGCTTGGGCTTGTCCAGGTCGCCGACCTCGGGCAGCGCCTCGAACAGCTCCGACAACATCCACAGCAGGAAGGTCGCGTACAGCCGCGGCGCGGCCATCAGCTTGTCGGCCGCCAGGATGTTGATGACCCCGAGTCCATCCGACGTCTGCATGAAGTCGTGGATATCGAGCATCGGCTCGCCGAAGAACTTGTCGCCGCCCTGCGCCTCGATCTGCAGCAGCCCGCGCTGGATCGCGCCCACGCTGGCCGCGGAGACGTTGCCGTACTGGGTCGTGAACTCGCTGGCGTTGTCGCCCACGTGCTGCAGCATCGCGCGCAGGTCCTTCAGGTCCAGCAGCGCCAGGCCGTGGTCGTCGGCGATCTTGAACACCATCTGGAGCACGCCGCCCTGGGTCTCGTTGAGCCCCAGCATCCGCGACAGCAGCAGCGGTCCCATGTCGGAGACCGTCGCGCGCACCGGATGGCCCTGTTCACCGAACACGTCCCACAGCGTCGTCGGGCAGGCGATGGGCGCCGGCGGTTCGAAGCCGCGTTCCTTCAGCACCGCCAGCAGCTTGGCCGACGGCGCGCCGGCCTGCGAGATGCCGGTCAGGTCGCCCTTGACGTCCGCCATGAAGACCGGAACGCCCAGTTGGCTGAACGATTCGGCCAGTTTCTGCAGACTGATCGTCTTGCCGGTGCCGGTCGCGCCGGTGATGAGACCGTGGCGGTTGGCCAGCGCGGGCAACAACTGGCACTCGATGTCGCCGTGGCGGGCCAGCAGGATCGGGTCGGCCATGCGGAAGTCTCCAGAGGCAAAAAAGCTAAAATCGCAGTCTAACGAAGCAACCACCGCGCCGGCCCGGAGAATTTGTTCCAGGCCGCGTCACAGGAGAACGAGGACATGGCAGGGCATTCCAAATGGGCGAACATCCAGCACCGCAAGGGCCGCCAGGACGAGAAGCGCGGCAAGGTCTGGACCCGTCTGACGCGTGAAATCATCGTCTCGGCCCGCGCCGGCGGTGCCGACGTGGCGATGAATCCCCGCCTGCGCCTGGCCATCGAGAAGGCCAAGGCCGCCAACATGCCGGCCGACAACATCAAGCGCAACGTCGACAAGGCCACCGGCAATCTCGACGGCGTGACCTACGAGGAAATCCGCTACGAGGGCTACGGCATCGGCGGCGCCGCGATCATCGTGGACTGCATGACCGACAACCGCGTCCGCACCGTGGCCGAAGTCCGCCACGCGTTCAGCAAGTACGGCGGCAACCTGGGCACCGAAGGCTCGGTGGCCTTCCAGTTCAAGCACTGCGGCCAGCTGGTGTTCGCGCCGGGCACGTCGGAGGACAAGGTCATGGAAGTCGCGCTGGAAGCCGGCGCCGAGGACGTCCTGACCGACGACGACGGCGCCATCGAGGTGCTGACCGCGCCCGCCGACTACGAAGCCGTCAAGAACGCGCTCGAGGCCGCCGGCCTGAAGCCGGAGATCGCCGAAGTCACGATGCGCGCCGAGAACACCATCGAGCTGACCGGCGAAGATGCCGCCCGCATGCAGAAGCTGCTGGATGTGATCGAGGACCTGGACGACGTCCAGGACGTCTACAACAACGCGAGCCTGTCCGAATGAAGGTCCTGGTCCTTGGCAATGGTGGCCGTGAACACGCGCTGGCCTGGCGGCTGGCGCAGGGCGAGCGTGTCACCCAGGTCTTCGTGGCCCCCGGCAACGGCGGCACCGCGCGCGACCCGCTGCTGAAGAACGTCCCGATCACCGACGTGAAGGCGCTGGCCGACTTCGCCATCGAGCAGAAGATCGCGCTGACGGTCGTCGGCCCGGAAGCCTTCCTGGCCGCCGGCGTCGTCGACGAGTTCCGCGCCCGCGGCCTGCGCATCTTCGGCCCGACCAAGGCCGCCGCGCAGCTGGAGAGCTCCAAGGCCTTCGCCAAGGAGTTCATGAAGCGCCACGGCATCCCGACCGCCGCGTACGAGACCTTCAGCGACGCGACCCAGGCGCATGCCTATGTCGACGCGCAGGGTGCCCCGATCGTCATCAAGGCCGACGGCCTGGCGGCGGGCAAGGGCGTGGTCGTCGCGATGACGCTGGCCGAGGCGCATGAGGCGATCGACTGGATCCTCGCGGACAACAAGCTCGGTGTCGTGCACAACGAAGGCGGCGCGCGCGTCGTCATCGAGCAGTTCCTCGAAGGCGAGGAAGCCAGCTTCATCGTGCTGTGCGACGGCCGCAACGTCCTGCCGCTGGCCACCAGCCAGGACCATAAGCGCCTGCTCGACGGCGACCAGGGCCCGAACACCGGCGGCATGGGGGCGTACTCGCCCGCGCCGGTCGTGACGCCCAACGTCCACGCCAAGGCGATGCACGAGATCATCATGCCGACGATCCAGGGCATGGCCCGCGACGGCGCCCCGTTCACCGGCTTCCTGTACGCCGGGCTGATGATCGACGCGCACGGCCAGCCGCGCACCGTCGAGTTCAACACCCGCATGGGCGACCCCGAGACGCAGCCGATCATGATGCGGCTCAAGAGCGACCTGTTCGAGGTGCTGATGCACGCGACCGACGGCACGCTCGACCAGGTCGAGCTGCAGTGGGACCGCCGGCGCCGCGCTGGGCGTCGTGATGGCCGCGAGCGGTTATCCGCTGTCGCCGCGCAAGGGCGACGCGATCTCCGGTCTTCCGGAGGACGGCGAGGAGGCCATGGTCTTCCACGCCGGCACCACGATGCAGGACGACGGCCAGCTGGTGACCAGCGGCGGCCGCGTGCTGTGCGTGACGGCGCTGGGCGAAGCCGTGCGCCACGCGCAGCAGCTGGCCTACCAGACCGCGCAATCGATCCAGTTCGACGGCAAGCAGTACCGCCAGGACATCGGCCATCGCGCCATCAAGCGCTGACCTGACGTGGCCCCTTCCGCTCCCCGCCGATGGACCGGCGCGCTGACGCCGATGCCCGGCGGCAGCGCGCTGGCGCGCGCCGTGCTGGGCGCCTTCGGCTGGCGCATCGTCTGCGACGGCCTGCCGGCGAAGCAGGGGGTCGTGATGGTCTATCCGCACACGTCGAACTGGGACTTCCCGGTCGGCGTGCTGACGAAGTGGAGCCTGGGCTTCCAGCTGAAGTTCTGGGCCAAGGACAGCCTGTTCAAGCCGGCGGTCGTCGGCCGCTGGATGCGCGCGATCGGCGGCGTGCCGGTGAACCGGCGCTCGGCCAACGGCATGGTCGCCGACACGGTCCAGCAGATGCTCGAGGCCAAGGCGCGCGACGACTCCTTCTGGCTGATCGTGGCGCCCGAGGGCACGCGCGGCTATGTCGATCACTGGAAGTCCGGCGCGTACCACGTCGCCGTCCAGGCCGGCGTGCCGGTCGGGCTGGCCTCGTTCGACTTCGCGACGAAGCGCGTGCTGTTCACCGACTTCGTCGAGGTCAGCGGCGATCCGGCGCAGGACTTCGCGCTGTTCGCCGAGGTGCTGGGCGGCCGCCAGGGCAAGCACCCCGGGAACGCCGGAGCGATCCGGTTGAAGACTGACCCCCGACCGGCGTCCCCCCCGGCCGCCCACCCGCATTCCACCCCGAAGCCGCCAAGGACGGAGATCCCCGATGAATACGCAATTGGTGCGCGATTACCTGCTCGGTCTGCAGCAGCGGATCGTCACGACGCTGGAGCGTCTGGACGGTCAGGACTTCATCACCGACGCCTGGCAGCGCGAGCCCGGCGGCCGCCTCGAAGGCGACGGCCTGGTGCGCCTGATCGAGAACGGCGCCGTGTTCGAACGCGGCGGCGTCAACTTCTCGCATGTGCGCGGCCGCGTGCTGCCGCCGTCGGCGACGGCGCATCGGCCCGAGCTCGCCGGCGCGCCGTTCGAGGCGATGGGCGTGTCGCTGGTGCTGCACCCCCACAACCCGTTCGTGCCGACGGTCCACATGAACGTGCGCATGTTCGCGGCGCTGCCGCCCGACCGCGAACCGGTCATCTGGTTCGGCGGCGGCATGGACCTGACGCCGTACTACGGTTTCGAGCGCGACGCGCAGCACTTCCATCGCACCTGCCGCGCGGCGCTGGAGCCGCACGGCGACGCGCTTTATCCGCGCTTCAAGCAGTGGTGCGACGAGTACTTCCACCTGAAGCATCGCAACGAGCCGCGCGGCGTCGGCGGCATCTTCTTCGACGATTTCGCCGAGGGCGGCGTCGAAAAGGCGTTCGGCATGGTCCAATCCGTCGGCGACGCGTTCCTGCCCGCCTACGAGCCGATCGTCGATCGTCGGCACGGCCTGGCCTACGGCGAACGCGAGCGCGACTTCCAGGAATACCGGCGCGGACGTTACGTCGAGTTCAACCTGGTCTTCGACCGCGGCACGCTGTTCGGGCTGCAGTCGGGCGGGCGCACCGAGTCCATCCTGATGTCGATGCCGCCGGTGGCGCGCTGGCGCTACGACTGGCAGCCGGAGGCAGGCTCGCCCGAGGCGAAGCTCTACAGCGACTTCCTCCGCCCCCGCGACTGGGCGGACGAAGTGCCGACGCACCTGTGGTTCTGAAGGGACGCGAGTGAGCGACAGCGCTGCCGAGGGGCCCTCGAACGGCTTGAACCACCCGGACCGCCCGGACCGGGCACGGCAGGTCGGATGGTTCGGCGGGTCCTTCGATCCGGTGCACCGCGCGCACCTGGCGCTGGCGCATGCGGCGCTCGACCAGTTGGCGCTGGACGAGGTCCGCTGGATCGTCGCCGGGCGGCCGTGGCAGAAGTCGGGCCGCCAGATGGCGGACGCCGCGGACCGCGCCGAGATGGTGCGGTTGACGATCGCGGGGGGTGGGCGGGGGATCCCCGCTTCGTCCTCGACGATCGCGAGATGACACGCGCCGGGCCGAGCTACACGCTCGACTCGGTGCGCGAGTATCAGCAGGAGCGCCCCGACGACGCGCTCTGGCTGATCCTCGGGCAGGACCAGTTGGCCGGCTTCCCAAGCTGGAACGGCTGGGAGGAACTGGTCGAGCGCATGGGGCTGGCAGTCGCGGCCCGCGCGCAGGACAAGGTACAGGCGCCGGCGGCGCTGCTGGAACGGCCGCATCGGCTGGTCCGGCTGACGATGCCGGCGCTGGAATGGTCATCCACCGAGGCCCGCCGACTGGCGGCCGAGGGCGCTGACGTAGGGCCCGTGGTGGGCGACGAGGTGGCGGGTTATATTGCCCGGCACCGTCTCTACAGTGAGAACTGAATGGACATCAAGAAACTGGAACGTGCCATCGTCGATGGTCTTGAGGATGTGAAGGGCCAGGACATCCTGGTCTTCGACACCGAGCGCCTGTCGCCGCTGTTCGAGCGCGTGATCATCGCCTCGGGCACGAGCAACCGGCAGACCAAGGCGCTGGCCTCCAGCGTGCGCGAGACGGTCAAGAAGCGCGGCATGCAGGTCATGCGCACCGAGGGCGAGGACAACGGCGAATGGATCATCGTCGACTGCGGCGCCGCCGTGGTCCACCTGATGCAGCCGGCGATCCGCCAGTACTACCACCTGGAAGAGATCTGGGGCGGCAAGCCGGTGAAGCTCAAGCTGGGCAACAGCGGCACGAAGCTGGTGAAGGCGTCCGAGCCGATGGACGACGAGGACGACGCGCCGAAGGCGAAGAAGTCCTCCGCCAAGAAGGCCGACAAGGCTGACAAGGGCGCGGACAAGAAGGCCGACAAGAAGGCCCAGAAGGCTGAGAAGGCCGACAAGAAGTCCACCAAGCTCAAGTCCGTCGACGGCGAGGCGATCGGCGCCGCGTCCAAGAAGGCCCCGACGCGCGCGACCGGCACGAAGTCCGCCGCCGCGAAGTCGGCGACGAAGGCCGCGCCGACGAAGTCCGCCGCGACCAAGTCCGCCAAGCCGGCTGGCAAGCCTGCCGCCAAGAAGACGAGCATCAAGACCACCGCGGCCGCGGCCAAGCCTGCCGCCAAGACCGCCCGCAAGCCCGCCGCCACCAAGGCGCCGGTCGAGACGGTGAAGGTGGGCAGCAAGAAGCCGGCGACGAAGAAGGTCTCGCCCAAGGTCGCCGCCGCCAAGCCGGCGGCCGCGGCGAGAAAGCCGGCGGCGAAACCGGCGGCCAAGTCGGTGTCCAAGCCCGCCGCCAAGAAGACGACGGTGAAGACCGGCACGAAGTCCAAGGCCAAGGCCTGACCCCGTGCGCCTGGTGTTGTGCGCGGTCGGCCAGAAGATGCCGGCCTGGGCCGATGAGGCCTATGAGGATTTCGCCAAGCGCTTCCCGCCCGAGATGCGGCTGGAGCTCAAGGCGGTGAAGGCGGAACCGCGCACCACCGGCAAGTCGACCGAGCAGCTGATGGCGGCCGAGGCCCAGCGCCTCGACGCCGCCTGCCCCAAGGGCGCCAGGCGCGTGGTGCTCGACGAGCACGGCGAGCGCGTCACCTCGAAGCAGCTCGCGCAGCGGCTCGAGACCTGGCGCGGCGACGGGCGCGACGTCGCGATCTTCATCGGCGGCCCGGACGGACTCGACGGCAGCATCAAGTCGCGCGCCGACGAGAAGCTGCGCTTGTCCGACCTGACGCTGCCGCACGCCTTCGTCCGCGTGCTGCTGGCCGAGGGCCTCTACCGGGCCTGGTCCGTCATGGAAGGTCATCCGTATCACCGGGAGTGAGCCCTCGTGCGCTCCACGTCGCTGTTCCACCGCCTCCATCGTTCCAGCGCTTCGACATGACCGCCGTCTCTTCCACCGACTTCGTTTACCTCGCTTCGCAGAGCCCGCGCCGCCGGCAACTGCTGGAACAGATCGGCATCCGCCATGAACTGCTGCTGCCCGGCGCCGAGGAAGATGCCGAAGCGCTCGAGGCCGTGATCGACGGCGAGTCGCCGGACGCCTACGTGCGCCGCGTCACCGCGGCCAAGCTCGATGCTGCGCTGCAACGCCGCGAACGCCGCGGCTTGCCGCCGGCGCCGGTGCTGTGTTCGGACACGACGGTGGCGATCGGCGATCGCATCCTCGGCAAGCCCGACGACGCCGCGCATGCGTCGGCCATGCTGGCCAGCCTGTCCGGGCGCGAACACCGCGTGCTGACGGCCGTCGCCATCGGCACGCCGGACGGCCGCGTGCTGAGCGCGGTCAACGTGTCGCTGGTGCGTTTCGCCGAGGTCGGCGACGAGCGCCTGCGCGCCTATGTGGCTTCCGGCGAACCCATGGGCAAGGCCGGCGCCTATGCGATACAAAGTCAGGCCGCCGCCTGGATCGAACACATCGCCGGCAGTTATTCGGGCATCATGGGCCTGCCGTTGTTCGAAACGGCTCAGCTGTTGCGGGAGGCCGGTGTCGTTGTCTGAGACCGGAGCGCGGCGCGGAGCCTGACGAAGCATCAAGAGCGGACCCTGGACCGACAAAGCTTTCCGTAAGGCGACTCGAGCGTTGCCGCCAGCCCCGAGGCTGACGAGAGCGCTGGAGTACAAGAACATGGAAGACATCCTGATCAACTGGACCCCGCAGGAGACGCGGGTGGCTGTGGTCGAGAACGGGGCCGTGCAGGAACTGCACATCGAACGGACGCTGGAACGCGGCCTCGTCGGCAACGTCTATCTCGGCAAGGTCGCGCGGGTGCTGCCGGGCATGCAGTCCGCGTTCATCGACATCGGGCTGGAACGGGCGGCCTTCCTGCATGTCGCGGACCTGCACCTGAACGGCGTGAATCCCCGCGGCCATCATGGCGCGCACGGGGACGGCGCCCAGGCCGTGCCGATCGAGCGCCAGGTCTACGAGGGCCAGGCCTTGACCGTGCAGGTCATCAAGGACCCGATCGGCACCAAGGGCGCGCGGCTGTCGACGCAGATCTCGATCGCCGGCCGGCTGCTCGTGCACCTGCCGCAGGACAACCACATCGGCATCTCTCAGAAGATCGGTTCGCCCGAGGCGCGCGACGCGCTGCGGGCGCGCATGCAGACGCTGGTCTCGGCCGGCGTGCAGGACGGCAACACGGGCGGCTTCATCCTGCGGACCAACGCCGAGGAGGCCAGCGACGAGGAGCTCGGCGCGGACATCGGTTACCTGCGCAAGACCTGGAACTCGATCCGCGAGAAGTCCTTGAGCCTGCCGCCCGGCAGCCTGCTGTTCCAGGACCTGAGCCTGGTCGAGCGCGTGCTACGCGACCTGGCCAGCGACCGGACCAATTCGATCCGGATCGACGCCAAGCTCCAGTACGACGTGGTGCGCCAGTTCGGCGAGACCTACATGCCGACGGCGACCGCCAAGCTGGAGCTGTATCGCGGCGAGCGCCCGATCTTCGACCTCAACAACATCGATGCGGAGATCGCCCGCGCGCTGGCGCGGCGCGTGGACCTGAAGTCAGGCGGTTACCTGATCATCGACCAGACCGAGGCGATGACGACGATCGACGTCAACACCGGCGGCTTCGTCGGCGCGCGCAATTTCGACGACACGATCTTCAAGACCAACCTCGAGGCGGCGGGCGCCATCGCGCGCCAGCTGCGGCTGCGCAACCTGGGCGGGATCATCATCGTCGACTTCATCGACATGACCCGCGAGGAGCACAAGACCGCGGTGCTGCAGGAGTTCCGCAAGCAGCTCAGCCGTGATCGCACCAAGGTCACGATCGGCGGCTTCACGCAGCTGGGGCTGGTCGAGCTGACGCGCAAGCGCACGCGCGAGTCGCTGGCCCGGATGCTCTGCGAGCCGTGCCCGACCTGCGAGGCCCGCGGCCAGGTCAAGACCGCCCGCAGCGTCTGCTACGAGATCCTGCGGGAGATCCTGCGCGAGTCGCGGCAGTTCAATCCGAAGGAGTTCCGCGTGGTGGCGGCGGCCAACGTCGTCGAGATGCTGCTCGACGAGGAGAACCAGCATCTGGCCGGGCTGTCGGACTTCATCGGCAAGCCGATCTCGCTGACCGCCGAGCCGACGAACCAGACCGAGCACTACGACATCGTGCTGATGTAGGCCCGGGAGGGCCGGCCGAAGATCGCGGCGGCGCAGGTCGACGCCAGCGGCCAGGGCACCGTCGTCAAGCCTTCCTCGAAGCCGTGGAGCGCGAGCGCCGTGGCCTGGTACGCGGGCATCGCGGGCGCATGGTCATGGATCACGCCGGCTGTCGCGGTGGCCGCGGCCACCGCCGCATCGCGCACGCTCATCGGCGACTGCTCCAGATACGCCAGCACCGGCAGGGTGAGGCGCTCGTGCACTTCGACGAACGCCAGCCGGGACAGTGCCGCGCTCTTGCAGTGATGATCGACCTCGTCGAGGTGGAGCGCATGGCCGAGCTGCTGCAAGGTCGCCAGCAGGACCTCCCGCAGCCGGGCACCGTGAAGCTCGGCCTCTTCCGACGGCAGTCGCATGCCCGGCGCGAGCGTGGCGATGTCCACGCGGAAGCTGCGGAACATCAGCAGACCCGCCAGCCGTGCGGCGCCGAGGATCTGCGTCTGCGCATGGGCGAGGCCGTCCTCGATCACCAGCCGGGCGCGGACCAGCCGGTGGAAGTGTGCGGTCGCCGCCACGACGTGCTTGAAGGAAATGCCGGTCATCGCGAGGACTCCTTGGGGATCCGTTCCCACAGTTCCGTGCCGCTCTGCGCCAGCGCGAGGCGCACGCGGGCATCGGACACGACCTGCCCCCAGACCGTGCGCAACCGGGCCGCGAGTGCACCGGGCAGTCGCGGCGGTGCGAGCAACGCGTTCCAGGCCGGCACGTCGCGCATGTCGAGGTCGTCGAAATCCGCACGATCCGGCGGATCGGCCAGTGCCGCACCGGCCGCGAACCGGGGATCGGCGATCGACGCGGGGAGGGCGCTGGCCACGCCGGCCAGGGACGGCGGCGTCGACAGCGGCGTCAGCCATCGACCGAACATGCGCGGCGGGAACACGGTGACGAACGGGAGCTGGCCGACGCGCGCGATCGGGGTGGAGTCCTCCGCCGAAGCGGCCGGGGGCTGGAACGGGTCGTCGGCCAGGCGCGCGGGGCGCTCCAGCAAGGTGCTGCAGGTCAGCAGCAGCATCCGTCCGTCGGGTGGCGCGCTCGCCACCTGGCGCGACGCGACGTAGCCCTGGCGGTCCGGGAGATTGCGTACCAGCACCTGCTCCCCTGAACGCTCGCGCCAGACCAGCGCCATCGTGCGCGCGACATGGTCCGGTCCGCTGCCGGCACTGAACGGGATCACCAGCGTCAACGACCCTTCACGGGTGTCCGTGGCGGGGGGGCAGCGTCTGGGCCAGTACGGCCCGGTAGAGCCCGATGCACACCAGGCACACGATGGCGATCAGCCACGCCTGGACCGTGCCGCCCATGCGCGGCAGAAGCAGGCGGCCGACGAACGACCACCAGGACCAGGCGGGCGGGCGATGGACGGAGGGCGGCAGGGACATGACTTCCTTTCGGTGGTCGCGGCGGGGCGCGCGGGCGAAAGAAGTGATTCTGGGAAAGGGCGGATCCGACGCCATGACTGCAATTGATGGAATGCGCCGTTGAAATCAACTGGTTCGAGTAGTCGGCCAACTTGTCCATGCAGGGTGGCGCGCCGCTTGCCGACGGCCTTGCCCTTTGTAACCTCGCCGATCCGAAACACCCGTTCAGGCCTCGGGCACAATCAGGCCTCCATTCGTTCCGCAAGCCGATGAGCACCAAGACGATTGCCACCCCTTCCGCTCTTCTTCCTCCCGGCATCGGCGCGCTGACGCGCCGTGGACTGCTCGGCGGCATGGCCGCAGGGCTGGCGATGCCGGCGCTCGCGCAGTTCCGGGTCGAGATCGCCGGTGTCGGCGCCACCCGGCTGCCGATCGCGATCAGCGACTTCAACAACGAATCGGCCACTGGCCAGCCGCTGGCGGCGATCATCCGCGCCGACCTCGAGCGCAGCGGCCAGTTCAGCATCGTGCCCGGCCAGGCCGGCATGAGCGAGACCTCCCAACCCCAGTTCGTCGACTGGCGCGCGCGCGCCGCCGACGCGCTGGCGGCCGGTTCCGCGACGCGCCTGGCCGACGGCCGCTTCGACGTGCGCTACCGCCTGTGGGACGTCGTCAAGGGCACGGACCTGGGCAGCGAGAGCGTCCCCGTCGTCGCCGGCGACCTGCGCCTGGCGGCGCACAAGATCGCCGACACGATCTACCAGAAGCTCACCGGCGAGCGCGGCGTCTTCGCCACGCGGCTGGTCTACGTGAACAAGGCCGGCCCGCGCTACTCGCTGCGCGTCGCCGACGCGGACGGCGAGGGCGAGCAGACCGTGCTCAACAGCCCCGAGGCGATCATCTCGCCGGCCTGGTCGCCGGACGGCAACGAGGTCGCCTACGTCAGCTTCGAATCGCGCAAGGCGGTGGTCTGGATCCAGGACCTGCGCACCGGCAAGCGCCGCAAGGTCGCGGACTTCCGCGGCACCAACAGCGCGCCGTCGTATTCGCCGAACGGCCAGCAGCTGGTGGTCACGCTCTCGCGCGAAGGCGGCTCGCAGCTGTACCTGATCAACAAGGACGGCTCGGGCGCGAAGCGCCTGACGCAGACCTCCGCCATCGACACCGAGGCGACCTTCTCGCCCGACGGCGCGCAGATCTACTTCGTCAGCGACCGCGGCGGCGCGCCGCAGATCTACCGCATGCCGGCCGGCGGCGGCAACGCGGAACGGGTACACCTTCAGCGGCAACTACAACATCAGCCCGTCCATCAGCCCCGACGGCCGCACGATGGCCTATGTCACGCGCGTGGGCGGCGGCACCTTCAAGCTGTGCGTGATGGACCTCGGCGGCGGCCAGGTCCAGCAGATCACCGACACGAGCGACGACGAGAGCCCCAGCTTCGCCCCGAACGGCAAGCTGATCGTCTACGCGACACGCGCCGGCGGCCGCGACGTCCTGATGACGACGACGCTCGACGGCAAGGTCAAGGCGAAGCTGGCCACGCCGGGCGTCTCGGACATCCGGGAACCCGCGTGGGGCCCCTTCGGCAACTGAGGACCTCCGGTGCCGAGCGCTCGCACGTCCGGGAAATCGAAGCATTTCGCAACGCCGGGCACATGGATTGCCTACGTTGGCGTCGCGCTTCGCCCATCCCGTGCGAAGCGTGATCGCGACGATTCGACGACCCCTCCGCGCCGGCATGCCGGCCCCACGGATGTGTTAGCCGATGATTCACAATTGCTGTTCCCCGCGGCTTCACCGGCGGCGCTGTCCACCGCCATGTCCAGACCGTAACTCCCGCCCGCTTGACCTCTAGGAGCGTATGCCCATGAAACTCGAAAAACTGATGCTTGGCCTGGTGGCCGCGGCAGCCCTGTCCGCCTGCAGCTCGACCAAGCTGGATGAACCGGCCCCGGTCGAGAACAAGACCCCGGTCGTGACGCAGCCGAGCGGCCCGCAGGTCGACCCGAACGCCAACGCGCAACGCAAGGTCGAGACCGTCGACCTGGGCGCCCAGCTGGACGCCGCCGTGTCCAACCAGCGCGTCGTGTTCTTCGACTTCGACAGCTTCGTCGTCAAGGACGAGTACCGCAGCCTGATCGAGAACCACGCCAAGCGCCTGAACAACAAGAAGGCGCTGCAGCTGAGCCTCGAAGGCCACGCCGACGAGCGCGGCGGCCGCGAATACAACCTGGCCCTGGGCCAGAAGCGTGCCGAAGCCGTCGCCAAGTCGCTGACGCTGCTGGGCGTGTCCTCGGGCCAGGTCGAGGCGGTGAGCTTCGGCAAGGAACGTCCGACCGACACCGGCCACAACGAAGAGGCGTGGGCCAAGAACCGTCGCGTCGAACTGCGCGACAAGTGATCCGGTGACATGAGCATGCTGCGATTCCATCGTTCCTTCCCCTTCGCGCCGGTGTCGGCGGCCAAGGCCGCGCTGATCGGCGTGCTGATGGCGCTGAGCGCCGCCGGCCCCGCGCGGGCGGCGCTGTTCGAGGACGACGAGGCCCGCAAGGCCATCCTCGACCTGCGGACCAAGATGGCGCAGAACGAGGACGCGCAGCGTGCCCGTGTCACGGAGCTGCAGGGCCAGCTCGAGACCGCGCGACGCGGTCTGCTGGACCTGTCCGGACAGATCGAGGCGCTGAAGTCGGACCTGGCCAAGATGCGCGGCCAGAACGAACAGCTGGCGCGCGACCTGTCCGAAACCCAGCGCAAGGTGGCCGACCAGTCGGCCACGCTCGACAACCGGCTGCGCCCGCTGGAGCCGCAGAAGGTGTCGCTGGACGGCAAGGAATTCCAGGCCGATCCGGAAGAGAAGCGCCAGTTCGATGCCGCGATGGGCCTGATCCGCCGCGGCGACTTCAACGAGGCGGTGTCCGCCTTCACGTCCTTCCTGCAGCGTTTCCCGGCGAGCGGTTTCTCCGACTCGGTGCGCTTCTGGCTGGGCAACGCGCAATACGGCAAGCGCGACTACAAGGGCGCGATCGCGACCTTCAAGGCCTTCGTCGCCGCGAATCCGGACCATCCGCGCGCGGCCGAGAGCCTGCTGGCGATCGCCAACTGCCAGATCGAGCTCAAGGACACCAAGAGCGCCCGCAAGACGCTGGAAGACCTGCAGAAGGCCTACCCCGGCAGCGAGGCCGCGAAGGCCGCCAAGGAACGCGCGGCGGGACTGCGCTGAACCGCTGCTTGCCGACCTGCTGAGGACGCGCTCCGGCGCGCAACGATCTTGAGTCTGGAGACCGGGCACGGCCCCCTCGATCTGGAAGCGGACGCGGAGCGCCGCTTCGGCGGTCTGCGCCGTCTGCACGGTGAGCGGGACTACGCGCGGCTGCGCGCGGCGCGTTTCTGCGTCGTGGGGCTGGGCGGCGTGGGCTCCTGGGTCGTCGAGGCGCTGGCCCGCATGGGGGTGGCGCGACTGGTGCTGGTCGACCTCGACCATGTCGCCGAATCCAACATCAACCGCCAGGTGCAGGCGCTCGGCAGCACGCTGGGCATGGCCAAGGCGGAAGCGCTGAAGCAGCGCATCGCGGACATCCACCCGGGCTGCGAGGTCGTCACCATCGAGGACTTCGTCGACGACAAGAACTGGCCCTCGCTGCTCGGCGACGTGCAGGTCGACGGCATCGTCGATGCCTGCGACCAGGTCCGCGCCAAGGCGCAGATCGCGGCGTGGGCGAGGGCGCTCAAGCTCCCCCAGATCTGCATCGGCGCCGCCGGCGGCAAGCACCGGCCGCAGGACGTCGAGATCCTGGACCTGTCCGAGACCACCCATGATCCGCTGCTGGCCAACCTGCGTCAGCGGCTGCGCAAGTTCCACGCCGCGCCGCGCCAGGGCGCGATGGGCGTGACCTGCGTGTTCTCGCGAGAGCCGGTGACGCGGCCGGAAGGCGTCGATGCCTGCGACCTGGATGGCAACCTGAATTGCCATGGGTATGGATCGAGTGTCGCGGTCACTGCCGGCTTCGGCATGGTCGCGGCGGCGGAGCTGGTGAAACGGTATCTGAAGGCGCTTGCGCGACCACAAAAAACCGTCCTATAATGTGAGGCTCTGCTGAGGGGCGAACACCTCGAAGCGATGCAGCGGAGGTCGGGGCAACTCGGCTTTCACTGCTTGAAGCAGGCTTAGGCGTGCAGGCTTCGGGTCGTTAGCTCAGTCGGTAGAGCAGCGGACTTTTAATCCGTTGGTCGCAGGTTCGAATCCTGCACGACCCACCATCGTTTCAGATGGCAGTCAGTTGATTGTTCTCGGGGGCTCTTAGCTCAGTTGGTAGAGCAGCGGACTCTTAATCCGTTGGTCGAAGGTTCGAATCCTTCAGGGCCCACCAACCGATCCTTGTCGGATCGTCAGAGTGAAGGACGCGCAGGATGTTGCGTGCGATTCACGGACGACGAGACGATGTCAGAGGGGATTCGGTGTGACGAGGACAAAATATCTGACATAATCTCGGCTTCGCAAGTTTCGATAGAAACCTGCAGGACGACAAGAAGACAAAGAGAATTTCGGGCTCTTAGCTCAGTTGGTAGAGCAGCGGACTCTTAATCCGTTGGTCGAAGGTTCGAATCCTTCAGGGCCCACCAGAACAAAGGGGTTGCAGCAGCGCTGCAACCCCTTTTTCCATTTCTGCGCCGGATGTGCCCGGAAAGTGCGCCGGAAACTGATTCCGGCATCCGCCTTCGAGTATCGGGTTTTGGCCGCTCGGCTAGACTGCCCGTCGACATTCCTCTGATCGCCACGATCACCTTCGCCCATGTCCCAAGCTCCCCAGATTCAAGAAGCGCCGCTGCTGCAGGCCCTGCAGCAGGTCGTCGATCCCAACACCGGTCGCGATTTCGTCTCCACGAAGCAACTCCGCAACCTCAAGGTGCAGGGCGACGCGGTCAGCTTCGACGTCGAGCTGGGCTATCCCGCCGCCAGCCAGATCGATGCGCTGCGCGCGGCGCTGGTCGAGGCGGCGCGGTCGGTGCCGGGCGTCGGCAACGTCAGCGTCGGCTTGACGACCAGGATCACCGCCCACGCCGTCCAGCGCGGCGTGCAACTGCTGCCGGGGGTGAAGAACATCATCGCGGTGGCGTCCGGCAAGGGTGGCGTCGGCAAGAGCACGACGGCCGCCAACCTGGCGCTGGCGCTCTCGGCCGAAGGCGCGACCGTCGGCCTGCTCGATGCGGACATCTACGGCCCCAGCCTGCCGCTGATGCTGGGCATCCACGGGCGTCCGGAGAGCACCGACGGCCAGACGATGGAGCCGCTGGAATCGCACGGCCTGCAACTGATGTCGATCGGTTTCCTGGTCGAGGACGACCAGGCGATGGTCTGGCGCGGTCCGATGGCGACGCAGGCGCTGGATCAGCTGCTGCGCCAGACGCGCTGGCGCGATCTGGACTACCTCGTGATCGACATGCCGCCGGGCACCGGCGACATCCAGCTGACCTTGTCGCAGCGCGTGCCGGTGAGCGGCTCGGTGATCGTGACCACGCCGCAGGACATCGCGCTGATCGATGCGAAGAAGGGCCTGAAGATGTTCGAGAAGGTCGGCGTGCCGATCCTGGGCATCGTCGAGAACATGGCCATCCACATCTGCAGCCAGTGCGGCCATGCCGAGCACATCTTCGGCAGCGGCGGTGGCCAGCGCATGGCGGACCAGTACTCGCAGGAGCTGCTCGGCTCCCTGCCGCTGGCCCTGTCGATCCGCGAGCAGGCCGACAGCGGCAAGCCGACGGTCGTCGCGGAGCCCGACGGCCCGCACGCCCAGGCCTACAAGCAGATCGCGCGCAAGATCGCGGTGAAGCTGGCCGGCCAGGCCAAGGACTACTCATCGAAATTCCCGACGATCACCATCTCGAAAAACACCTGACCCCACCGCCCGCGGCGGTCCCTCCACGCCGTGCTGCACTGCAACGGGAGCCGCGCAGGCCGGTGCCCCTCGGAGCGAATTCCGAGCGGCGAGGAGGAGATTGAGCGCAGAGGGGCACCGGCCTGCGCGGCGGGCCGCTCGGTCGCTGCAACGCACAAACCGGACCGTCAGAAAATCCCATCGCCTATCGCGGTGCGCCCTGCGGTTCTCCCTCGCGTCAGAGGGTGAGTCCCCATTGGACAAAGCGGGAGCTTTGTGCCGAAATGCTCGAACGGGCCGCGTGACGGCCGTGCATTTCACCCAGGTCGGCCTTCGTGAGCGGAGGCCGAGCCCAGGAGGCACAAGATGGACATGAACCGGAGGCACTTCTTCCGGGTGAGCGGGGCGGCCGTGATGGGCTCGAGCCTCGTGGCGTTGGGGTTCTCTCCGACTGCCGCACTGGCCGAGACGCGCCAGTTCAAGCTCGCCCGGGCGACCGAGACCCGCAACACCTGCCCCTACTGCTCGGTCGGTTGCGGGATCATCATGTACTCGCTCGGGGACAAGGCGAAGAACGTCAGTTCCGAGATCATCCACATCGAGGGCGACCCCGATCATCCGGTCAATCGCGGCACCTTGTGCCCGAAGGGCGCGGGCCTGCTGGACTTCGTCCACAGCCCCAACCGGCTGAAGTACCCGGAGATCCGCGAGGCCGGCGCCAAGGAGTGGAAGCGCGTCAGCTGGGACGAGGCGATGAACCGCTTCGTGAAGCTGCTCAAGGCCGACCGCGACGCCAACTTCATCGCCAGCAACGCCGACGGGAAGACGGTCAACCGCTGGCTCTCGACCGGCATGATCTGCGCTTCGGCATCCTCGAACGAGTCGGGCTACATCACCCACAAGGCGATGCGCTCGACGGGGATGCTCGCGTTCGACAACCAGGCTCGCGTTTGACACGGACCGACGGTGGCCAGTCTGGCCCCGACGTTCGGACGCGGCGCGATGACCAACCACTGGGTGGACATCAAGAACGCCGATCTCGTGCTGATCATGGGCGGCAATGCCGCCGAGGCGCATCCCTGCGGCTTCAAGTGGGTGATCGAGGCCAAGCATCACAACAAGGCCCGGCTGATCGTCGTCGACCCGCGCTTCACGCGCTCGGCCGCGATGAGCGACTACTACGCGCCGATCCGCGCGGGGTCCGACATCGCCTTCCTGGGCGGCGTCATCCACTACCTGCTGAGCAACAACAAGATCCAGACCGAGTACGTCCGGCACTACACGAACGCCCCGTTCATCGTCGGTGAGGGCTACAAGTTCGAGGATGGCATCTTCTCGGGCTACGACGAGGCCAAGCGCGCCTACAGCAACGCGTCGTGGGCCTACGAGATGGACGAGAAGGGCTTCGCCAAGGTCGACATGACGATGCAGCACCCGCGCTGCGTGCTCAACGTCATGAAGCAGCATTTCTCGCGCTACACGCCCGAGAAGGTCAGCGAGATCACCGGCACGCCCAAGGACCGGTTCGTCGAGATCTGCCGCCAGATCGGCGAGACCTCGGCCCCCGGCAAGGTGATGACGATCCTGTACGCCCTGGGCTGGACGCAGCACAGCCAGGGCTCGCAGATCATCCGCACCGGCGCGCTGGTGCAGCTGCTGCTGGGCAACATCGGTCAGCCCGGCGGCGGCATGAACGCGCTGCGCGGCCACAGCAACATCCAGGGCCTCACCGACCTGGGCCTGCTGTCGACCTCGCTGACGGGCTACATGTCGCTGGCCAAGGACTCGGAGCAGGACCTCGAGACCTACTACAAGACCCGCGCGCTCAAGCCGCTGCGTCCCAACCAGATGAGCTTCTGGCAGAACTATCCGAAGTTCTTCGTCAGCCAGCAGAAGGCGTGGTGGGGCAAGGCCGCGACCAAGGAGAACGACTGGGCCTACCACTACCTGCCGAAGTGGGACAAGGGCTACGACGTGCTGCAGGCCTTCGAGCTGATGCACCAGGGCAAGGTCAACGGCTACATCTGCCAGGGCTTCAACCCGGTGGGCTCCTTCCCCAACAAGAAGAAGGTGGTCGAGAGCCTGTCCAAGCTGAAGTTCCTCGCGATCATCGATCCGCTCAACACGGAGACCGCCGAGTTCTGGAAGAACTACGGCGAGCACAACGACGTGAAGACGGAAGAGATCCAGACCGTGGTGTTCCGCTTCCCGAGCACCTGCTTCGCGGAGGAGGACGGCTCGCTGACCAACTCCGGACGCTGGCTGCAGTGGCACTGGAAGGGCGCCGAGCCCCCGGGCGAGGCCAAGGGCGACGCGGAGATCATCGCGGAGATCTTCCTGCGCCTGCGCGCGCTGTACCAGAAGGACGGCGGTGCGTATCCGGATCCGATCGTCAACCTGAGCTGGCCGTACAAGATCCCGCACAGCCCCTCCGCCGAGGAGTTGGCGATGGAGTTCAACGGCAAGGCGCTGGCCGACGTGACCGATCCGAAGGATCCGACCAAGGTCCTGGCGAAGGCGGGCGAGCAGCTCTCCGGCTTCGGCCTGCTGCGCGACGACGGCACGACCTCCAGCGGCTGCTGGATCTACGCCGGCGCGTGGACGCAGGCGGGCAACCAGATGGCCCGGCGCGACAACAGCGACCCGTGGGGCATCGGCCAGACGCTGAACTGGGCCTGGGCCTGGCCGGCGAACCGGCGCGTGCTCTACAACGCCGCGTCCTGCGACCCGAGCGGCAAGCCGTGGAATCCGAAGCGGCGACTGATCAGCTACACCGACAAATGGGGCGGCTCCGACGTGCCGGACATCCGGCCGGACGCCAACCCCAATGACGAGGACGCGGTGCGGCCCTTCATCATGACCGCCGAGGGCGTGGCGCGCCTGTTCGCGCCCAGCGGCATGGTCGACGGCCCGCTGCCGGAGCACTACGAGCCCTTCGAGTCGCCGCTGACGGTCAACCCGATGCACCCGACCAACGCCAAGGCGATGAACAACCCGGCCGGCCGGGTGTTCAAGGCCGACCGCGAGCAGTTCGGCAAGCCGGACAAGTTCCCGTACGTGGCGACCAGCTACCGGCTCACCGAGCACTTCCACTACTGGACCAAGAACGTGCGCACGAGCGCGATCATCCAGCCGCAGCAGTTCGTGGAGATCGGCGAGGAACTCGCGAAGGAGAAGGGCATCGGCAACGGCGACCAGGTGAAGGTCAGTTCCAACCGCGGCTTCATCAAGGCCGTGGCGGTGGTGACCAAGCGCGTGGCATCGCTCGATGTCGGCGGCAAGCGGGTCCACACCGTGGGCCTGCCGAATCACTGGGGCTTCGTCGGCGTGGCCAAGCCCGGTTATCTGGTCAATACGCTGACCCCGTTCGTGGGCGACGCCAACACCCAGACGCCGGAGTTCAAGAGCTTCACCGTCAACATCGAGAAAGCTTGAGGAGCCTCAGCCATGTCTTCATTGCAATCCCTCGACATCGCCAAGCGCTCCGCGACGACGCTGCCCAGCCCCGACGCGCGGCGCACGACGACGGAAGTCGCCAAGCTGATCGACGTCTCCTCGTGCATCGGCTGCAAGGCCTGCCAGGTCGCCTGCATGCAGTGGAACGACCTGCGCGACGACGTCGGCGAAACCCATGGCACCTACGACAACCCGCGCGACCTGACCCCGCAGTCGTGGACGGTGATGCGTTTCTCGGAAGTGGAAGTCGTCGAGAACAAGCTGGAGTGGCTGATCCGCAAGGACGGCTGCATGCACTGCGAGGACCCCGGCTGCCTGAAGGCCTGCCCCGCGCCGGGCGCGATCGTGAAGTACCAGAACGGCATCGTCGACTTCATCTCCGAGCACTGCGTCGGCTGCGGCAACTGCGTGACCGGCTGTCCGTTCGACGTGCCGCGCATCAGCAAGGCCGACAACAAGGCCTACAAGTGCAGCCTGTGCTCGGACCGCGTCGGCGTGGGCCTGGAACCCGCCTGCGTGAAGGCCTGCCCGACGGGGGCGATCCGTTTCGGCTCGAAGGAGGACATGCACGAGTTCGCCGCCGAACGCATCGTCGACCTGAAGGAGCGCGGCTACCAGAACGCCGGTGTGTACGACCCGCAGGGCGTCGGCGGCACGCACGTGATGTACGTGCTGCAGCATGCGGACCAGCCGACGCTCTATCACGGGCTGCCGAAGGATCCGCAGATCAGTCCGCTGGTGTCCTTGTGGAAGGGCGCGGCCAAGCCGCTGGCCGTCGCCGCGATGGTCGGCGCGGCGGTGGCGGGCTTCTTCCACTACATGAAGGTCGGCCCGCAGAAGACGGAGCACGACGAGCCGGATCCCGAAGAGGAACTGGCCTACGAACGCGCCAAGCATGGCGAAGGCCCCGACGGCGCGCCGGGCGGTGAGCCGCGGCGTTCGACGTACACCCCCGCCCAGCGGCGGCCTCTGACCCACCGGGAGCTCACCATGTTGCTGCAACGCTATCGCGACAGCCAGCGGCTCAACCACTGGCTCATCGTGCTGCTGTTCCTGTGCGCCGGGCTCTCGGGCCTGGCCTTCTTCCACCCGAGCCTCTACTTCCTCAGCAATCTCTTCGGCGGCGGGCCGTGGACGCGCGTGCTGCATCCCTACCTGGGCGTGGGCATGGTGATCGCCTTCGCCTTCCTCGCGGTGCGGATGTGGCGCGACAACCTCTGGATCGGCGCCGACACGCAATGGATGCGGCAGAGCCCCGCCATGATCACCGGCGCCGGCAAGGAGGGCGTCCAGCCCGCGGCCAAGTACAACGCCGGCCAGAAGATCGTGTTCTGGGTGATGGTCGTGACGCTGATCCTCCTGCTGGTCACCGGCTTCATGTTCTGGCACGCCTGGTTCCCGGAAGGCAACATCATGTTGCGTCGCATCGCGGTGCTGCTGCACTCGGTATCGGCGACGATCCTGATCCTGACAATCATCATCCATGTCTACGCGGCAATCTGGGTCAAGGGCTCGTTCCGGGCGATGACCCGTGGTACGGTCACCGACACCTGGGCCGCGCACCATCACCCGCTGTGGCACAAGGAAGCGAAGGAGCGGCCCCGCGCATGACATCCCCCAGCCCCGTCCGGGTCATGACCCCGGAAGAGATCGCGGTCAACGCCGGCGCACGCGCCGCGCCGGTGAAGGTGCCGGAGCCCGGCCTCTTCGCCGAGCGCGCGCTGCGCCTGCGCCAATTGGCCGAGGGGCATGCGATGCGGGACTACCTGCTGTTCGTGGCCGAGCTGGCGCAGGCGCAGCATGAGCGCTTCCGGCGCGCCGAGCCGATGAAGCTGCTGGACGAGGTGCTGGTCAACAGCGCGATGGTCGGTGGCTTGCCGCCGCTCGACGTGACGACCTTCCGGCGTGATCCGGTGTGGCGCGAGGAACTCCGCGCACTGCTGCGCGCGATGGCGACGGCGGCGATCCCCGATCCGGCGAAGGCGCTGGTGACGCAGTTGGGCGAAGCCGACGACGACTGGCTGGAGCAGCAGGCGGGCGCCTTGCTCGCCGGCGGCGCGCCGGGCCTGGACCCGGCGGCGGCGCCGCTGATCGCCGCGGCCTTGCAGGTGTACTGGGCGCGGCTCGTCGTGCAGCTGCAGGCGCGCTACGACGGCAGCGACCAGGGCGAGCACGTCGCCCCCTTCGGCATGATCGACGATCCGACGGTCTGTCCGTGCTGCGGCTCGCGACCGGTGGCCTCGATCACGCGCATCGCGGCGGAACAGTCCGGGCAGCGCTTCCTGGCCTGCTCGCTGTGCGGCGCGCAGTGGCACTACGTGCGCATCAAGTGCACGCATTGCCAGGGCACGAAGGGCATCACCTTCCAGAGCCTCGTCGACGCCGACGGCAACAAGTCCGAGGCCGTCGCGGCCGAGTGCTGCGAGACCTGCGGGCACTACCTCAAGCAGGTCCACATGGAAAAGGACCTGCAGGTCGAGCCGCTGGCCGACGACCTGGCGACGCTGACGCTCGATCTGCTGGTCGGCGAACTCGGCCTCGTGAGGCAGGGGTTCAACCCGCTGCTGATCCTCGGCGAGGCCGAGGCGCCTCCTCCGGACCCCGGAGGACACTGAGCATGAAGCCCGAGGCATCCATGGTTCATGGTCCGACGGCAGGCTCCCCGGTCAGCAGTCAGGACCCAGCCGCGCCCGACGATCGCCCTGTTCCCTCGCGCGGGCAGGCCGCGCCGCGCGCCGCGGCCGCGGCCCCGAAGGACCTTCCCTCCGTTGATCGTCTGCTGCGCGATCCGGCGGTCACGCACCTGATGGCGCGACACGGTCACGCCTTCGTCGCCGCGCAGGCGCGACACCTGCTCGAATCGTGGCGCCAGCGCGCGCTGGCGGGCACGCTGCCGGCAGAGGAACTTCAGCGCCTGACGTCCGAGCTCGAGCGCCTGTGCGTCGAGCGCCTCGCGCCGCGCATGCGCCGCGTGATCAATCTCACCGGCACGGTGCTGCACACCAACCTGGGCCGCGCGCTGCTGGCCGACGAGGCGCTGCGCCATGTGCTGAGCTGCATGAGCTCGCCCAACAACCTGGAGTTCGACCTTGCGCGCGGTGAGCGCGGCGACCGCGACAGCCTCGTCGAATCGCTGCTGTGCGACATCACCGGCGCCGAGGCGGCGACGGTCGTCAACAACAACGCCGCCGCGGTGCTGCTGGGCATCGCCGCGCTGGCCGGCGGCCAGGAGGTCGTCGTGTCGCGCGGCGAGCTGGTCGAGATCGGCGGCGCGTTCCGCATGCCCGACGTGATGGCGGCGGCGGGGGCGCGGCTGGTGGAGGTCGGCACGACCAACCGCACGCATGCGCGGGACTATCAGTCCGCGATCGGTCCGGACACCGCGCTGCTGTTGAAGGTCCACACCAGCAACTACGCGATCCAGGGCTTCACGTCGTCGGTGAGCGAGGCCGAACTCGCCCCGATCGCCAAGGCCGCGGGCGTGCCGCTGATGACGGACCTGGGCAGCGGCTCGCTGGTCGACCTGGCGCAATGGGGCCTGCCGGCCGAGCCGCTGCCTCAGGCGATGCTGGCCGACGGCTGCGACATCGTGACCTTCAGCGGCGACAAGCTGCTGGGCGGGCCGCAGGCCGGTCTGATCGTCGGTCGCAAGGACCTGGTGCAGAAGATCCGCAAGTTCCCGATGAAGCGCGCGTTGCGCCTGTCCAAGCTGCCGATGGCCGCGCTGGAGGCGACGCTGCGGCTGTACCTGCAGCCGGACCGGCTGACGCAGGACCTGCCGACGCTGCGGCTGCTGACGCGGCCGGTGGGCCAGATCGAGGCGCAGGCGCAGCGGCTGCTGGCCCGCGTCGAGGACGCCGTCGCGCCCCGCTTCGACGCGCGCGTCAGCGCGATGCGCGGGCAGATCGGCTCGGGCTCGTTGCCGGTGGAGACGTTGCCGTCGGCGGGGCTGGTGTTGACGCCGCGGCTGCCCGGCAAGCGGGGAATCGGGCGCGCGCTCGACGACCTGCTCACGGCCCTGCGCGGGTTGCCGCTGCCCGTGATCGCGCGCGTGCAGGCCGATGAACTCTGGATGGACCTGCGCTGCCTGGACGAGGCGCGCGAGGAGCCCGACTTCCTCGAGCAGCTCGCGCAGCTGAAGGAGGCGCTCGCGTGATCGTCGGAACCGCCGGCCACATCGACCACGGCAAGACGACGCTGGTGAAGGCGCTGACCGGCGTCGACACGGATCGGCTGCCCGAGGAGAAGCGGCGCGGCATCAGCATCACGCTCGGTTATGCGTTCCTGGACGCGAGCGAGGGCCCGCGCATCGGTTTTGTCGATGTCCCGGGACACGAGCGCCTCGTGCACACGATGCTGTCCGGCGCGACCGGCATCGACCACGCGCTGCTGCTGGTGGCCGCCGACGACGGCGTGATGCCGCAGACCCGCGAGCACCTGGCGCTGCTGTCGCTGCTGGGGATCGCGCGCGGGACGATCGCGCTGACGAAGTGCGACCGCGTGGACATCGCGACGCGCGCGCAGCGGCGCGAGGAGATCCGCGCGCTGGTGGCCGGTACGCCGCTGGCGGACGCACCGGTCTTCGAGGTTGCCGCGACCGCGGGCGAGGGCGTGCGCGCGTTGCGCGAGCACCTGATCGCCGAGACGAAGGCGCTGCCGCCGCACGAGGTCGCGGGACAGGCCTTCCGGCTCGCGGTGGACCGCGTGTTCAGCCTGCCCGGTGTGGGCACGGTCTGCACCGGCACCGCGCATGCGGGCGAGGTAGCGGTCGGCGACGAACTCCTGCTGTTGCCGCCCGCGCCGGGACAGTCGCCGCGGCGCGGCCGCGTGCGCAGCCTGCATGCACAGAACGAGCCGGCGGAGCGCGCGTCGGCCGGACAACGCGTCGCCATCGGCCTTGCCGGTCTGGAGAAGGACGAGGTCGAGCGCGGCCAATGGCTGGCCGCGCCCGAGGTCGCGCAGTGGACGGACCGCCTCGATGCGCGGCTGCGGCTGTG
Organism: Roseateles sp. UC29_93; assembly: GCF_042695725.1. Classification (NCBI taxonomy): domain Bacteria; kingdom Pseudomonadati; phylum Pseudomonadota; class Betaproteobacteria; order Burkholderiales; family Sphaerotilaceae; genus Roseateles; species Roseateles sp. UC29_93. Next base: position 6,487,812 of record NZ_CP170545.1, on the reverse strand, counting down.
GTCCGGGGAAGCCCGGGCGCTGCGCGGCGGCACGCCGGTGCATGTGCACGTCGGCGCGGAGCAGGTGACCGGAACGGTGGCGGTGCTGGGCGGCGTCGACGGTGAGGCGTTCGATGCGCTGCGGCCCGGTGGCGAAGGCTTCGTGCAGCTCGTGCTGCATCGACCGATCGGCGCCTGGGCCGGCGATCGCGTCGTGCTGCGCGACGCCTCGGCGACGCGCGCGCTCGCCGGCGGGGTCGTGCTCGATCCGCACGCGCCGGCACGTTATCGCCGCACGACGCAGCGGCTTGCGGAACTCGTCGCGCTGACGGCGGACTCGCCCGCGCAACGGCTGGCCGGCCTGCTGGCGCAGGCGCCGATGGGCGTCGATCTCGCGCGATTCGCCGCGGGGCAGGGCGTGGCCAGCGACGCGCGCGCGGCCCTGCTGGCGGCGGACAGTGCGTCGATGGTCGTGCCCGGCGCCGACGGACCGGCGTGGGCGCTCGGCGCCGCGCAGACGGCGCAGTGGGAGGGCGTCGCGCTGGCCAGGTTGGCGCGGTATCACGAGGAACAGCCCGAAGAGCTCGGCCCCGACCTCGCGCGCTGGCGGCGACTGGCCGCCCCACGCATGGCGGAGGCGCTGTGGCAGTCGCTCGTGCGGCGGATGGCGTCGGCCGGACAGGTGGCGATCAGCGGCGCGTCGGCGCATCTGCCGGCGCACGGCATCCAGCTGTCGGCGCTGGACGAGCGCCTCGCGCAGAAGGTGATGCCGCGGCTGCTGTCGGCGGGCTTCGAAGGCGCCTGGGCGCGCGACCTGGCCAAGGACGCGCACGAGCCCGAAGCGCTGGTGCGCACGACCCTGGCGCGCCTGTCGCAGCGGGGCGAGCTGTTCCAGGTCGTGAAGGACCTGTACTACGCGCCGACGGCGATCCATGAGCTGGCGCGCATCGCGCGGGCCTCGGCCCTCGGCGGCGACGTGAAGGCCGCGGTGTTCCGCGACCGCAGCGGCCTGGGGCGCAAGCGCGCGATCCAGGTGCTGGAGTTCTTCGACAAGGTCGGCGTGCTGCGGCGCGTCGGCGACGCGCACCGGCTGCGGACCGACAGCCGCCTGTTCATCGACGATCATGAGGGGGGCGGCGCCGCGCGCGTCGACGCCGTCGAGACCGCATGAACGCGCAACGATCAATGGAGAGACAACGATCCTGGTGGATCGGCCGGACTTCAAATCCGGTGGGTGATGCCACGCATCGCCGGGTGGGTTCGACTCCCACGTCTCTCCGCCAGCAACATCGGCTTGCCGGCTGCGCGACCCGATCTTGCGCCTGCGGTGCTCGCCGTACGGGCGTACGGCTGTGCGCCTCGGCGCAAGCTCGGGCCGCTCGCTTCGGCAATCCGATGTCGCTGGTTCTTGCGGCCGCCCTCGGGGCGGCAATTTCTTTGACTTCGACCGTTTCGACTGGAGCTTTCGATGCCTAGCCTTTTCCGACAAGTCAGCCGTGCGCTGCAGGGAATCGTCGCCACGTCGCTGATTGCGGCGGGCCTGTCCGGGCCCGCGATGGCGCAGACGCCGCAGGTGCTGCGCGTGACCGCCATCCCCGACGAATCGCCGACCGAGCTGGCCCGCAAGTTCGCGCCGCTCGGCAAGTACCTGGAGAAGGAACTCGGCGTGAAGGTCGAGTGGACGCCCGTCACCGACTACGCCGCCGCCGTCGAGGCCGTCGTCAACAAGAAGATCGACCTGGCCTGGTTCGGCGGCTTCACCTTCGTGCAGGCCAACGTGCGCTCGGGCGGCAGGATCGTCCCGCTGGTCCAGCGCGAGGAGGACGAGAAGTTCCGCTCCGTCTTCATCACCGACGCCAGGTCGGGCATCACGAAGCTCGAGGACCTCAAGGGCAAGACGCTCAGCTTCGGCTCCGCGTCGTCGACCTCGGGTCACCTGATGCCGCGCTCGTTCCTGCTGGCCGCGAAGATCAACCCCGACGCGGATCTGAAGCGCATCTCCTTCTCCGGCGCGCACGACGCCACCGTCGCCGCCGTGTCCTCGGGCAAGGTCGACGCCGGTGCGCTCAACATCTCCGTCTGGGAGAAGCTCGTCGCCGAGAAGAAGGTCGACGCCGCGGCCGTCAAGGTCTTCTTCACGACGCCGCCGTACTACGACTACAACTGGAGCGTCCACGCCGACATGCCGGCCGCGACGAAGGAGAAGCTCAAGGCCGCGTTCCTGAAGCTCAACCCGTCGACGCCGGAAGGCAAGGAGATCCTCGACCTGCAGCGCGCGACGAAGTTCGTGCCGACGCAGCCCGAGAACTACGCCGGCATCAAGGCCGCCGCCGAGAACGCCGGTCTGCTGAAGTGAGTTGAGACGATCGCGATGCCGCTGCTGGAACTGGACGGCCTGCACCTGAGGGCCGGGGCGCGCACGCTGGTCGAGCCGCTGACGCTGCGCATCGAGACCGGCGAGCAGGTCGCGTTGATCGGCGCGTCGGGCGCCGGCAAGACCTCGCTGCTGCACGCGATGGCGATGGCCCTGGCACCTGTGGGCGGGACCATGCGCCTGGCGGGGCAGGACGCCTGGGCCTTGGCGTCCCGCGATCGCCACTGGCTGCGTCGCGAGCTGATGCTGGCGCCGCAGCATCCGCCGCTGCCGCCGCGCCAGCGCGTGGTCACCGCGGTGCTGGCCGGGCAGTTGCCCGGCGCGTCGATGGCGCAGACCCTGCGCATGCTGTTCAACCCGACCGAGGCGCAGGCGCGGCTCGCCTTCGACGCGCTGGACCGTCTGGAGCTCGGCGATCGGCTCTGGTCGCGCGTCGATCAGCTCTCCGGCGGCGAGCGCCAGCGCGTCGCGGTTGCGCGGCTGCTGGTGTCGAAGGCGCGGCTCTGGCTCGCCGACGAGCCGCTGTCGGCGCTGGACCCGCAGCGCGCGCAGCGCGTGCTCGAGGTCCTGCGAGACACGGCCCGCGCCCAGGACCGCACGCTGGTCTGCAGCCTGCACCAGGTCGACCTGGCATGCCGGGTGTTTCCTCGCGTGATCGCGCTGCGCGAAGGGCGCCTCGTCTACGACGGCCCGCCGCGGGACCTCGGCGCGTGTCAACTGGACGAGATCTACGCCGACCTGCTGAACGAGCCGCCGCCTGTGGCGCAGGACACGTTGCCGCCGGCGTCGTTGCCACAGGCGATGTGTCGATGAGCGCCGCCGCCGCGGCCCCGTGGCGCCGCGATCCCGCCGCCACGCGACGACTCGGTCTGGCCGTCGGCCTGCTCGTGCTGCTGTGGCCCCTCCTTGTCTGGTGCGAGTTCCATCCTTGGGAACTGCTCGATGAACGCAGCCTGCGCGCGACGATGCGTTTCGGCGCGCAGTTCCTGACGCCGCGCCTGGATGCCGAGTTCCTGACGATGCTCGCCGCCGACACGTGGCGCACCGTGGCGATGGCGACGGTGGGGATGGCGCTCGCCTGGGTGATCGCCGTGCCGATGGCGCTGCTGGCGACGGCGCGGCTGTCGGTGTCCGCGGTGGCGGGTCGCATGGGCCCGGGGCCGGCGGCGCTGCGCGGGATCGTGCGCCTCGTGCTCATCGTGCTGCGCTCGGTCCCGGAGCTGGTCTGGGCGCTGATGCTGGTCCGCGTGATCGGCCTCGGCCCCGGCGCCGGCGTGCTGGCGATCGCGCTGTCCTATGGCGGGATGCTCGGCAAGGTCTACGCCGAGATCCTCGAAAGCGCCGACGCCGCGCCCACGCAGGCGCTGCTGCGCGGTGGCGCCGGACGTCTGCAGGCGCTGCTCTTCGGCACCTTGCCCGGTTGCGCTGACGAGCTCGTGAGCTACACCGTCTACCGCTGGGAATGCGCGATCCGGTCCTCGGTCGTGCTCGGTTTCGTCGGCGCCGGCGGGCTCGGCCAGCAGCTCGACAACGCGACCAAGATGTTCGCCGGCGCCGAGGTCGCGACCATCCTGCTCGTGTTCATCGCGCTCGTGGCGATGGCCGATCGGATCAGCGCTTGGCTGCGGCCAGCGCGTGAAGCCGGCCAGGGCGCGGAGGCGTCCCGTCGCGCCGCCCGGCCGTCTCCGCGATGGGGCGTGCGTGGGCTGCTCATCGGCCTGCTGATGCTGCTGGTCGCGAGCTTCGCGACGTTGCCGCTGCGCTGGGGTGAACTGCTGGGGGCGGGGGCGCTCGCTCAGATGGGCCGCTTCATCGCGGAGTTCTTTCCGCCGCAATGGGCGCCGGCCTTTCTCGGACGCGTCGGCCAGGGGGCGTTGGAGACGCTGGCGATGTCGGCGCTTGGCAGCGTCCTGGCGGCGGTGGCCGGGCTCGCGATCGCGCTGCTGGCCAGCCGGCCGCCGGGGCTGCTGCGCTGGACTTCGCGGCTGTTGCTGAACGTGCTGCGCAGCGTGCCGGAACTGGTCTGGGCGGCGATCCTGCTGGTCGCCGCCGGCCTGGGGCCGATGCCGGGCACGCTGGCGCTGGCGCTGCACACGACGGGCGTGCTCGGCCGCCTGATGGCCGAGGCGCTGGAGAACGCACCGCCGCAGACCGCCCAGGCCTTGCGCTGGGCGGGCGCGTCACGCTGGCAGGTCTTCGCGTTCGCGACGCTGCCGCAGGCGGCGCCGCAACTGCTCAGCTACACGCTGTACCGGTGGGAAAACAACATCCGCGCCGCGACGGTGCTGGGGGTGGTCGGGGCCGGCGGGCTCGGCCAGATGCTGAGCCTGCACCTCAGCCTGTTCCAGATGCGCGAGACTTGCACCGTGCTGCTGGCGATGCTGGCGCTGGTGATGCTGGTCGACGCCTGTTCCTACGCGGCGCGCCGGAAATTGAATCGTTGAAGAGAGACGTTGCCGAGCAACGTGGAAGTGAGCCGCCATGAACGACGAAGCCCTCAAGCTGCTGCTGACGCGTGCTTCGGTCGGGCCGAAGTACCTGATCGAACCCGGGCCCGACGACGGGCATCTGCGCCTGATGGTCGATGCCGCGCTGCACGCGCCCGATCACGCCGGGCTGGTGCCCTTCCGGTTCAAGGTCGTGCGCGGCGAGGCGAAGCGCTCGATGGCGGCGCTCTTCGTCGAGGCTGCACGCCGCGCGGGCAAGGACGCCGCCGGCCTGGCGATGGACGAGGAACGCGCGCTGCGGCCGCCGGTGACGGTGGCCGTCGTCGTGCGGCTGGACCTGGGGCATCCGCAGGTGCCGGCGCACGAGCAGTGGGCCTGCGTCGGTGGGGCGCTGACGAACTTCCTGAACGCCGCGCAGGCGCTCGGCTTCGGCGGAAAGATGCTCAGCGGCGCGAAGGCGCGCGATCCGGGTCTGATCGCCGCGTTCTGCGAGCCGGGCGAGACGCTGCTCGGCTGGATCGCGATGGGCACGCCGACGCCGTCGGACAAGCCGCCCAAGCCGCGCGCCGCCAAGGACGGCGCCGACCGCGCGTTGCAGTTCTGGGGCGGTTAGCCCCTAACCGTAGATGTAGCTCTGCAATTGAGCGATGGTCAGCTCATCGTCCGCGATGATGTTGTCCATCAGGTCCCTGATCGACAGCATGCCCACGACGGTCGATCCCTCGACCACCGGCAGGTGGCGGATCTTGCGCTGGCTCATGAGGCTCATGCACTCGCGGCACTCGGTGTCGGGCTTCACGACGAACACGTTGGCCGTCATGACCTCCTTGACCTGCGTGTTGCGCGAATCTCTGCCCTGCAGCGCGATCTTGCGGGTGTAGTCGCGCTCCGAGAAGATGCCGAGCAGCCGCTCGCCCTCCATCACCAGCAGCGCACCGACATCATGCTGCGCGAGCAGATGCAGCGCATCGAACACCGTCGCTTCCGGCGTGATGCGCCAGACGCTCGGGCCGCGGTTCTTCAACAGTTCGGACACCGGTTTCATGGGGCCTCCTGGCGGAATCCTGGCTGGGATCCTGACTTGAATCCTGGCCGGGACTTGGGCAAATCGCTGACGGATTCGGACGCCCCAAGATAAGCGCCTTGGCGGCGCGCCGCAAGCCCCATCAAGACCCGACCCCCAAAGGAGCGAGGTCGTCATGCCGCGAGGCTCAGGCAGGATGCGTCAAGTCGCGCAGATGGGTGGGACCGGCGCGGCGTTCGATCTCGGCGAGCAGGTCGCGGCCCCAGCCCATCGCGAAGAGCGCTTCGCCGACAACGAACATCGGCCCGACCAGCAACCCGATCAGGTCATCCACGAAGGCGGGCTTGCGCCCCTCGTAATAATGACCGACGAACTGGATGATCCATCCGACCAGGAAGCTGCCCAGTCCCCAGGCGAGCCAGCCGCCGACGGAACCCGCCGCCAGCGGATGTGCCAGCGCCATCAGCACCGCGTTGACGATCGCGGTGGACAGGCCGAGCACGAAGTTGCCGCGCGTCAGGTACCAGATCGTGGCGGCGCCCCAGACCACCCAGGCGGCGGACACGGTCCAGTCGGCGACGTGGAATTGCGCCCGCGCCAGCAGCACGCCGATCGCGAAGACGATCAGCGGAATGCCGACGAAGTGGGTGGCGATGTTGCGGCGGTCGCGGTGGTAGGCGGCGTACTGCGCCATCAGGTCGTTGGCTTGGCGTGCCATGGCAGTCCTCCGTGCGAGGTGTCGTCGTGATGTCGCAATGCTAGTGCGACCAGCTTGTTTGTGCCGTTCAGAATGCAGGTCTGACCACTCTTGGTTTACCCCTATGCAAGTGTTGACGCGGGCAAGCGAGGTGCCTCCGGTGTTGTGGACCCCGTGGACACGGGGGGCGGCCCACGCGGCGATCGTCGCTGTGGCGCTGGCGGTCGCAGGATGCGGCAGTGCACCAATCGGGGCGACAGCGGAGTCGACGACGGGCCGCAGTGCAGCCGCTGCATCGGCCACATCGACTGCATTGGGCGCGGCGCCGGGCGCTGAAGCGCCGCCGTCCTCATGCCCCACCTGGCTCGCGGCGCAGCAGCGCGGCGAGGGGCGGCTCTACCGCGTCGACGCCGCAGGCTCGCAGGTCCGGATCCACGTCTTCCGCGCCGGACGGCTCGCCAAGCTCGGCCACAACCATGTGCTCGGGGTCGAACGGCTCGACGGCCACGTCTTCCTGCCCGCCGACGGGATCGCGGGCGCAGGCGTCGAACTCGGGTTCCGCCTCGACGACATCGGCATCGACAAGCCCGAATGGCGCGCCAGCCTCGGCCCCGAATTCGCCAGCGTGCCCACGGCCTCCGATGTCGCCGGCACCCGGACCAACATGCTCCGCGCCATCGACGGCGAACGCTTCCCGGCGATCTCGATGCGCAGCTCGGCGGTGGGCGGTGCGTTCCCAGTGCTCGCAGTCAAGCTCGCGGTGCGATGGCACGGGCAGGTCCGCGAGATCGACGTGCCCGTGCGGGTCGCCCGACCTTCAGGGGATGCGCCGCTGCACGCCCAAGGCGCGCTCGTCCTGCGGCAGAGCGAGTTCGGTATCGCGCCGTTCTCCGTCTTCGGAGGGCTGCTCGCCATCCAGGATGAACTGACGGTCGACGTCGATGTGGCGGCTCGGCCTTCGGTGGCCTGCGATTGATGTCGCCTGCGGGAGGCCGGGCGCGGGCGCTCCACACTGCATGGGGGATCCCTCCAGGACCCCCAAGCAGTATTCCGGCCCCAGTGGGACTCGCTGTGATCGGGCCCTGGGAGTTCGGCCCGGTGCCTTGGCCGTGATCGGGCCTTGGGAGTCGGGGTCAGGCGCGGAGATCGAGACTCATCAGGTCCTTGGCGTAGTAACGGCCGTCGGAGAGACGGATGGCGCGGGGAAGGTGACCGTAGCGGGTGAAGCCGGCCTGCCGGTAGACCGCGATGGCGGATTGATTGCCGGCGGTGACGCTGAGCGTCACGGTCTCCAGGCGCGGCTCGCGGCGCAGCAAGGCAAGCGCCTGCTGCAAGAGGCGCTTGCCGATGCCGCGTCCGCGGAACCGGTCGTCCACCATCATCCCGATCAGATGCGCGATGTGTTGCACCTTCTTGCGGTTCTCGTGCTCGCAGGTCAGCGCACCCACCAACTGCTCGCCGCGCCACGCGCCCAGCGTGAACAGCGACTTGCCGCCGGCCTGCGGATGCAGTCGCACGCGATAGCTCGCAGCCTCGCGGGCGCGTTCGGTCTCCGCGTCGGAGGTGAAGGCCTGCTCGTGTCTCGCCAGCATCGCGTCGCGCAGCGCCTTGTAGGCCACCAGGTCGCCTTCGGTCAGCAGGCGCAGCGTGATGGCGCCGACGTTCGCGCTATCGGAGTCGTTCGAGTCGCTCAAGCTCGCTCCTGTCGTTGATGTTGGCAAAGGCGCGGTCGTCGCCCGGTCGATCGAAGGCGACGCGCGCCAGCGGCAGGCTGGACAGCCAGCTCTCGACGCGCCGTTCGCCCGCGCGCAGCGCGGCATCGAGCGAGGCCCGATGGTCGGCGTGGATCAGGCTCGCGAGCGGCTGGCTGCGCAGCGGTGCGTCCGGCGCCTCGCGGCCCATCGCCATGGCCGAGGTCCGGTCAGGGGCGAGGCCCTCGGCCAGGCGGGCGAGGAGGTCGACGGGCAGCCAGGGGCTGTCGCCGCTGACCACGAGCAGCCAATCGTCGCGCTCATCTGCAGCGGCGATCGCCTCCAGTCCCGCAAGGATCCCGGCGAGCGGTCCGGGGAAGTCGGGCAGCGTGTCCTCGAGGACCGGATGTCCGAGGCGGCGGTAGTCGTCGAGGTGGCGGTTGGCGCTGATGAGCACGCGGCCGCCGGTCTGCGGGGCGATGCGGTCGAGCACGTGATCGACGAGGGGCCGGCCCTGGAAGGGCTGGAGCGGCTTGTCGACGCCGCCCATGCGCGTGGCGCGTCCGCCGCAGAGGAGCAGCGCGGTGACGCGCATCAGCCGCCGATGTAGTGCATCTCGACGCGGCGCGCCGGGCCGGATTCCGAGGCCGCGGGCAGGCTGGCGCGGAGTTCCGAGTAGCGATCGTTGCGCCGTGTCCAGAGCGCGCCGAGTGCGGCGGCGATCTCGTCGTCGCTGCGCGCGTCGTGGGCGGCATCGCCGCGCAGCAGCGCGCGCAGGTCGTGGCCGTCGCCGGCGAAGAGGCAGGTGTAGAGGCGGCCCTCGGTCGAGAGCCGCGCGCGGTTGCAGTCGCCGCAGAAGGCCTGCGTGACGCTGGAGATCAGGCCGATCTCGCCGCTGCCGTCGGCGTAGCCCCAACGCGTGGCGGTCTCGCCGTCGGAGGAGGGCGCGAGCGGCACCAGGTCGGCGTGCTCGCGCAGCCGGGCGAGGACCTCGGCGGACGGCAGGACTTCGTCCATGCGCCAGCCGTTGCTCATGCCGACGTCCATGTACTCGATGAAGCGCAGCACGACGCCGGTGCCGCGGAAGTGGCGCGCCATCGGGACGATCTGGTCATCGTTGGTGCCGCGCTTGACGACCATGTTGACCTTGATCGGCGCCAGGCCGGCGGCGTGGGCGGCGTCGATGCCGCGCAGCACTTCGGCGACGGGGAAGTCCACGTCGTTCATGCGCCGGAAGATGGCGTCGTCCAGCGCGTCCAGGCTGACGGTGACGCGGTTCAGGCCGGCGTCCTTGAGCGCCTGGGCCTTGCGGGCGAGCAGCGAGCCGTTGGTGGTGAGCGTGAGGTCGAGCGGCTGGCCCTCGGGCGTGCGCAGCGCGGCCAGTTGGGCGATCAACGCCTCGAGGTTGCGGCGCAGCAGCGGTTCGCCGCCGGTGAGGCGCAGCTTCTGGACGCCGAGTTGGGCGAACACGCGGGCCAGCCGGGCGATCTCCTCGAAGGAGAGCAGGTCGCGGTGCGGGAGGAAGGCGTAGTCCTTGTCGAACACGTCCTTCGGCATGCAGTAGCTGCAGCGGAAGTTGCAGCGGTCGGTGACGGAGATCCGCAGGTCGCGCAGCGGCCGGCCGCGCGCATCCAGCCACGGGCCGCTGCGGGGTGGCGGCAGCGGATGCGGCACGGGAGGCGTCCGCCCGATCTGGCGCAGATCGAGCAGCGGAATCACACCATCGGTCATGAAGCGGATTGTGCCGCCGCCAGCCCGCCCGCGCCCGCGGAGGCCCTTCGGGGAGCCACTGTGCTCCTGCGCCAGGGGCTGGGCTGTGCGCTATGCATCCGAAACCGCGTCGTCACCCTGTAGGACCTGTCACTTGCGCAGCGAGGCCGGCAGCGGTCGAATCGCGGGATGAGCTTGACCCCCACGACCGTGGTCCATGCGGACCTGGCCAGCTTCGTCTCCTTCGGCGAAGCCCTCACCGACATGATCCGCGTCGGCCACGACCACTGGCGCAGCCGCAGCGGCGGCTCGCCCTGGAACGTCGCCGTCGGGATGTCCCGCCTGGGCCAGCTCAGCGCCTTCGCCGGCGGCATCAGCAAGGACGCGTTCGGCCAGGCGATCTGGCAGGCCAGCGCCGATGCCAGCCTGGACCTGCGCTTCATCCAGCAGTTCGCCAAGTCGCCGCTGGTGGCCTACGTCCATCAGGTGGATCCGCCGGAGTACGCCTTCGTCGGCGACGACAGCGCCGACCTGCACTTCCGCCCCCACGCCTTGCCCGCCGGATGGCGCCGCGCACTGCGCTGGGCGCATTTCGGCTCGATCAGCCTCACCCGCGAACCGCTCGCGGCACGGCTGATCGCGCTGGCCGAATCCCTCAAGGACGAGGGCGTGCGCATCAGCTACGACCCCAACTACCGCATGTCCATGGACTCCCGCTACGACCGCACGCTGGAACGCATGTGCCGGCTGGCGGACGTCATCAAGGTCTCGGACGAAGACCTCCGCGGCCTGTTCCGCAGCCGCGACCACCACTTCGGACTGGCGCAGATCTCGGCCTGGAACCCGCGCGCGATCGTGATGCTGACGCTCGGTGAACGCGGCGCGCAGCTGTTCCATCCGAAAGCCGACCTCAGCGCCGCGCCGCCGCCGCTCGAGCAGATCGTCGACACCATCGGCGCCGGCGACGCCGCCATGGCCGGGCTGCTCTACAGCCTGATGAACGGCGGCACGCAGGATCCCGAGGACCACCTGCGCTGGGCCGTCGCCGCGGGCGCGGCGGCCTGCGCCGGCGCGGGCGTGGACGGCCTGTCGGCCGGGCTGGTCACCTCGCTCATCGACCAGGTGCAGGTCAGGCGCGCCGAGATGGCGTAGCGCTGGGCCTGGCGGCCCGGCGCCTTCCCAGGGAACCCAACGGGGACTTCGCGTGCGAGGTCGCGGGACGGCGCTGCGTGTCGATCAGCCGTCGCCGTCGCGCTTCGTCGCGACCAGGGTCTTGGGCCCGCCGACCTGCAGGCGAGGGCGGCCCGTTTCCTCCTCGGCCAGCGGCTGCACCTCGACCAGACTCGCATGACAGCGCCGTGCCAGGTCTTGATAGGTCTCGGTGCCGACGCGCTTCCAGCGGATCTCATCGTCCGTCAGCGGCCGCATCACCTTCGCCGGCAGGCCCGCGATGAGCGACTTCTCCGGCAGCTTCAGCCCCGCGCGCACGAACGCGCAGGCCGCGACGATGCTGTACGCGCCGACCTCCGCCTCGTCCATCACCACCGCGTTCATGCCCACCAGCGCGTCGTGCCGCACCACGCAGCCGTGCAACACCGCGCCGTGGCCGATGTGGCTGTTGGTCTCGACGACGGTGTCCGAATCCGGGAAGCCATGGATCACGCAGGTGTCCTGCACGTTGGCGCCCTCCATCAGCCGGATGCGGCCGAAGTCCCCCCTCAGGGAGGCGCAAGGCCCCACATAACACCCCGGACCGACGATCACGTCCCCGATCAGCACCGCCGTCGGGTGGACGTAGGCGCTCGGATGGACGACCGGCGAGAGGCCGTCGATGGCGTAACAGGGCATGGGACAGCTCCTTTTTAGGTGGTAACCCTAGGTTTCCGACCTTGTCTTGCGATGCGATGGCTCGTAGTATCTACCGACCGGTCGGTAAATAGAAGCCGACCCATAAAAGCTGAAAAAGCTGAATCCATCGACGGCCGAGGAGACAAGCCGAATGAGCACCGCCAACACGACCCCATCCACCGCTGCCGAAGACAGTCCGCTGCTGATCAGCACCGAGGGCGCCGTCCGCGTCCTCACGCTGAACCGGCCGCAGGCGCTGAACGCGTTCACGACCGGCCTGCTCGGCCAGTTGCGGATCGCGCTCGACGAGGCGGCGCACGACGAGACCGTGCGGGCGGTGCTCATCACCGGTGCCGGCCGCGCGTTCTGCGCGGGCCAGGACCTGTCGGATCCCCACATCAAGCCGGAGTTCGACGAGCACTCCGGCGAGGTCGATGCCCACAAGAAGCCCAAGGCCAAGGACATCGGCAACCTGCTCGACCACTACTACATCCCGCTCGCGCTGCGCCTGCGCAGCATGCCGGTGCCGACCATCTGCGCGGTCAACGGCGTGGCCGCGGGCGCCGGCGCAAACTTCGCGCTCGGCTGCGACCTCGTGCTGGCGGGCCAGTCGGCGTCTTTCATCCAGGCCTTCTCCAAGATCGGGCTGGTGCCCGACTGCGGCGGCACCTGGCTGCTGACGCGCCTCGTGGGCCGCGCCCGCGCGATGCAGCTGGCGCTGCTCGGCGACAAGCTGCCCGCCGCCGACGCGCAGGCCTGGGGCCTGATCGCGCGCTGCGTCGCCGATGCCGAGCTGCAGAGCGAGGCGATGGCCACCGCGCAGAAGCTCGCGAAGATGCCGACCAAGGCGCTGGTGCAGACGCGCGAGGCGCTCGACGCCTCGATGGACCTGGAGTTCGAGGACGCCCTCAAGCTCGAGGCCCGGCTGCAGAGCCAGCTCGGCTATGCGCACGACTATCTCGAAGGCGCCGCCGCTTTCCTGACCAAGCGGTCCCCGACCTTCAAGGACCGTTGATGAGCGCGACCCGGGATCCCCTTATGGATGCGCAGCGCGTGGCCGAAGCGGTCCGCGACACCATGTTCGCCAACGACCGGGCCTCCAAGGGCCTGGGCATGCGCATCGATGCGATCGGTCCCGGCACCGCGACGCTGTCGATGACGGTGCGCGAGGACATGCTCAACGGCTTCGACATCTGCCACGGCGGCTTCGTGACGACGCTGGCCGATTCGTGTTTCGCCTTCGCCTGCAACTCGCACAACGAGGTGACGGTCGCCTCGGGCTTCGCGATCGACATCGTCGCGCCGTCCCGGCTGGGCGACGTGCTGAGCGCGCGCGCCACCGAGATCTCGCTGGCCGGGCGCACCGGCGTCTACGACATCCGCATCACCAATCAACGCGACGAGCTGATCGCGGTCTTCCGCGGACGTTCCTACCGCATCAAGGGCAAGCCCGTGGTGCCGGAACTGGCGACCGCGCGCTGAGCGCGCCCGCCCAGGAACGACGAGACAGGTTAGGAGACAGACCCCATGACGGTGAAGACCTTCCGGCCCGAGGACCTCGAGCCCATCGAGCGCGCCAGCCAGGACGAGCTGCGCGCGCTGCAGCTCCAGCGCCTGAAGTGGTCGCTGAAGCATGCCTACGACAACGTGCCGCACTACAAGGCCGCGTTCGATGCGAAGGGCGTTCATCCGGATGACCTGAAGGACCTGGCCGACCTGCGCCTGTTCCCGTTCACGACGAAGAAGGACCTGCGCGACAACTACCCGTTCGGTCTCTTCGCCGTGCCGCGCGAGCAGGTGGTGCGGGTGCACGCGTCGTCAGGCACCACCGGAAAACCAACGGTCGTCGGCTACACGCAGAAGGACATCGACACCTGGGCCGACCTGGTCGCGCGATCGCTGCGCGCCGCCGGCACCCGCAAGGGCGACATCGTGCACATCGCCTATGGCTACGGGCTGTTCACCGGCGGCCTGGGCGCGCATTACGGCGCCGAGCGGCTGGGCTGCACCGTCATCCCGATGTCGGGCGGCCAGACCGAGAAGCAGGTCCAGCTGATCCAGGACTTCAAGCCCGACGTCATCATGGTCACGCCGAGCTACATGCAGGTGATCGTCGAGGAATTCGTGCGACAGGGCCTGGACCCGCGCGCGTCCTCGCTGAAGACCGGCGTCTTCGGCGCCGAGCCCTGGACCGAGGCGATGCGACGCGAGATCGAGCACAAGGCCGGCATCGACGCGGTCGACATCTACGGCCTGTCCGAGGTGATGGGGCCAGGTGTTGCCAGCGAATGCATCGAGACCAAGGACGGTCCGGTGATCTGGGAGGACCACTTCTATCCCGAGATCATCGACCCCGAAACCGGCGAGGTCCTGCCCGAGGGCTCGGAAGGGGAACTGGTGTTCACCTCGCTGAGCAAGGAGGCGCTGCCGGTGATCCGCTACCGCACGCGCGACCTGACGCGGCTGCTGCCGCCGACCGCGCGCAGCATGCGGCGCATGGGCAAGATCGTCGGCCGCAGCGACGACATGCTGATCATCCGCGGCGTCAACCTGTTCCCGACGCAGATCGAGGAACTGGTGCTCGCCGAGCCCGGCCTGTCCGGCCAGTACCAGATCGTCGTCAGCCGCGACGGCCACCTCGACGAGGTCGAGGTGCGTTGCGAGCTGTCGGCCGCGGGCGGCGGCGACGCGGCGGCGATGTCGAAGTCGCTGCAGCACCGCATCAAGACGCTGATCGGCGTGTCGACCCGGGTGACGGTCGGCGCGCCGGATTCAATCGAAAGAACGCTGGTCGGAAAAGCCCGCCGCGTTGTCGACCAGCGACCGAAGAACTCGTAACCCGTCGGACGGCGTCCGACGGCCACGCGGCGGTGTCCCACAAGGACGCCGCTTCGAAGCAGGAAGCAAGGAGCATCCATGTACACGCAAGCCATGAGCGTCGGTCCGCAGGACCAGGCGACCAAGCTGCAGACTGCTGAAGAGCAGCAGCGCAACGAGGCCTTCGAGGCCCGCATCGACGCGGGCGACTTCATCGAGGCCAAGGACTGGATGCCGGAGCACTACCGCAAGACGCTGGTGCGGCAGATCAGCCAGCATGCGCATTCGGAGATCGTCGGCATGCTGCCCGAGGGCAACTGGATCACACGCGCCCCGACGCTCAAGCGCAAGGCGATCCTGCTGGCCAAGGTGCAGGACGAGGGCGGCCACGGGCTCTACCTGTACTCCGCCGCCGAGACGCTGGGCACCAGCCGCGACCAGATGCTGGACGCGCTGCACACGGGCAAGGCCAAGTACAGCTCGATCTTCAACTACCCGACGCTGACCTGGGCCGACATCGGCGTGGTCGGCTGGTTGGTGGACGGCGCGGCGATCATGAACCAGGTGCCGCTGTGCCGCTGCTCCTACGGCCCGTATGCGCGCGCGATGATCCGCATCTGCCGCGAGGAGTCCTTCCACCAGCGCCAGGGCTACGAGAGCCTGCTGGTGATGATGCGCGAGGGCACGGCCGCGCAGAAGGCGATGGTCCAGGACGCGGTGAACCGCTGGTGGTGGCCGTCGCTGATGATGTTCGGACCGGCGGACAAGGATTCGCCGAACTCCGAGCAGTCGATGCGTTGGGGCATCAAGCGCCTGACCAACGACGAGCTGCGGCAGAAGTTCGTCGACGCGACGGTGCCGCAGGCCGAGCTGCTCGGCGTGACGCTGCCCGACCCCGATCTGAAGTGGAACGCCGAGCGTGACCACCACGACTTCGGCGCGATCGACTGGAGCGAGTTCTGGCGCGTCGTCGGCGGCAACGGCCCCTGCAACACCGAACGCCTGGGCACCCGCGTCAAGGCCTGGGACGACGGCGCCTGGGTCCGCGACGCCGCGCTCGCCCACGCGAAGAAGCGCGCCACCGAAGCCAAGGCGGCCTGATCGAGCGCCCCCGCGCATCCGTCATCACGCCGTCTCCGCCACGAACCGTTCAGAGCACCCGAATCATGAGCATCAACCAAACGACCGGCGCCAACGAATGGCCCCTGTGGGAAGTCTTCGTCCGCAACAAGGCGGGCCTGGACCACAAGCACTGCGGCAGCCTGCACGCGCCCGACGCGAAGATGGCCCTGCAGATGGCCCGCGACGTCTACACCCGCCGCCAGGAAGGCGTGAGCATCTGGGTCGTGCCGTCGTCGGCGATCGTCGCGTCCGATCCGGGCGAGAAGTCGATGTATTTCGATCCGATGGAGGACAAGGTGTACCGCCACCCGACCTTCTACGACCTGCCCGAATCGCTCGACCACATGTGAGGACCGGACGATGAGCACTTCCGTCCAACCCGGCCAACGCGCGGACGTCCACTACCTGCTGCGCGTCGGCGACGCCTGCCTGGTGCTGTCGCACCGCATCTCCGAATGGATCGGCCACTCGCCGATCCTGGAAGAGGACCTCGCGCTGGGCAACATCGCGCTGGACCTGCTGGGCCAGTCGCGCGCGCTGCTGACGCGCGCCGGCCAGCTCAACGAGCAGCCGCTCGACGAGGACCAGCTCGCCTACCTGCGCGAGGAACGCCACTACCTGAACCCGGTGATGATGGAGCTGCCGCGCGGCGACTTCGCCTTCACGCAGGCCCGCAACCTGATCGCCGCCTGCTGGCTGATGCCGATGTGGACGCGGCTGCAGGCGTCGAGCGACGCCGAGGTCGCCGCCATCGCCGCCAAGGCGGTGAAGGAAGTCCGCTATCACCAGCAGCACGCGGCCGAGTGGGTGGTGCGCCTGGGCGACGGCACGGACGAGTCGGCGCAGCGGATGAAGGACGCGCTTGCGCAGCTGTGGCCCTACGTCAACGAGCTGTTCGCGTCGGACGACATCGATGCCGCCGCCGAGGCCAGCGGCCTGGGCCCCGCCTGGTCGTCGCTGAAGCCCGACTGGGACGCGGCGATGGACGAGGTCCTCGCCGAGGCGCGCCTGGCGCGTCCGAAGGACACGCCGCACGTCTATACCGGCGTGCGCGGCGTCCACAGCGAGCACATGGGCCACATGCTGGCGACGATGCAGTCGCTGCAGCGCACCTACCCGGGCGGGGTGTGGTGATCCCCGGATCGCCGCGAACACCGATGAACACGCCATGAACGCCGCCCCGACACCGTCGCATCTGAACTGGCTGTCGTCGTTGACGCCGGTCGGACCGCGCTCGCCGTCGTCCGATGGCGGCGCGACGGACCTCGGCTGCGGACGCCTGTCCGCCGCATGGGAGGTGCTGTCGCAGGTGCTCGATCCCGAGGTGCCGGCGGTGTCGCTGGTCGAGCTCGGCATCGTGCGCGACCTGGTCGAGACCGCCGACGGCGTCGAGGTCGTGCTCACGCCCACCTACTCCGGCTGCCCGGCCACCGAGGTCATCGAGCAGAGCGTGCGGGACGCGCTCGCGCGCTTCGGCACCGTCACCGTGACGATGCGCCGCGCGCCGGCCTGGACCACCGACTGGATCACCGACGAAGGCCGCGAGAAGCTGCGCCAGTACGGCATCGCACCGCCGGGGCCTGTTGACGCGGGGCAGGGCGTGCCCATCCGCATCGTCCGCCGCCGCGAGGCCATCGCCTGCCCGCGCTGCGGCAGCGCGCACACCGAGCAGTTGTCCGCCTTCGGCTCGACCGCGTGCAAGTCGCTGTACCGCTGCCTCGCCTGCCGCGAGCCGTTCGAACATTTCAAACCGATCTGAGCCCGGGTGCCGATCGCCCAGATCCCGCAGACCACAAGACGCCGAGCCACCGCCATGAGCCTGCATTTCCACCCGCTGCGCCTGAGCGCCAAGCACCAGGACACCGACGACGCCGTCGTGCTGTGCTTCGACGTGCCCGAGGCGCTGCGCGAGACCTTCCGCTTCACGCAAGGCCAGTACTTGACGCTGCGCGGCGATGTCGACGGCCAGGACCTGCGCCGCTCGTACTCCATCTGCGCGGGTGTCGACGACGGCGAGCTGCGCGTCGGCGTCCGTCAGGTCGACGGCGGCGCCTTCTCCACCTGGGTCCACCGGCACCTGAAGGCCGGCGACGAGGTCCAGGTCTTCCCGCCGCAGGGGCGTTTCCACGTGCCCCTGGAGCCCGCCGTCGGTCGGCATTTCGTCGGCATCGCGGCCGGCTCGGGCATCACGCCGATCCTGTCGATCATGAAGAGCGTGCTGGCCCGCGAGCCGCTGAGCCGCTTCACGCTGATCTACGGCAACCGCCGGCCGGCGTCGACGATGTTCAAGGAAGAGCTCGAGGACCTGAAGAACCGCTACATGACGCGGCTGACGCTGCATCACGTGTTCTCGCGCGAGCATGTCGATTCGCCGCTGATGGCGGGCCGGCTGGACCAGGCCAAGCTGAGCGACTTCCTGAGCGGCCCCGTCCCCGCGGCCGGCATCGACCAGGTCTTCGTCTGCGGCCCGTTCGAGATGAACGAGCAGGCCGAGGCGGCGCTGCGCGCGGCCGGCGTTCCCGAGGAACGCATCCACATCGAGCGCTTCGGCACGCCGGAGATGCAGACCGGCCGCCCGGCGCCGCACGAGGTCCATGAAGAGGACGCGGAGGCCGCCAAGGTCGTCGTGATCCGCGACGGCGTGTCGCGCGAGATCGAGTTCCGCAAGAGCGATCCCAGCCTGCTCGACGCCGCGGCGCGGGCCGGCATGGACGTGCCGTTCTCCTGCAAATCCGGCGTGTGCTCGACCTGCCGTTGCAAGCTGATCGAAGGCGAGGTCCGGATGGATAAGAATTTCGCCCTTGAGAAGCACGAAGTGGCGGCGGGATTCATCCTGAGCTGCCAAGCGCACGCATTGACGCCGCGCGTCGTGATCTCGTTCGACGAACGCTGATTCACAAGGAAAACAACACCCATGGCCCGAGGTCGAGCTCCAGGATTCGATGCCACCCGCGAGGAGATCCTCGCGCAGGCTGCCCGACTGTTCGCCAACCAGGGCTACCCCGCGACCTCGATGAACCAGGTCGCCGAGGCCTGCGAGGTCAGCAAGCCCACGCTGTACCACTACGTCCGCGACAAGCATGAGCTGCTCGCGCAGATCTGCCAGAACCATCTGCAGCACCTGGTCGACCTGGTCGACGAGGTCAGCGCGCAGCAGCTGCCGCCGCCGGAGCACCTGCGCGGGCTGATCCACCGCTTCGTGCAGGCCTACGGCGAGGCGCAGAACGAGCACCGCGTGCTGACCGAGGACCTGAAGTTCCTCGACGACGAACACCGCGAGCGCATGGTGGCGGTCGAGCGCCAGGTGGTCGGCCGCTTCGCCGACGCGGTGGCCGCGGTGCGGCCGGAACTGCGCGGCGCCCACCTGCACAAGCCGCTGACCATGCTGCTGTTCGGCATGATCAACTGGACCTTCACCTGGCTGCGGCCCGACGGCGCGCTGACCTACGAGGCGGTGGCGCCGATGGTGGCGGACCTGTTCTTCGGCGGGCTCGGCGCGGTCCGCACCGAACTCACCGATCCTTCGGCGCGCCACGAGCGCAACGAACTCGACCCGGCGGCGCCGCAAGTCTCATGAAGGCTTCGCGGAGGACCATCGCCCCCGACATGCAATCCAAGCAGTGCTTGCAGTCATCGCAGTAGCAGTACCTCATTGACCTTGCGTTCCTGAAAAACACATTCCGAAGGAGACAACATGAAACGCATCGAGAAGACCCTGCTGGCCATGGCCATGACGGGTGCCGCGCTGATGGGCGCGGGCGGCAGCGCCTGGGCCGACATCAACGTCGGCGTGACCGTGTCGGCCACGGGGCCGGCCGCGTCGCTGGGCATTCCCGAGAAGAACACCTTCTCGCTGATGCCCAAGACCATTGCCGGGCAGAAGGTCAACTACATCATCCTGGACGACGCGTCGGACACGACGACGGCGGTCGCCAACACCCGCAAGCTGATCACCGAGCACAAGGTCGATGTGGTGGTCGGCTCGACGGTCACGCCGAACTCGCTGGCGATGATCGACGCGGTGTCGGAGGCGCAGGTGCCGATGATCTCGATGGCGGCCTCGGCGCGCATCGTCGAGCCGATGGACGCGAAGAAGCGGTGGGTCTTCAAGACGCCGCAGAACGACATCATGATGGCGCTGGCCATCGCCAGCCACATGCAGGCGCAGGGCGTGAAGACGGTGGCCTACGTCGGTTTCGCCGATGCCTACGGCGAGGGCTGGTACGGCGAGTTCAACAAGGTCGCCGCCAGCAAGGGCCTGAGCATCGTCGCCAACGAGCGCTACAACCGCACCGACACCTCGGTGACCGGCCAGGTGCTGAAGATCATGGCGGCCAAGCCGGACGCGGTGCTGGTCGGCGGCAGCGGCACGCCGGCGGCGCTGCCGCAGAAGACGCTCAAGGAGCGCGGCTACCAGGGCAAGTACTACCAGACCCACGGCGTGGCCAACAACGACTTCCTGCGCGTCGGCGGCAAGGACGTCGAGGGCACCTTCCTGCCGTCGGGCCCGGTGCTGGTCGTCGATCAGCTGCCCGCGGACCATCCGGCCAAGAAGAGCGCCAAGGCCTACGTGACGACCTATGAGGGCGCGTACGGCAAGGGCAGCGTGTCGACCTTCGGTGGCCATGCGTGGGATGCGGGACTGCTGCTGCAGGCGGCGATTCCCGAGGCCATCAAGAAGGCCCAGCCCGGCACGCCCCAGTTCCGCGCGGCGCTGCGCGATGCGCTCGAAGGCGTCAAGGAACTGCCGGCCGCGCACGGCGTGTTCACGATGTCGCCCAATGACCATCTGGGTCTGGACCAGCGCGCGCGCGTGATGGTCAAGATCGAGAACGGCACCTGGAAATACCAACCCTAATTTCGCCGACGCTCGGCTACTGCGCGGGCCGATCTTGGGCCTGCGGTGCTCGCCATACAGGAGTATGGCTGCGCGCCTCAGGCCCAACCTCGACCCGCTCGCTACGCCGCTCGTCCGCGAAATATCCTGCGATTGACGTTGTGAGAATCCTATGAGCGCTACCCCCGTTCTTCAGAGCTTGATTGCTGGTCGCTGGATCGGCGCCACCGCCGCGCGCGGCCTGCACAGCGCCGTCAACGGACGGTTGGTGACGCAGACCCATGCGGAAGAGATCGACTTCGGCGAGAGCCTGCACTTCGCGCGCCGGCAGGCGCTGCCGGCGCTGCTCGCGCTCGACTTCCAGCAGCGCGCCGCGATCCTGAAGGCGCTGGCGACTTATCTGCAGGAACACAAGGAATCGATTTACGCGATTTCCGCGCACACCGGCGCGACGCGGCCCGATTCGTGGATCGACATCGAAGGCGGCTTCGGCACGCTCTTCGCCTACGCGTCGATGGGCCGCCGCGAGCTGCCCTCGAGCAACATCGTCCATGAAGGCCCGGCGCAGGCGCTGGGCAAGCTCGGCCAGTTCATGGGCACGCACGTGCTGGTGCCCAAGCGCGGCATCGCCGTGCACATCAACGCGTTCAACTTCCCGATGTGGGGGATGCTGGAGAAGTTCGCGCCGAGCTTCCTCGCCGGCATGCCCTGCATCGTCAAGCCGGCCACCGCGACCAGCTATGTCGCCGAGGCCTGCGTGCGCCTGATCGAACAGTCCGGCCTGCTGCCGGCCGGCGCGTTGCAGCTGGTCATCGGCAGTTCCGGCGATCTGCTGGACCGGCTGGAGGAGACGGACGTCGTCACCTTCACCGGCTCGGCGGACACCGCGGCGCAGCTGCGCGTCAATCCGAACCTGATCCGCCGCTCGGTGCCGTTCAACGCCGAGGCGGACAGCCTCAACTGCGCGATCCTGGCGCCGGACGTGGTGCCCGGGGATCCCGAATTCGATCTCTTCGTCAAGGAAGTGATGCGGGAGATGAGCGCCAAGGCCGGCCAGAAGTGCACGGCCATCCGCCGCGCGATCGTGCCGGCGGCGCAGATCGACGCGGTGGCCGCGGCGCTGCGCGAGCGGCTCGCGAAGATCAAGATCGGCGATCCGGCCATCGAGGGCGTGCGCATGGGCGCGCTGGCGTCCAAGGCGCAGCAGGCCGACGTGGCCGAGCGCCTGGCGCAGCTCGCGCAGGGCAACGAGGTGGTCTACGGCGAGCGCGACGGCTTCGCGCCGGTGGGAGAGGGCGTCGGCGACGGCGCCTTCTTCGCGCCGACGCTGCTGCTGTGCCGCGACGCGATGAACAGCGAGGCCGTCCACAACGTCGAGGCCTTCGGGCCGGTGTCGACGTTGATGAGCTACAACGACTTCGACGAGGCGCTGGCGCTCGCCGCCAAGGGCCGCGGCAGCCTGGTGGGATCGGTGGTCACGAAGACGCCCGCGCTGGCCGCGCAGGCCGTCTATCACGCGGCCGCCTTCCACGGCCGACTGCTGGTGCTGGACCGCGACGCGGCCGGCGAGTCGACCGGCCACGGCTCGCCGCTGCCGATGCTCAAGCACGGCGGCCCGGGCCGCGCCGGCGGCGGCGAGGAACTTGGCGGCATCCGCGCCGTCAAGCACTACCTGCAACGCTGCGCGGTGCAGGCCTCGCCGACGATACTCACGGCCATCACCGGCGAGTACGTGCGCGGCGGCAAGGTCACCGAGGACGCGATCCACCCCTTCCGCAAGTACTTCGAAGAGATCCAGGTCGGCGACTCGCTGCTGACGCATCGCCGCACGGTGTCCGAGGCGGACATCGTCAACTTCGGCGGCATCAGCGGCGACTTCTTCTACATGCACTTCGACGAGGTCGCGGCCAAGGACACGCAATTCGGCCAGCGCATCGCGCACGGCTACTTCGTGCTGTCGGCGGCGGCGGGCCTGTTCGTGTCGCCCGCGCCGGGACCGGTCCTCGCCAATTACGGGCTGGACACGCTGCGCTTCGTGAACCCCGTGGCCATCGGCGACACCATCCAGGCGCGCCTCACCTGCAAGCGCCGCATCGACCGCGGCAACCGCCCCGACCAGCCGCCTCAGGGCGTCGTCGCCTGGGACGTGCAGGTCACCAACCAGCGTGGTGAGCTCGTGGCGAGCTACGATATCCTGACGCTGGTGGCGAAGAAGGGCTGAGCGCGCAAGGGGCCACGACCGTGGCCCCGCGTGAGCCGCTCGTCGCGCGCGTGGCGCGTCGGAGCGGGAACGACATCAGGGCCTCAGAGCGTCGGAGAGGCCGGCTCCGACAGGCGCCAGAAGCCGAACTGCTTGGCGTCCGACAGCACGAGCCGACCTTGCGGGTCGATGGCCATGCCGATGAAACCCGGATTGAATTCGTGATCGGGCATGCCCGAGACGATCTGCCGGCGGATCGGCCCGAAGAAGAGGGCGGCTCGACGCTCCGTCGACGTGATGCGCTCGAGCCAGGTCGAGGCGTAGCGTTGGCCGTAGCCGTTGCTGGCGAGGGCCCAGATCGCGCCGTCCGGTCCGACGACGGCGGCGCCGCCGGCGTAGCCGGATCCGAGTTGAGGATTGCCCGGCCACTCGGAGCGCGACATCGTGCCGCCGTCGACGACCTTGAAGAGGGCTTCGCCGCTCAAGGCGTAGACCTGATCGTCGGGGCCGACCAGCAGGCGGTACAGCGGCCAGTTGGCGACGGTGTGCCGCGCCAGCGTCGTGACCGTGCCGGTGGGCGAGACGCGGATGACGCGACCGCCGTTGGCGATGGCGTAGACATTGCCTTTGCTGTCCGTCGCCAGCGAGAAGGGGTTGCGGAGCGCGGCCGCCGTACCGTCGCCGTCGGCATCCTCGACCTGACCGGTGGCCGGCGGCACGCCGACTTGCGGCAGGAATGGCGGCGTGCCGGCGATGGTGCGGATGTCACCGGTGTCGGGCTCGTATCGGCGCAGCGTCTGCTGGTCCGAGAAGTAGACGATGCCGGCGCGGTCGACGGTGACGTCGGCGTCCGTCCAGCCGGACAGTCTGGCCACGATCGGGGTGCCGTCGACGGGCCGCTCCTCGCCCGTGCGTCCGGCGACGCAGGTCACATCCCCGATCGGAGGACGGACGCGGCACAGCCGGGCCCTGTCGATGAAGTAGACATCGCCGTTCGGATGGACGGCGAATTTCCTGACCGGTGCGAAAGCAGTCAGGTCCTGGAGCGCTGCCGGGAAGCTGCCGCTGGACTTCGGCGACAGGCCGAAGGTGATCAGGGCGCCGACCTCGTGCCGGCTGACGGTGTGTTCGTCCGCGCGGGCGGTGTACACGCGCCCGGCGGTGTCCACCGCCACGGCGTCCACGCCGGCGGCGAAGACGGCCGCCTGCGTCGTTCCGTCGGGCCGCACGCGCTTCACGTCGGTCGCCGTGGCGAAGTAGACGTCGCCCTCGGGCGCGGTGGCGATCCCGGAGCCGCAGCGAACGCCATAGTCGGGCGCGCCTGCGCCGGAGACGGTCTCCACCCTGCCGTCCCGGGTCAGGCGGCGCAGACGCGTGCAACCGTCCTGGATCCAGAGGGCGCCGTCGCTGCCCAGGGCCAAGGCCCGGATATCGTTGAAGCGGGCCTGCGCCGCGCTGCCGTCGGCCGCGCCGGACGACGACGCGGAACCGGCGACCAGCGTCGCGACGCCACCCTTCAACAGACGGATCGTGTTCGTGCCGGCGACGTACAGGTCGCCCTCCGGCGTCGCGGCGATCGCCCTGGCCCAGGGGACACCGGACGTCGTGTCATCCAGGTTGCCCATGTAACTGCCGCCGGCGACCGCGTCCACGCTGCCGTCCGATGCGACCTTCACCAGTCTGTAGGCATCGGCCACGTAGATCGTGCCCCGTACGTCCCGGGTGAATGCGACCGGCGCCTCCAGACGTCCGATGCCCGCCTTGCCGAGTTGATAGCCCGGCATCGAGGGCGCACCGACGACCGTGGACACGACCCCGTCCGCGATCCTGCGGATGACGCTGTTGCCCTTGTCCAGAACCAGCATGCCGCCGTCCGTCGTGGGCATCAGGGCGACCGGCGTGTCGAAGCGCGCCACGGGTCCGCCGTCCCGCATGCCCGGGCCGCCCACGATGATGGACAGCGGGTCGACCTGGACCGGTCGCACGGTGATGCGATTCGTGTTGGAACTCAGTGATCGATTGGCGGTGTCGGAGACCTTCAGGCTGACGGGGAACGAGCCCGCGGTCGTGAAGACGCGCTCCACCCAGGGCGTGTCAGCCGTGCTGCCGTCGCCGAAGGTCCAGCTGTAGCTGAAGTCGCCGGGCACGGGCTTGCTGGACTCGCTCAGCGCGGTGGCACGGACGTCGGCCGCGAAGCGCAGGACCGTGCCGGACGGCACGGAGGCGGAATACACCGGTGCCGCCTGCGAGACGAGGTAGCCGGAGATCGAACTGGCCGAACCGGTCCCGCCGGATCCGGTGGAGGGCGGCGAGCCGCCGTCGGCGCCCCCCGCCTCCACCACCGCCCCCGCAGGCGGCGAGCAGGCAGGCGAAGAGGAACGGCAGCATCCGGGGATGCTTCAGAACAAGCGGCATCGGGAGCTCCCTGAAGGCCGTCCTGACGGTCTCCCGGCGCGACGCCGGTGACCGGCCTCGCCGCGACCTGGAGGGACGCGGGGGCGACTGGCCGATGAATGGTGTGGCCGCAATGATAGTGGGGCGCTCATGGCCCGCAGGCACCCGATCGGGGGAGGCTGCGAGCCGTGCGCCGACGTTCAGCGTCGGTTGATCTCGTGGATGAGGTCGATCAACGCGCGCAGCGTCGACGGGATGTGCCGATGGCCGGAGTAGTACAGGCACAGCGCCGGCAGCGGCGCCGCCCAGCCGTCCAGCACGCGGCGCAGGCGTCCGCTCGCGAGGTCTTCAGCGACGTACCACTCGGCGATCTGTGCGAGTCCCAGTCCCGCGCGCGCCGCCTCCAGCATCAGCAGCGGCGAGTCGAGCACCATCGGTCCCGGCACGTCGAGCGTCTCGCTCGCGGCGGCTCTGCCGGGCTTCGCGCGCGCAAACTCCCACGGGGACGGCAGTCCGCTCGGCATCCGCGCGCGGATGCAGGCATGGCGTGCGAGGTCCGCGGGCGTCGCTGGCAGGCCGTGGCGCTCGAAGTAATCGGGCGAGCCGACGACCGCCATCCGCAGCGGCAGGCCGATCGGCACGCGGATCATGTCCCGCGGCACCTGCGGCGCGAGCCGCAGTCCCGCGTCGAAGCCCTCGGCGACGATGTCGACCAGCCGACCCTCGGTGACCACATCCAGCGTCACGCCCGGATGCCGGCGCAGGAACTCCGCCAGGATCGGCCGGAACACCATCTGCGCCGCGCCCAGCGAGCTGTTCAAGCGCAAGGTGCCCGTGGGCGTTCCTGCACGATCGTCGGCCGACGCGACGGCCTCCTGGATCTGCGCCACCGCCGGACCGACCCGGTCGATGAAGCGCCGCCCCGCCTCGGTGAGCGACACGCTGCGCGTCGTGCGATGGAAGAGCCGCACGCCCATTCGCGCCTCCAGCCCCGCAACGGCGTTGCTGACGGCGGAAGTCGACATCTCCAGCTCCACCGCCGCCGGCCGGAATCCCCGCCGGCGGGCGACGGCGAGCATCACCTCGAATTCGGTCAGGCTGTCCTTCTGCATGCCTGCATTGTTCTTTGAATCGGGATGACTCGTCCATCATTGGATGGCTTATCGAAATTGATGCCGCTGCCTACATTCCTCTCAACGAGCCACGGCGTGTCGCTGAGGTTCATGCCGAAAGGACAAGCCATGCGGAACTTCGACCAGAATTACATCGACGGCGCCTTCGTTGCCGTGACCGGCGACGAGGTCGTCGACATCGTTGATCCCGCCACCGAGGCCGTGGTCGGTCAGGCCCGGCTCGCGCATCGCGACGATGCCCGTCGCGCCGTCGAAGCCGCGATGCGCGCCCAGCCGGCCTTCGGGCGGACTTCCGTCGCGGAGCGCGTCGCGATGCTCGAGCGCCTGCAGGCCGCGATGCTGGCGCATGCCGAAGACCTCCTGGAAGCGACGATCACCGAGTACGGCGGTCCGGTCGCCCGGGCGCAGTGGGTCGCCAATTACGCGTCGCAGTGCTTCGGCGACGCGGCGCGCGCGCTGCCGAGCTACGCGTTCGAACGCCGCGTCGGCGCATCGACCGTGGTGATGGCGCCGGTCGGCGTGTCCGGGCTCTTCGCGCCCTGGAACAGCACCGCCGGCACGATGGCCAGCAAGCTCGCGGCTGCCATCGCCGCCGGCTGCGCGACGGTGATCAAGCCCAGCGAGCTGAGCCCGTGGCAGGCGCATGTCGTCGCTCGCGCGATCCACGCGGCGGACCTGCCGCCGGGTGTCGTCAACATCGTGACCGGCCGCGGTGTCGACGTCGGCGCCGAGATCGGCACGCATCCGGGCGTCGCGAAGCTGTCGTTCACCGGCTCGACGCCGACCGGCAAGCTGATCGCGCGTGGCGCCGTCGACACGATGAAGCGCGTGAGCCTGGCCTTGACCGGCAAGTCGGCCTCGCTGTTGCTGGACGACGCGGATCTCGATGTGGCGCTCCCCCTCGCGCTGGCTGCGGCCTTCATGAACAGCGGGCAGGCCTGCGTGGCCGGCACACGCTTGCTGGTGCCGCGTGCCCGGATGCCTGAGGTCGTCGAGCGGATCCGGTCCGCCGTCGCCGCGATGCGCGTCGGCGATCCGCGCGATCCGGCGACGACGATCGGTCCGATGGTCAGCCGCGCGCAGTACGAGCGCGTCCAGCATTTCATCCGCCGCGGCCTCGACCAGGGCGCGACGCTGATCGCTGGCGGAGAGGGGCGGCCGGACGGACGCGATCGCGGCTGGTTCGTGCGGCCGACGGTCTTCGCCGACGTCCGCAACGACCTGGACATCGCGCGTGAGGAGATCTTCGGCCCCGTGCTGTCCGTGCTCCCGGTGGACTCGGAGGACGAGGCGATCACGGTGGCCAACGACTCGCCGTATGGGCTGCAGGCTTACGTGTTCTCCGCCGACGCGGACCGCGCGCGACGCGTGGCCTCACAACTGGAGGCGGGCACGGTGCTGATCAACCGCGTCGCGCCGGACCTGCTGGCGCCGTTCGGCGGCGTCAAGCAATCGGGCGTGGGCCGGGAGTTCGGCGTGATGGGCATGGAGGCCTTCCTGGAACCGAAGACGATCACCACCGCCTGAGGCGGCCGGCACGGCGGAGGGCCTTCGCGGGATCGGCAAAGCCGAATGCCGGGCAAGGAAGTTCGACCTTGAGCCGCGTGCGCGGGTCGCCCACACTGAGGCCTCTGTTGACCCCACTTCGAACTGCCTTGGACTTCCTCACTACTCCCGTCATCGCCGGTCTGTTGTTCACCGGCACCCTGGCCTTGGTCGCGCTGATGGCGTGGAAGGGCGGCAGTGAGCGGCGAGACGTCACCTTCCTCGCTTCCGCCGCCGGTCTGGGCGGCGTCTGCACAGCGATCGCTGCGGTCGTCTGAGCGCCCCTGAAGCCGGCGCGAAGAGCGCACGCCACAGGCGCCGGTTTACGCTCCGTTGCGAAGTCGACGCCCCTGACGGCCGCGCGTGAATCGGTGCCGCGCCAAAATGTGACGAACGATTCAGTGAGAGGAAGGGAAGGGCATGCGCGTCTTGCTCGTCGAGGATTCCGAGTTTGTTCGCGAGCAGTTCCTGCGATTGTTCGAGGGACTCGATTTCGTGGAAGTGGTGGGCTACGCGGGACAGCGAGGAAGACGCCGTGCAGGCGATCTCGGTGCTCAGACCCGATGTGGTGCTGCTCGACCTGAACCTGCAGGTCGGCTCCGGCATGCATGTGCTGCGGCGCGCACGCGCCGGCGGCTACACCGGCAAGCTGTGGGTGCTCAGCAGCCGCGACCCCGACTTCTACCGCTCGCTGTGCGAGAAGCACGGCGCCGACGGCTTCTACGACAAGGCGCATGAGCAGCTGCAGCTGCTCGACGACCTGCGCGTGCTGGCCGGCGAGAAGCCGCTGTTCTGAGGCGCGCGGCGCTCGCGACTATCGCGTCGAAGGGGCCATCGCGGGGATGGCGCCGCTCAGGGGCCGCAGCCGGCCATGGCCATCAGGCCGTCGACGTGCAGCAGCGCGACGGACAAGGGGTCCGACGCCAGCGACGCCCCCATGACCAGCACGCCCAGGCCCACGCGCAGCGCCCGCGCCGATCGCGGCAGCGGGCGGCAGGCCGAGATGAGGAAGGGCGCGCCGACGCCAAGCATGAAGAGCGCGGTCAACAGCGCGTGCAGGGCGGTGTCCATGATGACCGTTCAGCCCAGCGCCGCGACACCTTGCAGCGTCCCACCGGCCGGTTCGTGATCGGGCAGCCCGGCCATCGCGAGATCCAGGTCCGACATCAGGTCGGACACGTTTTCCAGGCCGACCGACAACCGCAGCAGATCCTCGCCGATACCGGACTGCCGGCGCTCCGCCGCCGACAGCCTGCCGTGCGTGGTCGAGGCGGGATGGGTGATCATGCTGCGCGTGTCCCCGATGCTGGTGGCGATGGAGATCAGCCGCAGCGCGTCCACCACCGACCACGCGCCCTCGCGGCCCCCCGGGACGCGGAAACCCACCACGCCGCCGAAGCCCGACTGCTGCGTCGCCGCCAGCGCATGCTGCGGGTGTGTCGCCAGGCCGGTGTAGACCACGGCGGCGACTTTCGGGGACGCCTTCAGCCAGCGCGCCAGCTGCATCGCGTTGGCGGAGATCGCCGCCATGCGCAGATGCAAGGTCTCCAGGCTCTTGAGCAGCAGCCACGCGTCCATCGCGCCCAACGAGGCGCCGGTCACGCGCAGCACGCCGCGCAGGTCGGCCATCAGCCGCTCGGCGCCGACCGCGACACCCGCCACCACGCGGCCGTGACCGTCCATGTACTTGCCCGCGGAATGGATGACGATGTCGGCGCCCAGCCGCAAGGGATTCTGCTGGTACGGCGTGAGCAGCGAGTTGTCCACCGCCAGCAGCGCGCCGCGCGCATGGGCGAGCAGGGAGACGGCCTCGATGTCTCCCACGTTCTGCAGCGGGTTGGACGGCGTCTCCATGAACGCGAAGGCGGTGCGATCGTCGATCGCGGCGTCCCATTGCGCCAGGTCGGTCAGGTCGACGACGCGCACGTCGACGCCCAGTCTGCCGAAGTGATGGCGGAAGGCCATGAGGGTCGTGCCGAAGACATCGCGGGAACAGACGATGTTCCTGCCGGTCGCCACCCACGCCTGCGCCATGGCCACGATCGCCGCCATGCCCGACGAGAAGGCGACCGCCGCCTCCGCGCGCTCCATCGCCGCGATGCGTCGCTCGAGCGCCTGAACGGTCGGGTTGGAGAAGCGCGAGTACACGTTGCCCGCGGCCACGCCGCTGAACTTGCGCGCCGCGTCCGCCGCCGAGGCGAAGACATAGGCCGAGGTGATGGCGACCGGCTCGCAGTGCGCGTCGCTGAGGTCCTGGAACTGGCCGGTGCGGACGGCGTTGGTGAAGGATTGGTGATCCAAGGCAGCTTCCTCTCGAAGGCGTGTCGGTGGGGCCGTGGCCGACGGGCGGCGACGTGTCAGGCGGAGGGCCGGGCTTGCAGTCCCGGAGGCGGGGCGGTGTCGACGTCCGGATCGCGCAGGAACAGCCAGCTCGTCACACCGCCCAGTGCCGTCAGGCCTGCCAACCCGACGATGTAGGGCTGGTAGCTGCCCCACAGGTCGTGGCTGAGCGCGCCCAGCTGCACCGAAGCGAAGCCGCCGAACTGGTGCGCCAGGAACAGGTAGCCGAAGGCCCGTCCCTTGATCGCCGGACCGTAGCGCGCCAGGCAGAACATCGACGTCAGCACCACCGTGCCCAGGTAGGTCGCGCCGAACACGACGGCGAAGCCCAGCGTGCGAAGGTCTTCCGACGCTCCGAGCAGGAGCAGCACGGCGCAGGACCGCAGCACGTAGAACGCGCCCAGCAGCGTGCGCTTGGGCAGCCGCATCGCCAGCCAGCCGGTCAGCAAGCCGCTGATCAGCTCCAGCACGCCGAGCAGGCTCAGGCTGACGCCCATCAGCGCGCGCGGCGTCGAATGGTCCTGCCAGAACGCGACCAGATGGACATCGATGAAGGCCATGCTCGCGCCGCAGCCCATGAAGCCGATCGCCAGGGCATGGAAGCCGCTGTCGCGCCGCAGCAGGGACCAGGCGCGGGGTGGGGGGCGCCTTCGCCGTCACCGTCGGCTCGTCCGCTTCGGAAGCGGCGTTGGCGGCATCCAGGCCGGCCGACTTCGACTTCGCCGCGGCGAACCACGCCAGACCGGCGAGCGGCAGCGCGAGGAAGGCGCCCGTCAGCAGGAAGGTGGTCTCCACGTCGCCTTCGGCGCCAGCCACAGCCAGAACGGCGACAGCACGATGAAGCTGATCGAGGTGCCGTTGGTGACCACCGCGAAGGCCAGGCCGGATTTCTTCTGCTCGAAGAGGCGATCGACCAGCACGCCCATCGGCACGTAGGTCATGGCCGCCAGGCCGAAGGCCGCGAACAGCCCGTAGCCGAGGACGAAGACCGGGATCGACCGGTCGAACAGACTGGTGCCCGCGAGCGCGACACCGGCGGCCAGACAGCCGATCACCACGGTGCGCAACGGCCCGTGGCGATCGCTCAGCCACCCCACCAGCGGCGATGCCAGCCCGGTGACCAGCATGAACACGGCGCCCGACCAGGCGAAGTCGGAACGGCCGCGCCCGAAGTGGGTCGCCAGGTCGGCGAAGTAGACCTGGTAGAGGCTCTTGATGCTGGTGGAGAAGAACATCACCAGGAAGCCCACCGCCACGAGGGCGTAGACCAGCGGCCGGGAAGGCGTTGCCGGCTTCATGCGACCAGCCCCGGGATGCCGCGGCGCGTGGCCGGAAGGCAGTAGGCGCGGTACATGCCGTCGTACATCGTGTAGAACAGGCGGCAGGTGTGATCGACCGCGTGCAGCGCTTCCTGCTGCAGCCGGTCGGTGTCGCACAGCTCGGCGACCAGGTTCAAGCCCTGTTCGACATGGCCGACATCCTCGGCCTGGTGGACGGAGAAGAACAACAGGTCCTCCTCCGTCAATCCGTAAACCTTGCCCAGCAGTTCGTGGCGCGCTTCGCCGGCCTTGAGCTCCAGGTTCTGGCCTTCGCTGGCGATCATCACGGCGGCGGCGGCGATGTGATAGCTGCCGCGGCCTCGCACCGCGTACAGCCGGTAGTCGATCAGGTCCTGCGTCGCGGGCAGCGGACGCGCGGCGTCGCGCTCCTCATCGCCGATGCCCAGCGCACGGAGGAAGTTCTGCATCAGCACCACGTGGTTGTCGGTCCTGGAGAGCCGGCCGGTTTCCTCCTCGTACAGGTTGATCAGCAGCGCGCGCTTGAACGTCGGCAGCGGGCAGTGGAAGAACAGGTGCTCGACGTAGCCCAGGAAGTGCTTCGTCAGCTGATAGCCCTGCAGCGCCACCTGGCGCAGCAGCACGATGTCCTTCCCGTCAGGATTCATCAGGCGGTCGAACAGGGGATGCGCCATCGTCAGATGGCTGTGCAGCAGCGATCGCAGCTGTTCCTTGAAGGCGGCCTTGGATTGCGGCATGGGGGACTCCTGTGCGGGATCAAAGGGCGGCGGGGGCATCGACGCGACGGCGCAATGCCTGAACCGCCTGCGCCATGAAATGGCCCCGATGGACCGCGTCGCCGACGCGGGCGTAGTCCTCCAGGACGCCATAGGTCTCGAAGCCGAAGAACTGCCAGAGGTGGTGGGCGCGGGTGTTCTCGCGCACGTCGAGCACCAGCTGCTCGACGTCCAGCTGTTCGGCGCGGCGCGTGATCTCGCGCAGCGCGAGCTGCACGAAGCGCAGGCCGCGGAAGTCCGGGTGCACCACGCCCTTGGCCAGTTCCGCGCGGTGACGGCAGGTGGCCATGCCGTTGAGATGCAGCAGCGCCATGAAGGCCGGTCGCGCGTCGACGCGTCCCATCAACAGGTGGGTCCGGCCCGAGGCGATGCCCACGCGCAGGGCGGCAACAAACTGGACTTCCTGATGCGGCGTCAGCGCCCGCTCGAAGCCCAGCATGCCGCCGTCGGCCACGGTGCTGTTGACGAGTTCGACAAGCTGCCCGGCGAGTCGATCGTCGATCCGATCGATCCAGTCGTAACGGGCAATGAACGATGGCTCTGACTTCACGGGCGGTCTCCTTCGCGATTGATCGGGAGGGGCAGATTAGCGACGCCTCCGCGGCCGACGCGGCAACAAACGCGCTCAGAACGGCAAGAAACCAGACATGATGGGAGGG
Organism: Roseateles sp. UC29_93; assembly: GCF_042695725.1. NCBI lineage: Bacteria > Pseudomonadati > Pseudomonadota > Betaproteobacteria > Burkholderiales > Sphaerotilaceae > Roseateles > Roseateles sp. UC29_93. The sequence goes on along the minus strand of NZ_CP170545.1, from coordinate 6,454,921 downwards.
GATAAGTCCTGAGGAACTTTTTCGGCGATGAAGAGCGTCCACTTCCTGATGATCCCGTCGGCGCATGTGCTGGACCTGGCGGGCCCGCTGCAAGTCATCCATTCGATCGGCGAGATCGGCGCCGGCACGGTCGATGTGCGTTGCATCGGGCCGGAGGTCTCGGTCGGCGCCTTCCAGCCGCTGACGCTGACCGACATCCGCCCGCTGCCGCACACCCTGCCGCCGGACTCGGTGCTGTTCATCGTCGGCAGCAAGCTGACGCCGGCGCTGATGCGCTCGTCGGCCTGGCGCAAGGCCGTGGACTGGCTGGCGCAACTGGGCCGCGACCGGCCGGACGGGCTGCGGATCTGCGGCGTCTGCACCGGCACCTTCCTGCTGGCCGATGCCGGCCTGCTCGACGGCCGCCTGTGCACCACGCATCACCGCTTCATCGCCCGACTGCGCGCGGCCAGTCCGAAGACGACGGTGCTCGAGAACCGCGTGTTCGTCGAGGACGGGGACCTGCTCACGTCCGCCGGGGTCACCTCCGGCATCGACCTGGCGCTGCACCTGGTGGCGCAGGCCTTCGGCGAGGACGTCGCCATCCAGGTCGCGCGCGAGAACGTGGTGAACTTCCGCCGCTTCGGCGCCGACCCCGAACTGTCCGCCGCGACGCGTTACCGCGCCCACGGCAACCAGCGCATCCATGCGGTCCAGGATGCGATCGCGACACAACTGGGTGGTCGCGTCACGATCGACGAACTGGCCGCTCAGGCCGGCCTGAGCGAACGCCATCTGGCCCGGCTGTTCCTCGCCGAGACCGGCGTCAGCATCAAGCAGTACCAGATCGCGCTGCGCATGGACCTGGCTCGCCGGCTGATGACCAGTTCACGGCTGTCGCTGGAGAACATCGCGGCCACCTGCGGCTACGGCAGCGTGCAGGCCTTCCGCGCGAACTGGAACAAGCACGAGCGCCTGCCGCCCTCGCTGCTTCGGCGCGGCGGGGGCGCGCCACGGTCCGATGCTCAGAATCCCCACTCCCAAGCGATGACGCCCCGATGACCGGGCGATGACGATGACAGCAGCTGTTCGGACCGACGCCGCGCTGGCGCCGGTGGTGATCGTGGGTGCCGGCCTGGCCGGATTGACCGTGGCGCTTCACCTCGCCGACCGCGTGCCGGTGATCGTGCTGGCCAAGCGCGAACTCAACGAGGCCGCCACCGCCTGGGCGCAGGGCGGGATCGTCGGGGTGCTCGGCTCGGACGACAGCATCGAGAGCCACGTCCGCGACACGCAGGAAGCCGGCGCCGGTCTGGTCGACGAGGCCACCGCCCGCTACATCGCCGAACGCAGCGCCGATGCCGTCGGCTGGCTGGTCGAGCAGGGCGTGCCCTTCACGCTCGATGAGCAGGGGCCGCTCGGGCTGCACCTGACCCGCGAGGGCGGCCACGCGGTGCGCCGCATCGCCCACGCCGCGGACGCCACCGGCAAGGCCATCCACGACGCGCTGCTGGCCAAGGCGCAGGCCCATCCCAACATCGAGCTGCGCCAGCGCTGGATGGCGCTGGACCTGATCACCTCGCGGCATGTGCAGCGCGACGAGCCGTCCCGCTGCTACGGCATCTACGCGCTCGACATGGACGCCCAGCGCGTCGACGCGATCGCGGCGCGCGCCGTGGTGATGGCCACCGGCGGCGCCGGCAAGGTCTACCGCTACACGACCAATCCGGACACCTCCACCGGCGACGGCATCGCGATGGCGTGGCGCGCGGGCTGCCGCATCGCCAACATGGAGTTCATCCAGTTCCACCCGACCTGCCTGTACCACCCGCAGGAACGCAGCTTCCTGATCACCGAGGCGCTGCGCGGGGAGGGCGGCCACCTGAAGCTGCCGGACGGGACGCGCTTCATGGCCGCGCACGATGAGCGGCTCGAACTCGCACCGCGCGACGTGGTCGCCCGCGCGATCGACTTCGAGATGAAGAAGCACGGCCTCGACCACGTGTGGCTCGACGCCACGCACCTCGGCGAGGACTTCCTGAAGGAACACTTCCCGACCGTCCATGCGCGTTGCCTCGCGCTGGGCATCGACATCGCGCGCCAGCCGATCCCGGTGGTGCCGGCGGTGCACTTCACCTGCGGCGGCGTGGTGTCCGACCTGCAGGGCCGCGCCGACCTGCCCGGCCTCTACGCGGTCGGCGAGACCGCCCACACCGGCCTGCACGGCGCCAACCGGCTGGCGAGCAACTCGCTGCTGGAATGCGTCGTGCTCGGCCAGGGCTGCGCGTCCGACATCCTGGCGCAGGAGGTGCTCCCTCCGGCGCCGCTGCCGGCCTGGGACGAAAGCCAGGTCGAGGACGCGGACGAACAGGTCGTCATCGCCCACAACTGGGACGAGCTGCGTTCGCTGATGTGGAACTACGTCGGCATCGTGCGCACGACCAAGCGCCTGGAGCGCGCCCTGCATCGCATCGACCTGCTGCGCGCGGAGATCGACGACTACTACGCCAACTTCCGCGTCAGCCGCGACCTGCTGGAGTTGCGCAACCTGGTCGATTGCGCGGAACTCATCGTGCGTTCGGCGCTGCTGCGGCACGAAAGCCGCGGGCTGCACTACAGCCGCGACTACCCGCGCACGCTGCCGGCGAGCTTGCCGACGGTGCTGGTGCGCAACGGCAATACGCGCTGATCTATCGCTGCTTCGTGCGCAGCACGCTGCGCGCTTGCACGAAGTTGAAGGCGTAGCTGACCGCTTCCTTGATCGCGGCATCCACGTCCAGCCGCTCCTGCTCGGTCAGGTAGAACGAGTAGTCCACCGCATGGCGGATGTAGCGCGGAGGCAGCCGGTTCAGCGCGACGCAGGCCACGTCGGCCAGCAATTCGGCTTCACGGTGGATCTCGGGGAACTGCGGAGCGTTCTCCATCACCGCGGCAAACACTTCGCGTTCGTGATGGTTGTAGAGCGAGGTGAAGTCCATGAGCACGTCCTGCCGTGGGCAACTGGGATGGCCACAGCATAGGCCGCCCCCCGCGCAGATGGAAAGCCCCCGGTGACACTCGTTCACGCGGGGCGCACTCAGCGACGCCCTCACGAGACGCCTCCTCCCGCTTGCGGGAGAGGGCAGGCGTGAGGGCCAGCGGCCGCCGAAGTGCGATCAGGCCGCGCCGATGCCCGGCACCATCGCGCCCGCTTCCGCCGCCTTCTTCGCCTTGAGCTTCGCGGTGAAGTCCAGCATGCGGTCGATGCACGACTTCGCTTCGACCCGGATCGTCTCTTCGACGAAGATCTCGCCGGTGCCGCGCTCCAGGCAATCGACCAGGCCCTGCAGGCCGTTCATCGCCATCCAGGGGCAGTGCGCGCAGCTCTTGCAGGTCGCGCTGTTGCCCGCCGTCGGCGCCTCGATCAGGACCTTGCCCGGCGCCATCTGCCGCATCGCATGCAGGATGCCGTTGTCGGTGGCGACGACGTATTCGCGCGCCGTGCCCTCGACCACGGCCTTGATCAGCGCGGAGGTCGATCCCACGACGTCCGCCTGCGCGACCACCGAGGCCGGCGACTCCGGGTGGACCAGGATCATCGCGTCGGGGTGCTGCTCGCGCAGCAGCTCCAGTTCCAGGCCCTTGAACTCGTCGTGGACGATGCAGGCCCCGTTCCACATCAGCATGTCGGCGCCGGTCTGCTCCTGGATGTAGCGGCCGAGGTGGCGGTCGGGCGCCCACAGGATCTTCTCGCCGCGGGCCTTGAGTTCGCTGACGATCTCCAGCGCACAGGAGCTGGTGACCATCCAGTCCGCGCGCGCCTTCACCGCGGCGCTAGTGTTGGCGTAGACGACGACGGTGCGGTCGGGATGCGCGTCGCAGAAGGCGGCGAAGTCCTCGGCTGGGCAGCCCAGGTCCAGCGAGCAGGTCGCGTCCAGGTCGGGCATCAGCACGCGCTTCTCGGGGCTGAGGATCTTGGCGCTTTCGCCCATGAACTTCACGCCGGCGACCACCAGCGTCTGCGCCGCGTGGTCGCGGCCGAAGCGCGCCATCTCCAGCGAATCGGACACGATGCCGCCGCTTTCCTGCGCAAGGTCCTGCAGGTCGCCGTCGACGTAGTAGTGGGCGACGAGCACCGCCCCCTTGGCCTTGAGCAGTTCGGCGGCACGCGCCTTGAGTTGCGAGCGCTGGCTGGGCGTCAACGGTGCCGGCACCTTGGCCCACGCATGGGCGGTGCAGGTGGCGCCGTCCGCGTCCTGGCGGGCGAAGTCGTAGAGAACCTGTTCCATAGGGGAGGAATTCTAGGTCTGGCCGAAAAACCGGCTCGGCGGCATGCCGACCGTCCTTGTGACCATCGCGGTGAAGGCGCTGGCGCTGGCGTAGCCGAGCTCCGCGGCGATGACCTGCATCGGCTTGCGATGCGCCGCCAGCCGCAGCGCCTCGGCCAGCAGCGCCTGCTGGCGCCATTGCGCGTAGCTGCTGCCCAGCTCCTGGCGGAAGAGGCGGGAGACGGTGCGCGCGCTCGCGCCGACTTCCGCCGCCCAGTCGTCCAGGCTGGCATGGCGCATCGGCTCGGCCAGCACGGCCTCGCAGAGGCGGCGCAGGCGCTTGTCGGTCGGCAGCGCGACGCCGAGCTGCAGGCTGGGCGCGCGGCGGATCTCGTCGAGGATCAGCTTGCCGATCCAGCCCTCGCGATCGGCCACGACCTCGGCCACGGTTCCAGCGGGCTCGATCTCGTCCCGCGCGAGCTGCACCGCCAGCTCCCGCAGCAGCGGGGAGACCTCGAGGACGCGGTTCTCGGCCCAGATCTCGCCGTCGTCGGGCGGATCCAGCAGGTAGAGCGTGCGCAGCTCGCAGCGCTCGACGGCGGTCACCGCATGGACCACGCCGGCGGGGATCCAGACGCCGCGCGAGGGCGGGACCAGGAAGGTGGCGCGGTCGGTGCTGACGCGCACGACGCCGGTCACCGAGAAGACGAACTGGCCCCAGGTGTGGTGGTGGGCCTGGATGTCCATGAACCCGTCCAGGCTGCGCGACTTGGCCCGCACCGGGCGCACGGCGCTGGGCGCATAGCGGGCGCGGATCGAGCGGCGGCAGGCTGGTGCGACGGGTGAGGGTCGGGGTGGGGTGCGGCGTCGGACGAGCGGTTGAAGGAGAGGCCGAAGGAGAGGCCGAAGGAAGGTGCGAAGGAGGGGTCGGATGATCCATGGCGGAAACTCGACAGAACTTGTCCGGCTATCGTAATTCCGACGTAAAGGCCCTGTCACCATTCCGTTCATGAACACCGCCACCACCACCGCCGACGCGGCCGGCCTGTCGCCGAGCCCCGAACAGAGCGCCGCACAGAGCAGGCAACGAGACATCCAGACCATCAGCCTGATCGGTCTGGCCCACGGCACCTCGCACTTCTTCCACATGCTGCTGCCGCCGCTGTTCCCGGTGTTCATGCGGGAGTTCGGGCTGAGTTATTCCGAACTCGGCCTGCTGGTGACGATCTTCTTCGTGATCTCGGGCGTGGGGCAGGCGCTGTCGGGCTTCCTGGTCGACAGGACGGGGGCGCGCCCGGTGCTGTTCGCGGCGCTGGGCTGTTTCGTGCTGGCGTCGCTGGCGGCGGGCACGGCCCAGAGCTTCGTCGGGCTGGCGCTGGCCGCTGCGCTGGCGGGGCTGGGCAACTCGCCCTTCCACCCGGTGGACTTCACGATCCTGAACAAGCGGGTGTCGCAGCAGCGGCTGGGGCATGCGTTCTCGGTGCACGGCATCACGGGCAACCTCGGCTGGGCCGTGGCGCCGGTGCTGCTGATCTCGATGCACGAGGCGACCGGCCAGTGGCGTCTGGGCTACGTGGCGACGGCGGCGTGGGCGCTGTTCGTGATCGCGCTGCTGGTCTTCAAGCGCGACGCGATCGACGACACGCAGGGCTCGTGGGGCCATGAGAAGGCCGGCGCGGCCAAGGCGCCCGTCGACGAGCATCCGATGGCCTTCCTGAAGCTGCCGTCGGTGTGGCTGTGCTTCTCGTTCTTCTTCTTCACGACCTCCGCGCTGAGCGCGATCCAGAGCTTCGCGTCGCCGGCGCTGTCGGCGATGTACGGCGTGAGCCTGGCGAGCACCGCGTTCGTCGTGACCGGCTACATGCTGGCCGGCGCGGCGGGGATGATCGTCGGCGGCTTCCTGGTGGCGAAGTCGCAGAACCTGGAGCGCAACATCGCCGGCGCGATGTTCGTCGCCGCGGCGCTGCTGGCGTTGACGGCGACGGGCTGGCTGCCGGCGACGGCAGCGTTGATTGCGGCGGCGACGGCAGGCTTCGGCACGGGCCTCGCAGGCCCGTCGCGCGACATGCTGATCAAGCGCGCGGCGCCCCCCGGAGCGACGGGGCGCGTGTACGGCACGGTGTACTCCGGCCTGGACACCGGCTTCGCCGTCGCGGCGCCGATCTTCGGCGCGCTGATGGACCGGCACTGGAACAACGCGGTGTTCTTCGGCGCGTCGTTCGCGCTGCTGCTCGGTATCGGTGCGGCCAGCCTGGTGCGGCAAGGGAAGCGCTGACACCCCTCAGGGGGAAGTCATTGCGGGGTGCCGGATGACTGGGATGAGTGGTCATTCGAGGTCTGTCTAGCGATCGAGGTAGGTCCTGAAACTTGCATCGCGTCGCGGACGCAACAGTGCGGCGACCTTCGTTTGCATCGGCATGCAGCGGATCTAGAGTCATTGGCTCTGGAGGTTCCCGACCATGCCGTATTCCCCCGCGATCGTTGCAAATGCCGTGCTTCACCGCGCCAAGCAGCGCAGGATCTTCGTCAATCACTTGAAGCTGCAGAAGTTGGTCTTCTTCACTCACGCGTGGAGCTTGGCGCTTCACGATGCACCGGTGGTGGAAGAGCGGCCAGAGGCATGGCGGTACGGCCCGGTGTTCGATTCGCTATTCCATCGACTTCGCCCGCAACAGGGTCGACCGATCACGGCGTTTCTCAAGACGGTCGACGAAGGACGGAACGCTTACGTCACGCTGATGCCCGCATTTGAGGACGAGGCCTTCTGGGACGTGCTTGATCAGGTGATGGATCGCTATGGGCACCTCAGCGCTGATCAGCTCTCGGCACTGGGGCATGAGCGCGGAGGCGCTTGGGAGCAGACCCGTGAGGCGAAGCAGGCGGTGATTCCTGATGACCGGCTCCGGCAGTTCTATCGTGGGAAGCTGCAATGAACGAACAGCCTCGTCCCATGTTGACCACCGTGCCGCCGATCGATGTTCCATTCGATCCCCCACCGGGCGAGGAATCCACTGACTTCATTGATGAACTGCTGGACTTCAAGATCAAGCGGGCGGGCACCTACGGAGGGCTGACCGTGGCGTGTGCCCTCTATCTGGTGGGCGTCCTGGTCATTCTCAAATGGATGGCCATCTGGCCCTTCAATTGCGAGCCCCTGTCGGAGGTGACCGCTACGATCTCGCGCGTGGTGGAGTGCGTCTCGCCGAGGCTTGGCGATGATTCCTTGCACGGTTTTGCCGGCGTCATGCTCGCGCTGTTCTCTGTCCCGACGGTGCTGCTGATCGCCATCCTGCGGGCGGCATCGCCGAAGCGGGAGCCCTTGCCCGACACGGTCTTCACCACGGTCGCGGACAGCTTCGCCAACGCGCTGGAACGCGTGTTCGAACCCAGGAAATAGCCCGGGCAACACTTGACCCCGAAGCCCTGGATTTCGCAACCCGCATCCGCGCCGCAACAGGGGACATCCCACCCGCTTGCAATGGCGGGGCCGCTCGCTACAGTCGTCCGTCATGGATCAGCACCGCACCGTCAGCCGCCCCGCCGGGCACGTCCTCGTCGAGGCCCTGATCGAGCAAGGGATCACGGAGGTCTTCGGAGTTCCAGGCGAGAGCTACCTCGCGGTCCTCGACGGCTTCCATGAGCACCGCGAGCGCATCCGCTTCATCGGCTGCCGGCAGGAGGGCGGTGCGGCCTTCATGGCCGATGCCCAGGGCAAGCTGACCGGTCGCCCGGCGTGTGCTTCGTGACCCGCGGACCCGGCGCCACCAACGCCAGCATCGGGCTGCACACGGCCTTCCAGGACTCGACGCCGATGATCCTGTTCATCGGGCAGGTGGCCTCCGATCAGCGCGATCGCGAAGCCTTCCAGGAAGTCGACTACCGCCAGATGTTCGGCCCGGGCACGCTGGGCATGGCGAAATGGGTCGGCGAGGTGCAGGACCCGCATCGCCTGCCGGAATACGTCGCGCGGGCCTTCCACACCGCCATGCAGGGACGCCCCGGTCCGGTCGTCCTCGTGCTGCCCGAGGACATGCTCACGCAGCTCACCGACGCGCCGGTGCTTCCCCGCGCCAAGCCCGCCGTCGCGTGGCCGGCACCGGCGGACCTGGTCGAACTGCAGGCGCGGCTCGAAGGCGCGCAGCGGCCGTTCGTCATCGCCGGCGGCGGCGGCTGGACCGCCGAGGCCTGCGCCGCGCTGCAGGACTTCGCGCACGCCTGGCAGCTGCCGGTCGGCTGCGCGTTCCGCTTCCAGGACCTCTACGACAACCGCGATCCGCTGTACGCGGGCGACGTCGGCATCGGCATCAATCCGGCGCTCGCCAAACGCATCGGCGAGGCGGACCTCATCATCGCCATCGGCCCGCGCCTGGGCGAGATGACCACCGGCGGCTACACGCTGCTGAAGGCACCGCGGCCTGCCCAGCAACTGGTGCACATCCATGCCGGGGCGGAGGAACTGGGCCGCGTCTACGCGGCCGACCAGATGATCCAGGCCAGCATGAGCGGCGCCGCGCTGGCGCTGCAGCAGCTGCGCCCGCCCGCCGACGTCGAAGAGCTGCCGTGGTTGCAGTGGTCGCGCGACGCGCATGCCGACTACCAGCGCAACCAGCAGGCGCTGCCGGTCGGCCCGATGGACCTGGCCGAGGTCATGCATCTGCTGGACCGGCTGCTGCCCGCGGAGACCATCTTCACGAACGGCGCGGGCAACTACAGCGGCTGGCTGCATCGCTTCCATCGCTACACGGCGCTGCATCAGGGCGGCCGCACGCAGCTGGCGCCGACCAGCGGCGCGATGGGCTACGGCTTCCCGGCCGCCGTCGCGGCGGCGCTGCTGCAGCGCGAGCGCTGGGTCGTCAACATTGCCGGCGACGGCGACTTCCTGATGACCGGCCAGGAGATGTCCACCGCGATGGCCCATGGCGCGCGGCGATTGATCTGTCTCGTGGTCGACAACGGCAGCTACGGCACGATCCGCATGCACCAGGAGCGCGAGTATCCCGGCCGCGTCAGCGGCAGCGACCTGCACAACCCGGACTTCGCCGCGCTCGCCCGCGCCTACGGCTGGCTCGCGTTCAGCGCGGCCCGCACCGAGGACGTCGAGCCCGCGCTGCGGCAGGCCCTCTCGGCGCAGGTCCCGACGCTGATCCACCTGAAGCTGCCGGTCGAGATCTCCACCAGCCGCGCGACGCTCAGCAGCATCCGCGAGGCGGCGCTGAAGCGGAAGGCCGGATGACGGAAAATCACGCCATGACTGCTTCCGCCATCCCCTTCGCCCTGCGCGGCGAATACATCGAACTCGACAAGCTGCTCAAGGCCACCTCGCTGGCCAGCAGCGGCGGCGAGGCCCGGCACTTCATCTCCGAGGGCCAGGTGCGCGTCGACGGTCAGGTCGATCTGCGCAAGACCGCCAAGATCCGCGCCGGCCAGGTGGTCGAGTTCAACGGCCAACGCATCGAGATCCTGAACGACCCGGAGGAGTGACCCGATGACCAGTCCCAGCGCCGCGACCCGCGCCGCGATCCGTTTCTCGACCTGCGATCTCTGCGACTCGCTGAAGGCCGACACCAGCGGCGACACGCGCTGGCTGCCGGGCAGCCTGTATCGCAGCTACGGCGGCCATCCGCGCTTCGCGGGCCCGGTGGCCACGGTGAGATGCCTGGACGACAACTCGCAAGTCAAGGCGGCCGTCGAGAGCTTCGGCGCCGGACGCGTGCTCGTGGTCGACGGCGGCGGTTCATTGCGGCGGTCGCTGCTGGGCGGCAACCTCGCCGTCAGCGCGGCGAAGAACGGCTGGGCCGGCGTGCTGGTCCATGGCGCGGTGCGCGACCTCGAGGAGCTGCGCGCGGCGGCCGTCGGCATCTTCGCGCTAGGCCATGTGCCGATGCCGACCGAGCGCCGCGAGCAGGGCCTCGCGGACCTGCCCGTCCAGATCGAGGGCGTCTGGATCCGTCCAGGCGATTGGCTCTACGCCGACGAGGACGGCATCGTCGTCACGCCCAAGGCCGTGCACGCGGCCGGCTGAGCGAGGCCTGCGCCGGGCCCGGATCTCACCCCTGGGCGGCGATCCAGCCGGCCAGCGCCTCCGCTGCCATCGGTCTGCCGAACAGCCAGCCCTGCGCCGCGTCGCAGCCCATCGCGACGAGGACGGCGCGCTGCCCCTCGGTCTCCACGCCTTCCGCGACCACGGTCAGTCCGAGCGAACGCCCGATGCCGATCACCGCGCTCGACAACGCGCGATCGTCAGCGTCCTGCTCCAGGTCTCGCACGAAACTCTTGTCGAGCTTCAGCTCGGTCACCGGCAGGCGCTTCAGGTAGCTCAGGCTTGAATAACCGGTGCCGAAGTCGTCGACGGACACGCCGACGCCCATCTCGTGCAACTGCTGCAGTTGCTCGCGGGGGGCGGCTGGTGTCGTCGAGCATCAACCGCTCGGTGACCTCCAGCGTCAGATCGCTCGCCGCCAGTCCGTGCTTCGCGAGCAGCGCCCGCGCATGGGCGGCGACGTCGTCCTGATGGAAACGCTGCGGCGAGACGTTGACCGACACGCCCGGCACGGCGATCCCCTCGGCTCGCCAGCGTGCCAGCTGCGCGCAGGCTTGCGCGAGCACCCAGGCGTCCAGCGCATTGATCAGGCCGCTCTCCTCGGCGACCGGGATGAAGCGGTCCGGCGACACCCAGCCGCGTTCGGCGTCGTGCCAGCGCAGCAGCGCTTCGACGCCCACCAGCGCGCGGTCGGTCAACCGGACCTTGGGTTGGAAGTGCAGCTGCAGCAGCTGGTGGGACAGCGCGTGACGCAGCGCGGCCTCGATGTCGAGCCGCTCGTCCAGCGCCTGGTTCATCGCGTGCAGGAAGAAGCGCCGCGCAGTCACGGCCGGCGCGTTTGGCTTCGTACATCGCGATGTCGGCGTTCTTCAGCAGCTGGTCGAGGTCGAGCCCGTCCCGCGGATAGGCGCAGACGCCGATGCTGGCCGTCATCTGCACGCGCGCATGACTGCCGGCGAGCGGGATCGGGGCCTCGAGCACCGCGCGCAGCTTGCCGGCCACATGCATCGCGTCGTCCGCCGAGCAGCCCGGCAGCAGCGCGACGAACTCGTCGCCGCCCAGGCGCGCCAGGGTGTCGCTGTCGCGCAGCGCGCCCAGCAGCCGCTCGGAGATGTGTTTCAGCACCTGGTCGCCGACGGCATGGCCCAGCGAATCGTTGACGGTCTTGAAGCGGTCGATGTCGAGCAGCAGCAGCGCGGCCGGCGCCTCGGTGCGCGAGGCCTGCATCAGCGTCTGCCGGGCGCGGTCGGCCAGCAGGGTACGGTTGGGCAGGCCGGTGACGCCGTCGAAGTAGGCCAGGCGCTCGATCTCGCGCTGGTGTCGGTCGTGCATGAACGCGATCTGGCACAGCTGCGTGCAGGCCTGCACCATGCGGCGGTGGAAGGGCGCCGCGCCGCGCGGTTCGCGGTAGTACAGCGCGAAGGTGGCGACGACCTGGTCGGCGCCCAGCAGGATGGGGGTGGACCAGCAGGCATGCAGCCCGTGCGGCAGCGCGAGCTCGCGGAAGTCGGCCCACAGCGGGTCGTTGGCGATGTCGGTGACCTCGACCGGCTGGCGGCGCCAGGCGGCGGTGCCGCAGGAGCCGGCCTGCGGACCGATCATGAAGCCTTCCAGCGCGCCGCTGAAGGTGGTCGGCAGGCTGGGGGGCGGCCAGCGGGTGCACGCGACCGTCCTCGTCCACCGCCAGCACGGAGCAGATCACCTCCGGTGCCAGCGCCTCCACGGCGCGGCACAGCAGGTCCATCACCGCCGCCAGCGGGCGGCCGAGCGCGACGGCTTCCAGCACGTCGCGCTGCAGGTGATCGATGTCGGCCTGCTCGTCCGTCCTTGTCGCGTGCTGTTCTCGCATCGCTGCTCCCTGTTTGCCGGGAGCATCGCAGGCTCGACGCCGGTCGGCAAGAACCTCAGCGCAACACTGTCAGCAACCGGTCGAGGCCGCCGTCGTTGATCGCGACCATGGCCTGCTCGCGGACCTTGGGCTTGGCGTGATAGGCGACCGAGAGCCCGGCGGCGCCCATCATCGGCAGGTCGTTGGCGCCGTCGCCGACGGCGACGCACTGCGCGGAGGTCGCGCCGATGTGCCCGGCGCAGGCCAGCATCATGCGGCGCTTCTCCTCGCCGTCGCAGATGTCGCCCCAGTCCTGCATCACGAGGGCGCCGGTCAGCCGGCCGTCGACGATCTCCAGCTCGTTGCTGCGGACGAAGTCCATGCCCAGCTCGGCGGCGACGAAGCGGGTGAAGTAGGTGAAGCCGCCGGAGACCAGCACCAGCTTCAGGCCGGCCGCCTTCAGCGCGGCGCAGAGTTCGCGCGCGCCGGGGTTGAAGCTGAGCCGCTCGCGCAGCACCTGTGCCAGCGCGTCCTCGCCGACGCCCTTCAGCAGCGCGAGGCGGCGGCGCAGGCTGTCCTTGAAGTCGGTGATCTCGCCGCGCATGGCGGCCTCGGTGATCGCGGCGACCTCGGCCTTGCGGCCCGCGGCGGCGGCGATCTCGTCGATGCACTCGATCGAGATCAGCGTCGAATCCATGTCGAAGGCGGCGAGCTTGAAGTCGCGCAGCGCCAGCGGCGGCGTGAAGCCCTGCAGGACGAGCGGGGAGAAGGTGGACGACGGGGACGGCGTGGTGGTCATGCGATCGGAACCTGCAGCGGGCCTGGAAACGGGCCTGGAAGATGGGGCCCGGCGCGCGGGACCTTGAATGCGGAAGGTCCCCGCCGATGATCACTTGGATCAGTCGGCGGGGACGGGCGGGAGCTTAGCGCACTCGCCGAGGCAAGCCTCAGCGCGCATGCGCGCCGACGTAGGTCGCTCCGCGAGTGCCGGTCATCCAGAATGTCGGCGTTTCGGCCCAACCGAAGCGGGTATCGCTCAAGCGCGAGAGGTATGCGGCGGCCGGCTCCGAGACGCGAGGAGCGTGCTGCCGGTCACTGATGCCAGGAACATCCCAGGACTCCAGCTTCAGGCCCTCCACACGCGCCAGGCCCTTGTCCTTGCTGATCAAGGTTGCGCCCAGCGCCATCGCGTGCGCGGCGATGGCTGCGTCGCACTGTTCGATGCGTTGGCCGCGCTGCTCGCTGGCGGACCTGATGCAAGCGTAGAGGTCGGAAAACCAGAGTCCTCGATCGGATACTCGACCCGGATCTCTCGCATCAGCTCCCGCAAGCGCAGCTCCTTGCGGTTGGAGTTCTTCTTCTCAAGCCCGGCGAAGATCTCGGCTTGCACGATGACGCTGATGGCGACACGTCCGGTGAGTGAATCGAGGCGCTTCTGGCAGTGAGCCAGCCGTTCCGATCCGGGACGCTCCATCAGGTAGCTCATGATGTTCGTGTCGAGCATGTAGAGCGGTTCAACGCGATCCATGTTGCGCCTCCCAGGCGTCGAAGCGCGCGCGACGGATCCTGTCGACTTCAGCATCGTCCTCCCAGTCGTCCAGCCCGAGAACCCGGGCCCGCACCGGCTTACCGTAGTTCTCCGGCAGGTACGGGCAGGTCTCGCAGCCCTCGCGCGCATGCAGGATAAGGCGAGAGATGCGCTTGCTTTCGGAGATCGCGCGGATGAGCGAATCCGGATCGGTCAGCCGGTCGTCCGGCGGCAGGTGCCGGCACCTGAAGCAAGTCATCGCGTAGGCGCATCCCCTCTCCTTGGCAGCGAACTCGGCTTCGCGTGCGGCATCCCAGGCCGCCTCTTCCGCGTCTTCCGCGTCTTCCTGTGCTTGGCGGGCGGCCATGACATCGATCGATTCGACTGCATCGATCCGACGGCTTGCTTCGATCAGGGGTAACAGTGGCGTGTGTTGATGCATCGGCATCCCCAGAAGTTGAGAAGCCGTCAGTCTAGGAAGCGGTTCCTCTGCGGTCATTGACTCGAACTGGTGGACCTGCAGATCGTCTTCCAGCAATTCAAGTGAGGGTCAGTCACTTCTCCGGATTGCCATTGAAAACGGCGGCCGGAGCCGCCGTTTCACCCTTGCAAAGCAGACCTGCGATCAGGCCTGCGCCACCGGCGCGCCGAGCAGCCGCAGCACCTCGCGCACGGCCTGCGCGCGGTCCTTCGGATCGGTCAGCGCCTTGTCGATGCGCAGCTTCTTCGTTGCCCACCAGCTTGATGTTGCGGTTCTTCTGCACGAGCTCGATCACCCGCATCGGATCGATCGGCGGGTTGGGCCGGAAGTTGATGTTGATGACGCTGGGCGCGCGTCGATCTTCATCACGCCGTAGGGCTTGGCCAGCACGCGCAGACGGTGCGTGTCGAACAAGGTCTGTCCCTGCGCCGGCAGCTTGCCGAAGCGGTCGGTGATCTCCTCGAGCATCGCGTCGATCTGCTCGGCGCGGTCCGCGGTCGCGAGCCGCTTGTACAAGGACAGCCGCTGGTGCACGTCGCCGCAGTAGGCGTCCGGCAGCAGCGCGGGCGCATGCAGGTTGATCTCGGTGGTCGCCGACAGCGGGCTGAGCAGGTCCGGCTCGCGGCCGGCCTTGAGCGAGCGCACGGCCTCCGACAGCATCTCGTTGTAGAGCTGGAAACCGATCTCCATCATGTTGCCGCTCTGGTGCTCGCCCAGCACCTCGCCGGCGCCGCGGATCTCCAGGTCGTGCATGGCGAGGTAGAAGCCCGAGCCGAGCTCTTCCATCGCCTGGATCGCCTCCAGCCGCTGCGCCGCCTGCTTGGTCAGGCCCTCGACGTCCGGGACCATCAGGTAGGCATAGGCCTGGTGGTGCGAACGCCCGACGCGCCCGCGCAGCTGGTGCAGCTGTGCCAGGCCGAACTTGTCGGCGCGGCTGATGACGATGGTGTTGGCGCTGGGCACGTCGATGCCGGTCTCGATGATGGTCGAGCACAGCAGCACGTTGTGCTTGCCGCCGACGAACTCGCGCATCACGCGTTCCAGCTCGCGCTCGGGCATCTGGCCGTGCGCGACGACGATGCGCGCCTCCGGCAGCAGCTCCTCGAGCTTCATGCGGCGGTTCTCGATCGTCTCGACCTCGTTGTGCAGGAAGTAGACCTGCCCGCCGCGCTTGAGTTCGCGCAGGATGGCCTCGCGGATCGTGCCGCTGGTCTCGCTGCGCACGAAGGTCTTGATCGCCAGACGCCGCTGCGGCGCGGTGGCGATGACGCTCAGGTCGCGCAGGCCCTCCAGCGCCATGCCCAGCGTGCGCGGGATCGGCGTGGCGGTCAGCGTCAGCACGTCGACCTCGGCGCGCATCGCCTTCATCGCTTCCTTGTGGCGCACGCCGAAGCGGTGCTCCTCGTCGATGACCAGCAGTCCCAGGCGCTTGAACTTCACCTCCGCCGACAGCAGCTTGTGCGTGCCGATGACGATGTCGATCGAGCCGTCGGCCAGGCCCTCCATCGCCGCCTTGATCTCCTTGGCGGAGCGGAAGCGGCTCATCTCGGCGACCTTGACCGGCCAGCGGCCGAAGCGGTCGGCGATGTTCTGGTAATGCTGCTCGGCCAGCAGCGTCGTCGGCGCCAGCAGCGCGACCTGCTTGCCGCCCATCACCGCGACGAAGGCGGCGCGCAGCGCCACCTCGGTCTTGCCGAAGCCGACATCGCCGCACACCAGCCGGTCCATCGGCTTGGGGCTGATCATGTCCTGGATGACGGCGTGGATCGCGGCGCGCTGGTCGGCGTTTCCTCGAAGCCGAAGCTCGCGGCGAAGGCCTCGTAGTCGTGCGGCGAGTAGCGGAACGCATGGCCCTCGCGCGCGGCGCGGCGGGCGTAGAGGTTGAGCAGCTCCGCGGCGGTGTCGCGGACCTGCTCGGCGGCCTTGCGTTTGGCCTTGTCCCACTGGCCCGAGCCCAGGCGGTGCAGCGGCGCCTCCTCGGCGCTGACGCCGGTGTAGCGGCTGATCAGGTGCAGCTGCGCGACCGGCACGTAGAGCGTGGCCTTGTCCGCGTACTCCAGGTGCAGGAACTCGCTGGGGCCGTCGCCGAGGTCGATGTTGATCAGGCCGAGGTACCGGCCGATGCCGTGGTTGGTGTGCACCACCGGATCGCCGACCTTCAGCTCGGACAGGTCCTTGATCAGCGCGTTGACGTCGCTGACCTGCTCCTGCTTGCGGCGGCGGCGCGTGGTGGGCGTGGTCGCGAAGAGCTCGGTCTCGGTGAAGAGCTGGATCTGGCGCCCCTTCGTCGGGTTCGAACCAGAAGAAGCCCGCCGCCAGCGGCGCGGCGGTGATCGCGAAGCGCTCGTCCTTGTTCGCCTCGAATTCGGCGAGGTCCTTCACCGACGGCGGATCGATCTTGTTGTCGCGCAGCAGCTCCAGCAGGCTCTCGCGGCGGCCTTCGCTTTCGGCGAGCAGCAGCACGCGGAAGTCGGTGGACTTCAGGTGCGCGGCCAGGCGCGCGAGCGGCTCCTGCGCGCCGCGCTCGACGCTGACGTCGGGCAGCGGGCGTGCGTAGTCGACGGCCTCGTGGCCCCGCACCGCCAGCACCGCGTGGCGGTGCGTCGCGGTGAAGAACTCCTCGGGCCGCAGGAAGATCTCCTCGGGCGCCAGGATCGGGCGGTCCGGGTCGTGCTGCAGGAAGCGGTGGCGTTCCCGCGTGTCGGTCCAGTAGCGCTGCAGCGCCTCGTCCACCTCGCCGTGCAGGACGAGTCCGGCCTCGGCGGGCACGTAGTCGAACACGCTGGCGACCTCGTCGAAGAACAGCGGGAGGTAGTACTCGATGCCGCCGGTGGCCAGGCCCGTGTCGATGTCCTTGTAGATGCGCGATTTCGTCGGATCGCCGTCCATCTTCTCGCGCCAGCGGGCACGGAAGGCCTTGCGCGAGGCCTCGTCCATCGGGAACTCGCGCCCGGGCAGCAGACGGACCTCGGGCACCGGGTACAGCGAGCGCTGCGAGTCCGGGTCGAAGACGCGGATCGAGTCCACCTCGTCGCCGAACAGGTCGACACGGTAGGGCACCAGCGAGCCCATCGGGTAGAGGTCGATCAGGCCGCCGCGCACGGCGTATTCGCCGGGCGAGACGACCTGGCTGACGTGCTGGTAGCCGCCCAGCGTCAGCTGGCGCTTCAGGCCGGCCTCGTCCAGGCGCTGCTTCTGGCGGAAGTTGAAGGTCGTCGCGGCCAGGAAGGACGGCGGCGCCAGCCGCGTCAGCGCGGTGGTCGCGGGCAGCAGCACGACGTCGAGGTCGCGCTCGGCGACCGGCTTCCCGTTGGCCTGCAGCAGCCGCCACAGCGTGGCCAGCCGTTCGGAGATCAGGTCCTGGTGCGGGCTGAAGCTGTCATAGGGCAGGGTCTCCCAGTCGGGGAAGACGGCGACGCGCAGTTCGGGCGCGAAGAACTTGAGCTCGTCCTCCAGGCGCTGCGTGTCGCCGGGCTCGGCGGTGACGATCAGCGTCAGCCGGCCGGCGGCCTGCTGCTGCCGCGCGAAGCGGGCGAGCAGCAGCGCGTCGGCGGAGCCGGTGGGGCGGGGCAGGGTGAAGCGTTTGCCGGGGGAGATCGTGGACAGCTGCATGGCGCACAAATGAGAACAGCCCCGGGAAGGGGCTCGGGGGAATTGTAGGGAGCCCGCCGCGACACGGCATGACAGGAGCGACAAAGGACGCTCGGGGGACGCACGGGGGGCGCCAGGGGGACGCAAGAAGGCGGAGTTGCAAGGAGGCGCAGGGGCGCATGGGCGTTGTGCGGAGCATCCCGGGAGCAGTCGGCGTACCCGGCGCGCGGTTCCTGATGCATTCCGGGGTCGAGGTGCCGCGATGAGGCTGGTGGTGACGCCGCGTTGGTGATCCGCGGCGATTGGTGAGAACGCCCGCGCTTCGAAGAATGGGGGTCTCTCATTGAGCATTTCTCCAGCATGCACAGTTCATTCATCGAAGGGGCGCCAGCGACCGGACGGTTGTCGCGGCGATCCGTGTGTTCTCCCGGTGCCCGGCGGCACGCGCTGTCCGTGGCGGTTGGCCTCGCCTGTCTGACGGGCGTAGCGCCGGTCCTCGGTCAGACCCCGACGCCCTCGTCGCCGCCGACCGGATCACCCGCGTCGCTGTCGACAGGATCTCAGGTGCGGGCGTTGTCGAGCCCGTCGGGTGTCTCGATCACCTCGGGTGCGGGGCCGGGCGCCAAGGGCTGGGACGGCATCGCGGCCTATCAGTTCCCGCTCGGCTCGCGTGGCATGCGAGGAGCGGTGGTGGCCAGCCATCACCACTACGGGCTGGGCAGGGCGTTCGCGCGGTCCGGCGCGCAGGGGCAGGTCGACGCAGTGGGGGCGGCGGTGATCGTGCCGCTGACCACGACGCGGACGGGGCGGTTGAGCTGGCAGATCGGCGTGGAGTTGCGGCGCATGGACCACGCGCGCAATACGTCCAAGGCATCCGCAACGTCCAAGGCATCCGCCACGTCCAACGCGTCCAACTCGTCGAACGCGCGCAAGGCGATGGCGTTCACCGATTCGCGACGGGCGGTGGCGGTGACGACTGGCTTGCAGGCGGCGATGGTTCCGTCGCCGGGCAGTGCTGCCTGGGGCGGTGTGTGGATGGAGGTCGGCGACGTGCGCCTGCGCGATGCGGCGGTGGCGACGGATGCCGCGAGCGCGCGCTCGGCGGGTGAATACCTGCTGTTGTCGAGCGACCTGGCATGGCTCAAGCAGTGGACCGCGTGGGGACTGCTGCTGCGTGGGAGCGGGCAGATTGCGGACAAGAACCTGGATGCCTCTAGGAAGTTTCCGCTGGGCGGCGCGCACGGCGTGCGGGCGTGGCCACTGGGCGAAGCTTCGGGCGACCACGGCTTCCTGGCGCAGATGGAACTGCGATACCGGTGGAAGGCCCTGGAGCCGTTCGGGTTCGTCGATGCCGGGCGGGTGAAGTTCAGCCACACGCCGTGGGAGACGAGCGCCCGCGCGCGCGTCTTGCCCCCAGGTCGCACGCTCGCCGGCGCGGGCGTCGGCTTGCGCTGGCAGCACGGGCCCTGGAGCGCAGACGGCACGGCGGGATGGCGCCTCGGCACGGCGATGCATCGGAGGTCGATGTCGGCGCCGAAGGCGCGGATGCCGCAGCTGTGGATGAGCGTCGCTTATGCGTTGTGAGCGAGGCGCGTTGATGTGATGCGCGTCGAGGCGCGCTGATGCTCAGTTTGCCGAGGCGATGGGAATCGACCGACGGGCCTCGCGCATCGACGTCGGCTGGACATCGAGGCTGCGCGCCCGCAACTGCCCGCAGCCGCCGTCCACATCCTGTCCGGCGGAGTCGCGCAGCTTCGTCAGCACGCCGCGCTGATGCAGCCGGCGGGCGATGTCGCGCGCCTTATCCCAGTCGGGCCGCACGTAGGGCAGCTCGGGCACGCTGTTGTACGGGATCATGTTCAGCACGCCGTACCGGCCCTTGAGCAGGTCGACGATGCCGTCGAGCTCGTCCTCGCCGTCGTTGATGCCCGCCAGCAGCGTCCACTGGTACTGGATCGGATAGCCGGTCTGGCGGGCGTAGCGCTCGCCGGCCTCGACCAGCTCGCGCGGCGTGAGCCGCGGCGCTCGCGGCAGCAGCTCGCGGCGCAGGTCGGGCTTGGTCGTGTGCAGCGACAGGGCCAGTGCCGGCTTCACGGGACCTGAGGCGAGCCGCTCGAACGCGCGCAGGTCGCCGACCGTCGAGAACACCAGATGCTTGTGGCCGATGTTGCCCTCGAGCCCGAGCAGCTCGATCGCTTCCATGACGGCCTCCAGGTTGTGGGACGGCTCGCCCATGCCCATGAACACGACCTTCTTCACCGCCCGCTCGCGACGCGCCAGCGCCACCTGCGCGACGATCTCGGCGCTGGTGACCTGCCGCAGCAGCCCGTCCTTGCCGGTCATGCAGAAGCGGCAACCCACGGCGCAGCCGACCTGGCTCGACACGCACAGGCCGTCGCGCGGCAGCAGCACGCTCTCGACCGTCTGGCCGTCCTGCAGCCGCACCAGCAGTCGCGCGGAGCCGTCCTCGCCCGGATGGCGCTCGACAAGCGTCGCCAGCCCGTGCAGTTCGTCCATCAGCGCCGGCAGCGCGTCGCGGACCGCCAGCGGCAGGTAGTGCACCAGCTGGCGCCGGCCCTCGGTCAGCGGCCGGGCCTGGACCCAGTGCCGCAGCACGCGTCCCGCGTGCGCCTCGTTGGCGCCGAGCGCGGTCAGGCGGCGGTGGATGTCGGCGATGGCTAACACGGCATGCAGGGCAGGGAGGATCAGGAGATCCGATTTTCGCCGATCGATCCGGCGCGACGGCATGGTTCGCTCTCCCTACAATCCCGCCCCATGAGTTCCTTTCCCCATCGGCCTGACGCCGCGCTGCTTCGCGCTGGTGCCGGCCGCGGGCGTCGGCAGTCGCTCCGGCGCCGACCGCCCCAAGCAGTACGTCCCGCTCGCCGGCCGCGCCCTGATCGCGCACACGCTGGCCGCGCTCGGCGCCGTCGCGCGGGTCGAGGCCACGCTGGTCGTGCTCTCACCCGACGACGACCAGTTCGAATCCGCCGTGCCCGGCTTCGAAGGCGAGCACGGCTGGATCGCACGGACCGGCGGCGCGACACGCGCCGACACCGTCGCCGCCGGCCTGCAGGCCTTGCGCGAACGCGGTGCCCAGCCGCACGACTGGGTGCTCGTCCACGATGCCGCCCGTTGCCTGCTCCGTCCCGAATGGGTCGATGCGCTGATCGATGCCTGCGACGACGACGAGGTCGGCGGCCTGCTCGCGTTGCCCGTGGCCGACACGCTCAAGGACGCGATGGTCGCGAGCCCGGGCACCGATCCCGGCGCGGCGCCGTCGACGCGCGTCGCCGCCACCGTCGACCGCCGCGGCAAGTGGGCCGCGCAGACGCCGCAGATGTTCCGCCTCGGCCTGCTGATGCCCGCGCTGGCCGGCCCGATGGAAGGCATCACCGACGAGGCCAGCGCCGTCGAGGCGCTGGGCCATTCGCCGCGTCTGGTCGAGGCTTCCATGGAAAACTTCAAGGTCACCTATCCCGCCGACTTCGCGTTGGCCGAACGCCTGCTCAGGAGCCGCGCATGACTGTCGAATCCGATGACGATATCCAGGGCCTGAAGGCCGCCGGCGAAGCCGTCGCCACCGTGCTGCGCCGCATGCTGGACGCGATCCGGCCCGGCATGACCACGCTCGAGCTCGACCAGATGGGCGAGCGCTGGCTGACGGAATTCGGCGCGAAGTCCGCGCCGCGCGTGATGTACAACTTCCCCGGTGCCACCTGCATCTCGATCAACGAGCAGGCCGCGCACGGCATCCCCGGCGACCGCGTGATCCAGAAGGGCGACGTCGTCAACGTCGACGTCTCGGCCGAGCTGAACGGCTACTTCGGCGACACCGGCGGCACGCGCATCGTCCCGCCGACGACGCCGACGAAGACGCAGCTGGTCTTCGCCGCGCAGTACGCGCTGGAGCAGGCGATGAAGGAAGTGAGACCCGGGGCGAAGATCAACCGCATCGGTCACGCAATCGAACGCGTGGCCAAGGCGCACAAGTTCAAGATCATCGAGAACCTCTGCAGCCACGGCGTCGGCCGCTCGCTGCACGAGGAGCCCAAGAGCATCCCCGGTTATTACGACGCGAACGACACGCGCGTGCTGACCGAAGGCATGGTCATCACCATCGAGCCCTTCCTGTCGACCAAGAGCCGCTGGGTCGACGAGGAGGCCGACGGCTGGACCCTCTCCGGCGTCAAGGGCAACCTGTCCGCGCAGTTCGAGCACACGATGATCGTCACCCGCAACGGTCCGCTCGTCGTCACGAACGCGCTGCCGCACTGAGCGCTGCCCCGTCCGCTCCTTCCGTCGCGTCTGCTTTTTCGACCGCCGACCCGCTTGTTCCCCGCAGTCAACGCCACATCCTCATGGTCCTGAATTTCCGCATCGGCGAGGGGTGGGACACCCACCAGCTCGTCACCGGCCGCCCGCTGATCCTCGGCGGCATCACGGTCCCGCACACGCACGGCCTGCTGGGCCACTCGGACGCGGACGCGCTCGCGCACGCGATCACCGACGCGCTGCTCGGCGCGGGCCGCGCTGGGCGACATCGGCAAGCTGTTCCCCGACACCGCCGCCGAGTTCAAGGGCGCCGATTCGATGGTGCTGCTCGAAGAGGCCTACCGGCGCGTGAAGGACCTGGGCTGGGTGATCGGCAACCTCGACGGCACCATCATTGCGCAGCAGCCCAAGATGGCGCCGCATATCCCGGCGATGCGCCAGCGGCTCGCCGAGGTGCTGGGCATCGACCCCGGCCAGATCAACGTGAAGGCCAAGACGGCCGAGAAGATGGGGCCCGTCGGCGAACTCAAGGCGATCGAGGCACGCGCCGTCTGCCTGCTGGTGCGCGGAGACTGACTCCCCATCACCGCCAAGCGCGGCCCATCACAGGGCATGAGGGCTCCCTCCAGGACCCTCAAGCCCTGTTCCGGGCCCAGTGAGGCACGTTGACCGCGGGGACGTCGACCGCGATCAGACGCTCGCGCGCTTGAGCCTCAGTTGCGCGACGAAGCCGCTGTCGTCGGCATTCGCGAGCCGCAGTTGCGCGCCCAGGCGCTGCACCGACTTCTCGACGATCGCCAGGCCCAGGCCCGCGCCGGTCGCCGCCGTGCGCGCCGTGTCGCCGCGGTAGAAGGGCGTCGTCAGCTTCGCGAGCTTGTCCGGCGGCACGCCGGGCCCGTGGTCGCGCACCGTCAGCAGGACCCAGGCGCTGTCGGCCTCGGCCGTCACCTCGACGCGCGTCGGCTCGTCGCCGTGGTGGCCGTAGCGGCGCGCGTTCTCGAACAGGTTCAGCAGGATGCGGCCCAGCTCGGTCGGGTCGGTCCAGATGCGCAGCGCCGCGGACAGCCGCACGCTGATCTGGATCTGCTGCGGGTCGCGGAAGCCCTGCGCCTCGCGTTCCACCAGCTCGCGCAGGTTGAGCGCCTGCAGCTGCAGCTCGCTGGGCCGCGCGTAGTCCATGAACTTGTTGATGATCGCGTCGAGCTGATCGATGTCCTGCGCGATGTAGGTCCGCGCCTGCTCGTCGTTGACGCTCATCTCCGCTTCCAGCCGCAGCCGCGCCAGCGGCGTGCGCAGGTCGTGCGAGATGCCCGCCAGCATCACGCTGCGGTCCTCTTCCATCTTGGCCAGCTCGCGCGCCATCCGGTTGAAGCCCATGTTGACCTCGCGGATCTCGCTGGTCAGCGTGCTTTCGTCCAGGCGCGAGTCGTACTCGCCCTCGCGGATGCGGCTCGCGGCGATCGACAGCTCGCGCGCAGCGGCTGGTTGATCAGCCGCGCGATGGCCGCGGCGCCCAGCAGCGACGCGCCCAGCGCGATCGCGATCCACCACCAGTTGCTGGAGATGTTGGCCTGCAGCGGCGCCGGATTGGTCTGCAGCCAGAACTGGTCCGGGCCGACATCGAATCTCACCCACAACCCCGGCACGCCGTTCAGGCCGCTTGCGAGCACCGTCTGCGGGCCGAGCCGCGAGACCAGCTCCTTGCGCAGACGCTGCGCGAAGGGCGAGTTCTCGTAGGGGAGCCAGCGGTCGGTCGCTTCGGCGACCTCGACCGACACCGCCTCGCTGCGCGCCAGCGACTTGACCACCGCCACGCGGTTGATCGCGTCGGTGCTGGACAGCGCCACGCGCGACAGGTTGACCAGGCCGGCCAGCTGCTGCGCCGCTTCGAGGGCCTTGGGTTCGGCCTCCAGGGCCTTGAAGGTCTGCTGCCACGCCAGCACACCGGCCGCCAGCAGCAGCGCCAGCAGCGCGAACGTGCGCCAGAACAGGTTCAGCGCCAGACGCGGGGGAGCCACGGGATCAGGCCGCCTCGTCCGGAACGAACACGTAGCCTACCCCCCACACGGTCTGGATGAAGCGCGGCTGCGCCGGATCCTCTTCCAGCAGCTTGCGCAGGCGCGAGACCTGCACGTCCAGGCTGCGGTCGAAGGGCTCGAACTCGCGGCCGCGGGCCAGCATCGCCAGCTTGTCGCGCGACAACGGCTGGCGCGGGTGACGCACCAGCGCCTTCAGCATCGAGAACTCGCCGGTGGTCAGCGGCACCGGATCGCCGTTCTTGGCCAGGCGGCGCAGCGCCAGATCGAATTCGAACGGGCCGAACTGGACCGTCATCGGTTCCTTGGACGGCGCGCCCGGCGCTTCCGGCGGCGGACGGCGGCGCAGCACCGCGTTGATGCGGGCCAGCAGTTCGCGCGGGTTGAAAGGCTTGGCCAGGTAGTCGTCGGCGCCGACCTCCAGGCCGACGATCCGGTCCACTTCCTCGACCTTGGCGGTCAGCATGATGATGGGCGTGCTGTCGCCCGCAGCGCGCAGCCGTCGGCAGATGGACAGGCCGTCCTCGCCGGGCAGCATGAGGTCCAGGACGATGAGGTCCACGGTCTCGCGCGTCAGCTGCTTGTTGAGCGCCTTGCTGTCTTCGGCCAGCAGGACTTCGAAGCCCTCCTGGGCCAGATAGCGGCGAAGGAGGTCGCGGATGCGGGCGTCGTCATCCACGACCAGGACACGGTTGGGGCGGGTTGTGGTTTGCATGGCGGCCACTCCGGAATTTGTAACAGCGGGACTGTAAGGGCTGTTTTTCGACCTGTTTGCGGGATGCATCAGTCCTTACCGGATGGTTACATCTTTTGTAACAGGGCTGTCCATATCCCTACCGGAGGTCGATGAATGACCCAAAAAGGCGGATGGACGGCGCGCCGTGGTGGTCAACCGTGACGCTTTCCTCACGCGTTATGCTGGTTCCCACCTGGACTCTCCGTAGGAACCCGAATGATCCGAAGCTCCAAGATCCTTGCCCGCACCCTGATCGCCGCCGGTGCGGTGGCGGTGCTGCCCGCGATGGCGCAGGCCCAGGCCGCCCGGACCGACGTGCTCGCGCTGAATGCCTCGGCCACCACCGAAGTGACCCGCGACCTGCTGCAGCTGCGCTTCTCCACCACCCGCGAGGGCAAGGAGGCGGGCGCCGTCCAGAACGAGCTCAAGCAGGCGCTCGAGGCCGCGCTGACCGAGGCGCGCAAGGTCGCCAGGCCGGGGCAGGTCGATCTGCAGGCGGGCAACCTGTCGGTCTATCCGCGCTACGGCCAGCCCAAGGGCAGCTCGAGCGCCGCGCCGCAGATCACCGGCTGGCAGGGCAGCGTCGAGCTGCTGGTGCAGGGCCGCGACATCGACGCGATCTCCAAGCTGAGCGGCCGCATCAACTCGCTGGCCATCGCCAACGTCAGCTACGGGCTGTCGCGCGAGGCGCGCGAGAAGGCCGAGGACGACGTGGTCGCG
Organism: Roseateles sp. UC29_93; assembly: GCF_042695725.1. NCBI lineage: Bacteria > Pseudomonadati > Pseudomonadota > Betaproteobacteria > Burkholderiales > Sphaerotilaceae > Roseateles > Roseateles sp. UC29_93. Next base: position 6,429,460 of record NZ_CP170545.1, on the reverse strand, counting down.
CAGGCGATCGCCAGCTACAAGACCAAGGCGGCCCTGTACGCGAAGCAGTTCGGCTATTCGGGCTACCGCATCGGCGAGGTCAGCGTGAACGCCGACCAGCCGGCGCCCGTCATGATGGCGGCCCAGGCGCGCTTCAAGACGATGGCCTCGTCGGCCGACGAAGCCCTGCCGGTCGAATCCGGCAAGGCCACCGTCACGGTGAACGTCAACGGCAACGTGCTGATGACGAAGTGAGGCTCACTGCGCGGTCCAGCCGCCGTCCATGGCCCAGGCCTGGCCGCGCACGTTGATCGCGGCGTCCGAACACAGGAACACGGTCAGCGCGCCGAGTTCCTCAGGGTTCGTGAACTGCAGCGAGGGCTGCTTCTCGGCCAGCAGCTGACGTTTGGCCTCGGCGGGATCGAGCTTCTCCCTGGCCGAACGATCGTCGATCTGCTTCTGCACCAGCGGGGTCAGCACCCAGCCGGGGCAGATCGCGTTCACGGTGACGGGGAGGAGCGCGGTCTCCAGCGCCGCCGACTTCGTCAGGCCGACCAGGCCGTGCTTGGCGGCCACGTAGGCCGACTTGCCGGCCGACGCCACCAGCCCGTGCGTCGACGCGATGTTCACGACGCGGCCCCAGTTCTTCTTCTTCATGCCGGGCAGCGCCAGGCGCATCGTGTGGAAGGCGGAGCTGAGGTTGATCGCGATGATCGCGTCCCACTTCTCCGGCGGGAACTCGTCGACGTTGGCCACGTGCTGGATGCCGGCGTTGTTCACCAGGATGTCGCAGCCTCCGAATTCCTGGTCGATGTAGGCCATCATGGCCTCGATCTCGGCGGGTTTGCTCATGTCGGCGCCGTGATACCCGACCTTCACGCCGAGCGCCTCCACCTGTCCTTTCGGACCCGCGTGGTCGCCGAAGCCGTTGAGCACGATGTTCGCGCCCTGCTCGGCGAGGGTCAGGGCAATCCCCAATCCGATGCCGCTCGTGGAGCCGGTGACCAGCGCCGTCTTGCCTTTCAACATGCCGCGTCCTCTTCAGGGTTGTTAGGATGGGGACAAAGGATACGAGCGATGTCTGAACCCTTGTTGAAAAAAGTCCAGGCGCTGAGCCCTTGTGGCCTTCACCGGGTCGCGTATTGGGAGTGGGGCAGGCCGACAACCCGCGGGTGCTGGTGTGTGTGCACGGGCTGTCGCGGCAGGGCCGCGACTTCGACGTGATCGCGCGACGCCTGAGCGACCGTTTCCGGGTGATCTGCCCGACGTCGTCGGTCGCGGGGAGTCGGAATGGCTGGGCGATCCTCGCAACTACCAGCTTCCTCAATATGTCTCGGACATGGTCACGCTGCTGGCGCGCCTGGGTCCTGCGCAGGTGGACTGGCTGGGGACCTCGATGGGCGGCCTGATCGGCCTGGCGCTGGCGGCGATGCCGGCTAGCCCGATCAAGCGGCTGATCCTCAACGACGTGGGACCGACGATCGAGTTCGTCGCCTTGCAGCGCATCGCGAGCTACCTCGGCCGGGCGCCGCAGTTCGAGAACTGCCAGCAGGGCGCGGACTACCTGCGCGGCATCTCGCAAGGTTTCGGGCCGCACACGGACGACCAGTGGCTGGCGCTGTCGCGGGCGATGTTCAAACCGGACGGCGATCGCTGCCGGCTGCATTACGACCCGCGCATCGGCCAGGGCCTGGCCGGACTGACGCCGGAGCTGGCGAAAGCCGGCGAGGCCCAGCTCTGGGCGGCCTACGACGCGGTGCGCTGTCCGACGCTGCTGCTGCGCGGCGGCGATTCGGACCTGCTGACGCGCACGACCGCCGAGCTGATGACGCAGCGCGGCCCGCGCGCCGAGCTGCACGAGTTCCCAGGAGTCGGCCATGCGCCGACGCTGGTGCATGAAGAACAGATCCGCGTGGTGGAGCAATTCCTCGACCGCGGATGACGTCCCGGCGGCGCACGCGCCCCCGACGACACGGATGAACGACGAATGAAGACGGAATTGGGGCTGCGGCAGGACCAGGCGGCGCCCATCGTGGCCCTGCTGGACGGGGACCTGCCTCACCGGTTGCCCGCGGCGCAGCCGCGCGCCGAAGAGACGGCGGACCCGGTGCGACGCGCCCGCGCGTTCGCGGAGCCGCTGCTGGCCGATCACCTGCTGGGCACCGGGGAGCCGGCGCTCGACCACGCGGACGGCGTGGCGGCGATCCTGGCCGGCGTCGGCGCGGCGCCGTCCATGCAGGCGGCCTCCTACCTGGTGTACGCCGGCGATTACCTGAACAAGCCTGAAGAGATCGTCGCCAAGGCCTTCGGCGAGAGCGATGCGAGCCTGGTCGCGCACACGCGCCGGCTGGTGCAGATCCAGCGCGCGGCGCGCGAGGCGCGCGTCGAGGAGCAACGCCGGCAGGAGCAGACCGAGCTCGTGCGCAAGATGCTGCTGGCGTTCTCACGCGACCTGCGCGTGGTGCTGCTGCGGCTGGCGTCGCGGCTGCAATCGCTGCGCTGGTTCGCGGCCAGCAAGACGCCGTGCCCGCGCGAGCTGGCGGCGGAATCGCTGCAGGTCTTCGCGCCGCTGGCCAACCGGCTCGGCATCTGGCAGATCAAGTGGGAACTGGAGGACCTGGCGTTCCGCTTCCTGGAGCCCGAGCACTACCACCAACTCGCCAAGGGCCTGCACGAGAAGCGCGTCGAGCGCGAGCAATCGGTGGAAACGGTGCGGGCCGCGCTCGAGCGCGAACTGCGGGCGCATGGCATCGACGCGCAGGTGCAGGGCCGGCCCAAGCACCTGTACAGCATCTGGAAGAAGATGCGCGGCAAGGGCCTGACGCTGGAACGCGTCTTCGACCTGCGCGCGTTGCGCGTCGTCGTGCCGGAGGTCGCGGACTGCTACGCGGTGCTGGCGCAATTGCACGAGCGCTACCTGCCGGTGGACGGCGAGTTCGACGACTACATCGCGCGTCCGAAGCCCAACGGCTACCAGTCCCTGCACACGGTGGTGATCGCGGCGGACGGCCGGCCGATGGAGGTGCAGATCCGCACGCGTGCCATGCACGAGCATGCGGAGCACGGCGTCGCCGCGCACTGGGCCTACAAGGAAGCGGGCACCAAGGGCTACGCCGGCGTGAGCGCCGCGGGCGAGTTCGAGGAGCAGGTCGCGCAGGCCCGCAAGGCGGTGCTGCGGCAACTGCTGGCGTGGGAACGCGACTACGTCGCCGAGACCGACTCGAACTTCGACGACCGCATCTACGTGTTCACGCCGCAGGCCAACGTGGTCGAGCTCTGCGCGGGCGCGACCGCGATCGACTTCGCCTATGCGGTGCACACCGACCTGGGGCACCGCTGCCGCGGCGCGAAGGTCGACGGCCAGATGGTGCCGCTGAACACGCCGTTGCAGAGCGGCCAGACGGTGGAGATCGTCGCGCTCAAGGAGGGCGGCCCGTCGATGGACTGGCTGAACGCGGAGCTCGGTTATCTGCAGAGCCAGCGCAGCAAGGCCAAGGTGCGCGCGTGGTTCAACGCGCAGGTGCAGACGCACACGATCTCCAAGGGCCGCGAGCTGGTCGAGAAGCTGCTGCAGCGCGAAGGCAAGACGGCGATCAAGCTCGACGATCTGGCGGGGCGGCTCGGCTTCAAGAGCGCGGAGGCGCTGTTCGAGGTCGTCGGCAAGGACGAGTACTCGCTGCGCAACATCGAGACGCTGCTGCGTCCCCCGGTGCCGGAGGCGGACGAGGAGGAACTGCTCGTCCAGCGCCACACGAAAGGCGCGGTCGGGGAAGGACGCACGCCCAAGGGCGGCGTGCTGGTGGTGGGCGTGGACTCGTTGCTGACGAGTCTGGCGCGCTGCTGCCGGCCCGCGCCGCCGGATCAGATCACGGGGTATGTGACGCGCGGCAAGGGCGTGGCGATCCATCGCTGCGACTGCGCGAACCTGCGTCAGATGGCGCAGGCAGCGCCGGAGCGAGTGATCGCGGTCGCGTGGGGCGAGCCCGCGCCCGACCGGGCGGGCAAGGGCGCGATGTACCCGGTGGACCTGGTCGTCGAGGCCACGGACCGGCCGGGGCTGCTGCGGGACGTGCTGGAGCTGTTCGCGAAGGACAAGCTCAACGTGGTCTCGGTGAACCAGCAGAGCGGCAAGGGCAAGCCCGCGCGCAGCGACCTGTCGCGGATGAATTTCACCGTCGAGGTGAGCGATGCGCAGCGCCTGCAGCAGACGCTGGTGGCGCTGTCGCAGGTCTCGGGCATCCGGAGCGCGCGACGTCGCTGAGTTCATCGCTCAGTTCATCGTTGAGTCCGTCGTGCGTCTGACGTTCTTTTTCGGGCGACTTCCTGGACGGACCTCAAAATCCGGCATATACTGCGAGGCTCTTCAGGCGCGTAGCTCAGTTGGTTAGAGCACCACCTTGACATGGTGGGGGTCGTTGGTTCGAATCCAATCGCGCCTACCAGAATTGGTAGGCAAGTCCTTCGGGACACCTCGACAGGTCGCCCGCTTCAAACGGCGGGCGATTCTGTTTACGGACCAGTGGATTGACCACCACTGGCCGGGTTTTTCAGGCGCGTAGCTCAGTTGGTTAGAGCACCACCTTGACATGGTGGGGGTCGTTGGTTCGAATCCAATCGCGCCTACCAGACGGTAGGACGTCCTTCGGGACACCTCGGCAGAACGCCCGCTTCCCAGCGGGCGTTCTGCTTTGTGCTTTCCACTTGTCGGGCAGACCAGCGGCGAGCGCCTGCCGGACGCCGCGGACTCCCGCGCTCGTGACAGTCGTGTGACACATTTCCGTCATCACCCGGCGATATCGTCCGCCGCAGCGTGACCCTTCCACGCGCCTTCAGGGGCTCGTCACCTTGGACATTCGCAAACTGGTCGCCCCCGTGCTGGCGATCGCCCTGCTCGCCGCAGTCGGCGGCGGCGTCTGGTACTCCAACGCGCGGCTCGACCAGGACAAGGTCGCCGCCGTCACCGCGCAGCAGGTGCGGGACCGACAGGTCACGCTCCGCGGTCTCATCGGCTCCGAGAAGGAAGCCTTTTTCAACGACCCCCGCGTCCAGCAGGCGCTGGCTGCCCGAGGACTCACGGTCACGGTCGAGAAGGCCGGGTCCCGTGCCATCGCCAACCGCGTCGACGCGTCGAAGTACGACTTCGGCTTCCCGTCCGGCGCCCCCGCGGGCCAGCAGCTGAAAGTGGCCGCCAAGGCCGCCAACGTCTACACGCCGTTCTATACGCCGGTCGTCTTCGCCAGCTGGAAGCCGATCGCCGAGATCCTCGTCGCCAACGGCATCGCGCAGCGCGAGGGCGACTTTTATTACATCGTCGATCTCCAGCGGCTGATGACGCTGATCGAGCAGAACGCCCGCTGGCGCGACCTCAAGAAGAGCGAGGCCTTCGCCACCGGCAAGGCGGTGCTGGTGAACTCCACCGATGTGCGCACCTCCAACTCCGCGGCGATGTACCTCGCGCTGGCGAGCTATCTCGCCAACCAGCAGCAGATCGTCCAGAGCCAGGAGGAAGTCGACAAGGTCCTCCCGCTCGTCGCGCCGCTGTTCCTGCGCCAGGGCTTCCAGGAGCAGAGCTCCGCCGGCCCGTTCGAGGACTACCTCGCGCTCGGCATGGGCAAGGCGCCGCTGCTCGCGGCCTATGAGTCGCAGATGGTCGAGTTCTGGCTGCGCAATCCGGATCGGCTCAAGGGCGACATGGTCGTGCTCTACCCGCGTCCGACCGTGTACTCGAAGCATGTGCTGGTGCCCTACAACGAGAAGGGCGCCCGCCTGGGCGAGGCACTCGACACCGACCCCAAGCTGCGCGAGCTCGCGCATGAATACGGCTTCCGCACCGGCGGCGACGTGAAGGGCCCGGAGACCTGGGCCCAGCGCGGCGTCAAGGTGCCGCCGGTGCTCGTCGACGTCGTCGACCCGCCCAGCCATGAATGGCTCGAACGCATGATCCAGGGCATCGAGGCCCGGTTCAAGTGAAGCTCATCCCGAGGAGGACCGCATGACCGCATCGCAGACCCCGACGCCCGTCCCGAACTCGACCGGCAATGTCGCGCTCGACGAACTCCAGCCCCCGCAGGCCTTCACGCTGGAGCCGCCCGCGCCGGTGCAGGTCGTGCCTGTCGAGACCGCCGGCGGCAAGGTGAAGCTCAAGCCGGAGGAGGTCGCCGAGCTCGACGGCCAGGTCCGCCAGTTCATCGACGACATCACGACGCACGACAGCCAGCATCCGACCTTCAAGCAGGCCGTCGAACGCATCCACGCGATGGGCAGCAAGGACATCGAGGCCGCGTCCGCCGCGTCCAACCGGATGCTCGACCGGCCCGTCGGATCGTTGAAGAGCGGCCTCCTGGACCAGGGCGCGCAGATCGGGCAATCGCTGGTCGACCTGCGCCGCACCGTCGAGGACCTCGACCCGTCGCGCCAGGGCGACCTGTTCTCGGCGCGCAAGCTGCTCGGCTTCATCCCGCTGGGCAACAGGCTGGCCGACTACTTCGACCGCTACCAGTCCTCGCAGTCGCACCTGAACGGCATCATCGAGGCGCTCAAGGGCGGCAAGGACGAACTGCTGCGCGACAACGCCGCGATCGAGCAGGAGAAGGTCAACCTCTGGACGCTGATGGAACGGCTGGAGAAGTACATCCACATCGGCCGGACGCTCGACGGCCAGCTCGAGGCGAAGGCGCGGGAGCTCGAACACTCGGACGGCGAAAAGGCGCGCGTCGTCCGCGAGGAGATGCTGTTCTACACCCGCCAGAAGGTGACGGACCTGCTGACGCAGCAGGCGGTGAACATCCAGGGTTATCTGGCGCTCGACCTGATCCGCAAGAACAACCTGGAGCTGGTCAAGGGCGTCGACCGCGCGACGACGACGACCGTGTCGGCGCTGCGCACCGCGGTCATCGTCGCCCAGGCGCTCAACAACCAGAAGCTGGTGCTGGATCAGATCTCCGCGCTGAACACCACTACCGGCCAGCTCATCGCCGGCACCAGCGAGATGCTGCGCGACCAGAGCGCCGCGATCCATCAGCAGGCCGCGTCCAGCACGATCGAGATCGCGAAGCTGCAGCTGGCCTTCACCAACATCTACCAGACGATGGACACCATCGCCGACTTCAAGACGAAGGCGCTGGCGTCGATGCAGACGACCGTGGATACGCTGTCCGACGAGGTCGCCAAGAGCCGGACCTACCTGGACCGGGTGCGGCGTCAGGAATCCGCCGCGGCGCTGCAGGCGTCGGGAGAGGTGTCGCTGTGAGCGTCGCGCGCCGCGCTGCGATGGGATGGTGCTCCGTCGCGCTGCTGTCGATGGCGCTGGTGCTCGGCGGCTGCGGCAGGCGTGAGTCCGACGCGCCGCCGGCCAGGACGGCGGAGGCGGGCAATGCGGAGGCCGCGTTCACCGTGCTCGCGGGCTCCGAGGTCAAGGACCTGGAGCCGGCGATCGTCGCGGCCGGACGATCGGCGGGCGTGACCGTGCGCATGAGCTACGCCGGCACGCTCGACATCGTCGAGCGGATCAACGCCGGCGAGCGCTTCGACGCGATCCTGCCGCCCAACGGCGCCTACCCGTCGCTGGCGCTCCAGACGCCGCCGCTGGCGCGCGAGAAGCTCTTCTACTCGCGCATCGCGCTGGGCGTGAAGGCGGCCAAGGTGGCCGAACTCGGCTGGAGCCAGCGCGCGCCGACCTGGGCCGACATCGCCAAGGCCGCCAGCACCGGCAGGCTGCGCTACGCGATGACCAATGCGGCGAGTTCGAACTCGGGCATGAGCGCGCTCTTCGCGGTGGCCGCCGCGTCGTCGGGCAAGACCGAGGACATGGCCGCGTCCGATGTCGACGCCAAGGTCATCACCGCCTTCCTGTCCGGCCAGCGGCTGACCGCGGGCAGCTCCGGCTGGCTGGCCGACGCCTTCACGAAGGACCCGGCTGCCATCGACGCGATGGTGAACTACGAGGCCGTGATCCTGCGTGCCAACGAAAAGCTGGCCCAGGACCAGCGTCTGACGCTGGTCTATCCGCGGGACGGGATGATCTCGGCCGACTATCCGCTGATGCTGTTGCGCGAAGCGCAGCGCGAGCCGTACAACAAGCTGGTCGCCGCGTTGAAGGCGGTGGATTTCCAGCGCGACGCGCTGGGCCCCGCCTTCCTGCGGCCCGCGAATCCCCAGGTCGCGACCGCGTCGGCGCTGCCGACGGCGGCGATCGCGGAGCTCTGATTCCCGAACCGGCTCGAGGTCATCGACGCGGTGCTGACCGCCTACCAGTCGACCTGGCGCAAGCCGTCGACATCGATCTTCGTGCTGGACATCAGCGGTTCGATGAAGGGCGAGCGCATCGAGCTGATGCGCGAAGCGCTCAAGGTGCTCAGCGGCGCGTCGCAGGCGACGACCAGCGCGCGACTCAGCGCTTTCCAGGGCCGAGAGCGGGTGATCCTCATCCCGTTCGACGACCGGGTGAGCGATCCGGTGCTGGTGCCCTTCGACGCCGGCGACATCGATGCCGCGCGGGCGCGGCTGACCAGCGTCGCCGACGAGCTGCGGCCGCGCGGCGGCACCGCCGTGTATTCGGCGCTGTCGGCCGCGCTGGAACTGGCCGCGCGGGAATCGCGCGAGCACCCGGACCGCTTCGTCAGCATCGCGCTGCTGACCGACGGCGAGAGCAACAGCGGGATGTCGTTCGCCGCCTTCCGCTCGCGCTACGGGCAGGGCGCGCCGGCGCGCGTGTTCCCGATCCTGTTCGGGGAGGGCAACGTCGACGAGATGAAGCAGATCGCGCAGATGACCGGCGGGCGGGAATTCGACGGACGCCATTCGCGCCTGGCGCAGGTCTTCCGCGAGATCCGCGGCTATCAGTGAACGCGCCGGGAACGCCGCCATGGCCGCATCGAGATCGCTGAAACTGCGGGCGCTGCTGTTCCTCTACGGCAGCGGCAACATCCTGGGCTGTGCGCTGGCGCTGGTCGGACCGGCGCTGCTGTTCGCCGGCGTGATCGACCGCGGCTGGCTCGCGATCACGGCGGGCCTGTACGTCGCGGGTCTGCTGCTGGGTCGTCGCCAGCCCGAGCTCGAACGCGCGATCGAGGACAGCCTGAGCTTCGAACAGACGATGCAGCGCCTGGACGAGGTCATCGCGCACGCCTCACCGCACCTGCCCGAGGACGTGAAGCCCCGTCTGGCCGCGATCCGCGACGCCGTCGCCGAGGTGCTGCCGCGGCTGCGCGCGACCGGCCTGCACAACGAGGATCTGTTCACCGTCCGCCAGACGGTGCTGCGCTATCTGCCGGAGACGCTGGCGAACTACGTCGCGCTGCCGCCGGCCTTCCGCGTCAGCCATGCGCTGAAGGACGGAAAGACGGCGCGGCAACTGCTCGCGGAACAGCTGTCGCTGCTGGAGACCCAGATGCGCGAGATTGTCGCCAACGTCGCCCGCCAGGACGCGCAGGCGCTGATCGCCAACGGGCATTTCCTCGAAGAGAAGTTCCGCCAGCCCGACTTCCTCGCGCGCTGAGCCGGGCGCGGCACCCGTCAGCGCAGAACCCTCAGCGTAGAACCCGGAGGCCCGCATGACCCGCACCATCGTCGACATCCCGGCCGCGCAGCTCGTCGAGATCGACCGTCTGTGCAAGCTGATGGGCATCTCCCGCGCCGAAGCCGTGCGACGCGCGTTGGTCGCCTTTGCGGACGGCCACGCGGACGTGACCCCGGAGGCCTTCGGCTTGTGGGCCTCGCGCGGCGCCTCCGTCGACCCGGCGGGCGAGGCGGGCGGGGCGGGCCGGCCGGGCAGATCCGACGACGACGCGCCCCGGCGGAGTTCCCGGCGATGAATGCCGTCATCGACGAAGACGTGCTGCTCGACTACCTGAACGGCGTGCCGACGGCGGCGCGGGCGCTGGACGCCTGCACGCACCGCTCGATCAGCGTGCTCACCTGGCTCGCGGTGATGGCGCGCTGCCCGCCTGAACTGCTGGAGCCGACGCGCGGTTTTCTCCGCACCTTCGAGCGCCTGTCGATCAGCGAAGCCGTCGCCGACGAGGCGCTGCGGCTGCGGCTCGTTTCGCCGTCGCTCGATCATCCGCGTGCGATCGCCTGGGCGACGGCCAACGTCAATCAGCTGATATTCGTGACCTCGCGCCGCGACGGGATCGAGGGCGCGGGGCGCAACGTCGTGATGGCCTACGAGGGGCGTCGCTGAACACGCCGGACGCGCGATCGTCCGCCGGCGCGCCTGCGCCCGACCGCCATAATCAGCCGCCATATGTCCGACATCGAGACCTTCCCCCGTCCCCGCCGCCGCAAGGGCAGTGGCGCCGTCACGCTGCGCGACGTGGCGCAGCTCGCGGGCGTGGCGCCGATCACCGCGTCCCGCGCGATCAACACCCCCGCGCAGGTGTCGCCCGAGGTCCGCGAACGGGTGTCCGAGGCGGTGCGCAAGACCGGCTACGTCCCCAACCTGCTCGCCGGCGCGCTGTCGTCGATGAAGAGCCGCATGGTGGGCGTCGCCGTGCCGACGATCGCCGGGCCGGTGTTCCTCGACACCGTGCAGAGCCTCACCGAGGCGCTGTTCGAGGCCGGCTACCAGGTGCTGCTCGGCCAGACCGGCTACGACAACGCGCGCGAGGAAGCCTGGCTCGACGCGATGATCGGCCGGCGGCCCGACGGCCTGGTGCTCACCGGCACCAGCCATTCCGAGCAGGCGCGCACCCGGCTGCGCGCCTCCGGCGTCCCCGTCGTCGAGACCTGGGACCAGAGCGCCGATCCGATCGACATGCTGGTGGGCTTCTCCCATGTCGAGGTGGGCCGGCAGGTCGCGTCCTATCTGCATGCGCGCGGCTACCGCCGCCTGGCCGGCGTGGCGGGCAGCGACGAGCGCGCGATGCGGCGTTTCCGCGCCTTCCAGGATCAGGCCGGGGCGCTCGGCATCGCCGACGTGCCCGTGGCCACCGTCGCCACGCCGACCACGCTGGGCAGCGGCCGCCGTGGCCTGGCCGAACTGCTGGCGCATCCGGACGGCGTCGACGCGGTGTTCTGCAGCTCGGACTCGCTGGCGCTGGGCGTCGTGATCGAGGCGCAGGCGCGCGGCCTGCGCATCCCCGACGACCTCGCGATCGTCGGCTTCGGCGATCTGGCGCTGGCGCGGGACCTCGAACCGGCACTGACCACGGTGCGCATCGACGGCTTCGCCATCGGCCGGCAGGCGGCGCGTTTCATCCTCGACCGGGCCGGCGGCACGGTCGATCGCCGCACCGTCGACATCGGTTTCGAACTCGTCCAGCGGGCCAGCGCATGAACGGCCACTGACCGGGTGAAATCCCTCATCAACACGATCTTGACGCGATGGATGGTACCGATACCATTCCTCTCATCAAGAAGATGGTATCGGTACCGAGTCGATCACGGCGAGGGCTGCGTGCCGTCATGGATGGAGACAAGCGACATGAATTCGGTGATGCGGGGTCGCGTGCGCGCCCTGGCCGCTGCGGCGGCGACGGTGGTGCTGGGCATGGCGGCGATGACGGCGGCGCAGGCCGCCGATGCCGGCAACTGGCCGGCCCAGCCGGTCAAGCTGATCGTCCCCTTCGCGCCGGGCGGCACGTCCGACGTGCTGGCGCGCGAGATCGCGGCACGGCTGCAGGTCTCGCTCAAGCAGACCATCGTGGTCGACAACAAGGCCGGCGCCGGCGGAGTGCTGGGTGCCGACAGCGTCGCCAAGGCCGCGCCGGACGGCTACACGCTGCTGCTGGGCACGATCGCGACGCATGCGATCAATCCTTCGCTGCTGCCCAAGATGCCGTACAAGGCCGATCGCGATTTCGCGCCGGTGATCCTGCTGGGCAAGATCTCCAACGTGCTGCTGATCGGGCCCGGCTCGCAGGCCAAGACGGTGAAGGACATCATCGCCGCCGCGAAGGCCAAGCCCGGCGACATCACCTTCGCGTCGGCGGGGCAGGGCACGTCGCAGCATCTCTCGGGCGAGGTGTTCCGACTGATGACCGGCGCGGACCTGACGCACGTGCCCTACAAGGGCAGTGCGCCGGCCATCCAGGACGTGATGGGCGGCCAGGTGCCGATGAGCTTCGAGACGGTGACCGTGGCCCTGCCTCAGATCAAGGGCGGCAAGGTGAAGGCGCTGGCGGTGACCTCGGCCAAGCGGAGCGCGCAGTTGCCCGATGTGCCGACCCTGGCCGAATCCGGCGTGCCGGGCTTCGACGTCTCGAGCTGGCAGGCGCTGTACTTCCCGGCGGGCACCCCGGCGCCCATCGTGGCCAAGCTCAATGCCGAAGTGCAGAAGATCGTCGCGCTGCCCGAGGTGAAGGCCAAGATGGAATCGCTGGGCCTGGAGTACACGCCCAACACGCCGGCGCAGTTCCTCGAATTCCAGAAGGCCGAGCAGGCCAAGTGGGCGAAGGTGATCAAGGACGGCAACGTCAAGCCGGACTGAGCCGGACGGAGCTGGCGGGAGACTGGCGGCTCATCGACGGCAGCCCCATCCGCCTCCCGCACAGCAAGGGAAATCACCCCGGCGGGCCGCTTGCCGGGCGCCTCCTAGAATGGGTTGAAGACCCTCAGAGGAGACAGCATGGCGACGGCCCGACGCGGCAAGACCGCAACCGGCAGCGAGGACCCCGCGCACCCCAAGGGGCCGCGGGTGCTGAAGAAGTACCCCAACCGGCGGCTGTACGACACGCAGACCAGCAGCTACATCACCTTGGCGGACGTCAAGAAGATGGTGCTCGGCGGCGAGGACTTCGAGGTCCGCGACGCGAAGTCGGGCGATGAGCTGACCCGTTCCATCCTGCTGCAGATCATCCTGGAGGAAGAGATGGGCGGGATGCCGATGTTCTCGACGCCGCTGCTGGCGCAGATCATCCGCTTCTACGGCCATGCGATGCAGGGCCTGATGGGGGCCTACCTCGAGAAGAACCTGCAGGCCGTCACCGAGCTGCAGAGCCGCTTCGCCGACCCGAGCAAGGGCGGGGGCTTCGATCCGCAGCTGTGGTCGCAGTTCATGAGCGGTCAGGCGCCGATGATGCAGGGCCTGATGGGCAACTATCTCGAGCAGTCCAAGAACTTGTTCCTGCAGATGCAGGAGCAGTTCCAGAGCGCCGGGAACATCTTCCCGAGCGTTCCCGGCATGCCGGGCTTCCCGCCGCCGCCGCCCAAGAAGTGAACGGCGCGTTCGGCACCTTCAGCGCTTGAGCCCGTCGTCGGCGCCTTCGCCGACGATGCGGCACTGGGTCTGATGCAGGGCTGCGTTCACGACCACCGGCGTGCCTTGCCGCGCCAGGCAGTCGTCGCGATCGGCGTAGGGGTCCTGCCCCGTCCACACCGCCAGCAGCACGATCGCCGCGCTCAGGGCGATCGCCGCCAGCACGGGTCGCCGTTTCATCCAGGCGAAGGGCTGCGCGCGCGTGCGCGGCGCGACGTCCAGGAGCGGGGCGGGGCGTGTGTTCGACATGGGCGCGATGCTAGTCAGCCGGTCCTGCATCGTCGGCGGGTGGCGTCCGCGTCGCCGTGACCGAATGCGCGGCGCGCGAGGATCCGGCGCCGCGGTCCCCCGGGTCGAGGGGGCCGGCAACGCTCGCCGGTGATCGGCACAAGCGCTGCCCTAGAAGCCGTGCCGCCGGTGCCAGTCGGCCAGGGATTCGTCGGGGAAGTGCCCGAAGCGGGCATCGCCCGGTTGGCCCTCGACCTTCACCCAGGACGCCTTGGAGTCCAGCAGGCCGTGCACGTTCTCCGGAGGCTCCGGCAGCGGCGTGTCGATCGCGCTGGCGTGCGGATGGATCAGGTCCGGCCAGTTGTCGTCGTACATCCAGAGCGCGGTGCCGCAATGTCCGCAGAAGTGGCGCTGGCCGCTGCTTTCCTTGCCGTCGAGGAGGGCGCGATAGACCCGCAGGTCGCGCTGGCCCTTGATCAGCTTGAACGTGCGGTGGTCGGCGCCGATGTTGATCGCGTAGCCGCCCGTGCCGGCCGTCTTGCGGCAGATCGTGCAGTAGCAGCGCATGAACGGATACGGCTCGGTCGAGTCGACCGAGAAGCGGATGCGGCCGCAGTGGCAGGAGCCTTCGAGGTGCATGGGGATGCTCTCCTTCATCGCTCTGTGCCGGCAACGCGCATGCCACGGGTGCTCGATCAGCCTGGTGACGACCGCCCCCGCGACGGGAGCATCGACCGCAGCACCGCGTGCAGAGGGCCCGGTTGCACCGGCTTGCGCAGCACGAGGTGGCCATCGGCTTCGGCGCGGCGCAGGTCGGGCAGGTCGAGCTCGCCGGTGACCACCAGGCCGCGCGCGAGCGGGAGCCGGTCCAGCAGGTCCTGCAGCAGCGCGTAGCCGCCGTCGTCGTGCCGCAGCCGCAGGTCGCTCATCACGACATCGGGCTCGAAGCCCGCATCAAGGGCCGCATGCGCCTGGGCGGCGTCACCGGCGACGCGGCAATCGAGGCCCCATTCGCCCAGCAGATGGACGAGGCCGCGCGTCACGCCGAGGTCGTCGTCGACCACGAGCACGCGGCCCATGAGCGGCTCGAACGCATGCGGCGCCATGGGCGCGCGTTTCACCGGCGTTGTCGGGACGGCCGCGCCGCGCAAGGTGATGCGGAAGCAGGAACCCCGCCCCGGCGTGGAGTGCCAATCGATCGACGCCTGCATCCGTTGCACGCAATCGCGCACGACGGACAGGCCCAGGCCCCGGCCGTCGCCGGTGACCTGCGCGGCGTCGTCGCCGCGACGGAATTCGGAGAACAGCGCCTCGCGCTTGGCCGCGGCCATGCCGATGCCGGTGTCCCAGACCTCGATGGCCCAGTTCCCGCCGCGGCGCCGTACCGCGAGCAGCACGCCGCCTTCGGGCGTGTAGCGCAAGGCGTTGTGCAACAGGTTGGCGAGCGCGCGGCGCAGCAGCATCGGCTCGGCGATGACCCAGGCGGGCGCCTCCGGGACCCGGATGCGCCAGTCGAGGCCGCGCGCCTGCGCCTCCGGCTGGAAGCGCTCATGCAGTTCCGACAGCAGTGGCGCCGGCGCCAATGGCTGGAGCGCGAGCTCGGCGCTGCGGCTGTCCAGCACGGAGACATCGAGCAGCGAGTTCAGCAGATCGTTGACGTGGCCGGCGGCCTGGGCGATGTCGACCAGCAGCGGCCGCAGCGACGGATCCTGGTTGCGCTGGAGCGCGGCCTGCGCGGTCAACGTCAGCGCGTAGAGCGGTTGACGCAGGTCGTGCGAGGCGGTGGCCAGGAACAGGCTTTTCTCGCGCGACGCGGCGTTCGCGACATCGCGTGCCTCCTTGTGCGCGAGCGCGAGGGACTCGCTCTGGCGCTTGAGCTGGGACTGCTGGACGAGGAGGCCGTTGGACGTCCGTGCGTATCGCCACACGAGCCACGGAAAGAGCAGGCACAGCGGCAGGACGATCGTCCATTGCGCGGGGAAGGCAAACGGCACCGCCACCGCCGCCATCGCCCACGCGGGACAGAGGAAGCGGGCGAAGAACGGGAGGTCCGCGGCCGCGAAGGCCGCCATCGATGCCGTCGTGTCGGCGAGCAGGAGGTACAGGAAGACCGCGTGTTCGAAGACACCGCCGGTGGCGGCGACCCAGGGCAGCAGACCCCACAGCAGACCGGAGGCGAGCGCGAAGCGCTCCAGCGGTCGCGACCAGCGCGTCACGAAGTCGTCGGGCTTCATGAGCGCGGCCTCGCGCCGGAAGCGGCGGCGCGCAACGGCGACGCCGATCGAGCCCAGCGCACAGGCGGTCGCCCAGGCCCACGCCCACGTCCACGCCCCACTGGCCGGTCCCGCCTGCGTGCTCGCGATCACGGCCGGCGGAATCACCAGCGCGGCGATTTCCACCGAGGCACGGTCGCCGATCAGGGGCAGGAGCTCGGAGCGCGAGGAAGGGTCGGACATCGAGGCGGACGTGAGGAGAGACCGGAGCGCGAGTATCCACGCAGCGACCGGCAGGGCCGGCACGCGGCGGACGGGGGCCGTGGCCGGGCGCGTGCAGCGGCACTCGTCCACGGTGGCGGGCGGGGCGCAAAGCACCGGCCCCTGTCTGGAAAGTAGCGCCTCGCTTACAATGCCGCCCCAGCCCATCAGCCAGATCGCCCGGCGGAACCCAAATGGAATCAACGACTTACGACCCCACCGCCGCCGCGAAGACTGGCAGCCCCACCGGCAGCCAGGCGCCCAAGATCGGTTTCGTCAGCCTCGGCTGCCCGAAGGCGCTGACCGATTCCGAGCTGATCCTGACGCAGCTCCGCGCCGAGGGCTACGAGACTTCCAAGACCTTCGCCGGCGCCGACCTGGTGATCGTCAACACCTGCGGCTTCATCGACGATGCCGTCAAGGAATCGCTGGACACCATCGGCGAGGCGCTGGCCGAGAACGGCAAGGTCATCGTCACCGGCTGCCTCGGCGCGAAGGCCGGCGCGAGCTCCGACAACATGGTCCGCGAGATCCACCCGAGCGTGCTCGCCGTGACCGGGCCGCATGCGACGCAGGAAGTGATGGACGCCGTCCACACCCACGTCCCCAAGCCGCACGACCCGTTCATCGACCTCGTGCCCGAGGCCCGCGGCATCGCCGGCATCAAGCTGACGCCCAAGCACTACGCCTACCTGAAGATCTCCGAAGGCTGCAACCACCGCTGCAGCTTCTGCATCATCCCGAGCATGCGCGGCGACCTGGTCTCGCGCCCGATCGGCGACGTGCTGTCCGAAGCCAAGGCGCTGTTCGAGTCCGGCGTCAAGGAGCTGCTGGTCATCAGCCAGGACACCAGCGCCTACGGCGTCGACATCAAGTACCGCACCGGCTTCTGGGACGGCAAGCCGGTCAAGACGCGCATGTTCGACCTCGTGGCCCAGCTCGGCGAGATCGCCAAGCCCTACGGCGCGTGGGTCCGCCTGCACTACGTCTACCCTTACCCGCACGTCGACGAGATCGTGCCGATGATGGCCGAGGGCCTCATCCTCCCGTATCTGGACGTGCCGTTCCAGCACGCGCACCCCGACGTGCAGAAGCGCATGAAGCGCCCCGCCAACGGCGAGAAGAACCTCGAGCGCATCCTGCGCTGGCGCGAGATCTGCCCCGAGCTCGTGATCCGCTCGACCTTCATCGCCGGCTTCCCCGGCGAGACCGAGGCGGAGTTCCAGTACCTGCTCGACTTCATGCGCGAGGCGCAGATCGACCGCGCCGGCTGCTTCGCCTATTCGCCGATTGAAGGCGCGCCGGCGAATGCGCTCGACGGCGCGCTGCCGGACGAGGTCCGCGAGGAACGCCGCGCGCGCTTCATGGCCGTGGCCGAGGAAGTCTCCATCGCCAAGCTGCAACGCCGCATCGGCGCGACGATGCAGGTGCTGGTCGACTCCGCGCCGGCGCTCGGCCGCAAGGGCGGCGTCGGCCGCTCGTACGCGGACGCGCCGGAGATCGACGGCACCGTGCGCCTGCTGCCGCCCGAAAAGGCCAGCAAGCAACTGCGCGTCGGCGAGTTCACCCGCGCCCGCATCGTGGGTGTCGAGGGCCACGACCTGATCGCATTGCCGATCTGAATCCCTGGGTCAATCCGTGGGATGCGCGCCGCTCCGGAAGCGCGCGGACATCCGCCCGCTCCCACCGGGCGATCACCTGTGCGCACAGTTCATCCGGTGGACCGCCCGGACGCTCGATCTGGCGTTCGAGTTCATCCGCCACCTGGCGACGCATGGCCCGGATCAGATCGCCCATGCCGGCGCCTTTCTGGAAGCGCATGCCTTTGAAGAGCGCGCGCTGGTCTTCCACTCGCATCGCCCGGAGGACCGATTCGTAGAAGCAGTCTCCCTTCGCCGGCACGTCGCGCGGTCGTCCATCGACGATCGGCGAATAGTGGTGGCGGACATGGTCGATCTGGACCGTGACGGGCGTCCGGCCCGGCGCCAATTGACCGAATTCCATCGGCGCCCGTACCCCCGCCTTGTCCTCGATTCGCAGTGAGAGGCCTTCGGGCCATCCCGGCATGGTCGTGACCAGATGCGGCGCCAGGTCGCCCCCCGCTCCAGTCCAATGTCCGGAGGTGCGGATCTCCGCCGCTGCTTTCCGAAGCTGTTGATGCACGTCCTCCGGATCGTCGATCTGCGCGGCTTTCGCGGAAATCCTCGTCCCGTCACGCGGGGCGGGCGACCTCAAGGCGTCTCGTAACGACTGCAGCAGGCGCTGGGCATCGGTCTCGACAAGGACGCCCTGTTTCCGCGCGACCGCGGCCTTCTCGCCTCGGCGCAGCAGCTGGGATCTCGACCATTCCAGCCATCCTTGCGGCTCCGCAAGATGGGGCTGCAACGCCCGGCGTTCGGTCTGGGTCAGCGCGGTGGCAGCCTGCGTGATGGCTCGAGTCAGGTCGGGTGGTGGCGGGCCGGAATCGCTCCCGCCGCGTCTCACCGTTGCTCTCAGCGCCAGGTGAAGGTGCATCGCGTGCAGCAGCTGTTGAGTCGCGGTGGGCATGGCCGTCCTCTGGTTCAGCGTTTTCATCCTGGCGCTGGCCGCGCAATCGGCCGCAGGCCATTCCTCCTTCAACGGGGCGAGCCGATCGGACAGCGTCACCGGGCCGTCGTCGGAAGGGCGCGGCCGGCCGGGTGGCGTCTGCGGCGGTGACTGCCTGAAGCAGGGAATGAGGTGTGAGAGCAGGCGTGAAATCGACGGCATCGCGGGTCCTTGGGAGTGGAGTCGTCGGGCTCAGTGGGTGTTTCCGGTCGACAACCCATCTGGCGCCATGCAGGCGCCGTTCACGGGGCGCCCGCTTGACGCATTCGACATCGGACCTGACGCGTGCCGGAGAATGCCCGTCTGGTTCCCCTGACTCCAAGGAGATGTCGTGACCCGACGCGGCCCGTCCACCGAACAGATCCATCACCCGTACCGGGCGCCCGAGGGCTGGGACGCCGTGCACGTCCCGGTGGCCAAGGCGTCGACGGTGCTGTTCAGGAACACCGCCGAACTGCACCGGCCGCGCACGCAGGACGGTGTCAGCTATCGCTATGGCCTGCCCGGCACACCGACGACCTACACGCTGGCCGCGCGCATCGCGACGCTCGAGCATGCCGAGCACTGCGTGCTCACCCCCAGCGGCGTGTCCGCGATCACGCTGACCAGCCTGGCCTTCCTGCGGCCCGGCGACGAGGTGCTGCTGCCCGACAACGTCTATGGCCAGAACCGGCACCTCGCCAACGGCCTGCTGACCCGGCTCGGCATCACGCACCGCTTCTACGATCCGCTGGACGTGCCGGCGTTCGAGGCCTTGCTGTCGCCACGCACGAAGCTGGTCTGGCTCGAGGCCGCCGGATCGATCACGCTGGAGTTCCCCGATCTGATCGGCCTGCTCCAGGCCTGCCGCGCGCGCGGCGTGCTCACGGCGCTCGACAACACCTGGGGCGCGGGGCTGGCCTTCAATGCCTTCGAGGTGGCGCCGGACGTCGCGCCGGGACTCGGTGCCGACATCAGCATGCAGGCGCTGACCAAGTTCCCGTCCGGCGGCGCGGACCTGCTGATGGGCGCGGTCTGCACGCGCGATGTGGTGCTCAACCGCCAACTGGTGGCCACGCACGAGTACCTCGGCTACGGCGTCGGCCAGAACGACGTCGAGGCGGTGCTGCGCGGCCTGCCGAGCATTGCGCTGCGCTACCGCGCGCAGGATGCGGCTGCCCGCGAACTTGCGCGCTGGATGGCCGCGCGACCGGAAGTGGCGCGGGTGCTGCATCCGGCGTTGCCGGACTCGCCCGGCCATGTGCATTGGCAACGTGTCTGCCCGCAGGCAGGCGGATGCCTGTTCTCCGCGGTGTTCCGTCCCGAGTTCCACGCGCGTCGCGTCGACGCCTTCGTGGACGCGCTGACCTGCTTCGGGATCGGCTATTCGTGGGCCGGTCCGATGAGTCTGGTCGTGCCTTACGACCTCAGTCGCAGCCGCTCGCTGGGGCTGCCGTGGACAGCGGAAGAGGGCGGCACGCTGGTGCGTTTCGCGATCGGGCTCGAGGAGGTCGAGGACCTGCGGGCCGACCTCACGCAGGCCCTGTCGGCGCTGGCGTGAGCCGCGTTCAGGGCGTGTCGCGCGCTTGCCTCACGACCGGTGGGCCGGCCGGTCGCTCTTTCGCGGCGACGGCCGCGTAGGCCACACGTGCCGTCAGGCCGCCGTTGTGCGCGAGGTGCGTCTCGATGGCGCTCATGGATCGGTCCTGGACCGACGGCAACAGCTCCTCCGGGGCCCTTGTCATCTCCCGGATCCAATGGGCGGCGACGGCGGACCTCATCGTCTCGCCGCAGAGCGTCTCCATCAGCGCGGCGGGCATGTGCGCCGGACCGCAGCGGTCCCCTGACCGCGAAGTTCGCCGCGCCTCCGACTGCCATTGACGCTGAAGCACGTCGCGGATCTGCCGATCGACGAAGTCCTCCGCTTTCCATCGCCGGTACAGGGGCAAGGGGAATCGCGACACCGCGTTGCGGTAACCCCAGCGCGATCGCGGTTCGTCCCAGTCGAGTGCACCCGCCAGGTCATCGCTGATCGCCGCGAAAGCCTTTGGATGCCGTTGCCCGAGCCGGGGGAACTCGTCCGAGGAAGGCGCGGCCTTCAATGCCGCCTCGAAGCGGCGAGCCAGGGAAGGAGGCGGCGCGCCGGCGCAGCAGCCGAGCAGCATCGGCGCGCGACGCGGCGGTGGAACGCCAGCGTCCAATGCGTCCAGCTCGCGGCAGAACAGGGCCAGCGGGAGCGGCGTGGTCCGCGAGTTCTCCGGCAACAGTCGGTCGTAGAAGCGTGGCGGCGCCGTGCGCGCATCGTCACGGCTGGATCTGCCGACGGCGGCCAGCCGTTCGAAGGGGCTCCGGTCGTCCAGGCCCGAGAGCCGCGGGAGCAGGTCGCCAAGCAGTTGCGCCAGGGCCCCCGCGTCGCCGAGATCCAAGGTCGCGAGGAGCCGCCGATGGGGCTGCGGCGGCCGTATGCACAGCGTGTTGGCCGCCACGTTCAGGTAGGCATCGAGGGTGCGTCCCGGCGGCACCGTGGACAGGGCGGTCCAGACCTCCTCGGGCGTGAGCGCGCCGCTCGTCGCGAGGCGTCCCAGCAGCGTCATGTAGTTGGCGTTCGCGCAGGCCTGCACGGCGTCGAGCTGATGCCAGCATTCCTGGTCGCGTCCGCCGATCGCGGAGTCTGGGAACCTTTGTTGATGGCCATCAGCGCGGTTCATCCGGATCATGTGCGACACCACATCCCACCGGATCAACTGCTCGGCCAGCGCGCGACGCTGGGCGGTGTCCGCAGCGGACTGCGCCAGGTGCGCACTGATCGCGCGAAGGCGGATCAGGGTCTCGGCGCTGCCGTCCCTGCCCGGTGGCAGGGGCAGGACGACGCGTCGCAGCGTGGCGTCGAGATCGGTCAGTCCTCTTGCGACCAACAGGGAGTTGGTGGCCGCAAGCCGAGGGGCCGACCCGAGGCGCAAGCGATCGGGCTGCCCAGGCTTGTCAGGCCCGTCCGGATCGCATGACGGATCGGGACCTGCGGACGAGGCCTCCGGCGACGGGTCATCCGATGGAGGCGATGTCGCTGGGCCTGGATTGGACGGGATGAACACGGTCGACTCCCCGGCACCGTTGCCGCTGCCGCTGCTTGGAGGAGCGACGAAGCGGCGCGCGCTCGTCGACGAAGGCGCGCTGAGTTGGCCGGGGGCCGCCGGCCGTTCAGTCCTTCGACGGCCCCGAGACCTTGTGCCGCATCAGGCGGCCCTTCTCGCGTTCCCAGTCGCGCTTCTTCTCGGTCTCGCGCTTGTCGTGCTGGGCCTTGCCCTTGGCCAGCGCGATCTGCACCTTCACGCGGCCATTCTTGTAGTGCAGGTCCAGCGGGATCAGCGTGAAGCCGCGCTGCTCCACCTTGCCGATCAGCCGGCGGATGTCGGCGCCGCTCATCAGCAGCTTGCGCGTGCGGTCGGCCAGCGGGTTGACGTGCGTCGACGCCGTGCGCAGCGGATCGATCCGGCAGCCGATCAGGAACAGTTCCCCGTCTCGGATGACGACATAACCGTCCGGCAACTGCACCTGGCCGGAGCGGATGGCCTTGACCTCCCAGCCTTCGAGGACGATGCCGGCTTCGTACTGCTCCTCGAGGTGGTACTCGAATCGGGCGCGACGGTTTTCTGCAATGGACATGGGAGCTCTTCTTGTGCGGGTCGCGGGCGCGCCAGGTCGGCGCAAGCGCCGAGGGCAGGCGGGCCGGATGGCGGCCCGGTGACGCCCAGATGGGGTCGATCGGGCCGCCTACAATCCCGCCATTCTAAGAACCGCCATGAAGCACGTCCGGAAGACCGTCCTCCTTTGGTACTCGCCGCGCGAGATGTATGACCTGGTCACCCAGGTCGAGCGTTATCCGGAGTTCCTGCCCTGGTGCTCGTCCGCGGAGGTCCTGGAACGCCACGACGACGGCGTGACCGCGAAGCTGTCCCTGCAGTACGCCGGCCTGCGTCATGCGTTCACCACCCGCAACACGAACGAGCCGAACCAGCGCGTGCGCATGAGACTCGTCGACGGGCCGTTCTCGATGCTCGACGGCGACTGGCAGTTCCTGCCGCTGAGCCGCCCCGGTGCGCCGGCCGACGGTGAACCGCGCGCCTGCAAGATCGAGTTCGAGCTGCGCTACGCGTTCTCGAGCTTTGCGCTCGAGGCCGTCGTCAGTCCGGTGTTCGACCGCATCGCCAACACCTTCGTCGACAGCTTCGTGAAGCGCGCCGAGCAGGTCCATGGCGCCCGCTGACCTGTCGATCGAGCTCTTCTGGAGCCCGGCCCAGGGCGAACTGCGCGAGCAACGACTGACCCTGCCCGCCGGCAGCACCCTGCGCGACGCCCTGGCGGCCAGCGCCTGGTTCGCGCCGGACCAGATCGCCGCGCTGACGGCCGGGATCTGGGGGCGCACCGTGCCGCTGGAGACCCCGCTGCGCGAACAGGACCGGGTCGAGGTCTACCGTCCGTTGACGGTCGATCCGAAGGAAGCACGCCGCCAGCGCTTCCAGGCCGCGGGCAGCCGCATCGTCACGCGGCATCGACCGCTGGGCCGCAAGGCCTGACACCGGACGCAGGTCCGGGCCTGGAAACAGGAAAGGCCGCATCAGCGGCCTGTCGTCTTACCAGCGGTCACCGGACTTACGAGCGGTTTGCCCGCCGGTGTTGTTTCCGGGACTCGTTCCGGCCTTACTTGCAGTTCGCCGTGACCACGGCCTGCATGTTGCGGATCTCTTCCTGGCGCATCTGCTC
The DNA here is from genome assembly GCF_042695725.1 of Roseateles sp. UC29_93. Taxonomy (NCBI): domain Bacteria; kingdom Pseudomonadati; phylum Pseudomonadota; class Betaproteobacteria; order Burkholderiales; family Sphaerotilaceae; genus Roseateles; species Roseateles sp. UC29_93. The sequence continues at coordinate 6,406,258 of NZ_CP170545.1, read as the reverse complement.
GGTCATCGGCTGCGAGTCGCCGGTCTGGGTGCCGCTGCGCAGACGCACGCCGGACTCGAGCACGCGCTGGCGGTTCTGGGCCTGACGGCAGTTCTCGGCCATCGCGTCCGCGCGGGCCTTGTCTTCCTGGGCCTTGCGCTCGCGCTCGACCTTCTCGCGCGAGGAGGCCTCGCTCGCCGCACGGGCCGGCGCGGAAGCGGCCGAAGCCGCCGCGGAGGCGCCTGCCAGCGCCACCTGCGCCGGCGACGGGGCGGCACGCGCCGCGTTGGACGGGCGCTGCAGGATGTCCTTCTCGGCGACGCTCGGCGGCGGCGGACGATCGCTGTATTGCGTGCGGCCATCGGCGTCGCGCCACTTCCATTGGGCGTGCGCGACCGAGGTCAGCGCCATCAGCGCGAGCGCGCAGATCATGCCCAGCGGGCGTCGCGGGCGTCGCGGGAGTGGGGGATTCATCATGGTCGTGGAGTGTACCGCCGGGCTTCTCTATAATGCGCCTTTGCGTCTGGAGCTTCCCTCATGCGCCTACTCGGAAAGGCCCTCACCTTCGACGATGTGTTGCTGGTGCCGGCGTTCTCCCAGGTGTTGCCGCGCGACACCAGTCTGGCCACGCAGTTCACGCGTGGCATCCGCCTGAACCTGCCGCTCGTGTCCGCCGCGATGGACACCGTGACCGAGGCGCGCCTGGCGATCGCCATCGCCCAGGAAGGCGGCATCGGCATCGTCCACAAGAACCTGACCCCGCAGCAGCAGGCCGCGGAAGTGGCCCGGGTCAAGCGTTACGAGTCCGGCGTGCTCCGCGACCCGATCACGATCACGCCCGAGACCACCGTCCGCCAGGTCAAGCAACTGAGCGAGCACCACGGCGTGTCCGGTTTCCCGGTGCTGGTGGGCGCGAAGGTCGTGGGCATCGTCACCAACCGCGACCTGCGCTTCGAGACCCGCATGGACGTGCCGGTCAGCGAGATCATGACCCCGGCCGAGCGCCTGATCACCGTGTCGGAAGGCGCTTCGCTGAGCGATGGCAAGGCGCTGATGCACAAGCACAAGCTGGAGCGCGTGCTGGTCCTCAACGACGCGTTCGAACTGCGCGGTCTGATGACCGTCAAGGACATCACCAAGCAGACCAACTTCCCGAACGCCGCGCGTGACGCGCACGGCAAGCTGCGCGTCGGCGCGGCGGTGGGCGTGGGCGAGGGCACCGAGGAACGGGTCGAGCTGCTGGTGAAGGCCGGCGTCGACGCGATCGTCGTCGACACCGCGCACGGCCACAGCAGCGGCGTCATCGAACGCGTGCGCTGGGTCAAGAAGAACTACCCCGGCGTCGAGGTCATCGGCGGCAACATCGCCACCGGCGCCGCGGCGCTGGCGCTGGTGGAAGCCGGCGCGGACGCGGTCAAGGTCGGCATCGGCCCGGGCTCGATCTGCACGACCCGCATCGTGGCCGGCGTCGGCGTGCCGCAGATCGCGGCGATCGACTTCGTCGCCACCGCGCTGAAGGGCACGGGCGTGCCGGCGATCGCGGACGGCGGCATCCGCTACTCGGGCGACATCGCCAAGGCCATCGCCGCCGGCGCGAGCACGGTGATGATGGGCGGCATGTTCGCCGGCACCGAGGAAGCCCCGGGCGAAGTGATCCTCTACCAGGGCCGCAGCTACAAGAGCTACCGCGGCATGGGCTCGATCGGCGCGATGAAGGCGGGTTCGGCGGACCGCTACTTCCAGGAAAACGACGAGACGACCAACCCGAACGCGGACAAGCTGGTGCCGGAAGGCATCGAAGGCCGCGTCCCGTACAAGGGGTCGATGGTCGCGATCGTGCACCAGATGGCCGGCGGCGTACGCGCCTCGATGGGTTACTGCGGTTGCGGCAGCATCTCGGACATGCACGAGAAGGCCGAGTTCGTCGAGATCACCTCGGCGGGCATCCGTGAGAGCCACGTCCACGACGTGCAGATCACGAAGGAAGCGCCCAACTACCGCCTGGAGTGACGCCCTTGTCCGAACAGGTCGACGCGGCGCGGGGCTCCGGCCCCGACGCCGCCGCAGCAACGACGACGCATGGCGGCCGCAAGGCCGCCATGTCGTTCATCCTGATCGCGGTGCTGATCGACATGGTGTCGATCGGCCTGATCATCCCGGTGCTGCCGCCGCTGGTCGGAACCTTCACGCAGAGCGAGACGCAGCATACGCTGGCGCAGCTGGCCGTGGCGTTCGCCTTCGGCATCGCGAATTTCTTCGGCTCGCCCATCCTGGGCGGGTTGTCCGACCGCTTCGGCCGTCGGAAGGTGATGCTGATCGGTTTCAGCGGCCTCGCGCTGAGCTTCTTCGTGACGGCGCTGGCCAACGCGCTGTGGATGCTGGTCGTGGTGCGGCTGTTCTCCGGCGCGATGCAGGCCAACGCGGCCGTCGCCAACGCCTACGTCGCCGACATCACGCCGTCGGCGGATCGTGCCAAGCGTTTCGGCATGCTGGGCGCGGCCTTCGGCATGGGCTTCATCCTCGGTCCGGTGATGGGCGGGCTGCTGGGCAGCATCGACCTGCACCTGCCGTTCTACGTCGCCGGCACGCTGGCGCTGCTCAACTGGCTGTACGGCTTCTTCGTGCTGCCCGAGTCGCTGGCGCCGGAGCACCGCAGACCCTTCGAGTGGCGCAAGGCCAATCCGGTCGTGGCGCTGGGCCGGCTGCGCAAGCTGAACGGTGTCGGGCCGCTGATCTACGTGATCGCGTGCTCGGGCCTGGCGCAGCTGGTGATCCAGACCAGCTGGGTGCTCTACAACCAGCACAAGTTCGGCTGGGGACCGCGCGAGAACGGCCTGTCGCTGTTCGTCGTGGGCCTGGTCGCGGTGGTGGTGCAGGGCGTGCTGCTGCAGCCGCTGATGCGCTGGCTGGGCGCGCGGCGCCTGGTGCTGATCGGTCTGACGACCTCGATCCTGACCAACCTGATCTGGGGCCTGTCGACCGAGGCCTGGATGATGGTCGGCGCGATCTTCCTGAACATCGCCGGCGTGGCCGCGGCCCCGGCGATGCAGAGCCTGATCTCCAATGCCGCCGACGCCCGCACGCAGGGCGAGACCATGGGCGCTGTGGCCGCGATCAACAGCCTGATGGCGGTGATCTCGCCGATCGCCGGCCTGGGGCTGATGGCGCTGGTCGCCGAGCTCCCCAAGACCGACTGGCGCATCGGCGCGCCGTTCTACCTCTGCGCGCTGCTGCAACTGGCCTCGCTGGCCTTCGCGTGGCGCCACTTCAACACGGACCCGCCGGCGCAGGCCGCCGCGGCCAAGGCCTGAGCCGGCGCGCCACCGGCTTCCGCCCGATCCCCGACATCCCAGCATTCCCAAGCATCCCCAGAAGCTGACCATGCACGACAAAGTCCTCATCCTCGACTTCGGCTCCCAGGTGACGCAGCTGATCGCGCGCCGCGTGCGCGAGGCCCACGTCTACTGCGAGATCCATCCCAACGACGTCAGCGACGACTTCATCCGCTCGTTCGCGCCGAAGGCGATCATCCTGTCGGGCAGCCACGCCTCGACCTACGAGGACCACGAGCTGCGCGCGCCGCAGTCGGTGTGGGACCTGGGCGTGCCGGTGCTGGGCATCTGCTACGGCATGCAGACGATGGCGGTGCAACTGGGCGGCAAGGTCGAGTGGAGCGATCACCGCGAGTTCGGTTACGCCGAGGTCCGCGCGCACGGCCACACCAAGCTGCTGGACGGCATCCAGGACTTCGCCACGCCCGAAGGCCACGGCATGCTCAAGGTCTGGATGAGCCACGGCGACAAGGTCACCGCGCTGCCGCCGGGCTTCCAGCTGATGGCCTCGACGCCGAGCTGCCCGATCGCCGGCATGGCCAACGAGGACAAGGGCTACTACGCGTTCCAGTTCCATCCCGAGGTCACGCACACGGTGCAGGGCGCGGCGGTGTTCAACCGCTTCGTGCGCGAGATCGCCGGCTGCAAGGGCGACTGGATCATGGGCGACTACATCGCCGAAGCCGTCGCGAAGATCCGCGAGCAGGTGGGTGACGAGGAAGTCATCCTGGGCCTGTCGGGCGGCGTCGATTCGTCGGTGGCGGCGGCGCTGATCCATCGCGCGATCGGCGACCAGCTGACCTGCGTGTTCGTCGATCACGGCCTGCTGCGCCTGAACGAAGGCGACGCGGTGATGGACATGTTCGCGGGCAAGCTGCACGCGAAGGTGATCCGCGTCGATGCGAGCGAGCTGTTCCTCGGCCAACTGGCCGGCGTGACCGATCCGGAGCGCAAGCGCAAGATCATCGGCGGCCTGTTCGTCGACGTGTTCAAGGCCGAGGCCGAGCGCCTGAAGTCCGGCGACGGCGGCAAGGGTGTCCACAAGGGCGCGACCTTCCTGGCGCAGGGCACGATCTATCCGGACGTGGTCGAGAGCGGCGGCACGAAGACGAAGAAGGCCACGACGATCAAGAGCCACCACAACGTGGGCGGGCTGCCGGAGCAGCTGGGCCTGAAGCTGCTGGAGCCGCTGCGCGAGCTGTTCAAGGACGAGGTCCGTGAACTGGGCGTGGCGCTGGGCCTGCCGCCGGAGATGGTCTACCGCCACCCGTTCCCGGGCCCGGGCCTGGGCGTGCGTATCCTGGGCGAGGTGAAGAAGGAGTACGCGGACCTGCTGCGCCGCGCCGATGCGATCTTCATCGAGGAGCTGCGCAACACGCGCGACGAGGCGACGGGCAAGACCTGGTACGAGCTCACGAGCCAAGCCTTCACGGTGTTCCTGCCGGTGAAGAGCGTGGGCGTGATGGGCGACGGCCGGACCTACGACTACGTGGTCGCGCTGCGCGCGGTGCAGACCAGCGACTTCATGACGGCGGACTGGGCGGAACTGCCGTACAGCCTGCTCAAGCGCTGCTCGGGCCGCATCATCAACGAGGTGCGCGGCATCAACCGCGTGACCTACGACGTCTCGAGCAAGCCGCCGGCGACGATCGAATGGGAATGAGCGCTTCGCGCTGACAAGCAAACAAGGGCCCGTCGGGCCCTTGTTTGCTTTTGAGCTCTCAACCCATTCATTGAATCAGCGGAGACATTTGAGCCGATGTCGGCCAGCCTTCCCAACACCCGTCAGGTCCGATGCCGACGCTGCGGGGCTTGGCGTTCTTCGGGTAGAACCTGACCGAGGGAAGGTCTTTGAAGTGAGCATCGCAGGTGATCACTTCGACACCGAACTTCTGCGCTGTCGCGTAGATCAAAGCGTCTGCCGACGCGAGCTTGTACTTGGCGTTGATCTTTGCGGCTTCCTTGGCCGTGGCGGTGTCGAGCTCGTCGACAGGGCAATCTTCCAAGGTCCGTTCAAGACTTTCATGGCGCTCGGCATCCAAGGTTCGGAGTGCCCACTTCTCAATCTCGTGTTGCACGATCGTCGGGACGATGCAGTGCTGCAAGGGCGGGAGGTTGGGCCAGATCAATCGACCCAAGTCAGATTCGGCAAAGCACTCGATCCAGGCGGACGTGTCTACGACCACGTTTCGTCCTGAATTCTGTGAGCCGGAGTGGTCAGTAGCGGTCATTGCGATCCCGGTAGTTGCCCGTGTCAGCGCCTTTTGCAATGCCCATGATCTGGTCGATGGTGATGCGCTTGTAGATGAAGATGCCGTCCTTGTGTCGGACGACTTTGAGTTCCTCTCCTGGCTTCCAATCGAGCGTGTCTCGAATCTCTTTCGGAAGCGCGACGCGGTGTCGTGAGGACAGGATGGCGACGGGCGCGGGCATGTGGACTCCAGTGCGTCTAGCGAAACAAGACTGGCGATTCTTCGCTTCCGGTTCTTCCTGATCCACGGCCTCGATCGGTGGTCATTCAGTCTGTACTGGCGACGATCGGTATCGCTTCAACTTGCTTGTGTGATTGACGTTCATGGCCATAGGATGAATTCACGAAGTTCCTGTGCTGACACGCGATGTCAGGGCCTCTGTCCAGAATCGGCGGATCGCTTAGCCACCACTCCGGAGACCCCATGGCCGACGACCACCCCGTCTACGAGCTGCGCCAGTACAAGATCGTCAAGGGCGAGCGCGAACGCTTCATGCGGCTGTTCGACGCGGCCTTCGTCGAATCGCAGGAGGCCGTCGGCATGCGGCTGTACGGGCAGTTCGCCGATCTCGACGACCCGGACCGTTTTGTCTGGATCCGCGGCTTCGACGACATGGCGGCGCGCGAGAAGACGCTGAGCGAGTTCTACTTCGGCCCCGTGTGGCAGGCGCATCGCGACGAAGCGAATCCGATGCTCGTCGATAACGACAACGTGCTGTTGATGAGGAGCCCGGGCGTCGGGCCGCAGCCCGCGCGCATCGATGGCGCGCGCGATGCCGGCATGTTCCGGCGAGGAGCGTCGCCGGGGCTCGTGGTCCTGCACCTCTGCACCCTCTGGAAGGACCCGGCCGATCCCGAGGACGGCTTCGCGCGTTTCTTCGAGCACGAGGTCGCGCCGGTCATCGAGGCGGCGGGCCTGCCGGTGATCGGCAGCTTCGTGCCGGAGCGCTCGCCCAACAACTTCCCACGCCTGCCGGTCCGCGAGGGGGAGAAGGTCTTCGTCTGGATGACCCGCGCCGCGGACGCCGACGACTGGGCCATTCGGTGGAGCGCCTGCCGGCACTCGACCGCGTGGCGTGCGCTCGAGCCGCGCTGGCGTGACGCGCAGGAGCGATCGCCGCAGATCCTGCGATTGCGACCGGGCATCGCCTCGGTGCCGCGTTGAGCCGCCGGGTGACGGCGGGTCGGCGGAGTGTGGCTATGCTTCGCGTCATCCCCGCTTCCACTCCGGAGTTCTTGCATGCGCAGCGCCCTGTCCATCCTCGCCCTCGTCATCGTGCTCGCCATCGTGATGCTGACCGCGAAGAAGCAGATGCAGGCGATGAAGCCGCCGGTCTCGGCGGACCCGGCGGCGTCCGCGGCATCGACGGCGCTGCCTCAGCCGGAGGCCGTCGGCCGCCAGGTGCAGGACCTGATGAAGCAGGGCGAGCAGCGCGCGTCCGAAGCGGAATGAGCGCGCCGTGATGGCGTCGTGATCGCATCGTGACCGTCCATGCGCTCTTCTTCTGCCTGCGGCCCGATCCAGGTACCGCGGCGCGGTTGAGCGCGATCTCCGGGGAGCTCGTGCGGCGCTTCGGCCTGCGCGCCAAGGCGGCGCGCATCGAACGCCTCCACGTGACCTTGCACCACCTGGGCTGGTACGACGACCAGACCGACCAGGCCGAGGTGATGGCGGAGGTGAGGCTGCTTGCCGAAGTCGCTGCCGCCTCGTTGCGGCACGGTCCGGTCCAGGTGGACTTCGACCAGCTCCTGAGCTTCACCCGAAAGCGGCGGAACCTGCCGCTCGTGCTCAGCGGCGGCGCGTGTCTCGACCCCGTGCGCACGATGCGGGCCGCGCTCGGCGAGCGCCTGCGCGCCAGCGGCCTGCGGACCGATCCCCACTTCACGCCGCACTTGACGCTGTTCTACGACGATCATGTCGTGGAGCCGCAGCCGTTCATCGTGCCCGGCTGGACGGCGACGGAGGTCCTGCTCATGGACAGTCTGCAGGGACAGTCCACACACGTTGAGCTCGCGCGCTGGCCGCTCGCTTGAGCCGGTCAGCCGCGATTCGTCGTCATGCGCCGCAATGCGCGGGGGTCAGGCCTCGCCTGGTGCGACGATCTCCCGCGCCAGTGCGCGCAGGCTCAGCGGCGCGGAGCCCTCGGCGTGGTTGGAGATCGTGACGTAGGCGGGGTGGCCCGCCTGCGCCGTCGCCCGGATCACCTTCGCGAGCACGGCCCGCGTCTCCGGATCCGGATCCATCAGCTCGGCGTATTCCCCGTACTTCTTCTCCGCGTCCTCGTAGCCGAAGGGGCCGTGGATCCGGTGCAGGTTCCAGCGGCAAACCAGCGGTCCCGGCCACATCGCGCGCAGCAGCGGCAGCTGCTCCTCGATCGTCGGCAGCTTCGGATGCAGGCCCAGACAGTAGCGCGCGCCGCAGTCCTTGAGCACGGCGACGAATGCCGGTGTCAGCCATTCCGGGTCGCGGACCTCGACGGCCACGACCGCCTCCGGCGCCACGTCGCGCAGCGAGGGCAGGGCGGCCAGCATCGCGTGCAGGCGGTCGAGCTGCTCCGGCATGCGGTCCAGCATCGCCAGCGGCAGCGGGCTCAGCTGGAACACCAGCGCGCCGATGCGCGTGCCCAGTCCAGCCATCGCCGGCTCGAGGAACTCCTGGATCGCCAGGCGCGGATCGAGGAAGGCCGTGTTGGCCTGGCGGCCGCGGCCGTCCTCGGCGCGCACCTGGGCGTCGGTGATCACGCTGGGGGCCTTGACCGTGAACCGGAAGTCCTCGGGCACCTGCTGCGCGTAGCGCTCGTACTGGCTGGCCGTGAGCGATTGGTAGAAGCCGCGGTCGATGCTCACCGCGCGGTGCAGCGGTTGCTGCGCATAGGCGGTCAGGCCGTTGCGGGAGAGGTTGGACTCGCCATGCCGGCCCTCCCAGACGATGCCTTGCCAGCCCGGGTAGCTCCACGACGAGGTGCCCAGCCGGATCCTCGGCGACAACGCCGCCGCCAGCGCGACCTGGGTCTCGTCCGGCGACTGGGCCTGGATGCCGGCGCGACGGCGTTTCGGCGCGACGCCGGCTGCGGGCGTGTCGGCGCCGTCGCTGCCGACGTCATCATCGCCGTCGAGGTCGTCGCGATCGGCGACCCGCGGCGCCGGCGCGGCGGGCGCGGGCGGCAGCAGCTCGCCGAAGAGATCGTCCTGGTGACCGGGGAACTCCTGTTGCATGGGCCGGCAGCATAGCGGGCGCGGCTACACTGCCGCGCGAGCGCCGCCATGACCACCGAGTCCCCCCAGATCCTCCCCGCCGACCCCGCCGACCCCGCGGATGAATACGCGATGCGGCTCGCCCTCGACCAGGCCCAGAACGCCTGGCTCGTCGGCGAGGTGCCGGTGGGCGCCGTGATCATGCGGGCCGGCCAGGTGATCGCCACCGGCTACAACCGTCCGATCACGACCCACGATCCGACCGCCCACGCGGAGATCGTCGCGCTGCGCCACGCTGCGCAACTGCTCGGCAACTACCGGCTGCCGGAGTGCGAGCTCTACGTGACGCTCGAGCCCTGCGCGATGTGCGCGATGGCGATGATGCATGCGCGGCTCAAGCGCGTCGTCTTCGCCGCGCCGGATCCGAAGACCGGCGTCGCCGGCTCGGTGCTCGACCTGTTCGGGCAGAAGCAGTTGAACCACCACACCGCGCTGCACGGCGGCGTGCTCGCGGAGGCCTCGTCGCGGCTGCTGCGCGAGTTCTTCGCCGAGCGCCGCGAGGCGGCGCGCCAGTTGCGCGAGGCCCGCCGCCGCGCCGCGGTCGAGACCGGGGCCACGGGCGACGGCTTCGATGACGCCGGCCTCGACACGCTGAGCGCGTTGCCCGAGGTCCAGGAGTTTCCCGAGATCCCCGTCGGTGACGCGCAGTACCTTCCCATGAATTCCGATCCCTCGCAGGACGACACGCAGGACGACACGCAGCGATGAGCTCCCTGACCCTCTACACCCCGTCCGGCGTCCTGGCGCAATCGCAAGCGCTCAAGCGCGCGGCCAAGCGGCTGACGGCGTTCGGCTTCGAGGTGGCGATCGACGACGCGGCGCTCGCGAAGCATCAGCGCTTCGCCGGCGACGACGAGACGCGGCTGGCCGCGCTGCACCGTGTCGCGCAGGCCGCGCCGTCGGTGGCGCTGGCCACGCGCGGCGGCTACGGCCTGACGCGTCTGCTGGACGGCATCGACTGGCCGACGATCGCCCGCAGCGTCGAGCGCGGCACGCGCTGGGTCGGCCTGAGCGATGTGACCGCGCTGCAGCTGGCGCTGCTCGCCCACACGAAGCAGACGAGCTGGGCGGGCCCGCTCGCCTGCGACGACTTCGGCCGCGCCGACACGGACGGCGGCGTCGACGAGATCACCCGCGACTGCTTCCTCGAGGCGATGGACGGATCGCTCGAGGCCATCGGCTTCCGCACCGAAGCCGGCCTGGACGGCGTCGAGGCCCGCGGTACGCTGTGGGGCGGCAACCTGGCGGTGCTGTGCTCGCTGCTGGGCACGCCGCACTTCCCGCGCATCAAGGGCGGCATCCTGTTCCTCGAGGACGTCAACGAGCACCCGTATCGCGTCGAGCGCATGCTGCTGCAACTCTGGCAGGCGGGCGTGCTGGACGCGCAGAAGGCGGTGCTGCTGGGCAGCTTCAGCGGCTGGAAGAAGTCGCCGCTGGATCGCGGCTATTCGATGAAGGCCTGCGTCGCGGCGCTGCGCGAGCGCGTCAAGGTGCCCATCCTCACCGGCCTGCCCTTCGGTCACGTGCCGACCAAGGTCTGCCTGCCCGTCGGCGCGAAGGCCGAGATGATGGTCGAGGGCCGCGACGTCATCGTCGCCTGGGGCCACGTCGATCACGGCCACGACCACCACGATCACCACGGCCACGGCCATGGACACGCGCATGATCATGGTCACGACGGCCACGACCATGACCACGGGCCTCACGACCACTGACTGACGTCACACGCGCCCCGCGAACCGGGCCGCTATGATCCGCCCCGGCATCGGCCGGCCTCTGCGCGAGGAGCGGCCTTGGCAACAATCTGGCAATGCCGCATCCTCAGGATGCGGCGTTTGCTTTTTGGAAGGATGACGATGTCGTCGGGGCTGTGGAACGCGTCGCTGCACGCGGCTGAAGGCTGGCGCGGGACGTGGGTGGCCCCGATGGCCCGGATGGCGGGGCTGCTCGCCGCCGTGCTCCTGGCCGCCTGCAACAACAGCCCGTATCCGGCCGGCGCGGCCAAGGACAACACGCTCTACCTGTCCTTCGACGAGCGCTCGCCGCGTTATCTCGACCCCGACCGCGTCCTACACCTCGCCGGAGTCGGTCTATACCTACCAGATCATGGAGCCGCCCTACGGCTACCACTATCTGAAGCGGCCCTACGAGCTGATCCCGCGCGCCGCGGCGGCCGTCGTCAAGCCGTATTACGTCGATGCGCAGGGCAAGCGCCTGCCCGACGATGCGCCGGTCGAGCAGATCGCGCAGAGCGTCTACGACGTGCCCCTGCGTGAAGGCGTGAAGTACGCGCCCAGCCCCGCGTTCGCGAAGGACGCGCAAGGGCACTACCTCTATCACCACCTGAGCGCGAAGGACCTCGGCGACAAGCGCTCGCCGTGGCAGTTCGAGCACCTGGGCACGCGCGAGATCGAGGCCGAGGACTTCGTCTACGCGCTCAAGCGCCACGCGACGACGCGCGTCGAGGCGCCGATCTACGGCCTGTTCTCCGAGCACGTCGTCGGGCTGAAGGAGTACGGCGCGCTGATCCGCGAGGAGAACGCCAAGCTGCTGAAGGGCCTGCCCGAGAGCTCGCCCGACAAGCCGTTCCTGGACTTCCGCAAGTGGCCGCTGGCCGGCGCCGAGGCGGTGAACAAGCACCTGCTGCGCGTGCGCATCAAGGGCAAGTACCCGCAGTGGTCGTACTGGCTGTCGACGACCTTCGTCGCGCCGATCCCGTGGGAGGTGGACCTGTTCTACGCCCAGCCCGGCATGGCCGAGCACGGCCTGTCCTGGAACCAGTGGCCCGTGGGCACGGGGCCTTACATGATGACGGAGTACCAGCAGGACCGCCGTCACGTGATGTCGCGCAACCCGAACTACCGCAAGGACGATCTCTATCCCTGCGAGGGCATGCCCGACGACGGTCCCGCCGGCCGCCTGGCCGACTGCGGCAAGCCGCTGCCCTTCATCGACAGGATCGTGGCCACGCTCATCAAGGAAAAGGTGCCGCGCAAGGAGATGTTCAAGCAGGGCTACCTGGACGTGCCCGACCTCGAGCGCGGCGACTGGGGCGTGGAGTTCTACGCCGATGCCAGCGACTCCGCGGAGACCGACGCCTTCTTCAAGCAGCGCGGCTTCGCGTTCCCGCGATCGACCGACCCGAACAACTGGTACCTCGGCTTCAACATGCTCGATCCGGTGATCGGCAAGGGGAAGACGCCGGAGGACGAGACCCGTCATCGCAAGCTGCGCCAGGCGCTGTCCATCGCGATCGACTGGGAGGAGGGCTACGGCCGCATCTTTAAGAACCGCGGCGGCGTGGCCGCGTTCGGACCGGTGCCGCCGGGCGTGTTCGGCTCGCGCGAGGCGCAGCCGGGCTTCTTCAATCCGGTCACGCACAAGCGGGTCGACGGCAGGATCGAGCGCCGCTCGATCGAGGAGGCGAAGCAGCTACTTGCCGAGGCCGGCTACCCCGACGGCCGCGATGCGAAGAGCGGCCAGCCGCTGGTGCTGAACTACGACTTCATGCGGACGGTCACGCCCGAGGTGAAGGCCGAGAACGACTGGCTGGTGAAGCAGTTCGCCAAGCTGGGCGTGCAGCTCGACGTGCGCGCCACCGACTACAACCAGTTCCAGGAGAAACTGCACCAAGGCAAGCACCAGGTGTTCTGGTGGGGCTGGTTCGCGGACTACCCGGACGCGGAGAACTTCCTGTTCCTGCTGTACGGTCCCAACAGCAAGTCGCTGCATGAGGGCGAGAACTCGGCCAACTACGAGAACCCCGAGTACGACCGCCTGTTCAAGCAGATCCAGGTGCTGGACGACGGCCCCGCCAAGCAGCAGGTGATCGATCGCATGGTCGAGATCGTCCAGCAGGATTCGCCCTGGGCCTTCGGCTACTGGGCCTGGACCGGTCAGGCGTACCAGAGCTGGGTGCATAACGGCAAGCCCAGCATCGTGATCCGCGATCCGGTGCGCTACTACCGCATCGATCCGCAGCAGCGCGCGCAACTGCAGGGCGCATGGAACCGGCCCGTCTGGTGGCCGTTGCTGGTGCTGGCCATCGGCGGCGTGGCGATCGTCTGGATGACGCGCCGCAGCTTCCAGAAGCGCGAGACCGCCACCGCGCGCGGCACGGCCGCGCCGGCCGCCCGTTCCGCAGAATCCGCCACGAGCGCTCCGCGGGGAGCCGACTGATGTTCAAGTACCTCACCCGCCGCCTGGTCTACGGGCTGGCCATCCTCGTCGGCGTCAACCTGCTGACCTTCTTCCTGTTCTTCACCGTCAACACGCCGGACGACATGGCCCGGCTGAACATCGGCGGCAAGCGCGTGTCGCAGGAGCAGATCGACAAGTGGAAGGCCGAACGCGGCTACGACAAGCCCCTGTACTGGGACGCGTCGCGCGCCGGGACGGAGCAGGTCACGCACACGGTGTTCTGGGAGCGTTCGGTCTCGCTGATGCTGCTGGAGTTCGGCCGCTCCGACGCGCGCCAGGCCGTCGACATCGGCCACGAGATCAAGACCCGCATGGGCGTCAGCCTGCAGCTGGCGGTGCCGATCTTCGTGCTGCAGCTGATCGTGAGCGTCGCCTTCGCGCTGCTGCTCACCTTCTTCCGCAACTCGCGCATCGACTTCTGGGGCGTCGTGCTGTGCGTGCTGATGCTGTCGATCTCCAGCCTGTTCTACATCATCGTCGGCCAGTTCTTCTTCTCCCGCATCCTGCGGCTGGTGCCGATCAACGGCTACGAGCCGGGCCTGGACGCGATCAAGTTCCTGGCGCTGCCGATCGCGCTGTCGCTGCTGTCGCGCCTGGGCGGCGAGGCGCGGCTGTACCGCGCGATGCTGCTCGAGGAGGTCGGCAAGGACTACGTGCGCACCGCCCGCGCCAAGGGCCTGTCCGAGCCGCGCGTGCTGATGCGCCACGTGCTGCGCAACGCGCTGATCCCCATCATCACCAGCGCCGGCGCCTACCTGCCGTACGTGTTCCTGGGCAGCCTGGTGTTCGAGAGCTTCTTCGGCATCCCCGGCCTGGGCGCCTTCGTCATCGAGGCGATCACCGGGCAGGACTTCGCCATCGTGCGCACCATGGTGTTCCTGGGCGCGCTCCTCTACATCGCGAGCAACGCGCTGATCGACGTGATCTACACCTGGGTCGATCCGCGCGTGAGGCTGACCTGACGCGCCCGGCGCGTTCGGGATTCGAGACAGGACACGAGAGTCGACATGGGATTCAAGGTCGTTTTCCTCTGGACCGACGTGGCGCTGTGGGCGATGTTCGCGGCGCTGGTCCTCTACATCGTGCGGCTGGTCCGCCGCCCGCACCTGCGCGCCAACTGGCAGCGCGTGCTGCGTGATCCGGCGGCGCTGAGCGCGGGCGTGGTGCTGGTGCTGTTCCTCGGCGTCACCGCGCTGGACAGCCTGCACTTCCGCCGCGCGCTGGCCGACAGTCCCGCCGGCCAGCAGTTCTACGAGACCCGCACCGAGTCCGTGCTGGACCTGCTGCTGGCGCGCCAGATCGAGATGCGCGAGACCAGTTATTCGGCGCCGCTCGCGTACCAGGGCTTCACGCTGGACAGCGTGGCGCACGGCAGTGAGATCGTGCGCGAGTTCCCGCGCCTGGCCTTCGGCGGCGCGCATCTGCAGGATCCGCAGCGCGACTGGCATGGCGACCTGGCGCGACGCGCGCTGACGGGGCTGGCGCTGGGCGCCGTCGCGTCGGTGCTGATGGCGCTGCTGATGGGGGCGGTGCTCGCGCCGCATCACGGCGGCTTCCGTCAGGGATTGAAGGACCTGCTGGGCGATCGCACGCACTATCCGTGGCGCGCGGCGCTCGCGACCCTGTCGGTGATCGCGCTGCTGGCCGGCCCGGTGATCGCGCTGATGGGCCACTACCACGTGTTCGGCACCGACCAGACCGGCAACGACGTGCTCTACCAGGCGCTCAAGAGCATCCGCACCGCCTTCGTCATCGGCGCGCTGTCGACGCTGGCGACGCTGCCCTTCGCGCTGGTGCTGGGCATCCTGGCCGGCTACCTGAAGGGCTGGGGTCGATGAGGTCATCCAGTATTTCTACACGGTGCTGACCTCGGTGCCCAACGTGCTGCTGATCGCGGCCTGCGTGCTGATGGTGCAGGTCTTCCTGGACAAGCATCCCGAGGCCTTCGAGACCGGCGCCGAGCGCGCGGATCTGAAGATCTTCCTGCTGTGCGTGATCCTGGGCGTCACCGGCTGGGCGACGCTGTGCCGGCTGGTGCGCGGCGAGACGCTCAAGCTGCGCGAGGCCGACTTCGTCCAGGCCGCCACGGCCTTCGGCGTGCGTGACACGACGATCATGGTCCGTCACATCGTGCCCAACGTGATGCACCTGGTGCTGATCTCGCTGGTGCTGAATTTCTCCGACCTGATCCTCTACGAGGCGGTGTTGACCTACGTCGGCGTCGGTGTCGATCCGGGCATGAACAGCTTCGGCGGAATGATCAACCTGGCGCGCTCGGAAATGAGCCGCGACCCGGTCGTGTGGTGGAGCTTCGTGGCGGCCTTCGGCTTCATGGTGAGCCTGGTGCTGGCGGCCAACCTGTTCGCCGACGGCGTGCGCGACGCCTTCGATCCACGCGCGCGCAAGCTGCGGCCGCAGGTGCTGTCGCTGAAGAAGAACAGGACCGGCGAGCCCGTCGGTCCGGCCGGCAAGGCCGCCAAGGCTTCGTGAGGGACGCCGCGACATGTTGAAGATCGACGACCTCCACGTCCACCTGGACGCCGACGCCGGCCTGGTGCGCGCCATCGACGGCATGCGGCTGACGCTGGCGCAGGGCCGGACCTTCGCGCTGGTGGGTGAATCCGGCTGCGGAAAGAGCATGACGGCGCTCGCCCTGATGCGGCTGCTGCCCGACAACGGCCGCATCGCCGGCGGCCGGCTGGAACTCGACGGCCAGGACCTGTTCGACCTGAGCGAGGCGCGCATGCGCGACGTGCGCGGCGGGCGCATCGGCATGATCTTCCAGGAGCCCGGCACCAGCTTGAATCCGGTGATGAAGGTCGGCGCGCAGATCGTCGAGGCGATCGAGGCGCACACGCCGCTGCGCGGCGAGGCGGCCCGGAAGAAGGCCATCGACTGGCTGCGCCGCGTCGGCATCCCCGAGCCCGAGCGCCGCATCGACGAGTACCCGTTCCGGCTCTCGGGGGGGCAGAAGCAGCGGATCATGATCGCGATGACGCTGGCGGCGGAGCCCGACTTCCTGATCGCCGACGAGCCGACCACCGCGCTCGACGTCACCATCCAGGCGCAGATCCTGGACCTGCTCAAGGACCTGCAGCGCGAGCGGGGCCTGGGCCTGTTGCTGATCACGCACGACCTGGGCGTGGTGTCCGGCATGGCGCATCAGGTGGCCCTGATGTACGCGGGGCAGATCGTCGAGGTGGCGCCGGCGGCCGAGTTCTTCGCCGCGCCGAAGCATCCGTATGCGCGGCTGTTGCTGCAGGCACTGCCGGACGCGCAGCGCCGCGGGGAGCCGCTGGCCGCGATTCCGGGCACCGTGCCGCCGCTCTGGCAGACCTTCGAAGGTTGCCGCTTCGCGCCGCGCTGCGACCGGGCGATGGTCCATTGCGGATCGACACCGCCGGTGCTGGCCTCGGTCGCGGGCGGGGCCGCGGCGCATGAAGTCCGGTGCCTGCTCTACACGGATCGCAGGGAGCCGGTGGCAGTGTCCGAGGGCGCCGGCGGCGCCGGTGCCCCTCTGCGCTCAATCGCCTCCTCACGCTCGGCATTCGCTCCGAGGGGCACCGGCGCCGCCGGCTCCGAGCAGTCGCCGGCGATGCTGCTCGAGGTCAAGGATCTGCACGTCCGGTATCCGATGTCGCGCGGGTTCTTCGGCGGCGCGAAGCGCTGGTTCGACGCGGTGGGCGGCGTCTCGTTCTCGATCGAGGCGGGCCGCACGCTGGCGCTGGTCGGGGAATCGGGCTGCGGCAAGACAACGTCCGGCAAGGCCATCGTCCAGTTGCTGCGCCGCGTCGCGGTCATCGAGGGTCAGGCCTTGCTGCATCCGCCCGCCGCCGCGACCGCCGGTCCGGCTGGGCAGGGCGGGGCGCCGACGGATCTCTTCCATCTCGACGGCGTGGCCCTGCGGGAGGCCCGGCGTCAGGTGCAGATCATCTTCCAGGACCCGTTCGCATCATTGAACCCGCGGCTGCGGGTGCAGGAGGTGCTCGAGGAGGGCCTCCTGGCGCTGCGCCCCGAACTGGACGCGCCAGCACGCCAGGGGCTGCTGCACGATCTGCTCGACCAAGTGGGCCTGCGCCGCGACGCGCTGGCCCGTTTCCCGCACGAGTTCTCCGGCGGTCAGCGCCAACGCATCGCCATCGCCCGCGCGCTGGCCGTCGAGCCGCGCCTGATCGTCTGCGACGAGCCGACCTCGGCGCTGGATGTGTCGGTCCAGGCGCAGATCCTGAACCTGCTGCGCGAACTCCAGCGCAGCCGCGGCCTGTCCTACCTGTTCATCACCCACAACATCGGCGTCGTCGAATACATCGCCGACGAGGTGGCGGTGATGCAGGCGGGCCGCATTGTCGAGTCGGGCGCTTGCGACGCCGTGCTCGGCGCCCCGCGGGAGGCGTACACCCGCACGCTGCTCGCCGCCGTTCCCCGCGTCGAACGAGGGACGATCGCCTGATCCCTGATCCGACCGATCCTCCTCACCTCGGGGCCGCTCTTGCGGCCCTTTTTCATGGCGTCGGCCAGTCGCTGGGCGTTCGCACTGTTCTGGTGCTGAGGCAGCGTCGTGAACCCATGTTTCCGCGTACGGCGTGCGGTGGCCTTGAGGCGCTGGCATTCATTTGCACGCCGTCCGTGCGGCGGGGCGATTGGTGAGTGGGAAATTCGATGTCATGCGCACAAATGGTGCATTTCTTGGTCATTTGCAGCGGTCAATACCTCGTTTCGGGCGCTGAGCGCGCGTCGCGCCGCCGCAACGCGTGTCGCAATGCGCACTTTCGTGTTTACCCGCGTTTTCCTGCCAGAAACAGGCTAGTCACGACTTGCATAGGGAGATTACGGGGGATTCCTTTTCGCAGCCGACAAGAAACTGGCCCGGCCCTGACCCGGGAACACCGCTCGGAGGGCGCTGGCCGAAACCCCGGCCGCCCGTGTTCCCGGGAACAAGTCACAAGTGTTTCTGGATAAGGAGTCCTCATGTTCAAACGAAAGAGCATCAACGCCGCTGCGCTCCTCGCGCTGGGCGCCATTGCGCTGCCGGCAGTTGCCCAGCAACAGCTCGACCGCGTGGAAATCACCGGTACCTCGATCAAGCGGATTGATGCCGAGACGGCGCTGCCGGTGAGCGTCATCACCCGCGACACCATCGACAAGAGCGGCGCGTCCAACGTGCAGGAACTGGTCGATCGCCTGAGCTACAACAACGGCGGCGGCATTGCCCTGGGGCAGTCGATCGGCGACTCCTCGGCGACCGGCCAGACCGGCGCGTCGCTGCGCGGCCTGGGCCGTGCCCGTACCCTGGTGCTGCTGAACGGTCGTCGCCTGCCGACCTACCCGTTCTCGGGCCAGGGCGTCGACTTGAACTCCGTTCCGCTCGCGGCCGTGGAGCGCGTCGAAGTGCTGCGTGACGGTGCCTCGGCGACCTACGGTTCGGACGCCATCGGCGGCGTGATCAACTTCATCACCCGCAAGGACTGGCGCGGTGGCGAGCTGTCGATCGGCCTGGAAACGCCGCACAAGGTCGGCGACGTGTTCTCGCTGTCCGGCGGCCTGGGCGTGGGCGACCTGAACAAGGACAAGTTCAACATCCTGGGCACCTTCAACTACCAGAAGTACGACCCGATCCGCGCCATGGACCGCGGCTACGCGGCCACCGGCAATCGTCCGGACCTGGGCATCATCAAGGATTCCGGCAACACCTTCCCCGCCAACGCGGTGATCCCGAGCACCGGTCAGTATGTGCCGCTGGCGGCGAATTTCCCCAACTGCGCACCGCCTGACAGCTTCTCGTATCCGGCGCCACCAACTGCCGCTACGACTACACGCATTACATCGACCTGGTGCCCGAGCAGGATCGTTACGGCGCGCTGGTGAAGGCCACCTTCGCCCCGTCGCAGGACCACACCCTGTTCGCCGAGGCGGTCTACAGCCGCAACGAGATCGTGCTGGGCTCCTCGCAGACCCCGTCGACGACGACCGGCAAGCCGGCCTACCTGTACCCCGGCGGCGGCAAGTGGTACCCGACGGCAGCCGTCGACGCGGTGCTGCCCGGCTATCGTGGCCCGCTGCGGATCTCCTGGCGGATGGTCGACGGCGGCCAGCGTCGTGACAAGGTGACCAACGAAGTGCTGCGCGGCGTCGCTGGCGCGGAAGGCACCTTTGCCGGCTTCGACTACAAGGCCGCCTTTGTCTACGCCGAAGGCAAGGCGCGCGACGACTTCGTCAGCGGCATCTTCTCGGATGCCCGCCTGGTGCAGGCGCTGGCAACGGGCCTGATCAACCCGTTCGGTCCGAACGACGCGGCCGGCCTGGCCGCGCTCAGAGAGTGCCGAGCTGTCGGGCAACAACCGCAAGTCCAAGACGAGCAACGCCGGCGGTGACTTCACGCTGTCGCGCGAGCTGTTCAACGTCGGCGGCGGCAACATGGGCGTGGCCTTCGGCGGCGAGTTCCGCAAGGAAAAGTACACCGACGGCTATTCGGACATCGCCGGCTCGGGCGACATCGTGGGCGGCTCCGGCAATGCCGGCGCGGTCACGGGTCAGCGCGACGTCAGCGGCGTGTTCGCGGAAGCCAACTTCCCGGTGCTCAAGTCGCTCGAGCTGAACGCGGCGGTCCGCTACGACAAGTACAGCGGCACGAAGGGCAACTCGCGCGACGGTTCCTTCAGTTCGCCGAACCTGTCGGCCACGAGCCCGAAGTTCTCGGTCCGCTTCACCCCGATGGCCGGCCTGCTGTTCCGTGCCTCCGCCGGCAAGGGCTTCCGCGCCCCGGCGCTGGACAACCTGTACGCGCCGTCCGCCGGCACGAACACGGGCAGCAATTACACCGACCCGTTCTACGACTCGATCCGCGGTTGCCAGGCCTTCCCCAACACCGATCACTGCTCCACGCAGCTGACCGCGGTGAACAACAGCAACCCGGGCCTGAAGCCCGAGAAGTCCAAGACCTTCACCGCGGGCCTGGTCTTCGAGATGATCAAGGACACGAGCTTCGGCATCGACTACTTCGACATCAAGATCACCAACGGCATCCGCGCGCTGACCGGCGACGACATCCTGAAGGACTGGTTCAAGAACCAGACCGGCCCGACGACCAGTTCCTCGGTCTTCGCGAACCGACTCGTTCGTGATCCGGTCACCGGCTATCTGGACTACGTCAACGCCTCGCTGGAGAACGTCGGCCAGGCGCGCGTCAGCGGCTTCGACCTGAACGCCCGTACCCGTCTGCGCACCGAGTTCGGCAACTTCACGCCGGGCTGGGAAGGCACGATCCTGACGAAGAGCACGGAGACCAACATCATCTCCGGCGAGACCATCGACAACCTCGGCAAGTACGCCGTGGGCGGTCCGGTGGTGCGCTTCAAGCAGACCTTCACGCTGGACTGGGACCTGGGCAACTGGGGCATCGGCACCCGCTACTACCGCCAGAACGGTTACGAGGACTACGACGAGGTCAAGAAGGTCAAGGCCTACGGCCTGGCTGACCTGCAGGGCACGTACAAGGGCGTGAAGAACATGGTCTTCACGGTCGGCCTGCGCAACCTGTTCGACAAGAAGCCGCCGTCGACCGTCCAGGAAGACTACTTCCAGGTCGGCTTCGACCCGACGTACGCCGACGTCAAGGGCCGCACCTTCTATCTGCGCGGCACCTACCGCTTCTGATCCCGCGGGTATCCTGACCTGACTCCGCAGGCCCTTCGGGGCCTGCTTTCGTTAGGGCGGGCAAGAGAAGGCTTCCATGGACTATCTGAATCCCACGCTCGACTACGCCGCCCTCGGCCGCACGCTGCGCGCCGATGGGCGGGTGCAGATCCGCGACTTCTTCGCGCCCGAGGTGGCCGACGCGCTTGACCGGGCGCTGCAGGCGATCGACTGGGAACTCGTCTACCGCGACCTGAACGGGGACCGCCGCCTCACGGGCGAGCAGCTTCGCAGCCTGACGCCGCAGCAGCGCATGCAACTGACCGAAGGCATCCATTCGGTGGCGCGGGAGAGCTTCCAGTTCTCGTTCTTCTCGGACTCGCTGGTGCAGGCGGTCCACGCCGGACGCGAGGACCTGCTGGCGCGTTTCATGCGCTGGATGGCGGGAGACGAGTTCCTGTCGCGCATGCGGGATCTGAGCGGTGACCCTCAAATCAATGGCGTCTACGCACAGGCGACGATGTACTCGCGCGGTAACTTCCTGACCACCCACGACGATCATGTGGACCGCGAGGACCGTCGCATCGCCTACGTGATCAACCTCACCCGGCGGTGGCGTCCGGACTGGGGCGGGATGCTCCACTTCACGGCGGAGGACGGTTCGGTACTGGATACCTACTTCCCGCACTTCAACTCACTGTCGCTCTTCACAGTGCCTCGGCGACATTTTGTCTCCTATGTGCCGCCATTCGCCATGGCCGAACGCCAGGCGATCACCGGCTGGCTGATTGCCGCTCCGAAAGCGGCGTGAGGACGCCGGCTGGCACAAGGATTGCCTCGTACGCAGAGCAGTTCGTCTGGTAACGGCTTTGCGGGTTAGCCCTAGGACTCCAGGGAGGGGGCGAGGGGGCATACCAGTAGAATACCAGGGTCGATGCACTTGACCGTTGGACGGCGCACCCGCTGTAACCGCAGGTGATTCGTGCGATGGGCGATGCGCGCATGCTCGGGCAAACCCCATGGCTTGCGGCTTGTGCATGTCGTTTATGATCAAGGTCGTGAAAGGTGGTCGAATTCTGAGTTTTGCTACAGAATTTTGACTGATCCTCGAGACGCCCGCGGCCACAAGCTGACGGGCATTTTTGTTGAGTCGGGTTCGTATCGTGCCCTGGGTTTTCGAGTCTTCGTGTGTCCCTCCTGCCTTCGGCGGGGCGGCGGTCCGTGGCGCTTCGGCGATGTGGCACCGGTCGTCTCCGCCGCTCGCACAGCCGGCAAGACAGGCGCTGCTGACCCCAGGTTGCGGCGCGAACGCCCTGATCCGACCAGACGCTGTGTTGAGTCGAACTCCCCTTGTAGCTTCGATGAAAGAAATTCGCAGTTTGATGAAGGAGCGCGCATGAACTTTGCGCAGGATAAAGCTGGGTCATCGCGCGTGACTGGCATCGGCATCGTCATCGTCATCCACGCCCTGATCATCTGGGCGCTGGCGAGCGGTCTGGCGACCAAGATCAAGGAGGCCGTCAAGGGCCCGATCGACGTCAAGGTCGTCGAGGAAAAGGTCAAGCCGCCGCCGCCGCCCGACAAGGTCGTGCCGCCCCCGCCGGACATCAAGGCGCCCCCGCCGCCGTTCGTGCCCCCGCCCGAAGTGGTCGTGACGGCTCCGCCGCCGCCGACGCAGACGGTGGCCGTGCAGTCGACGACGCCGCCCCCCGGCGCAGGAATTCCGTCCGGCGCCGCCGCAACCGGCGCCCGCGCCGCCGGCTCCGCCGTCGGACCGCCCGCGCTCGGCGATCGGCAACTGCACCAAGATGGCCAAGCCCGAAATGCCGGCCCTCAACTGGAGCGGTACCGCCAGCTACAAGGCGACCTTCACCGTCAAGGGCGGCAAGGTGGCTGACGTGACCTTCACCGCCTTGCGCGGCGCCAACGACCGCAAGGCCGAACGCGCGCTCAAGAACGCCATCCAGGCGGCGCTGACGGAATACCAGTGCACGGACGCGATCCTCGAACAGGAATTCGTGTTCAACATGGAATGATCCGCGGGACTGTCCCACCCGCGATCGATCGAACACGGGGCGCCTGACGCGCCCCGACCTCTCAACCTGAGTTCAAGACTTTTCTCGTAGGAGCACCCTCCATGATCTCTCGTCTGTCTGCCTTGTTTGCGGCCGTCGCCTGCGCCGCGACCCTGGCCGTCTCCCCGCTGGCCGCCCAAGCGCAGGACCAGGCTGCCTCGGCCGCCGCCTCCGCCGCTGACACCGCCCCCGCTCCTGCCGACATCGCTCCTGCCGCCGTCTCCGAGCCGGCCGCCGCCAAGCCGGTCGACAACCCCTACAGCCTGGGCAACATCGTCGCCCACGGCAACGTGGTCGACCAGGCCGTGCTGGCCATCCTGGCCATCATGTCCATGGGCTCGTGGTACATCCTGTTCACGAAGCTGTGGGACACCTCCAAGATCTCGCGTGAAGCCAAGGACGTCCGCGCGTCGTTCTTCAAGAAGGCTTCCCTGCAGGAAGGCCTGAAGAGCCTGAGCGAATCCGGTGCGTTCCGCTTCATCGCCCAGACCGGCGTGGAAGCCTCGGAGCACCATGAAGGCGCCCTGACCGAGAACATCGACCACAACACGTGGGTCACGATGAACATCGACCGCGCCGTGAGCGAAGTCAACACCCGTCTGCAAGGCGGCCTGGGCTTCCTGGCGACCGTCGGCTCGACCAGCCCCTTCATCGGCCTGTTCGGCACGGTGTGGGCATCCTGCAGGCGCTGACGCAGATCGGCGTCGCCGGTCAGGCTTCGATCGACAAGGTGGCCGGCCCCGTGGGCGCCGCGCTGATCATGACCGCCATCGGTCTGGCCGTCGCCGTTCCGGCCGTGCTGGGCTACAACTGGCTGGTCAACCGCAACAAGACGGTGATGGGCCAGGTCCGGTGCCTTCGCTGCTGACCTGCACGGCGTCCTGATGGGCAGCCGCAAGGTCGCAGGCCGCTAATCCGCACCGCAGTTTCCGGAGACGCAATATGGGGATGAACGTAGGTTCGTCCGGTGGCGACGACGAAGTGGTCTCGACCATCAACACCACGCCCCTCGTGGACGTGATGCTGGTGCTCCTGATCATCTTCCTGATCACCGTGCCGGTGGTGACGCAGTCGGTGGGGGTGACCCTGCCGAAGGAGACGAACGTCGTCCGCGTCACGAAGCCGGAGAACATCGAAATCGCGGTGACCAAGGATGGCGACATCTACTGGGGCGTGCAGCCGGTTCCCGACGTGGAAACGCTGGTGGCGCGCCTGAAGAAGGTGGCGGTTCCGAATCCTCAGCCGGAAGTTCACATCCGCGGCGACGACAAGTCCCGCTATGAGAACGTGGGCAAGGTCATGGTGGCGTGCCAGCGTGCTGGCATCATGTCCATCAAGTTCGTCACCGAGCCGCCGGCTCGCGGTGGCTGAAGGAGCTCAAACATGGGTATGAACGTTGGAAGCTCCAGCGGCAGCGACGAGCCGGAAACCATGCTGGACGTCAACACGACGCCGCTGATCGACGTGATGCTGGTGCTGCTGGTGATGCTGATCATCACCATCCCGATCCAGCTGCACTCGGTCAACCTGGACATGCCGCCGCCGAACAACAATCCGCCGCCCAACGAGCCGGTCGTCCACGAAGTGGCAATCGACTTCGACGGCACGGTGTTCTGGGACGGCGCCGCCGTGCCGAACCACGCGGCGCTGGAGGCCAGGATATCCGAGATCGCCGCGATGCCGGACCAGCCGGAAGTGCACATCAAGCCGAACAAGCTGGCCGAGTACGGTTACGTGGCCAATGTGATGGCGTCGGCGCAGCGCCTGGGCGTCAAGAAAATGGCGATGGTCGGGAACGAACAGTTCCCTGAACTGAGCCGGATGACCGCCTGATCGGTGTCTGACCAGAACGCGCCTGCCCGAAAGGGCGGCGCGTTTTTCTTCTTTGGAGAGCAAGCGAATGAAACTCAAACTGCTGGCAACCGCCGCTGTCGGCGCCGCTGCGCTGGTGCTGGGCTCCACGCCCGAAGGCAGCCTGAGCGTCCTGTCCCAAGCCGCCGCGCAGGTGCGTCCGCAAGTCGGCGGCGCCTTGAAGGCCGCGTCCGATCTGCTGAAGGCGGGCAAGGCGCAGGAAGCGATGGCCAAGATCCGCGAAGCCGAGGCCGTGCCCGGCCGCAACGCGGACGAGAACGCGACGCTGGAAGGTCTGCGCCTGTCCGCCGCATCGCGCCTGGGCGATGCCGACGGCATGGTCAAGGCCTATGACGCGCTGAGCGCCGCCGGCAAGCTGCCGGCCGCCAACAAGCTGCCGACGATGGAAGCCATCGCCGGTACCTACCTGCGCGCGGGCAACGGCGCCAAGGCGCTGGAGTGGGTCAACAAGTACAACGCCGCCGGGCGGCAACAGCCCGGCGATGAAGCAGGTCCAGGCCGCGGCGCAGCTGCGTTCGGGCGACGTGACCACGATCCTCAAGGACACGCTGGCCGACATCTCCGCCGACGAGAAGGCGGGTCGCGTGCCGTCCCAGGACAAGCTGAACACGGCGCTGTGGGCGGCCAACAAGAAGGGCGACGGCGGCACGGAATCGGTGCTGATCCAGAAGCTGCTGAACTACTACCCGACCAAGCAGCTGTGGGCACAGTCGCTGGGCACGCTGCAGGCCAAGAAGGGCTTCGCGGCCGGTCGTTATCAGGTCGACGTGCTGCGTCTGCGTCTGGTCACCGAGAACATGACGGGTGCCAACGACTACATGGAGCTGGCCCAGCTCGCCGGTGCTGCTGGCTATCCGGAAGAAGGCAAGAAGGTGCTGGACAAGGGCTTCGCCGCCGGCGTCCTGAAGCCGACCGACGACAATGCTCGTCCGAAGCGTCTGGCCGATCTGCTGGACAAGCGCATCGCCGAAGCCAAGGCGGGTGCAGCCGAAGCCGAGAAGGCTGCCCGCGGCGCCCGGGAAGGCGACGAGCTGGTGAAGGTCGGCTTCGCTCAGGTGCAGCGCGGCCAGGCCGCCGCCGGCATCAAGCTGATGGAAGAAGGCATCGCCAAGGGCAACCTGAAGCGTCCGGATGACGCCAAGCTCTACCTGGGCCTGGCGCAGTTCCTGGGCGGCGACAAGGCCAAGGCGCAGGCCACCTGGCGCACCGTCAAGGGCACCGACGGCTCGGCCGATCTGGCCGGCCTGTGGTCGGTCTACGCGCGCAGCGCGAAGCACTGATCCCTGCACCTCGCGATCCGGTCCGCCGGGTCGCGATCGGCGCGATCCAGTGAGAAGGCCTCCCGGCTTGCGCCGGGAGGCCTTTTTCGTGGGCCGCTGATCCTTGGATCAGCGGCTCGTCGGCGTCGACACCAGGGTCACTTCGGCGCCATGCGGATCGCGCCGTCCAGGCGGATCACTTCGCCGTTGAGCATGTCGTTGGTGACGATCTGGTGGACCAGCTTGGCGTAGTCCTCCGGACGGCCCAGGCGCGACGGGAAGGGCACGCTGGCGGCCAGCGCGTCCTGCACCTCCTGCGGCATGCCGAACAGCATCGGCGTGCCGAAGATGCCGGGAGCGATCGTCATGTTGCGGATGCCGTTGCGCGCCAGGTCGCGCGCGATCGGCAGCGTCATGCCGACGACGCCGCCCTTGGAGGCCGCATAGGCCGCCTGACCCATCTGACCGTCGTAGGCGGCCACCGAGGCCGTCGAGATCAGCACGCCGCGCTCGCCGGTGGCTTCCGGTTCGTTCTTGCTCATCGCCTCGGCGGCGAGGCGGATCATGTTGAAGCTGCCGACCAGGTTGACCGTGATCACCTTCGAGAAGGTCGCCAGCGCATGCGCGCCGTCCTTGCCGACGGTCTTGGCGGCCGGCGCGATGCCGGCGCAGTTCACCAGGCCCATGAGCTTGCCCAGCGAGACCGCCTTGGCGACGGCAGCCTGGGCATCGGCTTCCTGGCTGACGTCGCACTTCACGAAGGCGCCGTTCAGCTCCTTGGCGAGCGCCTCGCCGCGTTCGACCTGCAGGTCGGCGATGACGACCGTCGCGCCTTCGCGCGCCAGCATGCGGGCCGTGCCTTCGCCGAGGCCCGAGGCGCCGCCGGTGACGATGAAGACCTTGTTCGCGATGTCCATGGATGTCTCCTTCCGAGTTGTTGGTTGCCGTTGACGTAAACGTCAATTGTCGACGAAAAAATGGCGGCCACGCGGGCCGCCATGATCACGGGTCGGAGTGAGTTCAGCTCAGCGCGGCGAGGGCGCGGCCGGTGATCTCGTCGACCGTGCCGATGCCTTCGATGCGACGGTACTGCGGCGCCTGTGCGTCACCGCTGGCGGCCCAGCTGGAGTAATAGTCGACCAGCGGACGCGTCTGGGCCTGATAGACCTCCAGGCGCTTCTTGACGGTCTCTTCCTTGTCGTCGTCACGCAGGATCAGGTCCTCGCCGGTGACGTCGTCCTTGCCCTCGACCTTGGGCGGATTGAACTTGGTGTGGTACGTGCGGCCCGAGCCGACATGCACGCGCCGTCCGCTCATGCGCTCGATGATGGCGCTGTCAGGGACGTCGATCTCGAGCACGAAGTCCAGCTTCACGCCGGCGGCCTTCATCGCGTCGGCCTGCGGGATCGTGCGCGGGAAACCGTCGAACAGGAAACCCTTGGCGCAATCCGGCTGGGCGATGCGCTCCTTGACCAGGCCGATGATGATGTCGTCGCTGACCAGGCCACCGGCATCCATGACCTTCTTGGCCGCGACGCCGAGTTCGGAGCCGGCCTTGACGGCGGCACGCAGCATGTCCCCGGTGGAGATCTGCGGGATGCCGAACTTGTGGCAGATGAAAGAGGCCTGAGTGCCTTTGCCGGCGCCGGGGGCGCCCAGAAGAATCAGTCGCATGGGTCTCCTCGATATAGGGAGAGGGCGCGCCGCACGGGTCGACGCGCCCTCGAAAACTGCGGGCGAGAATAGCACGCGCTGGCCTACGGCCCGCTGACGCGGCAGGCGAATGAACTGCGGTGTAACCCTGTCGGGCCGGGCCGCGATTCAGCTTGTCATCAGCCTTCTGACGCGTTCGAGGTCCTCGGGCGTGTCCACGCCCGGCCCCGGCCGCTCGGCGCTGACATGCACCGCGATGCGCTCGCCGTGCCACAGCACGCGCAGCTGCTCCAGCGCCTCGATCTGCTCCAGCGGCGACACCGCCAGCGTCGGGAAGCGGCGCAGGAAACCGGCGCGATAGGCATACAGCCCGACGTGTCGCAGCACGGCCTCGGGCTTCACGCGGGCGCCGCCGCCGGGCGCGTCGCGCCACCACGGGATCGGCGCGCGGGAGAAGTACAGCGCCAGGCCCTGGGCATCGGTGACCAGCTTGACGACGTTCGGGTTCGCGAACTCGGCGTCGTCGTCGATCGCGTGCGCGACCGTCGCCATCGCGCATTGCGGCTTCGCGGCGAGCAGGTCGGCGCAGGCACGGATCATTTCCGGCGCGATCAGCGGCTCGTCGCCCTGGACGTTTACGACCAGCGCGTCATCCGGCAGTCCGAGCAGCTCGACGGCCTCCGCCAAACGATCGCTGCCGCTGGCGTGGTCGGCGCGCGTCATCAGCGCGCGGACGCCGTGGGCCTCGCAGGCGGCCTTCACCTCGACGGCATCCGTCGCGACGACGACCTGCGCCGCGCCGGCCAGCGCCGCGCGCCGCGCCACCTGCACGATCATCGGCGCGCCGGCGATGTCGGCCAGCGGCTTGTTGGGCAGGCGTGTCGACGCCAGCCGGGCCGGGATGACGATGTGGAAGCCGGTGTTCACGCGGCGTCGCCTTCGGCGTCCGTGGAACGGGCCTCGTTGGCCAGCATGACCGGAATGCCGTCGCGGATCGGGAAGGCCAGGCGGTCGGCCGGGCACAGCAGTTCGCGGTCCGGCAGGCCGGTGCCCGGGGCATTGCGGCGGTCGTCCAGCGGGCCCTTGCAGACGGGGCACACCAGCATCTCAATCAGTCGATGGTCCATGGGGGAGCAGCCGCCGCAGCTCGCGCTGCAACGCCTCTTCAAAAGCGGGTTCGGGGCGGAAGTCAGCGCCACCACCCAGATGCGGCAGCCCTGCAGCGCCTCCGGACGCAACTTGACGGCGTCCTTCTCGGTGATGACGACCTCGTCGGTGCGGGCCCAGGGCAACGGGTCCAGCGAGGCGTGGTCGGGCAGCGCCAGCGCGCGGAAGTTCAGGCCCTGCTCGCCGAGCATGTCGAAGAAGCGTTGCGGCCTCGCCAGTCCGGCCGCGGCCAGCAGCGGCTTGCCGCGCAGCGCGTGCAGCCGCTCCAGGCGTCCCGGCTCGCCGCGCCACCAGTCGGCCAGCGCGACGGCCCCGGCCAGTTGGCGGGTGCCGACGTAGCCGGGCAGGGCGGTGCTCGGCCGACCGGTGCTGTAGAGCACCAGCGTGTCCGGCGAGGACCCCGGCGGCGGCGGCAGGGCCCGCGCCTGGCGCAGCGGCCCGGCCGGCAGCAGGCGGCCATTGCCCAGGCCGCGTTCGTCGAACACAAGCACGCTGAGCTGCCGCGGCAGCCGCCAATGCTGCAGGCCGTCGTCCGACACCAGCACCTGGATCCAGGGGCAGGCGTCGAGCAGCGCGCGCGCCGCCGCGATGCGGTCGCGGCCGACCGCGACCGGCACGCCCGCGCGCAGCTTGATCAGGAGGGGTTCATCGCCGACGTCTTCGGCGCGATCGCCGTCGGCGATCACGCGGACCTGCGCGTCATCCGCACGGCCGTAGCCGCGCGAAATGACCCCGGCGCGGATGTCCATGCGCCGGAGCGTGTCCAGCAGCGCGAGCGTCGTGGGCGTCTTGCCGGCGCCGCCGACCACCCAGTTGCCGACGACGATCACCGGCACGGGGAGCGTCTCGGCCTTCTTCAGGCCGAAGCGGTACAGCGCCACGCGCAGCCGCAGCACCGCGCCATGCAGCGCGGCCAAGGGCCGCAGCAGGTGGGCGAGGCGGTCGTCATCGCGCCAGGCGCGCTGCAGCCGGTCCTCGAGGGCCGGCCGGGTCATGTCCGGTCCCGGGCCATGGCCGCGCTCATTGCGGCAATCATTGAGGTTTGTTGGCCGCGAAGGTCAGTCGCGTGAGGTTGGCGCGGCGGGCCGCGTCCATCGCGTTGACCACCGCCTGGTGCGGCGTGGCCGCGTCGGCGGAGATGATCACCACCGGCTCCTGCTTGCCCTGCGCCGACTGCAGCAACGCGGCGGTCAGCAGGTCCACGCTGCGGCCCTCGACGGCGTTGCGGTCGATCGAATAGCGGCCGTCCGCCGAGATCGCCACGATGATCTCCGCCGGCCGCTCCTTGAGCTGCTGGGCGTCGGCGGTCGGCAGCGTCAGCTGAAGCTCGGTGAACTTCGAGTACGTCGTCGACAGCATCAGGAAGATCAGCACGACGAGCAGCACGTCGATGAACGGGATCAGGTTGATCTCCGGTTCCTCGCCCTGGCGACGGCGGAACTTCATGCCTTGGCCTTCCCCGAGGCGGGCGCGGCCACCGGCGGCGGAACCGTGGCCGGTCCGGCGTTCACGGCGTGGACGCCGGGCATCGCGCGGTTGACCAGGTGGGTGAGCAGACGCTCGCTGGCCTGCTCCATGTCGACGACGTAGGACTCGATGCGACCGCGGAAGTAGCGGTAGAACATCAGCGACGGGATCGCGACGACCAGGCCGAAGGCGGTGTTGTAGAGCGCGATCGAGATGCCGTGCGCCAGCAGCGCCGGGTTGTTGCCGCCGGGGCCCGGGCTCTGGCTGCCGAAGATCTCGATCATGCCGACCACGGTGCCCAGCAGGCCGAGCAACGGCGCGGCCGCGGCGATGGTGCCCAGCGTGTTGAGGTAGCGCTCCATCTGGTGGATCGCATGGCGGCCGGCCAGTTCGAAGGACTGGCGCAGGCGGGTCTCGCCGGCGCGCGGATCGGCCTGCGAGGTGCGCAGCCCGGCGGCCAGGACCTGACCCAGCAGCGAGTTCTCGGCCAGTTTGCCGACGACTTCACCGCTCGGGATCTGCAGCTGGGTCACGCCCAGCACTTCCTCGATCAGGCTGGGCGGCGCGACGCGCGCGGCACGCAGGCTGACGACGCGCTCGATGATCAGCGCCAGGGCCACGACGGAACACAGCAGCAAGGGCCAGATCGGCCAGCCGGCGGCTTGTATGATCGAAAACAAGGCTTTCCCTCCGTACGGGCATCTCCGGCCCGGCGGCGCATTATGGCGCCCCGCAACGCTGGCGCCGACCACTCCGGACCCTCATCACAAGCCCTTACAAACATCCACCGTTCCTGTGGATAACTTTGTGGGCAACTGGTCTCGGAACCGCGCCAGGCCCCGTCGCCAAACGGCAAGGATTAGGCTGCTCCAAAAAAAGGCAGGAAAAAGCTTTTGAAAAACAAGCGCTTATCGATCTGTGACGCGGGCATGACGGCCAATATGGCCCGCGGAGCCAGCATTGACGCGGCTGTGGAGTTCCGGACCCGCGCCGGCATTGGGTTTGCGCATGATTGACGCCCCGAAACCCGCATCACCACGGATGGTCTGGGGGGTCGCGGCCCTGTTGACGGCCCTCTCCGACGCATTGCAGGCCAGATTCCCCGTCATCACGGTGCAGGGCGAGCTGTCGGGCTTCACGCGCGCGGCCAGCGGCCACTGTTATTTCAGCCTGAAGGACGCGGAAGGCCAGCCGGCGATGCTGCGCTGCGCGATGTTCCGGCGCGCGGCGTCGATGGTGGACTTCGCGCCGCGGGACGGGATGACGGTCGAGCTGCGCGGCCGGCTCGACCTGTACGGGCCGCGCGGCGAACTGCAGTTCCTCGTCGAGGCGATGCGCCGCTCCGGCGAGGGCGCGCTTTACGAGCAGTTCCTGCGCCTGAAGGCGAAGCTGGAGTCGCTGGGCTACTTCGACGCGGATCGCAAACGCCAGCCGCCGACGTACGCGCGGCGGATCGGCGTGATCACCTCCACCGGTGCGGCCGCGCTGCAGGACGTGCTGACCGCGCTGCGCCGCAGAGCACCGCACGCGCGTGTCTTCCTCTATCCGACGCTGGTCCAGGGCGCCGAGGCGCCGCCGGCGATCGTGCGGGCGCTGGCCACGGCCAACGAGCGCGCCGACGCCGAGGTGCTGCTGCTGGTGCGCGGCGGCGGCTCGCTGGAGGACCTGTGGGCCTTCAACGACGAGCGCGTCGTGCAAGCGGTGGCCGAATCGCCGCTGCCGGTGATCTGCGGCGTCGGTCATGAGACCGACATCACCCTGGCGGATCTGGCGGCCGACCTGCGCGCCCCGACGCCGACGGCGGCGGCGGAGCTGGCCACGGTCTCGCGCCAACAATGCCTGGAGACGCTGGACGCGCTGGAACGCCAGTTGACGCGCCGGGTCGAACAGCGCCTGGACGCCTCCGCGCAGCGGCTCGACCGGCTGGCCTTGCGGCTCGCGCGGCCGGGCGACGCCCTGGCGAGACAGCGGCGCCGGCTGGATCTGCTGTCCCAGCGGCTGGGTCAGGTGGCGCCGAAGACGGTCTCCCTGGAATCGCAACGTCTGCGTCACCTGGAACAGCGGCTGAACCAGATCGCACCCCGCGCCGCGGCGCTGCAGACGCAGCGGCTGAGACATCTCGCGGAGCGGCTCGACCGCGCGCTCCCGCAGCAGGCGCAGCGCGGCGCACACCGGCTGGACGCGCTCGAGGCGCGCCTGCAGTCGCTCGATCCGCGCCAGGTGCTGGCCCGTGGCTACGCCTGGCTGGACGACGGGCAGGGTCGGGCGCTCAGCTCGGTCGACCAGCTCCGCGAGGGTCAGGACTTGCGCGCCGTCCTGTCCGACGGCGAGGCCGATCTGACAGTCGGGCGCGTCGTTCGCCGAGAGGTCTGAGGGCGGTCCGCGCCCTCTGTGGCGCGGTATGCGCGCTCCCGTCAGGGGCATGATTTCGCTGCCTACAATCGCCCGCGACACCCGTCCCACCACCAACCACCGATTAGGAGTCCCTCATGGAACACGTCCTGCCCGAGCTGCCGTACGACAAGAAGGCGCTGGAGCCGCACATCAGCGCCGAGACGCTGGAGTACCACCACGGCAAGCACCACAAGGCCTACGTGGACAACCTGAACAACCTGCAGAAGGGCACCGAGTTCGAGAACAAGACGCTGGAAGAGATCGTCAAGACCTCCAGCGGCGGCATCTACAACAACGCCGCGCAGATCTGGAACCACACCTTCTTCTGGTCCTGCCTGAAGCCCAACGGCGGCGGCGCGCCGACCGGCAAGCTGGCCGACGCGATCAACGCCAAGTGGGGCAGCGTCGACGCCTTCAAGGAAGCCTTCCAGAAGAGCGCCGTCGGCAACTTCGGTTCCGGCTGGACCTGGCTGGTGAAGAAGGCCGACGGCTCGGTCGACATCGTCAACATGGGCGCCGCCGGCACCCCGCTGACGACCGGCGACACGCCGCTGCTGACCATCGACGTGTGGGAACACGCCTACTACATCGACTACCGCAACGCGCGTCCGAAGTTCGTCGAGACCTTCCTGAAGAGCCTGCTGAACTGGGACTTCGCCCAGGCCAACTTCGGCAACTGACCCACCGGCGCCCGCTCCGCGGGAGCCGATGAAGGAACGGCCCGGGATCGCTCCCGGGCCGTTGTCATTTCAGCGTCCGGATCGCAGGGGATCCGACGCCGCGGGAGTCGCCCCTCGAGGCCGGCGGCGCGATCACTTGGGCCAGGGGCCGCCGCGCAGCTTCGCGCCGGCCTTGAGGCCGCGCTTGTCGAACCAGCCCTTGTTCATTTCGAGCACGTAGCGCACCGGCTTGGTCGAGCAGTGCGAGGTGTCGGACAGCGGCTGCATCTCGACGACGTTGACGATGGTGCCGTCGTCGGCGACGAAGGCGGCCGACAACGGGATCAGCGTGTTGCGCATCCAGAAGCACTGCTGCGACGGCTGCTCGAAGATGAAGATCATCCCGGCGTTCTGAGCCATCTCCTTGCGGGCCATCAGGCCGATGGCGCGCTGCTCGTCGGTGCGGGCGACCTCGGCATGGATCAGGTGCATGCCGGCGCCGAGCTCGACCACCGGCAGTCCGGTCTGGGGGATCTGCTGGGGCCGCCGCCGGACCGGCCGCCGTCAGGGCGGCCATCGACAACACGGTCGACAGGAGGGTCGAAAAGAACGACGGACGATGCCGCTTGTTTGATATTGAGCATGTTGTCACCTCAAGGTTTGGCGGATTATCGCGGCCATGTTGCCCGCCCCAGCCGCCTCGGTGTCCGCCGGTGCCCTGGGCGCCGATGCCGGACGCGCCAATCGCCCCGGTCCCGACGCAGCGCTGACGCGCGCCCGGTTCCGCTTGTCGGGCCTGCATTGCGCGACCTGCGCGGGTCTGGTCGAGTCCCTCCTGCTCGCGCAGCAGGGCGTGCGATCGGCCGAGGTCCAGCCGTCGACCCGAGACGCTGGTGCTGGACTGGCGACCGGCGCTCGTGACGCTCGAGCAGCTGCGGCAGTCGCTCGCGCCCGCCGGCTACGACTTCGTGCCCGACGTCGCCGGGCCGGCGCGCGACCTGCGGCGGCGCGAGCATCGCCAGGCGCTCTGGCGCCTGTTCGTCGCGGGCTTCCTGATGATGCAGGTGATGATGCTGGCGTGGCCGTCCCTACATCGCCGCGTCAGGGAGCTTGAGCCCGACCAGGCCGCGCTGCTGCGCTGGGGCCAGTGGGTACTGACGCTGCCGGTGATGCTCCTGGCCGCAGGACCGTTCTTCCGCGCGGCGCTGAGTCAGCTGCGCGGACGGCGCCTGGGGATGGACGTGCCGGTGGCGCTGGGCCTGGCCGTCGCCTTCGTGGCCGGCAGCGGCGCGACGCTCGATCCCGGCGGCCCGTTCGGGCACGAGGTCTTCTTCGACTCCATCACGATGTTCGTGACCTTCCTGCTCGGCGCGCGATATCTGGAACTGCGCGCGCGTCATCGCGCGGCGGCGGCGATCGAACAGGCCACGGAAGCGCTGCCGGAGGAGGTCGAACGGCTGGAGCCGGACGGCACGGCGGAACGTGTGGCGATCGAGGCGCTTGCGGTCGGCGACCGGGTGCGCGTCGCCGCGGGGCAGCGCGTGCCGGCCGATGCGGTCGTCGAGGCCGGCAACGGCGCGGCCGACGAGTCGCTGCTGACCGGCGAGGCGCGCCCGGTGGCGAAAGCGCCGGGCGATGCCGTGCTCGCCGGCAGTCTGAATCTCTCCGGCGTGCTCACGCTGCGCGTGCGCCACGTCGGCGACCAGACTCGTCTGGCAGGCATCCGCCAGTTGATGGCGCAGGCGTTCCAGGACCGGCCGGCGATGCTGCGCACGGCGGACCGCGTCGCGGGCTGGTTCCTCGCGGCGGTCCTGTTGCTCGCCGGCGTGGCCGCGCTCGGCTGGCAGTTCGTCGATCCGTCGCGGACGGTCGCGGTGGCGGTGTCGGTGCCGATCGTGACCTGCCCCTGCGCCCTGTCGCTGGCGGCACCCGCGGCCTGGGTCGCGGCCGCCGGCGCGTTGGCGCGGCGCGGTCTGCTGCTGTCGCGGCTCGACGCCATCGAGGCGCTCGCCGACGTCGACCGCATCGTGATGGACAAGACCGGCACGCTGACGGACCCGCACCCTGTCTGCGACGCGTGCGGCCCGATGCTGAGAATGCCGATGCCGATGCCGATGCCGATGCCGATCCTGATGCGGAGGAGGAAGCCAAGACGGCGGCCGCGGTGCTGGCCGCAGCCTCTCATCATCCGCTGTCGCGCGCGCTGGCAGCGTCGCTCGCCGAGCCATCCCCGATCGATGACGGGTGGGCGATCGAAGAGTTCAGCAACCGGGGTGTCGAAGGCCGTGACGCATGCGGACATCGATGGCGGCTGGGATCGCCGCATTGGGCGGTCGAGGCGGGCCAGATATCAGGACCGACATCAGGACCGACACCAGGCCCGACACCGGACCCGTTCGACGCACAGATCGTCCTGGCCTGCGACGGTGTCGTCCGCGCCGCCTGGCACGTCGATGAACACCTGCGTGCTGGCGCGACGGCGGCGATCGCCGGATGGCAGGCCATGGGGCGCCACGGTCGAACTGCTGTCGGGTGATGCGCCCGCGCGCGTCGAAGCCGTCGCGAAGCAGGCCGGGATCGCGCGTTGGCGCGGCGGCGCCACGCCGGAGGACAAGCACCAGCACGTGATCGCGTTGCAGTCGTGCGGCCATCGCGTGCTGATGATCGGCGACGGCATCAACGACGCGCCCGTGCTCGCGCGGGCGCAGGTATCGATCGCGATGGGCAGGGCGCCGACCTCGCGAAAGCGCGCGCCGACGCGGTGCTGACTGCCGATCGCCTCGACGTGATCACCGTCGCGCTGACCCTGGCGCGACGCACGCGCCGCGTCGTGCGCCAGAACCTGGCCTGGTCGGCGCTCTACAACGCCGTGTGCGTGCCGATGGCGCTGATCGGCTGGCTGCCGCCGTGGGCCGCGGGCCTGGGCATGGCCACGAGCTCGCTGCTCGTCGTCGCCAATGCGGCCCGACTGGGCCGCGATGCGACGGGGTCCGCGGTGATCGTCCCCCGATCGATCGACACCTGAAGGACGCTGCCGCGATGGACATCCTCTATCTGCTGATCCCGTTGTCGGTGGTGCTCGTGCTGCTGGTGCTGGCCGTGTTCGGCTGGGCCGTGCAGGACGGTCAACTCGAGTCGCTGGACCGGGAAGGTCAACGAATCCTCGAGGACGACGCGCAAGCTTGACGCGTATCAACACGCGCTTCGGAGTGGCGCCGAACAATCCTTGCCATCGGCGCAGCCAGCGCCTCGAGGAGCCAGCATGGCAAGCAGATCAGGGTCGGAGGGAGGACGCGCCATCACGGCCGGTGATGCGCCCAGTTATGAGGACGGCGTGGTCCGCGCGTTCTCGCTGGCCGCGGTGTTGTGGGGCGTGGTGGGGATGCTGGTCGGCGTGATCATCGCCGCGCAGCTCGCCTGGCCGGAACTGAACTTCGGCATCCCCTGGCTCAGCTACGGCCGGCTGAGGCCGTTGCACACGAACGCGGTGATCTTCGCCTTCGGCGGCTGCGTGCTGATGGCCACGGCTTTCCACGTCGTCCAACGCACCTGCCATGTGCGGCTCTTCGTGCCGGCCCTGGCGTGGTTCACCTTCTGGGGTTGGCAGCTGGTGATCGTGCTTGCCGCGATCACGCTGCCGATGGGACTGACGACCGGCAAGGAATACGCCGAGCTCGAGTGGCCGATCGACCTGTTGATCGCCGTCGTCTGGGTGTCCTACGCGATCGTCTTCTTCGGCACGATCGGCGTGCGGCGCGTGCGCCACATCTACGTCGCCAACTGGTTCTTCGGCGCCTTCATCATCGCCGTCGCGCTGCTGCACATCGTCAACAGCGCGGAGATCCCGGTCTCGCTCACGAAGAGCTACTCCGCCTATGCCGGCGTGCAGGACGCCATGGTGCAGTGGTGGTACGGCCACAACGCGGTTGGCTTCTTCCTGACGGCGGGCTTCCTCGGGCTGATGTACTACTACATCCCCAAGCAGGCCAACCGGCCCGTCTACAGCTACCGGCTCTCCATCGTCCACTTCTGGGCGCTGATCTTCACCTACATGTGGGCGGGGCCCCACCACCTGCATTACACCGCGCTGCCCGACTGGGCGCAGAGCGTGGGCATGCTGTTCTCGCTGGTGCTGCTGGCGCCGAGCTGGGGCGGGATGATCAACGGCGTCATGACGCTGAGCGGTGCGTGGCACAAGCTGCGCGACGACCCCATCCTGAAGTTCCTGATCGTGGCGCTGTCGTTCTACGGCATGTCGACCTTCGAGGGACCGATGATGTCGATCAAGACCGTCAACGCGCTCTCGCACTACACCGACTGGACCGTCGGCCACGTGCACAGCGGCGCGCTGGGCTGGGTGGGCTTCATCTCGATGGGGGCGCTGTACCACCTGATCCCGCGCATGTACGGCCGCATCGACATGTACTCGAAGCGCGCCATCGAGCTGCACTTCTGGATCGCCACGCTGGGCATCGTGCTCTACATCGCCGCGATGTGGATCGCCGGCGTGATGCAGGGCCTGATGTGGCGCGCGGTGAACCCGGACGGCACGCTCACCTGGACCTTCGCCGAAGGCGTCAAGGCCACCTATCCGTTCTACGTGGTGCGCCTGCTCGGCGGCCTGCTGTACCTGGGCGGCATGTGCCTGATGGCCTGGAACGTCGTGATGACGGTCCGCGCCGGCCGGCCGGCCCGCCACCCCATCCCCGGCGCCGCGCTCGCGGCCGCCGCCTGATCGCATCGACAGGAGCACGCCATGGCCAACACCCATGCCCGCCCCGCCGGTCACGAGCGCATCGAGACCAGCAATTTCCTGATGATCGTGCTGGTGCTGCTGACGGTGATCGTCGGCGGCATCGTGGAGATCGTCCCGCTGTTCTTCCAGCGCTCGACCACGCAGCCGGTCGAACACCTCAAGCCCTACACGGCGCTGCAGCTCGCCGGTCGCGACGTCTACATCCGCGAGGGTTGCTACAACTGCCACTCGCAGATGATCCGGCCGCTGCGCGCGGAGACGCTGCGCTACGGCCACTACTCGATGGCCGGCGAGTTCGTCTACGACCATCCCTTCCAGTGGGGCAGCAAGCGCACCGGGCCGGACCTCGCGCGTGTCGGCGGCAAGTACAGCGACGAGTGGCACCGCCTGCACCTGACCAACCCGCGCGACCTGGTGCCCGAGTCCAACATGCCCGCCTATGCCTGGCTGGCGGGCGCGGCGCTCGATCCGAAAGAGCTGGCGCCCAAGATGCGCGGGCTGCGGATCGTCGGCGTGCCCTACAGCGACGAGCAGATCGCCCAGGCGGGCGACGAGGTCAAGGGACACACCGAGATGGACGCGGTCGTCGCCTACCTGCAGGTGCTGGGCACCGCGCTCAAGCCCTGATCGGAGGACCCCATGCCCGACATGGATCTGAATGCATTGCGCTCGGCGGTGACCGTGGTGTCGCTGCTGGTGTTCGTCGGCATCGTCGTCTGGGCCTATGCCCGGCACAACCGCGAACGTTTCGAAGACCTGGGCGCGCTCGTCCTGACGGGCGAGGACGCGCCGCGAGGAGGTCGTCATGAGTGATTTCGTTTCAAACGGCTGGTCGCTGTTCGTCGCCGCGGCGACCGTGCTCGGCCTGGTGCTGTGCCTGGCGCTGCTGATCATCGCCAGCCGCCGCAAGGTGATGGCCGAGGACAACTCCACCGGCCACGTCTGGGACGAGGACATCCGCGAGCTCAACAACCCGCTGCCGCGCTGGTGGATGGTGCTGTTCGTGCTGACGGTGGTGTTTTCGGGGCTCTACCTGGCGCTCTATCCGGGCCTTGGTGCGTACGCGGGCTCGCTGAGCTGGTCCAGCACCGGGCAGTACGAGGCCGAGCAGGCACAGGCGCGCGTGGCCATGCACACGATCTACTCGAGATTCGACGGCAAGCCGGTCGAGTCGCTGGCGGCGGATCCGCAGGCCCAGGCCATCGGCGAGCGGCTCTTCGCCAACAACTGCGCGACGTGCCACGGTTCCGATGCCAAGGGCTCGAAGGGCTTTCCCAACCTGACCGACAACGACTGGCTCTACGGCGGCAGCGGCGACACGATCGTCCAGACCATCACGCAGGGGCGTGAAGGCACGATGCCGCCGATGGCCACGGCGGTCGGCAATGGCGAGGACGTGCGCAACCTCGCGCACTACGTGCTGAGCCTGTCGGGCAGTCCGCACAACTCGGTGGCGGCGGCGCTCGGCAAGTCCAAGTTCAGCGCCTGCGCGGCCTGCCACGGCATGGACGGCAAGGGCAACCAGGCGCTGGGCGCGCCCAACCTGACCGACAAGGTCTGGCTGCACGGGTGGGGCGAGCTCCGCCATCGTCGCCATGGTCAACAACGGCAAGCACAGCCACATGCCCGAGCACGGCTCGCGCCTGAGCCCGGAACAGATCCGCGTCCTCGCCGCGTATGTCTGGGGCCTGTCCCATGAGCGGCCATGAGCGGCCCTGAACGGCGGGCGGTCTCGCTTTACGAAGCCGAAGCGAAGATCTACCCCCGCGCGGTGCACGGCTGGTTCGCCGTGTGGCGCTGGGCGCTGGTGTGGGCCACGCAACTGCTGTTCTACGGTCTGCCGTGGCTGCAGTGGAACGGACGCCAGGCGGTGCTGTTCGATCTGGAGGCGCGCCGCTTCCTGATCTTCGACCTGATCCTCTACCCGCAGGACTTCATCTACCTGACGGCGCTGCTGGTGGTGTCGGCATTCGGGCTGTTCTTCTTCACGGCGGTGGCGGGACGGTTGTGGTGCGGCTACGCCTGTCCGCAGACCGTCTACACCGAGATCTTCCTCTGGATCGAGCGCCACACCGAAGGCGACCGCGCCGCGCGCATCCGGCTCGACCGCGCCGGCTGGACCTTGGAGAAGCTGCTGCGCAAGGGCGGCAAGCACGCCGCGTGGCTGGCGGTGTCGCTGTGGACGGGCTTCACCTTCGTGGGCTACTTCGAGCCCATCCGCGCGCTGGGCGGCAACGCGGCCGCGTTCGCGCTCGGCGGGTGGGAGCTCTTCTGGGTGCTGTTCTACGGCCTGGCGACCTACGGCAACGCCGGCTACCTGCGCGAGCAGGTCTGCAAGTACATGTGCCCGTACGCGCGCTTCCAGAGCGCGATGCTCGACCGCGACACGCTGATCATCAGCTACGACACCGCGCGCGGCGATCCGCGCGGCCCGCGTTCGAAGAAGGCAGACCCGTCGGTCATGGGCCTCGGGTCCTGCGTCGATTGCCAGCAGTGCGTCCACGTCTGTCCGACCGGCATCGACATCCGCCGGGGGCTGCAATACGAATGCATCGGCTGTGCCGCGTGCATCGACGTCTGCAACGACGTGATGGACAAGTTCGGCTACGAGCGCGGATTGATCCGCTATGCGACGCAGAACGGCATGCGCCATCGCTGGACGGCGGCTCAGCAGTGGCGTCGCGTGCTGCGGCCCCGCGTGCTGGTCTACGGTGCGATCCTGCTGCTGGTCTCGGGCGGTCTGGTCTGGAGCCTGGCCGTCCGTCTGCCGTTCAAGGTCGACGTCGTGCGCGATCGTGCGACGCTCGCGCGCGAGGTCGACGACGGCGTGGTCGAGAACCTCTACCGCCTGCAGCTGATGAACGCCGCGGAATCGACGCAGCGCTTCGTCGTGGATGTGCGGGGCATCGATGGCCTTCGCGTGGCCTCGCCGTCCGGGGAGTTGGCGCTCGGGCCCGCGGAGGCGCGCTGGGTTACCGTCGCGCTGCGTCTGCCGCCTGAGGTCGCGCGTGAACTCGGTCCCGGCGCGCATCCGATGCGCTTCGCCGTCCGACGGGTTGCGCCGTCTGGCGCGTCGATGGGCCCCGTCGATGCCACGGAGCGCGAGCTGCTCGAGAAATCGACCTTCGTCGTGCCGCGATGAGCGCGGCCGCCTTCCCCTTTCCCCCTCTTTTCCCGTTCTCTCTTTGCCTCTTCATCAGGAGCGGATATGACCCCCACACGCCTGAACGACGCCGATCTCCCTGCCAGCGGTCCCTGGTGGCGACATCCGACGATGTGGCTGGTCGTCGGCGGCCCGAGCATCGTGGTGGTGGCCTCGATGGCGACGCTGACGCTCGCCATCGTGCATCCCGACCCGGTGGTGCATTCGACGAGTGCGGTCGATCGCAGTGGCGTCGCTGCGGACGAGATCAGCGACCCTGCCACGACGCCCGCGCTGAAGGCACGCAACCATGCGGCGACGGGCGGACAGTCGCGCTGAGGTCGCCATGCTCGATGACGTGGATGACGTGGATGACGTGGATGACGTTGGCGATGTCGCCGACGTCGCCGACGTCGCCGACGTCGCCGATGCGCCGCTAGGCGGTGCGCCGGACCAGCTGCAGCAGCTGTCGTGGCTTGAGCACGCGGACCTCGCGCGCCCGCACTTCGAGCAGGCCATCGTCCTGCATCCGGGAGAAGGTGCGACTCACCGTCTCCAGCGTCAGGCCGAGGTAGCTGCCGATCTCATCGCGGGTCATCCGCAGGACGACGCTCGACGACGAGAAGCCGCGCGCCCGCAGCCGCCGCATCAGGTTGATCAGGAAGGTCGCCACGCGCTGTTCGGCGCGCACCGACCCGAGCAGCATCATCACGCCCTGGTCGCGCACGATCTCGCGGCTCATCAGGCGGTGGAACTGTCGGCGCAGCCGGTCGACTTCGCGGGTGATGTCCTCGATGCGGCCGTAGGGCACGACGCAGATGTGCGAGTCCTCCAGCGCCACCGCCTGGCTGGCGTAGGCGCCGCTGAAGATGCCGTCGAGGCCGAGCATCTCGCCGGCCATGTGGAAGCCGGTGATCTGATCGCGGCCGTCCTCCGCCGAGGCCGAGGTCTTGAAGAAGCCGGTGCGCACGATGTAGAGGGCGTCGAACGGATCGCGGGGCTTGAACAGCACCGTGCCCCGCGTGACATGGCGGCGGTCCGAGACCATGCGCTCGAGCTGATGGACGTCGGCGGCCGGCAGTCCCGTCGGCAGGCAGACCTGCCGCACCGTGCAGGTCGCGCAGGTGATCCGGGTCGTGTCGGGCGGCGCGGACAGCACGGGCCGCGCAGGCGCGGGCGCCGAAGCGGGAGGAGGGGGTGGGGCGGGCAAGGTGGTGGCGCTCGGCATGAGTTCGTCGGACATGCGAGGAAGCGGCGGATTCTTTGCCGGGGCATCGACGCCGGCAATGACATCAATCAATGACGCTTTGCCAACAAAGGGTGAGGATGGCGCCCATGTGCCCTGACCCGACCCCCTGGGACTGCAGCATCCCCGATGCCGATCTGCTGCGCCGCTTCGACATCGCGGGACCCCGCTACACCTCGTACCCGACGGCGGACCGCTTCCACGCGGGCCTCGATGCCGAGCGCCACGGCGAGATGCTGGCGCTGCGCGCCTTCGGCCCCGCGGCGCGGCAGCCGATGTCGGTCTACGTGCACATCCCGTTCTGCGAATCGGTCTGCTACTACTGCGCCTGCAACAAGGTGGTCACGCGGCACCGTGAGCGCGCGGCGGCCTACGTCGACGCACTCGAGGTCGAGATGGGCCTGGTGCATCGCCGGCTCGGCGATCGCGCGCTGGTGTCGCAGCTGCACTTCGGCGGCGGCACGCCGACCTTCCTTGCCGATCGCGAGCTGTCGATGCTGATGGCGCTGCTGCGTCGCCATTTCCGCCTGGCCGCGGATGCCGAGATCTCGATCGAGGTGGACCCGCGCACCATCGACGTCGCGCGGCTGCGTCATCTGCGCGCCTTGGGCTTCAACCGGCTGAGCTTCGGCGTGCAGGACTTCGACCCCGACGTGCAGCGCGCCGTGCATCGCGAGCAGAGCCTGGAGAGCGTTGCCGCGTTGATCGGCGCCTCGCGCGACCTGGGGTTCCGCTCGATCAACGTCGATCTGATCCACGGCCTGCCGCTGCAGACGCCGACCTCGTTCGCGCGCACGATCGAACAGGTGGCGACGCTGCGGCCCGATCGCATCGCGCTCTACGGCTACGCGCACCTGCCGCACCGCTTCAAGCCGCAGCGGCGCATCGAGCCCGCCGCGCTGCCGCCGCCCGGGGACAAGCTGCGCATGCTGTCCGGCGCGATCGCAGGCTTTCTCGCGCGGGGCTACAGCTACATCGGCATGGACCACTTCGCGCTCGCGGACGATCCGCTCGCCGTCGCGAAGCGGGAAGGGCGCCTGCATCGCAACTTCCAGGGCTACAGCACGCAGCCGGACTGCGACCTCGTGGCGCTGGGCGTCTCGGCGATCTCGAAGCTGGGCGCCTCGTTCGCGCAGAACGTGAAGACGCTGCCCGAGTACTACGCGGCCTTGCGCGAGGGCCGGCTGCCGGTGGAGCGCGGTCTGGCCCTAGACCAGGACGACCTCGTGCGGCGCGACGCGATCATGGCGCTGATGTGCCAGGGCCGGCTCGACTTCGAGCCGATCGAGCGCTCGCACGGGATCGTCGCGGCCGAGTACTTCGCGGGGGAGCTCGATCGTCTGCGCCAGATGGCGGCGGACGGACTCGTCACGATCGAGCCGAGCGCGGTGCAGGTGACGCCGATGGGATGGTTCTTCGTTCGGGCGGTCGCCATGGTGTTCGACCGGTACCTGAGGCCGGGAAGCACCGCGGGCGCATCGTTCGCGACCTCGGCGACCTCGGCGACGCCGCCGATGGGCGCCGCCGATGCGATGAGCGCCGCCGATGGCGCGTCGGTCGAGTCGCCGGTGCGTTTCTCGCGCATCTTCTGAAGTCGAAGGACGGATACGGGATGCTGTCGCTCGCGCTTGCCGGGACCGCGCTCGTGATGGGCGCCGCCGGCAGCCTCCATTGCGCGGCGATGTGCGTCGCGCCGTGTGCGGCGGTGACCGGCGGCCGGCGCGGCGGAATGGCCGCCTTCCACGCGGGGAGGCTGCTGGGCTACGCGGCCGCCGGGGCCATGGTCGCGGCCAGCGTCGGCGGCCTGCTGCGTTGGGAGGCGACCTCCGGGGCCTTGCGGCCGCTGTGGCTGATGGTGCATCTCGCGGCGCTG
The DNA here is from genome assembly GCF_042695725.1 of Roseateles sp. UC29_93. Classification (NCBI taxonomy): domain Bacteria; kingdom Pseudomonadati; phylum Pseudomonadota; class Betaproteobacteria; order Burkholderiales; family Sphaerotilaceae; genus Roseateles; species Roseateles sp. UC29_93. The sequence goes on along the minus strand of NZ_CP170545.1, from coordinate 6,362,046 downwards.
GCGATGGGGGCGTTCCTCTTCTGGCGCGCGGAGCCGCCGCGGTGGGTGCTGCGACTCTGGACGACCCGGGCGCCGGCGGCGGTCGGGATTCCGGTCGCGTCGCTCGGCGCAGGCGCCGTCGCGTTGTCTCCCGTGCGCACGGCCGGCGCCGGTCTGGCCGGACTGGCTTGGCTGGCCTGGCCCTGTGGGTTGCTGCATGCCGCGCTGACCGTCGCGGCGCTCGCGGAGGGCCCCTGGCAGGGCGCCGGCGTGATGGCGGCCTTCGCGCTCGGCTCATCGCCGGGCTTGCTCGCCGGTCCCTGGCTGCTGGCCCGCCTGGGCGGCGCGGGGATGCGGGGCGGTCCCGCGGGCGGCTCGGGTGTGCGAATGGCAACCCGTCTGTCCGGCGCGATGCTGGCGGCGGGGTCGCTCTGGGCGCTCGGTCACGGCCTGTGGGCGCAGATCCGCGCGTTCTGCGGCTGACCGTCCCAGGGACATGGTCCGGGCATCAGCCGATTGAAAGTTTCGCTGTCATAGAATCGGCGCTTCCGGTTTACCCCAAACCACCCACGCGACTCGCGGAGACGACTCCATGTACCAGCACATCAAGGTGCCCGAGGGCGGCCAGAAGATCACGGTCAACGCCGACTTCTCGCTCAACGTTCCGAACAACCCGATCATTCCTTACATCGAGGGTGACGGTACCGGCTTCGACATCACCCCGGTGATGATCAAGGTGGTGGACGCGGCCGTGGCGAAGGCTTACGGCGGCGCCAAGAAGATCCACTGGATGGAGATCTACGCCGGCGAGAAGTCGACGAAGGTCTACGGCCCCGACGTGTGGCTGCCCGAAGAGACGCTGACGGTCCTGAAGGACTACGTGGTCTCGATCAAGGGCCCGCTGACGACGCCGGTCGGCGGCGGCATCCGCTCGCTGAACGTCGCGCTGCGCCAGGAACTGGACCTGTACGTCTGCCTGCGCCCGGTGCGCTGGTTCGAAGGCGTGCCGTCGCCGGTCAAGGAACCGCACAAGACGGACATGGTCATCTTCCGTGAGAACTCGGAAGACATCTACGCCGGCATCGAATTCGAAGCCGAGAGCGAGAAGGCCAAGAAGCTGATCAAGATCCTGCAAGAGGAATTCGGCGTCAAGAAGATCCGCTTCCCGGAGACCTCGGGCATCGGCGTGAAGCCGGTGTCGCGCGAAGGCACGGAGCGTCTGGTCCGCAAGGCCATCCAGTACGCGATCGACAACGACAAGCCGAGCGTCACGATCGTCCACAAGGGCAACATCATGAAGTTCACCGAAGGTGGCTTCCGTGACTGGGCCTACGCGCTGGCCCAGAAGGAATTCGGCGCCGAGCTGATCGACGGCGGCCCGTGGTGCAAGTTCAAGAACCCGAAGACCGGCAAGGACATCGTGGTCAAGGACAGCATCGCTGACGCGTTCCTGCAGCAGATCCTGCTGCGTCCGGCCGAGTACTCGGTCGTGGCGACGCTGAACCTGAACGGCGACTACATCTCCGACGCGCTGGCGGCTCAAGTCGGCGGCATCGGCATCGCCCCGGGCGCGAACCTGAGCGACTCCGTCGCCATGTTCGAAGCCACCCACGGCACGGCGCCGAAGTACGCGGGCAAGGACTACGTGAACCCCGGTTCCGAGATCCTGTCGGCTGAAATGATGCTGCGTCACATGGGCTGGACCGAAGCGGCCGACCTGATCATCTCGTCGATCGAGAAGTCGATCCTGTCGAAGAAGGTCACGTACGACTTCGCCCGCCTGCTGGACGGTGCGACGCAGGTGTCGTGCTCGGGCTTCGGTCAGGTGATGATCGAGAACATGTGATCGTTGCAGGCCCGGCGGCTTCGCCGGGCTCCGGTTAAAAACCCCAGTGCGCGAAAGCGCCTGGGGTTTTTTCATGTCGAGACGATCGGTGGGCTCACGCGCTCTCCCTCGTCAGGATCGAGTCAGAGCGGGTCAGGCGCGGCCAGGGTCAGGTGTTGACGACCGGCCGCAGGCAAAAGTGGCTCAGCTTTCGGTCGTCCCGCAGATAGCGTGGCTTGAGATCCATCATCAGAAGCCGGCTAGTGGCGCCTTCAGGCATGCCACCGTCGGCCATGATCTTGTTCTTGAGGGCGTCTATCAGGTCGAGCTTCTTATCGGGATCCGGCTGGTCGTGGATGGCCTGCACGGCCTCCTGATGTTTCTCGACTGCACCGGAAATGAAGTCATGGAGTTCGGGAGACACTGTCTTCGCCGGTGCCGGCCTATGCGAAGTGCCAGCCTGCATGGCGAGAAGCGCCGACGGCATCGAGGGGGAATCGTCGCGATTGGGACCAGAGCCACCTTGGAAATGGCGCCTGGGTTGACCTTGCGGTCGCCACTCATGCTATTCACGAAATCCCCATCGTGGGCACTGGCAGCGTTGCTCGCGGCGTCCCACGACTTTCCTGTTCCGCGCGTTCCTTCCTTGAACCCGGCGCCTTGCGGTGCCACCACGGCGTACATGACATTAGTCTTGTCGGGCTTGACGTAGTCGTCGACGGGACGGATGGACGTGTAGAGCCCGGATCCGTGGATGTTCATTCCGGCAACGCCGCCACCCAGGCCGTGATTTGCATCGGCAGAAAAGCCTTGATTCCGGATCGCGTCGGCGTTTTCCTGAGTGGTGACGTGATAGCCGAACACTTGGACAGGCCCGTGCTGGCCTTGCAACGCGTCCTTGATTGTCGATTCGATCTCCGTGGCCTGCCCCTTGGTCGGAACCCGCGAGTACATCGGAAGACCGGGAACGTCGATCACCTTTCCGCCGAGTTGGCTGGCTCCGGCGGCATGCGATGAGATGGCGCCGATCTGCGATGCCTGTGCCGTCGTGGCTGATGCCAGGTGCTCGGTGCGGGGTGGCAGGACGGCGTTCTGTCTCATTCGCTTCGCCGGTTGATCCGCCGCCATGTCCATGTCATCAGCCAGGCGCTTTGTCGCGGGCGAGCCGGCGGACAGCGGCAGGGATGGCTTGCGACTGGGGGCTGCGGCAAGGCCCGACAGTTCATATGAGCCTGGTGGCCGGGCAGCGCCAGCTTCTCCGGATGGCGAGCGATTGAGCGGATTCGATTGCTGAGTCTGGCCAATCTGAGGGCTCGTCGTTGGCGCGTCACTGTGAAGCTTCATTGAAGTGCCCCCGGGGCAAATGGTCTTGCCTCATGGTGTCGGCCTTTCGGAGCGCACTGTCGTGCGCACGCGAAGCTGGCTACGAGGAGGCGAATCCAGCATTCGGCTGGATCTTTGGTTCGTGCGGACGCATCAGCCGCTCCTGCACCAACATCCTGGCGCCCCAGCGGGGCTGCAGCGAGAACGCGGCATCTGCGGATGACCCGGGAGGAACTATTGATGCCACGCATCCGCAGTGGAGCTGGCTGACGGGGTTCTGCTTCCTGAAGACGGTGGCCTGACCGTCGGCGCGGGACCCGCGCTTGCCTGTCCATGAACATCCAGACATCAAAGGACTGTTCATGCGACACCAACCCTTACTCCGCTCGCCCAGGAGCGTCCTCATCGCCGCGGGCGTTCTCGCCGTCGCCGCGCTGACCGGATGCTCGACCAACAAGGTCGAGACCGCCTCGCAGGTCGGCGAGAGCCGCGGTGCCCTCGATGCCGCGCAGACCAGCATCGGTGCCGGCGATTCGCCCGACCTGGTCGTGGCCCGCGCACGCCTGGCTGAAGCCCAGGAAGCCCAGAAGAAGGGCGACCACGCGCTCGCCCGCCGCAAGGCCGACGAAGCCGAGGCCGCCGCCTCGTTGGCGCGTTCCAAGTCCGCGCGCGACCGCTCCGAGAAGGCCGCTGCCGAACTCGACCGCAGCCTCTCGACCTTGCGCGAGGAGCTCAACCGAGGTCCGGCCTCTGCCGCGCCCAACCGTTGACCTGTCAGCGACTTCCACTCTGAGGAGACATCATGAATCGATATTGGAATTTCGCTGGCGGACTCACAGCCCTGGCGCTCGCCGCCTGCTCGTCGATGCCCGTTCCCCACGCGGGCCTGGAGGCAGCGAAGCGCGACTACGCGCAAGCGAGCAGCGATCCGAACACCAGTCGCTACGCCGCGACGGAGCTCGCCAAGGCCAGGGAGTCCCTGGACCGGGCCGACTTCGCCTGGCGGGAGCGCAAGGACCCGTCTGAGCTGGACAGCGCCGCCACCGTCGCTTCCCAACGTGCCCAGACGGCGATCAACCTGGGCGCCGCGCGCGCCGCCGACGCCAAGGTCGAATCGGCCGGGCTCGAACGCGAGCGCCTGCGCGCGGAGGTCCGCACCCGTCAGGCCCAGGTGGCTCAAAGTCAGGCTCAGGTGGCGCAAGGTCAGGCGGCCACTGCGGAGGCCGCCGCCATGGCTGCTTCCGAGCGCGCCAACCGCCTGCAACGCGAGCTCGCGGAGATCCAGGCCAAGCCGACGCCGCAAGGCCTCGTCGTCATGCTGCAGGACGTCCTGTTCGACACCGGCAGGGCGACGCTGAAGGAAGGCGCCTACAGCCGCCTCGACACCCTGTCCTCGGCGCTGCGCAACCACCCGGAACGCCGCATCCTGATCGAGGGCTTCACCGACAGCACGGGCAGCGCCGAGAGCAACCTCGCCCTGTCCCGGGCGCGGGCAGAGTCGGTGCGGGATGCGCTCGTGAAGCGCGGCGTCGCCGCCGGGCGGGTCGATGTCCGCGGCAACGGGGAAGCGCGCCCGGTAGCCTCCAACGCTGACGCCGCCGGGCGCCAGCAGAACCGGCGCGTGGAGATCGTGTTCTCCGACGAACGCGGCGCGTTTGCCCGGGTACGTTGAAATCGGTAGGTCCGGGCGGGGAAACGGGCGTCCCGGCGCCTGGTTTCTCGAGCGAGTCCTTGACCGATCCTGGGTCGATGTTTCCTTCTGACCACAGGGTGGCCCGGTCGTCGGGCCGGCCGCCAACCGCGCTGCTCGGTCGGCCGGTGGCCGCCCGCGGCCGGAATGCAGAAAGCCCGCTTGCGCGGGCTTTCTTGCGGTGCGATCCAGATCAGCGGGGGTTGTTCAGGCCGCTGCCTGCTGCCCGGCGTGGGCGTCCGCCATCAGCGGAATCCCGATCGGCGCGTCCAGGGGCGCCTCGATCGCGTCGCCGCCGTCGCCACCGTCCATGGGACGGATGTTCTGCGCCAGCTGGCCCTTGGGGCCTTGCACCAGCTCATAGCTCACCTTGCCGCCTTGCTTGAGCGTCCGGAAGCCGTCCATCTGAATGGCTGAGAAGTGCGCGAAAACGTCGCCTCCGCCTTGTTCGGGTTCAATAAAGCCAAACCCTTTGGCATCGTTGAACCACTTGACCGTGCCTGTTGCCATGTTCTTCTCCATCCCGGTGTCTTTCTCGCACCGGGCGGATTCTCAAATCCGTGTCAAGTCAGTGTCAATTGAGGAACTCCCCGGGGTACGGAGCCGCGAAGGTGACAAACTCGGGGCATCGACAGGCGGAAGCCTGTCCCCATGTAGGGTGCTCCCGCTGTTTATAGAATCGGTTCATGCCATTGTTTGCCCAACAGCCCCCACCCGCGGGACCGCCCGGCCCTCAGCCGCCGGGTCCGGAGGACGGTGGGAATTCGACCACCCTGGAGCGTGTCGCTCAGAAGACGGAGCCGCCGCGCCTGTACCAGGTGCTGATGCTCAATGACGACTTCACACCGATGGAGTTTGTGGTGATGGTCTTGCAGGAGTACTTCCGCCATGACCTGGATACGGCCACCCAGATCATGTTGAAGATCCATCACGACGGTCGTGGCGTCTGCGGTGTTTTCACCAAGGATGTCGCGGCCACCAAGGTCGAAATGGTGCTGGCGGCCGCACGGCGCGCCGGTCACCCCCTGCAGTGCATTATGGAGGCCGCATGATTGCGCAAGAGCTTGAAGTCAGCCTGCACATGGCGTTTGTCGAAGCGCGCCAGCAGCGCCACGAGTTCATCACCGTGGAACACCTGCTGATGGCGCTGCTGGACAACCCGTCCGCGGCGGAGGTGCTGCGCGCATGCGCGGCGAATATCGAGGACCTGCGCAAGTCGCTTGCGCAGTTCATCAAGGAGAACACGCCGACCGTCGGCGGCACCGACGAGGTGGACACCCAGCCCACGCTGGGATTCCAGCGCGTGATCCAGCGCGCGATCATGCACGTCCAGTCGACCGGCAACGGCAAGAAGGAAGTGACCGGCGCCAACGTGCTGGTCGCGATCTTCGGCGAGAAGGACTCCCACGCCGTCTACTACCTGCACCAGCAGGGCGTGACGCGGCTGGACGTCGTCAACTTCATCGCCCACGGCATCAAGAAGAGCGAGCCGCCCGAGCCCCCGAAGGGTCCGGAAGGCAACAGCGGCGAGTCCGAGCGCGAGGAAGGCGAGGGCGGCCAGGGCCAGGGCGGCGGCAAGGGCAGCCCGCTCGAGCAGTTCACCCAGAACCTCAACCAGCTGGCGCGCGACGGCAAGATCGATCCGCTGATCGGCCGCGAGCTCGAGGTCGAGCGCGTGGTGCAGGTGCTGTGCCGCCGCCGCAAGAACAACCCGCTGCTGGTGGGCGAGGCCGGCGTGGGCAAGACCGCGATCGCCGAAGGCCTGGCCTGGCGCATCACCGAGGGCCAGGTGCCCGACGTGCTGGCCGAGGCGGTGGTCTATTCGCTGGACATGGGCGCGCTGCTGGCGGGCACCAAGTACCGCGGCGACTTCGAGCAGCGCCTCAAGGCGGTGATCAAGCAGCTGAAGGACCAGCCCGGCGCGATCCTCTTCATCGACGAGATCCACACCCTGATCGGCGCCGGCGCGGCGTCGGGCGGCACGCTGGACGCGAGCAACCTGCTCAAGCCGGCGCTGTCGTCGGGTCAGCTGAAGTGCATCGGCGCGACGACCTTCAGCGAGTACCGCGGCATCTTCGAGAAGGACGCGGCGCTGTCGCGGCGCTTCCAGAAGATCGACGTGGTCGAGCCGACCGTTGACCAGACCGTCGAGATCCTCAAGGGCCTGAAGTCGCGCTTCGAGGAGCACCACAGCGTCAAGTACGCGCTGACCGCGCTGCAGGCCGCTGCGGAGCTCTCGGCCAAGTACATCAATGACCGTCACCTGCCCGACAAGGCGATCGACGTCATCGACGAGGCCGGCGCCGCCCAGCGCGTGCTCCCGAAGAGCAAGCAGAAGAAGACGATCACCCGCGCGGAGGTCGAGGACATCGTCGCCAAGATCGCGCGCATTCCGCCGGCCTCGGTGTCGTCGGACGATCGCGGCAAGCTCAAGAGCCTGGACCGCGACCTCAAGAGCGTGGTCTTCGGCCAGGATCCGTCCATCGACGCGCTGGCCGCGGCCATCAAGATGGCGCGCTCGGGCCTGGGCAAGCCGGACAAGCCGATCGGTTCCTTCCTGTTCAGCGGCCCGACGGGCGTGGGCAAGACGGAAGTCGCCAAGCAGCTGGCCTACATCCTGGGCATCGAGCTGATCCGCTTCGACATGTCCGAGTACATGGAGCGTCACGCCGTCAGCCGCCTGATCGGCGCGCCTCCGGGCTACGTGGGCTTCGACCAGGGCGGTCTGCTGACCGAGGCGATCACGAAGAAGCCGCACGCGGTGCTGCTGCTCGACGAGATCGAGAAGGCGCATCCGGACGTCTTCAACGTGCTGCTGCAGGTCATGGACCACGGCACGCTGACGGACAACAACGGACGCAAGGCCGACTTCCGCAACGTGATCATCATCATGACCACGAACGCGGGCGCGGAGGCGATGACCAAGTCGACGATCGGCTTCACGACCAAGCGTGAGCAGGGCGACGAGATGGCCGACATCAAGCGCCTGTTCACGCCGGAGTTCCGCAACCGTCTGGACGCGATCGTCAACTTCGGCGCGCTGAACGAGGACATCATCCTGCGGGTGGTGGACAAGTTCCTGCTGCAGCTCGAAAGCCAACTGGCCGAGAAGAAGGTCGAGGTCACTTTCAGCGACGCGTTGCGCAAGCACCTCGCCGCCAAGGGTTTCGATCCGCAGATGGGTGCCCGCCCGATGCAGCGCCTGATCCAGGACACGATCCGTCGCGCCCTGGCCGACGAACTGCTGTTCGGTCGCCTGATCGACGGCGGTCGCCTCAGCGTGGACGTCGACGACAAGGGCGAGGTCCAGTTGGACATCACGCCCAACAAGAAGGACAACAAGCCCAAGTCCGAGCCTGCCACGGCGGACTGACGCTAGTCAACGCCTGACCCCAAAGCCCGCTCACGCGGGCTTTTTCATTGGTGTGGTGCTCGATGTATCGCATCAAGGGAACCCGGGCCCCGTCTCCGCAGCTTAAGGAGGGAATTTGTCGGCCGGGGCGGCCGACAAAGGAGGGAGACGGAGGAGACGGGGCCCGGGTTCCCTTGATGTTGCTCAGCCGTGTGCCGGGTCTTGCCTGAAGAACCCGGCGAGGAGGCGATAGAGGCGCGGCTGCTCTGCGAGCAGCTCGCGAGGCGCGACGAAGAAGGCTTCGACGGCGACGGCGAAGAACTCTTCCGGGGCTTCCGCGCCGTAGGGATCGATGAGCGTCGCGACGCCCGCGTCGACCTGATCGCAGAACCAATTCCATTCTGCTTCCATCGTCGCGCCCCACTGCAGCCGCAGCGCGGGATCGTCGATGGTCGGTGCGCCGTCGGGTTCGCCGTCGCGCATGTCGAGCACGTGCGCGAACTCGTGGATCACGACGTTGTAGACGGAGTCGTGGCCCTCGACGCGCTCGGTGGCCTCAGGCGCGATCTCGCTCCAGGCGAGCATCAGCGGCCCGCCTTCCATGGCTTCGCCGGCGAGCGTCTCGTCGTACTCGTGGACGACGCCGTCCTCGTCCATGGTCTCGCGCGCCGCGATGACCTCGCCCTCGTGCATCACGATGCCGACGAAGCCGTCGTACCACTCAAGGCCCAGGCGCAGCACCGGCAGGCAGGCCTGCGCGGCCACCGCCACCGCGACCTGGTCGGTCACCTCGAAGCCGTTGACGCCGTGGAACTCCTTGGCCGCCAGGAAGAGCGAGCACAGCCGGCGCAGCTCGGTGCGATCCGCATCGCTGCGGCGGGCGATGAAGGGGTACTGCGTGAGCGTGAGTTCCCACAGCGGGTCGGGAATCGCGAACTGATCGAGCAGCTTGCGCTCGCGGCGATCGCGCCAGCGTTGGAGCAGGCCGCCAATCATGATGCGAGGGTGACCTCGATGGCCGATGTCATCGGGGCAATCCGGCGCAGGCCGTCGGCATCGAGGACGAAGACGTCGCCGCGGCCGCTGCCAGCGCTGCCATGGTCGTAGTCCCAATCGGACAGCACGGCGCGCGTGAGCCCGTTGCCGAGATCGTGCACCGCGGGCCGGTGCGTATGGCCGTGGATCAGCGTGTCGCAGCCCGAGGCGCGCAGCCACGCGCGCGCCGCGTCGTCATCGACATCCGCCCAGGTGGACGGATCGGACTGATGCATCCGGCTCCTCGCGCGCAGGTGGCGCGCCAACGCGCGCCGCGCGAAGAGCGGCATCGCGCGCAGCGCCGCCAGCACGTCGGGCCGGCGCACCACCGCGCGGGCCTTCAGATAACCGACGTCGCCCAGGCAGAGCTGATCGCCATGGCTCAGCAGCCACGAACGTCCGAACGCCTCCAGGCGTGTCGGATCGCCGAGCAGCCGCATGCCGGCATCCGCCGCCATCGCCTCGCCGAGCGCGAAGTCGCGGTTGCCATGCATGAAGAAGAGGGGTTTGCGCGAGGACACCTCGCGCAGCAGATCGAGCGCGAACTGCTCGAAGGTCCCGGCCTGCCAGCGCGCGTCGTCGCCGATCCAGGCCTCGAAGATGTCGCCGAGCAGGAAGACCGCGTCGGCCGGCGTTGCCGCCAGGTGCGCGCGGAACCGCGCCAGCGTCGCCGGCATGTCCGGCGACAGGTGCAGGTCGGAGAGCAGGTCGATCCGCCGCCAGCCGCCCGCCGCCCGCAGCGGTACCAGGGGCACCACCGCACGGGGCAGCGGCAAGGCGACGGACCCGGGACTCACTCGACCGCGACGGCGCGCTCGATGATCACCGGATCGACCGGCACATCGTCGTGAAAGCCCGAACGGCTGGTCTTGACCTTCTCGATCTTGTCCACGATGTCCTGGCCGCCGACGACCTTGCCGAACACCGCGTAGCCCCAGCCCGACGGGCTTTCGCTCTTGAAGTTCAGGAAGTCGTTGTCGACCGTGTTGATGAAGAACTGGGCGCTGGCCGAGTGCGGCGCGTTCGTGCGCGCCATCGCCAGCGTGTACTTGTCGTTCTTCAGGCCGTTGTTGGCCTCGTTCTGGATCGGGGCGTCGGTCGGCTTCTGCTTCATGCCTTCCTCGAAGCCGCCGCCCTGGGCCATGAAGCCCTTGATGACGCGGTGGAAGATCGTGCCGTCGTAGTGGCCCTTGGCCACGTAGGCCAGGAAGTTCTCGACGCTCTGGGGGCCTTCGCGTCATCCAGCTCCACGGTGATCAGACCATGGTTGGTGTGCAGTTCGACTTTCTTGCTCATGTCGTCAACTCCTTATTTCTCGACGGTGGCCTTGTTGATGAGGACGGGGGTGTTGGGCAGGTTCTGGAACGCCGGGTTCTTCGGCGACGGCGCGGTCGGCACCGCGCGGATCTTGTCGACGACGTCCATGCCCTCGGTGACATAACCGAACACGGCGTAGCCGCGGCCATCGGACGCGTAGCCCGGGTCCAGTCCCGGGTTGTCCACGGTGTTGATGAAGAACTGCGAGGTCGCCGAGTTCGGGTCGTTCGTGCGCGCCATCGCGATCGAGCCGCGGATGTTCATCAGGCCGTTGCCGGCCTCCAGCGGGATCGGCGCGCGCGTCGGGCGCTGCTTCAGGTCGGGCGTGTAGCCGCCGGTCTGGATCATGAAGTCGCCGATGACGCGATGGAAGATCACGCCGTTGTAGTGGCCGGCCTTCACGTAGGCGAGGAAGTTGGCGACCGACTTCGGCGCCTTCTCCGCGTCCAGCTTGATCGTGATGTCGCCGGCGGTGGTGCTCAGCTTGACGACCTGGGCCTGGGCGAACGAGGCCGCGAGGCCCAGCACGGCGGCGCCGGCGGCGAGCAGGAGTTTGGATGTCCGCATGGTCCTGATGTCTGTGTGGGGAACGGTGGAAGGGGCGGTGTTCGACGACGCGCCGTCGGCGCGCCGCCCGCGATCATCGCGCCTGGACGCCCTTGGCGTTGTTGAACGCTGTGACGCGTTGCAACTTGACCTTCAGCGCGGTGTCGTCGCCGAGCGCCTGCTTCAGTGCGCGTTCGTAGGACTGCTGGGCCAGGCGCATCAGCACGTCGCCCATGTTCTCCTGCGCCTGCGCGTGGTCGGGCTGCAGGTCCAGGGCGCGGGTCAGCGCCTGGCGGGCCGCCTCGTACTCGCCGCGCGCGGCGTGGATGACGGCCAGGTTGTTGTACGGATCGGCGAGGTCGGGGAAGTCCTCGGTCAGGCCGGTGAAGAGCGCGCGGGCGCGCTCGAGCTGCTGCTGCTCGAGCAGCATCGTGCCCAGCGCGAAGCGCAGGCGCGGGTCGTCGGGCGTGGCTTTCAGGCCGGTCTCGGCGGTCTGGATCGCCTGGTCGCGTTTGCCGGCGGCCCACAGGGCCTGCGCGTCGTCGAGCGTCGCGGCATGCGTCAGGGTCGCGCCGGTCAGCGCCAGGGCGACGCAGCAGAAGCGGATCAGGGCGGGAAGTCTTGACGGAAGTCTTGGCATGGGGTCGGGCCGCTATACTGCCGGGCATTCTAGAGCGAGCTTTCGTCTCCCGCTCGCCTCCCGGCCGGCTCTCCGGCCCACCCGCACCGCACCGTCCGAACTGTCGATTGCGCCGCCCCTCGCGACCCGTCGCCAGCGCGGCGCGAGCCCCGTATGTCTTCCTTGCGCATCTACAACACGCTGGACCGCCAGCTCCAGGACTTCCAACCGATCGAGCCGGGCAAGGTCCGCATGTACGTCTGCGGCATCACGGTCTACGACCTGTGCCACATGGGCCATGCGCGCATGAACATCGCGTTCGACGTCGTCTACCGGTGGCTACAGGCCAGCGGGTTCGACGTCACGTACGTGCGCAACATCACCGACATCGACGACAAGATCATCCGTCGCGCGCTCGAACGCGGCATCACGATCGGCCAGCTCACCAGCGACACCATCGCCGCGATGCATCGCGACTTCGACGCGCTGGGCATCGCCAAGCCGACGCATGAGCCGCGCGCCACCGAGTACGTCCCGCAGATGCTGGACATCATCGGCAGGCTCGAGACCAAGGGCCTGGCCTACCAGGCCGACGGCGGCGGCGACGTGAACTACGCGGTGCGCAAGTTCGACGGCTACGGCAAGCTCAGCGGCAAGTCGCCGGACCAGCTGCGCGCCGGCGAACGCGTCGCGGTCGACGACGGCAAGCGCGATCCGCTGGACTTCGTGCTGTGGAAGTCGGCCAAGGCCGACGAACCCGTCGAGGCCAAGTGGGCCAGCCCCTGGGGCGAAGGCCGCCCGGGCTGGCACATCGAGTGCTCGGCCATGAGCTGCGCGCTGCTGGGCGAGCGCTTCGACATCCACGGCGGCGGCATGGACCTGCAGTTCCCGCACCACGAGAACGAGATCGCACAGAGCGAAGGCGCCTTCGGCCACTTCGTCAATTACTGGCTGCACAACGGCTTCCTGAACATCGACGGCGAGAAGATGTCCAAGAGCCTGGGCAACTTCTTCACCATCCAGGAAGTGCTGGAGAAGTTCGACGGCGAGTCGATCCGCTTCTTCATGTTGCGCACGCAGTACCGTAGCCCGTTCAACTTCAGCGATGTCAGCCTGGACGATGCGCGCACCGCGCTGCGCCGGCTGTACACGGCGCTGGACGCGGTCGCGCCGGCGGACGTGACCATCGATTGGACGCAAGGTCCGGCGGTGGCGTTCAAGGCCGCGATGGACGACGACTTCAATACGCCGGCGCGTTGGCCGTGCTGTTCGAACTGGCCAATCAGGTCAACCGCGACCGGTCCGCGCAGGACGCCGGTCTGCTGAAGGCGCTGGGCGGCGTGCTGGGCGTGCTGCAGCAGGCGCCGAAGACCTTCCTGCAAGCCGGCGCGGGCCTGGACGAGGCCGCGATCGACGCGCAGATCGCCGCGCGCGCCGCCGCCAAGGCCGGCCGCGATTTCGCCGAGGCCGACCGCATCCGCAAGGCGCTCGCCGAACAAGGCATCGAGCTGAAGGATTCCCCACCGGCACGACCTGGGTTCGCGCATCGAAGGTTGGAGAGCAGGCCTGATGGCGCGTGTGGCGACCGCCGGGGTGACCCCGGACTATTGGGACGAAGCCTGCAGACATCTGGTCAAGCGTGACCGGGTGATGAAGAAGCTGATCCCGCAATTCGGCGAGGCGCGGCTGCAGAGCCGCGGCGACGCGTTCACGACGCTGGCGCGTTCCATCGTCGGCCAGCAGATCTCGGTGAAGGCGGCGCAGAGCGTGTGGGACAAGTTCGCCGAGCTGACCTCGGGACCGTCCAACCGCATCAAGCCGACCGAGGTGCTGAGCCTCGACAAGACCGCGCTGCGCGCTGTCGGGCTGTCGGTGCGCAAGGTCGAGTACCTCAGCGACCTGGCCCAGCATTTCGAAACCGGTCAGGTCCATGTGCGTCAATGGGCGCAGATGGAAGACGAAGCCATCATCGACGAGCTGGTCGCGATCCGCGGCATCGGTCGCTGGACGGCGGAGATGTTCCTGATCTTCCACCTGATGCGGCCGAACGTGCTGCCGCTGGACGATCTGGGACTGCTGAAAGGCATCAGCCAGCATTACTTCAGCGACGAACCCGTGTCGCGCGCGGAGGCCCGAGAGCTGGGCGAGGGCTGGGCCCCGTATCGCTCGGTGGCCACATGGTACATTTGGCGGAGCCTCGATCCGCTACCCGTGGATTACTGAGAATGAGCAAGAAACACTTCCTCGAATTCGAGCAGCCGATCGCCGAGCTGAAACCAAGATCGACGAGCTCCGCTACGTGCAGAGCGAGTCCGCGGTGGACATCTCGGAAGAGATCGACCGCCTCGGCAAGAAGAGCCTGCAGCTCACGAAGGACATCTATTCGAATGTCCTGCCGTGGCAGGTCTATCAGGTCGCGCGCCATCCGCAACGTCCGCAGACGCTGGACTACTGCGCGGAGGTCTTCACCGAGTTCGAAGAGCTGCATGGCGACCGCCACTTCGCGGATGACGCCGCGATCGTCGGCGGTCTCGCGCGCTTCAACGGCCAGGCCTGCATGGTCATCGGCCATCAGCGCGGTTCCGACGCGAAGGAGCGCACGCTGCGCAACTTCGGCATGCCGCGCCCCGAGGGTTACCGCAAGGCCTTGCGCCTGCTGAAGCTGGCCGAGAAGTTCGGTCTGCCGGTGTTCACGTTCATCGACACGATGGGCGCGTACCCGGGCATCGGCGCGGAAGAGCGCAGCCAGTCCGAAGCGATCGGCCGCAACATCTTCGAGATGGCGCAACTGGAAGTGCCCATCATCGCGACCGTGATCGGCGAGGGCGGCTCCGGCGGCGCGCTGGCGATCGGCGTGGCCGACCAGGTGCTGATGCTGCAGTTCTCGGCCTATTCGGTGATCTCGCCGGAAGGTTGCGCGTCGATCCTGTGGAAGACGGCGGCGCGGGCCCCCGAGGCCGCCGAGGCGTTGGGCATCACCGCGCACCGCCTGAAGGCGCTGGGCCTGATCGACAAGATCGTCAGCGAGCCGGTCGGTGGCGCGCATCGCGATCCGAAGCAGATGGCGTCCAACCTGAAGCGCGCGCTCGGCGATGCGCTCCGCCAGGTCTCCGACCTGAAGACCAAGGAACTGCTGGACCGCCGCTACGAGCGTCTGCAGGCCTATGGTCGATTCGGCGACACCAAGAGCCGCTGATCTGCGCTCCGACGCCGGCGTCGACGCCGGTGCTGCTACCGGCGACCAGCCCGGTGCTCAAGCCGGCTCCGACGACGCCTCCCGCCGCGTGATTGCGGTCGCCACCAGCGGGCGGCCGCGATTCGACGGCGCTCCTCCACGCCACCGCTGTTGCCGCCCGTCCGCTCGGGCTGCACGTGGTGGCGTTGCACATCCATCATGGGTTGAGCGATCACGCCGACGCGTGGCTGACGCATCTGCAGGCGCAGATCGAGGGCTGGGCGGCTGAAGGCCTGCCCGTGTCGCTCGTGCATGAGCGGTTGGACGGCGCGCCCGGACCCGGCGACAGCATCGAGGCCTGGGCTCGTGCCGGCAGACATCAGGCGTTGCAACGCCTGACCCTCGCGGCCGGCGCCGATCTGTTGCTGCTGGCTCATCACCGGCGCGATCAGGCGGAGACCTTCCTGCTGCAGGCCATGCGCGGCGCCGGCGTGGCCGGACTGTCCGCCATGCCGCGCACGCAGTGGCGCGATGGCGTCTGCTGGGCTCGCCCGTGGCTGGATCGTCGGCGCGAATCCATCGAGGCCTATGTCGCCGAACATGGCTTGCGCTTCATCGAAGACGACAGCAACGGCGACGCGCGTTTCGCCCGCAACCGGCTTCGCCTGCAGGCATGGCCCGCGCTGACTGCGGAGGCTCCCGGCGCGGAAGCCGCGCTGGCGCAGGCCGCCGCATGGGCGCGGAAGCGGCGGAACTCCAGCGCGAGATCGCCGAGGAGGACCTGGCCCGCTGGTCCGATGACGACGGCTTGTCGCAGGCCATGCTGGGCACGCTCAGTCCGGCGCGCGCGTCCAACGCATTGCGCGCCTGGCTGCATCGCGCGACAGGACGGACAGCACCCGCGACCCTGATTCGTCGTCTGATGGCGGAGGCACCGGCCGCGACCGTGGCGCGCTGGCCCTTGGGCGACGCCGAGCTGCATCTCTATCGCGGCAGGTTCTTCGTGCAAGCGCCACCGCGGGTGCGAAGTCCCGCTCGAGCGGAGACATTGCCCGCATCGCTGCTGGGACTCGGGGTCACCGCCGCCGTGGCCGACACGACGATGCGCATCGACCTCACCCGCCCCGGGCGCCACCCGGTGGCGGCATGGGGCGGCGCATTCGATGTCGAACCCGTGACCACGGGGGGTGTTTCGCTTTCTGCGCTCAGCAATGTCGAGTTGCGCCCGCGCGAAGGCGGCGAGCAGTTCCAGGCGCATGCCAAGGGCCTGGCCCGCTCGCTCAGGAAGTGCTGGCAGACCGCCGGAATCCCCGCTGTCCAGAGGGAAGGCCCGCTGATCTACGTCGATGGCGCGTTGCTCTTCGCGCCCGGTCTGGGCATCGACGCGCGCTGGATCGCGCCGGCCGATGAAGCACAAATGGCACTGCGCTGGGTGCCCGAGGCATGCGGATCCCGCATGGACAGCGACGTTGCGGGCAAGGGCGGGTCTTAGAATCGCCGATCCACCCGCAGCAGGCCTCTGACACTCCCATGGCATTGATCGTTCACAAGTACGGCGGCACCTCGATGGGGTCGACCGACCGCATCCGCAACGTGGCCAAGCGCGTCGCCAAATGGGCGCGGGCGGGTCACCAGATGGTGGTGGTCCCCTCGGCGATGAGCGGCGAGACCAACCGCCTGCTCGGCCTGGCCAAGGAACTGTCGCCGGGCAGCTCGTCGCCGTCGCTGATGCGCGAACTCGACATGATCGCCTCGACCGGCGAGCAGGTCTCCGTCGGCCTGCTGGCGATCGCGCTGCAGGCCGAGGGCATGGACGCCGTCAGCTACACCGGCTGGCAGGTCGGCGTGTCGACCGACAACTCCTACACCAAGGCCCGCATCGAGAGCATCGACGACGCCAAGGTCAAGGCCGACCTCGACGCCGGCCGCGTGGTCGTCATCACCGGCTTCCAGGGCGTGGACGAGGACCGCAACATCACGACGCTGGGCCGCGGCGGCTCGGACACGTCGGCGGTGGCGATCGCCGCGGCGATCAAGGCCGACGAGTGCCTGATCTACACCGACGTCGACGGCGTCTACACGACCGATCCGCGCGTCGTCCCGGAAGCGCGCCGCATGAGCACCATCAGCTTCGAGGAGATGCTGGAGATGGCCTCGCTCGGCTCCAAGGTGCTGCAGATCCGCTCGGTGGAATTCGCCGGCAAGTACCGCGTCCCGATGCGCGTGCTGAGCAGCTTCACGCCCTGGGACATCGACATCGACGAAGAAGCCAAGTCCGGCACCCTGATCACTTTTGAAGAGGACGAACAAATGGAACAAGCCGTCGTCTCCGGCATTGCATTCAACCGCGACGAGGCCAAGGTGACGCTGCTGGGCGTGCCGGACAAGCCCGGCATCGCGTTCCAGATCCTGGGCCCGGTGGCCGACGCCAACATCGACGTCGACGTGATCATCCAGAACGTGTCGCAGGACGGGAAGACCGACTTCTCGTTCACCGTGCACCGCAACGACTACCAGCGCGCGATGGAGCTGCTGGAGAAGGTCGTTGGACCGGCGGTGCAGGCCGCCAAGGTGACCGGCGACCAGCGCATCTGCAAGGTGTCGATCGTGGGCATCGGCATGCGCTCGCACGTGGGCGTGGCGTCGAAGATGTTCCGCTCGCTGTCGGAAGAGGGCATCAACATCCAGATGATCACGACCAGCGAGATCAAGACCTCCGTCGTCATCGACGAGAAGTACATGGAGCTGGCTGTGCGCGCCTTGCATCGCGCGTTCGATCTGGATCAGGACATCGAGGCCTGATGAAGGAATGACGCCTGCGTTTCACTTGAGCGCGCGAGAAGCCATGCTATAGTCGCTGCTTCTCCGGTTGGAGACGTGACCGAGTGGCCGAAGGTGCTCCCCTGCTAAGGGAGTATGTGGGCAAAACCTGCATCGAGGGTTCGAATCCCTCCGTCTCCGCCAACCAGATGTGAAACCCCCGCAGCGCAAGTTGCGGGGGTTTTTCGATTCTGGGGCGACTGAATGCATTCCAGACTACTGCAGTGGGTCAGGAAAACTTTCAGCGGTCTTCGGGCGATGTGTCCTAAAGTCATCGCATGTACACGCCCAAGCATTTCGACCTGCCGGACCTGTCGCATGCCCGGCTGATGATCCAGGAGCATCCGCTGTCCACGCTGATGCTGATCGATCCGACGCACGGCCTGTCGGCGACGCCGGTGCCGATGATCTGGGGTGCGCCGACCGATCCCGCCGATGGCGAAGGCTGGTGGCTCGAAGGCCACCTGGCGCGCGCGAACCCGCATGTGGCCGCGCTGAAGTCGCCGGAGCTGGGCGAAGTGCTCGTGCAGTTCAACGGTCCCGGCGCCTACATCTCGCCGAGCCACTACGACACGCCGCTGTCGGTGCCGACGTGGAACTACCTGACCCTGCAGGTCCATGGCCGCGTGCAGATCATCGACGAGGAGCACGCGAAGGACGCGCTGCTCAAGCGCCTGATCGCGACGCAGGAACCCGACTACGCCGCGCAATGGCGCGGTCTGCCGGAAGACTTCCAACGCAAGATGCTGGGCGCGATCGTCGGTTTCCGCGTGCCGGTCGAGCGCTGGACGATGAAGGCCAAGATCAGCCAGAACCGCAGCGCCGCCGAGCGCGAGCGCATCCTGGCGCATCAGGAGCATCACGGCTCGCTGGAGGAGCAGATCCTGGCAAGATGGGTGCGCGAACTCGCGCCGCGTTGACGCCCGGCGGCAGACGCCGGAGTGCCTGGCCGTCATCGAATCCTCAGCGTGCTGTCACGATTGAATCCGGATACTTTCGTGATGCTTCATTTCGCTCGACTCATTGCGGCGGCGCTGTTCTTGATGGCGCTCATGCCGGCGCCATCGCAGGCCAGCCAACTCTCCCGGTCGATCGTCTGCACCGCGATCGACATGACCCAGGCGAGCGATCCTGTGAAGAAAGCGGTGGTCGGACGATCGTGCGTCTACGATGGCTCGCCCGATGCGCTCGAGTTCTACCATTTCGCAGCCCGGCGAGAGGGTCAGGTCTGCATCACTCGCGTGATCATGGCCATGCGTGACGCGAAGACGGGCCATTGGACTGACCACGACCGGATGTCGGTCGATTACATGGCCGTCGCCGGCGACGGCTGCCCCGAGCCGGGCAGCGACGCTTACGTGTCGGCAATGGGCCTGACGCCCGCGGAGTTTGCGGTGGTGTATCCCAAAGCGGCGGCGATGCTGAACGAGAAGGTCCTGGGGAAGGATCTCTTCTTCTGCCGGGGGCAACCCAAAACGCCGTCGACGATCGGCGACCTCTCGAAGATTCCCGCGATGCTCGGAAGTCCGACCCACTTCGGCGTGCACGTGCGATCGAGCTGCGTCGACAACCAGTCCATCGGCGCGCTGACCTTCGAGGGCGAGATCGACCGCCTGAAGTTTCTCGGCTACCAGCCGTACTTCTGAACGATGACGGTTCGGACGGTTCTGGGAGTCGACGGTCGGCTGGCATTGGGCCGATCGATGGCGGCGGGATTTCCTCGCTTCGCAGACGAGACCTGTAGAGCGCTCGATCGCCTCGGCTTGCAGTCGCACCGCCTGCTGCCCTTCCACCTAGCCACATCGGACGGGGACCCGCAAGCCGACATCGACCTCGCCATCGACGCCGCCTTCCGCCGCGAGGCTTTCGGCTGGATCGGCATCTACAACCCGACGACGGGTGAGGGAGCCACCTCGGCAGTCCGCTGATCGATGCGGTCCGGAACGGCGCCACGAGCCTGCTGATCGACGGCAAGGAGCGCATCCTTGCCGCCCCCTGCGTGATCTCGGGCAGCGTGCCGATCGGTCCCGCGGAGCAACGCTGGCGCTCGACGCATTCCTGGGACGACTACCGGGAACGCGTGATGAAGCCGCAGCGCCTGCGGATGGCCGCCTCCTTTGTCGCGACGGCCTTGCCGAATCTCCTTCCGCCTCCGCTCGAGACGGCGGTTCAAGGCCGCGGCATGTTGAAGCTGGTGGGCGAGTTGGCCGCCGCGGTGATGCCGGAGATGTCCGCCCGAATGACGCCTCGCTGGGATGCGAAAGAGCGTCTGGTGTCGCTCTCGATCCCGTTGGACACGGGTGTGCTGTGCATGCTGGTGCAACCGAAGCTCCTGTTCGAGGAGCAGTGGACGCTGAACGTCAAGATCCTGATCGGCACCGGTCGTGCGGTCGAGAGCGAGGCGCTCTTCCGTATCGTGGCCGACGCCTACGAGATCTTCGAACTGCGCCTGGAACACGGCGTCGGCCTGTACCGGCAAGGGCTGGGCCGCGACGCGTTCATCGAGGCGCTGAGCTACTACATGACCGTGCTGGAAGTGTGCGGCGTGGCGTGCGTGAGCCTGGCGCAGCCGTTGGCTGAAATCCTCACGGAGTCGCCAACGTCGAGCTAGTCAAGAATTGGTTCGAGTCGCTTCTGTCCAGCCACCTTTCTGGACTGGCAATCGTTCTCGGGGTCAGGTCTTGCCAATTTGCGCCCGGTCTGCCATCTAGGACTTCCCCGAACACGCCCAGCAACTTTGGGTCAGTGATCTTCGAGACGCGTCCTCCTAACGTTGCGCTCTGCAACAACGCAAGGAGATGGTGACGTGACAGAGGAAGAAAACAAGGATTGGGCGCGGCGAGAGGCATGGAGATTTCTCTTGCGCTTTGCCGGGAGCTTCTTCGTCGCGTTCATGCTGAAGCTCGCAGGGGTTCGGTGAAAGGATTCCGAACTATGTGGTCACGATGGGCGCGGTCTTTTGCGTCATTCCGCTCTTTGACTTGTTGTATCGCGTGTGGCGGCATTGCCGTCATGAGGCTCATCGGCCATCCGGCTCGAAGGGCGATCAAATCAATGGAGAGAATGATGTTTGAAGTGCTGACTGAAGAAGAGATTGACTGTGTGTCCGGTGGCATGGGCAATGGCGGTGGCGGCCCGATGAAGGTGTCTCCGCTGGACAAGGGGTCCGGTCACAGTTCATGTACCGACGGCGTTTTCAGCGGAATGATCGGAGGCTTGGTGGCCGGTCTTTCGATGGCAAACCCGCTCATCTTTGCGGGGACCTTCGGGGGGCTCACGCTTGCCGGGGCCGTGGGCGGCGGCTGCTTCCGCAGGCAGCCCGCCATGATCCTTGCTCATTGATCCGTCAACCGCTGCCGTGAACTGAAACAACGGTGGCCAAAAACGAAGGCCCGCTGCAAGCGGGCCTTCTCTTTGTTGGGCGAGGCGGCGTTGGAGCCGCCCTCGATCACATGCTCACATAGTTCGGCCCGCCGCCGCCTTCCGGCGTGACCCAGACGATGTTCTGCGTCGGGTCCTTGATGTCGCAGGTCTTGCAGTGCACGCAGTTCTGCGCGTTGATCTGCAGCCGCTCGACGTTGTCATCCGTCTTCACGAACTCGTAGACGCCGGCCGGGCAGTAGCGGGCCTCGGGGCCGGCGTACTTCGCCAGGTTGACCTGCACGGGAATGCTGTTGTCCTTCAGCGTCAGGTGGGCCGGCTGGTTCTCTTCATGGTTCGTGTTGGACACGAACACCGACGACAACCGGTCGAAGGTCAGCTTGCCGTCCGGCTTCGGGTACTCGATCTTCGGCATCTCCGACGCGGGGCGCAGGAAGACGTGATCGGGCTTGTCGCGATGCAGCGTCCACGGCGGGCTCTTGATGCCCAGCTTGGGCAGCAGCCACTGCTCGATGCCCGTCATCAGCGCGCCGACGGTCGTGCCCTTCTTGAACCAGGTCTTGAAGTTGCGCGATTGATCCAGCTCCTCGCGCAGCCAGCTCTTCTCGAAGGCCGCCGGGTAGGCGCTCAGCTCGTCGAACGAGCGGCCCGCGGCCAGCGCCTCGGCGATGGCGTCGGCGCACATCATCCCGGACTTGATCGCGGCATGGCTGCCCTTGATGCGCGCGGCGTTCAGGTAGCCGGCGTCGTCGCCGACCAGCGCGCCGCCCGGGAAGACCTGCTTGGGCAGGCTCAACAGGCCGCCGGCGGTGATCGCGCGCGCGCCGTAACCCAGGCGCTTGCCGCCTTCGATGTGCTTGCGGATCGCGGGGTGCGTCTTCCAGCGCTGCATCTCCTCGAAGGGCGACAGCCACGGGTTCTGGTAGTCGAGGCCGACCACGAAGCCCAGCGTCACCTTGTTGCCCTCGAGGTGGTACAGGAAGCCGCCGCCGTAGGTCGAGTTGTCCATCGGCCAGCCGGCCGTGTGCACCACCAGGCCGGGCTGCGCCTTGTCGGCCGGCACTTCCCACAGCTCCTTGATGCCGATGCCGTAGGTCTGCGGATCCTTGCCCGCGTCGAGCTGGAACTTCGCGATCAGCTGCTTGCCCAGGTGGCCGCGCGCGCCTTCCGCGAAGACCGTGTACTTGCCGTGCAGCTCCATGCCGAGCTGGAAGCCTTCATGCGGCTCGCCGTCCTTGCCGAGGCCGACGTTGCCCGTCGCGACGCCCTTGACCCGGCCCTGCTCGTCGTAGACGACCTCGGCGGCGGCGAAGCCGGCGAAGATCTCCACGCCCAGCGCCTCGGCCTGCTGCGCCAGCCACTTCGTGACGTTGCCCAGCGAGATGACGTAGTTGCCGTGGTTGTGGAAGCAGCGGGGGATCAGCGCCTGCGGCGTGTCGGTGTGGCCGGACTCGCTCAGGAACAGCACCTGGTCGCCGGTGACCGGCTGGTCCAGCGGCGCGCCGAGTTCCTTCCAGTTGGGGAACAGCTCGGTGATCGCGCGCGGGTCCATGACCGCGCCCGACAGGATGTGCGCGCCGGCCTCCGAGCCCTTCTCGAGCACCACCACCGAGATCTCCTGGCCCTTCTCCGCGGCGATCTGCTTGAGCCGGATCGCCGTCGCCAGGCCGGCGGGACCGCCGCCGACGACGACCACGTCGTATTCCATGCTGTCGCGCGGACCGTACTGGGCGATGAGTTCTTCGGAGGTCATGGTCATCCTTGCTCGTTCTAGTCGGAGTCCTGGCCGTGCACGCGCGGATCGGCGGGGGCCGGCTCGCTGTCTGGCTGGGCGGTTTGCGGCGCATTCTAGCCGCGTGAAGGGAAAAAAGAACGGTCGTGCTTTTTATGAAGTAGAGAGGGGTGTCGATAGCGCGACCTGCATGCGGGCCGACCCGAATGGGGCTCCTGTGCCAGGGGCACGCGCCGTACCATGGCTGCGAAGCGATTCATCTTCCAAGCCTTCGAACCGAGGACCCTCATGAGCATTCACGTTCAACGCGACAAGACCGGCCCGATGCGCCAGACGGTGAGCATCCGCAAGCACGTGCTGACGGCGGACCAGCCGGTCGAAGGTGGCGGCGAGGACGCCGGCCCCGATGCGCACGAGCTCTACGACGCCGCGCTGGCTTCGTGCAAGGCGCTGACGGTGCTCTGGTACGCGCGGCGCAAAGGCATGGCGCTGGAGGACGTGCTGGTGGACGTGGAGAGCGACCGCTCGCAGGAGCGGCAAGGGCTCTACAAGCTGAAGGCGTCGCTGACCTTCGTGGGCACCCTGAGTGACGAGGAACGCCAGCAGCTGCTGGCGGTGGCGGACAAGTGTCCCGGTGCACAAGCTGATGACGCAGGTGAAGACGGAGATCGAAACCGTGATGGCCGGTTGATGGCCTGCTGAGGCCCGGGATCATCATCGGGGCGGGTCTTGCGTGCTATCGTGATCGGCACCTGTCCGGTCACACGAGAAGTTTTTGCGAGAGACCTTGCCATGAGCTACAGCATCGATCTGGAGGGCCGCGTGGCCCTCGTCACGGGCGCGTCCAGCGGATTGGGCGCGCAGTTCGCCAGGACCCTGGCGAAGTCGGGCGCCTGCGTGGTGCTGGCCGCCAGACGCGTGGACCGCCTGAAGGACCTGCGCGCGGAGATCGAGGCCGGCGGCGGCGACGCGCACGTGGTGCAGATGGACGTCACCGACCTGGAGAGCATCGCCGCGGCGGTGGCGCGGGCGGAGACGGAAGTCGGCACGCTGGACATCCTGATCAACAACTCCGGCGTGAGCACGACGCAGCGGCTGGTCGACGTGTCGCCGGAGGACTTCGACTTCGTGATGGACACGAACGTGCGCGGCGCGTTCTTCGTCGCGCAGGAAGTGGGCAAGCGCATGCTGGCGCGGGCGCGCGGCGCCGCGCCGGGCACCTACACGGGCGGGCGCATCGTCAACATCGCGTCGATGGCGGGGCTGCGCGTGCTGTCGCAGATCGGCGTCTATGCGATGAGCAAGGCGGCGGTCATCCACATGACCAAGGCGATGGCGCTGGAGTGGGGCAAGTTCGACATCAACGTCAACGCCATCTGCCCCGGCTACATCGACACGGAGATCAACCATCACCACTGGCAGACCGACCAGGGCCGCAAGCTGGTGGAGCTGCTGCCGCGCAAGCGCGTGGGCACGCCGCAGGACCTGGACACGACGCTGCTGATGCTGTGCGCGAAGGAAAGCCGCTTCATCAACGGCGCGGTCATCCAGGCGGACGACGGATTCGGAGTTTGAGGAAAGAAACGAGTCGATGGCTGTGAGAGAACTGAGCGCGCTGGAAGCGCGCGTGCTGGCGGTGCTGGTGGAGAAGGAATCCACGGTGCCGGACAGCTACCCGATGTCGCTGAACAGCCTGACCTTGGGCGTGAACCAGAAGACCGCGCGCGATCCGGTGATGAACGCGAGCGAGTCCGACGTGGCCGCGGTGCTGGACGAGTTGAAGGCGATGAGCCTGGTCAACACGGTGAGCGGCAGCCGCGTGGCGCGTTTCGAGCACAACATGAAGCGCGTGCTGGGTGTACCGGGGCAGGCGGAGGCGCTGCTGACGGTGCTGATCCTGCGCGGCCCGCAGACCTCGGCGGAACTGCGGCTGAACTGCGAGCGCCTGCACCGCTTCGCGGACGTGTCGTCGGTGGAGGGATTCCTCGAGGAACTCGCGGCGCGCGAGCCCGCGCTGGCGGTGAAGCTGGCGAAGGCGCCCGGCGCGCGAGAGGCGCGATGGGCGCATCTGCTGAGCGGCGAGCCGGCGGTTCCCGTGTACGTGGCGTCGGCGGCGTCGTCGAGCGCGAGTTCTTCCTCCAACAGCGCGCGCGACGAAGAGATCGCGGCGCTGCGCGCGGAGGTCGATCAGCTGAAGGCGATCGTCGCCCGTATCCAATCGGAACTCGGCATTTCCGATTGACCCGATTCCCCGCGGAGTCACCTCACCGTTCTTCCTCTGCCTCCGCGAGGCCGCTGGCCCTCACCCCCGCCCTCTCCCGCAAGCGGGAGAGGGAGTGAGAGTGCACTGAGCTGACCGCCTGATGGCGCCACCCTTCTTGCTCCCTCTACCGCTTGCGGGAGAGGGTGGGGGTGAGGGCCAGCGGCGGTGGCAGTGCTTCAGCCTTCAGTTCCTTCCCGCCATCACCCCGCCATCCACATCCCACACCGCGCCGGTGACCCAGCCGGCCTTGTCCGACAGCAGGAAGGCGACGGTCTCGGCCACATCCTGCGGCGTGCCGATGCGCCCGATCGGATGGAAGCCGTTGAAGCCCTGCAGCGCGCCGTGGACCTCATCCTTCGGGATAAATCCTTCATAGATCGGCGTCTGCACGACGGCCGGGGACACCGCGTTCACGCGGATGCCCTTGGGCGCCAGCTCCATCGCGAGGTGCTGCGTGAGCGCATGCAGTCCCGCCTTGGCCATCGAGTACGCCGACGACGGCGTCGCCGCGATGGCCTGTTTCGCCCACATCGAGCCGATGTTGACAATCGCCCCCCGGACGCTCCGCGGCGACGAGGTTGGCGGCGACCTTCTGCGTGATGAAGAAGACGGCCTTGTTCAGCGCCATGTACGGGTCGTAGTCCGTCTCGCCGTGCTCGAGGAAGGGCTTCGGGAAGAAGACCCCGGCCGCATTGACGAGCAGGTCGACATCGCGGTGCTGCGCATCGATGGCCGCGATCAACGCCGCATGGCCTTCGTCGCTGGTGAGGTCCGCCGTCACTGCAGAGACCGGTCCCGTCGCCGCCAGCGCCTGACGCGCCGCTTCAGTCTTGTCCTCCCGATGCCCCACGATCACGGCGCTGCCGCCGCCCGCGAGGACGAGGCGTGCTGTCTCCAGTCCCATGCCGCTGGTGCCGCCGACGACCAGCAGCTTCCTGCCCTTGAATGATTGGCTCATGCGAAGTCTCTCCAACCGCGCGATGGCGGTAGCGTGTGAACGAATCGGACGGGGAAGAAAAACTTGCCCGGCCGCGCATGAATGGAATTCTTTGATGAGCGAGCGAAGCAGACAAACCAGATAATGTGTTCCTGATTGATAGAAAAACTTCTTCGTCATGAAGTCTCTCGCCCACCTGAACGCCCTGCGAGCCTTCGAGGCCAGCGCGCGACATCAGAGCTTCTCTGCCGCCGCCGAAGAGCTCCACGTCACGCCGGCGGCCGTGGGTCAACTGGTGCGGACGTTGGAGGACTGGCTCGGTACGCCGCTGTTCGTGCGCGGCAGCGCGGGCCGTGCCCGTCTTGTCCCGACCGAGACGGCGGAGCGCGCGCTCCCCGACATCCGCATCGGCCTGGACCGATTGGCCTCGGGCCTGGCACGGCTCAAGGAAGACACGACGGGCGGCGTACTGACCGTGACGGTCAGTCCGGCTTTCGCGTCGAAGTGGTTGCTGCCACGCATCGATCGCTTCCAGACCGCATGGCCGGACCTGGACGTGCGCCTCGACACCAGCCTCAAGCCGGTGGACTTCGCGGTGCAGCGGATCGATGTCGGCGTGCGCTACGGCAAGGGCGTCTGGCCAGGGCTTTCGGCGGAGCACCTGATGGATGAGGACGTGTTCCCCGTGTGTTCACCGGCGTTGCCGCGCGAGCGAGGCCGGCTCCGGAAGCCGGCCGACCTCGCGCGCGAGACCTTGATCCACGACTTGTCGATGGACGCCGATGCCGGCTTCCCCTCATGGGCGAACTGGCTGCGCACGGCGGGTGCAACCGAGGTGCCCGCGAAGCGCGGCATGAAGATCAACAGCTCCGCGGCGGTGCTGCAGGCCGCGATCGATGGACACGGCGTGGCGCTCGCGCGTAGCGTGATGGCGCGCGATGACATCGATGCCGGACGCCTGGTGCGGCTGTTCCCGGAGATCGCTGTCGAGTCGGAGCTCGCCTACTTCGTGGTCTATCGCCCCGAGTGCGCGGCGCTGCCAAAGGTGGCGGCGTTCAAGGCCTGGTTGACGGGGGAGGTAGGGCCGTGACGGTCAACTTCTATCTCCTGTATGCGAAGTAGCGAAGCCGCTGAGGCTTCACTGCAGAGACGTTGAAGATTTCGATGTACGTCGGGTATCTCGGTCGCTTTCGGCTCACCATGATGTCATCCCAGGCACCATGGTCCAACTTGGTCTTTGATCCTCCGCGCAGGATTTCGCTGAGGGCGGTCGCCCCATTCTTGGTGGGCTCCCAGTTGATGCAATTGAGCGGGCGCTGACGATCAAACTTTCCATAGAATGGCGACGACTTGTCGAGGACTACGAAAAGGCCCACGACGCCGAACTCGCGAAGCGCGAGCAGACGCGCGATATCCCTTCCGTACCCGTGCTTCTGCGCAGCTGTGTGAGATGGATCTGCTTTGATTTCCACAGCCGCAAGAACAGAAGCTAAGAGGGATCGATACACAACATCCCCAGGTCCGTTCGCGCATCTGAACAACTGCACTCCGTGTCTTTTGTATAGCAAGAGGTCGGTTCGATCATGACTTGGGCCCTCTTCCAAGCCTGCTGCAGTTGGCTCGGACAATTGTTCGAACGAGTCGGCAAGAGCGTCGTAATTGGAGCTTTCGGAGCCGCTAGCACGTTGAATCTTTGCCTCAAGCCTGATGCGATCCGTATTGACGATTCTGAAGTCGCCACTTCTTTCGTCCCTGTCGGCCCATCCTCCTTGGTCGACTACCGCGGCATCTACGGAGCTGTTTGATCCAAGGCACTGATCGGCAAGGCGTTTCAGGGCTGCCTGAACGCCTACCTCGCGCAGGACGCCGAATGGCCGTCTCCTATGCTCTCTTGCAAACATGATGATCGCGCGACGCAGCGCGTCAAGATCAGCACGAACATCAGACTGTTCCGAGTCGTGATCCATCGGCAAGGGGGCAAAGGCTTTGTCGAACATTGTTAAAACTCGCAGCAGCTAGCGATGCAATCCGGCCCTGCCGCCGATATGAACCTGAGGTACAAGAACGGATTGCAACTTTGACCGCGGTGTCGCAGATGGCAGCCCAGGGCGAGATCGAGCACCTATTGAACAAGGCTCTCGAGTTTAATGAGACTACAGATGAGTTCGATGCATGGAGCAACGAAGTAATCGGTAGCTTCATTGTGAAACCGCGTGAGCGGCTGAGCAGCTTTCTCCAGGAAAGAGTCAGACATAACACGTCAGACGTGCCTGTGTTTTGTCTGACGCCGCGAATGAGTCTTGCTGGCGAGCTGATGGCGTTGTCGAAGCATTCCTGGAATGGGGTGGGCGGCGCTGAAAATCCAGACAGAGGTCTCCTCTGTGCGGCTCTAGCCAGCGTGGAGTATGTCCGAGCACAACTCCAGCTAGTGCTCTGGTTTGGCGCCAGGCTCGACATCTATAGGAAACACAGACCAGAAGCCGCCCAGCGCTTTGTCGACGAGGTCCTCTCCATTGATTGGCACAGCAGCGAGGCGGTCCTATGCCGAGGCTTTCGCCCCCTCTCCATCATCGGCGCATCCGAGTCTTCAGCCGACGATCTGTACAACTGGCTCGGAGGTGTTTCCAGGCCTGTTCTAGATGCAGCAGAACTACACAGTGTTTTCCCTGGCGCGGCTCTGGATCAACCGACGGTCTCCGAATTGATGTGTGGCGCAGCTTTGCATGCGTTGGATCTCGCCATTGCGATGGCCGATCCCATGCGAGCGATGGGGCTCCTGGCTCTGGCCGCAAATGCGATGTGGCAGGCAGGCTTTCAGTCCGGCTGGGACGGGCTTGAGGAAACGCGTAGGGACGATGCGAAACACGCGGGAAAGCGTGGAGGAACCTTACGTCACCAAGCGAGTCGTGAACTTAAGTCTTGGGCAGTTGCGGAGGCACGGTCGCTGCGCGGATCGGACATTGAAAATGCGCGTCAACTGGCGCGCAACTTGCCCGAGCGATTCCACAACGTCTCCGCAGATCCCGAGCGCTTGATCTACGAGGCGCTGCGCTCGCTGCGAAGTGTGTCCCGGCAAGGCGGGTAGCCGTAACGGCAAGGAGGCTCATCGCAGCGGGAACGGGGCAAGCCGGGATCGGAACGTCCAATCTGCATGCAAGCTTGGGGCGACTGCAACCTCACAACAGTCATGCCTTCAATGCCAATCCCTTCAGGAGAGGATCTCTCAAGTTATCTCGCTGCGATAGAGGCGCACCCATTCGCATCTTTGCTTCTTGCGGTCTTGATCATCGCAGCCCTGTTCAGGTCGCACCTCATCGTCAAGAGGCCTCGCTCGCTGCGCCGTCGGAAGCAGACTGGGCGAGTGCTGAAGTCACTGGGTCACGATTGACCAGGACCTCACGCCGAGACGAAGTGTGCTCGGGTGCGTCGATCGATCGTGTCTGGCGTGCACGTACTAATGCTGCGTCATTCCCCTCGCCACGTCGGCTTCCTCCGCTCGGTGAACGCCCCCACGCCTTCACGGAAGTCCGCGCTGCCGTAGCACTGCCGGACCAGGTCGTCGACGTCGGGCAGATTGCTCGACCTGAGCCGGCGCAGGATTTCCTTGCTGACCGCCTGCGTCACCGGTGCCAACTGGCTCAAGCGCTCGCAGAGCGCGTCTCGCGTCGAGTCGAGTTGATCAGCGGCGCAGACCGCGTGCAGGTAGTCGCACGCCAGCGCTTCATCCGCCAGCAACGACTCCGCCAGCAGCAGCATGCGCCGCACGCGCTGCTGTCCCCACGCCGCCTGCAGCCGCGCGATGTTGGCCGCGGACAGCGTGTTGCCCAAGGTCCGTGCGATGGGCACCGCGAACTTCGCATCCGTCGTCGCGATACGGAAATCGCAAGCCGTCGCGATCGCCAGTCCGCCGCCCACGGCCCAGCCTTCGATCACCGCCACGGTCGGCATCGGCAGTTGCTCGACGAGCTGGACGCCGTGGTCGATGCGCTGCTCGTAGGCGACGCCGTCATCGCCGCCATCGGCCCCATGTCGGAACGCGAGGAACTGCGCGATGTCGGTGCCGGCGACGAACGCCTGTCCGCCTGCACCGCGAAAGACCGCGACGCGGATCTCGCGATCACGCGAGAGCGACTCGCAATGCGCCGCGAGCTGCCCGTACATCTCCCAGGTCATCGCGTTGCGGGCCTCGGGCCGGTCGAAGGTGATCGTCGCGATCGCGCCATCGCCGACTCAGGCGCACGCAGCCCGCGCTCGTGCCCTGGTTCGTGGCCTCGTTGGTCCCCTCGCTCATGGGGCTACCTTCGCACGCTGTTCACCGAAGGCGCCGGCCTCGGCGAGCTTGCTCAACTCCGCCGCGCCGATGCCGTATTCCGCCATCACCTCGTCGATGTGCTGCCCCAGCAGCGGCGGCGGATGCCGCACTTCCTGCGGCGTGCCCAGCAGCTTCACCGCGAAGCCGATGTTGGGCACGCTGCCTTCGTTCGGATGATCGATCTCGATGCGCATCTGGCGGTGCTTGCCATGCTCGCTGTTGAACGCCTGCGGATACGTCAGGATCG
The DNA here is from genome assembly GCF_042695725.1 of Roseateles sp. UC29_93. NCBI lineage: Bacteria > Pseudomonadati > Pseudomonadota > Betaproteobacteria > Burkholderiales > Sphaerotilaceae > Roseateles > Roseateles sp. UC29_93. Next base: position 6,331,493 of record NZ_CP170545.1, on the reverse strand, counting down.
GACCCGCCGGAATGCCCGCGGCCAGCATCCGATCGATCCAGTGCTCGGTGGTGTCGGCGGCGAAGCTGCGCTCCAGCGACTCGATGAGTTCCTCGCGATTCGCGAGCCGCGCGGCCACGGAGCCGAAGCGTTCCTCGGCCAGCAGGTCGGGACGCTCCAGCAGCCCGCACAGCTTCTGCCACAGCTTCTGATTCGTCGCGCCCATGACGAAGTAGCCGTCCGAGGCCTTCACCGCCTGGTACGGCGCGCTCATGCGATTGGACGTACCCAGCGGCGTCGGCTCGCGGCCGGTGCCCCAGTACTCGCAGGTGTCCCAGACCGAGAACGCCAACGCCGAGTCGAACAGCGACGCGTCCACGTACTGCCCGCGCCCGCTGGCCTTCGCGCCGATGTAGGCCGACAGCGCGCCGTAGACCGCGAACAGCGCGCAGCCGATGTCGGCCACCGGCACGCCCGCCTTGACCGGCGGACCGCCCGGATAACCCGTCACGCTCATCACGCCGGACATCGCCTGCGCCATCAGGTCGAAGCCGGGCCGCTCCGACCACGGCCCCGACTGTCCGAAGCCCGAGATGCTCACGTACACCAGTGCCGGGTTGATCTGGCTGAGCGTCTCGTAGTCCATGCCGAGCCGCTTCATCGCGCCCGGCCGGTAGTTCTCGACGAGGATGTCCGCCTCCTTGGCCATGCGGTGCAGCACCTGCTTGCCGGCCTCGGACTTCAGGTCGAGCGTCACGCTGCGCTTGTTGCGATTCATGTTGAGGAAACCCATGCTGTCGGGCCCCTTCATCTTGAATCCCATCGCGCCGCGCGTCTGATCGCCTTCGGGCGGCTCGATCTTCACGACGTCGGCGCCGAGGTCGGCCAGCAGCATGCAGGCGTACGGGCCGGCCATGACCTGGCTCACGTCGAGGACGCGCACGCCCTTGAGCGGCAACGGGCGGGTGGATGCGGTCGATGCGGTCATCGGTACTCCTTTCAGGCTTCGACGTGGACGTTCGCGTCCTTCACGACCTTGGCCCACTTCGTGCACTCGGCCTGGATGTAGGCGCCGAACTTCTCGCTGCTGCCGCCGGCGTCTTCCGCGCCGAATTCATCGAGCTTCGCCGCGATCTCGGGCAGGGCGAGCACCTTGTTCACGTCCTGGTTCATGCGCTGGACCATCTCGGCGGGCATGCCCTTGGGGCCGACCAGGCCGTACCACGATGCCGCGTCCAGGCCGGGACATCCCGACTCCGCCAGCGTGGGGACGTTGGGATAGCTCTTGGCGCGCTTGAGCCGGGTCTGCGCGATCGCGGTGACCTTGCCCTGCTTGATGAAGGGCGTGGCCGCGGTCATCGTGTCGAAGGCGAAGTCGATCTGGCCGCCCATCAGGTCGACCAGCAGCGCCGACGAGCCCTTGTAGGGCACGTGCGTGGCCTTGACCTTGGTCGCGAGCAGGAACATCTCGAGGGCCAGGCGTTGCGCCGAGCCGATGCCCGACGAGCCGAACGAGACCTGGCCCGGCTTGCTCCGGCAGAGCTCGACGATCTCCGGCACCGTGCGCACCTTCTGCGTGTCCACGCAGGTCAGCACGTTGGGCGTGACGCCGACCATGACGATGGGGGAGAAGTCGCGGCGCGGGTCGTACTTGACGTTGGGCATCAACGCCGGTGCGATGGCGTTGCTGTTGACGTGCGCCATCAGCAGCGTGGTGCCGTCCGCCGGCTGCTTGGAGGCGTAGTCCGCGGCGATGACGCCGGTCGCGCCGGCTTGTTCTCGACGAGGACCTGCGTGCCCCACATCCCGGTGAGCTTCTGCGCGAGCACGCGTGCCAGCACGTCGGTGCCGCCGCCGGCGGCGAAGCCGACGATGATCCGCACGGGGGACGTCGGCAGCGGGGCCGCGCGCAGCAGCGAGGGGAGGGCGAGGGCGCCCATCCCGGCACAGAGGCCGGCGCGGGTGAAGGTTCTGCGGCGCATCGTTGTCTCCTGTCGTTCTCGTGAAATTCCGTGAGGACGACTATTGAGCAACGAGGGGCCTGCCGGCCATCGCTAATTCGGCGGATCTGGTTTCGCGAAATTCGTACGCGCGAAGACCTCGGCGACGCTGACCGCCGCGGGCGACAGGCTGTCGGCGGGGCGGCAGCAGAGGACGAACTGGCGATGCGCCCAGGGCTCGGGGATCGCCACGCGCAGGAAGTGCGCACCGCCCGCGACGGTCTTCGCCACGGCCTTGGGCATCACGCCGACGCCGAGTCCCTGCGCGATCAGCGCCGCGATGCTGTCGAAGCCGCCGACGCGCATGCGCATGCGCAGCAGGCGGCCGGACTCGTTGGCCAGCCGCTCGAGCAGGGCGAAGATCGCGGAGCCTTCCCCCAGGCCGATGACGTCGCAGGACAGGATGTTGTCGAGCGTGGCGGGCGCGTGCGAGAACAGCGCATGACCGCGCGGCGCGACCAGCACGAGTTCATCGGCCCGATAAGGCATCGTCGGGAGATCGACGGCGCCCAGCGAGGATTCGAAGATGCCGATGTCGGCGGTGCCGCGCGTCAGCGCCTGCTGGACATTGAGGCTGTTCATCTCCTGCAGGTCGATGCTCACGCCGGGACACGCGGCGGCGCAGCGTTCGATGTCGGCGGGGACGAACTGCAGCACGGCCGACTTCGGTGCGGCGAGCCGCACGACGCCCTGCGCACCGCCGACAAAGGACGCGGCGTCGTCCTGCATACGCAGCACGGTGTGGGTGATGTTGCGCGCATGGGCCAGCATCGCGCGGCCCGCGTCGGTCAATGCCATGCCGTGCGGGCGACGCAGGAACAACGGCAGGCCGAATTGCGCTTCCAGCTCGGCGATGCGCCGTGAGGCGGCCGCCGGCGCGATGTGCAGTCGCTCCGCCGCACGCGTGACGCTCCCGAGCTCGGCGGTGGCGATGAACAGGTGCACCGTCGTGAGATCGAAGTGCGGACGGGCGGGGAGCTTCAGCGTCATGACGACAGTTTCTTCCCGAGGCGATACATGAATTCCTGGAAGTCGTTCAGCGACTTCACCCGGATGTGCTCGTTGAGTCCGTGCACGCCGCTCGGCTCCACGCCGGAGAAGGTCCCGACGCCGTAGGTCCAGATGCCGGCGTTGTTGAGGAAACGGCCGTCGGTCGTCGCGACCAGCATCGTCGGGATCACCGGCACGCCGGGCCAGAACTCCGCGGCGGTGCTTTTCACCGCCTGGATCACGAGCGGCGACATCGGCGGCTGCGGCGAGGCCAGCGCCTCGTTGGTCGCGCGCACGGTGATGCGTTCGTCGGCCATCACCTTCACGAGCGTCTTCTGCACCTCCTCGGCCGACTGGCCCGGCAGGATGCGGCAATTCACCGTCGCGCGGGCGCGCTGCGGCAACGCATTCGTCGCGTGACCGGCCTCGACCATCGTCGCCACGCAGGTCGTGCGCACGCTCGAGTTGTAGACCGGCGACTTCGCCCACAGGCGCTCCAGCGCCGCGGTGTCGGTCGGCTTCGCGAGCAGTCCGCGCAGGTCCGCCGCGATGTCCTTGTTGCCGTCGAGCTGGGCGACGCGCTCGAAGTAGGCGCGCGTCGTGTCGTTGAACTGGATGGGGAAGTCGAACTTCGACAGACGCGCGAGACCTTCGGCGAGGCGGTAAATTGCGTTGTCCCGCACGGGGACGGCGCTGTGGCCGCCGGGGTGCGTTACTTCGAGCTCATAGCCGACGAAGACCTTCTCGCCGATCTGCAGGCTGTACGAGACCGGCTGCTCGTTCTTGTCGAGCGTCCCGCCGCCGCCCTCGTTGAGCGCGAGCTCGGCGTCGATCAGCGCGCGGTGGTGCTTGAGCAGGTAGTCCAGGCCGTCCTACTTCGACGGGATGATCTCCTCGTCGCAGGTGAGCGCCATGATGATGTCGCGCTTCGGGACGAGTTTCTCTTCCTTGTAGCGGATGAGGTTGCTCACATGCGTGGCGACCTGCGACTTGTCGTCGGAGGTACCGCGGCCGTAGTAGACGCCGTTCTCCTCGATCAGCTTGAAGGGATCGCGGACCCAGTCCTCCCGCTTCGCTTCGACGACGTCGAGGTGCGCGACAAGCAGCAGCGGGCGCTTCTCGCCGTTGCCCTTCAAGCGCACGACGAGGTTGCCCTTCGTCGGCGCGTCGGGCGGGACGATGAGCTGCATGTCGCCGTCCGCATAGCCGGCCTGCTTGAGGCGCCGGGCCATCGCCTCGGCGGCGACGGTGCAACTGCCCGAGGAGTTCGTCGTGTTGGTCTCCACGAGCTCCTTGAAGATCTCGTGGAAGCGACGCAGCTCGCGCGGCGGCGTGGCGTCCGCGGCGAGTGCCTCGGCGCGGGGAATCAGGATCGCGAGCGCGACGGCGAGCGTCGACCAGGCACGGGTCATGGGCGTCTCCCTTCGGTGGTGGCGCGCGAAGGATACGCCCGAGCCAAACTCGAAGACGCCCGGTCTTGTCAGTTGAAGATGCCGACCGCCAGCTCCGCCCACACGAGCAGGAAAGCGACCAGGATCGCGGCGCCCGCCCACCAGCGGCGACGCCGGTCGGCGGTAAGACGCACCGCCGCTTCGAACGCCCCGCAGGCCACGGCGAGCATGGCGCCGAACACGAGGAAGTCGGCCAGATCCCAGCGGACCTCGGCGGTGACCTGCATGGCCGCCCAGGGCAGCACGAGCAGGAGCAGGGCACCGCCCCAGAGGGCTATGCGCCACGACGGTGATCGGCGGGTGGGATGGTTCATCGGCGGCTCCTCGTTGCGGGACGCACGGCCTCGTGCGCGGTGGTGAGGAGCATGAAGGCTGGCGGTGAAGTGACCGTGAAGTCGCGGCGTGACAAGGGTCGCGATCGCGACGATCCGCGTCGTCGATCAGTGCTGAAATGGGCGGGTCGCCCCACACGTCCGACCACCATGCGATTCGAACTCCCCGACGCCAAGAAGCTCGTCCATGAAACCCGCATCCCGATCCGCTGGGGCGACATGGACGCGATGGGCCATGTGAACAACACGGTCTACTTCCGCTACCTGGAGATCGTGCGCGTGGAGTGGCAGCCAGCCTCGGCCATCCGCCGAGCCCGGACGGTCAGGGCCCGGTCATCGTCAACGCGTTCTGCAACTTCCACCGGCAGCTCGCCTATCCAGGCGAAATCCTGGCGAAGCACTACGTCTCGAATCCCGGGCGCTCCAGCTTCGACACCTGGATCACGCTGGAGCGCCTCGACGAGCCCGGCGTCATCTACGCCTCGGGCGGCGCCACGACCGTGTGGCAGGACGCCACCATCCAGAGGTCCGTGCCGTTGCCGGACTGGCTGCGGCAGCATCTGGAGTGATGGCGATCGCGGATGGTTGACGGGGCGCTCGGGCTCCCGGGGTCAGTCCTTGCCCCCCAGCCACCGCGCCGCGTTCTGCACATACTGCTGCGTCGACCGCAGCGCCTCCGGATGGCGCTGCATCCCGTCCCCCGGCTGCTCGCTGACGAAGGACGGCGAGCCCTTGCTGACGTCCCAGTTGAAGTCGCAGAAGTGATGGAAGGTCGATTGCGCCAGCACCGGTCCGCCTTCCGCCGAACGTTCGCTCACCACGGCCAGGTTGAATCGATTCCCGCTCACGCGGCTGGTGCCCTGCAGGATCGCGCGGGCGCCACCGTCGTCCCCCGGCGAGCACACCGCGCCCTCATGCGGATGGGCGGGGAGATAACGCAGCAGGCCGGTCTCGGACAGCGGGTCGCGCAGCACCGGATGCGCGGGCTCCACCACCCGGACCTCCTGATAGTCGCCGTTGGCCCCGGAGTGATAGTTCGGCCACAGGATCGAGGACGTGAACGTGTCGTCGACGCAGCGCCGTTGCTCGTCCGGCTCCTCGTTGCGGGAGTGGAAGTGGTGCGCCCGCCCCAGCCAGCCGTCGAGCCCGCAGAGCGACGACCCCAGGTCCATGTGATCGCGCGTCAGCATCAGGCCGCCGCCGCGCTCGTGGAAGCGCCGGATGCCGTCGCAGTCCTCGGGCGTGAGGCCGTTGCCCACGTCCACCGCGAACAGCCACATCTGATCGAAGGACGAGGTGTCCAGGCTGCGCAGCACGGCGTCCGGCCCGGGGCCGGGGTCGCGGTCCCGCGCGGTGACCTCGTACAGCGGGCGGCCGTCGCCATCGCGACGCGACGCCAGAAACTCCTTGAGCAGACTGAACCGCGCGATGGACCAATCGTCCGGGTCCGCGGCGATCGTGGTTTGAAGAAGGACTCGCATGAAAGCTCCAGGACTGGGGGGATATCGCTGGATGCTAGACGGGCAAGGCCCGCCTCGACAGGCGCGTCCCGATCACCGGCCTGTTGAATGGCGGACACGAATGTCCGTGGCCGCCGTCGAGGAGCCGCCCGGGCTGTCCGGCATGAAGCGGCGGCGGCTCCATCGGCTCACCGGCCGCTCGATGAGGTAGTGGCACACGATCGCCATGGCCAGGGCGAAGGGCAGAGCGACGGCCAGGAGGACCCAGGGCCCGTGGCCGCGACCGAATGCGCTGATCGCCGCGAAATGCCACAGGAAGAGACCATAGGACAGGCGGCCGAGCCACGCCATCAACGGCTGTGCGAGCCACGATCCAGTCGGGTGCGCGGCGGCGTGGCTGACGAGCACGAAGGCGGCGATCTCCGCCACCGTGACGCGCACCGTGGCGCCGGCGGTGAGCCACTGGAAGGGCAAGGAGGGCAGCGCGAGATTGACGACCATCGCCACCCAGGCCGCGAGGACGACCCACCGCGGCATCGCGGTCGGTCGCAGCGCAGCGATCACGCCCAGCACGATGCCGGTCACGCGCGTGTCGAAGCGGAAGTAGGCCTGTCCCCATCCCCACTGCACGGCGACCGCGTATCGCCACGCCGTCACCACGAGGAAGGCGCCGAGCAGCCAGTGCATCGGCCGCCGCGCGCGCAGCAGCATCGGCAGCAGCACGGGCCACAGCAGGTAGAACTTCTCCTCGATGCCCAGCGACCAGGTGACGCCCAGCGTCGGCGGCAGGACGTTGAAGGCGATGGCGTAGTCCATCACGTAGGTCAGCGCCAGGATGGCCATCGTCCAGCGCGGCTCCTGCGGGAACAGCAGCGGCGCGAGCGCGAGGTAGGCCACGACCAGGACCAGCAGCGGCGGATACAGGCGCAGCAGCCGGCGCGCGTAGAAGCGGCCGACCGCGATGCCGCCCTGGCGGACCTCGGCCGCGAGCAGCGCGGTGATCAGGTACCCCGAGAGGACGAAGAACAGGTCGACGCCGATGTGGCCGCCGCCGAAGCCCGGCACCAGGCAGTGGAAGGCGATCACGACCAGGATGGACAGCGCCCGCAGGCCGTCCAGCGCGGGGTTGTAGGGCAGGCTGGGCGAGCTCATGGCGGGGAAATCATAGGGCGAGGCCCTCCTCGGTGAACAGCGCGGCGCGCACGCCGCGGTCCAGGTACATGCGCCGGGCGAAGGCGGTCAGGTTGCGCAGGCCGTCCAGCCCGACGTCGGCGCCCACCGCCCAGCGGAACATCACGAACAGGTAGGGGTCGGCGATCGAGCGCGTCCCGGTCAGCCAGTCGCGGCCGGCCAGTTGCCGGTCCAGCCGCTCCAGGCAGGCCCGCACCTGGCGCTGTGCGGGGCTGATGCGCAGCGCGGCGTGCGGGTCGCCCTCGTCGAGTGCCTTGAGCGCGAAGACCGACTTGAACGCCCCGTGCACGTCCGAGTTCATGAAGGCCAGCCAACGCATCGTCTCGGCCCGCGCGCGCGGCGTGTCGCCCAGCAGCCCGGCCTCGGGAAAACACTCGGCCAGGTAGTGCAGCACCGCGACGTTCTCGGTCAGCAGCAGGTCGCCGTCGCGCAGCAACGGCACGTTGGCGCCGGGGTTCAGCGCCAGGTACTCCGGCGCGCGCAGCGCGCGCGGCGTCATGGCCACGGCGGCATACGGCGCCCCCGTCCATTCGAGCGCGATGTGATCTGCCAGCGAGCACGCGCCGGGCAGGTAGTAGAGCTGCATCATCGATCGGTCCTCTCCTCGACCCGGGAACGGGGGCGAATGCTAGAAGCCACGCCCTTCTCCGGCTAGGCGACGCCCGCGCAACACCTTGTTGCCCGGAGGTCACGAATGCGCGGCCGGGATCGTGTCCGGGCAGCGCAGGTCCCGCTCGCGGATGCGCGCGGTCATGAAGTCGATGAACACCCGCATTCGGGAGGGCAGGTGCTGCCGACTCAGGAAGCAGATGTAATGGCCCTGGTCGACCGGCGCATGCTGCGGCAGGCAGGCCACCAGCGAGCCGTCGCGCAGCGCGTCGCAGGCCATGAAGTCCGGCATCTGCGCCAGGCCCTGGCCGTCCAGCACGGCCTGGCACACCAGGTCCGCGTCGTTGTAGGTCAGGCGCGCCTTGGGCAGCACGCGCCGGGTCTGGCCGTCGACCTGGAACTCCCAGTCGACGATGCGCCCCGACGGCACCCGCACGTTGATGCAGGGATGGCGGTCGAGCTCCTCGACGCTCGCCGGCAGGCCGTGCACCTGCGCGTATTCGCGCGAGGCGCAGACCAGCATCTGCATCGGCACGATCTGCTTGGCGATGATCTGCGCGTCCTCCATGCGGCCGTGGCGGAAGGCCACGTCCACGCCGTCGGCGATGAAGTCCGTGGGCCGCTCGCTGAGCAGCAGCTCGATGGCGACGTCGGGATAGGTGTCCTGGAAGGCGTTCAGCAGCGGGGCCACCACGCGGCGGCCGAACCCCACCGAGGCACCGATGCGCAGATGCCCCCGCGGCGGCCCCTCGCGCAGATCGCGCATCTCCTCGACCGCCTGCATGATCCGATCCACGCCGGCATGGCAGTTGGCGTAGAAGCGATCGCCCTCGCGCGTCAGCGAGGTGCTGCGCGTGGTGCGCGTGAACAGCCGGACATCGAGCTGGTCCTCCAGCCGCTGCACGCTGCGGCTGACCGCGGAGCGGCCGATGCCCAGCCGCTCCGCCGCGCGGGCGAAGCTGCCTTCGGCGACCACGGCGATGAACGCCATCACGCCGGCGTAGGTCGTGGCGAAGCTCGACGCGAGGGGATCAGGGTGGCCGGACGGGATCATGGCGGGGACCGGTGAAGTCATGGACGAACTCTGGTCGAAGCTGCGCGCGAGGGCGAGTTAAAGCGCGTTAAAGCTGAGGCCGGAGCCGGGCCGCCGCCTTTACCGCCGTGCGCGGTTCCGCACATACTCGGCCGCCCAACAACAAGGTCCGTCCGCCATGCAAGCACCGCCCGCGGCGCCGATCGACGCGCCGGCCGCCGACTACCGCTGGTTCTTCGGCGCCTTCGTGCTCTGGGAGATGCAACGTCGTCTCGAGCGCACCGACCCGGCAGGCGCCGGGGCGGATGGCGCACAGGCCGTGCGCATCGGTCCGCGGTCCTTCGAACTGCTGCTGCACCTGGTGCGCCGCGCCGGCGAGTACATCGCCAAGGAGGAACTGCTGGCCACCGTCTGGTCCGGCGTGGTGGTGGAGGAGGCCAGCGTCCGCGTGCACATGTCCATGCTGCGCAAGGCGCTGGGCGAGCCGGGCGAGCTCGACGGCTGCCATGAATGGATCTCCACGGTGCCGCAGCGCGGCTACCGCTTCAACGGGCGGGTGCGGCGCGAGGCGGTCGAGGGCGACGCCGCGCCGGCCCCGGTCCGGCTGCGCGCCGCGTCGCGCACCTTCGCCGCGCCGCCGACGCTGCTGACCGAGCTGATCGGCCGCGACGCCGACGTGGACACGGTGCTCGGCTCGCTCGAGGGCCACCGGCTCGTGACGCTGGTCGGGGCGGGCGGCATCGGCAAGACCAGCGTCGCGACCCGCGCCTCGGAATGCCTCCAGCAGCGCCAGGGCGTGCCGGTGGCCTTCGTCGACCTGGCGCCGCTGATCTCGCAGGACCACGTGCTCAGCACGATGGCGCGGGCGCTGGGCGCCGCGCCGGACATGCCCGACACCATCCAGGCGATCACGCAGACCATCGTCGGCCGCGACGTGCTGCTGGTGATCGACAACTGCGAGCACGTGATCGAGACCTTGGCCGCGCCGGTCCTGCGGCTGCTGGGCGCTCTGCCGGGTCTGCGCATCCTCGCCACCAGCCGCGAGGCGCTGCGCGTGCCCGGGGAACTGGTGCTGCGGCTGGCGCCGCTGGCGGTGCCGGCGGAGGACGCGCCGTCGCTCACCGAAGCCTTGCGCGCGCCCGCGGTGCAACTGCTGGTGGGCCGCGCGCGCGCGGCCGGCGCCGGACCGTTCCAGGACGCGCAAGGGCCGCTGCTGGCGCGGGTCGCGCGGCAGCTCGACGGCATCCCGCTGGCGATCGAGCTGGTGGCCGCGCGACTGGCGGTGCAGTCGGTGAGCGAGCTCGCGCTGCGCCTGGACGACCACATCCGGCTCTTCTCCATCGGCAACCGCAGCGCGCTGCCGCGCCATCGCACGCTGGCGGCGGCGCTGGACTGGAGCATCGCGCTGCTCAGCGAGCCCGAGCTGACGATGTTCCGGCGGCTGTCGGTGTTCCGCGGGCGCTTCGACGTCGAGTCGGCGCTGGGCGTCGCGCTGGACGCCGATCCGGAGGAGGCCTTCGAGACCCTGATCGCGCTGGCGGCCAAGTCGCTGGTGTTCTTCGACAGCCAGGATGCGTTCGCGCCGTACCGGCTGCTGGACACCACGCGCAGCTACGCGTCGGCGCTGCTGGCGCAGAGCGACGAACGGGCCGCGCTGCTGCACCGTCACGCGACGGTGATGGTGGAAGTGATGAAGACGGCGACCGCGGACCTGCAGACACTCAGCGAGCAGGCCTGGGACGATCGCCACGCCTGGCGGCTCAACGACGTGCGCTCGGCGCTGGAGCATTGCCTGGTGCAGGAGACCGACGCCAAGTCCGCGAATGCGCTGGTCATCGCATCCGCGCCGCTGTGGTTCCACCTGTCGCTGGTGGCCGAGTACCAGCACTGGGTGCAGGCCGCGCTGCGGCTGGTCGACGAGCAGGCCGAACCCGACGTCGAGACGGCGACCTCGCTCTACACGGTGCTGATCACCGCGCTGCTGCACACCGGCGGCAGCGTCGAGGAGCTGAACGACGCCTGCGACCGCGCGCTCGCGGGCGCGCTGGCGATCGGCTCGTCGGCGCTGGAGCTGCGGGCGCGGTGGGGACGGTGCACGCATGACATGTTCCGCGGCGAGTACAGCGCGGCCCTGCGTCACGCCCACACGCTGGCGTCGACGGCGACGGCCTGGGCCGACCCGGCGGCGCTGATCCTGTCGCACCGGGTCTGCGCGATGGCCCACCATTTCTGCGGCCGCTTCGACGAGTCGCGCCGTCACAGCGAGGCCGCGCTCGCCGCGGCGACGCCGCGTCGCACCAACGCCAACCTCGTCGGGCCGGACTCGGTCGTCGCCACGAAGGCGCTGTTCTGCCGCACCGCGTGGATCCAGGGGGACGCCGCCGGCGCGCTGACCCTCGCCACCGAGGCGGTCGACCGGGCGCAGGCGATGGGACATTCGGTATCGATGTGCTCGGCGCTCTACGGCGCCTGCGTGGTCGCCCTGTGGGCTGGGGAACATGAGCTCGCCGCGCGCTGGATCCGCCTGATGACCGACGAGGCCCGCCGCCGCGGACTGACCGGCTGGCTGCGCTACGCGGAGTGGTTCTGGCAGGGCTTGCGGCTGGCCGAGGAGCCGGATCGCGCGGCCTACATCGAGTCGGTCCGCGCCGAGCTGCCGGGCTACGACGCGCCGCGACGCGAGATGCTGGTGACCTTCTGCGCGGAGTGGTTCGACGACGCGCTGGTCGAGCGGCTCGCGCTCGGCGAGGGCCTCTGGTGCGCGCCGGAGATCTGGCGCGCCGCGGGCTGGCGCGACGAGCGGGCGGGCCGGCTGGAAGACGCCGAGCGCCACTACCGCCGTGCCGTCGACGTGGCGCGGGAGCAGGGCACGCGCGGATGGGAACGCCGCGCGGCGGGCAGCCTCGCGGCGCTGTGGGCGTCGCAGGGCAAGGCCGCGCAGGCGCAGGAACTGCTCGACGCCGCGGGCCGCGGCCCGTCCAACGAATCACCACCATCACGATGACGACGATGAACCGAGGGAGGACGATCTTGATGACGATCCGCATGAAGACAAGGCTGGCGACCGCCGCCGTGATGGCATCGGGACTGCTCGCGACGCCGGCGCTGTGGGCGCAGGCGGCGACGCCCGCGCCGGCATCCGCGCCGGCGCTCGATCCGGACACCGGCCTGCCGGCCGCGCCGGCCTTCGAGTTCCCCGCCGCGCCTGCGGTGGATCCTTTCTGGGCCGAGCGCCGCACCGGCTACCTCACCACCGCCGACGGCGAGCGCCTGCGCTACAGCGTGCTGCTACCCAAGCGCACCGGCGCCGAACGCGTGCCGGTGATCCTCTTCATCAACGGCTACGACGCCGGCTCGATCGGCGGGATGCCCTACCGGCGCGGCCAGACCGCGCAGCGGCTGGCGCTGGACCGCAAGCTGCTAGAGGCCGGCTACGCCGTGATGGGCCTGAATCCCGCCGGCACCGGCTGCTCGACCGGCACGCTCGAATACATCCGCCCGCAACTGGGCCGGCACGGCGCGGGAGGCGGTCGAGTTCGCCGCGGCGCAGGACTGGTCCAACGGCCGCGTGGGGATGATGGGGTTCTCGTACAGCGGCTCGTCGCAGCTGGCGACGGCGCAGTTCCAGCCGCCGCACCTGCGCGCGATCGTGCCCGGCGCGCCGCTGGTCGACTACCGCGAGGCGCTCAACCCCGGCGGCGTGCCGCAGCCCGGCTTCATCACCGGCTTCCGCGTCGTCTTCCGCGCGTGGTGGCAGACCGTCGTTCTGCGCACCGCGCAGGAAGAGGGCGATGCCGCCTGCGTCCGCCAAGTCGCCCGCAACCTCGAGAACGAGGAGCCGCATTCGATCATGCAGTTCTTCACCGCGCATCCGCTGCGCGACGAATACATGAACGGCTTCGACCTGTCGCGCGGCATGGACTGGATCCGCGTGCCGGTGCTGTCGACGGAAGCCTTCCAGGACCAGGCGCTCACGCCGCGCGGCAGCCACTACCAGGCGCGGCTGGACCCGAAGCTGCTGTGGCACGTGCAGTCCAACGGCGCGCATGATTTCTACGATGCACCGGCCTTCCAGGCGACGGCGCTGCGCTTCGTCGACCGCTTCGTGAAGGGCGTCGACAACGGCTTCGAGCGCGACACGCCGCGGCTGTCGCTGTGGATGGAGACGACCGGGGGCGCGGCCAAGGACCAGCAGAGCGGCGCGTGGGCGCGGGCGGGCTGGACGATCAACCGCGAGGCGATCCGCGATTCCGACCTGCGGATCCGCGACTTCCACCTCGCCGAGGGCGGCGTGCTGGCGGACCAGACCGGCGGCGGCGCGGCCGACGGCTTCGACGCGCCGGGCACGGGCGTCGCGGTGAACGACATCCTCGGCAACGCGTTCTGGGGGCCGCTGCCGGCGGACTGGAAGTCGACGAGCCTGGCCTACACCTCCGCGCCGCTGGGCGAGGACCTGCTGGTCTACGGTCCCGGCAGCGCGGGACCTCTGGGTCGCGGCCACCGGCGGCGACGCGGACCTGCAGGTCACCGTCACCGAGCTGCGGCCCGACGGCCAGGAAACCTACGTACAACGCGGATGGCTGCGGCTGTCCAACCGGACGCTGGATCCGGCGCGCTCGACCCGGCTGCTGCCGTGGCACGGCGAGCGGCCCCAGGACATCGCCCCGCTGCTGCCCAACCGGCCGGTGCTCGCGCGCGTCGAGGTGCAGAAGATGGGCCACTTCTTCCGCAAGGGATCGCGGCTGCGGCTGTGGATCGACACGCCGGCGCAGTCCGGCGGCATGGTCTTCGCTCCGTTCTCGCTGCGCCAACGCCTCCACGTGCTGCACAACGCGCGCCACGACTCGGTCCTGCGGCTGGGCGTGCTCGACGGCGTGCGCGGCCCCGCGGAACGCCCCGCCTGCGGCACGCTGCTGATGCAGCCGTGCCGGCCGGATCCGCTGGCCGGCTCCCCGCACTGACGAGGCGGCACCTGCCCTGCGTCCCCGTGCCCACGGGGACTGGCGGGCAGGTGTGCGGACCAGGCGGCGCGTGCCGATACGCCCGCATTGGTGCCCCGCCGGCAACACGGTGAGAACCGCGGCATGGCTTCCGCCGCCGCCGCGCGATTCCTAGCATGGGGACATCCATTCCAAGGAGAAGCCCATGTTCCGAATCCGCTCCCCTCGCGGCATGCTGCGCCGCTCGGTGCTGTCCGTGCTCGCCGTCGCGTTCTGCGCGACGCTGTCCACCGGCCTGATCGTCAACGACGCCCACGCTGCCCCGCCCGAACCCAAGGTCTCGGCGCTGATGAACAAGCCGCTCGGCAACCTGCCCGGCCAGGAAGGCCTGATGCTGGTGGTCGAGTACCCGCCCGGCGGCGCCGACCCGGTCCACCGCCATGACGCGCACGGCTTCATCTACGTGCTCGAAGGCTCGATCGTGATGGGCGTGAAGGGCGGCAAGGAAGTGACGCTGCGCCCCGGCGAGACCTTTTACGAAGGCCCCGCCGACATCCACACCGTCGGCCGCAACGCCAGCACGACCAAGCCGGCGAAGTTCGTCGTCTTCCTGGTCAAGAAGCAGGGCGTCGATGCCGTGCTGCCCGCGCACTGATGCCGCACCCGGCACGCCATGACGGGCCCGCGACGGGCAGGAGGCCATGATGAAGCTGTACTACATGACCGGCGCCGGCTCGCTGGCGAGCCACATCGCGCTGGAGTGGGCGGGCGGCGGCTACGAGGCCGTGCGCATGACGCGGTCGCGGCTGCGCTCGCCGGAGTTCCTCGTGCTGAGCCCAATGGGCACCGTGCCGGTGCTGCTGGATGAGGACCTGTGCCTGACGGAAAGCGTGGCGATCCTGGCGCACATCGCCGATGTCTACCCGGCCGCTGGCCTGTGGGGCGGCACCGGTGCGAGCGGCCGCGCAAGGACGCTGCAGTGGCTGGCCTTCCTCAACTCGGAAGTGCACAAGGCCTTCGCGCCGATCTTCTATCCGGAGCGCTTCCGCTTCGGTGTCGCGAACGCCGACGCGAACGTCGATGACATCGCCGCCGTCGCGCGCGATCGCGTGCGCACGCTGCTCGGGCGCATCGAGTCCCAGCTCGCGGGCCTGTCCTGGCTGACCGGCGAGCGCTCGATCGCCGACGCCTACCTGTTCGTGATGCTGCGCTGGGCGCTGACGACCAAGATCGGCCTGGCGGAGTTCCCGGACCTGGCCGCCTTCCTGCGCCGGCTGCATGAGGACCGGGGCGTGCGCGCCGCGCTGGCGGTCGAGGAACGATTGGCCGGCGTGCCTGCGCCGGGCCGGCCGGACGTGAGTCTGCCGGCGCCGGGCAGGGGCTCGTTGCTGGCGGAGATCGTCGGCGTCGTCGAGTACCGCGAAGGCGAGGGCGTGCCGCAGGAGCTCCGCCGCGGCGCGGTCGAGGTCGTCGTCGGCGAGGCCGACGTCGTGATCTCCTGGAGCGACGAGCAGTACCGCGGTCAGGCGGCGATGCCGCTCGCGCTGTTCACCCGCTACCTCGGCGACGGCGCGATCCGCGTCTGATCGTTCGCGAACCCGCGGCGCGGGTCCGCCCCGCGCATTCCTGGTTTCTTCCTTGTCTCTGTCTCGTTCCTTCCTTCTTCTCTCCCTTCCACTCTTTCGGAGCACGGCCATGGCCCACGGAATCGCCCGCATCGGGCAGGATCGTTATCGCACCCACATCGAGCTCGGCGCGCACACGCTCGTCGCGGACGAGCCCGAAGTGCTCGGCGGCGCGTACGCCGGTCCCGCGCCCTACGACCTGCTGCTGGCCAGCCTCGGCGCCTGCACGGCGATCACGCTGCGCATGTACGCCGACCGCAAGACCTGGCCCCTCGAGTCGCTCGAGGTCGATCTGCAATGGCGGCAGGAGGAGGACGGCCCCCGCGTCGTGCGCACGCTGCGCATCGCGGGCCTGGACGAGGCGCAGCGCGAGCGCCTCGCCGAGATCGCCGAACGCACGCCGGTCACGCTGACGCTGCTGGGCGGCGTCTCGATCGACACCTACCTCGGCTGAGGCGCGAGCGACATGCCGACCCGCGGCTTCAGTTTCGTGAACGCGCACGGCCAGCGCCTGGCCGGCAAGGTGGAGATGCCGGAGCGCGTCGTGCGCGGCTGGGCGCTGCTGGCGCACTGCTTCAGCTGCGGCAAGGACAGCCGCACGGCGGTCGCGCTGGCGCGCGGCCTGGCTGCGCAGGGCATCGGGGTGCTGCGCTTCGATTTCTCGGGCGTCGGCGGCAGCGATGGCCATTTCGACGACACGAGCTTCACGCTCAACGTGGAGGACCTCGTCGCCGCCGGCGAGGCGATGGCCGAGGCGGGCATGCCGGCGGCGCTGCTGATCGGGCACAGCCTCGGTGGCACGGCGGTGCTGACGGCAGCATCGCGGATGCCGTCGGTGCGCGCGGTGGCGACGATCGGCGCGCCGTTCGACGCGTCGCATCTGCTCGGCCATGCGACCGCGCAGGACCTGCGGGCGCTCGACGAGCACGGCGCGATCGAGCTGCTGCTCGGCGGGTTTCCGGTGCGCATCGGCAAGGCCTTCGTCGAAGACCTGCGTCTGCACGATGCCGGCCGGCGGCTGGCCGAGTTGAAGGTGCCGCTGATGATCCTGCACAGCCCGATGGACCAGGTCGTCGACATCGAGAACGCGAGTCGCATCTTCCTGGCCGCCCACCATTCGAAGAGCTTCGTCTCGCTGGACAAGGCGGACCATCTGATGCGCGACCACGCCGATGCCGTGCACGCGAGCGCCTGCGTCGCGGCCTGGGCGATCCGCTACCTCCACGATCCGCAGCCGATGGCAGTACCGTCGCCCGACGCCGAGGCAGAGGAAACCGGACTCGGCAAGTTCCAGCTGGCACTGCAGTCGGGCGGCTCGCGGTGGCTGGCGGATCAGCCGGAGTCGGTCGGCGGCCTCGGGTCGGGACCGTCGCCCTACAACCTGCTGTCGTCGGCGCTTGCGGCCTGCACGACGATGACGATCCGCCACTTCGCCGAGCTCAAGGGATGGCAGATCGGACGCATCCGCACGGGCGTGAGCCATCGCAAGCGAAAGGACGGCACGCCGGCCGATGAGTTCTCCCGGCGCATCACGATCGAGGGCGAGCTCGATGACGAGCAGCGCGCACGGTTGGTGGAGGTCGCGCAGCGGTGCCCGGTTCACCGCACGCTGGAAGCAGGCGCGGTGTTCAGTGAGCCGACGATCGACAGCTGAGGAATGCCTTGCCTGCGAAGTCCGGGGCGTTGGCCGCAGATGCATGGGGCCTTGCCGGCAAGCGGCAAAACCCCAAGCATCTCCGTCCCCAACCAGTCGCTGACTGCCACCAGGCAATGGCGGACTGCCACCAGGCAGTGGCGGACTGTCATGGGCCGTCGCGGACTGCGACGAGTTACTGCCAGCCGAAACGCTCCTCCACCTCGAAGAGCACATCCTCCGGCTTCGGTGCCGGCGTGGGGTCGCCCTCGATATGCGCGTAGCGGATCACGCCATCGGGGCCGACCACATAGGTCGCCGGCACAGGCAGCACCCACAGGCCATTGCCGTTGAGCACCGGCACGTCGATGCCGTTGGCCGCGTACAGGTCCACCGCATCGGGCGACAAGGTGAACGAGATGCCGAAACCATTCGCGGCAGCCAGCTCCGGATCGCTCAGCACGGCGAAGTCCACGCCGTTGTCGACCACGGTGCGGTCCGTCAATTCCGGCGATTGCGGCGAGACCGCAATCAGCGTCGTGTTCAGCGCGCGCAGCTCGTCGCCGTACTCGCGCCAGTGGCGGAGCAGCAGGCTGCAGGCGCGGCACCAGCCGCCCCGGATGAAGAGCACGATCGCCGGGCCATTGCGCCAGGCGTCCGGCAACGCGACCGTCCCGCCGCGCGCGTCGAGCAGCGCGCCATACGGCGCCGCGTCACCGGCGCGCAGCGCACGAACGCCGATGCCGGTCGAGCGCAGCAGCTCGGCCGCCGCATCGGGCGCCGCATAGGGACTGCCGAAGGTGGCTTGAGGCGCCGTGGTTGCGGGCGCCGGGATGGAAGAGGAAGAGGAAGAGGAGGAAGAGGAGGAGGGGATGGAAGTGATCGTCGAAGTGGAGGAAGGAGCGGGGGGCGAAATCGGGGAGTTCATGGCGATGCCTCGTGGGTGCTGCGGAAGCCGATGCGCAGATGGCTGTCGTCGCAGAAGGGTTTGTTGCGGCTGGCGCCGCAGCGGCACAGCGTGGCCGAGGTGCAGCGTTCGACGGTGCGGCCGGTGCCGCTGATGATCTCGAGCGCGCCGCGGATCTCCAGCGGGCCGTCGATCTGCGGGGAGATCTCCAGTGGACCGTCCCGCACCGCCAGCGCGGCCGTGTTGCCGCTGATCGGCTCACCGGTGGCTTCGAAGCCGATGCGGCGGTGCGAGTTGTCGCAGAAGGGCTTGCGCCGGGAGTGGCCGCAGCGGCACAGCGTGGCGCGGTAGCCGATCGCCGTGGCGATCGGGGCGACGGGCGTGGTCTCGTCGCGGTCGAGGACGATGCGCGCGCGCACGGCGTAGGGGCCGTTCTCCCGCACCGACAGCAGGTTGACCGGTGGTGCCTGTTCGGGCGCGCCGCCGTCGAGGCGGCGATAGCTCAAGGCCCCCGACGGACAGTTGCGAATGACGGCGATCAGGTCCTGCAACGGCGTCATCGCGGGCCGGATCCACGGCCCCTCGACGTCCGCGAGGAAGGTCGCCGGCGCGCCGGTGACGCACTGCCGCGCATGGATGCAGCGGTTGCCGTCGAAGCGCACTTCGAGCCAGGCGCTGCAGGCGCGCTCGACCGGATGCGGCCCGGCGGGCGCCGCGGTCTCCGGCGCCGTCACGGGGAGCGCCGGCGCGGCGGGCTGGGCGGGCAGGGGCGTGTCCATGGCGGCGCTCCCGTCAGAGCACGAACTTCAGCGACTGCTCGCCTTCCTCGGCCGCCAGCGCGCGTTGCACCGCCGGGTCCTCGTGCATGCGGGCGCGGAACGCGCGCAGGTTGCCGAGGTCCGAGAGGTCGATGCCCTTGGACAAGGCCCAGCGGATCAGCACGAAGAGGTAGGGATCGGCGACAGAGCGCTCACCCGTGAGCCAGTCGCGATCCTCGAGCTGCGCATCCAGGCGTTCCAGGTAGTGCCGCACGTGGACGCGCGCCCTCTCTGCGAGCGGCCCGGCGGCGTCGGCGTCCTCCAGGAAGCGCCCGGGCTGGAAGATGGGTTTGAAGGCCTTGTGCACGTCGGAGTTCAGGAAGGCCAGCCAGCGCATCACCTCGGCCCGTCCGCGAGCGCTGCCGTCGCCCAGCAGGCCGGACTCGGGATGCAGGTCGCCGAGGTAGCCGAGGATGGCGACGTTCTCGGTCAGCGAGAAGTCGTCGTGCGTCAGCAGCGGCACGGTGCCGCCGGGATTGATGGCGAGGTAGTCCGGCGTCTTGATGCTCGCCAGGCTCATGCGCACGGTCTCGTACGGACGCGCGATCCACTCGAGCACGATGTGGCCGGCAAGCGAGCAGGCGCCGGGAAAGTAGTACAGCTTCATGGGGCACTCCGTGGGGGTGCCTCCCGCCCGCGCATTCGTCGTGTGGCTGACCGGCATTTGCGGGGACGCCGCGCCAGCGTGGGTTGGTCCCGTGCACGAACGGATGGAAAGTGCACGCCCGTTACAGCCGCCTCGACGAACTGACACCCGTCATCTTCGTCGCGACGGGCAGGAGGCATTGATGGGTGGACTCAGGCCGTCTGCGTGGCGAGCCAGTCGCGGAAGGTGACCTTGCCCAGGCGCGGCGTCCTGCCGGCCGTGGGGACCAGCGTCGCGTCGTCCAGCGCGGCGCCGAAGTACAGCGCGGCGG
The DNA here is from genome assembly GCF_042695725.1 of Roseateles sp. UC29_93. Taxonomy (NCBI): domain Bacteria; kingdom Pseudomonadati; phylum Pseudomonadota; class Betaproteobacteria; order Burkholderiales; family Sphaerotilaceae; genus Roseateles; species Roseateles sp. UC29_93. The sequence goes on along the minus strand of NZ_CP170545.1, from coordinate 6,311,608 downwards.
GATCGCCCTTGACGTGGCGCGGATCCTTCTTGGCGTCGAGGTAGAGCGCGATGAGCTCGTGCAGCCGGAAGGCCTCCGGACCGGCGATCTCCTGCGTGCCGTTGAGCGGCTGGCCGACGGTGGCGTCGAACATCGCGTCGGCGACGTCGTCCGAGGAGATCGGCTGGATCTTCGCGGTGGGCAGCGTGACCTCGTCGCCGACGGTCGACGACTGCGCGATGCCGCCGGCGAACTCGAAGAACTGCGTCGAGTGCACGATCGTGTAGGGGATCTTCGCGGCCTTGATCAGCTCTTCCTGGACCTGCTTGCCGCGGAAGTAGCCGCTGGCCTGCAGGCGCTCGGTGCCGACGACCGACAGCGCGATGTGGTGCTTGACGCCGGCCTTGGCTTCGGCGGCCAGCAGGTTGCGGCCCGAGGTGGTGAAGAAGGTCATCACGGCCTCGTCCGCGAACGACGGCGAGTTGGCGACGTCGACCACGACGCTCGCGCCGGCCAGCGCGGCATCGAGGCCCTCGCCGGTGATCGTGTTCACGCCGGTGTTGGGCGAGCCCACGACGACCTCATGGCCCGCGGCCTTCAGGCGCGCGACGAGCTTCGAACCGATCAGGCCGGTTCCGCCGATGACGACAACTTTCATTTCAGACTCCTGCTGGTGGGAAAAAGGGCGGGGCTTGCGGCGGCTTCCGCGACGGCGCCCGCGGGAAAAGGGGTGGGAACCCCTTTGATTCAAACGGGTCAGGCCAGACCGGCCTTGTCCAGGCCGAGTGCCGCGTCGGACGCGCCCGGCACCGCCTTGAAGGCGATGTTCAGGCGGCTCCAGGCGTTGCTGGACATGACCAGGAAGGTGAGGTCGACGATCTCCTGCTCGTTGAGCTGCGTGCGCACGCGCTCGTAGATCTCGTCGGAGACGCCCTGCTCGGGGATGCGGGTGAGCACCTCGGCCCAGGCCAGCGAGGCGCGCTCGCGCGGCACGAACAGCGTGGACTCGCGCCACGAGGCCAGGTGGTGCAGGCGCAGTTCGCGCTCGCCGGCGATGCGGGCCTGCTTGACGTGCATGTCCAGGCAGAAGGCGCAGCCGTTGAGCTGGGAGATGCGCACGGTGACCAGGTTGCGGATCGTCTCGTCGATCGCGCCCGCCTTCACGGCGTTGTTGAACTCGATGTACTTCTTGAAGAGCTCGGGCGACTGCTGCATGAAGTTGATGCGCTGGGTCATGATGGGTCCTGGTGACGGCCGATGAGGTCGACGGGGTCGATGGCTCGATGAGGCCGATGGAATCGGGGATCCGGGCGATCGCGGGCGATCGGTCCGGTGTGCGTCGCGGTGCGGTGACCGACGGAACGGATGCTAGGGATCGCGTCGCCGCGCCGGTAGCCGGCCAGGCATCAACGCACTGTTGCCTGCGATTCACGAATGCGTCCGATCCCGCCGCCGCGCGAGGGCAGCGCTGCGGCGATGTGGTCGATGAACACGCGCACGCGGGTTGGCATGTGCGTGCGGCGCGGGTAGCAGAGTTCGTAGCCAGCGTCCTCGACGGCGTGGTCCTCCAGGCAGCGCACCAGGGAGCCGTCGGCCAGCCGGTCGCGCACCAGATGGCCGGGCAGCTGCCCGATGCCCAGGCCCTCGCCGACGGCGCGCGCGAGCAGTTCGTCGTCGTTGACGATGTGGCGGGGCGTCACGCGCTGCCGCAGCAGCCGGCCCTGGACGCTGAATTCCCAGTCCTGCAGCCGGCCGTTGGGTAGACGGCGCCCGACGCAGCGGTGCCGCCGCAGGTCCTCGGGCGTCAACGGCACGCCGTGCCAGTGGAAGTAGGACGGCGTGGCGCAGACGGTCAGGTCCAGCGGCATCAGGCGTCGCGCGACCACGTGGCCGTCGGCCAGCGGGCCGCGCTGGAAGCGCACGTCGATGCGGTCATCGATGAAGTTGACCGGCATGTCGTCGAGGACCACGTCCAGTCCGATGCCCGGATACGCCGACTGGAAGGCCGGCAGCAGCGGCGCGATCACGCGACGGCCGAAGTCGACCTCCGCGCCGATGCGCAAGGTGCCCTGCGGCGGGCCGTCGCGCAGCTCGCGCAGCAGCTCGAAGGCCTGGCCGATCTGCTCGATCCCGGGTCGGCATTGGTCATGCAGCAGCTCGCCCTCCGATGTCAGGGACAGGCTGCGCGTCGTGCGACGCAGCAGCCGCACGCCGAGATGCTCCTCCAGCCGCTTCACGCTGCGGCTGACCGCGGAGCGGTCGACGCCGAGGCGGGAAGCCGCCTTCGCGAAGCTGCCCTCGACGACGACGGCCATGAAGGCGACGACGTTCGCGTAGCTCGTCGAGAAGGAAGCGGACAGCGGATCGTGGGCGGACGGGTCATCCATGGCGGTGGGGCGGCGTGAGGTAGAGATCGCCGCTACCGACAAGACGACGCAGGGCGCCCGGTTGTGACATCCACGCTCGGACGTCGCATTGGTTCCGGCGGAGCAACGCTGTGGGGACGCGCGGCGGGCTACCGCGCGGGAGGGGGATTCCTAGCATCCGTCTGCGTCTCGCCGATGGTGGCGGGACCGGTTGTCCCTCTCCACCAAGGAAGCACCCATGTCCGAACGCATCAACTACATGAAGCAGTCGCCCGAGCTGTTCAAGAAACTGGTCGAGCTCGCGCAGACCGCCCACGCCGGCTCGATCGAACCGGAGATCAACGAACTGATCGCGCTGCGCGCCTCGCAGATCAACGGCTGCGGCTTCTGCGTCGACATGCACGTCAAGCAGGCTCATCTGCTCGGTGAACGCGAGCTGCGCCTGCACCACGTCGCGACCTGGCGCGAGTCGGCGCTGTTCTCGCCGCGCGAGCGCGCCAGCCTGGCCTGGACCGAATTCCTCACCCGCCTGCCCGACGGCGGCGTGCCCGACGACGTCTATGAACGCGTGCGGACCCCAGCTCAGCGAGCAGGAGATCGTCGACCTGACCTACCTCGTGATGCTGATCAATGCCTGGAATCGCGCCAATGTTGCCTTCCGCATTCCTCCGGGTGCCTGGGACAAGACCTTCGGTCTGGACAAGGCCAAGCTCAAGTAAGCGCACCGGCCCGGCGAGCCTCGCCGGGCCCCGCCCACGCAGGAGCCTCCGATGCTGGCCTGGCCCTTCTTCCTCCACACGCCCGCGGACTTCGCGCCAGGCGCGGCCGCGGCAGTGAGCGAGCGCGCGCGCTGCTTCGTCGAGGCGGCCTTCCGCCGCATCGAGGCGCAGCGGCTCGACGACCTCGTCCAGAGCTATCGCCGCAGCGGCGGGCTGATCGAGGCCAACGCGCTCGCACTGCACCTGCGCGAGCGCTGCGACCAGCCGATCTCCCGGCTGGCGCGCTGGATCGTCGGTCGCGACATCGTCGTCGTGGCCGGGCACGGCGCGCTGCTGGTGCCGCTGTTCCAGTTCGACGCCGACACGGGCGAGGTGCTCGTCGTCGTCCGCCAGGTGCTCGACGAACTCAACGGTGCCTTCGATGATCGCGAGGTCGCCGACTGGTTCGTCCAACCCAATTGCTGGATCGACGATCACTGGCCGCTCGATCTGCTGCGGAGCGATCCGGCCGCCGTGGTCGAGGCGGCGCGCGCCGACCGGTTCATCGCCCGAGGTTGAGTCCGAAGCCAAGGCCGAAGCCAGGGCCGAAGCCGAGGCTGAGGTCAGCGCGACACGAAGCCCCGCCTCGGCGGGGCTTCCTTCATTTCCCGATCCGCTCGAGGGCGTCGGCGACGCCGGCGCCGTAGTCCGGATCCACCGTCGTGCAGTTGACGACGTGGCGCTGCCGCACCGCCTCGCTCGCACCGGCGATCGAGCGCGCGGTGTTGTCGAAGAGGCGCTGACGCTCTTCCGCCGACATCAGCTGGAACAGCGCCCGCGGCTGCGACCAGTAATCCTCGTCCACGCGGTGGTCCCAATGCCAGGCCTCGCCGTGCAGCGCCAGCGGCGGATCGGACTGCAGCGGGCTGTCTTCCCACTCGCCCATGCTGTTGGGCACGTAGCCCGGGATGCGGCCCTTGTTGCCGTCCACGCGCATGCCGCCGTCGCGGTGGTAGGTGTGGAACGGGCAGCGCGGCGCGTTGACCGGGATCTGATGCGCGTTGACGCCCAGGCGGTAACGCTGCGCATCGCCGTAGCTGAACAGCCGCGCCTGCAGCATCTTGTCCGGCGACACGCCGATGCCCGGCACCAGGTTGGCCGGCGAGAACGCCGCCTGCTCCACCTCGGCGAAGTAGTTCTCCGGGTTGCGGTTGAGTTCCAGCACGCCGACCTCGATCAGCGGGTAGTCGGCATGCGGCCACACCTTGGTCAGGTCGAACGGGTGGAAGGGGCTCTGCGCCGCCTGCTGCTCCGTCATGACCTGGATGAACATCGTCCAGCGCGGGAAGTCGCCGCGCTCGATCGCGTCGAAGAGGTCGCGCTGCGCGCTCTCCCGATCGTTGGCGATGATCTCGGCCGCCTGCGCGTCGGTCAGGTTGCGGATGCCCTGCTGCGTCTTGAGCGTGAACTTGACCCAGACCCGTTCGTCCTGCGCGTTGATCAGGCTGAAGGTGTGGCTGCCGAAGCCGTGCATGTGGCGATGGCCGTCGGGCAGGCCACGGTCGCTCATCACGATCGTGACCTGGTGCATCGCCTCGGGCAGCAGCGTCCAGAAGTCCCAGTTGTTCTGCGCGCTGCGCAGGTTGGTGCGCGGATCGCGCTTGACCGCATGGTTCAGGTCCGGGAAGCGCAACGGGTCGCGCATGAAGAAGACCGGCGTGTTGTTGCCGACCAGGTCCCAGTTGCCTTCCTCGGTGTAGAACTTCATCGCGAAGCCGCGGATGTCGCGCTCGGCATCGGCCGCGCCGCGCTCGCCGGCAACCGTCGAGAAGCGCAGGAAGACCTCGGTCCGCTTGCCGATCTCGGAGAACAGCCGGGCCTTCGTGAAGCGCCGGACGTCGTGCGTGACCGTGAAGTGGCCGTAGGCGCCCGAGCCCTTGGCGTGCATGCGGCGCTCGGGGGATGACCTCGCGGTCGAAGTGGGCCAGCTTCTCGATCAGCCAGAGGTCCTGCAGGAGCGCGGGACCGCGCGGACCGGCCGTGGCGATGTTGAGGTTGTCGGCGACCGGCGCGCCGTTGGCGTGGGTGAGTTTCTTCATGTGGGGCTGCTTGAGAGCCCGTGGCGGAAGCGCTCATGGCCGCCTCCGTCGCGGGGCAGGGGTGGAAACGGATCGGACCCGGGGGTCAGGTCTCGACCCGGACGGTGCTGGCGATGCCCTCGCGGGCCATCTTGGCGTAGGGGCAGATGCGCTCGGTCTCGCGCACCAGGCGCTCGGCGGACGTGCGGTCGTGGCCGGGCAGCTTCACGACGAGGTCCGCGGTGATGGTGTGCCGCCCGTCGACCGGATCGCGCCCGAAGGCGACGGTCACGTGCACCGCGCAGTCGTCGATCGCGATGCCGTGCCGCGCGGCGAGCAGGTTCAGCGCGCCGTGGAAGCAGGCGCCGTAGCCGGCGGCGAAGAGCTGCTCGGGATTGGTGCCGCCGCCGTCGCCGCCCATCTCCTCGGGCAGGCGCAGCACGATGTCGAGCGCGCCGTCGTCCGACCGGATGCACCCGGAGGCGCGCGCGTGGCGCGCCTCGCCGCCCGAGACGCGGACGGTGGTCACATACAGGGCTTGGAACTCGGCGCCGCGGTAGGCGTCGAGCAGGCTGGTCGGCGGAGGGCGCAGGTCGGTCACGATGTTGTTTCGGTGCGAGGAATGCGAGGAGTGCGAGGAATGCGAGGAATGCAGCGAGTGCCAGGCGTGCACGCAGGCATGCAGGGCACGCGGGGCGGGCGGTGCGGGGCGTTCGATGAATGCTAGGAACGGCGATGCCCACGCGCCAGCCATCCCGGGGCCATCACACTGTTGACTGCGCCGCACCAATGGCGGCGGATGTCGCCGATGGCAGCGACGCGAGGTCGAGGAAACCGTCCGCGCACTGCAGCTCCGACGCGCGGATGGCCGCGGTCATGTGGTCGACGAACACGCGGATCCGCGACGGCAGGTGCTGCCGGCTGAGGTAGCAGATGTAGTGGCCGCGGTCGTCGGGCGCGTACTCCGGCATGCAGACGAGCAGGCGCCCCTCGCGCAGCAGCTGGCAGACCTGGTAGCCGGCGAGCTGCGCCAGCCCCTGGCCCTGCAGCACAGCCTGCAGCACGAGGTCCGCATCGTTGAAGGTGATGCGGGACTGCGGCGCGAACTTGCGCAGCTCGCCCTGGACCTTGAACTCCCATTCGAACACCCGGCCCGAGGCGGCACGGAAGTTCACGCAGTCGTGCTGCGCCAGCGCCTCGATCGACGTCGGCATGCTGCGCGCGCGGACGTAGGCCGGCGAGGCGCAGACCAGCAGCTGCATCGGCACGATCTGCCGCGCGATGATCTGGCTGTCTTCCATGCGGCCGTTGCGGAAGGCGACGTCGACGCGGTCCGAGGTGAAGTCCGCCGGCGCGTCGCTGAGCACCAGGTCCAGCGTGACGTCGGGATAACGCGCGCTGAATTCGCGCAGCAGCGGCGCCACGATGCGCCGGCCGAAGTCGACCGTGGCGCAGATGCGCAGCCGCCCGCTGGGCGGTCCGTCGCGCAGCTCGCGCAGGTCCTCGAGCGCCTGCGAGATCTGCGCCACGCCGGGCTGGCAGCGTCCGTGGAAGAGCTCGCCCTCGCGCGTCAGCGCCAGGCTGCGCGTGGTGCGGCTCAGCAGCCGCGCGCCCAGCTGGGTCTCCAGCTTCTGGATGGCGCGGCTGACCGCGGAACGGCCGATGCCGAGCCGGTCGCCGGCCTTGGCGAAGCTGCCCTCGGCGACGACGGTCATGAAGGCGACGACGCCGGCATAGCTCGTGGCGAAGCTGGACGCGAGCGCGTCCGGCGAGGTCGATGAGGTCGATGAGGCCGACAGGGTCGACGAGGAAGAGGCGGTGGAGGAGGGAGCTGACATGGCGTCTCGGACCTGTACTGCGTGTCGTTGGGCCGCGCCACTATGCGGGATGCCGCCGCCGCGATTGGTGTTCGTCGGGCAACACAGAGACGACTCGCCGAGGGCTGGCCGCGATCGGACCGGATTCCTACATTTCTCACGTCACATCGACGCCTGCTCCGTCGTCATCGGATGAAGGACGGGGCCAGGCGATGTGCGATCCCTCCATCACCCACAAGGAATCCACCCATGATCACGAACGAAATCGACCTGTCCGGCGGCGCGTCCCGCCGCCGTCTGCTGATCGGCAGCGGCACGACCGCGCTGGCCGCGGCGGCGCTGACGATGGCCGCCGCGCATGGCGCATCCGCCGCCGGCGGCTCGGGCTCCAGCCAGAGCTCCGGCGGGGCCGCCGGGTCCTCGTCGTACATCACGACGAAGGACGGCGTGCAGCTGTACTACAAGGACTGGGGGCCGAAGACCGGCCAGCCCATCGTCTTCAGCCACGGCTGGCCGCTGAGCTCCGACAGCTGGGATGCGCAGATGGTGTACTTCGCCGATCGCGGATTCCGCGTCGTGGCGCATGACCGCCGCGGCCATGGCCGCTCCAGCCAGCCGTGGGACGGTCATGACATGGACCACTACGCCGACGACCTGGCGGCGGTGGTGGAAGCGCTGGACCTGCGCAACGCGGTGCATGTGGGCTTCTCGACCGGCGGCGGCGAAGTCGCGCGCTACATCGGCCGTCATGGCACGAAGCGCGTGGCCAGGATCGCATTGATTTCGGCCGTGCCGCCGCTGATGGCTAAGGGCCCCACCAATCCGGACGGCGTGCCGATCGCGGCCTTCGACGAGTCGCGCGCCGCGCTGCTGAAGAACCGCGCGCAGTTCTTCAAGGACGTCCCGTCGGGCCCGTTCTACGGCTTCAACCGTCCGGGCGCCAAGCCGTCGCAGGGGATGATCGATTACTGGTGGCTGCAAGGCATGCAGGGCAGCCACAAGGCTGTGTACGACTCGATCAAGGCGTTCTCGGAAACCGACTTCCGCGAGGACCTGAAGAAGTTCGACAAGCCCACGCTGGTGGTGCACGGCGACGACGACCAGGTGGTGCCGATCGACGTCGGCGGCCGTCGCACCGCGCAACTCGTCAAGGGCGCGAAGCTGATCGTCTACACGGACGCGCCGCACGGTCTGGCGGAGACGCATGCGGACCGGCTCAACGCGGACCTGCTGAGCTTCATCCAGTCGTGATCGGACATCGGCCGCCCCGGCGGCCGTGCCGAGTCTCCTGCCGCGTCTCTTCTTCTCCTCATTTCCTCACGATCATGAACACCACTTCCCAAATCCTGCGGGGCTTCTCGATCCCGGCGCTGCTGGTGCTCGGGGCGCTGGCCGCGATGCTGGCCCTCCCGCTGCGCGCTGAAGCTGCCGCTACCGCCAAGGGCGCCAGGTCGGAGCCGTCCGGCAAGACCGCCGAGCCGCGCCCGACCATCGTGCTGGTGCACGGCGCCTTCGCCGACGCGTCCAGCTGGAACCACGTGGCGCGTCGTCTGCGCGGCCAGGGTTACGCCGTGACGGCCATCGCGAACCCGCTGCGCGGCGTGGCCAGCGACGCGCGCTACACGGCCCGCGTGCTCGACGGCATCAGCGGTCCCGTGGTGCTGGTCGGTCATTCCTACGGCGGCTCGGTGATCAGCGCGGCGGCCGTGGGCAAGCCCAACGTGAAGGCGCTCGTGTTCGTGGCGGCCTTCGCGCCGGACGCCGGCGAGAGCTGCGCCTCGTTGTCGGGCAAGTTCCCCGGCAGCACGCTGGGCGGCGCGCTGGCCGCGGCGGTGCCGCAGGACGGCGGCGCTTCGGATCTCTACATCCGGCAGGACCGCTTCTGGCAGCAGTTCGCCGCGGACGTGCCGGAAGGCGACGCGCTGCTGATGGCGGTCGGTCAACGCCCGATCACCGATGCCGCGCTGAACGAGCCCACCGGCGAGATCGGCTCGGCGTGGAAGACGCTGCCGTCGTACTTCGTCTTCGGCACCGACGACAGGAACATCCCGTCGGCCGCGCTGGCGTGGATGGCCGAACGCGCGAACTCACGCGGCACGGTGTCCATTCCTTCGGCCTCGCATGTGCCGATGATCAGCCATCCGGAGACGGTCACGAAGGTGATCGTCCAGGCGGCGCGCGGCGGGTGAGGGGCCGCGGATCCCGGTGCCTCGGGAACCCGGGACCCGCGATGCGCGAGGTCCCGGGCCGTGGGCTCAGAAGCGTTCGCCGACCAGCGCTTCGCTGTGACGCCACATCCGCGCGGCGGTTGCGGGATCGAGTGCGATCGCGCTGACGCCTTCGGCCAGCGGGCTCGCGGACGCATCGACGACGTCGGACACGTGGCAGTTCTCGCAATAAGCGGCCGCCGACCTCGTCGGCCGGCGCGACGAAGCCCGCCCACACCGACGTCGCGGCGCCTTGCTCGACGCTCTTCCACTGGAAGGGCGGCTCGCCCTGCGCCGTCAGGCTCGCGCTGATCTGCGCCACGGCCTGATCCATGACGTCCTGGCCGATGTGTCGGCCCAGCCCGGTGCGGATCGTGCCGGGATGGACCGCCGCGGCGCGCACGCCGCGATCGCGGTGGCGCCGGTCGAACTCGACGGCGAACAGCACGTTGGCGAGCTTGGAGCGGGCGTAGGCGAGTTGCGGGTGGTAGTCCGAGCGCTCGACGTTGAGGTCGTCGAAGTCGCCGTCGGCCGCGCGATGCGAGGACGAGGCGACGACGACCAGCCGGCTGCCCGTGCCCATCAGGGACGCGATCCGGTTGATCAGCACGAAGTGCCCGAGGTGGTTCGTCGCCAGCTGCATCTCGAGGCCGTCGTCGGTGCGGGCGAAGGGCGTGGCCATCACGCCCGCGTTGGCGACGACGACGTCGAAGGGCTGCTCGCGCTGCAGCAGGGCCTGCGCGCAGCCGCGCACGCTGGCCAGCGAGGCCAGGTTGAGCGGGACCAGGTCGAGCCCGCCGCCATCGCGAGCGGCCTCGCGCACGACGGCGGTCGCGGCGGCGGCCTGGTCGGGCGAGCGCACCGCGCCGACGACGCGCGCGCCGCGGGCGACGAGCACGCGGGCGGTCTCGATGCCCAGGCCGGACGAGGCGCCGGTGAGCAGGACGTGACGTCCGCGCAGGTCGAGGTCGCCGAGCACGTCGTCGGCGGTGGAGCGGGCGTCGAAGACGTTGAGGCCGTTGGCGCCTTCAACGGCGGCCACGCGAGAAGGTGGGAATTGCAAGGGGTTTGTCATGGCGGGAATTGTGGAAGTCGGGGCCTGGTCGCAGGCGCTCGCATTGGTGCGTGCGCGGCAACACAGTCGTGACACGCAACGGGGCCGCGCACGGCCTGGTGTCCGTGCGCGGCCCCGTATCCATCGGTGTCTGGGATCAGAGCAGGCTCATGCCGCCGTCCACCAGCAGGTTGACGCCGGTGATGAAGCTGCTGTCCTCGCTCGCGAGGAACAGCGCGGCGCGGGCGAGTTCCTCGGGGCGTCCGAATCGTCCCAGCGGGATCGCCGCGGACACGGTCTTCTCGAACTCGGCCTTGTTCTGCGGATCCACGCCCAGCTTCTCGAGGATGGGCGTGTCGACGGGGCCGGGGCTGATGACGTTCACGCGGATGCGGCGGTCCTTGAGCTCGATGGACCAGCTGCGCGCGAAGGCCTCGATCGCGGCCTTGCTGCCGGCGTAGACGACGTGGTTCTCCATGTACTTCGTGCCGGCGATGGAGCTGACCAGCACGATGGCGCCGCCGTCGGCCATCAGCGGCACGGCCTTGGTGACGCCGAAGAACACGCCGCGCGCGTTGGTGGCGAAGTGCGCATCGAAGTCCTCCGGCGTCACCGCGGACGAAGGCTGAAGCACGGCCATCCCGGCGTTGGCGACGTAGAGGTCGATGCGGCCGTGGGTCCGCGCGATGTGGTCGACCACGCGGTCGTGCGTCGCCAGGTCGGCGACGTCGCCGACGACGCCCGTGGCGCGCGGGCCGAGCCGGGTCAGTGCGGCGTCGACGGCGTCCGCGCGGCGGCCGACGATGACGACGGACGCGCCGGCCTCGACGAACGCCTGCGCGGTGGCCAGGCCGATGCCGCTGTTGCCGCCGGTCACGACGGCGACTTTGCCTTCCAGTTTCTTCACGGGGGATTCCTTTCCGGTGTGGTGCTGCTTGAGGACGACCGCGGACGTTTCGAGGCCGCGCGGCATGGCGATCACTCTAGACAGCGGGATGCCCGTCCACTAGCCGGTGGAGAGGCACAAGCGCTGTTCCTGAAAGGGGGCAATCCATGGTGATGCCGACGCCCGACCAGACCCAGGGCTTGCTGGCCTTTGTACGCAGCGTGCAGATGGGATCGTTCAGCGCGGCGGCGCGCGCGCTCGGGGCCACGCCCTCTGCGGTATCCAAGGCCGTGGGACGCCTGGAGAAGCGCCTGGGCGTCCGTCTGTTGCAACGCACGACGCGCGCGTTGATCCCCACGCAGGAGGGTGGCGCCTTCTTCGAGCGTGTCGCGCCCTTGCTGCGCGCGCTCGATGAAGCGGGCGAGGCCGTGCGCGCCGTCGACACCGTGCAAGGCGCGCTGCGCGTGTCGGCGCCAGCGGTCCTGGGCCGCGTCCTGGCGCTGCCGATCCTGCGCGAGTTCGCGCCCAGACATCCCGCGCTGCACCTGGATTTCAGCGTCACCGACCGGCCCGTCGACCTGATCCGCGAAGGCATTGATGTGGCGATCCGCGTGGGCGAGGTGGAGGACGACCGGCTGAATGCCCGTCTGCTGGCGCGGATGTCGCTGGTGCTGGTCGCCTCGCCGGGTTATCTGTCGGCGCATGGTCGCCCCACGTCGGTGGACGAACTCTCACGCCACGCGCATCTGCGCTACGTGCTGAACGGTCGACCGCAGCCGATCGTGCTCGGGGATGGTCGGCAGCTCGAGCCGACGCCGGTGTTCGACACGGACTCGGCGACGTCCTGCGGACGGCGGCGTTGAGCGGACTGGGCGTCGCCCCAGATCCTCGCGTGGTCGGTGCGCGAGGACTTGAGCGAGGGGCGCCTGCTGCAGGCGGCGCCGGAGCTGCCGATGCCCTCGGTGCCCGTCCATGCCTTGCACGCCTTCGGGCGGCACACGCCGGCACGGGTGCGGCGGTTCATCGACTTCCTCGTCGAGTGGTTCGACGGCACGGCGCCGGACTGATGCGGCACCGCGGTCGACGGGTGTGCGCCGCTCAACGACGTGTTGAGTCTGGCGGACCTACCGGACGAGCGGACGGCTTCCTAGCATTCAGACATGGCCTTCACGGCGCAATCGATCTGAAGGAACTCGCATGAACGCTCGCGCCATTCTTCGTGCCCTGGGGCTGCCGGCGTTGGTGGCTGCGACGGGCCTCCAGGCGGCTCCCCATGGCGAGATGCCCGAGTCCAGATGGCACTGCCGGGCGACCGGATGGGTCATGCTGATGCACTGGCGTCAGGTCAGCGCGGCGGAAGGCTGCGATGGAGAAGCCTGTCGGCTCGTCACCGCGCCGATGACCGAGGGCGTGCTGCTGACGGAGCAGGGCCGACGGGTAGGCGTGGTCGAGGTGCGAGGCGATGGCTTGAAAGGCTGGACCTTCAAGGACATCGAGGGACGTCACTGGCGTCTGCGCACGCGGTCGGACAGGCTCGAAGGCACGGTGTCGGATCGGAGGAAGAGACAGGCGGTGTCGTGCAGGCTCGCGTCGCGCGGTGGCCAGGAGTAGGGCGGTTGGGGCTGTGATCGGACGCCTTTTGACGCCCCTCTCCGGCTCGCCGGATTCACTCGCACGTCCCGAGGGCGGCTCACTGGTTCTGCGGTCCCTTCTTCCGGCGCACGGAATGGAGCGCATTTTTGGTCAGGCTCATGGCCGTGTAGAGGGCCTTCATCTGCTCGAGCGGCCCCGCCTTCCACTCTTTCTGGAGCTGTTCCGTGGCGGTCGCGTTCTGCGCCCGCTCGGTCGCGAACTCGGGTGCCGACGGCTCGAGACCCACGAGTTCCTGTTCGAGTTTCTTCTGCGCCTTGGCCAAGCGTTGCACGGTGCGCGCGACGTCCTCGTCGGATGGCTTCCAGACGCCGCTGACCGGCGCGAGCGGAGTCACCTGCGCCGGGATGTCCTTGACCACCACTTCCTCGAAGAACGTCTTCGTCTGCGGGCTGGACATCTCGTATTTCACGCCCGGCTGGCCCACGTCGTTGAGCGTGGTGGTCGTGTTCGGCGAACTCGGACCGAGGCGGCGCTCCTGCGGGCCGGTCTGCTCCGTCTTCCACTTGCGCCAGAGGCCCTTTTCCAGCGCGAAGCGGATCACGATGCCGCTGCCGTCGCTGCCGAAAGTGGAGGCGAAATACGAGGCGTGGTCTGCCGAGCCGACGCTGAAGTTGAACCACGTGTGCAGGCCGGTCACCCGGCCGCTTTCCTTGCCCGCCGGGATCATGTTCGTGCCGTCGAGGTAGATGCGCGAGGCGAAGATTTCACCGGTCGCGGACTGGGCGTCGAACAGGTCCCTTCTTCGCGTAGACGTCCAGCAGGAGCTTCTTCATGTCCAGCGTCTTGCTCCGCAGCTGCTTCTGCAGCTTGGTCGCCAGGTCTGCGCGTTTCTTGGGGGCTTCTTCCAGCGCAACCTCGGACCATTTCTCGCGCAGCCCGACGATCAGCTTCTCCTGGCCCTCGAGCTTCTCGCCCATCTCGGACAAGATCGTCTCAAGGGCGGCTTGCGGCGTGACATTTTTCGCCACGTCGGAGCGCTGCTTGTCGCTCTTGGGGGCGCCCTCCATCCGGTACGCCCACACGATGCCCCCGCCCTTCGCGCTCGCCGTCTTCTTCTCTTCCTCTTTTTCTTCCCGTGGCTCACTGGATTTCTCCGGCACCCCGCGCTGCGCCAGGATCCAATTGACGGCGCTGCCGACGCTGTTGAAGCAGATGTGTTGCGCCTCGGTCAGGAAGGGGCCCAGCGTATCGAAGGTCTTGGAGTCCGTCGGCTCGTTGCCAAAGAGTGTCGTGAGCAGCTTCTCCGAGGTGCTGAGGTCATAGCTCTCCGGGCCCTGGTGCCCGAGGACCACGGGTAGCTCCTGGGCTTTGTCGAAGGTCACGTAGCGCTGGATCACCGGCGCGCCCCGGCGCTGCACCGCGTCGCCGCGCAGAGCCTGCAGGATGCCGCGTTGCGCGACCATCCGGGGCGACTCGTCGACCCGAGCCTGCGTGGTCGGCGTCTCCCGGCGTCGCACCGCATCACCGCGGAGGGCCTGCAGGCCATTGCGCTGCGCGACCATCCGGGGGGACTGGTCGATCCGAGCCTGCGGGGTCGGCGTTTCCCCCGGTCTTGCGCGCCGTGTCGGCGGCAGGCTGGCGCGGCGCCGCTTGGGCGTGGCCCTCGTGGAGCTTCATGACGCGTCCTCGCTAGGGTTGACGTGCAGGCGCCACGATAGGGGGCGCCGACCGCGCGGGCTATCGGTCGATTGCTGATTCGTCCGCCCGCGCGCGCACCGGGAACGTCTGCCCCTATCGGGCGCCGCTACGCCTGTCGGCCCGGGCTGTCACGAAGACCAGCAGCGCAGAGGCCAACAGCAGAGCCGCACTCGCGATGAACGTGCCGAGATGGCCGTGATGGTCGAAGAGCACCCCTCCCAGGGTCGAGCCGGATGCAATGGCCAGTTGGACCACCGCGACCATCAAACCGCCGCCTGCTTCTGCGTCCTTCGGCATCGTGCGAGCGATCCACATCCACCAACCCACTGGTGTTGCCGTCGCCACGAAGCCCCATGCTGCAAGTAGCCCTGTGACGGGGAGGACTGCCGTTCCGGACAACGCCAGTCCCACAGCTGTCACCGCCATCAGCACCGGCGCGGCCAGCAGGGTGCGGTACAGCCCGTGCTTGAGCACCGCGCCGATGAGCAGGGTCCCCGCAAGTCCCGCGACGCCGATGACCAACAGGATGGCGGACAGCTGTGCAGCGTGCACTCGCGTCACGGTCTCCAGAAACGGTCGAAGGTAGGTAAACAGCGCAAACTGCCCGGAGAAGAAGACACCGACCGCCAGCATGCCCAGAGCAACGCGACCGACGCGAAGAAGCCTCACCGGGTTCGCGTTGCGGGTTGCCTGACCCTGCGCCGGCAAGGCGGGTAGGCTGATCCACAACCAGACCAGGGCGAGCAGTGAGATCGGCACCAGGCAGAAGAAGGCTCCTCGCCATCCGACAACGCTGCCGAGGTAGCTGCCCAGAGGCGCCGCCAACACGGTGGCCAGCGCGTTGCCACCGTTCAGGATGGCAAGAGCCCTGGGCACCTTGCTTGTCGGAACGAGCCGCAACGTCGTGGCGGCGGACAAGGACCAGAAGCCACCGACAACGACGCCGATCAGCGCTCGGCCCGCCATGTAGGTAGCGAAGTTCCCGGCGAGCGCGATGATGCCGCCGGAGAGGCACATCAGCGCGGTGAGGCCGAGCAGCAGCGCTTTACGGTCCCGCCGGCCGGCCAGGGAAGCCACGCTCAGGCTGGCGAGGACCGCGAAGGCACCGGAGATGGCCAAGCCCTGTCCTGCGACACCTTCACTGACGCCAAGATCGGCGGCCATCGGCGTCAGCAGGCTGACGGGCATGAACTCGGAGGCGATGAGTGCGAAGACGCATAGAGACATCGCAAACACCCCGGCCCACCTTTCGGGTCGTGCTTCCGAACCATTGCCGTCCACGCCGCGTGCGTCGGCGTCGAGCGATGCAGCCGTCATACGCCGGCCTTGGCGAGGTGCCGATTGAAGAAGGCGGTCAGCCGGTCCCAGGGAATCAGATGGACCCGGTCATACAGGTCGACATGGCCCGCTCCCGGAACGTAGTGCAGCTCCTTGGGTTCAGCCGCAAGCTTGAAGGCGTCCTCGCTGAATTCCTTGGAGTGAGCCTGGTCGCCAGTGATGAAGAGCAGCGGCCGCGGAGAGATGGTCTCGATGTCGTTGAACGGGTAGAAGTTCATGAACTTCGCGTTGCTGCTCAGCGTCGGATGTGTGGTGGTCAGCCGCGAAGCGCCTTTGGGCGTGTACTCCCCGCGAGGCGTGCGATAGAAGTCGTAGAACTCACGCTGGATGGGGTGGGTATCGGAGGTGAGCTCGTGCACCGTTCCACTCGTGTATTGCGTGGCGCCACCTGCGAACTCACCGTCGCGTTGAGCTGCGGCGGCGGCGATGATCTGTCTGCGCTGCTCAAGCGTCTGCGAATGGTGGAGTGCGTTGCGATTGGCTGCACCCATGTCGTACATGCTGACGGTGGCAATGGCCTTCATGCGCGGGTCGATCTTGGCCGCGCTGATGACGAAGCTGCCGCTGCCGCAGATGCCGATGGCGCCGATGCGCTCGCGGTCGACGAAGCTCTGTGCGCGCAGGAAGTCCACTGCAGCACTGAAATCCTCGGCGTAGATGTCCGGCGCGACAGCGTTGCGCGGTTCGCCATCGCTTTCACCCAGAACGACAGGTCCAGGGACAAGGTGACGAAGCCTCTCTCCGCCATCTTCGTCGCATACAGGTTGGCGCTCTGCTCCTTCACAGCGCCCATCGGGTGTCCGACGACGAGCGCGGGGGCTTTGACAGCTTCCCCGAGAGCTCTGGGCATAAACAGGTTGCCCGCCACGCTCATCTTGTACTGGTTCTTGAAAACGACTTTCCGCGCCGTGACCTTGTCACTGCGATAGAAGTTGTCGGCTCCGGCGACCGCGGGTAGTGCGGCTTGAGCCCCTCCGGTTGCCACCAGCAAGCCCAGGGCGGCGGCACCGGAGGCTGCTTGGACAAGGAAGTCGCGTCGATCAGAGGCTTGGCCTTCTTCCGGAATTGCGTGCATGGATATGGCTCCTGTGAGGGATAGGGTGATGTGGGTGGGGGGATGAGCTCCCCGCGACCGAGCTTCCTGCGTCAGTCAGAGGCTCGCTCGATGCGGACCTTGAACGGGCCGGGGCGCTGAAGCGCCGCGAGTCCGTTGTCGACCTGGCCGAGGCGCACGAGCCCTTGCGCGTGCACGTTGCCTTCGAGAAAGATGGCCAGATTGCCCCAGGGCGCGTAATAGGTCAGTTCGCCCGCTGTGGGTGTGTGCCCGGCGGGTGCGCCGACCACCGAGAGCCTGCGCGGCAGGTCGGCAATGCGCTCAATGCGTGCGTAGTCCTTCAGCGTCAAGGTCAGAGGCAGCAACTCCGCGAAGTCGCGCGCAACGGCGGTGTCGTCCAGCGTGGCCATCGCGACCTGTCCGTCGACAGTCAGGCGAACTTTCATGGGTTTTCCTTGCGGGGATGCTGTGAATGACCCTAGGCCCCCGGCCAGGCCGACCAGTGCCGCGAGGCATGCTCGCGTCGATCTTCCAAGGGTGTCGGTGCGTGGGGTGCGTTGCATGCCTGGAAGTTTGCTGATCGGCCGCTTTGCTGACTAGATAATGAATAGCGATAATGCTTATTAGAATTTCTAATCAATCGACGTGTGCGCACCATGGCGAAGCGAAATCTCGATGACCTGATGGCCTTTGTCACGGTGGCTCGTGAAGGCAGCTTCACCCGGGGTGCCGCGGTGTTGGGCGTGACCCAGTCGGCGCTGAGCCAGACGATTCGAGCGCTCGAGGAACGTCTGAAGATCAGGCTGCTCACGCGCACCACCCGCAGCGTCTCGGCGTCGCCGGCCGGAGAGCGGCTCATTCAGGCCATAGGACACCGCTTTGACGAGATTGAGGCCGAACTGGATGCGCTGACGGCACTGCGAGACAAGCCCGCCGGCACAGTGCGCATCACTTGTGGTGACCAAGTCATGCATGCGGTGCTGCTGCCGAAGTTGATGCCGCTCTTGAAGGAGAACCCGGACATCACCCTCGAGTTCGACATGAACTATGGGTTCAGGGACATCGTGGCCGACCGCTTCGACGCAGGGGTGCGCTTGGGCAACACCATCGACAAGGACATGATCGCCGTACCCATCGGCCCACCGCTGCGCATGGCCGTTGTGGCTTCTCCAGCCTACTTTGCCTCACACCCCATACCCAGGACGCCGAAGGACCTCACTGAGCACCGCTGCATCAACCAGCGCATGCCCACTTCGGGTGGCCTGTATGTCTGGGACTTCGCCAAGAAGGGCAAACAGGTGAACGTGCGTGTCGATGGTCCGTTGATCTTCAACACAGCCCCGCCGCAGGTCGACGCAGCGCTGGCTGGTATGGGCATCACCCTGCTGCCTGAGGATGAGCTGGGGTCTCACGTCGAAGAGGGGCGCCTGGTGCGCGTGCTGGAGGATTGGTGCCCACCCTTTGCGGGCTACCACCTCTACTATCCAAGCCGACGCCAGCCTTCACCTGCGTTCTCTTTGGTCTTGAACGCCCTGCGCTTCGACGGTCGATCGATGTCGAGGAAATGAATGACCGCTTTCGCTGGCGGATTCAGCCTGTCGATGCAACACATCGCTTGAACATCTCTGCCGGGGTCTGATCGCCGAGCGGCTTGCGCGGCACGAACAAGCCCTAGAACCCGTCGGGCTTGGCGCCTTTCATGATGCGCACCCACGTGCGGATGAACGACCGGAACTTCTGGCGTGCCGCGGCCTCCTTCACCGCCTGGAGCTTGCTGGCCGCGCTGTTCGAGCGGCTGCGCCCGGCAACGCCGGTGGGCTTGTAGATCTTCTTCGTCTGCTTGTCGCCGTCTTCGTCCAGTTCGTTGCCGGCCCGGCCGCTGGACTTGACCGTTCCCAGCTCCATCAGCGCGTCGAGTTCAAGGTTGAGCTTCGCCACATCCTCTGACGTGATGTTGTCGTCCAGCCACTTGCGCAAGGCCTCGGGATTGGCCTCCACGCGAGCCGCGTCGAGGTTGATCTTGTGCAGCACCGAGGTGGGAAAGGTCTCGCGCAAGGCGATCATCACGTCGAAGAAGATCCCGTAGGCGGTGATCTTGCCGGTCTTGTTGAGCACGCGGCGCACGTACTCGCAGTTCCCGTTGCCCTTGGCGAAGCGGGTCCGGTTCGCGAGGGTCGGCGTCGAATGCCAGACCAGTTCGTCCACCCACGAGACGTAGGCATGACGGGGCATCACGCCGCCCTTGATCTTTGCCTTGCCGGCGGCCCGGTTGTCGGCTTCGCCGAGCTTCTGCTTGGCGGCGTCGATGTTGGTCAGCATCGAGTCGGGCAGCGCATAGTGGTCCGTCATCACCTCGCGCTTGGCGCCGTCGATGGGCGCCCGGTCCTGGGTCCACTCGGTGGCTGGCGTGTCTTCCTCGTTGTCGAAGACGAGGTTGACGAACAGGTTGTCGCCGCCCGTGTCCTTGTGCATGCTCAGCGCGCCGTCATCCGACATCGGACGGTTGTAGTAGTAGTTCATCTCGATGCAGACGTGGTAGCCGTTCTTCAACCAGTCCTGCTGCTCGATGAACGCGAGCTGATTGTTCGCCGCCATCAGATCGAAGACGAAATCCTCAGTCTCTCCGGCCAGGGTCTTCTCATTCTTGATGTCGTCGTGAGCCGTGCTGCGTGACATCAGATCGTCGCCTTCGTACCAGAGGTACATGTTGCCGACGGTGAGCATGCGGTCCTTCTCGCTCTTCTTGTTCTCGTCGATGGCTTTCAGGTTCACCTTGGCATAGGCGGCCAGCTTGGCGGACAGCTGCGACCAGCTGCTGTCCAGCTCGCCCTGCTCCTGCGGCAGCTCCGTCAAGCCGCCGCTTTCCATCATCCGGTCGACCAGCCCTGCGCGCACAGCCTCGAACGTGGCTCCGTTCACGCCGGTCACGTCGTTGAAGAAGGCGCCTTTGCTGTCGTCGACGGGCAGCGGGTGTCCGCCTTTCGTGCCGCGTTCTCGGATCCACCATTCGCTGTCCTTGTACTGGTGGATGGTGCGTTGGGCCACTGACCCCTCAGCGGCGGCGCCGAACAGGCGCTGGTGCAGCGCGCGTTCCTCGCGCATCCGCGCGCTGCCCTGAAGTTGGGCGGACCAGGCGTCCTTGGCCGGCGTGTGCTGCAACGGCGATCCGGCGATCTGCCCGTCGCGCTCGGCGGCCGGGACGATGGCAGGCGCGTCGTGGCCGGTGCGTGGAAGACGTGGCATGTCGAATCTCCGGCGGAAGGGACTGTCCGCCGCCATCTTTTCGGCCGCGCTTCCCACGGTCCATCAGTGGTTTGCTGATTTCGGGGCGCCGAGATGCCGAGCCCGTCGCGGCATTCGAGAACACGGCGACGGCGTCATTCGCCTCTTGGAAGATTCATCCTTCAGGAGGCTGGAAGTCTGCGGTGTCAACGCCAACGACGGATGTTGAGAGGCCGGGGTCAGGGCTTGCCTTCAAACGGCGGCCTTGCTTGTCTTCTTCCTCCTCGGCTTCGACGCAGCGAGCTCCGCCCACACAGGCGCGTGGTCGCTCGGGGCTGTCCGTCCCGCGCTCTTCGCGGTCGACGCCGGCGGCCACGACCTTGAACGCGGCGCTCACCAGTATGTGGTCGATCCTCAGACCTGCATTCCGCTCCCACCGCTTGCGGCGGTAGTCCCAGAAGGTAAACGGTGTGTCCTTGGGGTGCGCCGTCTTCAGCGCGTCGGTCCAGCCCTGTTCCAGGATGGCCGCGAAGGCTTCACGTGCTTCCGGTTGCAGCAGCGCGTTGTCTCTCCACGTGTCCGGCTTGTAGATGTCGGCGTCGGTGGGCACGACATTCCAGTCGCCCAGGAGGACTGTTGGATGGCCTTCCTTCCACAGGGCATCGGCGCGCTGGCGCATCCGCTCGAACCACGCCAGCTTGTAGTCGAACTTGGGGCCGGGAAACGGATTGCCGTTGGGCAGGTAGATCGCGGCCACCAGCACGCCGTTGATGGCGGCTTCGACGTAGCGCGCCTGTCGGTCCTTGGCGTCGCCGGGCAGCGCCTTCATCACGGGCAGCGGTGCATGCCCGCGGGCGAGGAGGGCGACGCCGTTCCACGTCTTCTGGCCGACCACGACGGACTCGTAGCCGGCCTCGCGGAGGGCGTCGACCGGGAAGTCCTCCGTGGGCGTCTTCAGCTCCTGCAGCGCGACGACGTCGGGTCGGCGCCGCGCCAGCCAGTCGAGCAACTGGTCCAGTCGCTTCCGGACGTTGTTGACGTTCCAGGTCGCGACGATCACGGCGTCACCGCATCACGAGGCGTCAGATCGGCGAGGCGGCCACCAGATGCTCGGACAGGAACCACACCTGCAGCTCGTTGGTCCGCACGACGTCGCTGACGAGCAGGTCGTCCGTCCCCGAGTCGCCGGCGTCGCTGGCCTTCTCGGCCTGCTCGCGCGCGTAGGTCAGGATCATCGTGTGGGCCTCGATGAGGCGGCTGAGCTGCACGGTGGCCGGCTCGCGGCCGCGCGGCGGGCGGGGGATGCGCGTCTCCTCCGCGATGTCCGCGGCCATCGCCAGCGACACGCCGCCGAGGATCTGGATGCGCTCGGCCAGCAGGTCGACCAGCTCGACCTGGGCTTCGAAATGCTTGTCGAAGAGCAGATGCAGCTGATTGAAGGTCGGCCCGACCACCTGCCAGTGATGCTTCTTGTACATGTCGCGCAGCGTGATGGTGTCGGCCAGCACCTGGTTGAGCGAGTTCACGCTCTTCTTGACGACCGCCTCGGGCAGCCCGTGCGGCATCTTGATGACCTCGCCGAAGCGCTGGGTCTCCTGCGACTGGGTCTTGACGGACTTGTCGATCGTCGGGGTCGTGGCGGCGTGGGCGGCGTCGACGCGACCCGCCTTCGGGGAAGACTTCTTCTTGGTAGCCATGCGGAACTCCAGAACAGTGGGAAAGACCTCGGCCTCAGGCAATTGCCGATCCCGCATTGCGCGCGGCGGCCGGGCCGATGCGCGACGGACTACCGCTGCGCGGCGCCGTCCCAGAACGCCTTCAGCAGGCGCACCAGCTCATCGGGTTGTTCCTCGGGGATGAAGTGCCCGCAGTGGGCGACCACGCCGCCCTGGACGTTCTCGGCCACGGTCGTCAGCAGCTCGCGGGTCTTGTCGCCGAAGCTCGCGTCGCCGCCCAGCGCGAGCACCGGGACGCGGACCTTGTCGCGCAGGAAGCGCTCCGTCTGCGCCTGCGTCTCGAAGATCGCGCGGTAGACGCCGAGCACACCGCTCACGCCACCCGGCGCGGCGAAGGTGCGCATGGTCTCGTCGAACGCCGCCTGGCTGACCGCGCCGGGGTTGGCGCAGTAGTTGTCATAGAACCAGGACAGCACCTCCCGTTCATGGCTGGAGAACAGCGTCTCCGCGAGTCCAGGCGCGAACGCCAGCGGCCACCACCAGAGCCCGCCGCGTGCGGTGCCTTCCGGCGTGAACTGCATCAGTCGCGCGAGACTCTCGGCGGTGATGATGGGCTCGTCCAGATAGGCCAGCGTGCGCACCTCGTCGGGATGGTGGCCGGCCCAGACCAACGCCGCCGGTGCGCCCCATGTCATGGGCCACGATGTGGAGGGGGCCGATGTCGAGTTCCCGCAGCAGCGCGCGGAAGTCCCCGACCAGCGTGTGCGCGTCATAGCCGTGAGCCGGCTTGTCGGAATCGCCAAACCCGCGCATGTCGGGAACGATCACGGTGTGGGTCCGGGCGAGCAGGGGCACGACCTTGTGCCATGACTGTGAGGTGCCCGGAAAGCCATGCCAGAGCAGCACGGGCTCGCCTTGTCCGGCGACGGCGTAGTTCAGGCGCACGCCGTTGACGTGCGCGGTATGTTGTTGGGAAATCATGGCGTCCTTCAGGCACGGGGCAATCGCTGGATCAGCGTTGCCGATGCTAGGGACGTGACTGGCCAACGGATAGGCTGCGGGAAGCACCGGCATGTTGTCTTGCAGGCATCAACAGATGCGGGGAACCGTGGTCGCGGCGCGATCCGTGCGAGATCTGGAGAGGCAAATTCGGTTCAAAGCCAGGGCACTCTAGCTACGACAAAGATGGTCACGTTGGAGTCGCTCAACGGGCCTGACGTTGCTAAGCCTCAGGTCGTGCCACGACCGCGTGGCAGAGCGCGACGGTGCAGAAGTCGCCTCTTCGATGCAAACCTGTTGCCCACCCTGCCAGCAGTTCACTACGCATTTGGTTTCTTAGGGAAAACCAAGGGTAATGGGATGTCGGGTTTTGTGCGCGAATTCCGTTATACGGTGACCGTTAGCGAGGTCCTGACCAATATGCCAATGCACTGGGAGTTTCAAGATCGAAGTCCCCGATGAACGGGGTGGCATAAATTTCCCAGTTGCTGGTATGTTTCGGGAAGGGGGACATATGCCAGCTCTAGACGCAAAGATCATCCAAGATCTCGAGGGACGCCTGCAGCGCTTTCTGGTATCGACAGGAGGGGCTGAAGAGGCCGTGAAGTTCCTTGACGCGGGAGGGTCCGCTGCTGTGTTCAAGGTTCGTCGCGAGGGTGGACTACGCGCGGTCAAGGTTTTTGACCCGGCGCTGTTTCAAGGTGAGTCTGCTGCCGCTAGCAGGCGGCGGTTGGATGTGCAGCGGAGGCTAATTGGGCATGGGTGTCCAAGCCTAATCCAGACATACTTTGCGATGGAAGCTGAAGGCACGGCATTCATCGAGATGGAATTCGTTGAATGGCCCCAGCTAACAAAATGTTTGAGCCTCGTGCCCGACGATGCCGTAGGCCCGCTTATGAGCCAGCTCGTAGAAGCGGTCAGATTCTTAGAGAGTCTGAACATTGTCCATCGTGACATTAAGCCCGAGAACATCCATGTCTCGCCAGACTACAAGCGACTCACGTTACTTGACCTTGGCGTTGCGCGGGAATTTGATTTACAGGAAGAGAACGATGCTGCGGTTACGGATGCTGGAGCTCGACGCCCCTTCTTAGCTACCGCTCAATATAGCTCTCCCGAGTATCTTTTCCGGCTCGATCAGCCCACTCAAAAGTTGTGGCGAGGATTGAACTTCTATCAGGTGGGAGCCGTGCTTCACGATCTGATCAAGAAAGAGCCGCTGTTCCAGCACGAAGTGGCGCTAGGTAACCGCTGGCTCGTCGCTCGAGCAGTCTTGACTAAACCCCTATCATTTTCGGATCCCGATACAAAGAGGCTCGCACTTGAGAAATCTGTTGCTTTGCGATGTTTGACAAAAGACTTGGATACTAGGCTATCCCTTGTGGGGTGGGAAGATTTTCAGTTTGATAATTCGAACAGTGCATTAAGTGCTCTTAAAAGTCGGCTGGCCAAGGGTGTGGCGCATCTGGGTAGTAATTCACAACAGGCTGCAGCCGCACGTCTTGACTTCGAGCGTTCTACTTACCTTAAGAGAATCTTCGAACGTGTTAGAACCGAATTGCTGGAGGCTTGCAGTAATCAGTTGCCGCTGGCAATGAAGGCGGATTGGGCGGGCGCTGGATCCGATATTGTTTTTCTGCTCACGCCTAATAAATTCATTGGACTCGGCCTTGTCTGCAGAGCCGATTGGGGCGCAAATCCATACGAGAAGCGCGCGCATATTCTCATCGGAGCGAAGCTTTTGGCGCCCGGTTCAGCTGACTCGACAATTGCCGTGGAGTTCAAGCCGGTTTTTGAAGCCACCATCGGTGGGGCTGATGATGAGGTGGTGGCTGCCATCTCCAATAACTTGGCGGAGTTGATTGCTACAGCTTTGTCTCGAATCGAGGCGGCAAATGCGGCAGTCGATACGCTGTATGACGCCGCCATATAAGGGCGCAAAATCAAGGGGGGAACTATGAGGACAAGCTGGTGGAGGTCGAAGAACGAGCTGGTGCCAGAACAGGCAGAGTTCATCAAGTTGCCTGTTCAAGGGAGGTATTCTCTAGTGGGACCACCCGGATCTGGAAAGACGAATCTTCTTCTTCTCCGGGCTCAGTATATTGCCGGCACGGGAGAGAAAAATGTGCTGATTGTTACTTACAGTCGAGCGCTCTCGGATTTTATACGCTCGGGGATTGGAAAGAGTGGCTTGATTTCTGCAGATCAAGTAAAGACGTTTCATTCTTGGGCAGGTGGTCATATTGTTGACCATCTTGGTTTTGGTGCCAGTCCGACGAATGGCCAATTCGATGACGCAAGGCGGGCTGAGATTGTCGCTAAACTAAAAGAGGCGAATGCTAGGTTGGCTACATCAAAGGTGTACAGCGCTATATTCGTGGATGAAGCGCAAGATCTTTCGGTGGGTGAATTGGAGCTCCTGCTCTGTCTCAGTGATAAGGTGTGTATTTGCGGCGATGGGCGTCAAGGTATTTACGAACAGGACGGGCTTGCCGTCGCCGAAAAGCTGAATTTAACGCCGCACACTCTCACGAGTCACTTTCGAATTGGGCAACGGATTGCTCAAGTTGCCGATAAGCTAATGCCACCTTTGGATGGGAGTCTTGGGCTTGAGGCAACAGCGAATTACAACCCTAAGATTCAGGGTACTTCAACGGCGAAGTTGGTGTCATTGAAGAGTCGAGATGAGCAGTTTTCAGAAATGGAGACGTTGATAAGGGTTCAGTTGATTGCGTTCAAGGACGACAGCATCGGAGTTTTTTCCGGGACTCAGGCGACAATTGCCGAGCTGAAGGAGCGATTTGAAAAGACGGACCTTTCAGATTTGGTGGCCTACCACAATGGCGACGGTGAGGCTTCCTTCTCGTCCGACAAGCGCATTCATGTAATGACATTGCACAGCGCTAAAGGTACCGAGTTTCGTGCGGTACATATCTACGGCGCTGAGGAGTTGGCTGGCTATCCTCTTCGCAGGACAAAACTCGCCTATACGGGAATTACCCGAGCAAAAACAGCGCTGAATGTGTACCGGACCGGAGAAACTAGCAAGGCGTTAGAAAACGCGTTTGCAGAGCAAAAGTTGGTGGACCTCGACGACCTCTTTGAGGAGAAGGCATGAAGCAAGACGTCCGCTGGTTTGCCGTTGCACGAGAGGATCTCATCGACGTACTGCTCGGAGAGGAAGAGCCGAGGGGGGGCGGCGCGCTGAGCCCCGCCGATCTCGAGTTGCGACATGGTGCGTTGGCGCTCGGCTATAGGCCTCTGTCGTATGGAGCAAGGACGGCATCGCAGCCTACGGCGGTTGTCATCCCGGACAACTCGGCGGTCGAGACGCTCTCATGGCTGCGGGTGTATGCCGAAGAAGCCTTCCCTATCAGCCAGTTTGCACGGGTGGCACGCCTGACCGACTGGGACATCTTTGGGCGCATCGGTAGTTCAACGTCCGAGTACAGCTTCCGACCCGAGCGCTGGGCATCGGTGGCCGTTGGAGAGACGCTTGCACAAGCAGATTCCGAAGTAGACCTTCAGGCGATGCCGCTGTCGCGAATCGCTAGCTCATTGAGTCTTCCCGTGGGCAGGACTGCGAGCCTCTTCGGGCATGGCGAGCCGACACGCGTTTGCGTCGATAGATTGAGAATTCTGTGTGACGACGCCCGTTTGGGCCGAAGAGCAATTGGTGTGGACCATCTGGCGCCGATTTGGGCGTTATGCACCGCCACCGTCGCTGGGCATCTTGAGCCTCACGAAGCGGCGCAGTTGGTGGTGGATGCTTGCATTGCGCATTTGCGGGATAGCGCTCCAAACGCACGCTTACAGGATGTGGAGTTCCTTAGCCGCTTCCCGGGGCTTCGAAGCGACTCTGTGGAGCATCGTGTGATGGCATTCACCGAGCTGGCGCAAGCAATCGCGGCGCTCCCCGCAGTAGAACTAGGCGGACTTGGCGCGACGCTGCTTGCGGCAGGCTGCTTCATGGTTGGACGGAGCACATCACATGCGTTTCTGCTTAACCGATTCCAGAAGCTAGCCCCGACCGCGTTTGCGTGGTTCGGTCTTATGGCCGCGCTGGCGGGACCGCGCGCGTGGACATTGCTTGGCTGCGGGCGGTGAAGGGTGCTGAGCGCTTGTTGCGCCCCGATTTCGCGTGGACCGACGCTCCGACCGCAGACATTGGATGGGCTGAGTTCAGCTGGCTAGCCGGCACGTTTGACGATATCGATCATCTGGTCGCGTTGCCAAAGATGTTGCCGCGTACGCTGGGTGTTGAAGTGGTGCCTGGCGTGGTCCTACAGGTCCGCTTGGGGCATGGCACGGTCGAGGAATCCCGGGCAGCACCTGCGGTATCGGTCCGAGAGCGCTCGCTTGTTGATGCGCTGAATCAAATCATCAGAGTCGCTGTCCGTGCCTCGGGATCCACTGACGGCGAGCTCGGTGAACGAGGTCAGCAGTCGCTCGACCTTGACCACCCCACCGGAGCTCCAGCGACCGTAAAGGCGAGTCGTTCAAAGAAGACCAAGCGCGACGGGTCCGGTAGCTAAGGGCGCGCCGACATCGTGCGGGACTGATGGGGTAGATCCGCGGACCGTCGGCTGGTATGCCCGTAAGCGGAGGGCGCCCACCTCGGACAGACGGTCAGAGTGATGCACTCCAAGACTTCGGTCCTCGCCTACACCGTGGCGCTTACGATGATGGTCGTGATATGAGCTCCTCTTCTCGGTAACGAGGCGGAGAGCCTTCCATAACTCCTCTTTGATCATTGCGCTGCGGCGACCTGTTGGTAAGCGTCCTGGCAAGTCATGTTGATCCGCTGAGCCGTGCCTAGGATGCTCGTGTCCATCAACGACTTGATGGGTACGTGCGCACTATGGACCAAGCATCGCCAGGCCGTCGACGGCGAGTTCACAGCGCCGAGTTCAAGGCTCAGGCCGTGCAGGCCTCTCAGCAGCCGGGCGTGTCGATGGCCGCTGTGGCGATGGCCCACGGCATCAATGCCAACCTCCTCCGCCGCTGGGGTCACGAGAGGGCTCAGCCGCCCGTCGATGCAGTGGCCGTCAGCGACAAACCAGTAGGCTTTATCGAACTGCCGATGCCGGCGCAACCCGCGCCGCCAGCGCCGAGCGCAGAGCCCATCCGTATTGAGGTCCGCCGCGGTTCGACCACCATCGCGGTGACGTGGCCCGCAAGCGCTGCCGATGCGTGCGCGGCCTGGATGCGCGAGCTGCTGCGTTGATTCGCATCGACGCCGTGTGGCTTGCGACGGAGCCACTGGACATGCGCGCTGGCACCGAGACCGCGCTGGCTCGCGTCGTTCAAGTCTTCGGCGGCGCCAAGCCGCACCATGCCTACCTGTTCGCCAATCGCCGCGCCACACGCATGAAGGTGCTCGTGCATGACGGCATCGGCGTGTGGCTGGCGGCGCGGCGCCTGCACCAAGGCCGCTTTGTGTGGCCTCGCGAAGTCACGTTGGAGCAGATGCCGCTGACCCAGCCCCAGCTGCAGGCCATGATGCTGGGCCTGCCGTGGCAGCGCGTGGAAGACGACGGCGTGATCCGGTTGCTGTGACCCAATCGGTGCTCGCGCCGATGCGCGTGGCCCGCTGGCGCTCCACACTGCCTTCATGGCAGTCGCAGCGCCCCTCAGTCTCGAAGACATCGCCTCGCTGGAAGCCGCGGGGCTCGGGCACATCGGCGCCAAGGTGCGAGCGCTCTTGGACCGCCAGGCGCACGACCGTCACGAGATTGAGTGGCGCGACGCCAAGCTCGAGAAGCTCACCTTCGAGATGGCGCAGCTGCGCCGGGCGAAGTTCGGCAAGAAGAGCGAGCAGCTTGACGCCGAGCAGAAGGCGCTCTTCGACGAGGCTGTCGATGCTGACCTCGCCGCGCTGGAAGCGCAGTTGGCCGAGATGATGGCCGCCAAGCGCAAGGACAACGAACCCGCGCCCGAGCGGCCCAAGCGCGCCGCACTGCCGGCCCATCTGCCGCGTGTCGAGCGGCACCACGAGCCCAGCGACACGACGTGCCTCTGCGGTTGCCAGATGACACGCATCGGCGAGGACGTCAGCGAGAAGCTGGACTACACGCCGGGCAGCTTCACGGTGGAGCGCCATGTGCGCGGCAAGTGGGCCTGCGCGAAGTGCCGCACGTTGACCCAGGCGCCCGTGCCAGCAGAGATCATCGACAAGGGCCTTCCCACGTCGGGGCTGCTCGCCCATGTGCTGGTCGCGAAGCACTCGGACCACCTGCCGCTCTATCGCCAAGAAGCGATCTTCGAGCGCGCTGGCCTCGCCATCCCGCGCTCGACGTTGGCAGCCAGGGTGGGCGTGTGCGGTGTGCGCCTGCAGCCGCTAGTCGACGCCATGAAGGCCGATCTACTGCGCCTGCCCGTGCTGCACGCCGACGAGACGCCGGTGGCCATGCTGGCACCCGGCACAGGCAAGACCCATCGCGCCTATCTCTGGGCCTACGCCAGCGGAGCCTTCGAGACCATGCGTGCGGTGGTCTACGACTTCACCGAGAGCCGTTCGGGTCAACATCCGCGGACCTTCCTGGGTCACGGCACCGAGAGCGCCTGGAAGGGCAGCTTGGTCTGCGACGACTACTCCGGCTACAAGGCGCTCTTCCTCGACGGCGGCATCACTGAGGTGGAGTGCATGGCCCACGCTCGCCGCAAGTTCGTGGAACTGCACGGCCAACAAGAGCACGCTGGCGGCTACTGCCATCGAGTTCATCGGACAGCTCTACGGCATCGAGCGGGAAGCGAATAGCCTGGCAACAGAGGATCGCTTGCGAGAACGACGAACGCGCGCGGCGCCGGTCGCGCAGGCCCTGCACAAATGGCTGCTGGAGTTCCGGCCGAAGGTGCCCGATGGCTCGGCGACCGCCAGAGCGATGGACTACAGCCTGAACCGCTGGGCGGCGCTCACGCGCTACCTCGTCGATCCAGCTCTGCCCATCGACAACAATTTCGACGAACAGCAGATCAGGCCATGGGCCACGGGGCGCAAGAACTGGTTCTTCGCCGGGACCCTGCTTGCCGGGCAGCGGGCGGCAGCCATCATGAGCCTCATCCAGACGGCGAAGCTGAACGGGCATGATCCATATGCCTACCTGAAGGACGTCCTGCAGCGGTTGCCGACGCAGCGGGCCTGTGACATCGATGCACTGTTGCCCCACCGGTGGAGATAGCTCTTAGTTCGGCCCCGTATATTGGCAACCAGCGTTCCTCGCGAACTGGCTACCTGCGTCCTTTCGGCCAGAGCCGTCAGTCTCAGGCGGCGGTCGCGACACCTCTAGCGACGCGGATCGTAAACACGGCTACAAAGGAACAAGAAGCATGAACGAAGACAACGATTTGCACGCCGCATGCCAGTCCAAAGACATTGACGCCCTATGGATCGCACTCGCACAGGTCAGCAAGCGTGAGGGGGCCCCGTTTCTCGCTCAGGCGTTGTTGGGGCGAATGGCATGAGTCCCATGAAGACATTGTTTTTGAACTCGGGCTCATAGGCGATCCGCGTACCGTCCCCGCAATCTTCGAGGCGGCGACCACGCCCCACAAGTACATGATTGATTGGGACAACCTTCACGAGTTCCAGCGCAAATGTGCGTATGCGTTGGCGCGCATCGACACCCTTGAGTCAAGGGCCGCGCTGGAGGCTCTGGCGACCCACTCCGATCCTCATATCAAAGAGTACGGCGCGGAAGGGTTGCAGCATTGGCCTATGCCTTTTCGGGAAGGCGAATACGCCTAATCGCCGCACTGATAGCCGGCGCTTGTTGAAGCCGATACCCACACCAACGGCCGCGGCAGCCAGATGTTCCTTCGTTGGCTGGCCGCGCAGGGCAGTGTCAGCCCGACTTTGCCAGCCGCTTACACCTGTTGAGCCCAGCTTCATTTGCGCGTTGGGAGGTGTCGCGACCGAGTCGCAGGCTGCGACGGTGCACAAGTCGAAGCCGCTGCCAAAGTGGCTGAATGCGCACTTGGCCTGACTGATCAGGTGACGTTTCCCGCCCGGCTGAACAGCACCGCGTCCATCACCTTCATGTAGGCCTTGGCCGTCTTCGCGTCGTCGGTCCGCACGCCCGTCGTGGCGGCGATGTCCGGCCCCATCACCGCCAGCGAGTTGGCCAGCGAGACCATGGCGTAGTACAGCAGCACCGGCTCGCCCTTGGGCAGGTCGCCGGCCTTCTGCGCCGCCTTGATCAGCGGCTTGGCCAGCTCGAAATGCGGCCGCAGGAAATGCTGCGCCAGCCACTCCTGCCGGTCCTCGCTGTGCGCGCCCTCGCGCCGCTGCATCATGAAGCGGTGCAGGTGCGGCTGGTCCAGCGTGAACTGGAAATACGCGATGAACTCCTGCCGCAGCTGCCCGATCGCGGTCGCCGGCTTCGCTTGCCGGATCATTCCTTCGCGTGCCCGGGCGAGCTCCTCATAGACCAGCGTCGCCACCGCCTGCCACAGTACCTCTTTCGATTGGAAGTGGTAGGTGATCAGCTGATGCGTCAGCCCGCTCTGCTCCGCGATCGCGCGCATGCTCGCCGCCTCGAAGCCGCGCTCGGCGAATTCCTTCAGCGCGGTCTTCAGGATCGCCTGCTTCGTGTCGGCCGAGCGCTGCTGCTCGCGGCGGCGGGGCGTGGAAGTATCCGGAGTGCTCATGTCCGCCATCATGCCTTCGTCGCGCGCCGTACTACCTCGGCGGAGGTAGCTTTCGAGCTTGAATTTCAATTGCGTATCGCCCGTGTTGCCCGTCTTGGTGCGTTGGTATCGATACCGTTGCGCCGGCATCAAGAGGGGCATCAATTCGACACACATTAAAACTTGCCGCCCGGCAAAACAAACGCGGACACTGCCGCCGCCTGCCCCTCTCAGGAGGGACAAGCTGCGACGCGTGCCGATGGGCGGCACGTGCGCCGGACCAGACCAGGTCCACATGAGAGCGGCCGCGGACACCACCCTCCGCGGCACCGATCGCACCCACAGGCACGGGAGGGAACCACCATGGAGTTCAAGCAACTCGGCATCTTGATGGGCAGGGCGTTTGTCCCTGCCCTGCTGGGCAGTGCGCTGCTTGCCGCATGCGGCGGCGGCAACGGCCAGCAGGACGGCAGCGTCCAGATCGCCTCGGATGACAGCGGCGGCAGCGCCGATTCCGCGGCACGCGCCAAGCGCATGGCCGGCGACAGCGGCACGGAGACGGCGCTCACGCCCGTCTCCGCCACCGGCAGCTCGATGGAGCGCGGCGACCTGAACGGCGCCAAGGCCATCGACAAGGACGACAACAGCCGCTGGGGCTCCGCGTTCACCGACAACGAATGGCTGACGCTCGACTACGGCAGCAGCGTCACCATCACGCGGGTCCGCATCAACTGGGAAAACGCCCACGCGAAGAAGTACCTGCTGCAGACGTCCGAGGACAACAAGACCTGGACCACGATCAAGACGGTCGAGAACAGCCCGGGCGGCGTCGAGGACCTGAAGGACCTCGGCGGCCAGGGCCGCTACCTGCGCGTGCAGGGCGTGACGCGCTCGACCCAGTACGGCTACTCGATCTTCGAGATCCAGGCCTTCACCGGCACGCCGGTCCCGCCGACCACCCCGACGGACCCGACCACGCCGACGAATCCCACCGATCCGACGACGCCGACCACCCCCACCGATCCGACCACGCCCACGCAGCCGACGGAACCCGTGGGTGACACGAGCAAGCCGGGCGTGGCGATCAAGCCCGTGGCGGCGATCTCGTCGACGCCCGAGAACGACGGCCTGTCCGCGAAGAACACGATCGACGGCAACCTGGCGTCGCGCTGGGCGTCCAAGCCGGAAGACGGCGCCTGGATCCAGTACGACTTCGGCACGGCGCAAGCGCTGGGCTACATGAAGCTGGTCTGGGAGAACGCCTACGGCAAGGCCTACGAGATCCAGATCTCGGACGACGGCAAGACCTGGACCCGTCTGCGCAACCAGCCGGCCGGCAAGGGCGGCACCGAGGAGTACTTCAACCTCGGCGTGAAGACGCGCTTCGTCCGCATCCAGGGCGTGACCCGGGCGACGAACTACGGCTACTCGCTGTTCGAGGTCGAGTTCAAGACCGTCGGCAGCGACAACAGCATCCCGACGACGACCACGACGCCGTTCGCCTTCCCGGCCAACGGCGCGAACGTGGGCCCGCTGTACAACCCGCAGGCCCCGATCGAGCAGATCCAGATCACGCTGCCCGACGGCACGCTGATCACGCGCTTCGGCCAACGCGGCGTCGGCCGTCACGGTCGCGAGCGCGGCGAGGACTGGAACGAGATCGGCTTCGGCCCCAATGAAACCGTGGATGCCAACGGCAACCCGGTGGACAAGGGCCCGGGCAACTACATGAACTTCGTCGCGAACTACTTCAAGAATCGCACGTGGGGCGTGGAGTTCATCGACAACAGCCGCGTCGCGGGCGTCACCAAGCCCCGCCTGATCGTCAACCAGTACTTCCCGCAGGCGCAGCGCGGCGGCGGCCATTCCTTCTTCCGCCGCATCGACGACCCGAACGTCACCGGCTACGGCTGGATGTCGCCGGGCCAGCTGCTGGACCCGACCACCTACACGGACGGATTCGTCGACAAGACCTCCTGCCCGGTCGTGCCCAAGCCGCCACAGAACGCGCTGGCCAACCCCAACTCGGGCTTCAAGGGCGTGATCGGCGCGAACGACGGCTGCTCCGTGGTGCTGGACAACATGCCGGGTCACACCGACCTGGCGCCCAACGCCAACGGCGTGCTGGTGCCCAACGGCGTCAACATCCCGGCGCGTCCGCTGCAGCTGGGCGAGGCGATCGAGTTCACGGGCTCGTTCTTCTCCAGCCGCGCCGCGATGGACGCGATCGGCGACAAGGGCGACTACCGCTACTACACCAGCGAAGTCATCTACGTCATGGGCACCGGCCTGCGTCCGTGGTACGGCGTGCAGCCGCGCCTGAACAGCGTGCCGCTGCCGGATGCCGTCCTGTCGGGCGGCATCGGTTCCGTGTCGTACAACTACTCGGACGAAGGCTGGCGCATGTTCCAGCAGCCCTTCAACAACATCGGCATGCAGAACCTGCAGCGCTTCGTTGAAGGTCGCCGCGCGGTGCACAGCAGCTTCGTGACCGGGCAGCACATCGAGCCGGGCAACGATCCGATGACCTCGATCCAGAACCTGGCGGGGACGCGCTTCAACGCCACGGCCTGCGTTCAGTGCCACACCAACAACGGTCGCAGTCCCGCGCCGTTCACGGTGGACCAGCGCCTGGACAAGATGGCCTTCCACGTCGCGGTCAAGGCCGCCGACGGCTCGATCCGTCCGGACCCGCGCTACGGCTCGGCCATCCAGATGAACTCGACGTCGTCCACGGGCGCGCCGCAGGACTGGGGCAACGCGGTCAAGGTCGCGGGCTTCGAGACCAGCAGCGTCACGCTGTCGGACGGCACGAAGATCGAGCTGCGCAAGCCGAAGTTCGCCTTCGACGGTCCCACGCCGCAGCTGTGGTCGGCGCGCGCCGCCCTGCCGCTGCTGGGTGTCGGCCTGCTGGAAGCGGTGCCTGAAGCGGACATCCTGGCCCGTGCGCGCACGTCGCCGGACCAGGACGGCGTGGTGGGCAAGGCCAACTACACCTTCGATCCGGAGACCGGCGCGACGCGTCTGGGCCGCTTCGGCTGGAAGGCGTCCAAGGCCAGCATCCGTCACCAGGTGGCCAACGCGCTGCTGAACGACATGTCGGTGACCTCGCCGGTGTACCCGAACCGCAGCTGCGCGACCGACCCGCAGGGTTGCCGCACGGCGCCGGCGCAGAAGGGCATCCAGGAAGCCGATCTGACCGCGCTGACGCAGTACATGCAGCTGCTGGCCGTGCCGGCCCAACGGAGCATCCCGAGCGGATTCCCGAAGGGTGTGGCGCCGACGGAAGAGCATCGCGTGGATGCGGTCCAGGTGGCCAACGGCCGCAAGGTGTTCGACGCGCTGCGTTGCGCGGCGTGCCACACGGCGGAGATGAAGACGGGCAAGAACCATCCGTTCGCGGAACTGCGCGACCAGACGATCCGTCCGTTCACCGACCTGCTGCTGCACGACATGGGCCCGGCCCTGGCGGACAACCTGCCGGAAGGCCAGGCGCAAGGTGCGATGTGGCGTACGACGGCTCTCTGGGGCATCGGCTACACCGAGAAGGTGGCCCAGGGTCAACCGGTCGGCTACCTGCATGACGGCCGCGCCCGCAACCTGACCGAAGCCATCCTGTGGCACGGCGGCGAAGGCGAGAAGTCGCGTCAGCGCTTCGAGCAGCTGTCGAAGGCGGATCGCGACGCGCTGCTGGCGTGGCTGCGGACGCTGTGATGGGTTGAACGGGCAGGGCGCTTCGCGCGCCCGTTCATCGACACGAAGGCCGTGGCGGCATGCCACGGCCTTTTTTCGTTGGGACGCCGTTTCGGTGTGCCGTGGCAGACTGGGGAGACCATGAAGAAACTCCTCATCTGTGGAAGCCTCGCCGCCGCGTTGCTCGGCGTGCCCGGTATCGGTCGGTGCGCGGAGATCGTCCTGGAGCAGTCCGCGGTCCAGTCGTTGCTGCTCGAAGGGATGTTCAAGGAGGAAGGGCGGCTCCATCTGCAGAAGGGCGCCTGCTACGCCTATCTCGAGGATCCCAAGGTGTCGCTCCAGAACGGGCGCGTGATCATCCGGGTCCATCTCAACAGCAAGCTGGGTGTTCCCTCGGGACGGGACTGCCTCGGTGTCGCGTTGGCGAGCTGGGCGACCGTGTCGGCGGCTCCGGTCGCCCAGGGTCACGTCGTGCGCTTGACCGAGATCCGCGTGGACGAGGTGGAGGATCCCAACACGCGCAACCTCTTGAACCTGGGCCTCGCGCCGGCGTTGCCTGGCGCCGTCGAGTTCGATGTGAAGAAGGCGGTCGAGGAGATGCTCAAGGGCTCAGGGAGCCGCCTCCAAGGAGAGGTGCAGGCGCTCAAGATCGACGCGGTGAAGGCCGGGGACAACAAGCTGTCGATCAACTTCGACTTCAAGCTGGTTGGGAGATGAGCAGGCCTCGGGTCAGGTCTTGCCCACGACCTCGAAGTCGTCGAAGCCTGAGGCCTCACCGCGCTTGTTCGTGACCGTCAGCCTGCCGACCGGCTGTCCCGTCTGCTTCTCCACCAGGCGCGAATGACGTTCGCCGCGGCGGAACAGATGGTCCTCGCCCCACTGGCGTAGCGCCACCACGATCGGGAAGAGCGTCTCTCCCTTGGCGGTCAGCACGTACTGCTGATAGGCCGATCCGTCCGTTGCAGGCTGGACCTCCAGCACGCCTTCCGCGACCAGCGTCTTCAGGCGCGTCGCGAGGATGTTCTTCGCGACCCCCAGGCTGGTCTGGAAGTCTCCGAAGCGGGTGATGCCATCAAAGGCGTCGCGCACGATGAGCAGCGACCACCGGTCCCCCACGATGTCCACCGCGCGGGCCACGGGACACGTCGCGTCGTTCATGCGCTTGCGTTCAGCCATCTCGATCTCCCATCGGCAAGTCCGGTCATCAGGTTGCATTTTAAAACCAGCTGATATGCTGGACTGGTTTCAAAACAAAACCAGTAGCGCCATGCCAGATCCTTCGTCCACGGGCTCGTCTTCAGAATCGATGCCCGCGCGGCAGCTCGTGCTGTTCGCCCTCACGGGCGGCGTCAGCGTCTCCAACGTCTATCTCGCTCAGCCGCTGCTCGACAGTCTGGCGACCGACTTCAACGTGGCGCCGGGTGCGATCGGCTCGATCGTGACGGCGACGCAGGTCGGGTCGGTGCTGGCACTGCTGCTGGTGGTGCCGCTCGGTGACCGGTACGCCAGAGGCCGGCTGATGCGGCTGCAGTTGATCGGGCTCGTGCTGTCCCTGCTGGCGGTCGCCATGGCCGGCCACTACGTCTTGCTGATGGGCGCGATGGTGCTCGTCGGCTCGCTGGGCACGGCGATGACGCAAGGCATCCTGGCGTATGCGGCCAGCGCCGCGGCGCCGCATGAACGCGGGCGTGTGGTGGGTGCCACGCAAGGCGGCGTGGTCATCGGATTGCTGATGGCCCGCGTCTGGGCAGGCGGCATCGCGGACCTGCTCGGATGGCGAGGCGTCTATCTGACGTCAGCGGCCGTGGTGGCGGGTGTCGGAATCGTGGCTTGGCGACGCTTCCCGTCGCTGCCCACGATCCGGTCGAGCTTGAGCTATCCGCAGTTGGTCGGCTCGACGCTGGCGCTGCTGGGAACGGATCGCGTGCTCCTTCGCCGCGGCATCCTCGGCCTGCTGCTCTTCGCCGCGTTCAACGTCTTCTGGAGTGCGCTGTCGCTGCCGTTGACCGCCGCGCCGTATTCGCTCTCGCATTCGGCGGTGGGCGCGTTCGGGCTGCTGGGTGCGGTCGGGGCATTGGCCGCCGGCAGGGCAGGGCGGTGGGTCGACCGCGGTTGGAGCCGACAGGCGAGCGCCGGTGCGCTGTTGCTGATGGTGCTCGCGTGGGCGCCGTTGGCCGGGATGGGAGCGTCGCTGTGGTGGGTGATGGTGGGCGTCGTCGTGCTCGACCTGGGGTGCCAGGCGTTGCACGTCACCAACCAGGCGCTGATCCTGCGCGGGCCGGCGGAGTCGCACGGGCGGCTCATCGCGGGCTACATGCTGTTCTATGCGGTCGGCAGTGGGGCAGGGGCGATGGCATCGACGATGGTCTATGCCATGGGGGGATGGACGGCGGTGTGCTTGCTCGGTGCGGGGATCGGCGTGGTGGCGCTCGGGTACTGGGCTGCGGCTGAACTTCGGAATGGTCATTGCGCTACCGTGACCGTGGCAGGAGCGAAAGCGAGAACCTGAGCAAGTCGAACAACACCTGACCTTAGGGCTTGAGCGGCTCGCCCACACACGAGGCGACGTCACGCAGGTCCACGCAGGCAGTCTTGGGCAACGCTGCATATTTCGCCTGAACGGCGGCCAGGCAGCTCGCTGCTGTACGCGAGCGTTCGCGGAGTTGATTCAGGCCCTGGGCGTCGGCAGTTTCCTTGTCGATCAACGCCAATCCCGGACGGTAGTACTGATCCAGGCTTCGACCTGCGTCTTGCGCGAAGTAGGCGTTTGTCAGCGGACAGGCATCCTTTCCCTTCGACGACGCCAGCGTCTGGTTGGCCGCAAGAACAGCTCGCCAGTAGGCGTCGCCAGCCATCAGGTAGGCGTGCGAAGTCGCGTGGTTGGGATACGAGTTCATGTAGGCCTTCAGCGCCTTGTCGAATCGACCTTCTTGATAGGCGCGGTCACCCTCGCGGTTGAGCGCAGCCGCGGCCTTCCGATCTTCTTCGGCCGCGGCGTTGGGTCCTCCGGCGCATGCCAGAGGAAGTGCAAGCAGCGAGGCGAGGATGGGGGCGAGCGCGGACCGCGAGAGTGCCTTCGTACTCATCGTTCACGCTCCGGCTTGCCCTTGACGGTCAACAGAGCGACCCCGCGTCCGTCGGCGGTGCGATGGCTGAGCAGCGTTTCGTGAATCGCCGGCCAACGCGCGAAGTCCATGACCGTCACGCACCCATCGGAGACATTGCCGATGTGGACGTAGCGGCTGTTGTTGCCGAACAGGATGGGGAACCACACCTGATCGAACGTCAGTTGGGGTTCCACTCGCCGGTAGAAGCGGGTCATGTTCGCATCGTGCGGGACGTCCTGCGCCAGTCAGGCTGACGATAGAGAAGCCGCTTTGGGAAACTAACGCGAGCATGACGAAGGAGTTCAGGCCAGCGTCGACGAAGGAAGCGCAAATGCAAGCAGCGGTTGAAGCGATAGTCGGGCTGGGGCCACTCCCTGCCTCTGCCGTGGCGGAAGTGCCGACGTTGGAGATGTTCGAGCGACTATTGCAGCAGGTCAGCAGGCCCGTATCCGACACGGAGGCCACGGTACTCTGCGGACTCTTTGGTCCTGATGACTGCTTTGGCCTGGCTTGGTCGCTGCTGCATCTGATCGAAACTGCCCCTGGCTGGCCGATGGAGACTGCACTGGCGCTGGTCGTGAGCCCCTGGCAAGTCACTCTGCGGCAAAGGCTGTGAAGGCAAGCCAGGAATCGCCGTACTGGCCGATGAACCAGGTTTTGCAGACCTTCCATGGAGCAGCGAGGGCGAGCAAGCGACCAGACGGCCTGCCGCCTTCACGTCAGAAGGCCTTACCCGTGATGTCGTGCCGGTAGACGCATGCCGAGAGGCTTCCGGCTGGGGCATTCACTGTCTCCGCGCCGTGCACTGCGGTGCGGGGCGCCCGCCGCCCAAAGCAGGCTTTCGCGCATTGTGGGCGGCTGCTCTCGCGCCTAGAGTGCCTGCACGGCGCCAACGCCGCCTCGAAAAGCCACTCCGGAGAAGCCATTCATGAGGAAGCTGTCCGCACTCGCGTGCTGTGCGCTGCTGGTCGCCGTGCCGGGTCTTGCCCTGGCCAACCCCGGCGCTCGCGCAGAAGAAGAACTGCATGGCCTGCCACGCCGTCGACAAGCGGCTCGTCGGGCCCTCGTTCAAGGACGTCGCCGCGAAGTACGCGAAGCAGGACGGCGCCGCCGCGGAGCTCGCCTCGCGCATCGTCAAGGGCAGCTCGGGCCGCTGGGGTCCCGTGCCCATGCCCGCCAATCCGCAGCTGAGCGCGGAGGACGCGCAGGTGCTCTCGACCTGGATCCTGGAGCAGGGAGGCAAGCCATGACCGAATTGAACGTCAACAACCGCCAGCTGCGCGCCGACGTCGACGGCGACACGCCGCTGCTGTGGGGTGCTGCGCGAAGAGCTGCAGCTCACCGGCACCGAGTACGGCTGCGGCGTCGCGCAGTGCGGCGCCTGCACAGTGCACATGGACGGCGTGGCGATGCGCTCCTGCGTGGTGCCGGTCAGCGCGCTGCCAGCCACCGCGAAGATCGTGACCATCGAAGGGCTGGGGCAGACGCGGCTCAAGGTCGTGCAGGAAGCCTGGGCCGAACTGGACGTCGCGCAGTGCGGCTACTGCCAGCCCGGGATGATCATGGCCGCCGCCGCCCTGATCGCCCAGACGCCCGATCCCAGCGATGAAGACATCCGCACGGGCATCACCAACATCTGCCGCTGCGGGACCTATCCGCGGGTGCTGGCCGCGACCAAGCTGGCCGCCCAACGCCTGCGCGGCGCGGGAGCCCAGCGATGAGCGCCGCAACCACCAACGCCGCCGCGACGGGCGCGACGCGACGCCATTTCCTGAAAGCGACCGGCCTCGCGGCGGGTGGCCTCGCTCTTGAGTTCACGCTGCCCGTGACCGGCGCGATGGCGCAAGCGCAGACGCCGGCTCAGGCACCGTCGTCGGGCGCGGCGCCGGCGGGCGAAGTGACGGCCTGGCTGCTGATTCATCCCGATGAGTCCGTCGTCATCCGCATCGCGCGGGCGGAGATGGGGCAGGGCACCTTGACCGGGCTCGCGCAGCTCGTGGCCGAGGAGCTCGAATGCAACTGGGCCAACGTCCGCTTCGAGCTGGTGAAGCCAGGCGCCAACCGGGCGCGTGCCCGCATCTGGCGCGACATGGGCACGGGCGGCTCGCGCGGCATCCGGGGCTCGCAGGACTACGTGCGCAAGGCCGGCGCGGCCGCGCGCTCGATGCTGGTCAGCGCGGCCGCCCAGCAGTGGGCCGTGCCCGTCGCCGAATGCACCGTGGACAGCGGCACCATCCGCCATGCGGCCTCCAAGCGCCAGACCACCTTCGGCGCCGTCGCCGCAGCGGCGAACAAGCTGCCGATCCCCGAGGACGTCGTCCTCAAGGATCCGTCGCAGTGGCGCATCGCCGGCAAGCCGCTGAAGCGTCTGGACACCGCCGACAAGCTCAACGGCTCCCTGGTCTACGGCATGGACCTGCGCCTGCCCGGCATGATCGTCGCGCTGCCCAAGGCCTGTCCGGTCCACGGCGGCACGCTGGTGAGCTTCGACAAGCAGGCCGTGGCCAAGATGCCGGGCGTGCGCGATGTCATCAAGGTCGACGACGCGACCGTCGCCGTGCTGGCCGACCGCTTCTGGCAGGCCAAGCGCGCGCTCGACGCCTTGCCGATCGTCTGGGACAAGGGACCTCATGCGAAGGTCGACAGCGCCTCGATCGCCGCGCTGATCAGCGAGGGACTGCAAGGCGACACGCCGTTCGTCGGCAACCGCCAGGGCGATGCGAAGAGCCAGCTGCAGGGCGCCTCGCGCGTGATCGAGGCCGACTACGGCACGCCGTTCCAGAACCACGCGCCGATGGAGCCGCTGTCCGCCACGGTGCAGTGGACGCCGCAGCGCTGCGACGTCTGGGCGCCGACGCAGGTGGCCGAAGCGGCGCTCGCGACGGTGGCCGACGCCGCGGGGCTCGACGTCACCGCCTGCGAGGTCCACCCCATGCGCATCGGCGGCAGCTTCGGACGACGCCTCGCCACCGACTATCTGGCGATGGCCGTGCGCATCGCCAAACAGCGCCCGGGCGTGCCGGTGAAGATGATGTGGACGCGCGAGGAGGACATGCTCCAGGGCCGCTTCCATCCGGTGACGCAGTGCCGACTGCGCGCGACGCTCGATGGGCAGGGCCGCATCGCCGCGCTGCACATGCGCATCGCCGGCCAGTCCATCACGTCCTTCGTCAACCCGAAGGCGATCACCGCCAACGGCGATGCGACCGTGTTCCAGGGACTGCTCGCGGATTCGCCTGAAGGTCACTTCGGCTACGAGGTGCCGCACCTGCTGATCGACCACGCGATGCGCAATCCGCATGTGCGTCCCGGCTACTGGCGCGGCGTGAACACCAACCAGAACGCGATCTACAGCGAGTGCTTCATCGACGAGCTCGCGCACGCCGCCGGCAAGGATCCCTTCGAGTTCCGCAAGCAGCACATGGCCAAGCGGCCCAAGCACCTGGCGGTGCTGCAGGCCGTGGCCGATCGCGCCGGTTGGAGCAAGCCCGCGCCCAAGGGCGTGTTCCGCGGCATCGCGCAGTACATGGGCTTCGGCAGCTACACGGCCGCGGTCGCGGAGGTGTCCGTCAAGGACGGGCAACTCAAGGTGCTCCGCATCGTCGCGGCCACCGACCCCGGCCATGTCGTCAATCCGCAGCAGGTGGAAGCGCAGGTGGCGGGTTCGTTCGTGTACGGGCTGGGCGCGGCGCTCTTCGGCGGCAACACCGTGAAGGACGGCGCCATCGCGGAGACCAACTTCGACACCTACGGCGTCATGCGTCTGTACGACATGCCGGCGGTGGAGGTGATCGTCATGCCCTCGGGCGGCTTCTGGGGCGGCGTCGGTGAGCCCACGATCGCGGTGGCCGCGCCGGCCGTGCTCAACGCGGTGTTCGCGGCCACCGGCAAGCGGATCCGGCAGTTGCCGTTGAAGGACACGGATCTGTCGAAGGCGTGAGCTCGGCGATCGGCGTGAGACCGGACGGACACCACGGCTATTGACCGATCGGTCCAATACGCCGTAGGATCCGTCCCATGCCACGCGAACGCCGCTTTTCCGAAGCCGAAGTCCTGGAGCGTCTGACCGACGTCTTCGCGACGCACGGCTATGCAAGCACGAGCCTGGCGCTCCTGCAGGAAGCGACCGGCCTGGGCAAGCAGAGCCTGTACAACACCTTCGGCGACAAGCAGGCCATGTACCTGCAGGCCATCGACTGCGCGGTGCAACGCGCCGCGCATACCGTCGCCGCGGTGCAGGCTGCGGAGACCGGCCGCTTGGCGATCGACGTGTACTTCGAGGCGATGGTCGCCAGCTGCAGCAGCCCCAACCCCGTCGATAAGCATTGCATCGTCACCAGCGGCCTGCTGGAAGGCCTGTCCGATGCACCGTTGGCGTGGGCGCTGACGAGCCGTTGGCAGGCCACGCACGAGATGCTGCGCGCAGCTGTCGAGCGCGGTCAGCGGGATGGCTCGATCGCCAGCAGGACACCGTCGGCGGAGCTCGCCGAACTGATGATTGCGCTGACCAGCGGGTTGCGCGTGGCCGCACAGGCGGGCCGCAGCCGCGAACAGATGGAGCGCTCCGTGGCGCTCGCGACGGCGGTGCTCGACAGGGCGTGATCCGCCGCTGAACACCGCCCCTCCACCCCGATTTCCCACCGGCCGCGTGAGCGGCCTTTCTTTCCCCCTATTTTGACCGATCGGTCTATTTGGAGCACATCATGAGCAAGTCCCTTGCAGGAAAAATCGCCCTGGTCACCGGCGCCTCGCGCGGCATCGGCGCCGCCATCGCGCAGCGTCTCGCCGCCGACGGCGCGGAGGTCGTGCTGCACTACGGCAGCGGCCGCGATGAAGTGGAAACGCTGGCAGCGTCGGTGCGCGCTGCCGGCGGCAAGGCCCATGTGGTCCAGGCGGACCTGTCGGCCGTCGACGGCGGCCAGCAACTGGTCGAGCGCGTAACGGCGCTGAAGCTGCCGCGCGTCGACATCCTCGTCAACAACGCCGGCATCGCCGTGTTCGCCGGCTTGGCCGACACCAGCGTCGAGGACTTCGAGCGCCTCGTCAGCGTCAACATGCGCAGCCTGTTCCACGTCACGAAGGGCGTGGTGCCGGTGATGCCCGACGGCGGCCGCGTCATCAACATCGGCACGGCGGCGACGCGCATCGCGTTCCCGGGCATCACGGCCTACTCCGCGAGCAAGGGCTTTGTGGACGCGTTGACGCTGCAACTGGCGGCTGAGCTGGGCCCGCGCAACATCACGGTCAACGTCGTGGCGCCCGGCGCCATCGACACCCGCATGAGCGCCTGGATCAACGAGCCGGGCGGCAAGGAAACGCTGGCGCAGGTGCAGGCGCTGCCGGGCGTCGGCAAGCCGGAATTCGTGGCCGGCGTGGTCGCCTTCCTGGCGGGGCCGGACGGTGCCTGGACCACCGGGCAGATCGTCGACGCGAGCGGCGGCACGAAGCTGTAAGCCAGGCGGTGTGGGGCGAGGCGGACCGGAGCGGGGCGAGGCACGAAGACGGCGCCTCGTCGAGCCCCGTGCCGCGCGCTGCGAGTTCGCGAGTCCGCGAATCTGCGATCGTGATTCAATCGCGATCCGATTGCCGCGAGCGAGACAGCGATGACGCCCTCTGAGATCCAAGCCCTGAAGAAGCGCTGCACCCGGTGGGTGTCAGGTTTTGCGCCACGATCGTTCGCCGAGGATCTGGAAGCTGTCGCGGCCTGGGCGCGGGCGAACGACGTCGCTGCCGACGTGTACGGCGACGGTGGCGCAGTCACACTGCTGGAGCAGCGCGTCGCCGGTCTGTTGGGAAAGCCGGCCGCCGTCTTCATGCCCAGCGGCGTCATGGCGCAGCTGATCGCCTTGCGCCTCCACGCGGACGACAAGCGTCTGCCGCGCTTCGGCATGCACGCGACCTGCCATCTGGCAACGGAAGAGGAACAGGCCTATTCCCATGTGATGGGGCTGCATGCGGCGTTCCTCGGGCAGTCCCACCGCACGCTCAACAGGAGCGATCTGGAACGGCCCGCGGAGGCCTTGGCCGCCGTGGTGCTCGAACTCCCGGCGCGCGTGATCGGCGGGCAGTCCCCACATGGGAGGAACTGGTCGCGATCAAGGCCTGGGGGATGGAGACGGACACAAGACTCCACCTCGATGGCGCGCGCCTGTGGGAGGCGGCCGCGTGGTACGGGAAGGACTACGCCGATATCGTCGCCGGCTTCGACACCGTCTATGTCTCGACCTACAAGGGACTCGGCGGATTCTCGGGCGCGCTGCTCGCGGGTGAGGAACGCGTCATGGCCCAGGCGCGCCTGTGGCGGCGACGCATGGGCGGAACGATCTATCAACTGGCGCCGCTCGCGGCATCGGCGGCCTGCCGTCTGGACGAGCGCCTGGCGCTGATGCCTC
The DNA here is from genome assembly GCF_042695725.1 of Roseateles sp. UC29_93. Classification (NCBI taxonomy): domain Bacteria; kingdom Pseudomonadati; phylum Pseudomonadota; class Betaproteobacteria; order Burkholderiales; family Sphaerotilaceae; genus Roseateles; species Roseateles sp. UC29_93. Next base: position 6,267,123 of record NZ_CP170545.1, on the reverse strand, counting down.
GCCTGTTCGAGCGCACGGTGCAGGTGGTCCAGGCGCTGAGCCAGGTCGACGGCCTCCGGATCAATCCCACCGCGCCGCACGCGAACATGTTCCATGTCCACATGGACGGCGAGGTGCAACGTCTCGTGGAGGCGCGCAACGCGATCGCCGAGAACGACGGCCTCTGGCTGTTCAATGCCGCGCGCGAAACGGGTTCTCCGGGTCGGGCAGTGACGGAGATCTATGTCGGCGACAACCTGCTCGCCTTGGGCGACGAGGTCGTCGCTGCAGCGTTCAAGCGATTGATCGATCTCGCGGGTCGGGCCTGAGCTCGCTCACCCGGCGCGTCGGTAGACGGCGCCGGACCGCGTAGCAACGCGGTCTCCGCCGGAGGAGTTCGCCGCGTTGACGACCCGGTAGCACGCCCCGTCACGATGCTTCCGGCGATGGCGAAGAAGCGGAGCTCCGCTTCGATCGGCATCAGCGGGGCCTTTTCGCCCCCTTCGTCGCCGCCTTCGTCGCCGTCTTCTGCCCCGTCTTCTTCCCCTTCTTCGCGGGAGCGTCCGGCGCCTTCTTCATCGCCTTTGCGGACTTCGGCGACGCTTGTCCCGACTCGCGCAGCGCCGACTCCAGCGCGCGGAGTCCCGCCGCTGCCGGTGGGGTGTCGGACGCCGCGATTTCACCGGTCGTCCAGGTCTGGGCCAAGGCCGTCAAGGTGGCGTTGCATGTCGCCGCGGCGAGCTTCTTGTAACCCTGTGCTGTCAGGTGGATCTCGTTCGCCCAGTCATTGCTGACGCCGGTCGTGCCCGGCGCCGCCGGGGTGCTGCCGCCGCGCGTGTCCAGCACGAGGAAACCGCCGATGCGTGCCTTCACCTGATGCTCGAGGAAGTCGTGGAACCAGTCCACCAGCACGTGGGCCACGGCGTTCCAGTCGCCCTTCGGAATGCCGGCCATCTCGAACGCCGGCGCCATCCAGGCGTTCGATCCGCCGCCGATCACCGGCGCAAAGCGCGGCGTCATGTAGTCGTAGACATGCGTGATGATGACCATGCCGGCGAAGTTGCCGTCGCGCAGCGCGTCCAGCTTCACGTAGGCCTCCATCAATTCCTCGCAGAGGTTGGTCCAGCCGGACTGCGACAGGTAGCGCGCGACGCCGAGACTCGCGTCCTGCCACTCGTCCTGCCGGCGCAGGATGCGCTGCGAGAGATCGAAGCCGGGGCTGCGACGGATCCAGTCGATCAGATCGTTGCCGCCGCCTGAGATCATCAGCGCGCGCCAGTTGGGCGCGCCTCTCGCCGTCATCGCCTGATTGAACTTCGAAAACTTCTTCGCGTCCGGCAGGTCGCGCAGCAACTGGCCCGGCATGGCGTAGTTGACGATGCCGACGTCCTTGCCGAAGTCCAGGGCGTTGAACAGGCTTCCCGTCAGCCAGGTCGGCAATGAGCCGAAAGAGCCCCACGAGTCGCCGTGCGCGATCACCGGGACGAACTGGTTGAAATCGGTCCGCCCTTGTCTCAGGTCCTCGTTCGAGTACATCTTCGTCGTCATCGCGTGTCTCCTCGGCCCGGATCGGACCGTGGACGAGTATGGAAACGCGCTTGTCATGCGTCATCCCACATGGAGGGGACGCGCTCGGACACTCCCGTGCCCGCTTCTGCCGTGCGGTGTCCGCCCCGATCGATACCCATCCGTTCAGGGGAGGGCGGGCCGGAATGCCCGTTCGTATCCCCAGGTTGAAGGCGGAGCCTGCTTCCCATCTGGCATGCGATATGCAAGATAGACGGCATGCATGCCTTCCGACTCCTCTCGATCCGGGTCCGCGCGCTGCTCGCCGCGGCGGCGTTGCTGGGTGCCGGCGCCGCCTCGGCCCAGACCGCCATCGTCATCGGCGGTGCGCTGCGCATGGACAACGACGCTGTCTGGCAGCGCATCGTCCAGGAGGCCGGCGGCCCCGGCAAGGCGCACTTCGCCGTGCTCGCCACCGCCGCGGCCAATCCGGAGCTCTCCGCCAAGCTCATCATCGACGTGCTCAGGAAACACGGCGCGCAGGCGGAGCACATCCCCGTGGCGCCGCGACTCGAAGGCGCCGACCTGCAGAAGAACCTCAACGACCCCGAGCTGATCGCGAAGGTCCGCGCTTCCAATGCCGTCTTCTTTTCGGGCGGCGCGCAGGGCTTCATCGTCGACACGCTGCAGCCTGACGGGCGGCGCACGGCGATGCTCGATGCCATCTGGGATGTCTATCGGCGCGGCGGTGTCGTCGCGGGCACCAGCGCCGGCGCGGCCATCATGAGCCGCGTGATGTTCCGCGATGCGCTCAACGTCATGGAGGTCATGCGCGGCACGCTGCGCGAGGGCCATGAGATCGACCAGGGCCTCGGCTTCGTCGGCAGCGAGCTGTTCGTCGACCAGCATTTCCTCAAGCGCGGGCGCATCGGCCGCATGCTGCCGCTGATGATGGCCAAGGGCTACCGCTTCGGGCTCGGCGTCGAGGAGAACAGCGCCGCCGTCGTGCATGGCGATCGCATCGATGTCATCGGTGGACGGGGCGCGCTGTTCGTCGACCTGCGCGATGCGCGCAGCGATCCGTCGCTGGGCATGTTCAACGTGCGCGGCGCGCGGCTCAGCTACCTCGACAACGGCGACCGCCACGACCTGCGCTCCGGCGTCACGATGCCGGCGCCCAGAAAGACCGCCGCCGGATCCCCCGTGCCGGTCCGTGCCTCGATGCAGGGAGGGGCTGCTTCCTCACGCGGGCCGGTGGACAGCTTCCAGCCGGACATCCTGGGCGACAACCGCATCGTCCAGGCGATGACTGAACTGCTGAGTTCGCCTGCGGCCGAGGTGCGCGCGATGGCGGCGCGCATCCGTCCCGACGCCACCGGCGATCGCGACCGCACCGGCTTTGTCTTCCGGCTCTATCGCGGTGCGGACACGCAGGGATGGATCGACACCGATGGCGACGCGAAGGACGTCACGCTGCTCGATGTGCGGCTCGACATCCGCCCGGTGCGCTTGCCCGATCCTGGTGCGGGTCCCACGACGAACGCGGTCCCGGCCGCAACGATGATCGCGCCCGCCGGCATGCGCTGACCAGCGCCAACCAAGGCCCGAAGTCAGCGAGTGATGGTGGGGCCGGAATGGTGCTTGGGGGTCCTGGAGGGATCCCCATGCACCGTGGAGAGCCCGCGCCTGGCAGCGCGGACGCCGGCATCCTCACGCGTCCAACGCCTCGGCGATGAACTGCTTGGACACCTTGGGCTTCGGCACCCTGACGCTGAACCAGCGTCGCACGTCCTGCTCCACGCCGATGCCGTGCATGAAGTTGTAGAGCGCCTTCTTGAGTGCTTCCCCCATGGCATCGTGGTCCGTGCCGGTGGGGTCGACGAAGCCGACGTCGTTCTTCGCGAACGGCGACGGCGGCAGCGGCAGCAGTTCGACGCCGAAGGCTTTCGGGTCCTGTCCCACCGGGGAGTGCACCGTGCAGGCGAAGCGGTGGAAGAAGCCGCTCTGGATGCAGCCGTTCTCGAAGAGCTGGCGCACGTACTCGAGCGCATCGACGGTGTCCTGCACCGTCTGCGTCGGGAAGCCGTACATCAGGTAGGCGTGCACGAGGATGCCGGATTCGGTGAACGCGCGCGTCACGCGCGCCACCTGCTCGACGGACACGCCTTTCTGCATCAGCTTCAACAGACGATCCGACGCGACCTCCAGCCCGCCGCTGATCGCGATGCAGCCGCTGTCGGCGAGCAACTGGCAAAGCTCGGGGGTGAAGGTCTTCTCGAAGCGCACGTTGCCCCACCAGCTGATGGACACGCCGCGATCGATCAGCTCCTGCGCCAGCGCCTTCAGCACCTTGGGCGGTGCCGCCTCGTCGACGAAGTGGAAGCCGGTCTGGCCCGTCTCCGCGACGATCGCCTCGATGCGGTCCACCAGCGTCTTCGCCGAGGCTGCCTCGTAGCGCGAGATGTAGTCCAGCGTGATGTCGCAGAAGCTGCACTTCTTCCAATAGCAGCCGTGCGCGATGGTCAGCTTGTTCCAGCGGCCGTCGCTCCACAGCCGGTTCATCGGGTTCAGCATGTCCAGCAGCGACAGGTAGTCGTGCAACGGCAGGCCGTCCCAGGTCGGCGTGCCGACGTCCTCGAAGGGGACGTCCGGCTCGACGAAGTTGATGTAGCGGACCTGGCCGCCTCGCGGGCCTCCGGCGCGCTCCGCGTCCTCGCCGTCGTCCTCGCGGATGAAGCATCGCACCAGCCGCTGCCGGCTGCGCTTGCCGGCGATGTGATCGAGCAGCGCCAGCAGCGGGCGCTCGCCCGCGTCCAGCGACACGAAGTCCACGTAGTCGAAGAGGCGCGGCTCGGTCAGCTCGCGCAACTCGGTGTTGACGAAGCCGCCGCCGAACAGGATCTTGATGTGGGGCCGCTCGCGCTTGATCGTCTGCCCGATGCGCAGCGCCGCGTAGACGGCGCCGGGGAAGGGCGCCGAGAGCAGCACCACGTCGGGCTGTTCCGCATCGATCGCGGCGAGCGTCAGCTCGCGCAGCAGGTCGTCGACAAGGTTGGGCGGCGCGCTCAGCGCGTCGTGCAGCGGATCGAAGGTCGGCTGGCTGGTCGCCAGCTGCTCGGCGTAACGGACGAACTCGAAACGCGGATCGACCGATTCGCGCAGCACGTCGGCGAGGTCGTTCAGGTACAGCGTCGCCAGGTGCCGCGCGCGGTCCTGCAGTCCCAGCGCGCCGAAGGCCCAGGCCAGCGGATCCTCGCCGTCATCGGCGACATAGACCTCCAGCGTCTGGAATCGCGCGCCTTCGGGCAGGAAGGTCCGCGTGTTGATGCGGTGCGCCAGCGTCGGGTCGCGCCCCTGCAGGAACGCGATCGCCGGCGCGATCGTGGCGAAGTAGCGGTCGAAGGATTCGTCGAAATGGCGCGACGCGATGCCGCGGTCCGGCAGCGGGATCGCCTGCACGGCGGCCCGCACGCGTGCCAGGCCGTCGCGGGAGAACAGCTTGAGCACCAGCGCCAGCGCCAGATCGCGCTGCGCCGCCTGGAAGCCGCGCGAGCGCAGGAAACCCGTCAGGTACGCGGTGGACGGGTAGGGCGTGTTGAGCTGCGTCATCGGGGGGATGAGCGAGAGCACGCGCGGGGAGGGCGCAAGGGCGGGCGTCGGGGCGGACGCGGCGGTGGGCGCGGGGGCGGACATGTCGGAACTGTAGGAGCAAAAAAACAAACCCGGCAGAAGCCGGGTTTGTTCGGTACCGCCCGGATCGCTGAAGCGACCCTGGCGATCGGCGTGCGCCAGAAGTGGATTACTTCTTGGCGGCCTTCTTGGCGGGCTTGGCGGCAGCCTTGGCCGGCTTGGCGGCAGCCTTGCGAGCGGCAGCCTTCGGGTCCACGGCGGCCTTGAAGCCGGCGCCCGGGGTGAACTTCGGCAGCTTGGCGGCGGCGATCTTGATCTTGTCGCCGGTGCTGGGGTTCACGCCGGTGCGGGCGGCACGGGCGTGTTGCTTGAAGGCGCCAAAGCCCGGGATGGAGACAGCGCCACCCTTCTTCACCGTGGACACCACCGCGTCCAGCAGCGTTTCCAGGATGCGGCCAGCTTCGGCCTTGGTCAGTTCGTGCTTGGAAGCCAGGTGTTCGATCAGTTCAGTCTTGTTCATTCGTTTGACTCTGCGGTTAAGGCCCGGCTTCACGCCGGACGGCGCGTATTGTGCGTGAGAAATCACGCGCGCATCCCCGGGTTGCCCCGCAAATCATCGATGAAATCGCCTATCCGGGGTCACGTCTTGCTCGATTGCCGTATCCATCGGTGCTTCTGAGGATCTTGTGAGCGCTTGCAACGAGGTTTCCATCCTGTTGCCAAGGGGGCATTCCAGGTGAATTCTCCCAGGCTTCAGGCCTTGCCCGGCAATACGTCACGCAAGGAATCTCATGACACGAGCAGGCGATGGACAAGGTCCGGCGTGCTCGCCGCGCCGTATTTCTTCATCAAGCGTGCGCGGTACACATCGACCGTGCGCGGGCTGACGCCGAGCTTGCGGCCGATCAGCTTGCTGGTGAGGCCTTCGATCAGCAGGGCGGCGATCTCGCGCTCGCGCGGCGTGAGGTCGGCCTTGAGCTGGCGTGTCGCGGACAGGTCCTCGAAACTCCAGATGCCGCTCGCATGCGGCTGCGACGGGTCCAGCGCGCGGCCCGACACGTGGCACCAGAACAGCTCGCCCGCGCGCGAGCCGCCGACGCGCTTCATCACGCGCTCGTCGGCGTAATAGCCGGCGGCATCGAGGCTCGCGACGATGCGCTCGCCGGTGCGCTCGAATTCGACGGGGCTCGGATACAGCAGCGCGAAGCTGTGGCCGATCAGCTGCTCGCGCTGCGCGCCGAAGATCTCCAGCACCAGCCGGTTGCAGTCCTTGATCAGGCGGTTCTCGGAAATCACCAGCCCGATCGGGGCCTGGTCGAACGCGGTGCGGTAGTCGAGGCTCATGGGAAGCAGGTCGGAACGGGCCGCAACAGTCACAACAGCGCGTAGGTCGTCGTCGACTGCACGGCCAGCCGGCCTTGCTCGTCGAGCAGGTCGATCTGCCCGAACGCCAGGTTCCTGCCGCGGCGCAGCAGGCGCGCCTCGATCGTGCAGCGGGCGCCGGAGACCGGGCGGATGAAGGTCGATTGCAGCTGGACGGTCGTCATCGGGCGGAACTCGCCCAGCTCGCGCATCATCAGCAACACCATCGCCGTGTCGGCCGCGGCCATCGACGCCTGCCCGCACATCACGCCGCCGACGTGGACCAGCTCGGGCGCGACCGGCATCGTCAATCGCAGCAGCCCATCTTCCGCATGGACGGGCTCCAGGCCGAGTGCGACGATCCAGGGCGCGAAGATCTTCGGGATCTGCGCGCGCAGCGCGTCCAGGGACAGGGCGTCCGGGGCAGGGTCATCGGGCTTCCTTCGGGGACTCGGTGGCGGGATGGCTGCGCGGGGAGGCAGCGGCGGATGCTTAATCAATTCTACGTAGCGCTTACCTAATGCCTTACGTAGTAGATTGCTCGACCAGTTCTGGACCAGTTCTGAAACCCGTGGATCAACGGCAAGCAGGAGACATCGGATGAACAAGCTTTTCCCCAATGCCAAGGCGGCGTTGGACGGCATCGTGGCGGACGGCCAGTTGCTGGCCGTCGGCGGCTTCGGCCTGTGCGGCATTCCGGAGGCGCTGATCGCGGCGCTGCGGGACAGCGGCACCAAGGGTCTGACCGTCATCAGCAACAACGCGGGCGTGGACGGCTTCGGCCTGGGCCAGCTGCTCGAGACGCGGCAGATCAGGAAGATGATCTCCAGCTACGTCGGCGAGAACAAGGAGTTCGAGCGCCAGTACCTGGCGGGCGAGCTCGAACTCGAGTTCACGCCGCAGGGCACGCTGGCCGAGAAGCTGCGTGCCGGCGGCGCGGGCATCCCGGCCTTCTTCACGCGCACCGGCGTCGGCACGCTGGTGGCCGAGGGCAAGGAGATCCGCGAGTTCGACGGCCATCAGTACGTGATGGAGCGCGCGCTCAATCCGGATGTGGCGCTGGTCAAGGCACACATCGCCGACAAGAGCGGCAACCTGATCTTCCGGCGCACGGCGCGCAACTTCAATCCGGCCTGCGCGATGGCCGGCAAGGTCACGGTGGTGGAGGTGGAGCAGGTCGTCGAGGTCGGCGAGCTGGATCCCGACAGCATCCATCTGCCCGGGATCTACGTGCACCGCATCGTGCACAACCCGAATCCTGAGAAGCGCATCGAGAAGCGCACCATCCGCCCCGCGGCTTGAGGAGAGAGACATGCCCTGGACCCAAGACCAGATGGCGGCACGTGCCGCGCAGGAACTGGAAGACGGCTTCTACGTGAATCTCGGCATCGGCATTCCGACGCTGGTGGCGAACTTCGTGCCGGCGGACAAGGAAGTGTGGCTGCAGAGCGAGAACGGCATGCTCGGCATCGGCCCGTTCCCGACGGAGGACGAGGTCGACGCCGACCTCATCAACGCCGGCAAGCAGACGGTGACGACGATGCCTGGCTCGTCCATCTTCGGCAGCCATGACAGCTTCGCGATGATCCGCGGCGGCAAGATCAACCTCAGCATCCTGGGCGCGATGCAGGTCAGCGAGCGTGGCGACCTCGCCAACTGGATGATCCCCGGCAAGATGGTGAAGGGCATGGGCGGCGCGATGGACCTGGTCGCCGGCGTCAAGCGCGTGATCGTGCTGATGGAGCACGTCGCCCGCAAGAAGGACGGCACCGAGGACCTGAAGATCATCCCGACCTGCACCCTGCCGCTGACGGGCGTGGGCGTGGTCAACCGCATCATCACGGACCTGGCCGTGATGGACGTGACCCCGCAGGGCCTGAAGCTGGTCGAGCTTGCCCCCGAAGTGACCCGCGAGTTCGTCCAGAGCAAGACCGGCGTGACGCTGGTCTGAGCAAGACCTGGCCCCCCGTGTGGCAAGACCTGCCACACGCACTCCCCAGGCCCTTGGGCAGCGAGAGCGGGTGGGGCCGGAAGGGTGCTGGGGGTTCCCGGAGGGATGCCCCCTGCACCCTGGAGCGCCCGCGCTTGGCTTCTCGCAGGGGACTGCGCAACGACCTCACCCAGAGGCTGAGGGCTTCAGCACTTCCACCGCCGCTGGCCCTCACCCCTACCCTCTCCCGCAAGCAGGAGAGGGAGTCACGCCACACGTGCCGCGCGCAGGAAAATGGCAGTCCAGGCATCTCATGTGCCACGCGCGGGCGATGTATTTCCAGTTCGTTTCTCGCGCATATCCCACCCCGACAAGTTCGACTCGTGAATAAATCACGCCGCAACAGCCTGTTGCCGCGCCTTTCACAAGTTGTACGAATGACGGTGAATTGAAGTCCGGTCCTCGCCACCATCCCGCATCCGCTGCCTGGAGCCGATGCCGAGATGACTGCCGCCGCCACTACCCACTTTGCACCGCCCGCACTGCCCGACGACGATCGCGTCGTTGAAGACACCACCACCGTCGGCACGACGGCCGCCCTGGCGGCGGCTGCTGCTGCGGCACTGCTCGCGGCCTGCGGCGGCGGCGGTGGGGGCGGCGACAGCACCGCCGGCCCGGACAGCGATCCCCAGACCAACGTTCCCACGACCGAGCCCGAGGCGGCGCGCTTCCTCGGCCAGGCCGGTTTTGCCGCCAGCGCGGCGGACCTGACCAGCGTCAAGACGGTCGGTTTCGCGCGCTGGTTGGACCAGCAGTTCGACGCGCCGCGCACGCAGAGCCACTATGACTGGCTCGTGGCCAAGGGCAAGGGCGCCGAGGCCAACCGCTACAGCCTGGACGGTGTCGACGCGACGCTGTGGCGCAAGCTGATCGGCTCGCCCGACCAGTTGCGCCAGCGCGTGGTGCTGGCCTTGTCGGAGATTTTCGTCGTCTCGATGAACGGCCTGCCGATCGCGTGGCCGCAATTCGCGACCGCCGGCTACGTCGACATGCTGGAAGAGCGTTGCTTCGGCAGCTTCCGCGCGCTGATCGAGGGCGTGACGCTGTCCCCGGCGATGGGCGTCTACCTGGCCATGCGCGGCAACCGCAAGGAAGACGTGAAGAGCGGCCGCCAGCCCGACGAGAACTACGCCCGCGAGGTGATGCAGCTGTTCACCATCGGCCTGAACCAGCTCAATGCCGACGGCACGCCCAAGATGGTCAACGGCAAGACCGTCGACACCTACACGCTGCAGCAGATCACCGATCTGGCGCGTGTGTTCACGGGCTGGGACTTCGACGTCGACTCCTCCGACGTGGACGGGCTCGACTTCAGCTACATGAAGCGCCCGATGCGGCAGAACGCCTCGCGCTTCTCCACCGGCGAGAAGAAGGTGCTGGACGCCGTCATCCCCGCGACGGCCGACGGCGCCGCCGCGATGAAGGTCGCGCTGGACACGCTGACCGCGCATCCCAATGTCGGCCCGTTCATCGGCCGGCAACTGATCCAGCGTCTGGTGGCCTCGAACCCGAGCCCCGCCTACGTGCAGCGCGTCGCCGCGGTCTTCGACAACAACGGCAAGGGCGTGCGCGGCGACATGCGCGCGGTGATCCGCGCGATCCTGCTCGACACCGAGGCCCGCACGCGGTCCACCGCGCCCAGCGCCGGCAAGCTGCGCGAGCCGCTGCAGCGCATGATCCAGTGGGCGCGCACTGTCGGTCTGAGCTCGCCCGGCGACCTCTGGGCCGTCGGCGACACCAGCAACCCGTCGTCGCGCCTGGGGCAGAGCCCGATGCGCAGCGGCTCGGTCTTCAACTTCTTCCGGCCCGGTTATGTGCCGCCCAACTCGCAGCTGGGCACCAACAACGTGACCGCGCCCGAGTTCCAGCTCTGCAACGAGAGCACCGTCGCCGGCTACCTGAACTACATGCAAGGCCTGATCGGCAACGGCGTCAGCGACATGAAGCCCGATTACACCGCCGATCTCGCGCTGGTCGCCGACGTCCCGGCGCTGGTGCGGCGCCAGGCGCAGCTGATGGGCGGCGGCGACATCTCGGAGGCCACGATCACCACGATCGCCACCGCCGTCGCCACGATCAAGGCCGACACCGATACCAACAAGCTGAACCGCGTCAAGGCCTCCTGGCTGATGGTGCTGGCGGCGCCCGAATACCAGGTCCAGAAATAACCAGCCGTGAGCGGAGTGCCGACCATGACCCACCTCTCCAAGCTTCCCTCGCTGCGCCGTCGCGAATTCCTCAAGCGCGCCTCGGCGGTCTCCATCGCCGGCACCGCCGCGCCCTGGGCGCTGCAGCTGGCCGCCATCGGCGAGGCCGCCGCGGCCGCCGCGCCGGGCGACTACAAGGCCATCGTCTGCCTGTTCATGTACGGCGGCAACGACTATGGCAACACGGTGATCCCGTACGACACGGCGAACTACCAGGCCTACGCCAACATCCGCCAGGCGCTGGCGATCCCGCGCGATCAGCTCGCCGCCACGGCGCTGACGCCGTCCCTCGCGCTGCCCGACAGCCGGCAGCTGGCGCTGGCGCCGACGATGAACCGGCTCAAGCCGGTCTTCGACGCGGGCCGGCTCGCGGTGATGCTCAACATCGGCCCGCTGATGCAGCCGACGACGCTCGCCCAGTACAAGGCCGCCAACGTGCCGTTGCCGCCCAAGCTGTTCTCGCACAACGACCAGTCCAGCCTCTGGCAATCGTCGCGGCCCGAAGGCGCGACCTCCGGCTGGGGCGGTCGCGTGGCCGACCAGTTCCTCTCCAGCAACGGCAACGCCACCTTCAGCTGCATCAACGTCTCCGGCAATGCCGTCTTCATGTCGGGCGGCCAGGCGGTGCAGTACCAGATGAGCAGCAGCGGCGCCGTCGCCATCAATGGCGCGAACCGCTCGCTGTTCGGCTCCGCCGCGTGTGCGGAAGCGCTGCGCGGCATGATCACCGGCGAGCGCCAGCACTGGATGGAGCAGGAGCTGAACCGCGTCACCGCGCGCTCGGTCAACGCGCAGGGCACCATCACCACGGCGCTGTCCACCACCACGCTGCAGACGCCGTTCGAGACCAACGGCAACGGCCTGGCGGCCCAGCTGCAGACGGTCGCACGCCTGATCGGCGCCCGCGCCTCGCTGGGCGTGCAGCGGCAGGTGTATTTCGTGTCGATCGGCGGCTTCGACCTGCACGACAACCTGATGTCGCAGCAGCCGGTGCTGCTGGGCAACGTCGGCAGCGCGATGGCGAGTTTCGACGCGGCGCTGGTCGAGCTCGGCGTCGCCCAGAACGTCACGACCTTCACGGCCTCCGACTTCGGTCGCACGCTGAGCTCCAACGGCGACGGTTCCGACCACGGCTGGGGCAGCCACCACCTGGTCATGGGCGGCGCGGTGAAGGGCGGTCGTTTCTACGGCACGGCGCCGACGGTCGCCGTCAACGGACCCGACGACGTCGGCCAGGGCCGGCTGCTGCCGACCACCTCGGTCGACCAACTGGCCGCGACGCTGGCGCTGTGGATGGGCGTGCCCGCGACCGACCTGCCGGGGATCCTTCCGGGGATCGTGAACTTCAACCAGAAAGACCTCGGGCTCTTTGCGGCCTGATTTCGAACATCTCGGCGGCGATCGCCGGGACTGGCCGGTTTGTACGCGCCAATTACATCGGGCGAGGTCGCCGGGACAGGGGATCGAGGACGCGTCGGGACCGCGTCGACGGGATCGGGACGGGACCGGAGGGTCAGGTCGTGAGAAGTCGCACGGGCCGTTCGAGGAAGCCGGAACAAATACCGGTCGATCGCCGGGAGCGCCGATGATCACGGGGGAAACGGGCGACTGTCGAGGTCGAACGGCACGGTAACCGGATGCGTTTCCGGGCCTTTCCGCTGTTGCGGATCGGATGCTGATTTCGGGGGCGGGACTCTCAGAGTCGCGGCCGTCAGCAGTAACGACGCACCCCCACCATGTTCCGTTTCCCCTGGTCTTCCGCAGCCGTCACGGTTGCTGCCGCTGCCCTCAGCGCCTGCGGCGGCGGGGAGGCGGCGGCGATTCGTCCGCAGCCCCGTCCGGCTCCGGGCAGACGCCCGACGGCTCGCCCGCTCCAGCGCCCTCGCCGGCGCCGGGCCCGACGCCTGCGCCGGCACCAGCGCCTGCTCCTGAACCCCCGCCCGCACCCGCGCCGGACCCCGCACCGGCCCCGTCGCCCGCTCCCGCGGCCAGCATCGTCCTGCCGCTGCCCAACGACGTCCAGGCCTCGCGCTTCCTCGCGCAGGCGGGCTTCGCCGCGAGCGAGGCCGACATCGCCACGCTGAAGTCCGTCGGCTACAACAACTGGCTGGACCTGCAGTTCCTCGCGCCGCGCACCGAGTCGCACTGGGACTGGCTCACGCGCAACGGCTACGCGACCGACGCCAGGAAGAACGCCAACTTCGACGGCTTCCCCAACAGCGTGTGGCGCAAGCTCATCGCTTCTCCGGACCAACTGCGGCAGCGCATGGTGCTGGCGCTGTCGGAGATCTTCGTCGTCTCCGCCGTGGGCGCGACGCTGCCGTGGCGCACGATGATGCTGGCCGCCTACGCGGACGTGCTGGAGGACCATGCGTTCGGCACCTTCCGCGGCCTGTTGGAGGCGGTGGCGCTGTCGCCGGCGATGGGCACCTTCCTGGCCATGCGCGGCAGCCGGAACGACGACGGCAGAGGGCCGCCAACCCGACGAGAACTTCGCCCGCGAGGTGATGCAGCTGTTCACCATCGGACTGGTGCAGCTGAACCTGGACGGCTCCGTGCAGACCGCCGCCGGCCGGCCGATCGAGACCTACGACCAGACCACGGTGACGCAGCTGGCGCGCGCCTTCACCGGGTGGGACTTCGACACCGCGAACGCCGCGGGTGCCGATCCTTCCTTCATGCGCCGGCCGATGGTGCACAACGCGGCCAACTTCTCGAGCGGCGCGAAGTCGGTGCTGGGCAGCACCATCTCCGCGGGCGTCGACGGCCCGACCGCGCTGCGCCAGGCGCTGGACACGCTGGCCAATCATCCGAACGTCGGGCCCTTCTTCGGCCGGCAGTTGATCCAGCGCTTCGTCTGCTCCCACCCGAGCGGCGCCTACGTGCAGCGCGTGGCGCAGGTGTTCAACAACAACGGCCAAGGGGTGCGCGGCGACCTGAAGGCGGTGCTGCGCGCCGTGCTGCTGGATCCCGAGGCGCGCCTGATCGAGGCCGGCGTGAGCAGCTCCGGCAAGCTGCGCGAGCCGGTACTGCGCTTCGTCCAGGTGGCGAGGTCGGTCAAGCTGAGCTCGGCCGGCCAGTGGACCATCCCCGAGACCAGCGACCCCGAGACCCGGCTCGGCCAGAGCCCGTTCTTCAGCCCGTCGGTCTTCAACTTCTATCGGCCGGGCTACGTGCCGCCGAACTCGTCGATGACGGCGACCGGCGTCACCGCGCCGGAGTTCCAGCTGCTCAACGAGGTGACGGTCACCGGCTACCTGAACTTCATGCAGACGCTGCTGACGACCGGGCAGGGCGATGCGAAGCCGGACCTGACGGACGACATGGCGCTCTCCACCGACGCACGCGCGATGGTGGCGCGGCAGGCGCTGCTGCTCGGCGGCGGCGCGGTTTCCGACGCGACGCAGCAGCGCATCGCGGCCGCGGTCACGACGATCGCGGCCAACACCGACGACGGCAAGATCAACCGTGCTCGCGCCGGTTGGATGCTGCTGCTCGCCTGCCCCGAATACCAGATCCAGAAATGACGACGTCGCCGTGCGGCGACGTTCACCGGAGAACTTCCGTGGCTCATGTGTCCAAGCTGTCCTCGCTGCATCGTCGCGAGTTCCTCAAGCGCGCTTCGGTCGCGTCCGCCGTGGGCGCTGCCGCGCCGTGGGCCTTGCAGCTCGCCGCGATCGGCGACGCCGCCGCCGCGACGACGGGCGGCGACTACAAGGCGCTGGTGTGCGTGTTCCTGTACGGCGGGAACGACCACGGCAACACCGTGATCCCGTACGACGCCGTCAGCCACCAGGCCTACACGGCCATCCGCCCGACGCTGGCGATCGGACGCGACGCGCTCGCGGCCACCGCACTGGCGCCGACGGTGGCGCTGCCGGACGGCCGCCAGATGGCGCTGGCGCCGGGGCTCTCGGCGATCAAGCCCGTCTTCGACGCTGGCCGGCTCGCGGTGATGCTGAACATCGGCACGCTGACCGCGCCGATGACGCTGGCGCAGTTCAAGTCCGGCGCGGTGCCGGCGCCGCCCAAGCTGTTCTCCCACAACGACCAGTCCAGCCTCTGGCAGTCCTCCAACGTCGAGGGCGCGCGGACCGGGTGGGGCGGTCGCATGGCCGACCTCATGCTGTCGGGCAACGGCCGCGCGGGGCTGACCTGCATCAATGTCTACGGCAACGCGGTCTTCCAGGCCGGCGACGCCGCGTTCCAGTACCTGACCGGCCCGGGCGGCAAGAAGCCGATCACCGGCATCGGCAGCCAGGTGTTCGGGTCGACCTCCTGCGCCAAACTGCTGCGGGCGCTGATCACCGAGGAGCGAACCCACCCGATGGAATCGGAGCTCAACCGCGTGACCGCCCGCTCGATCGATCTGCAGACGACGCTGAGCACCGCGCTGACCGGCGGGGCGACGCTGTCCACCGCCTTCGCGGCGGACGCGCTGGCGCGACAGCTGAAGATGGTGGCGAGCCTGATTGCCGCGCGTTCCTCGCTGGGCATGACGCGGCAGGTCTACTTCGTCGGCCTGGGCGGCTTCGACCTGCACGACGGCTTGACGACGCGCCATCCGGCGCTGATGCAGCAGGTCGGCGGGGCGATGGCAAGCTTCGACGCCGCGCTGCGGGAGCTGGGCATGGCCGATCAGGTGACGGCCTTCACCGCGTCGGACTTCGGCCGCACGCTCAGCAGCAACGGCGACGGCACCGATCACGGCTGGGGCGCGCATCACCTGGTGATGGGCGGGGCGGTCAAGGGCGGACGCTTCTACGGCACGGCGCCGTCGGTCAGCGTCAACGGGCCGGGCGACGTCGGCCAGGGCCGGCTGCTGCCGACCACCTCGGTGGACCAGCTCGCGTCGACGCTGGCGCTGTGGATGGGCGTGCCGCCTTCGGAGCTGCGGACGGTGCTGCCCAACATCGGCAACTTCGCCGGCACGGATCTCGGCTTCATGTCCTGACGCACCATCGTGGATCGCAGATGACCCCGATGGATAGGGGTTTCTCCGCGATCCGGCGGGCTCCCGGCAAATCGGCCCGGAAACCGACATGCCCGCTCCCCCAACCCTAGGGGGCGCCGCCGGTCGAGTTCTGCTACGCAAGACCCTGACGTTCTCCTAACATCTCGACGACGCCCCGCACATCGATCACGGCGACAAGACCGTGCGCAGTCGAGGGCGGCGATCCACGCATGGCCCGATCAGGGAGGCTGAGATGGACGGAATGTTGGGGAGGACCCCGGACTTGGGTCGGCTGATGGCCTATCGAGGACCGGAACGCCGGCGCGGATCGCCGGATCGGTGGTGGCGCCATGCGCTGGAAGAGATCGACCTCGGGGTCTGTCTCGTCGCCGGCGAGGGGCTGCTGCTCTATGCCAACAGCACCGCGCGGCGGCAGCTCGACGAGACGTCGCCGCTGCAGATCGTCGACGGTCAACTGATCGCGGCGCAGCGCAACGATCAATTGCGATTGGAAAGCGCGCTGGCCGACGTGCAGCGCGGGCTGCGGCATCTCATCTGTCTCGGGCGCGGGCCGGGGCGCCTGTCGCTGTCGGTGCTGCCGCTGCAGGACGGGCACGGACGGCCGTCGCAGGCGATGGTCGTGCTCGGCAAACGCAATCTGTGCGGGGAACTGCCGATGCTCGCCTTCGCACGTGAACATCAACTGACGGCGGCGGAGCTGCAGGTGCTGCAGTCGCTCTGCTCCGGGTTGCAACCGCAGGAGATCGCGCATCGCCACGGGGTCGCCATCTCGACCGTGCGCACGCAGATCGCGAGCGTGCGAGCGAAGACGGCGACGGAAAGCATCCGCGACCTGGTGTCGATGGTGGCGCAGTTGCCGCCGATGCAGGGCGTGTTGCGGGTGATCGAGCGGGTTTGAGGCTGCCTGCCTGCCTTCCTGCTGAGGATCGTGCGTTGGCCGCGAGGTCAAGGGGCCTTGGCGTCAAGCGCCAAAACCCCTCGACCTCCCGTCCCCAACCATCACCGTACTTGCCCGGTTTTGATACCGGGGACTGCAACGAGCTTCAGGCGCGCTTCGGTTCCAGCGTCTTCTTGTAGAGGGTCGAGCCCTCCAGATCCTTCAGGGTGACCGTCATCGCACGTGTCTTTGCGTCGATGTCGACCTGGCCGAAGAACTGCGTGTCGGGCGCCGGGGCGGCGTTGGCAATGCCTGGCCCCTTCTGATACGCGACCTGCATGCCGAAGGTGCCGTCAGCCTTGTTGGGGCCGAAGCCGCCAGCGTGCAAGGGGCCGGAGACGAATTCCCAGAAGGGCAGGAAGTCGGTGTGCTTCGCCTTGGCGGGATCGAAGTAGTGGGCGGCGGTGTAGTGCACGTCGGCGGTGAGCCAGACGATGTTGTGCAACTGGTGGCGCTTGATCTCGCTGAGCAGGCGCGCGATTTCCAGCTCGCGGCCGCGCGGCGCGCCGTCGTCGCCGTTGGCGATGGCCTCCCACTTGTCGCGGCCTTCGGCGTCCTTGCCGTCGTTGACGTGCAGGCCGATCGGCATGTCGGCGGCGATGACCTTCCAGACAGCCTTCGAGCGCTTCAGTCCTTCGAGCAGCCACGCGATCTGCGGCCGGCCCATGAAGGCGCTGTCGGCGTTCTCCTCGGTCTGGAGGTTGGCGCTGTTGGGGCCGCGGTAGCTGCGCATGTCGACGACGAAGACGTCCAGCAGCGGCCCCTGCGGCAGGTGGCGGTAGATGCGTTCGCTCTCGACGTCGCCGAAGCGGCGCATCGGCGCGTATTCCTGGAAGGCCTTGGTGGCGCGGGCGACGAGCAGCGGGATGTTCTTCTCGGTGTACCGGGCGTCGCCGGAGAGGTCCTTGCTGTCGGAGTAGTTGTTGGTGACCTCGTGGTCGTCCCACTGCCAGATCTGCGGCACGTCGGCCGACATGCGGCGGACGTTGGCGTCCATCAGGTTGTAGCGGTAGCGGCCGCGGTACTCGTCGAGCGTCTCGGCGACCTTGCTGGTCTGCTCGGTGACGAGGTTGCGCCAGAGCGATCCGTCGGGGAGCTTGATCTCTGCGGGGATGGGGCTGTCGGCGTAGATGGTGTCGCCGCTGTGCAGGAAGAAGTCGGGATTGATGCGGCGGATCTGCTCATAGATCTTCATGCCGCCCCATTGCTCGTTGATGCCCCATCCCTGGCCGCAGGTGTCGCCGCTCCAGGCGAAGCGGACATCGCGCAGGCCCTTCGCGCCGAAGGCGGCCGGCAGGCGCAGATGTCCGGCGACGGGCTCGGACAGCACGCGCTCGTTGTGCAGGTCCTGCAGCACCACGCGATAGAAGATCTCCTGCCCGGCGGGCAGGCCGCGCAGGTCGATGCGGCCGGTGAAGTCGGAGTCCTCGAGCAGATGCGGTCCGCGCACGCGCTGCAGGTTGGCGAAGCTGGCGGTGGTGGACCACTCGAGCCAGAGGCGGCTCGGGCGGTCGCCGCGGGTCCAGACGATGGCGCCGTCTGCGACCGGATCGCCGGACTGGATGCCGTGCGGCATCTGCGGCCGCATCGCGTCGCGCGTGATGACGGCAGGAGCCTGCGCATGGACGCTGGGAAGCGTCAGCAGCGAGGCGCCTCCAAGAACGGTGCTGGCGTGGAGGAAGCGGCGGCGGTCCATGCGGGTCTCCCGGAGAGATCAGAAAGGCGAAGCCCGCGATGCTGCCGGGAGGGTGTGACGAGGCGGTGACCGGCCAGCGTCAGCCGACTGTCCTCACTGCCCCGCTGGCGGCTCCCACAGCTCGACTTTGTTGCCTTCCGGGTCGATGACCCAGCCGAACTTGCCGTACTCCGAGTCGTCGGTCTTCTCGAGGACGTTGCAGCCCTCGTCGCGCAGCGCCTTCAGCAGCGACGCGAGGTCCGCCACCCGGTAATTGATCATGAAGGGCGCCTTGTTCGGCCCGAAGCCGTCGCCGCCCTCGGCCGCGCCGATGGACCAGATCGTCGAGCCGCCCGTGGGCTGGCCCGCGTCGTCCGTCCACGTGAACGCCGCGCCGCCCCACGGCTGGACGTCAACGCCCAGATGCGTCCGGTACCAGTCGCGCAGGACCGCCGGGTCCTTGGCGTTGAAGAAGATGCCGCCGATGCCAGTGACTCGCTTCATGTGGGAACTCCCGACAGGTTGATCGATCTCAAAGACATCGACGGTCGTCTCACCGACGATGCACCGCTCCGCGCTTGAGCGTCAGCAGACACAGCAGCGCGATCAGGGTGAACAGGGCGCCGCTCCAGATCTCGTAGGGCAGACCGAGCAGCGTGTACGCGGACGCTTCACTGCAATTGGCCGTGACCATGAAGATGCTCGGGATCCGATCCTCCAGCTTGAACATCGTCAGCACGCGATCCGCGAAGGTCATGTCGCAACTGGCCAGCTTGGAGGCAACCTCGTGCTGGTAACCCGCGGCGAACAGCCCCGCCACGCCCAGCGCCGCCGACAGCAGCAGCGACAGCACGCGCACGAAGCCCACGCGCTGCAGCACCCAGCCCAGGGCGCTGACCACCGCGATCAGCAGGAAGATCCCCCGCTGCATCACGCACCACGGGCACGGCTTGACGTTGAACTGGTACTGCGCCACCAACGCCGCCGCCACGGCGGCGAGCGACACCAGCGCGCTGAAGGCCAGCACGCGCGAGGGGGTCAGCGCACGCATCAGTCGGCGATCTCGGCGATCAGCTCGATCTCGACGCAGGCGCCCATCGGGATCTGCGCCACGCCGAAGGCGCTGCGCGCATGCGCACCCTTCTCGGGACCGAAGACCTCGCCGATCAGTTCGGACGCGCCGTTGGTCACTAGGTGCTGCTCGGTGAAGTCGCCGGTGCTGTTGACCAGGCTCATCAGCTTCACGACGCGCTTGACCTTGTTCAGGTCGCCGACCGCCGCGTGCAGCGTGCCCAGCAGGTCGATCGCGATCGCGCGCGCGGCCTGCTGGCCCGTCTTCGTGTCGGTGTCCTTGCCCAGCTGGCCCACCCAGGGCTTGCCGTCCTTCTTCGCGATATGACCGGACAGGAACACGAGGTTGCCGGTGCGGACGAACGGCACGTAGGCCGCGGCGGGCACCGCCACCGGCGGAAGTTCGATGCCGAGTTGGGTCAGGCGGTCGTAGACGGAAGTGCTCATGAGGATCTGCGCGGAAGTGGAAAAAAACGCCGGGAATCCTACACCCCGGCCTGGTGTTGGACACTGGTCCCGCTCGCGGCCCTGCTGGGCATGGGGCTGGTCCATGTCCTCCCGGAACTGCCCGGTCCCGCCGCCTGGCGGACCGGGACCGCGATCGCCGTGATGCTGGTGTTCACGATGGTGTTGCGGGCCGCCCGTCGGACCACCCGTTGGACCACCCACCGGACGACGCTTTGGACGACGCATTGGCTGGCCTGGTCGCTGCTCGCGGCGATCGCCGGAGCCGGGCTCACCGCGGCGCGGGCCGGCGCGCGCATGGCCGAGGTGCCGGCCGCCGACCGCGAGGGCCAGGTCATGACCCTCACCGGGCGCATCGGCAGTCTTCCCCAGCGCACCGACGGCATCGGCGGCGTCGAGGGCTGGCGCTTCATCCTCGACGTCGAGTCGCCTGCGGTCAGCGCCGGTGCGCCGCCGCGCGTGCTGTTGTCCTGCTATCAGATGCCGCTCCCGCCGCGCGCCGGCGAGCGATGGCGCCTCGACGTCAAGCTGCGCCGTCCGCACGGCCTCATGAATCCTCGCGGCTTCGATCAGGCGCTGTGGATGCTCGACCAGGACCTGCCGGCCGCCGGCAGTTGCCGCAGCAAGGGACAGGAGCGGCTGTCGGCCAGCGGCTTCAGTGTCGACGCGTTGCGGCAGTCGATGCGCGACGCGATCGACCGGCAACTGAGCGAGCGGCGCGACCGCCGCGGTGCCGGCGTGCTCGCCGCGCTGAGCCTGGGCGATCAAGGCGCGGTGAACGCCGCCGACTGGGCGCTGTACCGCGATGCCGGCGTGTCGCATCTGCTCAGCGTGAGCGGCCTGCACGTGACGATGTTCGCGTGGCTCGCCGGCGCCGCCGCCGGCTGGGCCTGGCGGCGCAGCGCGCGGCTGTGCCTGTGCCTGCCCGCGCCGCGCGCGGCGATGTGGATCGGTGTGGTCGCCGCCGGGCTGTACGCGCTGTTCTCCGGCTGGGGCGTGCCGTCACAGCGCACGGTCGGGCTGCTCGCGATCCTCGCGCTCCTGCGTCAGGCCGGCGCGCGCTGGCCGTGGCCGATGAGCCTGTGCGCCGCCGCCGCCGGGGTCTGCGCCGCCGATCCTTGGGCGCTGACGCAGGCCGGCTTCTGGCTCTCGTTCGTGGCCGTCGCGCTGCTGATGGCGGCGGACCACCGCGCCGATCCCGGCTGGCGCGGCGCGCTGCGCAACGCCTGGCACACGCAGTGGGTGGTGACGCTCGGCCTCGCGCCGCTGACGCTGCTGCTGTTCCAGCAACTGTCCATCGTAGGCCTGGTGGCGAACGCCTTCGCCATCCCGCTGGTGTCCTACGTGATCACGCCGCTGGCGATGCTCGGCGCGCTGTGTCCGCCGTTGTGGACGCTGGGCGCGTGGTGCGTCGCGCTCATGAACGCGATGCTGGAAGCGCTGCGCGTCCTGCCGCTGGCGGTCTGGCACCTGCCGTGGCCGACGCCGTGGGCGCAGTTGCTGGGACTGGTCGGCGGTGCCGTCCTCGCAATGCCGTGGCCATGGCGGTTGCGGCTGGGTGGACTCGCGCTGTGCGTGCCGATGTTCTGGCCCGTCATCGAGCGGCCTGCGCCGGGGCACCTCGACCTCTGGCTACCCGATGTCGGCCAGGGCGGCGCCACGATCCTGCGCACGCAGGGCCACACGATGGTCTTCGACGCCGGCCCGTCGTGGGGGCCGGGCTCCGATGCCGGGCAGCGCGTGCTGCTGCCGCTGCTGCACGGACTCGGCGAGCGGCGACTGGACCTGCTGATGGTCAGCCATGCGGACCAGGACCACGTGGGCGGCGCCGCGAGCCTGCTCGCGGGGATGCCGGTCGAGCGCCGGCTCGGCGCCGTGCCCGGCGGGGAGGGTTGCCGGCGCGGACAGCGATGGACCTGGGACGGCGTGCGTTTCGAGGTGTTGTGGCCGATCGCCGACGGTGAGCCGGGCGAGCCGGATGGCGCGGGCCAGAGGCGCAAGGAGACCAGGCGCAACGCCGGTTCCTGCGTGCTGCGCGTCGAGGCGTCCGGCCGGCGTGTGCTGCTGACCGGCGACATCGAAGCGCCGCAGGAGGCGCGCCTGGTGCGCGAGGAGGGCGGGGACGGCCTGCGGTCCGAGGTCCTCGTCGTGCCGCACCACGGCAGCCGGACCTCGTCGACGGTCGCGTTCGTGGGGGCGGTCGCGCCGCGCGTGGCGGCGGTTCAGTCGGGTTATCTGAACCGCTTCGGTCATCCGAAGCCGGACGTCGTGGCGCGCTACCTCGCCGCGGACGCGCTGCTGCTCAACACGGTGGACTGCGGCGCGTGGCGCTGGCGCAGCGACCGCTGGTCACCACCGGTCGACGACTGCGAACGGGCGACGCGTCGGCGCTACTGGCTGCGCCTGCCGCCGGGTGTCCGCCCGGACCTCCCGACCCTGCCGTCGCCCGCCGACCTCCCCGCGAGCGTTCCGGAGCCGGATGCCGCCGACGTTGTTCCCCCTGGCGTTCCCCCTTGAGGGTGTTCCACCCTGAGCGCGTTCCACCCCGGGTGCGACCGGTGCTGCCCCCTGTCACCGGGGCTGTGCATGCCGCCGGACAGGTGCTAGCTTCCGAGGGCGACGCCACAACGGGCGCCGATGGGAGGATCACATGGGAATGCTGTCCGACTTGAAGGTGGGAATGCGGCTCGGTCTGGGTTTCGCGCTGCTGGTGCTGCTGATGCTGGCCATGGGCGCCTTCTCGGCGAGCCGCGTGGCGCAGGTCGAGGGCAAGGTGGAGGACCTGGCCACCAACTGGCTGCCCAGCACGCGCACGCTCGGCGCCATGGGCGAATCGATGAACCAGATGCGCCGCGCGGAGTTGCAGATGCTCGTCGGCGGCGATCCGAAGACGATCGCGGACGAGGCGGCGCGGCTCACCGACCAATGGCGCGTGCTGCCCGGTCTGCTGTCGACCTACGAGAAGCTCATCTCCAGCGACAAGGAGCGGCAGGTCTTCGACGATCTCGCACGCCAGGTCCAGGTGTATCGCACGACGCAGGAGCGCTACGTGGCGGCGCTGGGTGCCGGTCAGCGGGACGAGGCCGTGACCCTGCTGCGCGGCGATTCACGCGCCGCGTTCCGGGGCGCGACCCAGCGTCAGGCGGAACTCGTGAAGATCAACACCGACGGTGCCCATGTCGCGCACGAGCAGGCGCGCGCCGACTACCGCGTCGTGCTGACCGCGATCTGGACACTGGTCGCGGTCGCCATGGCGCTGGGCGCGCTGGTCGGCTGGCTGCTGACGCGGTCGCTGACGCTGCCGCTGCGCGCGGCCTCGGCCGCGGCCGACCGGATCGCCGACGGCGACCTGCGCGACATCGCCGCGGCGTCTCGCCGGGACGAGCTTGGCGACCTGCTGCGGGCGCTGGGCAAGATGCGCGACGCGCTGCATGCCTCGATGTCGACGGTGCGCGCCAGCGCCGATCAGATCGCCGAGTCCAGCCGCGAGGTCGCCACCGGCAGCTTCGATCTCTCCAGCCGCACCGAGCAGGCGGCGTCCAGCCTGGAGCAGACCTCGGCGGCGATGCACCAGCTGACCGATGCCGCCCGCCAGAGCGCGAGCAGCGCCGACGAGGCCAGCCGCATCGCCCAGGACGCGGCCGGCGTGGCCAGCCGCGGCGGGGACATGGTCGGGCGGGTCGTCTCGACGATGGCGGGCATCCAGCAGTCGTCGCGGCGCATCGCCGACATCATCGGCGTGATCGACGGCATCGCCTTCCAGACCAACATCCTGGCGCTCAATGCCGCGGTCGAGGCGGCCCGTGCGGGCGAGCAGGGCCGGGGCTTCGCGGTGGTCGCGTCCGAGGTGCGCGGCCTGGCGCAGCGCAGCGCCCAGGCGGCGCGCGAGATCAAGTCGCTGATCGCGGATTCGGTCGAGCAGGTCGAGACCGGCTCGCGCGCCGTCGGCGACGCGGGGTCGACGATGACGCAGGTGGTCGACGCGGTGACGCAGGTCAGTCAGCTGATCCGCGAGATCGCCTCGGCCACCGGCGGACAGACGCAGAGCCTGTCGGAAGTCAACGCGGCGGTGACGCAGCTCGACGGCATGACGCAGCAGAACGCCGCGCTGGTCGAAGAGTCCGCCGCCGCGGCCGAGGCGCTGAAGGAACAGGCCGCGCGCCTGAGCCAGGTGGTGGCGAGGTTCCAGCTGGCGGGGTGAGGGTCAGCGGGCTGTCGCCGGCGTAGACGCGGCGGCTCAGCGGATGATTGCAGGCGCGCTGTGGTTACGCCGTGAACACCAGCGCGATCTGCTCCGGCTCGCGCATGGCGCGGGCCTTCGTCGAAGTCGCGGCCTTCGCGCCCGGCTCGGTCGCCTTCAGGTGATCCACCAGGAAACGCGCCGTCTCGGGCGAGCGGCTCATCTCCGCCGCGACGACCGCCTCCAGTTCCGACGGACGCACGTCCATCGCCGCGCACAGCTTGAGCAGGCGCGCCTCGGCCTCGAGGTAGTGCCGCTCCACCGTCAGCTTGCGCGAGAAGAGGCCCATCACCTGGCCGACGCGCAGCAGATGCACGTCCAGCAGCGCGACGTCCTCCGACGCGGACCAGCCGCGCACGATCGCCGATGCCGTCTTCGGTCCGACGCCCGGCAGTTCCATCAGCCAGTTGCGCACGTCCTGGCCGGCCTCGAAGTCCGGCGCCGAGAGCAGTGCGGGCATCACCGCCGCGAGGTGCCTGGCCTTCTGCGCCGCGAAGCGGAAACCCAGCGCCTTGCCCTCGACGTGCAGCGGCTCGCTGAGCCACGCGGTGAGCGTGAGTTCGCAGACGCCGGGCTGCACGAAGGCCCCGCGCTCGCGGATGCGCGCGAACGCGGCGAGGCCCACGGCGGCCGGGATGCCCGGACCGCCCAGCAGCGACGCGCCGACCTCCTCGGCCAGCGAGCGGCCGGACGCCGCGGGCGCCGTCGCATCCTGGCGTTCCAGGCGACGGCGCAGCGCCTGCTGCGTCCAGTAAGCGGGGGTGGGAATTCCTCGACGGCGCCCCAGCGCACGCCGGTCAGCAGGAGGTGGTGGGGATCGGGAAGTTCTCTTTGGAGGGAGCCGTGGCGGGAGACGAGGGCAACGATCTGGGTCATGGGAGAAGGGGAACGCCGCCTCTCTGGGCGGCTGGATAGGTGGTGTTCAGCCATTGGGCGAACGCGGCGCGCTCGACCGGATCCATGGCATGGACACGCTCTTGAAGGCGTTCGAGACGCCGCTTGTGGGTCTGGCGCTCGCGGAAGGTGGCTCCGCGGTGCCGGCTGTCGTGAAGCATCTCAGGCGGTTCGAAGTTGAACCACAGCGTCTCCGTCCGCACGTCGGTGTGGGTCTTCGCGCGGAACGCCACCGTCCGCCACCCCCGCAGGAGGGCGTCGTACGACGGATGCGCGTAGCCCGACACGATCACCCGGCACGGCAGCGCCGCGAGCTGCGCCAGAAGCGCCTCGTGGTCTGCGGCGTCGTATTCGTGCCGGTAGATGCGCGTCTGCCGACGCGTCTCGGGGTGGTAGGGCGGGTCCACGTAGACCAGCTCATCCCCCTCGAACACATGCCGCGCGAGGAAATCCTCCGCGCGGCCATGCACCAGCTCGACACCGGGCAGGGCCAGGCCTTGCCAGTGCGCGATGACCCGCTCGTCAGCGTCGATGGCGATCGATCGCGCCGCCGGCAGCTTGTGGCGCAGGACCGCGCCACCGCCGACATGCGTCTCGATGTACACCCGGTGCGGAGGCATCAGGTTGATGACGTGCTGGTACGTCTTTCCCTTGCCGCCTGGATACTTCATGCGCCGGATCATCGTCAGAAGTGACGATGATGTCAAGGCGGGAGGCGGTCGATCGGGCGAGCGAAAGCCGGCGGAGCCGGTGCCCCTCTCCGCTCAATCTCCTCCTCGCCGCTCGGAATTCGCTCCGAGGGGCACCGGCTCCGCCGGCTTCGAATCACCGAGGTCTGCGGGTCGTGCGTGACGTGCGTGACGTGCGGCGGCGGTCAGAGCGCCGTCAGCCAGTCGCAGCGCAGGCGGCCCGATCGGTGCAGCCGGCGTCGGCCGCCGGTGTAGGCCATCGGCAGCAGCCAGGCCATCAGGCACAACGGCAGTGCGATCCACGCCTGGATCAATAACGCGCCCGGAACGCCCATGAAACCCAGCATCCAGATCGTCAGCACGACGTTCCAGACCGCCAGCTCCACCGGGTGGCGGGCGCTGTGCATCACCATCCAGCGCTTCACCTGGCTGAGCTGCGTGAGAGTCATGACGGGCTCCTGGACGACGGGAGAGGGGGGCCTGGACGGCCTCGATGAGTGGGAAACCGGACGGGTGGAAGTGTAAGTTTGGAGTCAGGGTTTCCCCATCCCACGCTCGTGGAGCCCGAGTGGAACTCCGGGTTATCCCGCCATGCGGCATGGGGGCCGGGTGCCGATTGGCACGGGGGACGGGTCGGCGGGCTCGTGTATGGTTCGCCCCTTCTCAGAAGGTGGACAGGAGTCCCGCGAATGAAACGACTGATGTGGGCCGCGCTGGCGTTGTACGCCGCGGCCGGCGCCCAGGCGCATGAAGGCATGTGGATGCCGCAGCAGCTGCCCCTGGTGGCCAAGGACATGAAGGCCCTGGGCCTGAAATTCGATCCGGCGCGGCTGTCGCAGCCGCTGGGGTATCCGATGGGCGCGGTGGTGAGCCTGGGCGGCTGCACGGCCTCGTTCGTGTCCCCGCAAGGCCTGGTGGTGACGAACCACCACTGCGCGTTCGGCAGCATCCAGTACAACTCGACGCCGCAGAAGGACCTGCTGAAGAACGGCTTCCTGGCCGCGTCGCTGGCCGATGAACTGCCGGCCGCGCCCGGCAGCCGCATCCTGGTCACCGTCGCGCTGAGCGACGTCACCGACAAGGTGATCGACAAGAAGACCGCCGCGCTGCAGGGCAAGGCCCGCGTCGATGCGATCGAGGCCAACGAGAAGTCGCTGGTCGCCGCGTGCGAGAAGGACGCCGGTCATCGCTGCTCGGTGGGCGCGTTCTACGGCGGCCTGATGTACCAGCTGACCAAGCAGCTCGAGATCCGCGACGTGCGCCTGGTCCACGCGCCGGCCGAAGGCGTGGGCGTCTTCGGCGGCGACACCGACAACTGGATGTGGCCGCGCCACACCGGCGACTACAGCTTCTACCGCGCCTACGTCGGTCCGGACGGCAAGCCGGCGGACTTCAGCAAGGACAACAAGCCCTTCCAGCCGCAGCAGTTCCTGAAGCTGGCGAGCACGCCGCTGAACGAGAACGACTTCGTGGCCGTGGCCGGTTATCCGGGCCGCACGAACCGTCATCGCCTGCCCAGTGAAGTCGACTTCGCGTTCTCGTGGGACTTCCCGCATCGCGTCAAGGCGATGGGCGAGCAGCTCGACCTGATCAAGGAGGCGACCACGGGCCGCCGCGATGCCGAGATCAAGCTGGCCAACACGGTCGCCGGCGTCAACAACTACTACAAGAACTACCAGGGCCAGATGGCCAGCTACGCGGGCAGCGACATCCTCGCGCGCAAGCAGGCGGCCTTCGACGCGATGAAGACCTGGGTGAACGCCGACGCCAAGCGCCGCGCCGCCTACGGTCCGTCGCTGGTCGAGGTGGAGCGCCTGATCGCCGAGCGTCAGGCCATCGTGCGCCGGGAGTTCCTGCTGAGCTACGCGACGCCCTCGCTGGTCAAGAGCGCGAGCGACCTGTACGAGCAGTCGTTGCAGCGCAAGAAGCCCGATGCGGAGCGCAAGGCCGGTTACCAGGACCGCGACCAACTG
This sequence comes from Roseateles sp. UC29_93, assembly GCF_042695725.1. Classification (NCBI taxonomy): domain Bacteria; kingdom Pseudomonadati; phylum Pseudomonadota; class Betaproteobacteria; order Burkholderiales; family Sphaerotilaceae; genus Roseateles; species Roseateles sp. UC29_93. The sequence goes on along the minus strand of NZ_CP170545.1, from coordinate 6,239,530 downwards.
CGTCGCAAGCAGGCCGTGGAAACGGTGGACCGCCGCTTCGACGAGATCACCGAGAAGAAGGTGGTCAGCCACTTCCTGACGCAATACCTGGCCCTGCCGGCGGATCAACTGAACGCTGCGTTCCTGAACGCGCTGGGCGTGCGTGCCGGCATGGATGCGGCGGCCGTGACGGCGCGCGTCGATGCGCTGTACGCGGGCACGAAGCTGACCGACAAGGCCGAGCGCACCGCCTGGCTGTCGCGGGATGCCGCCGCCTTCGAGGCGAGCGCCGACACGCTGGTCAAGGCCGCCGTGGCGCTGCACGCCGACGAGGAAGCGCGCGAGAACCGCGACAAGGAACTGGCCGGCAAGCTGCAGCAGGCCTATGCCGCGACGATGCAGGCCGAGATCGACTTCAAGGCCAGCCGCGGCCAGCCGGTCTATCCGGACGCCAACAGCACGCTGCGCGTGGCCTTCGGTCAGGTGAAGGGCCGCACGCCGGGCGTGGACGGCACGACCTGGACCGCGTTCACGACGCTGCGCGGCATCGTGGCCAAGCACACCGGCACGGGCGAGTTCAATGCGCCCGCCGAGCAGCTCGCCGCGATCAAGGCGCGCCAGTTCGACAAGTACGGCGTGAAGGCGCTGGACTCGGTGCCGGTGAACTTCCTGGCGACGCTGGACACGACCGGGGGCAACTCCGGCTCACCGGTGCTGAACGGCAACGGCGAACTCGTCGGCCTGCTGTTCGACGGCACGCTGGACGCGGTGATCTCCGACTGGGACTTCAACGACCACATGAACCGCAGCATCTGCCTGGATGCGCGCTACATGCTGTGGCAGATGAAGGTCGTCGACAAGGCGGACCGCCTGCTGAAGGAAATGAACGCGCTGTGATGGCGCGGTCTTCCGGCTGAGCGATCCTCGCGGTCGCTCCGATCAACGCCCCGCCTCGCGCGGGGCGTTTGCATTCGGACGCTTACTGCGGGAACGTGCCCGGCAGCAGGATGTCGCGACCCGCGTTGCGCAGTTCGCGGTGGCCGCAGAAGGCCATCGTGAGCTCGAGTTCCCGGTGGATGATCTCCAGCGCCCGGGTCACGCCGGGGCGGCCCATCGCACCGAGGCCGTACAGGAACGCCCGGCCGATGTAGGTGCCGCGCGCGCCCAGGGCCCAAGCCTTGAGCACGTCCTGGCCCGAGCGGATGCCGCCGTCCAGGTGCACTTCGATGCGGTCGCCCACGGCGTCGACGATGCGCGGCAGCGCGCGGATGCTGGACTCCGCGCCATCGAGCTGGCGTCCGCCGTGATTGCTGACGATGAGCGCGTCGGCGCCGGTGGCCGCGGCCAGCTTCGCGTCCTCCTCGTCGATGATGCCCTTGATGATCAGCTTGCCGCCCCAGCGGTCGCGGATCCATTGCACGTCGCTCCAGCTCAGCTGCGGGTCGAATTGCTTGGCGGTCCATTCGGACAGCGAGCTCATGTCGCCGACGCCCTTCACGTGGCCGACGATGTTGCCGAACTGCCGCCGCGGCGTGCCCAGCATGCCCAGGCACCAGCGCGGCTTGGTCGCCATGTTGATCAGGTTGGGCAGCGTCAGCTTGGGCGGCGCGGACAGGCCGTTCTTCAGGTCCTTGTGGCGCTGGCCGAGGATCTGCAGGTCCAGCGTCAGCACCAGCGCCTCGCACTTGGCGGCCTTGGCGCGATCGATCAGGCTGTGGATGAAGCCCTTGTCCTTCATCACGTAGAGCTGGAACCAGAAGGGCGCGGTCGTGTGGGCCGCCACGTCCTCGATCGAGCAGATGCTCATCGTCGACAGCGTGAAGGGCACGCCGAAAGCCTCGGCGGCCTGCGCGCCGAGGATCTCGCCGTCGGCGTGCTGCATGCCGGTCATGCCGGTCGGCGCGATCGCGACGGGCATCGCGACGGGGCGGCCGAGCATGGTGGTCGCCGTGCTGCGGTTGTCCATGTTCACGGCGACGCGCTGGCGCAGCTTGATGGACTGGAAGTCCGATTCGTTGGCGCGGTAGGTGCTCTCGGTCCAGGACCCCGGAATCCGCGTAGTCGTAGAACATCCGCGGGACACGGCGCTGCGCGAGTACGCGCAGGTCTTCGATGCAGGTGATGACGTTCATGCGCCGCATGCTAGGCGAGCCGCGCGGACCATGACCGGAAAGTTTCGCGGGCCGGGTCGGAGGATCGTTCCGACGGACTCAGGGCGTTCCCGGGGCGGTGCGGGTCAGACGGCGCCCGAGCCCGCGTGCGCACCGGCGCCCCCGTCGGTGCCCCCGTCAGCGCTCAGCGACCGGCAATGCTGGACAAGCCAGCGTGCGAAGGAACGCGCCGCGTCGCCGTCCGCGTGCCTCACCAAGCCATACGGCATCGCCGCCGGGACGGCGAGATCGAACAGGCGCTTGAGCGCGCCGCTGCGCAGGTAGGTCGCGGCCAGGCTCGGCCGGCCGAGCACGACGCCCTGGCCGCAGGCGGCGGCTTCCAGCGTGAGGCCCAGGTCGACGAAGCGCGTGCCCTGCGCGGGCTCGGGCCAGTCGAGGCCGGCGGCGCGCAGCCACGGCTGCCAGGGCTGCAGCGGCGTGCGCAGCAGCGGGGCCGAGGCCAGGTCGGCCGGCGCGTGGATGGCGGGCAGACGCGCGAGCAGCGACGGCGCGGCCATCGGCGTGATGACGTCGACCAGCAGGACATCGCCGCCCGCCGGGACGGTGCCGGCGAAGATCTCGACCTCGGCGGGAGGCGCGGGCTGGTCCAGGAACGGGGTGGACAACAGCAGTTCGAGCTCGATGTCCGGATGCTCGGCCTCGAAGCCGGGCAGGGCGGGGACCAGCACTTGGCGGGCGAAGGTCGGGGGGCTGGAGATGCTGAGCCGGACGACACGCTGCTGCTCGCGCCGGTGCAGCGGCACGGCGGCCAGCAGCGAGAGCGCGGTCCGGACCTGGGCGAGGTACTCCTTGCCCGCGGCGGTCAGGCGCAGCGGGTTGCGCGTCAGCAGCGGCTGGCCGAGACGTTCCTCCAGCGTCGCGATGCGCTTGCCGACGGCGCTTGCGCTGACGTGCAGCCCCTCGGCGGCGCGCTCCAGGCTGCCGAGCCGCGCGACGGCCTCGAAGGCCAGCAGGCCGTCGATCGAGGGCAGGCGCAAGGTGTCGGCCAGGGGCTCGTCAGGGGCGAGGCGCGAGGAGTCGCTCATGGGCGCGACTGTAGCGTCCGGAGCGGTCCGGAACCCCAGGCCCTCAAGGGCGACGGATGTCGGGCGCCCGCGGCGCCGCACAGCACGGCTACAGTGGCGCGATGTCCGAAGTTCCCGATAGACGCCTGACTGCGGTTGCCGACGAGGGCCGCCACGAAGCTCGCGATGGGCTCCGCCCTGAGGCCTACGACGCCGCCTACGGGGCCGCGGTCGATGATGCGACCGTGCGTGTGTTGGAACAGGCTTCCCTGTGGCGCCGTCTGCCGTGGATGGTGGGCGGTGCGGTGAGCCTGGTGCTGGGCGTGATCGGCATCTTCCTGCCGCTCTTGCCGACGACCCCGTTCGTGCTGCTGGCCGCGTTCTGCTTCGCGCGCGGGTCTGCGCGCTGCGAGGCGTGGCTGGTCGGCCATCCCCGTTTCGGGCCGATGATCGTCCAGTGGCGCGCCAATCGTGCGGTGCCCCTCCGGGCCAAGCAGATGGCCTGGGGAATGATGGCGATCAGCTCGATCATTTCGGCCCTCGTCATGCCGGTCGTTCCCTGGTTACCCGCCGTCTGCTGCCTGGCGGTCGGCATCTGGCTCTGGCGTTTGCCTACTGCCTGATCCGACAGACGATGTTCCCACCAATCTCCTGATGGCCGCATCCAGAGCGACAAGGCCGGCGACGGTGATGAAGACGCGATTGGTGGTCATCAGTGCGCTGACGGCGGATGTCGACAACACGGCCGTCGACATCAAGAGACAAGGATAGAGCGAGAGTCCATCCCAGAGGTCACGCACGATGGGGCGATCGGCGGATCCCTTTCCCAGAAGGCGGACCCAGGCGGTGGCCAAGGCGGCGATCGCCACGCAAAGGACGTCGTGGATGGAGGCGTCGATGAAATCGGGCATTGCTGATGCTCCGTTCTCATATCAACGATTCCGCTCATTGCGGTCCAACCAGAGCGTGATCACTGCGGCGATCGCGATCGCCGCGAGGTCTCGGTAGACGCCCTGGGGGAAGAACAAGCCGCTGCAGACGCTCAGGAAACCGCCACCTCCCAAGGTGGTTCGGATCACGCCGAACCAACGGTCGTAGGTGGACTTTCCCTCGAAGTGGAAATGGCTGGAAATTGAAGGAAGTGGGCTGCGCATGGATCGCTCTTCATGACTGCTGGAGCGATCACTGTGCGCGTCCATGGGCGTATCAAAATGCAAGCACGCGGTCGCATGGGGGAGGCGTCGACGCAAGTCTTGCGAAATATCAACTTCCGTTCGTCCTCTTCCACATCCTCATGACCGAGCGCATGGGTGGGTGACTCTGGCGTCGCACTGCGCCTCAACTGAACAGTGTCAGGTTCTCCGGCTTCGGTCTCGCGGGCGAGTCGTCCTTCGGTGCGGGCGCGGCTCGCCCCCGCGTCTTCGGTTCGACATCGCCCGGCCGGCTGAGCTTGCCGACCCGCACGCCGAGCAGCCGCAGCCGTTGGCTCAGGTCCACGCGCTTGAGGCACAGCCCCGCCGCGTGCCGGATCGAGGCCGCATCCTGCACCGGCGCGTCGAGGGTCAGGTCGCGCGTCACCGTGCGGAAGCCTTCGAAGCGCAGCTTGATGCCGATCGTGCGCCCCAGGTAGCCCTTGCGCTGCAGGTCCGATGCCAGCTGCTCGCACAGCGCGGTGAAGATCCGCGACAGCTCCGGCCGGTCGCGCTTGGCATGCAGGTCGCGCTCGAAGGTCGTTTCGCGGCTGATGGACACCGGCTCGCTGTAGGTCACTACCGGCCGCTCGTCGAGGCCCCAGGCCGCCTGGTGCAGCCATGCGCTGTAGCCCGCGCCGAAATGCTGCAGCAGCAGCTCCGGCGCCGCGGCCGCGAGCTCGCCGATCGTGTGGATCTCCAGGCTCTCCAGCTTCGCGCCGGCCTTCGGTCCGATGCCGTTGATGCGCCGGACCGGCAGCGGCCAGATCTTCGTCGGCAGGTCCTCCATCATGATCAGCGTCAGGCCGTCGGGCTTGTCGAGCTCCGAGGCGATCTTGGACAGCAGCTTGTTCGGCGTCACCCCGATCGAGCAGGTCAGCCCGGTCGCGCGCTGCACCGAATTCTTGATCTCCCGCGCGATCCCCCGCACGCCGCCCAGCGGGTCGTGCCCGACCGCGTCGCGCGCGCCGGGCACGTCGGTGAGGTCGATGTAGATCTCGTCGATGCCGCGGTCCTCGATCACCGGCGCGATCTCGCGCACCGCCGCCTTGAACAGCCGCGAGAAGTGCCGGTAGGAATCGAAGTCCGCCGGCAGCAGGATCGCCTGCGGCGCGCGCAGCGCCGCCTTCATCAGCCCCATCGCGGAGAACACGCCCAGGTCACGCGCCGCGTAGGTCGACGTGGTCACGACGCCGCGCCCGGTGTAGTCGGCGAGCTTGAAGAACTCGCGCGTGCCGTCGGGACGCTCCTGCGGCGTGTGGGCGCGCCGGCCGCCGACCACCACCGGCAGACCCTTGAGCTCCGGATAACGCAGCAGCTCCACGGACGCGTAGAACGCGTCCATGTCCAGATGGGCGATCAGGCGATCGGGCAACGCTGGCGTCGGCTCGGCCATGCGAGGGATTGTGAGCGTGTCGGCTGACACTCGCTGTCAGCAGGGCGGGCGCCTGTCCGGCACCCGCCCAGGGCCTCGTCGATCACACGACGATGGCCGATGACGCAGGCGTCAATGTCCGCAGCTCGTCGACCCGCAGGCCGACACGGTGTCTGCGGCCTTGGCCTCGGCACTTCCCGCGGCCCGGATCGGGTCGCGGCATTCGCCGGTCGTCGGATCGAAGCCGCGCTGTTCCATCGTGTAGACCAGCGCCGCGTCCATCATCTCGGCGTGACCGGGGAACCACTGCGACAGCTCGGTGCGCACGATCGCCAGCGGCTCGCGGTCGCCCAGGTCCTCGGCGTAGCGCACGACCTCGCGCATCACGTTCAGCACCATCGCGTGCTGGCTGCTGTGGCAGTTCTCCGGCTCGAAGCCGGTCGCCGCCATCCAGCGTTCCTCCATCGCGAAGTGCTCTTCCGTGTGGGCCAGCAGTTCCTTGAACGCCGGCAGCGCGTCCTCGCCACGATCGAGCGTGTCGGCATAGCGGTTCAGCAGCGCGACGAATTCCTCGTGCGTGTGGTCGAGCTCCGGCTGATTCAGCACGAGCTCGTCGGTCCAGGCCAGCGCGCTCATGCTCAAGCCTTCACATCGGTGGTCGCCAGGCGCGCGCGGTGGTGCGCCACCTGCGCGCGCACCTGCGCCGGCGCCGTGCCGCCGAGGATGTTGCGCGCGTTCAGCGAGCCCTGCAGCGACAGCACCTCGTAGACGTCCTCGCCGATGCGCGGATCGAATTGCCGGAGCGACTCCAGCGGCAGCGCCGACAGGTCGATGCCCTGCGCCTGCGCCGTCTTCACCGCGTGCGCGACGATCTCGTGCGCGTCGCGGAAGGCCAGGCCCTGCTTGACCAGGTAGTCCGCCAGGTCGGTCGCCGTCGCGTAGCCCTTGAGCGCGGCGCGCTCCATCGCGTCGGCCTTGACCGTCAGGCCGGCCATCATCTCCGCGAAGATCCGCAGCGTGTCGCTCAGCGTGTCGACGGTGTCGAACAGCGGCTCCTTGTCTTCCTGGTTGTCCTTGTTGTAGGCCAGCGGCTGGCCCTTCATCAGCGTGATCAGGCCCATCAGGTGGCCCACCACGCGGCCGCTCTTGCCGCGCGCCAGCTCGGGCACGTCCGGGTTCTTCTTCTGCGGCATGATGCTCGACCCGGTGCAGAAGCGGTCCGGCAGCGCGATGAAGCCGAAGGCCTGGCTCATCCAGAGGATCAGCTCCTCCGACAGGCGCGAGATGTGCACCATGATCAGCGCGGCCGCGGCGCTGAACTCGATCGCGAAGTCGCGGTCGCTGACGGCGTCCAGGCTGTTCTGCGCGACGCCTTCCATGCCCAGCGTGCGCGCGACGCGCTCGCGGTCCAGCGGGTAGCTCGTGCCGGCCAGCGCGGCGGCGCCCAGCGGCAGCCGGTTCACGCGCTTGCGGGCATCGAGCAGCCGCTCGACATCGCGGGCGAACATCTCGACGTAGGCCAGCATGTGATGACCGAAGGCCACCGGCTGCGCGACCTGCAGATGGGTGAAGCCCGGCAGGATCACGTCGGCGTGGCGCTCGGCCTGGTCGACCAGCACGCGCTGCAGCTCGGCGAGCAGGCCGACCAGCGTGTCCATCTCGCCGCGCAGCCACAGGCGCACGTCGGTGGCGACCTGGTCGTTGCGGCTGCGTCCGGTGTGCAGGCGCTTGCCGGCCAGCCCGACCAGCTCGGTCAGGCGGGCCTCGATGTTCAGGTGGACGTCTTCCAGGTCCAGCTTCCATTCGAAGCGGCCGGAGGCAATCTCCTCGCGGATCTGCGCCATGCCCTTCTGGATCGCGGCCAGGTCCTCGGCGCCGATGATCCCTTGCGCGGCCAGCATGTCCGCATGGGCCAGCGAGCCCTGGATGTCGGCGGCCCACAGGCGCTTGTCGAAGTCGACGCTGGCGGTGTAGCGCTTGACCAGCTCGCTCACGGGCTCGGAGAACAGGGCGGACCAGGCCTGTGTCTTGTTGGCGAGCTGGTTGTCGGCGACCGGCGGGGTGGACGAGGAGTCAGTGGGGGAGGAGGACATCGGCTTGCAAGGCGTTACGACTTCGCGGCGCCCCGGGCGTATCCGCATGGGAAGCGGGCGGACGCCTGGGTGAGAATGAGCCGCCGATTCTAAAGGGGCGCCGCCGTGGCGCCCGAGGGGCTGCAGTCAGAGGACAGGACAGTGCGGGGACGGGAGGATCCGATGGCCACGAAGGCAAGGAACGGGAGCTCGCCCGGGAAGGACCCGTGGCGGTCGACCCAGCCGTCGCCGGAGGCGATGGACGCGCTGGCGCCGTCCACCCAACCCATGAGCACGCAACCGCTGGACAGCCGGCCGATGCCGATGCAGCCCGCCTGGGAGGAAACCCGCCTGGACGCGCGGGCGGCCGAGCCGCCGCGCCTGATCGACGCGCAGCGGCGCTTCGACGTCTGCCATGTCGGCCTGGTGTTGCGCGCGGTGCTGGGCGTGCAGCTGGTGCTGTCGCTGGGGCTGGCGATGACCTCGGAGACCGTGGCGCAATGGACCTGGTCGATGGGCGGGGCCTCCGTCGCGGCGCTGAGCGGCGTGCTGGCCTGGCTGCTGATCGTGTGCGCGGCCAAGCGCGTGCTGGCGCGCTTGCCCGAGTGGGCGCAATGGACGCTGCCGATCGGGCTCGGCGCGATCTGCGCACACGGTGGTGCGCTCCTGTTGGAGGCCGTGGACATCGGCATGCTGGGCACCTTGCAGCGCACCGCGGCGGTGCTGGCGGGGGGCGATGGCGGCGGGGGGTGCTGCTGGGCTGGCTCAAGCTGCGCGAGCGCGCGCAGGCGCCGGCCGACGCGCTGGCGCGGCTGGTGGAACTGCAATCGCGCATCCGGCCGCACTTTCTGTTCAACACGCTGAACACCGCGATCGCGCTGGTGCGCGTCGATCCGAACCGCGCCGAGGAGGTGCTGGAGGATCTGGCCGAGCTGTTCCGGGTGGCGCTCGCGGACGCGGGGCCGACCGCCGAAGGGGTGCGGCTGGACCAGGAGGTCGAACTGGCGCGACGTTACCTGGCGATCGAGCAGTTGCGCTTCGGCGACCGGCTGCGCGGTGCATTGGCAGCTGGATCCGCATGCCGCAGAAGCGCGCGTGCCGCCGCTGCTGCTGCAGCCGCTGGTGGAGAACGCCGTGCGCCATGGCGTCGAGCCCAACGACGGCGGCGGCGATGTCGACATCGTGACGCGCGCGCGCGGCAGCGAGATCGAGATCCGCGTCGTCAACACGGTCGGGCTGCCGTCGCGCGGCAAGGGGCACGGACTGGCGCTGCGCAATGTGCGGCAGCGCTTGAGGCTGATGCACGACGTGGCGGCGCGCCTGGAGGCGGGTCCCGGCGAGGGACGATTCGTGGTGCGCATCGTGATGCCGCGCTGAGGCGGCACATCGCGACGATCACGGGGGTTATGAAAGCAATGGGACGGGAGGGAAGGACATGCTGACGCATCCGCCGCTGAGGGTCTTGATCGTCGACGACGAGCCGCTGGCGCGGCTCCGATTGCGCGGCCTCGTCGAGGCCAACGAGGAACCGCGCGCCGAGGTCGTCGCCGAGGCCGGCAGCGGCGACCAGGCGCTGGCATGGCTCAAGGACCATGCCTGCGACCTGATCCTGCTGGACGTGCAGATGCCGGGCCTGGACGGGCTGGGACTGGCGCAGGCGCTGCGCGGACGGCCCTTCTCGCCGGCCATCGTGTTCGTCACCGCGCATGCGCAGCACGCGCTGCTGGCCTTCGAGCTGGAGGCCCTGGACTACCTGACCAAGCCGGTGCGGCGCGAGCGGCTGCAGGCCAGCCTGTCGAGAGCCGTGCAGCGCATCGACGAACGGGCCGCGGCCAAGGCGCGCGAGGAGCGCGACGTCAACGGCCAGGAATCGTCGCCGGGCACGGAGGCGCCCGTCATCAACATCACCGAGCGCGGACGGCTGCTGCGCGTGCCGCTGGCGGAAGTGCTCTATTTCAAGGCCGAGCTCAAGTACCTCACGCTGCGCACCGCGACGCAGAGCCATGTCATGGACGGCTCGCTCAGCGATCTGGAGCAGCGCCTGGGCGACCGCTTCCTGCGCGTGCATCGCAACGCGCTGGTCGCGCGGTCGGCGGTGCGCGAGCTTGAGCGCCACGTGCCGACCGACGGTCCCGCCGACGGCGATGGCGACAACGGCGGCGAACTCGGATGGGCGGTGCGGATCGCCCATGTGAATGAATGGCTCGCCGTCTCGAGACGGCAGGTCGCCGCCGTGCGGGAGGCCCTGGCAGGCCAGCGCTGACGCACCGGCCCGCGCGACCTCAGCCGGTGTTGCGCAAGCCCGCCGCGATGCCGTTGATGGACAGGTGGATCCCGCGCTGGACGCGTTCCAGCCGCGGATCCTCCGCGCGTTTCTCCGCCGGGATCGCGCGGTAGCGCCGCATCAGCTCGACCTGCAGGTGGTTCAGCGGATCGATGTAGGGGAACCGGTGTTCGATCGAACGGGCCAGCGCCGGATTGGCCGCGAGGCGGCCGCTCTCGCCGGTGATCAGCGCGATGGCTTCCTCGGTGCGCGCGAACTCGGTCTCGATCGCGCCGAAGATGCGCTTGGCCAGGCGCTTGTCCTCGACGAGCTCCAGGTAGCGGCGCGCGATGTCCAGGTCCGCCTTCGCGAGCACCATGTCCAGGTTGGACAGCAGCGTCTTGAAGAACGGCCATTGCTTGTGCATGCGCTTGAGCAGGGCCAGCTTCTCGTCGCGGCCCGCCTTGTCCTTGCCGAGGAAGTCCTGGATGCCCGAGCCGAAGCCGCACCAGCCCGGCAGCGTGATGCGCGACTGTCCCCGAGCTGAAGCCCCACGGGATCGCCCGCAGGTCCTCGATCGCGCGCGTCGCCTTGCGCGAGGCGGGACGCGAGCCGATGTTGAGCTCGGCGATCTCGCGGATCGGTGTCGTGGCGAAGAAGAAGTCGGCGAAGCCCGGCGTGTCGTAGACCAGCCCGCGGTAGGCCGCGAAGCTCGCGTCCGACAGCGCCTGCGCCGCGGTCATGAAGGCCTGCGGCGCCTGCTTGGTGGGATGCAGCAGCGTGGCCTCGAGCGTCGCGGCGACCAGCGTCTCCAGGTTGCGCCGGCCGATCTCCGGGTTGGCGTACTTGGAGTTGATGACCTCGCCCTGCTCGGTGAGCCGGATCTGCCCGTTCACCGTCCCGGGCGGCTGCGCGAGGATGGCCTGGTAGCTCGGACCGCCGCCGCGGCCCACCGTGCCGCCGCGACCATGGAACAGCCGCAGCGTCAGCGGTCCCTGCTGGCGCAGTTCGTCGAAGAGCTTCACCAGCGCGATCTCGGCGCGGTACAGCTCCCAGCTGCTGGTGAACACGCCGCCGTCCTTGTTGGAGTCGGAGTAGCCCAGCATGATGTCCTGCTCGCCGCCGGAGCGCCGCACCAGCGCGGCCATGCCGGGCAGCTCGTAGAAGCCGCGCATGATGCCGGGCGCGTTGCGCAGGTCGGCGATGGTCTCGAACAGCGGCACCACGATCAGGTCGCTGACCGCGTCGCCGTCGAGCGTGCCGCGCAGCAGGCCGACTTCCTTGAGCAGCAGCTGGACCTCCAGCAGGTCGCTGACGTCCTCGGTGTGCGAAATGATGTAGTGGCGCAGCGCCTCGCGGCCGAAGCGCTTCAGCGACTCGCGCGCGGTCTCGAAGATCGCCAGCTCGCCCAGCGTGCGCTCGCTGTAGTCGACGCCCAGCACCCGCAGCGGGCGCGTCTGGTTCAGCAGGTCGATCAGCAGCGCGCGGCGCTCCTGCTCGCCGAGTGCCGAGTAGTCCTCGCAGACGCGCGCCGTCTTCAGCAGCTCGACGATGGTGAGCTCGTGCTGGTCGCTGCTCTGGCGCAGGTCCAGCGTCGCCAGGTGGAAGCCGAAGACCTGCACCGCGCGGATCAGCGGCTTGAGCCGCGGCGCGATCAGCGCGTGCGCATGGTGGTGCTCGAGCGATTCCTTGATGATCCGCAGGTCCGCGAGCAGTTCCTCGGGCGACAGGTACGGGTCCTGCGGCGCGACCGCGTGGCGCAGCGCCTCGGTGCCGGTCAGCGACTCGAGCGTCGCCGCCAGCCGCGCGTACATGCCGGTCAGCGCGCGCCGGTAGGGCTCGTCCATCCGATGCTCGTTCTGGTCGGGGCTGCGCTCGGCCAGGGCCTGCATCGCCGGCGTGACGCCCGCCAGGCGCAGCGAGATCGACAGCTCCGCGCCCAGCTCGTGCATCTCGGTCAGGTAGTGGCGCAGCGCCAGCTCGCTCTGGCGGCGCAGCGCGAGGCGCATCGTGTCCGCGGTGACGTTGGGATTGCCGTCGCGGTCGCCGCCGATCCACTGGCCCATGCGCAGGAAGGGCGGCACGTCCTCGCCGGGCAGCGCCTCCTCCAGCTCGGTGTAGAGCTTGGGGATCTCGCGCAGGAAGGTCGCGTGGTAGTAGCTCAGCGCGTTCTCGATCTCGTCGGCGACGGTCAGCTTCGAGTAGCGCAGCATCCGCGTCTGCCACAGCTGCGTGACGCGGGCGCGGATCAGGAGTTCGTTTGCGGCCAGTTCGCGCTCGGTGTGCAGGCGGTCGCGCGCGCCGACCAGTTCGGCGACGGCGCGTTCGGCGTCCAGGATGCTCTTGCGCTGCACCTCGGTCGGGTGGGCCGTCAGCACCGGCGACACGAAGCCGTGCGCCAGCGTCTTCGCGACCTCCGCCGGCCGCACGCCGGCGTCGAACAGCCGCTCCAGCGCATAGCCCAGCGATCCCGGCTGCAGCGAGCCCTCGCGCTCGTGCACCTCGCGGCGGCGCACGTGGTGGCGGTCCTCGGCGATGTTGGCCAGGTGCGAGAAATAGCTGAACGCGCGGATCACGCTCACCGTCTGCTCGCCCGACAGGCCCTTGAGCAGCTTGTCCATCTGCTTGCCGGCCTGGGTGTCCCGCTTCAGGCGGAAGGCCACCGACAGCTGACGCACGCGCTCCACCAGTTCGTAGGCCTCGCGGCCTTCCTGCTCGCGGATCACCTCGCCCAGGATGCGGCCCAGCAGGCGGATGTCGTCCATCAGCGGCTGGTTCTTGTCCTTGATCGTCCTGATCGAACGGGTGCCCGTCGTCCCCTTGAGGGTGGGCCTGGCGGCAGGCTTGGCGACCGCCTGGCTCGTCGACTTCGGCGCCGACTTCAGTGTCGATTTGGGCGTCGATTTCGGCGTCGTCTTGGGGGCAGGTGTTGCCGCCGGCTTGGCGCGGGCCTTGGCGCGGGACTTCGAGGAGGCGGGGTGGTACTGGCGGGCATGGCGGCGTCAGAGGTTCGTCAGGGACCGGGGGAGGGGTGATGTAACGAAGTTACCTTCGGTTGACTTTAGCAGTTTCTTCGTGCGCGGCTCGCCCGTTGGCGTGGCCTGGCGTGGCGCGCGCGCCGCGATTTGCTCCGGGATCGCGCAAGCGACGCTTCGCGGCAAACGAGCTTCCCTCCATGGAGGGACGACAGGCGCATCCGCTCGGCTAGCATGCCGGCCCATGAACCAAGAATTCGTGATCGCCACGCGCGAGAGCCGGTTGGCGCTCTGGCAGGCGGAACATGTGCAGGCGCTGCTGCGTGCACGCGGCCTGGACGTGACGCTGCTCGGGATGACGACGCGCGGTGACCAGATCCTGGACCGGACCTTGTCCAAGGTCGGCGGCAAGGGCCTGTTCGTGAAGGAGCTGGAGACCGCGCTCGAGGACGGCCGCGCGCAGCTGGCGGTGCACTCGTTGAAGGATGTGCCGATGGAGCTGCCGCCGGGCTTCGTGCTCGCGGCGGTGCTGGAACGCGAGGACCCGCGCGACGCGCTCGTGTCGTCGACGTACGCGAACCTGGCGGCGCTGCCGCAAGGCGCGTGCGTGGGCACGTCCAGCCTGCGCCGGGTGACCCAGCTGAAGAACCTGCGCCCGGACCTGCGCATCGAGCCGCTGCGCGGCAACCTCGACACGCGGCTGCGCAAGCTCGACGAGGGCCAGTACGACGCGATCGTGCTCGCCGCCGCCGGCCTGAAGCGCCTGAACCTGGACGGCCGCATCCGCCAGTACTTCGACATCGACGAGATGATCCCGTGCGCGGGGCAGGGCGCGCTGGGCATCGAGATCCGTGCGGGTCAAGCGCCGTTGAGCGCGCATCTGGAGGCGCTGGCGCACCGGCCGACGTGGCTGGCCGCCGCGGCGGAGCGCGCGGTCTCGCGCGAACTCGGCGGCAGTTGCTCGATGCCGCTGGCCGCGCACGCGGTCTGGACGGCCGATGGCCAGTTGACGCTCTCCGTCGCCCTGGGACATCCGGTCGAGCCGGAGCGGGCGCTGCTGCGGTCCGGCGCGCAGGCGGCGGTGGCGGACCTGGAGGCCGCCGAGGCCTTGGGCATCGCCGCCGCCTCCGCGCTGCGCGAGCTCGGGGCTGCCGCGTACCTGAAGGACGTCTGATGCCGGGCGCCGTCGCCCCGGTCCGTTTGATCCTGACCCGTCCGCGGGCCCAGGCCGACGACTGGGCGAGACGCATGGCCGCCTTGGGGGTGCCGACCGACGCGCTGCCCCTGATCGAGATCGAACCGGCTGATGATCCGGCGCCCATCGCGGCCGCCTGGTCGATCCTGCCGGCCATGGCGCTGGCGATGTTCGTCAGTCCCAACGCGGTGGAGCACTTCTTCGACCATCGTCCCGCCGGGGCCGCCTGGCCAGAACGGACCTGGGCGGCGACCGTCGGCCCCGGCAGCGCGCGGGCACTGGTCGAGCGCGGCGTGCCGCAGGCGCGCCTTGTCCAACCGCCGGCGGCATCCGACAGCCTCGACTCGGAACACCTCTGGCCGGAACTGGTCCGCGTCGCGGGCTCGGACTGGTCCGGCCGCCGTGCGCTGCTGGTGCGCGGCGATGGCGGGCGGGAATGGCTGGGTGACCGGCTGCGCGACGCCGGCGCGGAGGTGGAGGCGGTCAGCGTCTACCGCCGGACCTGCCCCCGACTGTCGGAGGAAACCGCCGCGCTGCTGCGCGCGGCGATGGCCGCGCCGGAGCGCCATGTCTGGCTCTTCAGCAGTTCGGAGGCGATCGGCCACCTGGAGGCCCTCGAAAAGGGGACGCGGGTGGAGACCGTCGAGGGGGGGCGTGGCGACCCGTCTCTCCCCGGTTGGGGACACGTCCGGGCGCTGGCGACCCACGAACGCATCGCGGCCCGCGCACAAGCCCTCGGGGTGGGGCATGTGGTTTTGGTGCGACCGGAAGCGGAGGCCGTCGCGGCCGGGTTCCGGATGCTGTCAGGGTCCACCCTAGAATCGCCGACGTGAGCGAGACCACCACCCCCGCAGCCGACGTTTCGTCGACCCACAAGCCCGCCCGGCAATCCGGCGCCACCTTGACCCAGGCCGTCGTGGCCGGCGTCGGTCTGGTGGCCCTGCTGGCCCTCGGTCTGGCCTGGCAGAGCCAGCAGCGACTCAAGCAGGTCGAGCAGGAGCTGGTCCGGCGCCAGGACAGCAGCCAGAGCGAAGCCAACATCGCCCGCGACCAGGCGCGTCAGGCGCAGGACCTCAGCCGCGACACCGCGGCCAAGGTCGCGCTGCTGGACGCGCGCCTGTCCGAGGTCGCCGTGCAGCGCGAGCAGCTCGAGACGCTGATGCAGTCGATGAACCGCTCACGCGACGAGAACGTCGTCGGTGACATTGAGGCCTCGCTGCGGGTCGCGATGCAGCAGAGCACCATCACCGGCAGCGCCGAACCGCTGGTGGCCGCGCTGCGACAGGCCGACGAGCGGCTGGGCCGCTACAAGCAACCGCGCCTGGAAGGCGTCCGCCGCGCCGTGACGCGCGACATGGAACGCATCAAGGCGGTCAGCGTCGTCGACGTGTCGACGCTGACGATCAAGCTGGACGAGGTCGTGCGCCAGGTCGACGACCTCCCGCTGCTGGCGGTCGCCCAGCCGGGACAGGATCCCTCCGGCGCGACCGCCGTGTCGGGTGCTCCGGCCGCGCAACACCCGACCCCGTCGCCCGTCGCCGTGAAGACCGCCGCGCCGCGCAAGCCAGCCTCCGGGACATCGTCGGTCGCTTCGCAGGCCGACGGGGACGGTGAACCTGGCTGGTGGACCCGCCTCTGGGACCAGGCCGGCGAGCGCTGGACGACGCTGTCCGGCGATGTCTGGCGCGAGGCCCGCGGTCTGCTGCGCGTGACGCGCATCGAGCACCCCGAGGCGGCGCTGATCGCGCCCGAGCAGTCCTTCTTCCTGCGTGAGAACCTCAAGCTGCGGCTGCTGAACGCGCGACTGGCCTTGCTCAGCCGGCAGTTCGACACCGCGCAGGTCGACCTGCGCGAGGCGCAGGCGATGCTGGACCGCTATTTCGACGCGCGTTCCCGCAAGCTGACCCAGACGACGGAGTTGCTGCGCCAGGTGCAGGGCCAGTCCCGTCAGGTGAGCGTGCCGCGCCCCGACGACACGCTGGCCGCGCTGAGCGCGGTCGCGCGTTGAGGAGATCACCATGCGCATGGTGATCTGGCTTCTGCTGCTGTTCGTCGCGGCCGTGGTCGCGGCGCTGATGCTGGGCAACAACGACGCGCTGGCCAGCTTCTACGTGCGCGGCTGGCGCATGGACCTGTCGCTCAACCTGTTCCTGCTGCTGCTGGTGGCGGGCTGCTTCGCGCTGATGACGCTGATGCAGACATTGGACGCGCTGCTGACGCTGCCCAAGCGTGCACGCCTGTGGCGGATGGCCCAGCGCGAACGCAGCGCCCAGATCGCCTTGCGCGAGGCCTGGGCGGAGTATTTTGGCGCCCGCTACAGCCGCGCGCAGAAGGCGGCGCAACGCGCGCTCGCCATCCAGGCGCAGACGCCCGACCTGGCGCAGGATGGCGCCTTCATGGCCCTGGCGCACCTGGTGGCGGCACAGAGCGCGCACCGGCTGCAGGACAGACGCAACCGCGACGAGCACCTCCGTCAGGCCCTGCAGGTGGCGGCGGCGACGGCCGGTGCCCGCGTGCAGGAAGAGGGCGCGAGATTGCTGGCCGCCGAATGGGCGCTCGACGATCGCGACGCGCCGCGCGCGCTGGGGCTGCTCGGGGAACTCACGCCGGGTGTCGCGCGCCGCACGCAGGCGCTGCGGTTGAAGCTGCAGGGCAGCCGACTCGCGCACGAGCCGCTCGAGGCGCTGCGTACCGCGCGCCTGCTGGCCAAGCACCAGGGCTTCTCGAAGGCGGCGGCGCAGGGACTGCTGCGCTCGCTCGCCTGCGAGGCGCTGGACACCGCGCGCGACATCGATCAACTGCGCGGCATCTGGCAGCAACTGGACGCGTCGGATCGGCGCGATGTGTTCGTGGCCTCGCGCGCCGCGAACTGCGCGGCCGGTCTCGGGGCGCCGGAGGACGGTCGGGGCTGGCTGCGGCCCTTCTGGGAATCGATCGCCGAGCAGGGCTCGGACGAACGCCAGGCGTTGGCCGAGGCGCTGGTGCTGTGCATGCCGGGACTGGGGCCGGAGTGGCTGCAGCGGCTGGAGGGCGCCGTGCAGCGCTTCCCCCGCGACGGCATGATGGCGTTCGCGCTGGGCCACGCGCTGGCGGAACGGCAGTTGTGGGGCAAGGCGCGCCTGATGTTGGAGCAGGCCGCCGAGGACCGCGAATTGACGGTCAACGCGCGTCGCCGCAGTTGGCTGCGACTGGCCGAGATGGCGGACCAGGACGACGACGCGGAACGCCGCGCCCGCTGTTACGAAGCCGCCGCGCGCTTGGGCTGAGGGTTCGCGTGGGACGCAGCCCGGTCGATGGAATGATTTTTCGCCGAGATACTTGCAGACCCGCAAAAACGCATGCTATAGTCGCAGTCTTTCAGCGGCTGTAGCTCAGTTGGATAGAGTACTTGGCTACGAACCAAGGGGTCGTGGGTTCGAATCCTGCCAGCCGCACCAGAAAAACTGTTGAATGTCCGGGTCACCGGAGATTCGGCAAGCAAAAGAAAAAGTAACAACAAAAACCTGGGATCGCTTCCACGACGGCGGTTCCTGATCAGTAAAAGTCGAGCGGCTGTAGCTCAGTTGGATAGAGTACTTGGCTACGAACCAAGGGGTCGTGGGTTCGAATCCTGCCAGCCGCACCAAATCGAAACGCCAGCGTTGAAAGACGCTGGCGTTTTTCTTTGTCCGACGCATTTTCGGATTTCCGCTGATTCCCCGTGAATCCATTCGCGAGACAGATTGAATGACCGCGGGGGATTATCTTGGGCGAATATCGTCCGCACCGAATAACTCCTGCGGGAGATCGTTCTCGGGGACCGGAGGACCTGGCCGGGCTGGCGTGCGGGAGAGTTTCGGTGCCGGCATCGGCCACGCCAGTCCGTCCTGCATGAAGAAGTTGCGGCGGGCCTGCTGATGGGCATGCAAGGGCGCTTCAGCGGCGGTCAGTACCGGTGCGACGCAGGCGTCGCTTCCTTCGAACGCAGCCACCCAGTGCGCGAGCGGCTCCTGCAGGATCCGCGCGGCGACCGCCTCGCGCAAAGCCGGCCAATGCGCGGGATCGTCCTGGGATGTCGCCGGGAGGCCAAGCCGCGCCATGAGTTTCTGCTGGAAGGGCGCTTCGATCGCCCCCAGCGACAGCCAGCGACCGTCCGCGCATTCGAAACAATCGTAGAAATGCGAGCGATGCAGGAAGAGGTTGCGCGACGGATCGTCGTCCCACCGGCCGCCGGCGCGCAGCGCCTGGATGAGGGTCCCCATGTAGCCGACGCCGTCGACGATCGCCGCGTCCACGACCTGCCCCGGCCTGAAAGGCGCGACTCCCACAACGCGCACATCAGTCCGAAGAGCATCGTCAACGCGCCGCCACCGATGTCGCCGAGCAGGGTGGCCGGTAGCGCGGGAGCCTGGCCGGGACGCGCCGCGAAGGGCATCAGGCCGCTCAGCGCGACATAGTTGATGTCGTGGCCGGCACGCTGCGCCATCGGCCCTGTCTGGCCCCAACCGGTGAGCCGGGCGTAAACCAGCCTGGGGTAGGCCGCCAACAGCGTGTCCGGGCCCAACCCGAGCCTTTCCATCACGCCCGGCCGGAAGCCTTCGATCAGCGCGTCGGCGCCGGCGACGATCTCGCGCACCCGTGCCAGCCCGGCGGGTGACTTCAGATCCGCCTGCACGACGGTCTTGCCGCGATGCAGCGCCGCGCCGCCACCGAGCCGGGTTTCGCCGCCCGGGCGCTCGACGACGGTCACATCGGCGCCGAAATCGGCCAGCACGAGCCCTGCGAAGGGCGCGGGGCCGATGCCGGCGAACTCGACGATTCGCAATCCGCTCAAGGGCCCGCTCGCGCCCGGGTCCGTGGTGTCGTTCATGCCGCGCCTTCCCTGGGGATGTGGAGTCGTCACACCATAGCGTGTTGGGGCCTGATTCTCCGGACCGCTGGACGACGACACGATCAGGGCAGGCCCGGTGCGCGACACAATAGCCTCATGAGCAAGGCATTCACGAAGGAATCCGAGAGCGACGACGATGACGACGGCCCGTCGCTGCCCGCATTGCCCCAGGGCTCGCGCAACTACATGACGCCGGAGGGTTACGCCCGGCTGCGCGCCGAGTTCATGCAGCTGCTGGACGTCGAGCGTCCCAAGATCGTCGAGATCGTCTCCTGGGCCGCGAAGAACGGCGACCGCTCGGAGAACGGCGACTACCTCTACGGCAAGAAGCGGCTGCGCGAGATCGACCGCCGTCTGCGCTTCCTGACGAAGCGGCTGGACATCGCCGAGGTCGTCGACCCCAGCGCCCATCACGGCAGCGACCAGGTGTTCTTCGGCGCGACCGTGACCTACGCCAATTCGAAAGGCGAGGAGCGGACCATCACCATCAAGGGCATCGACGAGTCGGACAGCCTGGCGGGCGAGGTGAGCTGGGTGTCGCCGATCGCGCGCACGCTGCTGAAGGCGCGCGAGGGCGATGAACTGCAGCTGGTGACGCCGGTCGGCGTGGAGCCGATCGAGGTTGTCGAGGTCCGCTACCCGACGCCCGCCAAGCCCGGCGCCTGATCAGGGCTTCACGCGCCACGCGCGCATCACGGCGCTCGAGCGCTTGAGCGTGCGCAGCGCGTCGGCCAGGTGCAGCCGGTCGCGCACCGCCAGCAGCAGCGTCATCTCCGCCGTCTCGCGCTGCTGGGAGTCGTCGCTCATCGCGATGTGGGTGATGTCGGCCTCGGCGCTGCTGACGGCGGTCGCGATCTGCGCCAGCACGCCCTTGCCGTTGCGCATCAGCACGCCGACCTCCGCCTCGAAGCTGCGGCTCAGTTCCTCGCCCCAGCCGACGGCGATCCAGTGCTCGCTGTCGCGCTGGAACAGGCGTCTTCCGACCGAGCACTCGGCCGTGTGCACCACCAGCCCCTCGCCGCGGCCGAGATAGCCCTTGATGTCGTCGCCAGGAATCGGCCGGCAGCAGGTGGCCAGCCGCACCGATGCGCCCTCGCTGCCGTCGATCAAGACCTGACCCTGCGCCGGTGCGTCATCGGTGGCGAAACGGCCCATCGTCAGCAGCACCGCGTCGGGCCGCTGGCCCTGGTCGGACAGCGTGCGCGCCAGCTTCTTCGCGACGATCGTCGCGATCTTGCGCCCCAGGCCGATCTCGACGAGGAGCTCGTCGACATGCCGGTTGCCCGCCCAGCGGGCCAGGTCCTGCCACAGCGCGGCGGCGGTCTCGTCCTCGGGCTGCAGGCTGGGCAGCGCCAGGCCTTCGGCGCGCAGCGCCTGGGCCAGCATCTTGTGGCCGAGCTCGCGGGATTCCTCCTGCTCCAGGTTCTTCAGGAAGTGCCGGATCTTGGAGCGTGCCCGGCCGGTGCGCACGAAACTCAGCCAGGCCGGATTCGGCCGCGCGCCGGCGGCGGTGACCACCTCGATCACGTCCCCGCTGCGCAGCTCGGTGCGCAGCGGCACGGGCTCGCCGTTGACCTTGGCGGCGACGCAATGGTCGCCTACGTCCGAGTGGATCGCGTAGGCGAAGTCCACCGGCGTCGCGCCCTTGGGCAGCGCCATGATCTTGGACTTCGGCGTGAACACGTAGACCGCGTCCGGGAACAGGTCGATCTTGACGTGCTCCAGGAATTCGGTCGCGTCGCGGGTTTCGTCCTGGATGTCCAGCAGCGACTGCAGCCAGCGCGATCCCAGCTGCTGCGCGCCCTTGGCGTCGCCCTTGCTCTTGTACAGCCAGTGCGCGGCCACGCCCTTCTCGGCGACCATGTGCATCGCCTCGGTGCGCATCTGGAACTCCACCGGTGTGCCGAGCGGGCTGACCAGCGTCGTGTGCAGCGACTGGTAGCCGTTGGGCTTGGGAATGGCGACGTAGTCCTTGAAGCGGCCCGGCTGCGGCTTGTAGAGCTGGTGCAGCACGCCCAGCGACCAGTAGCACTGCGGCAGGTCCTGCACGATGACGCGGAAGCCGAAGATGTCGCTGACCTGCGCGAAGCTCAGGTGCTTCTCTCTCATCTTCTTGTAGATGCTGAACAGCGTCTTCTCGCGGCCCTGGATCTCGACGCGCAGGTTGGCCTCGGCGAAGGCCTTCTGCACATCGCGCTCGATGCGCGACACCAGGTCGCGCCGGTGACCGCGCGCCTTCGTGACGGCCTTGGCCAGCGCGCCGTGGCGCCACGGGTGGATGTACTGGAACGACAGTTCCTGCAGTTCCCGGTAGATCTCGTTGAGGCCGAGCCGGTGGGCGATGGGGGCGTAGATGTCGAGCGTCTCGCGGGCGATGCGTCGTCGCTTGTCGAACGCCATGTGCTGCATCGTGCGCATGTTGTGCAGGCGGTCGGCCAGCTTGATCAGGATGACGCGGACGTCCCGCGCCATCGCCAGCAGCATCTTGCGGAAGCTCTCCGCCTGCGATTCCTCGCGGGTCGAGAACTGCAGCTTGTCCAGCTTGGTCAGGCCGTCGACCAGTTCCGCGGTCGGCGCCTCGAAGCGTTCGATCAGCTCGGTCTTGGTGACGCCGCAATCCTCCATCGCGTCGTGCATCAGCGCGGCCATGATGGCCTGCGCGTCCAGGCGCCAGTCGGCGCACAGGCCGGCGACGGCGATCGGATGGGTGATGTAGGGCTCGCCGCTGGCCCGGAACTGGCCCAGATGGGCCTCGTCCGCGAACTTGTAGGCCTCCCGGATGCGCTTGACGTCGGCCTTGGGGAGGTAGTGCAGGCGATCCACGAGCGCGTCGAACGAGGACGCCTCGGCGGCCGTGTCCGGCGTGGCCTTGGGGCCTGCCAGTCCGGTCAGACCTGGAATGTGAGCGGTTGCGAAGGAGCGGAGACCCATGCGTTGCAATTTAACCGAAGGCGACAGGGGTTTCCGGTGAGTGGGCTTGCGGGCTCGAAGCTCCTTCCCGCACGGGATTAGGGGTTTATCCCTATCAAGAAAGTGCGAAAGGCGCGGACTGAGGCCTAAAGTCCGGAGATCGCCCGCCGATAAACCGATCATGCCCTGAAAGGGCGTTGGCCCGGGACGTGTCCCGGTCCCGGCATCCGCTGGCCGAAATGTGCGGACACCTCGCGGGAGGCTCGCCATGATTGCTGCCCTGAACAACTCGACGAATGTGAACGGACCCGGTGCGAGCACCGGGCAGTCGGCCCGCGTGCGCGAAGCCGATGTCTACGACCCCTCGACCGCTTCGCAGGCCGAGGCGTCCGCCGTGGTGAGCCTGTCCCCGCAGGCGACCAGCCTGGCGGCCTCCGGCACGGCGTCGCCGGCTCAGACGCCGTCCGCTCAAACGCCGTCCGCTCAAACGGCGCCCGCTCAAGTGGCGTCGACCCAAACGGCCTCAGTTCCAGCGCCGGCACCGGCACCGGCGCCGGCCGCCCCCACGACCGTGACGGCGCAGAGCACCTCCTTCCAGCCGTCGAATGCCCGGGCCGCCGTGGTGTCCGAGGACGAGAAGTTCCCCGAGCCGATCAGCCTGGTGCCCAACCTGGTGTATGCCGAAGCCGATTCCGACCAGAACGGCGTGATTTCGCCGTCGGAGCGTCGGGCCTACGACGTCCTCCATCCCACGCTGGGCCAGCGCCCGGCGGACGTGCCGCCCAAGCGCGTCGTCGAAGCCGAGCTGCGCGAGTACACCTCGATCGCGAACAACCAGTTCTGAACTGAAGCCCGGGCCCATCGCCCGATTGGGGGGATCCGGGACGGACTCCCCCTTCCGAGGGCCCTCCTCAGTTGGGTATGCATCGCGCGTTGCAGCGCGCACAGTCGACTCCATCGCGGCTCCCGACGAGCTGCCTGTCGTTGAAGGAGTCAGCCATGCACTTCGCCGAAATCGAGACCGGGGACTACCGCATCTATGCCGGCGCGATCGAACGTCCGCGCCAGTTCGGCTATGTGGCGGCGGTCGTCGTGGTGCGGACGGGGCACAGCGAGGCGGTGAACAAGCGCGAGGCCTTCCGTGACGAGAACCTGGCCGGCGGCTACGGCTGGGCGACGCCGGCGGAGGCGCTGCGCTTCGCCATCAATGCCGGCAAGGAAGCGGTGATGTGCCGGATCGGGATGTACGCATGAACGCGGCCGGCCCGTTCGAGGACGGCCTGTCCGACGACTGCTCCGACGACTTCTCCGACGCCCCCCTGTCCGACGACAGGCTGTTCGAAGATTTCTTGACCACGCTGCCGCGAGTGGGGGGCGATTGCCGGCCCGGTCTTCGTGGCTCAAGCGGCCCATCCCGTGCTTCGTCGCGTGAGAGCCGGCCCGCGCTTGGATCGTCGCGGCGGGCCCGCTATCGTGCGGGCATGTCGACCCCGGTCCTCCCTGTCAGCCCCGTCGAGCCTCCGCACCCGGCCTGGCATGGTTTCGTCTCCTACCTGACGCCCCAGCGCGTCCTGCTGGCCCTGGCGCTGGCCACCGTCTTCGCGCTGGCGCTGCAACCGATCTTCATCACGCCGTTCCCGGTCCTGCTGGGGCGGACGATGTTCGTGGGCATGCTGGCGCTGCTGGCGTTCTCCGCGGCGGGGCAGTGGCCGCGCCGTCTGCCGCGCTGGTGGGCGCGCTGGCTGTTCCAGGTCGTCGTCGTGGCGGCGGCGGTGCCGCTGGCCACGTTGGCGGTCTACATGGTCGCCGTCGGCGGCGACTTTTCCAGCTTCGTCGAGTCCGAATCCCGGATGCTCGGCTTCCTCTGGATTGCGGGTTCGGGCCTGGTGGTCGGGCCGCTGCTGGCGATGGGCGCGCTCTACCGCCAGCGGGACGCCGAAGCCCGCAACCAGGCGCTCAGCTTCGAGCTCGAACGGAGCGAGCTGGAGCGCCAGGCGCTGGACGCCCGCCTGCGGCTGCTGCAAGCGCAGGTGGAGCCGCATTTCCTGTTCAACACGCTGGCCAATGTCCGTGCGCTGGTGGAGACCGGTTCGCCGCAAGCCGCACCGGTGCTGCGGAGCCTGATCGCCTACCTGCGTGCGGCGATGCCGAGGCTGCAAGGCGATGCCACGACGCTGTCGGACGAGGTGGCGCTGGTCCGTGCCTACCTTGAGCTGATGCATCTGCGGATGCCGGACCGGTTGGACTACGTCGTCGAGCTGCCGCCGGCGCTCGGCGGCCTGCGCTTTCCGCCCATGGCGCTGCTGACGCTGGTCGAGAACGCCGTGCGCCACGGCATCGATCCGAGCGAGGAGGGTGGCCGCATCGAGGTCGGCGGCGCGCTGCACGACGGGCAGGTCCGGCTGTGGGTCAGCGATTCCGGTGTCGGCATGACGCAGAGCATGGGCAGCGGCACCGGACTGCGCAACCTGCGCGAGCGGCTGACGCTGTTCTACGGCCTCGGCGCCACGCTGGCGCTCACCGAGAATCTGCCGCACGGCCTGTGCGCCGAACTGCGCTTCACGCCGCAATGACATGAGCTCCTCCACCCACTCCGCCCACGCGCCGACGGCCCTGATCGCCGATGACGAACCGCTGCTCCGCGACAGCCTGCAGCGCAGTCTCGGCTTGCTGTGGCCGGAGTTGCGCGTCGTCGCGCAGGCGCGCAACGGACGCGAGGCGGTCGAGATGTTCGAAGTCCATCGGCCCGACATCGCCTTCCTCGACGTCCACATGCCGGGCCTGAACGGGATGGAAGCGGCGCGGCAGATCGCGCGCCAGGCGCAGGTGGTGTTCGTGACCGCCTTCGAGGAATATGCGCTGCAGGCCTTCGAGCGCGGCGCGATCGACTACCTGGTCAAACCGGTCGACGAGGTTCGCCTTGCCGACACGGTCGGGCGGCTCAAGGAGCGTCTGGCCGAATCGCCCCGGCGATCGCGCGCGGAGGGGAGTCAGGCGGCGCTCGAAGCCGTCATCGACGAGCTCGCCCGGCGCATGGCCCGTCCGCCGGGCGCGCCTGTGCCGACGGCCGGCGGCCTGGCGACCGACACCGGACCGCTGCAATGGATCCGAGCCTCGGTGGGCTCGACGCTGAAGCTGATCCCGGTCGACGACATCCTGTTCCTGCGATCGGATGAGAAGTACACGCTGGTCGTCACCGCGGAGGGGGAGGCCCTCATCCCGCACGCCGATCCGCGAGCTGATCGAGCGGCTCGACGCACAGCGCTTCGTGCAGGTCCATCGCTCGGTCGTCGTGAACCTGCACGCGATCAGTCACGTCACGCGTGGTCCCAATGAAACGGCGGACCTCCACCTGAAGGCCCGCCCCGAAGTGCTGCCGGTCAGCCGCAGTTACCTGCACCTGTTCCGGCAGATGTGAGACGGGCCGGCAGCGGGGACCGGCGTGGCCGGTCCCGCGGGGCTCAGCGCCCGGGTTGCGCCTGTTCCAGTGGCTGCGGCGCGGCGGGCAGCGGCACCTGCTGCGCCTTGCCCTGCACGACGACGGGTTCCAGCTGCCACATCGGGGCGGCGACGTTGACCATCTGAACGGCGGCCATCACGGCCACCGCGATGATCGCGACCATCAAGGCCGTGTGCATGGCGCCGTCGGAGAAACGGTGCAGTTCGTGCTCGTCGTTGGTCGGCGGCCTGTGTCGCGCCAAGGCGCGCCAGCCGTTCCACGCTTGAGAGAGTCGGGTGTCCATGGTCTCTGCTCCTCGTCGACAACCTGGAACAAGTCTAGGTGGCGGCCCGGAGCGCTTCCAGCGAGGCCGGACGTAAAAAAGCGCGGATCAACCGCGCTTTTCCGCCATCCGTCGCATGGACGGTCTGGCGATCAACGTTGCAGCGCCTCGGTGCGGGTGTTCAGCCACGCCAGCGCCTCGCCGTCGACCAGTGGTGCCAGGCGGCGGCGCACTTCGGCGTGATACGCATTCAGCCATGCCAGTTCGTCTTCCGACAGCAAGGCCAGCGCGATGCAACGCGTGTCGATCGGGCACAGCGTCAGCGTCTCGAACGCCAGCATCTCGCCGAACTGCCCCTTTTCGGGGGTGTCGAAGGCCACGTTCAGCACCAGGTTCTCGATTCGCACCCCCCATTGGCCGGGGCGATAGAGGCCGGGTTCGATCGACGTGATCATGCCGGGCTCCATGGCCATGTTCGCATCGGGCACGGCCTTCGAGATGCTCTGCGGGCCTTCATGGACGTTCATGAAGTAGCCGACGCCGTGGCCGGTCCCGTGGCCGTAGTCCAGGCCGTAGGCCCACAGCGGGGCGCGGGCGATGGCGTCGAGCATCGGGCTCAGCGTGCCGCGGGGAACGCGGTGCGCGACAGCGCGATCGTGCCCTTGAGTACCAGCGTGTAGTCGCGCTTGTGGTCGTCGGTGATGGCGCCGATCGGCCAGACGCGGGTGATGTCGGTCGTGCCGCCGAGGTACTGGCCGCCCGAGTCGATCAGCAGCAGGCCGTTGCCGTCGATCTGGGAGAAGGACTCCGGCACCGCGCGGTAATGCGGCATCGCGCCATTGGCGTTGAAGCCGGCGATCGTCGAGAACGACAGGCCGACGAAGCCGGGGCGTTTGGCGCGCTCGGCGGTCAGACGTTCGTCGATGGTGAGTTCGGAGATCGCCTCGCCGCGCGCCATCGCTGCTTCGAACCAGGCGTAGAACGCGCACATCGCGGCGCCGTCCTGCTCCATCGCCTGACGGATGAACTGCGCTTCGGCCGCGTTCTTGCGGCTCTTCAGCAGGGTGCTGGGGTTGATGGCCTCGACGACGGTCGCCGACGCGGGCAGCGCCTCGCGCAGGCCGAGCGTGACGCGGCGCGGATCGATCAGCACCTTGGCATCCGCGGGCAGGGCGCCCAGCGAAGCGCGGGCGTCGGCATAAGGCGCAAGGCGCACGCCGTCGGCCGAGAGACGCTGCTCGAGGGCTGCGTCGATCTTGCCGGGTTGCACGAACAGCGTCGCGCCATTCTTGTCGAGCAGCGCATGCGCCAGGAACACCGGGTTGTAGGTGACGTCCGAGCCGCGCAGGTTGAACAGCCAGGCGATGTCGTCGACGCTGGAGATCAGGTGGTGGGAGGCGCCGTGCCTGGCCATGCCTTCGCGGACCTGCTGAAGCTTGTCGGCGCGGCTGACGGTGGCCTGCGGCGAGGCGTGTTCGTAGATGGGGGCGTCGGGCAGTCCGGGGCGGTCGTCCCAGGCCTGGTCGATCAGGTCGATGGCGGTATTGATCAGCACGCCCTTGGCGCCGAGCGCGGCGCGCAGCTGCTGCGCCACCGCAAGGCCGAGCACCTGGCCGTCGACGACCAGCGTCTGGCCGCTCTGGAGCTTGTCCGCGATCCAGGTGATGTGCTGGCTGGAGGCGCCGGTGGGGATCTTGAAGAGGTTGATGCCGCTGTTGGCGAGTTCGCGTTCGGCCGAGGTCCAGTAGCGGCTGTCGGCAAAGAGTTGGGCGTCATCCAGCGTGACGACCAGCGTGCCCATCGACCCGGTGAACCCGGAGAAGACTTCGCGGGCTTGCCAGCGACGCGGCAGGTATTCGGAGAGATGCGGATCGGCCGAGGGGACGAGGATGGCGTGGGCGCCGGCGTTGCGCAGTGCGTCGCGCAATCTGGAGATGCGCAGCTTGATCTGGGAAAGGCGGGTATCCATGGCGGGCCTCGGCGGGTTGGCGAGCGGACCGTGGGTGACCGGATAGATCCCCACTTCGAAGTCCCCGAATTGTAGAAGCGACCGTCCCGCCCCCTCCAACGAGCGTGCGAGGTGTACCGGAGCGGGGCGACCAGGCCCCCTTGACGGAACTTAGGGAGGGAATTTGGCGGCCGTGGCGGCCGCCAAAGGAGGGAGATGGCGTCAGGGGGCTTGGTCGCCCCGCGAGCGCTCGGTCCCTGAATTCAGAGCTCCGTCCGCAACGCCCACAGCTCGGGAAACAGCACGACGTCGAGCATCTTGCGCAGGTAGCTGACGCCGCCCGTCCCGCCGGTGCCTCGCTTGAAGCCGATGACGCGTTCCACGGTCGTGACATGGCGGAACCGCCAAAGCCGGAAGGCGTCTTCGAGGTCGACGAGTTCCTCGCCCATCTGGTACAGGTCCCAATGCGCCTTCGGATCGCGGTAGACCTCGAGCCACGCGGCCTTGACACCGTCGTCGGCGGAGCGCGGCTGCGTCCAGTCGCGATCGAGCGCAGCGGCCGGCACGTCGATGCCGCGGCGCTTCAGCAGCCGCAGGACTTCGTCATACAGCGAGGGCGCTTCGTAAGCCGCCTGCACATCGGCCAGCAGATCGGCGCGATGCGCGTGCGGCTTGAGCATTGCGGCGTTCTTGTTGCCGAGCATGAACTCGATGCGCCGGTACTGCGCGCTCTGGAAGCCGCTGCTGTTGGAGAGGTAGGGCCGGATGGCCGAGTATTCCGGCGGCGTCATGGTGCTGAGCACGTCCCAGGCGTGGACGAGCTGCTCCATGATCCGCGACACCCGCGCCAGCATCTTGAAGGCTTCGGGCAACTGGTCCGACGCCACATGCGTCACCGCGCCATGCAGCTCGTGCAGCATCAGCTTCATCCACAGCTCCGAGGTCTGGTGCTGGATGATGAAGAGCATCTCGTTGTGGTCGGGCGAGAGCGGGTGCTGCGCGCTCAGCACCTGATCCAGGCGCAGGTAGTCGCCGTAGCTCATGTCCTTGGAGAAATCGAGCTGCGCGCCTTCCTCGCGGACGATCGCTTCGCCGACTTGCCCGGCTTCTTTCCCGGCGCCCGGTGCGCCCTTGTCGACGCCGTCCGAGGCCGCGCCGGAGCCATGTCCCATCGGGCAACTCATGTCACTGCCGCCTTCTTGTTGAAGCGCG
Source organism: Roseateles sp. UC29_93 (assembly GCF_042695725.1). Classification (NCBI taxonomy): domain Bacteria; kingdom Pseudomonadati; phylum Pseudomonadota; class Betaproteobacteria; order Burkholderiales; family Sphaerotilaceae; genus Roseateles; species Roseateles sp. UC29_93. The sequence continues at coordinate 6,210,644 of NZ_CP170545.1, read as the reverse complement.
CCTCGCGCCATTCCTCGGTGGCCAGCACCTGGTGCAGGTGCTCGACCGCGTCCCACGCGTCGGCGAAGCCGATGTACAGCGGCGTGAAGCCGAAGCGCAGGATGTGCGGCACCTCGTGGAGGCGCGTCGGGTCGCCCGCGCGGAAATCGCCGATCACGCCGCGCTCGATCAGCGCCTGCACCACCGCATAGCCGGTGGTCTCGTGCAGCGGTGCTTTCAGCGCCAGGCAGACCTGGCTGCCGCGCAGCGCGGCGTCACGCGGCGAGACGACGTAGATGCCTTGCTCGCCGCAGCGTTGCTCGGCCAGACGCGCGAACAGCTCGGTCAGCGCGATCGACTTCTCGCGCAACGCCGTCATCCCGCCGAAGGGCTCTGCCGCGAGCAGCGTGTCCACGCCGCACTCCAGCGCCGCCGTCGAGAGGATCGCGGGCGTGCCGCAGATGTAGCGCTTGATGCCTGGCGCGGGCGCGTATTTCGACGTGAATTGGAACGGCGATGCGTGACCCAGCCAGCCCGACAGGGGCTGCCAGAAGCGGTCCGCGTGGCGTGGATGCGCCCAGACGAAGGCGGGAGCGCCAGGACCGCCGTTGAGGTACTTGTAGCCGCAGCCGATGGCGAAGTCCGCATCCGCGCCGTTCAGGTCGACCGGGACCGCGCCCGCCGAGTGCGCGAGGTCCCACACCGTCAGCGCGCCGGCCGCGTGGGCCGCGGCGGTCACCGCCTTCATGTCGTGCTTGCGGCCGGTGCGGTAGTTGACCTCGGTGAGCATCAGCACCGCGAGCCGTTCGTTCAGCAGCGAAGGAATCTCATCGACGTGGTCGACCAGGTGGAGCGTCATGCCGAACTGCTCGGCCAGGCTTTCCGCGATGTAGAGGTCGGTCGGGAAGTTGCTGCGTTCCGAGACACGACCGTGCGGCGCTCGCCGGCGTCGTCCGCCTTGACGATACGCAGCGCCGCGCTCAGCACCTTGTAGAGGTTGAGCGAGGTCGAATCCGCGACGATGGTCTCGCCAGGCTTTGCGCCGATCAGGCGACCGATCTTGTCGCCGATGCGCGAGGGCAGGTCGATCCAGCCGGCGGTGTTCCAGCTCTTGATCAAGTCGCGGCCCCATTCCTCGGCGATGACCTGCTGCACGCGCGCGGCGGTCGCCTTGGGCATCGCGCCGAGCGAATTGCCGTCCAGGTAGAGCGTGCCTGCGGGCAGCGAGAACTGGTCCTTCAACGGCCCCAGCGGATCGGCGGCGTCCAGGGCCAGGCAGTCTTGTCTTGTCGTCATCAATGATCCAGATGAATTGGGAAGAGGGGTCACAGCGACCGCAGCACCGCGCGCACCGGCGACGCGCACGCGCCGGCCAGCTTCAGCGGCAGCGCGATCAGCTCATAGTCGCCCTCGGGCACCTCGTCGAGCACGAGGTTCTCCAGCACGCGCAGATCCAGACGCAGCAGCCGCTGATGACTGTCCAGCGTCTTGCTGGTCGCGGGATCGACGCTCGGCGTGTCGAGTCCGATCAGTTTCACGCCGCGTGCGGCGAGCCACTCGACGGTCTCCGGCGCATAGGCGCTGAAGTCGGGATTCCAGACCGTGTCCGCGCGCTCGTTGCAGCGCACCAGCACGCGCGCCGGCATGTCCTGCACGGCGTGTTCCAGATGCTCGATGCGGATCAGCGGTCCGCAGCCGATCGCATGGATCACGCGGCAGGGCCCGAGGTAGGGATCAAGCGCGACCTCCGCCGCGCTCGCGACGCCGTCGGCGTAATGCAAGGGCGCATCGGCATGCGCGCCCACGTGCGGCGACATCGTGATCGCGCTCAGGTTCACCGGACAGTCCGGCGACAGGCGGGCGGTCCACTTCAACGCGTAAGGCTCGTCGCCGGGAAAGATCGGCGCGTCGGGCGCCACCACCGGCGAGATGTCCCACAGCGATCGCCGAGGGGAAGGACTGGTTGACTTCATCTGCTGCTCCTGCCGGGCTTGCGGCACGACGGCGCGCACCTTAGCGCGGCGTCCTGTGCCGTGGTGTCGGTTAATTCCAACAAGGCCGGAGCGTTTGCGCAAGCCGCCCGGTCCGACGACGTCGATCGACTCAGGGTTATCTAGCGTCCCTTGATCGTTGACACTTCAACTATCAATGCCTAAAGTGATCCCGTCAAGCAGTCCTCGCCCGACGCTCGCCGGGCTTCCCACCATGCGTATCACCTGCATCGGCGGCGGTCCCGCCGGCCTGTACTTCGCGCTGCTGATGAAGCGGCAGAACCCGGCGCACGACGTGACGGTGCTGGAGCGCAACCGCGCCGGCGACACCTTCGGCTGGGGCGTGGTGTTCTCGGACCAGACGCTGGCCGCGCTGCGCGAGGCCGACCCGAAGACGGCCGAGCAGATCCTGCAGTCCTTCAACCACTGGGACGACATCGCCGTCCACATCGACGGACGCACGATGGTGTCCGGCGGCCACGGCTTCTGCGGCATCGGCCGGCGCAAGCTGCTGGACATCCTGCGCGAGCGCTGCGAGGAACTGGGCGTGGTCCTGCGCTATGAGACGGATGTCGCCGACGACGCCGACATCGACGCCGACCTGATCATCGCCGCCGACGGGCTCAACAGCCGCCTGCGCCAGAAGTACGCCGCGACCTACCAACCCGACATCGACCTGCGGAACTGCCGCTTCGTCTGGCTGGGCACCACGAAGCTCTTCGACGCCTTCACCTTCGACTTCCAGAAGACCGAGTGGGGCTGGTTCCAGGCGCATGCCTACCGCTACGACGACACGCACTCGACCTTCATCGTCGAGACGCCGGAGTCGGTCTGGCAGGCCGCTGGCCTCGAGGGCATGAGCAAGGAAGAGGGCATCGCCTTCTGCGAAAAGCTCTTCGCCAAAGTGCTCGACGGCCATCCGCTGATCTCGAACGCGGCGCATCTGCGCGGCTCGGCGCAGTGGATCCGTTTCCCTCGCGTCGTCTGCAGGCGCTGGGTGCATCACAACGGTCGCGCGCCGGTGGTGCTGATGGGCGACGCGGCGCACACGGCGCATTTCTCGATCGGCTCCGGCACCAAGCTCGCGCTGGAAGACGCCATCGCGCTGGCGCGCGACATCGAGCGTCACGGCGGCGGCGTCGACAGCCTGACCGCGGCGCTGGAGGAATACGAAGCCACGCGGTCGATCGACGTGCTGCGCATCCAGAACGCCGCGCGCAACTCGACGGAGTGGTTCGAGAACGTCGAGCGCCACGCGCGGCTGGCGCCGGAGCAGTTCGCGTACTCGCTGCTGACGCGCTCGCAGCGGATCTCGCACGAGAACCTGCGGCTGCGCGATGCGCGCTACGTCGGCGAGTACGAGACGTGGCTCTCGCGGCGCGCGGGCCTGGACCGCGCGGCGCCCCCGATGTTCACGCCGTTCACGCTGCGCGGCGTGAGCTTGAAGAACCGCGTCGTCGTGTCGCCGATGGCGCAGTATTCCTGCGAGGACGGCCAGCCCGGCGACTACCACCTGGCCCACCTCGGCGCCCGCGCGATGGGCGGCGCGGGGCTGGTGTTCGTCGAGATGACCTGCGTCTCGCCGGACGCGCGCATCACGCCGGGATGCCCGGGCCTGTGGAACGACGCGCAGCGCGACGGCTGGCGGCGCATCGTCGACCACGTGCATCGCAGCTCGACCGCGAAGATCGCGATGCAGCTCGGCCACGCCGGCGCGAAGGGCTCGACGCGCGTGGCCTGGGACGGCATCGATCAACCGCTGGACGAGGGCAACTGGCCGTTGATCTCGGCCTCGCCGCAGCAGTATCTGGACGGCGTCAGCCAGTGGTCGCGCGAGATGACCCGCGCGGACATGGACCGCGTCAAGGCGGACTTCGTCGCCGCGACGCGCCGGGCCGCCGAGGCCGGCTTCGACTGGCTGGAACTGCACTGCGCGCACGGCTACCTGCTGTCGAGTTTCCTGTCGCCGTTGACGAATCAGCGCGGCGATGCGTTCGGCGGCTCGCTGGAGAACCGCCTGCGCTATCCGCTCGAAGTCTTCGCCGCGATGCGCGCCGTGTGGCCGCAGGATCGGCCGATGTCGGTGCGGATCTCCGCGAACGACTGGGTGCCCGGCGGCACGACGACCGAGGCCGCGGTCGCCATGGCCGAGGCCTTCAAGGCCGCGGGGGCCGATCTGATCGATGTCTCCTCGGGCCAGGTGAGCAAACAGGAGAAGCCCGTCTACGGCCGCATGTGGCAGACGCCGTTCAGCGAGAGCGTGCGCAACCGCGTCGGCATCGCGACGATCGCGGTGGGAGCGATCTCGGAGGCGGACCACGTCAACAGCATCATCGCGGCCGGCCGCGCGGACCTCTGCGCGATCGCGCGTCCGCACCTGGCCGATCCGGCATGGACGCTGACCGAGGCGGCGAGGATCGGCTACCTGTCGGGCCCGGGCCTCGACTGGCCGGCGCAGTACCTTTCCGGCAAGAGCCAGATGGAGCGCGAGTTCGAGCGCCAGCGTGCCACGGGCGGCGGGGCCGCCGCGCAGGAACAGGCCAACCGGGCGCTCGGCGTCTGAGACGGGAACCACCGACATGAGCAACAAGTACCCGCTCGAAGGCCTGCACGCCGTCGTCACCGGCGGCGGCTCCGGCATCGGCGCGGCGATCGCGCAGGCGCTGATCGCCGACGGCGCGCGCGTCACGCTGATGGGCCGGCGCATCGACAAGCTGAAGGAACAGCGCGACAGGCTGAACATCGACGGCGGCCCGTCCGTCGAACTGCAGGTCTGCGACGTCGGCGACGAGGCCAGCGTGCGCCAGGCCTTCGCGGCGGCGGTGGCCGCGGCCGGGCCGATCGACCTCCTGGTCAACAACGCCGGCCAGGTCGAGACGGCGCCGCTCGCGAAGACCTCGCTCGACACCTGGCAGCGCCTGCTCAACGTGAACCTCACCGGCAGCTTCCTGTGCAGCCGCGAGGTGCTTCCCGCGATGACCGAGCGCCGCTTCGGCCGCATCGTCAACGTCGCGAGCACCGCGGCGCTGAAGGGTTACGCCTACGTCGCGGCCTACTGCGCGGCCAAGCACGGCGTGCTCGGCCTCACGCGCGCGCTGGCGCTGGAGACGGCGCGCAAGGGCGTGACCGTCAACGCGGTCTGCCCGGGCTACACCGAGACTGACATCGTCGCCGGCGCAATCGACACCATCGTCGCCAAGACCGGCCGCACGCCGGATGAAGCGCGCGCCGAGTTGGCCTCGGCCAATCCACAAGGGCGGCTGATCGATCCGGCGGAGGTCGCCGCGTCGGTGGCGTGGCTGGCGCGCCGCGACAGCGGCTCGATCACGGGACAGGCGATCGCGGTCGCCGGCGGGGAGGTGATGTGATGCGCGATGCTGCACGAGATGCCACCCACGGTGCGACGCGCGCCGCGACGAAAGGGGCGGGTCCGGACGTCGACGACGATCCGGGCGCGGAGTTCGGCCCCGACCTGGAGTCGCGCATGCACGACGGCGATCACCAGGCGCTGCGGCTCTGGCTGCGTCTGCTGGCCTGCACGACGCGCATCGAGGACCAGATCCGTCAGCGCCTGCGCAATGACTTCGGCACGACGCTGCCGCGTTTCGACCTGCTCGCGCAGCTCGAGCGCAGTCCCGACGGCCTGACGATGCGCGAGTTGTCGCAGCGCCTGATGGTCACCGGCGGCAACGTCACCGGCATCACCGACCAGCTCGAGGCCGAGGGCCACGTCGTGCGCGAGCCGCATCCGTCGGACCGGCGCAGCGTCACGGTGCGGCTGACGCCGGCCGGGCGACGCCAGTTCAAGCGCATGGCCGCGACGCACGAGGGCTGGATCGTCGAGCTGCTGGCCGGCTGGCCGCCCGAACAGAAGACGCAGGTGTACGAGCTGCTCGCGGGGCTGAAGGGCCACCTCGCGCAGCTCGACGCCGCCCGCAAATGAACCTCACCGGGCAATGACCGCCACCAGCGACTGATCGCCGCGGCGAACCCGGGAAAAACAGGAGTACCCATCGATGGACAGCCATCTCATCAGCGGCAACACGCGCAGCCTGAAGGGCTTCGAGCCCCAACACTTCGCATGGCGCCAGGAAGGCGCCGTCGGCGTCATCACGCTGAACCGCCCCGAGCGCAAGAACCCGCTGACCTTCGAGTCCTATGCCGAGCTGCGCGACCTGTTCCGCACGCTGGCCTACGTGGACGAGGTGAACGCGATCGTCGTGCAGGGCGCGGGCGGCAACTTCTGCTCCGGCGGCGACGTGCACGAGATCATCGGCCCGCTGACGAAGATGGCGATGCCGGACCTGCTGGCGTTCACGCGCATGACCGGCGACCTGGTCAAGGCGATGCGCGCCTGCCCGCAGCCGGTGGTCGCCGCGATCGACGGCGTCTGCGCCGGCGCGGGCGCGATCATGGCGATGGCCTCGGACCTGCGCGTCGGCACGGCGCGCAGCAAGACCGCCTTCCTGTTCACCCGCGTCGGTCTGGCCGGCTGCGACATGGGCGCCTGCGCGCTGCTGCCGCGCATCGTCGGTCAGGGGCGCGCGTCGGACCTGCTCTACACGGGCCGCAGCCTGGGCGGCGAAGAGGCGCACCAGTGGGGGTTCCTCAACCGCATCGCCGAGCCGGACGCGCTGGAGGCTCAGGCCGTGGCCTGGGCCGCGGAGATCGCCGCCGGTCCGAACTTCGCGCATGCGATGACCAAGCGGATGCTGCACCAGGAGTGGACGATGGGCGTCGACGAGGCCATCGAGGCCGAGGCCCAGGCGCAGGCGATCTGCATGATGACGCAGGACTTCCACCGCGCGTACCACGCGTTCGTCGCGAAGCAGCGGCCCGAGTTCAAGGGCGATTGAGGACGGCCATGAATCATCAGAAGCATCTGGACTGGCCGTTCTTCGAGGACAGGCACCGCGCGCTCGCCAGCGAGCTGGACGGTTGGTGCGCGCGCAACCTGGCGCATGGCGCGGTCGATCACGACGACGTCGACACGAGCTGCAAATCGCTGGTGAAGGCGCTCGGCGCCGGCGGCTGGCTGCGGCACGCGGTGGCGGGCGAGGGCGAGGCCATCGACACGCGCGCCATCTGCCTGCTGCGCGAGACGCTGGCGCGGCACGACGGACTGGCGGATTTCGCCTTTGCGATGCAGGGCCTGGGATCGGGCGCGATCTCGTTGATGGGCACACCGGCGCAGCGCGAGGCCTATCTGCCGCGCGTCGCGCGTGGCGAGGCGCTGGCGGCGTTCGCGCTCTCCGAGCCGGAGGCCGGGTCGGACGTCGCCGCGATGCAATGCGCGGCGCGCGAGGACGGCGAGCACTACGTCATCGACGGCGAGAAGACCTGGATCTCCAACGGCGGGATCGCGGACTTCTACGTCGTGTTCGCACGCACGGGCGAAGCGCCCGGATCACGCGGCATCAGCGCGTTCATCGTCGACGCCGGCACGCCGGGCTTCGAGATCGCCGAGCGCATCGACGTGATCGCGCCGCATCCGCTGGCGCGCCTGCGTTTCGCCGGCTGCCGCGTGCCGAAGACCGCGATGGTCGGCGCGCCGGGCGAGGGCTTCAAGGTGGCGATGCGCACGCTGGACGTGTTCCGCACCTCGGTCGCCGCGGCCTCGCTGGGCTTCGCGCGGCGGGCGCTCGAGGAAGGGCTGAACCAGGCCAAGGAGCGCGCCATGTTCGGCGCCACGCTGGCCGACCTGCCGCTGACGCAGGCCAAGCTGGCCGACATGGCCTGCACCGTCGACAGCAGCGCGCTGCTGGTCTACCGCGCCGCATGGGAGCGCGACCAGGGCCGCACGATCACGCGCGAGGCGGCGATGGCCAAGCTGATGGCCACCGAAGGCGCGCAGCGCGTCATCGACGCGGCGGTGCAGCTGCACGGCGGCCGCGGCGTGCGGCGCGGCGAGATCGTCGAGTCCCTGTACCGCGAGATCCGCGCGCTGCGCATCTACGAAGGGGCCAGCGAGGTCCAGCAACTGATCATCGGACGAGACCTGTTGAAGAACGGATAAGGACGCGCTCATGCACCGCACCGCCCACCAGGACACCTTTGCTCGCGACCACCTGCCGCCGCAGGACCAGTGGCCGGCGCTGGTCTTCGATTTGCCGGAGCTGCAGTTTCCGGAGCGGATGAATTGCTCGTGGGATCTGCTGGACCGCTGGGTGGCCGAAGGGCAGGGCGGTCGGACGTGCGTGATCGGCGGCGACGGTCGCGGCGGCGAGATCCGCTGGACCTACGCCGAGCTGCAGGCGCATGCCAACCGCATCGCCAACGTGCTGGTGAACGAGCTGGGCGTGGTGCCCGGCAACCGCGTGCTGCTGCGCGGCGCCAACACGCCGCAGATGGCGGCGTGCTGGTTCGCGGTGATGAAGGCCGGCGCGATCGCGGTGGCGACGATGCCGCTGCTGCGGGCCAAGGAACTGGGCCAGGTCATCGACAAGGCCCGTGTCTCGCATGCGTTGTGCGACGCGGCGCTGGCCGACGAACTGGAGACCGCGCGCGCGCAGTGTCCCGTGCTGGTGAGGGTGTGCCTGTTCCGCAGCAATGCGCCGGACGGGATGGAAGCGCTGGCCGAGCGCCAGTCGGCCAGCTTCGAGAACGTCGACACCGCCTCCGACGACTGCGCGCTGATCGCGTTCACCTCCGGCACGACGGGACAGCCCAAGGGCACGATGCACTTCCACCGCGACGTGCTCGCGATCTGCCGGTGCTGGCCGGTGCACTGCCTGCGCGCCCAGGCCGACGACGTCTTCATCGGCAGCCCGCCGCTGGCCTTCACCTTCGGCCTCGGCGGCCTCCTGCTGTTCCCGCTGAGCGTCGGCGCGACGGCGGTGCTGCTGGAGAAGGCCTCGCCCGATGCCCTGCTGCCGGCCATCGCCCGGTACCGTGCGACGGTGTGCTTCACCGCGCCGACGTCCTATCGCGCGATGGCCGCGGCGATCGCCGCGGCAGGCACCGGCGCGGTCCGGGCGCACGACCTGTCCTCGCTGCGCAAGTGCGTCAGCGCCGGCGAGGCGCTGCCCGCCGCGACGCGTCAGTTGTGGAAGGACACGACGGACATCGAGATGATCGACGGCATCGGCGCGACCGAGATGCTGCACATCTTCGTTTCGCACACCGAGGAGACGGCACGCCCCGGCGCGACCGGCAAGCCGGTGCCGGGCTATCGCGCCCGCGTCGTCGACGACGAGGGCAACGATGTGCCGCAGGGCAGCGTCGGCAAGCTCGCGGTCCAGGGCCCGACCGGCTGCCGCTACCTGGCGGACGACCGGCAGCTCAAGTACGTGCAGCGCGGCTGGAACCTCACCGGCGACGCCTACCTCATCGATGCCGACGGCTACTTCGTCTACCAGGCGCGCACCGACGACATGATCATCTCCGGCGGCTACAACATCGCCGGCCCCGAGGTCGAGTCCGCGCTGCTCGCGCATCCGGCGGTCGCCGAGTGCGCGGTGGTCGGCGTGCCCGACGACGAGCGCGGCCAGGTCGTGAAGGCTTTCGTGGTGCTCAAGCCGGGCTCGCTCGGCGGGACCGACGAAGCCGGCGCTGATCAAGGCCCTGCAGGACTTCGTCAAGGCCACGATCGCCCCGTACAAGTACCCCCGTGCGATAGAGTTCCGCGCCAGTCTGCCCCGCACCGAAACGGGCAAGCTGCAGCGCTTCCGCCTGCGTGAGCAGTAACCGCAGTCTTCCGACCGACCGTCCCCTTTCCTCCCCGGAGAAGCCGATGAAGAAGCCGTCGAAGTCCCCCGCGTTCCTGCCCGCCCCGACCGTCGCCCGCACCGCGTCCGCGGCGCTCGTCGCGTTCACCGCGCTGGCCGTGACCGTCCCCGCCGCGCAAGCGGCTGACAAGCTCAAGGTCGGCATGCTGAGCACCTTGTCCGGCGCGGGCGCCGGCCTGGGCGTCGACATCCGCGACGGCTTCGCGCTCGCGGTGCAGCACAACGGCGGCAAGCTGGGCGGCCTGACGGTGGAGACCGTCACCGCCGACGACCAGCAGAACCCCGAGGTCGCCAAGCAGTCCGCCGAGCGGCTGCTCAAGCGCGACAAGGTCGACATCATGACCGGCATCGTGTTCTCCAACGTGATGCTGGCGGTCGGCCCGAGCGTCTTCGCCGCGCAGGTGCCCTACGTCAGCGCCAACGCCGGCCCGTCGCAGTACGCGGGCGAGCAGTGCAACCCCTACTTCTTCAACGTCGCCTGGCAGAACGACAACCTGCACGAGGCCATCGGCAAGACGGTGATGGACAAGAGCTTCAAGAAGGTCGTCGTGCTCGCGCCCAACTACCCGGCGGGCAAGGACGCGGTGGCGGGCTTCCGGCGCTACTACAAGGGCGCGGTCGCCGACGAGATCTACACCAAGCTCGGCCAGCTCGACTACTCGGCGGAGCTGGCGCAGGCGCGCGCGGCCAAGCCCGACGCGATGTACATCTTCCTGCCCGGCGGCATGGGCATCAACTTCATCAAGCAGTTCGTCGGCGCGGGGTTGTCCAAGGACATCACGCTGTTCGGGCCGGGCTTCTCCGCGGACGAGGACGTGATCAAGGCCGTCGGCGAGCCGATGCTGGGCATGTTCAACAGCTCGCACTGGGCGCATGACCTGGACAACCCGGCCAACAAGCGCTTCGTCGCGGACTTCGTCAAGGCCTACGGCCGGCTGCCCTCGCTGTACGCGAGCCAGGGTTACGACGCGGCGCAGCTGATCGGCGCGGCGGTGCGCGACGTGAAGGGGAAGATCGAGGACAAGCCCGCGCTGCTGAAGGCGCTGAAGGCGGCGAAGTTCGAGTCGGTCCGCGGCCCCTTCCGCTTCAACCACAACCAGTATCCGGTGCAGGACTACTACCTGCGCGTGATCACCAAGGACCCGCAGGGCCGCGTGACCAACCGGACGCTGGGCAAGATCTTCGAGCAGCACGCGGACGCGTACGCGCCGCAGTGCAAGATGAAGTGACTGAGGTGACTGAAGTGACGAGCGGGAGCCCATCGAGATGGACGCGATCCTGATCGCCGAGCAGGCCCTCAACGGCCTGCAGTTCGGGCTGATGCTGTTCCTGCTGGCGGCCGGCCTGACGCTGGTCTTCGGCATCATGGACCTGATCAACCTGGCGCATGGCTCGCTGTACATGGTCGGCGCCTACCTGGCCGCCGCGGCGATCGCGGCGGGCGCGCCCTTCGGGGTGGCGGTCCTGGCCGCGGTCGCGGGCACGGCGCTGTTCGGCATGCTGTTGGAAGTGACGCTGCTGCGCCGGCTCTACCAGCGCGATCACCTCAGCCAGGTGCTGGCGACCTTCGCGCTGATCCTGATGCTCAACGAGGGCGTGCGCATGATCTGGGGCGAGCAGCCGCTGCTGCTCAACACGCCGGCGGCGTTGTCCGGCCCCGTCGAGTTGCTGCCCGGCCTGATGTACCCGGCCTACCGGCTGCTGATCATCGGCGTGGGGCTGGCGGTCGCCGTCGGGCTCTACCTGCTGGTGACACGCACGCGCTGGGGCATGTGGGTGCGCGCCGGCGCGTCCAACCGCGCGATGACCACGGCGATGGGCGTGCCCGCGGACCGGCTGTTCACGGCGGTCTTCGGCATCGGCGCGGCGCTGTGCGCGCTGGCCGGATCGCTGCTGGGGCCGCTGCTGGCGGTGCAGGTCGGCATGGGCGAAAGCATCCTCATCCTGGCCTTCGTCGTGATCGTCATCGGCGGCATCGGCTCGATCCGCGGCGCGCTGGTCGGCGCGCTGCTGGTGGGGCTGGTGGACACCGGCTCGCGCACGCTGCTGCCGGCGGTGCTGCGGCAGGTCGCGTCGCCGGAGGTGGCGTCCACGCTGGGCCCGTCGCTCGCGGCCATCCTCATCTACGTGCTGATGGCGGCGGTGCTGTTCTGGAAACCGCGCGGCCTGTTCCCCGCGAGAGGCTGATCCGATGACCGATCCGATCACCCGCCCCACCGACCCGTTGCGTCCCCGGCGCACGCTGCTGCACCACCGCGCCGGCGGTGCCTGGATCTGGGCGCTGTTCGTCGCGCTCGCGGCGCTTCCGCCGCTGCTGCAGGCGCTGGGCCTGGAGTTCTACACGGTGGTCGCGACCCGCGTGTTGATCTTCGCGATCGCGGCGGCGAGCCTGAACCTGATCCTCGGCTTCGGCGGCCTGGTGAGCTTCGGCCATGCGGCCTTCGTCGGGATCGGCGCCTACACGGTGGGCGTGCTGGCGGACGCGGGCGTGACCTCGGCCTGGATCGCCTGGCCGGCGGCGATGGGCCTGTCCGGTGCGGCGGCGGCGCTCATCGGCGCCATCAGCCTGCGCACGCGGGGCGTCTACTTCATCATGATCACGCTGGCCTTCGCGCAGATGTTCCATTACCTGGCCGTCTCGCTGAAGGCCTACGGCGGCGACGACGGCCTGCCGGTGCCGGCGCGGTCCGCGCTGAACGGCCTGCCGGTGAACCTCGCCGACGACGCGTCCTTCTACTGGGTCGCGCTGGGGCTGTTCGCGCTGGTCTTCGCGGGACTGCGGCGGCTGGTCAATTCGCCGCTGGGCTGGTTGCTGCAGGCCGCGCGCGAGAACGAGACCCGCGTCACCGCGACCGGCGGTCGCGTCTTCGCGGTGCAGTGGACGGCCTTCGTCGTCGCGGGTGCGATCGCGGGGCTCGCCGGCGCGCTGCTCGCGAATCTCAACGGACTGGTCTCGCCGCACCTGATGCACTGGTCGCAGTCGGGGCAACTGATGGTGATGGTGATCCTCGGCGGCGCCGGCGCGCTGTGGGGCGGACCGATCGGCGCGGCGGTGTTCCTGCTGCTCGAGGAACTGCTGTCCGGCGTGACCATTCACTGGCAGTTTGCGCTCGGCGCGATCCTGCTCGTCGTGGTGCTCTTCGCGCCGCGTGGACTGGCGGGGATCTTCGACCGCTTCGGTGTGAAGCAGGCGACGTCCTCGACGGCGCCGTCGAAGTCCAAGGGAGCCGCGCATGCGTGACACCACGACGGCGCCCTTGTCATCGTCTTCATCGCCGCTGCCGGAGCTCTCGCTGCTCCAGGTCCATCGGCTGGTGAAGCGTTTCGGCGCGCTGACGGCGACGGACGAGGCCAGCTTCGACGTCCGCGCCGGCGAGACCCACGCGCTGATCGGCCCGAACGGCGCTGGCAAGACCACGCTGATCCACCAGATCTCCGGCGCGCTGGCGCCCGACGGCGGCGGCATCTTCTTCGACGGCGAGGACGTGACCGCGCTGCCGATGCCGCGCCGCGTGCGCGAGGGCCTGGTGCGTTCGTTCCAGATCACCAGCATCTACCGCCGCTTCACCGTGCTGGACAACGTCGTGCTGGCGGTGCTCGCGCGGCGGCCGTCGGCACCACCGTGGTGGCGCGCGGCGCGCGCGGACGAGGCCGCCTATGCCGACGCCGAGGCGATGCTGACGCTGGTCGGTCTCGCGGCGATGGCCGACCGCGTCGCGGGCAGCCTGGCGCATGGCGAGCAGCGTCAGCTGGAACTCGCGCTGGCACTGGCCGCGCGGCCGCGGTTGTTGCTGCTCGATCAGCCGATGGCCGGCATGGGCCCGGACGAATCGGCGCGGATGGTCGAGCTGCTGTCCGCGCTGAAGGCGCAACGCCTGACCCTGCTGCTGGTCGAGCACGACATGGACGCGGTGTTCAAGCTCGCCGATCGGGTCTCTGTGCTGGTGAGCGGGCGCGTGATCGCGACCGGCTCGCCGGACGAGATCCGCAACGATGCGGCGGTGAAGCTGGCCTACCTCGGCGACGAAGCGGACGCGGAGGTGGCGCCATGAGCGACGCGCTGCTCGAGATCGAAGGGCTGCGTGCCGGCTACGGCGACAGCCAGGTCCTCTTCGGCCTGGACCTGCGCATCGCGGCGGGCGAGGTCGCGACGCTGCTGGGCCGCAACGGCATGGGCAAGAGCACGACGCTGCGCTGCCTGACCGGCTGGCTGGCGCCGAACGGCGGCCGCATCCGCTTCGCGGGCGAGGACGTCACCGGCTGGCGCGCCGACCGCATCGCGCGCCTGGGGCTGGCGATCGTGCCTGAAGGCCGGCAGATCTTCCCCAACCTCAGCGTGCTGGAGCACCTGCGGGCCTTCGAGGCCAACCGTTGCCGCGCGACGGAGCCCTGGACCGTCGAGCGCGTCTTCGCGCTCTTCCCGCGGCTGAAGGAGCGCGAGAGCAACATGGGCCAGCAGCTGTCGGGCGGCGAGCAGCAGATGCTCGCCATCGGCCGCGCGCTGGTGACCAATCCGCGGCTGCTGGTGCTGGACGAGGCCACCGAAGGCCTCGCCCCATTGATCCGCGAGGACATCTGGCGCTGCCTGGACACGCTCCGGCAGGCCGGGCAGACGATCCTGGTGGTCGACAAGTACGTCAAGCGGCTGATCAGGCTGGCGGACCGGCACAGCATCCTGGAACGGGGTCAGGTCGTGTGGCGTGGCGACTCCGCGGCGCTGGCGACCGATCAGGGGCTGTGGCACCGGCACCTGGGTGTGTGAGCCGAGACCGAACGACATGACGAGGAGGGCGACATGACGGCTGCTTTCGAGCGCGAGGTGCTGATCCGCTTCGGGCATTGCGACCCGGCGGGGATCGTGTTCTTCCCGCGCTACTTCGAGATGCTGAACGCCTTCGTCGAAGACTGGTTCAACGAGGGGCTGGTCGTGCCTTACGCGGAGCTGCTCGGCCCGCGCCGCGTCGGCCTGCCGACGGTGCAGCTGCAGACCAATTTCGAGCGCATCAGCCGCCAGGGCGAGCGGCTGACGCAGCGGTTGTGGATCGAGCGCGTCGGGCGCAGCTCGCTGTCGCTGCGAGTGAGCTTCGACGGCGCGGACGGTCCGCGCGTCAGCTTCGGGCAGGTGCTGGTGTGCACCTCGCTCGAGACGCACCAGTCGCAACCTTTCCCCGAGGACGTCCGCGCCGCGCTGGTGCGGGCGGTCCAGCAGCAGCAATCCCATCAATCGTCAGAGCAGTAGAGGAGTCACGACGATGAGCAACAACAACGACAACAACAACAACAACAACAACGACAACGACAACGAAAACACAGGCGCCGCCAAGCGCGTGCTGCAGCCCGCGGGCTGGGCGCCGCCGCGCGGTTACGCGAACGGCGTGGCCGCGACCGGCACGGTGGTCAGCGTGGCCGGGCAGATCGGCTGGAACGGCCACTGCCAGTTCGAGAGCGACGACTTCATCGACCAGTGCCGCCAGGCGCTGGTCAACATCAAGGCGGTGCTGGCCGAAGCCGGCGCGGAGCCGCGGCACATCGTGCGGATGACCTGGTATTTGCTCGACAAGCGCGAGTACGTCGCCCGGGGCCGCGAGGTCGGGCAGGCCTACCGCGAGGTGCTGGGCAGCGAGTACGGCATCGCGATGACCGCCGTCCAGGTCGCGGGTCTGATCGAGGACCGTGCGAAGGTTGAAATCGAGGTGACAGCGGTGGTGCCGGCGCGGGACTAGGATCGACATCGACCCGCCGCGAACGACGGCCTCCGGCCAGCGCGCACCGCCGGCCTCCACGCATTCAAGAACGGAAGAGACACATGAGCCACGCATCCAAGGCCGCGAAGGCCGCATTCCACTGGGACGATCCGCTGCTGCTGGAACAGCAGCTGACCGACGACGAACGCGCCGTGCGCGACGCCGCGGCGGCCTACTGCCAGGACCGGCTGGCGCCGCGCGTGCTGGAGGCCTTCCGGCACGAGAAGACCGACGCGGCGATCTTCCGCGAGATGGGCGAGCTGGGCCTGCTCGGCCCGACGATCCCCGAGGAATACGGCGGTGCCGGCCTGAACTACGTCTGCTACGGCCTGATCGCGCGCGAGGTGGAGCGCGTGGACAGCGGCTACCGCTCGATGATGAGCGTGCAGAGCTCGCTGGTGATGGTGCCGATCAATGAATTCGGCAACGAGGCGACCAAGCGCAAGTACCTGCCCAAGCTGGCCAGCGGCGAATGGATCGGCTGCTTCGGCCTGACGGAGCCGAATCACGGCTCGGACCCAGGCTCGATGGTGACGCGCGCGCGCAAGGTCGACGGCGGCTATTCGCTGAGCGGCAGCAAGATGTGGATCACCAACAGTCCGATCGCCGACGTGTTCGTCGTCTGGGCCAAGGACGACGGCGGCCAGATCCGCGGCTTCGTGCTGGAGAAGGGCTGGAAGGGCCTGAGCGCGCCGGCGATCCACGGCAAGGTGGGCCTGAGGGCGTCGATCACCGGCGAGATCGTGATGGACGAGGTCTTCTGCCCGGAGGAGAACGCCTTCCCCGACGTGCGCGGACTGAAGGGCCCGTTCACCTGCCTGAACAGCGCGCGTTACGGCATCGCGTGGGGCGCGCTGGGCGCGGCGGAATTCTGCTGGCACACGGCGCGGCAGTACACGATGGACCGCCAGCAATTCGGCAAGCCGCTGGCGGCCAACCAGCTGGTGCAGAAGAAGCTGGCCGACATGCAGACCGAGATCACGCTGGGCCTGCAGGGCTGCCTGCGGCTGGGCCGCATGAAGGACGAGGGCACGGCGGCGGTGGAGATCACGTCCATCATGAAGCGCAACAGCTGCGGCAAGTCGCTGGACATCGCGCGCACGGCGCGGGACATGCTGGGCGGCAACGGCATCAGCGACGAGTTCGGGATCGCCAGACACCTGGTCAACCTGGAGGTGGTCAACACCTACGAGGGCACGCACGACATCCATGCGCTGATCCTGGGGCGCGCGCAGACGGGGATTGCGGCGTTCTGAGGTGGCGCTTCCTCGAGGGGAAAAGGGCGCTGCGGCGCCTTTTTCTTGCCCAAATCATATGCAGAACCTTGCAATTTTGCGTGGTTCTGCATATGGTTTGGGCGTGACCTCAATTGAAAATTTCTTGGATGAGCACCTCGCGTCTGGGCGAGAGACCTTCACGCGCCGCGAAATTGCTGCGGAGCTGACGCTGACGACCTCGGGGCTGGAGTCGGCCCTGACACGCCTTGGGGCGCGTCATCGCATCGTCAGTCCTTACAAGAATTTCTACGTCATCCTGCGGCCCGAGGACGTGGTCGTCGGTGCCTCCGATGTCGATCGGTGGATCGATGCCTTGATGAAGCATCTCGGCCTGGACTATCGAGTCTCGCTGTTGCGAGCCGCTGCGCTGCACGGCTCATCGCATCAAGCGGCGATGGTTTTTCAGGTGATCGTTCCGAAGCAGCTGCGCGGCTTTGAGATCGGTCGGCAGCGCATCCAGTTCCTGACGCAGGCAGCGAGCCAATTCAAAGCCGTCAATCAGGACGAATTTCTGACAAGAATCAAATCGCCCTCTGGCTTTGCGAAAGCGGCGGGCGTCGAATTGACGCTCCTTGACGCGGCCCGCTATTCAGACAGCGCGGGCGGCATCAACGGCGTCGCACAAATGGTCATGACCTTCGGCGACAGGGCCGTCCCCCGGCGCTTGTCTCAGTTGGCAGTTCATTACGAGACGCCGTGTGTACGACGACTCGGTTTTCTTCTTGAGTACTTCCAACACGACAAGCAGGCGAGAGCCCTTGAGGCCTTTGCCGCCGCAGCGAAAACGACGGTGCTGTTGGATCCGGCGGCCAAGCCGGTGATCGCCTCGCTGGCGGAGGACTTCGAGAAGAACGCCAAATGGAAGCTCCTCTTGAACGGGGAGGTGGAGATAGACCTTTGATTCCGCAGGCATACATCAACGATTGGAAAGCACATGCGCCTTGGACCAACTCACGACAGGTCGAACAAGACCTGATCATCTGCCGCGCGCTGTGTGACCTGTTCAACTCGCCGGCCCTGAAGGGCCGGATCGCCTTTCGTGGTGGCACTGCCATCAACAAGCTGCTGTTCCCCGAGCCGCTGCGCTACTCGGAGGACATCGACCTCGTGCAGACGAGGCCCGAGCCGATCGGCAAGACCATCGATGCCATCCGGGAGGCTCTGGCCTGGCTCGGCGTACCGGCCCGGAAAGTGGCCGCGCATTCGCTGCACTTGAACTACAGGTTCAATCCGGAAGGGGCGCCGGACGAGCGACTGCTGCTCAAGGTCGAGATGAACACCCGGGAGCACGCGAACCTGATGGGGCTGCGCGAGATGTCTTTCGACGTGCGAAATGGCTGGTACAGCGGCGCATGCGACATCACCACCTTCGCGCCGGAGGAGCTCTTCGGGACGAAGTTGCGCGCGCTGCTCCAGCGCCGGAAGAATCGCGACCTCTTCGATCTGCATCACGGTCTGGAGTCTCTCGATCTCGACGCGCGCATGGTCATCATGGCCTTCGACCATTACCTCGGCCTGGAAGGAACAACGATCACTCGAGCCCATGCCGAAGAGCGCATGCTCAAGAAGCTGATCGCCAGTCTGACCGACGACATCGGGCCACTGCTGCCGGCGGGCATGCGATTCGAGGAGGCGGATGCGATCGCTGCGTTTGAGAACGTCTGGCGCAAGGTGATCGCCCATCTCCCTGGCGATGCATGGAAGCGGACCTCCGACGTGCTGGACGAGTTTCGCGTCCGCAAGTTTCCGCGCCTGCTCGAAGGCGTGTAGCTGCTCGGACCACTTTGCCCAAGTCATATGCAGAACACCGCAGTTTTGCATCGTTCTGCATATGGATTGGGCGGGTGAAAATCGTTGGAGGTTCCTTCCCATCGAGGTCTCCGGGCGAATCGTGACGATCCCGGTCAGAAGCGCTCGACGAGGGCCTGCAGAGACATCGCGACGATGTTCTGAAGCATGTGTGGGACAAGAAGGATCAGGAAGTGATGCGAGCGCCCGGCGTCTCTCCATCGCAGCCACGCCCATGCGAAGACAGCGAACGATGCGGCGGGGCCGAAGAACCACATGGAGTGAAGCGCACCGTGGGCAGCGCCTGCGATCAGGCCGATCACCATGCTGGGCGCCCATACCGCCCGCGTGATGCTACGGGCCACTGATCCGACGGCCCAGAGGAGTAGCGACTCCATGAGTGGTGACAGAAGCACCGCGCCGACCCAGTCGATGAACTGGATCGCCATGTTCGGCATGGGCGGCGCTGGCAAGCCGGTCGCTTGCGCGACGATGGTCGCGAGTCCCTGCAGTCCTGTCGCCGCCAGCAGCGAGAGGACCAAGACCTTCAAGCAATAGATGAATAGCGGTCCCGTGACGTCCAGAGTAAAGCGCCGCGAATCGAGTGGGCGGAGCGGTCGCGCATTCTGTTCGGCACTCATTGGATTCAGGCTCATGAGTTGTCGAGAGGTGCGGGACGCGCCAGCGAGCGATCGACGACCGCGCTGGCGCGTCGTCACCTTATGCGGTCATCTGCGAGCGGCCAATCTGCTCCCAGGTCCCGTCGTCTGCGCCACCGGGAGCCTTCTCGCCTACCCAGGAGCCGAACCCCTTGATGGCGTCCCAGGCTGCGGAGGCCACGAGGCTCTTCCAGAAGCCGCCAGCAACCTGATCAATCTCGTCATCGGTCAACTCGACCAAACCATCGACATCAGTCATTGATTCTTTCTCTCGATTGGCCCAAAGCACTCGGCCTGTGGCTACCTGCGACATTGCAGGTGAACGCGCGCCATGACGCCGATCTGAGGCGTCTTGGGTGCCCGCTTCAGGGCAACATCGCGGTCCATTCTGCGAAGAAGGTTGTCGCCTGAATAGAACTCAGATTAGCTAGCTCATTGATGTCATTGAGTGTGACGCCATCTGATCCGATGATGCCGGAATCGATCTCGTGCCCGGAAAATCGCATCATGAACATGAAGTCATCGGCCGCTCGCAAGTCCATCACCGTGCACACCATCAGGCGCGCGAGTCAGCGGTTGATGGCTCGCGGGCGCGACCGTGAGCCATCGCCTGAAGTGCACGCGCTGATGCCCAGCCGCGATGACATCCAGAAGGCCGCAAACAATGCCCTCGGGCGGTGGCTGGAGGGTCAAGAGAACCGCTTCATGAATTGCCTGAGCAAGCACGACGAGGCGACCGCCGCTCTGTCGTGAATGCGACAGCGATACCGAAGCTCCGGTAGCACGATCCCCCGCTGACCGGCCCCGTTCGATGGTCCGGCGCGATCAGGAGACGCTCATGGACGACATCACCGCCCGCATTCCCTCGCTCAAGGGCCAGGTCAGCGACGCCGAATGGCAACTGCGCGTGGACCTCGCCGCGTGCTACCGGCTCGTCGCGCGCTACGGCTGGAGCGACCTGATCTTCACGCACATCAGCGCGCGCCTGCCCGGTGACGCGCATGAGTTCCTGATCAATCCCTACGGGCTGATGTTCGACGAGATCACCGCCTCCAGCCTGATCAAGGTCGACGCGTCGGGCAACAAGCTGCAGGAGACGCCGTTCCCGGTGAACCAGGCCGGCTTCATCATCCATTCCGCGATCCACGCGGCGCGGCACGACATCGGCTGCGTGCTGCACACGCACACGCGCGCCGGCGTGGCGGTGTCGGCGCAGAAGGGCGGGGTGCTGCCGATCTCGCAGCAATCGACCTTCGTGCTGGCCTCGCTCGCGTACCACGACTACGAGGGCGTCGCGATCCGCCCTGACGAGCAGCCGCGGCTGCAGAACGACCTCGGCGACAAGATCTTCTACTGCCTGCGCAACCACGGGCTGCTGACCGTCGGCAAGACGATCGGCGATGCCTTCCTGTCGATGTACACCTTCGAGAGCGCTTGCCAGATCCAGATCGCGGCGCAGGCCGGCGGCGTCGAGCTAACGCCCGTCCACGACGCGATCATCCGCGGGACCGCCGAGTCGATGCGCGTGCAGACCGGCGGCCTGGGCGGGGCGTTCGTGTGGCCGACGCTACTGCGGCAGGCGAGAAGGCAGTGTCCCGGCTTCGACGTGTGAAGCAGCAGCGTCTGAGACGCGCCTATCTGTCGTAGCGCCTGGCGCGCTCCCGATGGACGGCGATGTCATCGTCGAACGATTGGACCCGCCCACCGCCGAAGGCGGCGACCCATCCGGCGATCGCGGCGAACACCGCCAGCGCTGCCGCGGCACCGAGCGGTCCGCCCAGGATCGCGACGGCGATCGCGCCGAGCGCGCAAATGAGCGCCACCGCGCCGAGCACCAGGCGCCGCCCCCACAGCCAGCCCTGATACAGGACTCGCTCTGAGCCGCCGACGCGCGCGTCAGTGCCGAGCTTGTCCTCGTGGAACAGCTGCCAGAACACCCAGAATGTGCAGGGGATGAGCAGCATCCCGCCGGCGATCCGTCCGGGCTGGCCGCGGTGAGCGATCAGCAACCACAACGCAGCGCACGCCATGCCGATGCCCAGCGTGACGAAGATCCATCGTTCAATGACTTCCCAGCGCTCCCGTTGCGCCATGTGTGCTTCTTCCCAGACAGGAGAGGCGCATTCGCCCCGACGAAGCGCATTGTCCTTCCGCCAGCAGGATCGTCCTCACGGCTTGATCGCCGCCAGCAGCGCGATCGCGCTGATGCCGACGATCGCGAAGATCGGCGCATGGGGATCCAGGCCGGGCAGGGCGCGCATCGCCGGTGTCAGCCCGAGCGCCTATCGGAAGAGCTTCGGCCAGCGGTGATCGCCAGCCGCGCGGCAGGCGGCGGGTTCATAACCCCCAGGAACGAAAGAATGATCCGGGTCGACATGCCGGACGGTCTTCCCCCCGCCTAGCATGGGCCGACCCCGGCGCACGACCGGGGCTTCACAGGAGACAAGATGATTCGCAGATCCCTGATCGCGGCGGGTTCGGCGGCGCTGGCCGCGATGATGCTGCCGGCGACCGCCTTCGCGCAGACCTACCCGGACCGCCCCGTGCGGCTGATCGTGCCGTACGCGCCCGGCGGCAGCGCGGACATCGTCGCGCGCCTGATCTCGGACGAATGGGGCAAGGCGCTCGGCAAACCGCTGGTGGTCGAGAACAAGGCCGGCGCGGGCGGCAACGTCGGCGTGGCCGAGGTCGCGAAGTCCGCCGGCGACGGCTACACCATCGGCCTGCAGACGGTCTCGCTCGCGATCAATCCGGCGCTGACGCCGAAGATGCCCTACGACACGCTCAAGGACCTGGCGCCGATCGGCATGGTCGCGAGCTCGCAGCACGTGCTCGTCGTCAACGAACAGGTGCCGGCGAAGTCGGTCAAGGAGCTGATCGCGCTGGCGAAGAGCCGGCCCGGCAAGCTCTCCTACGCGTCGGCCGGCACGGGCAGCACCTTCCACATGTCGGCGGAGCTGTTCAAGGCGGTCGCGGGCGTAAGCATCGTCCACATCCCGTATCGCGGCGGCGGTCCCGCGTTGAGCGACACGATCGGCGGGCAGGTCGAGATGTCCTTCCCGGTGCTGTCGGCGGCGCAGGGCCACGTGCAGTCGGGCAAGCTGCGAGCGCTGGGTGTGACCGGACCGAAGCGCTCGCCGCTGATGCCGGACGTGCCGACGATCGCGGAGGCCGGTGTCCCGGGTTATTCCTTCGAGACCTGGTTCATGGTCTTCGCGCCGGCGGGCACGCCCCGGCCCGTGATCGACAAGCTGAACGCGTCGCTGCACGCGGTGCTCACCGCCCAGGCGGTCAAGGACCGGATGGCGAAGGAAGGTTTCGAGGCCACGCCGTCGACGCCGGCGCAGGCGCGCGCGCGGCTGGAAAAGGAACTGCCGCAATGGGCGAAGCTGGTGAAGGAGCGGGGGATCACCGCGGATTGATCACCGCGGACGGGTCGCCTCGGTTTGGGCGCCGCGCCGTCGCCGCGCTCGTACGTCAGCGCGCCTTCGACGCGGCGGTCGCGGCCGGCTTTGCCGACGAGATCGGCGTGGTCTGGAGTTCCGCGGCGCGGCGGCCGAAGACCTCGTAGAAGAAGAAGACGCTGTCTTCCTCGCCGTTGGCCATGCGCTTGAAGACCTTGCCCATCGGGTTGCTGAAGCCACTGGGCAGCGTGCGCATGCCCATGGGCAGGTCGCCGAGGACGAGCGCACGCTCCTTCTCGGTGGGGTGGTCCCAGCGCGCGCCGGGCAGGTTGCGGACCATCACCTCGCCGACATAGCAGCCCAGGATGAGCAGCGTCTTCTGCATCGATTCGGCGGTGTTGCCTTCGGCGCGCCACTTCAGGATCAGCGCGTCGACCTGCCGGAGGCTCTCCGGCGAATAGTCCAGCTTGATCTGCTGTTGCTGGAAGATGGTCACGGCCATCCCGGCGAGCTTCGCGGCGACTTCCGGCGACCAGCCGGGACGGGGCGAGGGCGGCGAGTCGTCGATCCAGGCCGCGGAGGCGGGCGATCGGGGCGACGCGGGGGACGAGGTCTGTGCTTGCGCCTGCGTGGCGAGCAGGGCGGCCACGAGCAGCGGCAGGAAGCGGAACAGGGTCATGATCGGCGGCGGATTCGACAAATGAAAACGCCGCTCTGTGGCGGCGCGGTCGGATTCTGTGTCGAGGCGAGGGCGATGCCCGCCGGACTCCCCCGTCACGGCGCCGGCGAGCGTCCATTTGTCACGCGCCGGAAGTTGCCGCGCACGGCGTCGCTGCGGCTCAGAGCCAGACCCTCGGCCGGCGACCGAGGCTGGCCTCGCTGAGCAGGCGACGCGTCTTCGGATCCAGGGCGTCCGGGGCGGCCTGGGCCAGCGCGATCCGCGCGAAGTCCGGCAGCCCGATCAACGACGTGGCGATGCGGGCCTTGCGTCGCGACACGTCCTCCAGCACGAACCACTTCATCGTCGGCGAGAAGCGGATGCGCCGCACGTCGGACCATCGCATCACGCCCCGGCCGCCGAATCGGCGCCCGAAATCGATGCTGTCCTCGGACACCTGGTGGCGGGCGAAGAAGTAGTCCGCGACCATGGGCAGCGCCATCAGCCCGAGCACGCCGAAGCAGAGCGCGGTGCCGAACGTGGCCACGGGGTGCGTGCCGGTCATGAAGGACACGGCGGCGAGCCAGAAGAAGAACGCCGCGCTGATCGTGCCGATCACGAGCGAGCTCATCGGGTGGCGCAGTTCAATGGACATCGGTGGAATTCGCTTCGGGTCGCTGGCGCGCGGCGCTGTCGGCCGCAGGCGCCGAGTATCTACGCGGCGGCTGCAGCCGCTGCAGCCGCTGCAGCCGCCGCCTTCGGCCGGACCAGCGGCTGGGCGTTGAGGAACAGCACGAGTCCGCGCACGGTGTCGGTGTCCTTGTGGAACGGGTTGGCGGCCCAGTTGTCCAGCGATCGGCACGCGCGGTCGGCGACGGTCTCCACGACGCTCAAGTCGAGCTCCTCGGGATCGATGTGCAGGTCGGCGACCATCCGATCGTCGGCCCGGACGGGGAATCCGCTCAAGCGGTAGGCGACGTGGATCTCGCTCTGCAACGCTTCATGGATTGCTCGCACGATCCACGGGTCGACCTGGCGGAGATCGAAGTCGCGCGAGAACTCGCAGATCGACTGGCCCGCGCGGGCGGCCGCCAGGGCGCGCAGGGCTGCGTCCGTCCGCCTCAGCTGCGGGAGGCCCCGCCCGAAGTACCAGGCGGCCGCCACGCCCGCGATCACGGCGGTCACTGTGAGCACGCCGACGGGATCTCGAACCAGCCTCCACAAGTACCACTCGGCGAGGGCCACGAGCCCGCCCCCAAGCACCACGGGAGCGGCAACCCGTTGCCAGCGGTTGGGCGACTCGGGGCTGGCCTTCGGCATTCGGCGGGACGGGATGCGCATCGGGGGATTCTCTGCGATGCGCGCGGTGGCACTTTCCGGGCGAATGCCCGGGGAGGTAGTCCCTCCGAAGGGTGGGGCCGCTCCGGGACATCCCCAGACATCGTCCCTCGCGACGCGGCTAGCATCCCCCGCCAAGAAAAGACCATCGCCGGTCGCCTGCGCGGCGCGGCGCAACAGGGAGTTCCCGATGACACCGATCTCCGTCGCGCGCCGCTGCGCGCTGTCGCTCGCCTTCGCGCTGGCCGGCCTGCATGGCGTCGCCCATGCGCAGCCGGCGCCCGTGCCGGCCTCCGTGCCGCCGGAGGTGTTCTTCAAGAACGCCGAGCTCAATGAGGCCAAGCTCTCGCCGAACGGCAAGCGCCTGGCCGTTGCCGCGCCGGGCGGCCCCGGACTGCGGGTGGGTCTCTACGTGTTCGAACTGGGCGCCAAGATCGAGGCCCGCCGCGTGGTGCAGTTCGCCAACGACGACGTCGGCGACTTCTACTGGGTCAACGACGACAAGCTGGTCTTCTCCGCGACCGATCGGCGCGTCGCCTCCGGGACCCACTACCAGGCCAGCGGGCTGTTCTCGGTCGCGGCGGATGGCTCCGGCATCCGGCAACTGGTCCAGCGCGAGCACGAGACCGAAGGCGAGCGCAAGGCCTTCGGCGGCGCGCTGACCTGGAATCATCGGCTCCTCACCGTGCCCTTCCCCCATGAGGGCGAACCGGGCAATCGGGTGCTCGTCGGCAAGTTCGGCCTCAACCGCTCCAACAACCGCAGCGCCTACACCCCGTTCTGGCTGAACGTCGACACCGGCCGCGCACTGCCCGCGACCTTCGACGAACCTCGCGGCGCCGTGCGCTTCCTCTTCGACAGTCATGGCGAGGCCCGCCTCGTGATCACCGAACAGGAGAACGTGCAGGTCGTCCACTGGCGCGGACCGGGCGAGAAGACCTGGGCCGAACTCACGCGCGGCGACCTGCTGGGTCTGCCCTTCGTCCCCGTCGCGGTGGACGACACCGGCCGCCTCTTCGTGAAACGGCTCGAAGGCGCGCAACGCTATGAGGTGCTCACCCGTTTCGATTTCCAGACCGGCAAGCCGGAACCCCGCGCCCTGCTCAGTGCCCCGGGGTTCGACGCACAGAGCGCGGTGATCCGGGATGCGGGGCGCACGGTCGGCCTGCGCTACCAGACCGATGCGCAGGCGACGGCGTGGTTCGACCCCGCGATGCGTGACTTCCAGAAACTGGTCGACGCGCGCTTCACCGAAGGCGTCAACGTCGTCCAGTGCGCGCGATGTGGCAAGGCGGACATGGTCGCCGTGGTGCGCAACTTCTCGGACCGGGAGCCTGGCGAGTACTGGATCTACCGGGCCGCCGCCGCCGAGGCCGACCGCTGGCAGGCGGTCGGCCGCCAGCGCCCCGACGTCGACCCGCGGGCGATGGCCGGCCAGGAGCTGCACCGCATCAAGGCCCGTGACGGCGCCGACCTGCCGGTGTGGCTCACGCTGCCGCGGGGCGTCGCGCCAGGCAAGCCGGCGCCGGCCGTGGTGCTGGTTCACGGCGGCCCCTTCGTGCGCGGCCGCGTCTCGGGAATGGGACGGCTGGGCGCAATTCCTCGCTTCGCGCGGGTATCTCGTCATCGAGCCCGAGTTCCGCGGCAGCGAGGGCTACGGCGACAAGCACTATCGCGACGGCTTCCGCCAATGGGGTCAGGCCATGCAGGACGACATCGCCGACTCGCTGGTCTGGGCGCGCCAGCAGAAGCTCGCCTCGGACCGCGCCTGCATCGCGGGCGCCAGTTACGGCGGCTATGCCACGTTGATGGGGCTGGCCAAGGACGGCGCGCTGTATCGCTGCGGCGTGGCCTGGCTCGGCGTGACCGACCTGATGCTGCTGGTCAAGGGCGACAGCTGGGTGGATGACGACCTCGGCAGCTCCTACCGCAGCTACATGGCGCCCACGATGGTCGGCGATGCGGTCAAGGATGCCGACATGCTCAAGGCCAATTCCCCGGTGCTGCTGGCCGACCGCATCCGTGCGCCGCTGCTGCTGGCCTACGGCGAACGCGACGTCCGCGTCCCCATCGAGCATGGCGAGCGCATGCGCGACGCGCTCGTGAAGGCGGGCCGTCCGCCCGAATGGATCACGTACCGCGGCGAAGCCCACGGCTTCGGGAACCTGGACAACAGTGTCGACTTCGCCAAGCGCGTGGAGGTCTTCCTCGCCAAGCACCTGAAGGACGGGCAAGGCACCCAGCCAGGCGGGCAGTAAGCCGCCGCGCCCGCGTCATCGCGAGCGGTGGAAGACTCGATCCGACTTCAGTCTTCCGCCGGCGCGCAGGCCAGCATCGCCGCCACCAGGGTCGCCCCCTGCCGCTCCCGCAGGCAGTAGAGGTACTCCCGCACCAGCGGCACGTCCTGCTCGAAGGGCAGGGCGATCAGGTCCGGGTGTCGCCCGGTCTCGTGCGCCGCGAAGATGCTGAGCCCCAGCCCGCGCACCACCGCCTCGCGCAATGCCTCCCGGCTGGCGATCTCCATCTGCGCCTTCGGGCGCACGCCGGCTGCGTCCAGCGCCTGCTCGCTCAAGGTCCGCGTCATCGAGCCGCGCTCCCGCACCAGCAGCGTCTCCTCCGCCAGCGCCGTCAGCGACACCGCCGTGCGCCGCGCCAGCGCATGGCCGCGCGGCAGCAGCAGCACCAGCGGGTCGGCACCCAGCTCGACGCGGTGCAGCCGCGCGTCGTCCACCAGGTGGCTGGAGGTCGCCAGGTCCACTTCGTAGGCCAGCAGCGCGTCCACCATCTGCCGTGAATTGCCGGCCGCGATGCTGAGCTCCACCCGCGGGTGCCGCGTCCGGAACCGCTGCGCCAGCGTCAGCGTGTAGTACGGCGCGGTCGCGCCCAGCCGCAGCGCGCCGCCCCGCAGTTCGGCGGAATCGCGCAACGCGAACTCGATGTCCAGCTCCTGCTGCAGCAGCGCGTCCACCTGCGGCATCAGCCGCCGGCCCGCGTCGCTCAAGCTCAAACGCCCGCCGCCGCGGTGGAACAGCTCCACCCCGTACTGCTCCTCCAGCGCGCGAATCTGCGTCGTCACCGTCGGCTGCGACAGCCCCAGCTGCTTGGCCGCGCCGGTGATGGACCCCAGCCGCGCCACGGCGAAGAAGGCCTTCAGCTGGTTCACGAGCACCGGAGGGCTCCCAAATCGGCCAATACCGGTTTCCACGAACTTGGGGCGTTTGACGCGTCAATGACATATGCCATTCCTACAGTGTCCCCCATCGATTCCCCCGATGGAGCGCTCATGCCGATCACTTCCCTGCCGACCTCCAGGTCGACCCCGCTGTCGACCGTCCTCCACGCCGCCGCGGCGCTGGCCCTGGCCGCGATCGCCGCGTTCACCAGCCCCGAGGTCCATGCCCAGGGCACCCAGGGCCCTCAGGGCAAGACCGAGCTGCTGGTCTACAGCGCGCTCGAGGCCGACCAGATCAAGGCCTACAAGACTGCCTTCGAGCAGGACCATCCCGCCATCGAGCTGAAGTTCGTCCGCGAGTCCACCGGCATCGTCACCGCCCGGCTGCTGGCCGAGAAGGCCAACCCGCAGGCCGACGTCGTGTGGGGACTGGCCGCGACCTCGCTGATGCTGCTGGACAAGGAGGGCATGCTCGCGGCCTACGCGCCCAAGGGCCTGGAGCAGGTCCGCGCCACGATGCGCGACCCGCGTCCGCAGCCGACCTGGGTCGGCATGGACCTGTGGTCGTCGGCCGTCTGCTTCAACACCGCCGAGGCCGCGAAGCACAACCTGCCCAAGCCCGCCTCCTGGGCCGACCTGACCCAGCCCGTCTACAAGGGCCTGCTGACGATGCCGCATCCGGCCTCCAGCGGCACCGGCTACCTGATGGTCTCCGCCTGGCTGCAGATGATGGGCGAGGCCAAGGGCTGGGCCTTCATGGACGCGCTGCACCAGAACATGGGCGTCTACACGCACAGCGGCTCCAAGCCCTGCCGGCAGGCCGGCGCCGGCGAGTTCCCGGTCGGCCTGTCCTTCGAGTACCGCGCCAACAAGACCAAGAAGGAAGGCGCGCCCATCGACATCGTCTTCCCGAAGGAGGGCCTGGGCTGGGACGTCGAGGCCACCGCCGTCATGAAGACGACGAAGAAGCCGGAGGCCGCCCGCGCGCTGGCCGACTGGTCCGTGACGCGCAAGGCCAACGAGCTCTACGCGAAGAACTTCGCCGTGCTGGCGCTGCCCTCGGTGCAGGAACAGCTGGAGTACGTGCCCTCCGATCTCGACAAGCTGCTGGCGAAGAACGACTTCAACTGGGCCGCCGCGAACCGCGATCGCATCCTCGCCGAGTGGTCGCGCCGCTACGAGGCCAAGGCCGAGAAGAAGTAATCCGGGGCTCCCATGCTGCATCTGCGCCAGATCACCAAGCGCTTCGGCCCGCAGACGGTGCTGCAAGGCATCGACCTCGACCTGGGCCCGGGCGAGTTCGTGTCGCTGCTCGGCCCGTCGGGCTGCGGCAAGACGACGCTGCTGCGCATCGTCTGCGGCATCGAGACGCCCGAGGCCGGCCAGGTGCTGATGCACGGCCAGGACATCACCGCCTGGCCGGCGTCGCAGCGCCGCTTCGGCGTGGTGTTCCAGTCCTATGCGCTGTTCCCCAACATGACGGCGCGCGAGAACGTCCGCTACGGCCTGAACGAGCTGCCCCGGCGCGAGGCCGCCGCCCGCGCCGACGAGATGCTCGCGCTGGTGGGCCTGCTGGAGCAGGCCGGCAAGTTCCCCGCGCAGCTGTCCGGCGGTCAGCAGCAGCGCGTCGCGCTGGCCCGCGCGCTGGCGCCGGGACCGAAGCTGCTGCTGCTCGACGAGCCGCTGTCGGCGCTGGACGCGCAGGTCCGGCAGGAGCTGCGCACCGAGATCCGCGCGCTGCAGCAGCGGCTGGGCATCACGACGCTGATGGTCACGCACGACCAGGACGAGGCGCTGGCGATGTCCGACCGCGTGGTCCTGCTGGCCAAGGGACAGATCGCGCAGCAGGGCGCGCCGCGGCAGCTCTACGACCAGCCGGCCAGCGCGCTGGTGGCGGGATTCGTCGGCCGGATGAACTGGATGGACGGGCAGGTCGTTGCCGAGGGACGCGTGCGCGTCGGCACGACGCTGCTCGATTGCGACAGCCGCCTCTACAAGACCGGCAGCGTCGTGCGCGTGGGCATCCGCCCGGAAGCGATCCGGCTGATCGACGGGGAGGGCGCGATGCTCCGCGCCCGCATCGAGACGCTGCAGTTCCATGGCGCGGTCACGCAGGTGCTGCTGCGTTGCGAAGCGCTCGGCGCTGGCACCGGTGCGAGAGTCGGCGGGGCGTTGATGCTCGAAATCCCCAGCGGCGAAGCCGCCGGTCTCAGTGAAGGGGAAGTCCGCGGCCTGCGATTGCCCGCCGCGGCGCTCCAGCTTTTCGACGCGCCGTTGTCGATGCGGAGAGCCGCGTGAGCCTGGTCTTCGATCAGGCATCGCGGGCACCTCAGGTGCCGCTGCCGCGCCGGCGGGGGCGCCGCCTCGAATCGTGGGTGCTGCGCGCACTGCTGGCCGCCGGACTCGTCGCGTTGACCGTGATCATCCTGCTGCCGCTCGTGGCACTGCTCGCGCAGAGCGTGCTCGACGGGCAGGGGCGATTCGTCGGCGCGTCGCATTTCATCGCGTATTTCTCGACCGGCCGATGGAGCGCGCTGTGGAACAGCGTCGCGCTGTCGGCGGTCTCGGCCGTCGTCTGCGTCGCGCTCGCCTACGGCTACGCCTGGGCGCTGACGCACACGGCGCTGCCGGCCAAGGGCCTGTGGCGCGCGCTCGCGCTGCTGCCACTGCTCGCGCCGTCGCTGCTGGCGGCCATCGGCCTGGTCTACGCCTTCGGCAACCAGGGCCTGCTGAAGGGCCCGATGCAGGCGCTCGGGATCGACAGCATCTACGGCCCGGCCGGCATCGTGCTGGGCTCGGTGCTGTGGACCTTCCCGCACGCGATGCTGATCCTCGTCACCACCCTGTCCAGCAGCGATGCGCGGACGATCGAAGCCGCGCGCTGCCTGGGCGCCAGCGGCTGGCGCGTGTTCCGCACGGTGACGCTGCCGGCCAGCCGCTATGGGCTGCTGATCTCGCTGGTCGTGGTGTTCGTGCTGGTGCTGACCGACTTCGGCGTGCCCAAGGTCGTCGGCGGGCAGACCGCGATGCTGGCCACCGACATCTACAAGGAGGTCGTCGGTCAGCAGCGCCTGGACCGCGGCGCCGTCGTCGCGATGCTGCTGCTGTTGCCGGCGCTGGGCGCCTTCGCGCTGGAGCAGCGCCTGCGCGCCCGCCAGCGCGCGGTGCTGAGCCTGCGCGCCGTCCCGCACGTGCCGTCGCCGCGCGCGGGGCGGGACCTCGCCGCGCTGCTGTACTGCGCGCTGGTCGCGGCGGCGCTGGTCGGCGTCTTCGGCATCGCGGTGTACGCGTCGTTCGCGCAGTACTGGCCGTACCAGCTGGCGCCGACGTTGACGCATTACCAGTTCGACATGAGCGACGGCGGCGGCTGGGCCAGCTATGGGAACTCGCTGCGTCTGGCCGCGTGGACCGCGCTCGCCGGCGCGGGCCTGAGCTTCGTGCTGGCCTGGCTCGTGGACAAGCCGCGCGGCTTCGCGGCCGCGCGCGGCGCGCTCAACGCGCTGGCGACGCTGCCGATGGCGGTGCCAGGTCTTGCCCTGGGGCTGGGCTACATCCTGTTCTTCAACGCGCCGTGGAATCCGCTGCGCGGCTGGTACGGCGGGCTCGGCCTGCTGGTGCTGTGCACGGTGGCGCATTACTACTCGGTCGCGCACCTGACGCAGCTCGGCGCGCTGCGGCAGCTCCATCCCGAGTACGAACGCGTCGCCGAGTCGCTCGGCCTGCCGTTCTGGACGCACCTGCGCCGCGTGCACCTGCCCATCGCGATCCCGACGCTGGTGCAGGTGGCGGGCTACTTCTTCGTCAGCGCGCTGACGACGGTGTCGGCGGTGGTGTTCCTGTACTCGCCCGACACCACGCTGGCCGCGATCGCGGTGCTCGCGATGGACGACGCCGGCGACACCGCGCCGGCCGCCGCGATGGCGACGTTGTTGTTCGTGACCGCGGCGATCGGGCGAGGTGTCATCGGCCTGGTCGGCCACGTCCTTGTGCAACGGACCCAACGGTGGCGAGCCCGATAGCCCTGGCCAGAGAGCTTCCGTACTGCCACCGCCGCTGGCCCTCACCCCCACCCTCTCCCGCAAGCGGGAGAGGGAGTTCGACCGGCTCTGCTCGCGGCGCTGGCGCCTCTTTCTCCCTCTCCCGCTTGCGGGAGAGGGCAGGGGGTGAGGGCCAGCGGCCGTGGAAGTGCTGAAGCCCTCCTGCGTCCTCTCCCGCACTGCTGGAGAGGAAGCGGGAGCAATGAGCGGCGAGCTTCTTTCCTTCGATAGGCATTCTCATGAACTGTGACCTTCTCGTGGTCGGCGCCGGCATCGTCGGCCTGGCCCATGCCTGGGCCGGCGCAAAGCGCGGCTGGCGCGTCGTCGTCGTCGAACGCGACGCGGCCTGCATCGGCGCGTCGATCCGCAACTTCGGCTTCGTGACCGTGACCGGTCAGCAGCGCGGTGCGCACTGGCGCCGGGCGCGGCGATCGCGCGATCTCTGGGCCGAGCTCGCGCCGCAGGCCGGCCTGCGCATCGAGCACGCCGGCCTGCTGCTGGCCGCGCGCTGCGCCGAATCGGAAGCCTTGCTCGAGGCCTTCCTCGCCACCGAGATGGGCGAGGGCTGCGCGTGGCTCGGCGCCGCGGACGCGGCGGCGCGCCAACCCGGCCTGCGCGAGGACGGCCTGATCGGCGCGCTGGTCAGCCCGCACGAGTTGCGCGTCGAATCGCGCGACGCGATCCCGCGCATCGCCGCCTGGCTGGCGGAGCGGCATGGCGTGGAGTTCCGCTTCGGCGAATCGGTGCTCGAGGTCGAGGCCCCGCACGTGCGCACGTCGCGCGCGAGCTACCGCGCCGAGCGCGTCGCCGTGTGTTCAGGCGCGGAGCTGCACGGGCTCTTCGCCGATCGCTGGACGCCGCATGCCTTGTCGCTGTGCCAGCTGCAGATGCTGCGTGTGCGGCCGCCGTCGGGCTTCCGCCTGAATGCCGCGTTGATGGCCGACCTGAGCCTGGTGCGCTATGAAGGCTACGCCGCGCTGCCCGAGGCGCAGCCGCTGCTGCGGCGTCTGTCGGCGCAGCGGCACGACGCGTTGGCGCACGGCATCCACCTGATCGTGGTGCAGAGCGCCGACGGCACGCTGGTGGTCGGCGACTCGCATCACTACGGTCCGGTGCTGCCGCCGTTCGCGAGCGAGGCGGTGGACCGGCTGATCCTCGACGAACTGCATCGCCAGCTGGCGCTGCCTTCGGTGGAGGTGGTCGAGCGCTGGACCGGTGTCTATCCGGTCAGCGCGGCCGCACCGTGCCTCGTCGAGGCGCCGGACGAGCGAACGCGGCTCGTGATGGTCACCAGCGGCACGGGCGCCAGCACCGCGTTCGGATTGGCGGAAGAGGTCCTCGCCGCCTGGTAAGGGTTTCAGTACTTCCACCGCCGCTGGCCCTCACCCCCGGCCCTCTCCCGCAAGCGGGAGAGGGAGTTCCGCAGGGCGCCTCTCCCCCGAGCGGGAAGGGGGAGTTCCGCACGGCGCCTCAGCGTTCCTTCAGGCTCTCGCTCCTGACGCGTTCGAGCGGACTCAGCAGGAATCCGATGACGCGTCGGCTCCCGGTGCGGACCTCGGCGCTGAGCGCCATGCCGGGTCGCAGCGGCACGCGCGCGCCGTCGACCTCGATGTCGCGCGCGTCCAGCGTCAGCGTCACGGCGAAGCGCGGTCCCAGTTGCTCATGGTCGATCGCGTCGGGGCTCACCCGCGTGACCGTCGCCGGCAGCGTGCCGTGACGCGTGAACGGGAAGGCCTCCAGCTTGATCGCCGCCGCGTCGCCGACGCGCACGAAGCCGATGTCCTTGTTCTGGAGCATGACCTCCGCCGTCACCGGCGCGTCGTCGGGCACGATCACCATCAGCGCCTGCGCCTCGGTCACGATGCCGCCCGGTGTGTGGATCGCCAATTGCTGCACCGTGCCGTCCACCGGCGCGACGAGCCGCGTCAGCTCCTCGCGTCGGCCCGCCTTGCGGCGCTCCGCCTCGATCTGCGCCAGCCGCGCGGCGGCCTGCTCCCGCGTCGTGTGCCAGCGCTGGCGGACCTCGGCGATCAGCGCGGCGCGGGTCGCCCGGGTCTCGGTCAACGCGGCGTCGGTCTCGCGGGAGCGCGCGCGCTGGGTGTCGAGCTCGCCGCTGAGGTCGAGCCGCTCGCGCCGCCGATCCTCCCAGGCATGCGTGGAAGCGAACCCCTCGCCCGCGAGCGCGCGCAGGTCGTCTTCGCGCCGCGCGGCCAGCGGCAGCGCCGATGCCAGCCGCGTCGCCGCGGCCAGGGCGGTGTCGCGTTCGGCGCGGCGGCGGTCGGCCTCGGCGTCCAGCCGCTCCAGGCGGGCCTGCAGATCGCCCCACTCGGCGCGCAGCATCGCCAGCGTCTCGCGCTGTCGCGCAACGGGCCAGTCGTCCGGCGGCGACGGTGGCGCCTGCGGGGGCGCCTGGAGCGACGCCAGCAGCCGCTCCGCGCGCCAGCCTTCGGCCAGGGCCGCCAGGCGCTGCTCGTCCAGGCTCTCGCGGTCCGCGGCGGGCGCCGTCGGATCGAGCTCGACCAGCGTCTGGCCCGCCGTGACATGCTCGCCGTCGCGCACCCGCACGCGATGGACCACGGAGCGCTCCAGCGGCTGCACGACCTTGCTGCGCTCGCTGACGACAAGCTTGCCCTCGGCCACGGCGACGATGTCCACGCGGCCCACCAGGGACCACATCAGCGCGACCGCCGCCAGCCCGATCAGCACGAAGGCCGTGCGCCGCGGCGCCGGATGCAGCGGCGTGTCGCGCACCGCCAGCGCCGCGGGCAGGAAGGCGGCCTCCTCGGCGTGGCGCGCCGGTCCGACGAGGTCGCGGCGCGCCGCCCACGCGGCGGCCAACACCTCGCGATGGCGACGCAGCATCTCCACCGGCGCGCCGAAGCGGTGGCTCAGCGCGGCGCCGAGCTCCTGCAATCGCTTCAGTCGCCTGATCCGGACCCCGGCCCGCGCGTTCCATCGTGCGTTCCAACGGCCGTTCATGCGCGTGCTCCCGGTCCGTCCTGCATCGACCACAAGCGCCGGTACAGGCCGTCCCGCAAGGCCAGCAACGCGTCGTGCGGTCCCTCTTCGACGACGCGACCGCGTTCCATCACGATGATGCGGTCGGCGTGGCGCACCGCGCTGAGCCGGTGCGCAATGATCAGCACGGTGCGGTCGCGGCAGATCTGCGCCATGTTCCGGTGCAGCACGGCTTCGCTTTCGTAGTCGAGGGCGCTGGTGGCCTCGTCGAGGATCAGGATGCGCGGGTCGGTGAACAGCGCCCGCGCGATCGCCACGCGCTGGCGCTGGCCGCCGGAGAGGGAGCCGCCCTGTTCGCCGACGATCGTGTCGTAGCCTTCCGGCAGTTCGCTGATGAAGTCGTGCGCGCCGGCCAGGCGCGCCGCGCGGACCACCGCCTCGATCGGCGCCGCCGGATCGGCGATGGCGATGTTCTCCCGCAGCGTGCGGTTGAAGAGCACGTTGTCCTGCAGCACCACGCCGATCTGGCGCCGCAGCTGCGCCGCGTCGATCAGCCCGCTGTCGACCTCGTCGATCAGCACGCGGCCCTCCTGCGGCAGGTGCAGGCGTTGCACCAGCGTCGTCAGCGTGCTCTTGCCGCTGCCGGAGCGGCCGACGATGCCGACCACCTCGCCGGCGCGGATCGTCAGGTCCACGCCGCGCAGCGCCGGGGCGGCCTCGGGCCGGTAGCGGAAGGTCACGTCGCGCAGCGCCACCGCGCCGCGCAGCGCGGGCAGTTGCGCGGCGCTGGCGGGCGGCGCCTCGGTGCGCGTGTTCAGGATGTCGCCCAGCCGCGCCATCGACAGGCCGGTCTGCTGGAAGTCCGTCCACAGGTTGGCCATGCGCATCACCGGCTGCGCGACGTGCTGCGCGAACATGTTGAAGGCGACGAACTGGCCCACCGTCAGCGCGCCGTCCATCACCTCCTGCGCGCCCCACCAGAGCGTCGCGGCCTGCGTCAGCTTGCCGACCAGACCGACGCCCTCATGGCCCCAGGCCGCGAGGTTCTGCGTGCGGAAGCTGGCCGACACGTAGGCCGCCAGCTGCTTGTCCCAGCGGCGCGCGAAGGCGGGTTCGAGCGCGCCGGCCTTCACCGTCTGGATCGCGGTGACGGACTCGACCAGCATGGCCTGGTTCTCGGCGCCGCGCGCGAACTTCTCGTCCAGCCGCCGTCGCAGCACCGGCACGATCAGCACGCTCAGCAGCACGTAGCCGGGCAGGCTCGCCAGCACGATCAGCGTCAGCGGCACGCTGTAGAGGAACATCACCGCGATGAAGACGATCGAGAAGAACAGGTCCAGCACCACGGTGAGCGCCTGGCCGGTGAGGAAGGCGCGGATGTGCTCCAGCTCGCGCACGCGGGCCACCGAGTCGCCCACGCGCCGCGCCTGGAAGTAGGCCAGCGGCAGCGCGGCCAGGTGACGGAACAGCCGCGCGCCGAGCTCCACGTCGATGCGGCTGGTCGTGTGGCTCAGGATGTAGTGGCGCAGGCCGGAGAGCAGGCTCTCGAACAGCATCACCACGACCAGGCCCACGACGATGACGTGCAGCGTGGACAGCCCGCGATGCACCAGCACCTTGTCCATCACGACCTGGAAGAACAGCGGGTGCGCGAGCGCGAAGCCCTGCAGCACGAACGAGATCAGCAGCACCTCGCCGAGCAGGCGCCGGTGCTTGACCAGGGCCGGGATGAACCACGAGAAGTCGAAGTGGGCCATCTCGCCGACGAGGCTGGCGCGGCTGGCGACGAGCATCAGCTCGCCGTTCCAGCGCGCCAGCAATGCGTCGCGCGTGAGTTTGGCGGGGCGGCCGCCCTCCACGGCGGGATCGGCGATCAGGGCCTCGCTGGTGCCGAAGCGGCCCAGCACGACCGGACGCACCGGGGCGTCGGGCTCGTCGGGATCGCTGCCCTCGTCGCGCAGCCAGATCACCGTGGGCAGCGGCACGCGCGCGAGCCGGGCCGCGTCGCCGTGCAGGCGGCGCGCCTTCAGGCCGAGCAGCCGCGCGGCGCGCAGCAGGTCGTCCGGCTCGACCGGATCGTTCGGACCGAGGCCGAGCTGGTGCGCCAGTGCGTCGGGTTCGGCGGCGATCTCATGGAAGGCGGCCACCAGGCACAACGCCGCCAGCGGGGAGACCCGCGGCGGCGTCGGGCCGGGAGGCGGCAGGTGGAGGGGAAGGGTCGTATCGGCCATCGGGACTCACGGTCTCGGGAAAGACGCGTGAGTGCAGACGACCGGGACTCCGTGTCGTCGATCGATCAGGCGGGCGACGGCGACAACTGCGACAGCGCGTCCGGTCGCAACGCGGACATCGCGACCGCACCTGCCACGCCGAGCGGGTGCTCGTCCGACGCGGCCATCGCCTGGACCAGCCCGGCGGCGAGTCGAAGCGCCGGGAGGGGCTCGTCCCCTGAGGGCCTGACGGGCGTGTCGTGCTCGTCCCGTCGCCCCCTTGGTCCCTCTCCGGCACGCCGTTGGCCAGGATCCGCAGGACGTCCGTCGGCCCCAGACCCTCCTGGCGCATGCGACGCATCCAGGCGACGGTGTCGGCATCGAGCGGCGGACGCGGATCGCTCAGCGCCCAGGCGATGCCGAGATCCTGGTCGTGGAGCGCGTGCTGGAACTCGATGGCCCGGTCGAGCTGCGTGGGCGTTCGAATGCCCGCGGCGAACATCCCATCGATCCGCTTCGCTGCGATGCCGTGCGAAAGCATGTACAGGCCGGGCTCGTTGAACACCGCCGGCAGGGGCGCGTCGGTGGTCCAGCCCGTCGAGTCGCCGCGCTGCCGCCAGTCCAGCGCGCCGAACGCGGGTTTTTCTTCCGATGTCACGGCCACCGCCAGCAGACCGGCGTCGCGGGCGGCCTGGATGTTGGCGGCACTGCGTTGCCGCGTGACGATCACGAGGTTGTTCGTCTGCAGCTCGAGGGGCAGGCGGATGCCGGAGCCCGAATGGACGCGCGTGAACGGTGTCTCGGCGAGATCGAGGGACGGCAGCCGGAACTCGTACGGCGCGCCCGAGGCGAGGGCGGAAGAGCATGTCCGCGACCATCGACGGCGCGATGGTCTTGGCCGTCTGAATCTGCAGGCTCAGGTGCTCCCGCCGGGATTCCCAGAATCCCAGCACGACGCGGAGGGCCCGGCTCAAGGACGACAGCGCGATGGCTTCGATCTCATGACCGGCTTGCGTGTCGTCCGCGTCGCCGGTGCGCGCCTGGTGGGCCAGGCCGCTGGCCAGAGGGATCGCCTCGAGGAGCGCATCGCGATCGCAGGTCGCCGCTCGGAGGACCAGATCGGACAGGCGTCCCAGACCCTCGTCGACCGGCGTCGACGGCGGCGCGGCGACGCCCGCGAGCAGGCTCTCCGTCAGCGACCGCTTCACATCGGACCGGAAGGGGGCGAGCTCGCGCTCGCGGATCCGGCCGTTGCTCCAGTCGCCGTAGGCCAGGTGGCCGATCAAGGCCGTGGCCCGCTGGATGAGCACGGAGACATGGACCCGTTTGTCCAGCACCTGCCGCGCGACCACGTCCGGCCGCAACGGGCCGCCGAGCCGGCGCAGCTCGATCGCCCGGTCCACCGCCTTGTCGGTCTGCAGGCCCAGCGCCAGCAGGGCCTGCGCGTCCCGCCGGTCGTAGCCGCCCGACTGGAGTCGCGCGACCAGCGGGCTGGCGCCGACCTCGGCCGTCGTGAAGCTCACCTCGGTGAACCAGGTGCCGGCCGGGAGGTCCTCCTGGATGCCCACGATCCGGTAGCGACGGTACGGAATGCCGTCGTCGACATGCACCCAGTCGCCTTGCCGGTTCTGCGCCTGCAGCGTCCAGCGTTCCATGACGGGGCCGCCGCCGGCGACCTGACCCTCGTGCTGGAGGGCAAGACGCCATCCGGACAAGGCGACGGGGTCCTTGAAGTCGAATTCGAGGGCGCGAAGCGCCTCGCTCCCGTCCGCGGACGACGACACCCGCTGGAGGTCCGCGGGCGGCCGCCAGGCCGTCGCTTCGCCCGCCCGGGCGACGCCGTCCACCAGGTTGGCGGGGCTGCTGCGTCCGTCGCTGTCGCGGCCCGGCAGCGTCTCCTGCGTCACGGTGACCAGGCCCTTCTCCAGCATCGCGTACAGCGACGAGCGTTTGGCAAAGGCGGCGAAACGGGTCGCCGGCCAGTGCTCCTCGCGCCGGGAGGCAGGCTTGGGCGTCAGGTGGCTGAAGGTGAGCGCGGAGTCCCAGGGCGACCGGGGCGTCCGGTCTTCGGCCTTGTCCCAATCCCGGTCGAAGTCCCTCCTCACGGACTGCTCGAAGCGCGCCCGCTCCGCGGGGAGAGCGCGGCGGGCGATTGCCCCGCCGCGTCGAGCACCGTGCCGGGCAGCAGGTCGTAGGTGACCCGCGCCGGGGCCGCTCATGGACGATGAAGTCGTTGCCGTTGTCGTCGAGCTTCAGGTAGCGGTTCACGACGTAGCGCGACACGGTGGTCTCGGGTGTCCTGAAGGCGTCCGCCGTGCGGACCTCGATCAGGCCGGAGCGATTGCCCGTGCCCTCGTAGGCCAGACGGTTGGCGTTGGCGAGCAGCACGTCCCGCACCGGGATCTTCGCGTCCCACAACGCCCGCAGCACCGCGTGGTCGACGACGCCTGCCTGGAGCATGCCGTCGATCCAGGCTTCGTCCATCGTCACGGCGATCATCGCGCGGGCCATCTGGTCCGCCACCTCGTCGGGACGGCCCTTCACCCGCAGCGCGATCCGCAGCAGCTCCCGCGTGTCGGCCGAGATCACCTCGTCGGCATCGGGCCTGCCGAGGAGCAAGCGGTTGAATTCCTTCAGGTCGTCCAGCAGCGCGTCGTCGTCCGGCATGCCGGCCGGCCGGGTCGTGGCCCAGGTCTCGAACGCGTCCAGCGCCTGCGGCGACAGGTCGCCGCCCAGCACCACCTCCTGGTAGGCCCAGGGCCGTTGAGCGGCCACGAGACGGCGCAGCATCGCACCGTGGCGAGACGCCGACAGCGCCAGCACGGAAGTGCTCGTCGCGTAGTCGTCCAGCAGCGCCGCCGAGGGCCAGGTCTTGCCATCGCCGAGCGCCGCGAGCAGCGACCGGATCCGTCGGACCTGACCGATCGTCGTCGCGCGGACGGCGTCGGCGATGTCGACCGGGAGTCCGCTCATGCGCAGGAGAGCCTGGACGGCCTCGACCGGATGGACGCGCTCCGAGGGCGTGCTGTCGGTGACGAGGTCCCGCCTCAGCGCGGCGACCGCCGTCATCAGCGCCGCGTCCCAGAGGCCGTCGTCCGCGAATGCCCGGGCCAGGAAGAGGTCGTCGGGCAGTCCGGCCCGCTGCTGGCGCTCGACCGCATCGCGCCACGCCGCGTCGAGCAGTGCAGGCGCGAGCTGCGGCGCCGACCCGTCCGGGAGGCGGAGTTGCAGGCCGCTTCCCTCTCTCGCCCAGCTCGGGAAATCCTTGAGGATCACCCGGCTGCGCGTCTCGGTGGACCGGAGATCGATGCTGCGACCGATGCGGTGCACCGCCGAGGGCGACGCCACGACCACCGACCGGGCGGCCGGGGCCGTCGCCCACGCGGCGTCCGGAGCGCCCAGCACGAGGTGCGTGCCGGGCAGCGTGGCGAGGATGTCGCCGTCGTCGGCGTCGGGACCGTAGACCATGACGCCGCTGTCGTGGATGACCGGCAGCGCGTAGCGCCTGCCGTCGATCGCCATCGAGAGGTGCCGGGCCAGCGGCTCCACCGCATGGCGGCGCACGGTGATGCTGCCGCCCTCGGTCTCGATCACGAGGTCCGCGCCGGAACGCCACAGCCGCCGGGGCATCGCGTCGAGCTGGAGGATGTCCCGCGTCGTCGTCATCGCGGTGTTGTCGATCACGACGTGCCGCTGCGTCGCCACCTCGTAGGTGTCGACGCCGTCGCTGCCGGTCAGGGCCTCGGTCCCTGCCACCCGTGGCGGCGTGGACGTCGATGTGGACGTCGGTGTGGGCGTGGACGGCACAGGCGCCGAGGCGGCCGTGGTCGACGCCGCACCCGGGGCGACGTCCGGCGCCGCAGCCCGCAGGACGCCTTCGTCCGGATCCTGGGGAGACGGATGGCTCAGCTTGACCACGGCGCGGTTCTCCGGGTCCGCGGTGCCACGCGCCCACAAGGCCAGCTGGCCGTGCGACGCGGCCCAGTCGCGCCGGGCGTAGCCGGGCAGCGTCAGTCGCAGGGGCGTGACGTCCGCCGGGGCCTGCGCGGACGGGGTTTCGATGAGCACCAGGTCGTCGCCCTCGCGGCGATAGCTCAGCCGGTCGAGCGGCACGTCCAGCGTGACGTCCATCGGCATGGACGTGCGGGGACGCAGCAGGAAGTCGCCGCTGCCCGAGGCGAGGTGATGGCGCGTGTGACCGTGGTCGCCGGTCAGCGCCCGTCGGGCGTCGGGCGTCGACGCGTCGAAGAACAGGTGCTTGTCGAGCGTGGCGGAGGCGGACTCGCGCTCGTCGAGGCGGCGCGGGTCGACCAGCGTCAGATGGGTGCCGAGGGCATCGACGATGAAGAGCGAGGCCGGGGCCGCGGCGGTCCCGGGGGCCGAGGCCGTCGCGCCGGCGGCCACGCGGGGGAAGAAGCCCTCCAGCGTCAGCGAACCCGCGCCATCGCCCGTGCCGTTGCGGATGACGAGGCGGTGCCCGTGGTAGCGCCGGAAGCTCAGATCCTCGTGCGGTACGTCGACCTTGAGCAGCAGGCTGCCGGGCCGATTGCCGCCGACGTCGATGAACGCGTTCACGCCGCCGGACCAGAGGGCGGCATCGTCCGATGCACTGGCGATGCGGTTGCCCTCGCGCAGCACGTAGGTGTTGCGGCCGCCGCCGCCGGTGATGGCGGTCTGGAGGGCGGTCACGTCGAAGCGCTCGTCGCCGGGGCCGCCGCTCACCTCCGCACGGAGGGCATCGCGGATGGTCACGCTTTCGATGCCCAGCAGCACGTCGTCCATGAAGTGGTCCGCGGGCTGGTCCGGGTCGTCGGTGGCGAGCCGGAGGCCGCCGAGCCGGTCGTTATGGCGGATCCTCACGAGACGGTCCCTGGCGTCCAGGTCGACCTCGTCGTGCCCGCCGTTGCCGTGCACGTCCGCGTGGCTGTGCCCGTCCAGCAGGAAGACATCGCGGTCGGCGCCGCCGTTGAATTGGCCCCAGGCGCCTTGCAGCTCGAACATCTGCGGCCCGTGGTCGGCGGTCGCCGACCGGCCGTAGCCGACGTGGTGGCGAAGATCGAGCCAGGCCGTGCCGGACCGGGCCCCGGCGCCTTCCGGCGTCGGCGAATCCCAGCGGTCGGTCTGCCCGGCGAGATACCCGGCCAGGACCCGGTCCTTGAAGGGGATCTCCCGGTCCTGCAGGACGAAGGTGTAGTCGGGGTCCTGCTTCGGCACCCTGAAGGTCGCATGGCCGACGGCGTGATCCAGATGGGGATACCGGATCGAGCCGTAGCCGGACTTGGCGAGCTGCTCGCCGCGGAAGGCCATGTAGGCCCGCCGGTCCTGGTCCAGCGTCCGCTCGCGCGCCGATGCGGCGCCGACGGCGCTCTTCTCGACCTCCGCCCGTTTCATGACGTCGGTCTCGATGCCGAAGAACTTGGCGATGCCCGCGCCGATCAGGTCGCCCAGATCGGTCGACGGGCGGATGTAGTCGCCGTATTCCTCCAGCCACATGAAGCTGCCGACCGCGCCGTTGACCGCGATCATCAGCAAGGCCAGCGGCAGGGCCGCGGCCCCCGCCACGCCGGCGGCCATGCCGAGCGCGGTGCCGGCGATCGCCTCCGCGCCGCCGGCGAAGGCCGCGCCGACCTGGATGCCGGCCGACACCAGCGAGGTGGCGGTGAAGAAGGTCATGATGGTCGTGTTCGCGACCAGGTTCCTGAAGGCGAAGCTGTCCGTGCCCTGGCCGCTCTTGCGGAACTCGTCCCACTGCAGGCCGATCACGACCAGGCCGAGCGCGGACAGGCCGAGGTCGGCGGCCCCGCCTTCCAGCGCCGTGCCGATGGTGGAGAGCGCGGACTCGAGGGTCCAGGCGGCCTTGCTCCCGGCCGACAAGGTCGAGGAGAGCGAGGCGGAGAGGGCGGCCTCGCGCAACCACTGGCCCACCTTCACCGTGATCGGCGTGATCACGATGCTGCCCGTCTGGGTGACGAGCAGGCCCTTCATCGCCGCGTCCATGTGGCGCCAGCCCTGCACGAGCTGCGTGGTGG
Source organism: Roseateles sp. UC29_93 (assembly GCF_042695725.1). Lineage (NCBI taxonomy): Bacteria > Pseudomonadati > Pseudomonadota > Betaproteobacteria > Burkholderiales > Sphaerotilaceae > Roseateles > Roseateles sp. UC29_93. The sequence continues at coordinate 6,167,673 of NZ_CP170545.1, read as the reverse complement.
CGATGACGGTGTTCATCAGGCCCACGCCGTGCCCCGCGACGGCCTCCGCCTGGCTGCCCGACTCGCTACCCAACTCGCTGCCCAACTGGCCCGCGAAGCCGGCGCGCACCTCCCGGGCCTTGCCCAGCAGACGCTCCCCCTCCGGGCCCGCGCCCACGCGCAAGGCCTCGAACTCCGCATCGGACAGATGCAGCAGCGAGGCGCCCGCGCGCATCAGTCTGGCATCGTCGTCACCGGCCACGAGCGCCTGCAGGCGCTGCTCGACCAGTCGCGCATGGCCGTGCGCATCGACCGCCACGAGGCCGCTGTCGCGCAGCGCGCGCAGGGCCCCTTCGGTCGTCGTGCGCGAGATCGCGTCCAGGCCGAGCGTGTCCTCGTCCAGCGTCTGGCGCGCGAGCTCGTCCATCAGGCGCTCGTCGCGCAGGACGGCCGTCGCCGGCACATCCCGGTCGTCGACCCGGCCGTCGAGCGCGACGACACGTCCGGCGAGCGAGTGCGACAGCAGCTCGTGCGCCTGGACGGCGTCACGCGCCGATTCAGGCAGCGACGCGAGGGCCGACGCGAGGTCGTCCGCAAGCACGCGGACCTCGGCGGGGTCGGCCGCCACGCGGCGCATGCGGGCCTCGTCGACCTGGCCGTCCGCGCCGGTGAAGAGCCGGATCAGCGGCGTCGGCACCGTGTCGCGCAGGACCGAGTCGAACATCAGGTGGAGCTCGTCGGCCGGCCGCTGCCACTGCCGGACGTCGTAGTCGTCCGTGTCGGGATGCACGTCGGTGACCGTGAATCCGCCGTCGGACGGGTCCATGCGGAGCAGCTTCGTATCGCCCGGCATCTGATGCCGCAGGGTCAGCCGTTCCTGCGCGTCCAGGCGCCCGGTCAGCTTCATGATCCGCATCGGGCCCTCGTCGACCTCGACCTCCGCCACATGGACGTGGCCCGTTCGCGCCGTCACTTCGGCGCGGTCCGTCCAGCCGGGATGGCGGACCAGATGCTTCAGGAACTCGGCGGCGAAGGAGGTCTCCATCGACGGGGCGTGCATGTCGCAGGCGACCAGGCTGACGCGTCGCAGCCGGGGCAGGAGGGCGGGGTCCTCGTCGTGGTCGAACACGCCCGTGCGCAGGCTCTTGGCCAGCGTGTAGGGGTCCCAGCCGCTCAAGGTCTGGTGCCCGCCCAGCTGCATCCCGGAGTGACCGACCACGAGGATGTCGATCTCCGTGGCCGACGTGGCCGCTGCCAGCAGCGCCTGCCCGACCCCCTTGTAGAAGTGGGGCCGCTGGAACAGGTCGCGGCTCTCCTCCATCTGCACCCAGGCCGCGATCCCGGCGTATTTGCGGGCCAACAGCCAGGCTGCGACGGTGCTGTCGCGGTCGGCCCCCACCTGGACGATCAGCTTCAGCTTCGAGGGCACGCCATGGACCTCGGGATCGGGCAGCGGATCGAGGCCGAAATCGTTCCTGTCGAACGACGACGCCGTCCAGCCGTCCGAGGATCGAAGCGGACGCAGCGCCGAGGCGATGCCGTCGGGATCGGGGATCCAGGCCGCCGGGCCCGAGGCGTCGTCGACGGCCAGCGCGCCGCTGCGTCGCCGGGCGACCACCTGCTCGTTGACGCTGAATTCGCCGTTGCGCAGGCTTATGCGGCGCGGCAGGTTCCCCAGCGCTTCCAGATGGTCCAGCGGCGCCAGCGCAGACGTCTGCAGGAGCCGGACGATCAGGGCTTCCGCGGTCCGGATGTCGACGTCCTGCCGGACGCTGGCGGCGTGCTCGCTCAGGCCGTCCGATCGATAGGCGCTCAGCGGGTCGAGCTGCAGCGTCGTGTCGATCGGGGTGTTCGGGTACTCGAGCCGGATCAGGCCCGCAGCGCGGTCCAGCGATTGGCGCATGTTCGACGCCTGGTCCACCAGTGCCGCGAACGGCTGGTCATCGGGCAGCAGGTCCATCGCGTCGGCGGACGTGCCCGGCAGGTGACCGGCCAGCGCCTCCCGGAGCTGTTCGACCCGCTCGCCGTGCACGCGCACGGCGTCCCGGTAGGTCTCCAGGGCCTGGTTGATCCGCGTGCTCCGGTCGGATCCGAGTTGCTCGACCCAGGTCGCCACATCCGCCACGGTGAGCGCCTGGCCGCTCAGGTGCTCGGCGCCGGGAGCATCGAGGACCTCGCGGAGCAGCGTCTCCAATGTCAACGCGCGCGCATTGGCGCCGTGCTGCCGTCGAAGCCTCGCTTCGAGGTCCTCGGTCATGGTCTTGAGGATGAGTTGCTCGGTCCGGTCCGCGGCGGCGCCCTCGGCCTCCCGCTGCCAGGTCTGCAGGCGCTCGAAGGCCTCCGAGAACGGCTCCGCCAGCCTGCCTGCCGCGAGGGCGAGCGTGGCGGCGCTGGTGCCCGACCAGGTGATCTGTCCGTCCCGCAGGATCCTCGTCACCTGCGGCATGGCCTGCTCGATCAGCGCGTCCGTGAGCGGCGCGGCCTGGACGGCGACGGCGAGCGAGGCCAGATTGCCGTGGGAACGGAGATGGACGAGGTCCGGCTCTCCCCATCCCTGCGCGATCGGGCGCGGCGTCGCGTGCGGGGCATCGATGGACAGGGCGACGACCTCCTGCAGCGCGCCGAGGTCCCGCAGATGACGAAGCGCCGCGCGGGCGCGCAGGAGATCGATGTCCCGCGCCGGCGATCCGTCGGCGCCCGGCGGGGGGGCGAGAGGTCGATGTAGAGGGCGCTGTCCGAGGCCGCGGCCCCGACGGCGGCGATGAAGAGGATGGTGCGGCCGTAGATCCTGTTGGTGGACTCGGTGCCGGTCCGGTTGCCCCCGATCAGGCCGTCCCGTGCCGCGATGAGCGCGTGGATGAACAGGGCGGACGCGGTGGTGATGCTGGACGTGCCGCCGGCAATCTCGGTCAAGGTCCGCGCGATGTGCGGCGAGGTCTGCGCGCGGGCCTGCCAGCCGCGCGACGCGACCGAGGCCCTGTCGCGCGGGCTCAGATGACCGAGGAGTTCGTAGGCGTCCAGCAATCGGGCGGGGTCGCTGAGCAGGCCTTGCGTGATGTGGTCGGCCACCCGGCGCAACTGCGCCGCGGCCACCTCGTCAGTGCTGCCGAAGACCATCGACAACTGGGCCAGGACCGCGTCGGACATGGCGAAGGCGCGCTCTCCGCGGTCGCGTTGGAAGCGCAGGAGTTCTTCCGGCCGGAGTTGCCCCAGGACCTCCAGCACCAGCCGCACCCGTCGGGCCTCGAGGGCCCGCTGGCGCGGCGTCAGCCGGTTGGCGGCCCGCTCCGCGGCGGCTTGCGGATCGACGTCCAGCGCCGACTCGAGCGCGGCGATGGTCTCCGCTTCCGACAGCCGGTCCGGCCGGGTGTTGCCCGCGTACTTGGCGACCGTGTCGCCCGCCCGCCCGACAGGATCGGACAGGACCCGGGTGACGAAGACGCCATCCTTGGCGCGGTTCAGCGCCTGGCTGTCGCCGAAGCCCAGCGTCCATCGCCGGGTGAGCGCGGGGTCGGCGGGGTCCTCGGCGGAGAACAGCACCCGGCCCCGGAAGGTGGTGACCTCGTAGGTGGCGCCGGGCTGGAAGTGGTCGACGAAGTCCTCGACGAAACGACGGCGCGCATAGGGCGACTCCAGGTCGCAGGCCAGCAGCGTGACCTTGCGGGCCGGGGCCGCCGGGCCGTCGAGGTGTCGGCGCAGGGCCTGGTCGATGCGCTCCGACAACTGCCTGCCGTTGTAGCCGCTCAGGCGTCGCGACTGAGCGTCGTCGGTGGACCCCTGACCCACGACGACCAGCTGGATCTCGTCGCCCGGTGTCGTCGGCCGGGTCAAGCCTTCGCCCGTCACGATCCGGGATCCGCCCTCGCGGTCCACCTGCAGCCAGAGCACGCCGCGCCAGCGCTCGATGGACTGCGCGGCATGCCGCAGGCTGGCCTCGAAGGCCTGCGGCGAATCGTCCATCTGCAGCACGACGATCTTCAGATCGCGGCGGGCCTGCTTGGCCGCCGGCTCCGCCGACATCACCTCGTGCTTCAGCAGGGTCCAGGCGGTGGACAGCTGCTTGCCCGGCGTCAGTTCGTCGCGCCATCGGGCGACGGGGCGGGCGAGCAGCTCGGCCGGGGCGCCGGTGTCGTCCGCGAACGCCTGATAGCCCCGGATCGCGGTCTCGTCCGCCACCAGGGCCCCGGTGTGCTGGCGCCTCAGCAGCGGGGGCGCGTTCCCGCGCCGGTGCGCCGATCTCGCCGGCAGGAGATCCTCTCCGTCCCACGACAAGGCGCGGGGCAGGCGCCGGGTCGCCGGCCCGTTGCCGATCAGGCGCGCGATCGCCACGTCGAGATCCATCGCCGAGGCGCCGAGGTCGCCACGGTCCCGCGGATCGAAGTCGAATCCGCTGACTTTCCCGGTGCGGGTGATCTGGATTCTCAGCAGTCCCGAGGGCCGGAGCCGCGCGCGGGGAAAGCCGACCTGGCGGGACGTCCAATCCATCTTCGACGTCAGGTGGGCGCCGGGCAGCGCGTCGTCCCGGCTGTAGACGTGGGCAGCTCCTCGCCGAAGCCGAGGACTTCATGCAAGGGGCTGTCGGAGACCTGGCGGTCGCCCTCCTGGCGGTCGCCCTCCTGGCGCCAGCGGCCGCGCTGCCGGGAGCCGGCCTCGGACGACACGCAGAGCACGTCGCCGATGACGCCGCGGCGCGAGAGTTCCCTGAAGACGGGGCCCAGGTCGGCGACCTGCGCGGCGATCTGCTGCCCGAGGTGGCCGCCCTCGTCATGCCAGCGCCTCAGACGGTCGACGTCGATCCGCAGGGCCGTGCGGTGGCGCGCCGCGTCGATGACGTCGAACAGCATCCTGGCCCGCATGCCGGCGCTGGATCCCGGGGCGGACGGCGAGCGGCGCGTGTCGTAGACGGCGTCCAGCAGCGCGACGGTGTCGTCCCTCGTCCAGGGCCGCGAGCGTCGCCGCGCGACGGCGAGCCGACGCAGGCTCTCGTCCAGGACAAGCAGGCTGCTGGAGGTGGCCGTGAACGCATCCCACTCCGAGAAGAGCCTCGGCGCGCCTTCCAGGCCCAGGTCCTTGGCCGCCGCCGCGACCTTGTGGAGCGGGGGGAGGGGGCGTCCCCGCTGATGGCGCTCCATCCCGGCACCTTGGCGGCCACCTGCCACTGCTTGTTGAGCCAGGCCTCGATCAGCACATCCATCGCGGAGAGGCCCCATCGGTGCAGGGCTTGGTCGCCGGTCGGCGCGCGCGGTCCGTCCGGCTCCGCGTCGACATCGATGGCCGTGTCGCGACTGCCGCCGGACGGGCTGTCGACGGTGGGGCGCTCGCGGGGGGCAGGACGGCGGCGCGCGACCCTGATGACGTCCGGGCTCGGCGTCGATTCCACGATGCTGATGTCGCCCTCCGCGCCGGTGTCGTTGGGCGAGGGCAAGGCGGTGCGCGTCGGCGGCGGACGCACCGGATCGATGGCCTGGCGTCGGGCGAGCAGGTCGCCGGTGCCGGAACGCAGGTCGCTGCCGTCGTAGCTCAGGGACGGCGGCAGACCGTCCAGGGACAGCGGGCCGGCGGGGGAAAAGTGCCGGACCGCGACGAAGACGTCCAGTTCGCGCAGGGCCTCGTCCTGCTGCCAGGTCCTGGCCACGTCGATCTCCGGCCTCGCGGACGTCACGGACGTCACGGACATCGTGGGCGCCGCGGGCAGGCGCCAGGTGACGGTCGTCGCGCCCTCCCGCAGGTGGACGACGCCGGCGGCGCGGTCCAGCCGCTGCGACACGCCGGGCGCGATCCGTCGCAGCAGCGGCAGCGGCGCGGCCTCGTCGATCGCGGGCAGCGTGCCGCGGCCGAAGGCGGCCTGCCGGGTGGGCGTCGCCGCGAGGCGCTCGGCGGCCTTCGTGACCTCCACCAACTGGTTCGCGAAACCGGAGATCTCCGTGCCCACGTCCATCGCGTGGATCTCGTCGCGCAGCGCGCGCGCCTGGGCCAGGCGACGGGTCCAGGCGGCGGCGCCCATCGCGGCCGACCGGTCGGCCGCCGGCTTGGCGGACAAGGCATGGAGCTCGTCGCCGAGGTCGTCGGCCCAGTCCGTGAGCCGGAGGGCCGCCGCGGCGTCGTCGGCATCCTCGTACGACCAGCTGTCCAGCTCGGCGACGAAGTCCTGCCAGGTCTCGCGCAGGTCGTCGCGGGGCAGGATCTCGACCTCCGCGGTGACCGGATCGGCGACGGCCGTCGGCCACTTGGCGAGCATGTCGCGCCGCGTCGTCCAGCGACCGTCCTCGAAGGTCCAGCCCGGCGTGTCGTCGTCGTGAGGCACCCGATCGGCGACGTAGCGGATCGGACCGATGACGCCCGTGGCCGACATCAGCCGGAGCTGGTCGCGCAAGGACAGCACCAGGCCCGCGTACCGCGTGGCCGCGGGATCGTTGCGGTAGGGGCGCTCCAGCGCGGTCCTCAGCGCCTCGAAGTCCAGCGTGAGCGGCGCATCGCCGGCGGCGGACGTCAACAGGTCGGCGAACAGGCCGGCCAGGGTGCGCCCGGGGAGGCTGCGCATCGCCGTTTGCCCGTTGTCGGGTTGGGGCGGACAGGAAGGGGGGCGCGCGGTCGACCAGCTCGCGGAAGACCCGGGCCGCCTGCCGGTGCACGGTCGCGGGATCCCGACCGGGCCTCGCCGCACCGATGATCAGGTCATGGGCCCGGCGCAGCGTGGGGACGGAGGCGTCGAGGATCCCGGCGAGCAGGGTCTCGGCCACGGGGCGCATCGAGAGCGTGCGGCTGTCCTTGCCGGCGGGGGCATCGAAGGCGCTCAGGCCGAAGGCGTCGATGAGGCCGATCTTCCCGTCCTCGGTCCAGCCGTCCGGCGCGGACCAGGCGGCGGTGGCCCCGTGCAGCAGCGAGGCGATCACCTCGACGCGGCCGGCGCCGTCCACCGGCATCGGTCTGGCGGCGCCGCTCGCCCCCGACGATTCGGGCGCGTGCTCGAAGGTCCACCCCGACGGCGTGCCGCGGGCGATGACGTGGGTACTGTCGGCGAGCTGCCTGTCCGACAAGGTCAGGCGGGCCGGCAGCGCGTTCAGGTCGGCGGCATCGGCGCGTGCGACGTGGGCCGAGACCAGCAGGTCGAGCTGGCGCAGCTGCGCATCCCCCTCGGCGGCGGTGAGCGGATCCTTGCCGGCGAAGGCCAGCAGCGCGTAGCCGCGCGTGTCCCGGGAGGTCCAGGCCAGTCGCACCGTGCCCGCGTCCCGGTCCAGCGTCTGCCGCAGGTCGGGGGCCAGCGCGGCCAGGGTGCGCAGCGGTCGGGAGGCGTCGACCGGCACGGGCTCGAGCGGCCGGCGCTCGAGCAGTTCCAGCAGGCCGGCCGTGGGCTCGAAACGCCATCGGCTGCGCAGGCCGCGCATGTCGTCGGTCGACAGGAAGCGGGTGCTCTGCGGCTCAGGCTGCCAATGCCCTTCGGCGTGCCGCTTGCCGGAGGTCCAGGTCACCTGTCCGATCAGCCCCGCGTGTTCCAGCTGGCGCAGCACGTCGTAGAGCTCGAAGGCGACGCCGGCGGCGACGTCCTTCGAGCGCGACCGGTTGTCCATCGAGGAGAAGTTCATCTCGTCGAAGCCCAGCTTGAGCGGCTTGCCCGGTCCGGCGTCGATCGCCGAGAGGTAGCGGTCGGCCAGCGCCTGGGAGGTCGACGCCTGATACGCCGGGCTCGCCTGCGCGACCTGGTCCCAGGCCAGGCGCTTGAGCGCGGCGAAACGGGAAGAGGCCTCCGCCAGCTGGGCGGGCGCGCGGCGTCGCGACGGATCGACGGCGTCGAGCAGCGTCAGGTAGGCATCGCGGCAGCGCAGCGGCGAGCCCAGGAGCAGGGCGTCCATCAGGTGCGCGGCCGCGGCGTCGAGAACGGCCGCCGGCAGGGCCTTGGGCTGGGCCGCCGCCGCGGCGCGCAGCGCCTTCAGCAGGGGATCGCGCAGTGAGGCGGCCTTGGGAAGTGCCAGGTGCCAGTCGGCGGTGGCCGCCTGGAATGCCGCCGCGATCGTGGTGGCGCGCTGCTCGATCGTCAGCGCGCCGGTGGGATCCGGCGACCAGCGCGACAACGGCCGCGGCACGCCGGACCCGCCGGCCCGCCCGCGATCGGCGTCGCTCGGCGTCGTGTGGCCGTCCGCTGCCGGATCGATCCCGGTGGCCTCGGAGGCGGAGTCCGCGTCGGAGCCCGAACCTGAGCCCGAACCTGAGCCCGACTCCGACTCCGACTCCGACTCCGACTCCGACTCGGTCGTTGTCGTCGATACGTCCTCTTGCGGACGCGTCGGATCGGCAGGCGGCAGCGCGTCGGCCAGGATGGTGGCGTCGACGACGGGCGCGAACCGCTCGATGACGACGCCGTCGACCTCCAGGGCGTCGTCGACGAGGCGCAGCGCGGCGGGAAGGTCCTGCAGCGATCCCGCTTCGCCGCGCCAATGGCGACGGATGATCGATGCATCCATCCGGCGCAGCGCCATGTCCTGCGCCACCCGGGCCGCGGTGTCGGCGGGATCGCGCAAGGCCTGCACCTGCCAGACCCGCGTGCCGGTCGCGCCCAGGTCGAGTTCGAGGGTGCCCGTGGTCCGATCCAGCCGCTGGCCCACCTGCGGCGCCAGCGCGGCCAACAGGGGCAGGGGCTGCGTGTCCGTCAGGCCGCCCAACGCGTGCCAGCCGAGCGCCGACTGCCTCACCCACTCTCCCAGCCAGAGATCGGGGAAGTCGGTCATCAACGCTTCCAGCCGCTCGGCGCGGGCGAGGACCTCCGGCGTCACGGCGGGCTCGGCGCGCAGCGCGTTGATCTGCTCCGTCGCCTCGGCCTGCCGGCGCTCCCAGGCCTGCGGCCCCATGACGACGGCCCGCTGCAGCAGCGGGAGCCGGTCCAGGCCGTCGATGTCGGCGAGGATCGCCTTCGCGAGGGCCCTCAGTCGGGACAGTCCCTGCCGCGAGGGTGTGCCGGGCGGCGGGGCGATGCTGTCGGTGAAGGCGACGAACTTCTTCCACGGCTCGCGCAGGATCGCGATGAGTTCGGAATCGCTCAGCCGGGTGATCCGCTCGCGGACGGGATCGAAGAAGCGACCCGCCAGCACGCGCGCGGCGCCGGCGGGGCTGGTCTCATAGCCGCCGGGGCCACGGGTCCAGTCGATTCCCGCGGCCTGCGTCCCGGGCAGGATCGGCGCCGCCACGAAACGCAGCGGGCCGATCACGCCGGTGGCTTCCAGCAGGCGCAGACGGTCCAGCGCGGCCAGCCGCAGACCCGCGCGGAACCGCGAAGGCTGCGCCACGCCGCGGTGGCGCGCCCGGAGGAGGTCGTCGAGCCTGACCGTGAACGGTCGGTCGGGACCATTCGCCTCGAGCAGTTCGCCGAAGAAGGTCGCGAGCTCGCGACCCCGGACCGTCCCTGTCCGGGCCGTCGGATCGACATGGCCGACCAGGAGCCCGCCCGCCTCCTCGACCAGGGTCTGGAAGACCTTCGTCGCGCGCGCGCCGGCGCCGGCGTCTCCCTGGTCCTGGCGTTCGGCCTCGAGCAGCGCGGTGTAGACCTGACCCAGCCCCAGCGGACCCTCGTCCAGGATCGCGTCGAACAAGCGCCCCGCCAACGCTCGCAGGTCGGTGGAGCCCAGGGGCGAGTCGATGCCGGACAGCGGCAGGCGGTCGAAGGCCTGGCGCAGCCCGGTCCTCAGCGACGGCAGCAGGGCCTCGTCGTCGGGCCATGCATCGGTGAGCTGATCCAGCATGACGGCGATCACCGCCCCGCGCCCGGGATCGTCCTGCGGCGCGGACCTCGCCCGTCGCGGCGTCACGTCGACGGACGGCGCCGCCGGTTCACGCAGTCGCCGGAGGAACGCCGCCGCCAGGGCATTCGACGCTTCGCGCTCGTGGGGGGGAAGCTCGTCCAGGCCTTCGACCAGCTTGTCCTTCAGGCGCTCGATCCCCCGCAGCGCTTGCGCTTCGATCTGGGACAGCGAGAGACCCGGGCGCGTGAAGGCGTCCAGCAGGTCGTCGTAGGCCCGCGCGAGCTGCGCGAACGACCCGTCCAGCATGCCGACCGCGACATGTCCCGCCGCCTTGGCCAGCAGATCCGGCCTGTCGCTGACGAGGATCCGCCGGGCGATCGTGCCGAGCGGGGCACCGAGGCGACGCATCTGCTCCGCCGTCGTGTCCCGCAGCGGCGGGTCCTGGAGCTCGCCCTGCAGCGTCCGGGCCATGGCGGCCGCGCGTTGCTTGCTGGCGGCCAGGCCGTCCGCATCGGCTGACGGGCCGGCGTGATCGTGGGAGGCAGGGAAGAAGGGAATCATGGCGTCTCACGCGAAAGAGTGAGACGCTTCAGTGAGCACCGCCTGCGAGGCGGCATGACAACCCCCGCCGCCCGGCCGGCGGCGTCCGCGCAGGCTCAGCGGCTGTGCGCCGTCAGCTTCGCCAGCGGCGAGGCCAGGCTGATCCCGGGCGCGGCACGGCGCGCGCGCTGGGGCGGCCGTCCGCGTCGGTCTCGTCGAGCTCCGGATGCGCCGCGCCGAGCGCCAGTCCGGCCGCGCCGGCGTTGTCGCGTCGCATCGCGACGCCCACCGCCAGCATGTCGATCACCAGCAGGTGCAGGATGCGGCTGATCATCGGCAGGTGCGTGGCGACATCCTCCACGTGGTCGACGATCAGCGCCGCGTCGGCCTTCTTCGCCAGCGGCGATTGGCTCGCCGTGATCGCCAGCACATGCGCGCCGCGTTCGCGCGCGGCATCCGCCACCGCGATCAGCTCGGGCAGTTTGCCGCTGCTGCTGATCAGCACGGCGACGTCGCCGGCCTTGAGCGTCTGCGCGGCCAGCAGCTGCAGCCGCGGCTCGACATACGCATTGCAGGCGACACCCAGCCGCAGGAACTTGAACTGCGCGTCCTGCGCCACGACGCCGTAATGGCCGATGGCGAAGAACTCGATGCGCGAGGCCTTGAGCAGCAGCTCGATGCTGCGGTCGATCATGTCGCGGTTGAGCTGGCTGCGCACCTGCAGGATCGCCGAGGCGGTGTTGCCCAGCACCTTCTCGCCCAGCTCCACCATCGAGTCGTCCTGCGTGACCTGCGTGTGGCTGACCGGCACCGTGCCGGTCAGGCCCGAGGCCAGGCGCAGCTTGAAGTCGGACAGGCCCTCGCAGCCCAGCGAGCGGCAGAAGCGGATCACCGTCGGCTGGCTGACGCTGGCCGCGCGGGCGATCTCCGCGATCGGGTCGTTCAGCACCTTGCGCGAATGCGCCAGCACATGGTCCGCGACGCGTTGCTCGGCCGGCGAGAGACCGTCGCGCGCGCGCCGGATCTGGCTGACGATCGCCGAGGCGCCGCCGCTGGTCTGCAGGCTGCGCAGCTGCGCTTCCAGGATCGCCGAGGCGCCCTTGAAGGTCGCGTGTTCGGCCGTGATCACGAAGGTCGGGATCGCGGCGACGTAGTCGGTGAAGCGGCCCTTGTCCTCGAAGCGCTCGCGGAAACGCGAGCGGTCGAAGTACTCGCCCAGCCGCGGCACGATGCCGCCGCCGATGTAGATGCCGCCCAGCGCGCCCAGCGTCACCGCCAGGTTGGCCGCGGCGGTGCCCAGCAGCGTGCAGAAGAGGTCCAGCGTCGCCTCGCAGACCGGGTCGGCGGCCTCGAGCGCCCGCGCGGTGATGTCGGGCGCGCTCAGCGGCTCCGACGGACGTTTCAGGTAGTCCGCCATCGCGCGATGGATCAGCTCAAGACCTGGCCCCGACAGCAGGCGCTCGAAGGAGACGTGCTCGTACTCGTTCCAGGCGAAGCGCAGCAGCGCGATCTCGCGCTCGTCGCGCGGCGCGAAGTTGGTATGGCCGCCTTCGGAGCCGAGCGAGATCCAGCCGTCGCCGGCGGGGATCAGGCCCGAGACGCCCAGGCCGGAGCCCGAGCCCAGCAGGCCGATGACGCTGTGGGCGCGCGGCTCGCCGCCGCCGATCTGCCGGATCTCGCTGCCGTGCAGCCGGGGCAGGGCCATCGCCAGGGCGGTGAAGTCGTTGACGACCACCAGCGTGTCCAGGCCCAGGCGCTGACGGGCTTCCTCGATCGAGAACTGCCAGTGGTAGTTGGTCATGCGCACCAGGTCGCCCTCGACCGGGTTGGCGATCGCGATCGCCGCGTGGGCCACCTTCAGCTGGCGCGGCAGCCGGTCCATGTAGGCGCGCACCGCGGCGTGGAAGTCGGCGTGCTCGGCGCAGCGCAGCAGCGCGATGTGCTCGAACTCCCCCGGGGTGGTCTCCAGGGCGAAGCGGGCGAAGGTGCCGCCGATGTCGGCGATCAACCGGGGACTGTCGAATTCACGCATGAAGGAGGGGCGGTGACCGGGAGGCGATTATGGCGCGCCGCCCTGGATGGATCGGAAGGGTTCGCCCTAGCGGCGGCGAGGCGCCCGCAGGCCTGCGGTTTGCCGGCTTGGATCGGTCGGTGCTGTAGTGTGACTACAGCAATATAAACACGTCGCGGCCGGATCGGGGGAATAAAAACTCCATCCCTGACAATCACTTGCGAACGGGAGTCGAACCGTCCTCTGATATCGTGCGGCGGGCGAGCGACGACCCGGTGACTTCGCTCTTGTGCGATGTGTGTAGTTTTGCTACCTTGCGCGGATGCCGCCATTGGGGCGGCCTCCGGCGCGGCGACGGACACACGCCACGCGCCGCCAACGAGCCGAACCGGCGACTCCGCCGAACCAGCAGCAGGACAAGAACAGTGCAAGCAGATCAGGGTGTGGCTTCGAGCCAGACAGGGGACGCCGCGGGATATCCGTGGCTGGTGGCGGACATCGGCGGCAGCAATGCCCGCTTCGCCTGGGTCGACGGCGCCGGGCAGCGCGTCCAGCACGTGCGCAAGCTGCCGGTCGCCCACTATGACTCGCTGCGGGCCGCGGCCGAGGCTTATCTGAAGGAACTCGCCGGGCTGGGCGTGTCGGCGCGGCCGAGGCGGGCCTCGCTGGCGCTGGCCACCGCGATCAACAGCGACCGCATCGAGCTGACCAACAGTCACTGGACCTTCTCGCGCAGCCAGTTGCAGGCCGACCTGGGACTCGATGAACTGCGCCTGCTGAACGACTTCGAAGCGCTGGCGCTGTCGCTGCCGGGCTTGCGCGCGGACCAGGTCGCGGCCGTGCCGGGCCCGTCGCTGGCGACGCCGCGCGGCACGCTGGCGGTGATCGGGCCGGGCACCGGCCTGGGCGTGGGCGGCGTGATCGAGACCTCGGGCGGCTGGGTTGCGCTGGCGGGCGAGGGCGGTCACATGACGCTGGCGCCGACCAACGACTACGAGAGCGAGCTGCTCGCGGCCGCGCGCAAGGAGTTCCCGCATGTCTCCGCCGAGCGCTTCCTGTCCGGCATCGGCCTGCCGACGCTGCATGTGGCGGTGGCGGCCGTGGCCGGCCAGCCGTCGGCGCAGCGGCTGACGGCGGAGCAGATCGTCGAGGGCTCCCTGTCCGGCGACGCGATCTGCGCGAAGACGATGGACCAGTTCTGCGCCTTCCTCGGCAGCTTCGCCGGCAGCGTCACCCTGGCGCTGGGCGCGCGCGGCGGCGTCTACATCGGCGGCGGCATCGTGCCGCGCCTGGGGGAGCGCTTCTTCCAGTCGTCCTTCCGGGCGCGTTTCGAGGACAAGGGCCGTTTCGCGCCCTACCTGGCCTCGGTGCCCTGCGTGCTGATCACCGACACGCTGACCGCCTTGGCCGGCGCCGCGTTCGCGTTGGAGCAGTCGGTGCGCTGAGCGCCACAGTCGGTTGTAGTCCAGCTACATAACGACTTCTCAACGGCGGCCCGAGTGGCCGCCGTTTTTCATTTCACGTCCCTAATTTGCATGTTTATCCGTGGAAACCCGAAGTAACTTCGTCGTTTTTCCACCATGGAAGCTGCGATTCCTGTTGTCCAGGGTTTGCGAGAGCTTGGATCGTGATCTAGTTTTAGTACAGAATTCTTTCAGAACGTTGGGTACCGTCGTTCAAACAGGAGACAAACAAATGAAGACATCGCACGCCTCGCGCGAGTTGTTCCGGGTGCAGCCCGTCGCTGCCGGTTGCCTGATGACGCTGGCCCTGATGGCCGGCGCCGCGCACGCACAACAAGCCCAGACTGAAGCTGACCGGCAGGCCGCCGAGAAGGCCGCCGCGGACCGCCAGCTGGAAACCGTGACCGTCACCGGCATCCGCCGCGGCATCGAGGCCGCGATCTCGGTGAAGAAGAACGCCGACTCCATCGTCGAGGCCGTGTCGGCCGAAGACATCGGCAAGCTGCCCGACGTGTCGATCGCCGAGTCGATCGCGCGCCTGCCCGGCCTGTCGGCCCAGCGCGTGGCCGGCCGCGCGCAGGTGATCTCGGTCCGCGGCCTGTCGCCGGACTTCGCGACCTCGCTGCTCAACGGCCGCGAACTGGTCTCCACCGGCGACAACCGCAGCGTCGAGTTCGACCAGTACCCGTCCGAGCTGCTCAGCGGCGTGGTCGTCTACAAGACGCCGGACGCCGGCCTGGTCGGCCAGGGCCTGTCGGGCACGATCGACATGCAGACGGTCCGTCCGCTCAACTTCAGCAACCGCGTCATCACGCTGAACGCGCGCGGCCAGCGCAACTCGCTGGGCTCGGCCGCCAACGCCAGCGCCACCGGCAATCGCCTGAGCGCCAGCTACATCGACCAATTCGCCGACCGCACCATCGGCGTGTCGCTGGGCTACGCGCACCAGGAGACGCCGACGCAGGAAGAGCAGGTCGGCCTGTACGAGCCCTGGGACACCTCGGCGCGCACCGGCCTGGCCGCGGGCACCTACAACTCCGGCGGCATCAAGGCACTGCGCCGCACCGGCAAGACCGAACGCGACGCGCTGATGGGCACGGTCGAGTTCCGCCCGACCAAGAACTGGACCAGCGTCGTCGACGGCTTCTGGACCAAGGCCAAGGCGGTGGACACGGCCAACCAGTTCGAGATGAGCATGACCTGGAACGGCGCTGATACCCTCAATCCGCCGCCGGCGCTCAACTGGTCCAACCCGACGGTCAACGCCAACGGCACGCAGACCGGCGGGACGCTGCTGAATGCCTACCCGCTGGTCCGCGGCATGTACAACAAGCGCGATGACAAGATCGTCGCCACCGGCTGGAACAACAAGCTGAAGTTCGAGAGCGGCCTGTCGCTGACGGCCGACGTCAACTATTCGCGTGCGACCCGCAACGAGATCAACCTCGAGAACAACACCCAGCTCAGCCGCGCGGGCGGCTGGCCGGTGGATGACGTCAAGCTGGCCTTCAGCTCGGGCGACTTCTCGCAGATCATCCCGGGCCGGAGCTACGCCGATCCGAAGCTGCTGTACCTGCAGAACACGATCTACGGCTCGGGCTACGGCAAGACGCCGAGCGTCAAGGACGAGCTGACCGGCTTCAAGCTGGTGGGCAACCTGCCGGCGCCGGCGGCGGTGAACGGCTGGTTCTCGGACTTCGACGTCGGCCTGAACTACGCCGACCGGTCGAAGAAGAAGCGCCAGCCCGAAGGCGCGATCAACGTCGGCGCGCAGGGCGATACGCCCATCGGACCGGAATTCCAGTACAGCCCGGTGGACCTGAGCTTCGCGGGTCTGGGCATGATCCCGGCGTGGAACGTGCCGGGCGCGGTCGGCCGCTACATGACCTTCAACCCGACGGACACGGAGAGCTACCTGATCTCCAAGGCCTGGGACGTGAAGGAGAAGGTGGCGACGGTGTTCTTCAAGGGCAACATCGACTCGACGGCTTTCGGCATCCCGATGCGCGGCAACATCGGCCTGCAGGTCGTGCACACGGACCAGTCGTCGCAGTCGAACTACTTCGACGGCACGGCCCCGGCGGGCCAGCAGGTCAAGCCGCTCAACGGCGGCAAGAAGTACACCGACTACCTGCCGGCGCTGAACCTGGCGTGGTCGCTGACGGATGACCAGACGCTGCGTTTCGCCGTCGCCAAGCAGATGGCCCGCGCGAAGGTGGACCAGCTGCGCTCCGCGCTGGACTTCGGCGTCGACGCGACGACCGGCAAGCCGGGCGCGAGCGGCGGCAACCCGGAGCTGGATCCGTGGCGTGCCAACGCGGTCGACCTGTCCTGGGAGAAGTACTTCGGCTCCAAGGCCTACGTGTCGGTGGCGGGCTACTACAAGGACCTGCGCAGCTACATCTACACCCAGGGCAACGACCGCTACGACTTCTCGCGCTTCGTCGCCGGCTACACGCCGCAGCCGGGCCAGCCCGACGCGCAACTGACCGGCACCTACACCGCGCCGTACAACGGCCAGGGCGGCAAGCTGCGCGGCATGGAGCTGACGGCCTCGCTGCCGTTCAACCTGTTCAGCAAGTCGTTGAACGGCTTCGGCATCGTCGCGAGCGCCAGCTTCAACAGCAGCAACATCGAGATCAAGGATCCCGAGAGCGCGAGCAGCGTGGGATCGGGCTTCATCACGCTGCCGGGGCTGTCCAAGCGCGTGTACAACCTGACCGCGTACTACGAGGCCAACGGCTTCGAGGCCCGCATCAGCCAGCGCAAGCGTTCGGACTTCATCGGCGAGATCGGCAACTTCAACGGTGCGCGCACGCTGCGCTACGTGGTCGGCGAGAGCATCGTCGACGCGCAGATCGGCTACAACTTCACCGAGGGTCCGCTCAAGGGACTGGGCCTGCTGGCGCAGGTCAACAACCTGACCGACGAGGCCTACCGCACCTACGCAGCAACCAAGGACCGGCCGCTGGAGTACATCAAGTGGGGGCCGGACCTACCTGATCGGCGCGACTTACAAGTTCTGATGAACGACTGAGCCGCCGTGCCCGATCGGGTCCGGTTCAGCGAACGATGCAGCCCCGTCCGGCGTGAGCCGGGCGGGGGCTATTTGTTTGTCGATCGTGTCCGCGCATCTCCGGCGTTTGGCACGCCGTGTACACGATCGACCAGCAATCAGCGGTCGGCGGTTTTCGTCGCTACAAGTCGAGCCACGTCCTTCGTCAAGCGCTCCGCTACATCGCGTGCAGAAGTGAAGCGTTGACGGTAGTCCTCGAAGACGTCCCGAGGCCATTTCCCCTCAGGACTTCCGTCGCCAAACTTATGAGGGGCATCGACTAGTCATTCAGAGAACGCAAGCTGTGGCACGGTGTTCACACCACTTTCCTCCAACCAACATATACGTTGGTGAAATGGCGCTTTCACTCACACGTATGTGATGTCAAAGAACACACCAGTCAAAGAGCAGATGCCTCCGGCGGTGCTCGCGCACTTGCGTGAGCTCGGAGAGAACCTAGCGATCGCGCGCAAGCGAAGAGAAGAACCGATGAAGAGTTGGGCGCAACGGATCTGCGTGTCGGAGCCGACGCTCGCGAGGATGGAGCGCGGCGATCCGACGGTGTCGATGGCCGTCTACGCCACTGCGCTTTGGTTGATCGGTAGAGACTCTGCGTTGCCAGGACTTGCCGCACCGGAGTGCGACCGGGGCGCTCTTGAAGCCGCCGTCCGCGTGGCCATGAAGCGATCGGTACGAAAGCGGACGACCATTGACGAGCGCCTTGCTCGCATGCCAATCAAGGCGCCGCCCTGAATCGCATCAATCCCCCACCAGCACCCGCCCCGACATCGGCCCGATCTCGATCAACAGCTTGCCGTTCGTCGCCGCCTTCATCGGCGCGCCGGGCGTCATTGCATCGATGAACGGGATGCCGCGCAGCGCGGCGGGCAGCGTGAGTTCGACGCGCATCGGCTCCGAGGCGTTGTTCATCGCAACGATCGCGTTGCGCTGGCCGTCCTGGCGCAGCAGCACGATGACGTGTTCGTCAAGCCACAGCGGCGCCGACAGGGTGCCGTGCCGCAGCACCGGCTGCGCGTGTCGCAGCGCCACGAGGCGCTTGAACTGGTCGCGCAGCGCGAGGTCCGGCTGGCCGCCCTCGTCGGCCCACGGATACGGCGCACGGTTGTACGGGTCCTCGCCGCCGCCCAGGCCGACCTCGTCGCCGTAGTAGATCGTCGGCGCACCCGGATACGTCATCTGGAAGAAGACCGCCAGCAGCAGGCGGCGTTTGCCGTCGGCGATCTTCTCCGGCGGGCTGTCGTCGCGCACGCCGAAGTGATGCAGCGCGCGCGGCTGGTCGTGCGATGACAGCAGCGTCATCGACGCGAACAGCGAAGGCGCCGGGTAGGACTCGCGCAGCAGCTCGAGGTTCTGGTAGACGCGGTCCGCCGGCGCGCCGGCCGCGTAGTCCAGCACCGCGTTGCGGAAGATGTAGTTCATCGTCGCGTCGAAGGTGTCGCCGAGGAAGAACTTGCTCGCGTCGAACCACGTCTCCGCGATCGTCAGCGCGCCGGGCTGGTGGCGCTTCACTGCGACACGCCAGGCGCGCCAGAAGTCGTCCGGCACCCACGGTGCCACGTCCATGCGCCAGCCCGCCGCACCGCGATCGAGCCAGAACTGCATCACGCCGTCCCGGCCGAAGGCGTAGTCGCGGAATGCGCGGCTGGACTTGTCGAGTTCGGGCAGATCCTTGATGCCGATCCAGGCGGCGTACTGCTCGTCGGGCTGGCTCCTGGAAAGATCGAACTTGAACCAGCTCGCATACGGCGAGGCGGGATTGGGCTTGCCGTTGTCGAAGGCGCCGCCGGCGGGGAAGTTGCCGAAGCGGTTGAAGTAGGGCGAGTCCGCGCCGACGTGGTTCAGCGAGGTGTCGGGGATCACGCGCAGGCCGCGCTTGCCCGCCTCGCTGGTCAGGCGTTCGAAGTCGGCGTTGCTGCCGAAGGCCGGATCGATGCGCTTGTAGTCGCCGGTGTCGTACTTGTGATTGCTGGCGGCCTGGAACACGGGTGTCAGGTAGAGCGCGTTGGCGCCGAGGTCGCGCAGATCGTCGAGCTTCTCGATGATCCCGGCGAGGTCGCCGCCGAAGAAGTCGTTGTTGTAGACCGCATCGGAGCCGTCGCCGCTGCCGGGCTTGTACGGCCGGTCCAGCCAGCGCGGGTGACGCTCGATGCCGTGGTCCTGGTACTTCGCCTGGCCGAGCTGCGGGTCGTTGCGCTTGTCGCCGTTGCGGAAGCGCTCGGGGAAGACGTAGTAGTAGACGAGATCGCGGGCGAAGTCCGGCACGGCGAAGTCGGAGGCATGGATCGTCTGCCGGTAGCGGCGGATCGAGAACGGCCCCTTGGCATCGGGGCCCTCGGGCAGCGGGGCGATGGCCGCGGGGCCCATCGAGCCCTTCTCCTTGGTCCAGTAGATGGCGTCAGCATTGTTCTGCACGACGTAGCGCGCGCCGCCGATGGTGGCGATGAAGTAGTAGCCGTAGACCCCTGGCGATCCGAAGCGATGGCGCGCCTGCCATCGATCGCGACCGGCGGCGACGCCGGCCTTGTGCAGCGGCACGCGGGCTTCTTCGGCGTAGGCGATCAGGTCCTCATTGCCCTCGACGCGTCGGCGCTCGATCACAAGCTCGAGCTTGTCGACGCCGGGCAGGGCGGTCAGCTGGAAGTCGATCCAGGTCTTGGCGGGTAAGGCGCCGAAAGGCTTCTTGAATTCGACGAGGCGTGAGTCGTAACGCAGGCTGGCCGCGATGGGCGGCAGGGCGGGCATCGAGGCCGAAGAGGCGGGAGAGGCCGGCGCCTCCGCGGCCTGCGGCGCGGGCGCCTGGCCGGACGCAAGCAGCGGCATCAGCAGCGCGATGCACGACACGCGGCGGGAAAGACGAGGCAGGGCTTTCATGGGTCAACGCTACCGCGAAGCGATGCAGATGGATGCTGGTGTTCCTCCGCATCCCGGGTGGTCATGCGCCCGACTTGTTGTCGATCGGATCGCATGAACTTGCGCCTCCGGCCAGCCGACTGACGTGCCCTCATCGCTGGGTCGTCTCGAAGTTCTCTTTGAAGGAGTGCAATCGCCATGAAACCGATCAATGACGCGCAGCGCGCGATGACTGAGCCTATCGCTGCCTACGGACCAAAGAGCGGGATCAAGCCGCATCTGGTCGGGCGGAGCAGCGCCGCGCCGATCCGCAATCCGTGGGAGGTGACCTTCGGACTACCGGGTGTCAACGGGTCCGCGCAAGCATCGCGCCAGCCCGGATCCGGAAGATCATCAACTGGTTCCAGTCGGCCGCGCTGAAGCTCAACAACAGCAGCGAAAGCGTTGCTCCCGCCACCGCACGCGACGTCGGGAGCAAGTCCAGTGGGCGCTGGTCGGAGGTGCGGTCATGGCATTGGCCGGCCATGTACAACGACTGGCGCTCGCCTGCCATCGACCGGGGCGCGGAGCGCCGCGGGTACATCGACTCCCACTACTTCGATCCGAACACCGGCGCTTCGGTGTCCTCGCGGCATCGCTTCAAGCGCTCGGTCGCGGAGATGACGCAGGGGATGGCCAGCGCCGCGCCGCAGGAGGGTTTCGGTGGCGGCGCGCCCGACGCCTGGGCATCGACATCACGGCTCGCGCCGATGCTCGCCGCTCAGACCTGATCGAGCGCGCGCTCTGGCCGGCGCGGCGGCGCCGGCCTCAGTTCCCGCTCGCCGCGCCCGACGCCGGCGTCGCGCCCGTTGTGCCGGTCGTGCCGGTTGTGCCTGTAGGCCCCGTCGCCCCCGTCGCCTTCCTCCAACTCGCCAGCGTGTTGGCGAACTCGATGACCGCCATCGCGTAGTAACTGCTCTGGTTGTAGCGGGTCACCGTGTAGAAGTTCTGCGTGCCCGCCACGTACACCGGCGCGGCGCCGCCCATCTGGAGTTCGATCAGCGCCAGCGGTCCGGTGTGCGCGCGGCCCTGCGGCGACAGCTGCGCGCCGACCGATTCGAACTGCCGCGCGTCCAGCTGCGGCAGCACGTCGCTGATCAGCAGCTGGGCCCGCGCCGCCGTGTCGTTGGGCACCTGCACCTCGTAGTGCGTCGGCATGCCGCGCTGCCAGCCGTGCTCCTTCAGGAAGTTGGCCACGGAGCCGATCGCGTCGACGGGGCTGTTGACCAGGTCCACGTGGCCGTCGCCGTCGAAGTCGATCGCGTAGCGGCGCCAACTGCCCGGCATGAACTGGCCCCAGCCGATCGCGCCCGCGTACGAGCCCTTCATCGACATCGGGTCCAGGCCGTTCTCGCGCGTCAGGATCAGGAACTGGCGCAGTTCCTCCCGGAAGAACGGACTGCGGTCGCGCGCACCCGGCGGCAGCGGCGAGGGGTAGTCGAAGCTCAGCGTCGCCAGCGCGTCCAGCACGCGGAAGCCGCCCATGATGCGGCCGTAGAAGGTTTCCACGCCGATGATCGACGCGATGACTTCCGCCGGCACGCCGTAGGCGGCCTCGGCGCGCGCCAGCGCCGCCTCGTGCGTCGCCCAGAACGCGAGACCCGCCTGCAGCCGTTGCGGCTCGACGAAGCGTTGCCGGTAGGCGCCCCAGTCCTTCGCCTGTCCGGGCGGTCCCGGGAGGATCAGCCGCTGCACCGTCGGCTGCGGACGCGCCAGCGCCAGCACCGCGCGCAGTTCCTCGCGCCGGTAGCCGAGCGACTCGGCCTGCGCATCGGCGAAGGCCATCACATCGGCGCGATCGCCGTACTCCGGCAGCACGGCCGGCTTGCGCGCGGGTTTCTTCGCCGCCTTCTTCGGGGCGGCCTTCGATGCGGCCTTCGACGCGGCATGCGGGGCCGCCTGCGATCCGGCCGGTGCCGGCGACTGCGCCATCGCCGGCGTCGTCGCCAGCGCGGCCATCAGCGGCGAGGCGGTCATCGCGGTCTGCAGGAGCGTGCTCAGGAACACGCGACGGGGAGAGGAACTGCGGGTACGGCGGAGGGCGGTCATGCGGGCGGTCTTGCGAACGGGAGCGCGCGGGGCGCGGCGGTGATGCAGGGACGCGGAGCGGCGGATCGGGAGGAGAAACGGCAGCGGAAGGAAAAGCGGAAGGAAATCGGATCAGCGGATCAGCGGGTCAGGCCTTGCCGGAGCTCGGCGCATTGCGCCGCGAACAGGCGTTGCCATTGTGACGTGGCCGCGGCCAGGTCCTGGCGATAGCGCTGCGCTTCCAATTGCAACAGCGACGCCGCCACGGCCTCGGCTTGCGCACCATGGCGTTCGACGAGCGAGGCCGCCCAGCGGCGCGGCGTCTCGTCGTCGCGGGTCGGCAGGCCGAGCCGATCGAGCTCGCGCCGCACCCGCAGGCGCTGGCGCGACCACGGGTCGTGCGGCCGCCGCTGCCACGCGGCCACGCCGGCGCCGATCACGGCCGTCGCCGTCAACAGCGCGCCGGCGACCTGTCCCAGCGTGGTCCAGTCGGGGTTGTCGAAGCCGAGCCGCTTGAGCAGGCTCATCTGGTCGCCGGTCGAGAAGTTCAGCACCGACTGCTGCCAGCGGTTGTTGAGCCGCTCCCAGACGGCGCGCAGGTCCGTCAGCAGGCCGGGGCGCAACTGGTCGAGCGCGCCCGTGAACAGGCCCGGTTCCGGCCGCAGCGGCCGGCCCTGGACGCGCTCCGGCGCGACCGCCGCGGTCGGGTCGGCGCGCTGCCAGCCGCCCGAGGGCGACCAGAACTCGGCCCAGGCATGCGCCTGGCTCATGCGCACGATCAGGTCGCCGTCCTGCAGGTTGGGGTCGGCGCCCTGGAATCCGGTGACCACGCGGGCCGGCACGCCCGCCGCGCGCATCAGCACGACGTAGGCGGACGCGAAGTGTTCGCAGAAGCCGAGCTTGCGATCGAACCAGAATTCGTCGATCGCGTCGGGCGTCGTCTCGCCGTAGACGCCCGGCGCCAGCGTGTAGCCGAAGCCGTCGCGGCGGATCTGCGTCAGCAGCTCCCGGTTCACCGCCTGGGCGAGCGCGTCCTCGTCCAGCGTGGCGAAGCGCTGGTTCAGCGACGCGCCGTAGGCCCGGGCGCGCGGATTGACGCCCGGGGGGCAGGCTCAGCGATTCATTGCGGTCGGCCCGGCCGAGGCGGGTGCTCGGCGCGGCGCGCGGCCACGCCTCGTGCCGGAAGCGCAGTACCTCGGCGACCGGCAGCGGCACCTGCCACTGGCCCTGCGGCGCGCGGGTCGCGGTCAGGCGTCCGAGCGGCAGCCGTGCCCCACTGGCACCGGGACTGAATTCGAGCAGCGGGATCGCGGTCACGCGCAACGGATCCATCGTGACCTCGTAGCGGAACACGGGCCCTTGGAGCGCGGGCGCATCGTCGCCGGGCGACCAGGTCACGCGCGGCGTCGTCCAGGTCTTGCCGTCGAAGCGCGTCAACACCTGCGCGCGGAAGTACAGCTGCGGCTGGGGCGGCGGCGCGCCGTCGAAGCGCAGGCGCATGGCGATGGTGTCGTCGACGGCAACGTCCGCGAAGGCGCCGAAGCTCATCGAGTCCGACAGCCCCGTGCGCGCCCCCGAGTCCTTGGGCAGTCCCCACAGCGGCGGGAAACGCGGGAAGAGCAGGAACAGCGCCACCATCACCGGCAGCCCGATCAGCGTGTTGCGGGCGGCGATGCGCGCGGCGAGTTTCAGGCTGGGGACGCCCTGCGGCATCTGCGCCAGCACCAGCGCCGACAGCAGCGCCCAGACGCAGGCGATCATCCAGATCGCGATCAGCGGCGACTGCGAGTACAGGAACTGCGTCAGCACCAGGAAGAAGCCGAGGAAGAAGACGACGAAGGCGTCGCGTCTGGCGCGGAGCTCGAGCGTCTTCAGCGCCATCAGCATCGCGAGCATCGTGATGCCCGCTTCGCGGCCAAGGATGGTCTTGTGCGTGGCGAAGGTCAGGCCGACGACGAGCGCGAGCACGGCCAGCAGGCTCCAGCGTCCGGGGAGCGCCTCGCTGCGCCAGGCCAGTCGCGCGCGCCAGCCGAGCATCAGGGCGGTGAGCAGGCTGCACCACCACGGCAGATGGCCGGCGTGCGGGACGAGCGTGGCCGCGATGATCGCGAGCAGGAACAGCGTGTCGCGCGCTTCGCGCGGCAGGGGGCTGCGGTGCTTGATCGAGCCGCCTGCGGCGGCGGTCGGAGGGGAAGGAGGCGCTCATCGCGTCGGCGTCCGCATCGCGGGTCTCGCGGCGGCGGTTCAGGGGAGTTGCTCGGAAGGACGCAACGTAGCACAGGTCAGGGTGACATTGGGGTCAGAGGATGTAGGTCGGAAGCCGCCGTGGCCGTCGCGCGTTCCACAGCATCCAGACCGACAGGCAGGACATGAAGGCGGCGCTGGCCTGATAGCTGTGAAGCAGGGAGAAGTTGTCTCCGGCGACCAGGGGGTAGATGGCCAGCCCGTCCAGGGACCCGCCGAAGGCCAGCGAGACCAGCACGTCGTAGGCCAGGTGCAAGGCCATCGCGCCGAGCAGTGATCGACTCCATAGATAGAAGGATCCGATCATGACGGCGCCCAGGGCCAGGTGAAGCGCGGCGCGCAGATCGAGCGGCGGACCGAACAGGTGGAGGTAGACGAACAGCAGGATCTGCAAGACGAAGGCAGGCGCTCTGCCGATGACCGGTCCGAGCCGGTCCAGGACGAGGAATCGACAGAGCAGTTCTTCGGACACCGCGGCATGGAATGAGAGGCCGATCAGGTAGAACCACTGGACGTCGCGCGTGTCGTGGGGGATCCATCTGACCGCACCGAACGTCGCTCCCACGATCATCGATGCGACGAGGCCGATGGCCATCAGCACGCCGAGCGGAACGGCACACCGGCAGGTTCGGCCGCTGGTCAGTCTCCCGAGGAGTACGCGGCCGAAGAGGAGGTAGACGATGGACAGGTCCAGCAGGGACGTCAGCACCGACGCGCCCAGCGGCGCGTGGATCGACGGGACCTGGAGGATGTTCAGGCAGATCCACAGGCTCAACCTGTAGGTGACATGGCCGATCAGGTAGAGGCCGAGCAATACCCGCGCCATGGAGGCTGTGCGTTGACGGAGAGTCATGACGCACAGTCTTGCGGGGTCGGGTCTTGCTGGCTATGGCAGATGAGGGTCAACTCTGCGGCAAGTCCCACAGGATTGAGCCAAGCCACCCACTGATTCCTGTGGTCGCGACGCTGCCAGCATGGCCCGACGCCGCAAGCTCGAACTACTCCTGGATCAGCGCCAACGCTTCCATGCACACGCGGAAGTGATCCGGTCCGAGGTCCGGCTCGATCGCGATGTCACGCAGCCTGAGGCCGTAGGGCAGGCCCTCTTCCTCTGCCCGCTGCACCCAGGCCGTCAAACGCGACACGCGTTGTTCGAACGGCAGGCCGCGTGTGGCGGCGAGGTCCAGCCATTGCTCGCTGGCGCGGCTGCCCAGGCGCTCGCGCACCAGCAGCGACGCGCCGCCGCCGCTGCCCGACGCCGGCTGCGGTTGCGCCAGCGCGAGCGCCGATTTCTTCCACAGGATCTGTCGCGGCGAGTCGCCGTGCCGGTAAGGCCGCAGCCCCGGATCGTCGCCCAGGCCCGGCTGGCCCTGGCCTTGCGGCAGACCTTCCTCGACGGCCGCGGCCGGCGGCGCGTCGAGCTCCGGCGCCGGATAGACCCAGGCCTGCGCCGCCGGGCGCCAGTAGCTCCAGGTCACGAACAGCCCGAAGGGGAATTGCGATTCGATGCGCAAGCGCGGCAGCGCATGCCGGCCTCGCGTCGCGAAGCTCAGTTGGAGGTGGAGCTGCGCATGGCCCTGCGCCGGAACATCGGCGTAGGCCGTGTCCGCCGCCTTGGCGTCGGGCAGTCTCAGGCCGACGCCGAAACGCGCCGCGCCGGTGTTGTGCAGCCGAATGTCCAGCGCGAGCGGCTGGCCGGCGGAGGTCGCGGGCGGTGTCTTCAGGTCCAGCTTCAGGCCGCGCAGGTTGGCGTGCGTCGCGTTCATCGACGCCATGCCCGCGCCCGCCAGCACGAAGGTCAGCAGGTAGCCCAGGCTCAACTGGTCGTTGATCGAGGCCAGCAGCAGCACCAGCAGCGTCGCGACGAACGCGGCGCCCGGGCGGCTGGGAATGATGTACAGGTTGCGCTGCGTCAGCGCGGTCGTGTCGCTGGCCGGGTGGCGGCCCTGCCACCACTTCTCCCAGCGCCGCTGCCACGGCCAGCGCACCGTCGGCAGCTTCAGCGAGGGGAGCTTCCAGGATGGAACGCGCATGGCGGTATTGGGCGACGGTGTGGGCTGCGGTAGACGGTCGGCGGCGGCGGTCGGGATCGCGGCGTCGCGATCAGGGCAGCGGCACCGCGGCCATCATCGCGCGCACCTGTTCGCGCGCGCCCCGCGCGCTGCCGCCGCGCGGCCGCAGCCGGTGCGCGATGGTCTGCGGCAGGATCGCCTGCACGTCGTCCGGCGAGACATAGTCGCGCCCGCTCAGCAGCGCCTTCGCCCGCGCCGCGCGCAGCAGCGCCAGACCGGCGCGCGGGCTCAGGCCTTCCTGGAACCATTCGCCGGAACGCGTCGCCTCCAGCAGCGCCTGCAGGTAGTCCAGCAGCGCCGGCGAGACATGGATGGCCAGGACCGCGCGCTGCAGCTCGCGCAGCTGGTCCGGCGTCATCACCGGCTTGAGCGCGCGCAGCAGCTCGCGGCTGTCGCCGCCCATCAGCAGCTCCCGCTCGGCCTGCCGGTCCGGATACCCCAGGCTGATGCACATCAGGAAACGGTCCAGCTGCGACTCCGGCAGCGGATGCGTGCCGAGCTGCTCGCTGGGGTTCTGCGTCGCGATCACGAAGAAGGGCAGCGGCAGCGGATGCGTCGTGCCGTCGACGCTGACCTGGTACTCCTCCATCGCCTCGAGCAGGGCGCTCTGCGTCTTCGGGCCGGCGCGGTTGATCTCGTCGGCCAGCAGGACCTGGCTGAACACCGGTCCGGGGTGGAACTGGAAGGGATTGCCGCCGGCCGCCTGCGCGCCCGGCTGGTAGATGTTGACCCCGAGCAGGTCCGACGGCATCAGGTCGGTCGTGAACTGCACCCGCGAGAAGCGCAGCCCCAGCGAGATCGACAGCACATGCGCCAGCGTCGTCTTGCCGACGCCGGGCAGGTCCTCGATGAGCAGGTGGCCGCCGGCCAGCAGGCAGGCCAGACAGTCCTCCGTCTGCGCCTGTTTGCCCTTGATGATCGTGCTAATCTGCCGGCGCAGGTCGGTCAGCGGCTGGGAGGCGAGGGTCGGAGCGGCGGAACTCATCGGCGCACGATATCTCAGAATCCCTTCGCTCCGACGAAGCTCCGAACATGCCCCGACCATGTCCACCGCCTTCATCAGCCACCCCGATTGCCATCGTCACGACATGGGCGCCGGTCACCCGGAATGCCCGCAGCGCCTGGGCGCGATCGAGGACTGGCTGATCGCGCACGGCGTCGACGTCGCGCTCGACCGTCATGAGGCGCCGCGCGCCGAGCTGCAATCGCTGGAGCGCGCGCATTCGGCCCGCTACGTCGCGGAGTTGAAGGCGGAACTCGAGGCGCTCGAGTGGCAGGCGAAGCAGGGCGTGCCCCATCCGATGAAGGCGCTCGATCCCGACACCACCGCCAACGCGCACACCTGGGCCGCGGCGCTGCGTGCGGCGGGCGCGGCGGTGCACGCGACCGATCTGGTCGTGGACGGCCGGGCCGAGAACGCCTTCTGCGCGGTGCGTCCGCCCGGCCACCACGCGACGCGCGACCAGGCGATGGGCTTCTGCTTCTTCAACAACGTGGCCGTCGCGGCCCGGCATGCGCTGGACGTGCGCGGCCTGGACCGTGTCGCGGTCATCGACTTCGACGTCCACCACGGCAACGGCACCGAGGACATCCTCGCCGGCGACGATCGCGTGCTGATGGTCAGCATCTTCCAGGACCCGCTGTATCCGTACTCCGGCACCGAGCCCAAGGGCGCGAACATGCTCAACGTGCCGGTGCCGCCCTACACGCGCGGCGCCGAGGTGCGCGAGATGATCGAGTCGCTCTGGATGCCGGCGCTGGAGCGCTTCAAGCCGCAGATGATCTTCGTCTCGGCCGGCTTCGACGCGCACCGCGACGACGATCTGGCGCAGCTCGGCCTGGTCGAGGCCGACTACGAATGGATCACGCTGCGCATCATGGACGTGGCCCGGCGCCACGCGAAGGGCCGCATCGTGTCCTGCCTGGAGGGCGGCTACGACCTGGGCGCGCTGGCGCGCAGCGTCGGCGTGCACCTGCGGACCTTGGCCGGGATCTGAGCCGGTGCCTCGGTCTTCTTCCGCAAGCCCCCGCCGCGCGCGCTTGCCGCACGCGCTCGCCGCACGAGCCGCACGAGCCGCACGAGCCGCGCTCGCCGCACTCGTCACGCACGGGCGACCACCCAGCATTCCCCTCGACTGAACGACCCGGCCCGCGCCGGATGCCGACTTGATCTCCTCCTTGAACGCCACCTTGGGTACCACCTCTTCCCTGAACCACACGCTGAGCCTGCGCGAGCTGGAGTCGCTGCTCACCATGCTGGCGCGGCCGCGCGCGCTGATCGAGGTCGGCCTGGTGCTCGCCTGCCTGGCGCTGTCCTGGCTGATCGTCTACCGCATCAGCAAACACGTCACGTCGGCACCCGGCCACCATTCGGTGCTGCTCGGTCACCGCGTCTTCGACGGCGTCCTGTTCCCGGTCATCGCGCTGCTGCTGGCGCTGGGCGCGCGCCGGCTGATGCCGTTCATCGGCGAGCCGGTCGCGCTGTTCCGCGTGGTGATCCCGGTGCTGCTGTCGCTGGTGGTCATCCGCCTTGTCGCGCGCGTGCTGCGGGCCACGATGCCCGATTCCATCGGCATCAAGCTGCTGGAGCGCAGCGTGTCGTGGGTGGCGTGGCTGGGATCGATCCTGTGGATCGTCGGCCTGCTGCCGATCCTCATCGACGAACTCGACGACTACAAGCTGGGCTTCCTGCCGAAGAACGCCAGGGGCGAATCGACGACGGTGTACGACCTCCTGATCGGCGTGCTGCAGGTGGGCGCGATCATGCTCGTGGTGCTGTGGTTGTCGTCGGCCATCGAGTCGCGCCTGCTGCGCGGCAAGTCGGTGCTCGACCTCTCGATGCGCAAGATCGCGGTCAACCTGACGCGCACGGCGCTGCTCGTGGTCGGCGCGATGGTGGCGCTGAACATGGTGGGCCTGAACCTGAGCGCGCTGTCCTGGCTGGGCGGCGCGGTCGGCGTGGGCCTGGGCTTCGGGCTGCAGAAGATCGCGGCGAACTACGTCTCCGGCTTCATGATCCTGGCCGAGCGTTCGCTGCGGATCGGCGACATGGTGAAGGTCGACAACTTCGAAGGCCGCATCAGCGACATCAAGACGCGCTACACGGTGATCCGCGCGCTCAACGGCCGCGAGGCGATCGTGCCCAACGAGTCGCTGATCACGACGCGGGTGGAGAACCTCTCGCTCGCCGATCCGCAGGTGAACGTGTCGACGGTGGTGCAGGTGGCCTACGGCACCGACGTGGACGCGCTGTTCCCGCAACTGATCGAGGAAGTGAAGCGCGTCCCGCGCGTGCTGTCCGAGCCGTCGCCGTCGGTGTCGCTGAGCAACTTCGCCGCCGACGGGCTGGAGCTGACCATCGGCTTCTGGATCTCGGATCCGCACAACGGGCAGGGCGGCGTGCGCTCGGACGTCAACCTGGCGATCCTGCGGCTGCTGAATCGGTTGGAGATCGATATTCCGTTCCCGCAGCGGGTGGTGCGGACGATTGCCGAAACACCGACGGTGCCGGAGGGGGCCGGGCGAGGCGCCTGAGTCGTTGTGCCCGTCCCGACCCGACCCGTCCCGTCCCGTCCCGTACGCGCCGCGGTCAGCGCCCGCCGCTTGACGCCACCTGCGTCCCGTGCCGCGTCAGGTAGCTGTGCAGCGCGGCGAGGTCGTCGTCGGTGAGCTCGCGCAGCGATTCGAAGGGCATCACCGCGATCGTCGAGCCGTCCGGGCGCTGGCCGCTGCGCATCATGCGCGCGAAGGTCGCCGCGTCGCCATAGCGTGACGCCATCGGCCCGGAGGCGTCGGCCAGGTTCGCCGCTTCCGGCCACGAGGGCGGCGCGCCGGGAATGCGGCCGCCTTGCAACTGCTCGCCGTGGCAGCCGATGCACATCGCCGCGAGGTAACGACCGTGGGCCACCGTGCGCCCCGCGGGGACCGGCGCTTCCGGCGCC
This sequence comes from Roseateles sp. UC29_93, assembly GCF_042695725.1. Classification (NCBI taxonomy): domain Bacteria; kingdom Pseudomonadati; phylum Pseudomonadota; class Betaproteobacteria; order Burkholderiales; family Sphaerotilaceae; genus Roseateles; species Roseateles sp. UC29_93. The sequence continues at coordinate 6,137,699 of NZ_CP170545.1, read as the reverse complement.
AGCGTGTGGTCGATGCGCGAGGCCGCGTCCGGTATCTGCCCGAGGCCGTAGAGCACGCGCACCGGCAGCGGCAGCTGCATCTCCGCCGGACCGCCGCGCGCTTGCGGCATCGAGCGGATGTAGGCCACCAGCGCGCCGACGTCCTCATCGGTGAGGCGGTTGTAGTCCTGGCTCGGCATGATCAGCAGCGGCGTGCCGTCGGGCTTCACGCCGTGCCGCAGCGTGCGCTCCCAGTCGGCCGGCGTGTAGCCCATCGTGACGCCGCCGGGGCCGGTCGTCAGGTTGGGACCGGCGACGCGCATGCCGTCGTCGTCGATGAAGCGGCGCCCGGCGCCATTGGCGCCGTGGCAGTCGACGCAGCCGCGCGTCGCGTACAGGTAGCGGCCGCGCGCCCAGGCTGGCCGCATCCGCCGGGATGGGCACGTCGCGCGACGCGACCTCGATGCGGCGGTTCATCTTCGTGTCGGCCATGTGCACGGCGGCCAGTGCGCACGCGCCGGCCAGGAAGGCCAAGGTGGCGAGACCGAACAGGCCCCGCTGTATCCATCGATTCATCACTCTCACTCCCGAAACTCTCATCCGATGCGCGTGGGGTCGCGCCTGCGCGCCGCCATCGGTCGGCGCACAGACCCGATGCCCACGGCGTTCCGCGGCTTCGGCGGGGCGCTCAAGGGCACGGCGGCGGATTCTGGGAGGGGCACTGAGCCGCACCATCGCGGCTGCGATGAAATGCGCGTGGCGCGCGATCAAGCGCGATCGGCGGCGATGAACGGGGAGGTGAGTGTGGGTTAACCCTTGAACTAGGGGAGGGCTATGCAGGGGTGAAACGGATCACCCGATGGGGGGGCCGGCTTCTCGCGGAGACGCACTCCGCATTTCTGAAGTAGAGATTCAGCACGTGTCCGATTCCCGTTGATCCCATTGTCTGGAGAATCGATTCGACGGATGGGCCTGGTGTGAAAGGTCGGCAATATCGGGGAGGCAGCTATATGGCGCGGGTTCTGCATGATCGCCATCGAGACGGCTCCGTCGAGTCCGCCTCAGTCGCTTCGGGGCGAAGTTCTGCGACCCGGCCGGCGGCCTCCGAAGGCGTCGATGGCTCGGTGCAGTCGTGGGTGGACTCGAGCCCCCGCGTGGCAGCCCAACGCCATGCGATTGAGCGGATCTTTGCGGGTCCCGGGACTGCGCAACTCAAATCGCTTTCAACGCCTGGGGTCAGTGCCGTGGTGCAGCGCTATCCCAAATGGCCTGTAGGAAAGATCACCTTGGACGGCGTCGAGTTCCAGTACCGCCAACAGCCCTCGGGCGTCTACTACGAGGCGCCTACCACGACCTCCTCCGCGACGCATGTCTCGCTGCATGCGCCAGCGGTCGATTCGCCGATCCCCATGGACGCATGGGCCAAGGTTTACAACATCCGCGTGTTTCAGAACGCCTCGAAGTCCGCATCCACGCCGGGAAACGCGGGGACCCTGGGGCGCCACGGCGTTTCATCATCGAAAGTCAGGATCGACGTTCGCGCCAACCCAGACCGAAAGGGAGGCCCTGATCGGCAGGACCCAAAGAATCGGCGCGGATTTCTGGCAGTGGTATCTCCGAGATTGCGAGGAAGGCAAGGCCGTTGCCGAGCACGGATCGACAGGGGGCGTCACGACGGGCGAAGAATCGAAGCAGTCGACAACGTCAGACAGGATCGAGGTGGACTGACCGGCGAGCTGTTCGGGCGAAGGCACGCGCAACGGGCGTCGCGCGCGACGGAAATGACAAAGGCCACCCTCGGGTGGCCTTGTCTTTGATGATCGCGAAGGGGGCGCTCAGCCCGCCGCCACCGGGATCTTGATCGGCTTGCCCGCGGCGATGCGCTGCTGCCACTCGGCCGGTCCGGTGATGTGGGCGCTGGTGCCGCCGGCGTCGACCGCCACCGTCACCGGCATGTCGACCACGTCGAACTCGTAGATCGCTTCCATGCCCAGGTCCTCGAAGCCGACGACCTTGGCGTGCTTGATCGCCTTGGACACGAGGTACGCGGAGCCGCCGACCGCCATCAGGTAGGCCGACTTGTGGTTCTTGATCGACTCGATCGCGACCGGGCCGCGCTCGGCCTTGCCGATCATCGCGATCAGGCCGGTCTTCTCCAGCATCATGTCGGTGAACTTGTCCATGCGGGTCGCCGTCGTGGGACCGGCCGGTCCCACGACTTCATCGCGCACCGGATCGACCGGGCCGACGTAGTAGATGACGCGGTTGGTGAAGTCCACGGGCAGCGATTCGCCCTTGGCCAGCATGTCCTGGATGCGCTTGTGCGCGGCGTCGCGGCCGGTCAGCATCTTGCCGTTGAGCAGCAGCGTGTCGCCCGGCTTCCAGCTGGCGACCTCGTCCTTGGTCAGCGTGTTCAGGTCGACGCGCTTGCTCTTGTTGTAGTCCGGCGCCCACTTCACGTCGGGCCACAGATCCAGGCTCGGCGGCGTCAGGTAGCTCGGGCCCGAGCCGTCGAGCACGAAGTGCGCGTGGCGCGTGGCGGCGCAGTTCGGGATCATCGCGATCGGCTTGGAGGCCGCGTGCGTCGGGTAGGTCTTGATCTTGACGTCCAGCACCGTGGTCAGGCCGCCCAGGCCCTGCGCGCCGATGCCCAGCGCGTTGACCTTCTCGTACAGCTCGATGCGCAGCTCCTCGAGCTTGTCCTTCGGACCGCGCTCGAGCAGCTCGTACATGTCGATGTCGTCCATCAGGGCTTCCTTGGCCAGCAGCGCGGCCTTCTCGGCCGTGCCGCCGACGCCGATGCCCAGCATGCCCGGCGGGCACCAGCCCGCGCCCATCGTCGGCACGGTCTTCAGCACCCAGTCGACGATGTTCTCGCTCGGGTTGAGCATGTAGACCTTGCTCTTGTTCTCCGAGCCGCCGCCCTTGGCCGCGACGATCACGTCGACGGTGTTGCCGGGCACGACGTCCATGAAGATCACCGCGGGCGTGTTGTCCTTGGTGTTCTTGCGCTCGAAGATCGGATCGCTGAGCACCGAGGCGCGCAGCTTGTTGTCCGGGTGGTTGTAGGCGCGGCGCACGCCTTCGTTGACGGCGTCCTGGATGGAGCCGGGGAAGTCGCCCCAGCGCACGTCCATGCCGATCTTCAGGAACACGTTGACGATGCCGGTGTCCTGGCAGATCGGACGGCGGCCTTCGGCGCACATCTTCGAGTTGGTCAGGATCTGCGCGATCGCGTCCTTCGCGGCCACGCTCTGCTCGCGCTCGTAGGCGCGCGCCAGATGCTGGATGTAGTCGGCCGGGTGGTAGTAGCTGATGTACTGCAGCGCGGCGGCGACGCTTTCGACGAGGTCGGCGTAGCGGATGGTGGTCATGGTCGTGGACAGGCTGGTCACGGGAGACGGCGATTATCCTTTTTATCCCGTTACCCGATGAAATCCCCGTCGCCAGAGGCGTCGGCGGGACGCGGTGCGCACGCTTGTGCGAACGCCACGGCGCCGATCGGCCGCCCGCGCCGCTCGCCGGCTACGATGTCGCCCGCCGCAAGAGACGGCAATGATCACCACAACAACCGATCCCGCCCGAGCGGGATCAGAGGGAGTTCCCTTGAAGACATCCATCGCGGCCGTGCTGGCCGCTTCCGCCGTTGCCATGCCCGCGGCGCAGGCCGAGATCAGCGCCCAGTTCGACGTCGGCGCCAGCCAGTTCTCGAAGTCGCTGTGCCAGAGCAGCGAGCCCTGCGACCGCCACGGCGAGTTCAACCGGCTGCTGGTGGGCTACCACTTCGACAACGGTCTCGGCCTCGAGATCGGGCGCGTGGACTACGGCACCGTCCGCGTCGCAGCCGACAACTGGATGTGGGGTGTGCTCAAGAGTCGTGCGCTCACCGCCGGACTGTCGTATCGCCAACCGGTGTGGCGCACGCTGGGCGTGGTGGCGCGCGGCGGCGTGTCGTGGCAGAAGGCGGAACTGATGAACCCCGCGTACGGCAGGTTCTCGCGCACCTCCGCCCAGCCCTATGCCGGCCTTGGACTGACCGTCGCCGTCAAGCCGTACTGGGGTGTGGAGCTCGGCGCGGACCTGAGCCGCGCCAGGCACTTCGATCTCTACGTCGACGACAAGCGCACCCTCAGCGCCTGGTACTTCGGGACGCGCTTCAGCTTCTGATCCCGCGGCGTCCGGCCCGTTCGGCCGGACTCGACGGCAGCGCCGTCGGCTCAGTGACCGCCGCCGCTGCCCGGATTGCTGGCCGTCGGCTTGATCTGCGTCTGCAGCTCCGAAGCCATGCGCGCACGCTCGGCCTCGCTTAGCGCGGGGCCGCATTGCTTGCGTCCGAGCATCGACCCGGTGCGGGCTTCGCGCTCGCAGGACTCCGCCTTGACCGCCGAGGCCTTGTCCGTGTCCGGCGCGGCGCACGCGGCCAAGGTCGCCACCAGCGGCAGTGCCGCACAGATCCAGAATCTCATCGCGTCCTTCTCCCTGACCTTCATGGTTGTCGAGGCGATTCGCCCCGGCCGCCGATGCTATCGGCGCCCGCGTGCCTTCCGCCTCGGGACGAACGCGGAGTCCGTCAGCGCCCGGGCGGGGCGCGCACCGGCGATGATCGGGTCCTCACGGCGTCTTCTGCCCCGATGAGCCATCGACGCGGCGCGTCCGCTCTGTTTTACTGCCCAGCCCCGCCGATCCTGCGGGACGTCTTCTGGAGGAATGCTTCTTGACACCGGGACTCAAACGCTTCTTCGCCAGCGAATCGGCCGGCGGCATCGTGCTCGCCATCGCCGCAGTCGTCGCGCTGATCCTGTCCAACTCCCCCTGGCGGGAGCTCTACGCCGCCTTCACCCGCATCGAGGGCGAGGTCCGCATCGGCGGCGACTGGCTGGTGCTGGCCAAGCCGCTGCTGGTCTGGGTCAACGACCTGTGGATGGCCGTCTTCTTCTTCCTGGTCGGCCTGGAGATCAAGCGCGAATTCGTCGGCGGGGAGCTGTCGGATCGGTCGCAGGCCGTGCTGCCCATCGTCGCCGCGTTCGGCGGCATGGCCGCGCCGGCGCTGATCTACGCGGGCCTCAACCTCGGCGACCCGGTGGCGCTGCACGGCTGGGCCATCCCCGCGGCGACCGACATCGCCTTCGCCATCGGCATCGTGATGCTGCTGGGCAGCCGCGTGCCGTCCTCGCTGAAGGTCTTCCTGACGGCGGTCGCGATCATCGACGACCTCGGCGCCATCGTCGTCATCGCGCTCTTCTACACGAGCCAGCTCTCGCTGACGGCGCTTGCCGGTGCCGCGGTCTGCCTCGCCGTCCTCTTCGCGCTCAACCGCGCCAAGGTCAGGCGCGCCGACGTCTACATCGTCGTGGGCCTCGTCCTGTGGACCTGCGTGTTGAAGTCGGGCGTCCACGCCACGCTGGCGGGCGTGGCCACCGCGCTCTTCATCCCGTCCGATGACGACGGCCACGGCCATTCGCCGGCCGAGGACCTCGAACACGCGCTCCACCCCTGGGTCGCGTTCCTGATCCTGCCCATGTTCGCCTTCGCCAATGCGGGCGTGTCGCTGCTCGGACTGCACGCCGGCGACCTGCTCCATCCGGTGTCGCTGGGCATCGCGCTGGGCCTGCTGCTGGGCAAGGCGATCGGCGTGTTCGGCAGCTCGTGGCTGATGATCCGGCTGGGCCTGGCGCAGAAGCCGGGCGGCGCCGACTGGGTCCAGCTCTTCGGCGTCTGCGTGCTGTGCGGCATCGGCTTCACGATGAGCCTGTTCATCGGCGGCCTGGCGTTCGAGGGGCACGGTCCGGACTGGGAAACCCGCGTCAAGCTGGGCGTGCTCGGCGGGTCCATCCTGTCGGGTATCGCGGGGACGCTGATCCTGATGCGCAAGCGTGGCTGAGAATGTCGATCCGTCAATGAAGAAGAGGCCCGAGGGCCCCTTCGTCGTTCATGCGCCGCCGCGTGCATCGGCTCGGATGCTGGAGCCCCCTGCTCAGTGCTTCTCGGTCGGGCCGTGCGACAGCAGCTTGTCGGTCATCGCGATCGCCAGCGCCGACAGCAGGAAGGCCAGGTGGATGACGGTCTGCCAGATCAGCGTCTGCTCCTGGAGGTTCTGCACGTTGATGAAGGTCTTGAGCAGATGGATCGACGAGATGCCGATGATGGCCGTCGCCAGCTTGACCTTCAGCACCGACGCGTTGACGTGGTCCAGCCACTCCGGCTGGTCGGGGTGGCCTTCGAGGTGCAGCCGCGACACGAAGGTCTCGTATCCGCCCACGATCACCATGATCAGCAGATTGGAGATCATGACCACGTCGATCAGCGCCAGCACGGCCAGCATGATGATGGTCTCGTTGAGCTTGGCCACGCCCACACCGGCCACACCGGCCTTGTAGCCCACGCTGTCGACCAGCAGCTTCAGCGCCTCCTGGTTGCCGAAAGCGGCCTCGACCAGATGTACCAGCTCGGTCCAGAACTGGAAGACGTACACGGCCTGTGCCACGATCAAGCCGAGGTACAGCGGCAGTTGAAGCCAGCGGCTGCCGAACATGATGGTGGCCATCGGATTGCGGCGGCGCTTCGGGCTGTCGGTCATCGGGGTAAGTCCTTCAAGTCGTAACTGGCGGGAACCGCCAAACCAGTTGATTTTAGTGAGAGCATGCCGCGTGCTCTTCTACGAGAGTAAGCACATCGTCAGTGTGAAAGCGGAGAGTTCGCCCGAGTGTGAACCTGAGTTCGAAGATCCCTGCCTGTACGGAGACATAGGCCCATGACCAATACGATCAGCGACAAGAGCAGCGACAAGATCGTCTACGACCCCCCCGCATCCGCCGTCCAGGGCGCCCACGTGTCCGGCCTGGCCGCCTATGAGGCGCTGTGCAAGGAAGCGGAGGACGACTACGAAGGCTACTGGGCGCGCCTGGCGCGCGAGCTGCTGACCTGGAAGCAGCCCTTCACGACCGTGCTGAACGAATCGGACGCGCCGTTCTTCAAGTGGTTCGAGGACGGCAAGCTCAACGTCTCCTACAACTGCCTGGACCGTCACGTGGAAGCGGGCCGCGGCGACCGGGTCGCGATCATCTTCGAGGCCGACGACGGCACCACGACCCGCGTCACCTATGCCGAGCTGCTGGCCAGGACGGCGCAACTGGCCAACGCGCTGAAGGCGCGCGGCGTGAAGAAGGGCGACCGCGTCGTCATCTACATGCCGATGTCGGTCGAGGGCGTGGTCGCGATGCAGGCCTGCGCGCGCATCGGCGCGACGCACTCGGTGGTGTTCGGTGGCTTCTCGGCGCAATCGCTGCGCGATCGCGTCCAGGACGCCGGCGCCGTGATGGTGCTGACCGCCGACGAGCAGGCGCGCGGCGGCAAGTCGCTGCCGCTCAAGGCCATCGTCGACGAGGCGCTCGCCGACAACAGCTGCCCGACGATCAAGCACGTGATCGTCTACAAGCGCACCGGCGGCAACATCGCCTGGGTCGGCGGCCGCGACGAGTGGCTGCACGACGCGGTGTCCGGCCAGTCCTCGAGCTGCGAGCCGGAATGGGTCGAGGCCGAACACCCGCTGTTCCTGCTCTACACCTCGGGCTCGACCGGCAAGCCCAAGGGCGTTCAGCACAGCACCGGCGGCTACCTGCTGCATGCCGCGCTGACCACGAAGTGGACCTTCGACCTGAAGGACTCGGACGTCTTCTGGTGTACCGCCGACATCGGCTGGGTGACCGGCCACACCTACATCACCTACGGCCCGCTGGCGCTGGGCGGCACCGAGGTCGTCTTCGAGGGCATCCCGACCTTCCCGGACGCCGGCCGCTTCTGGCAGATGATCGAGAAGCACAAGGTCACGATCTTCTACACCGCGCCGACGGCGATCCGCTCGCTGATCAAGGCGGCCGAGGCGAACGAGGCCGTGCACCCGAAGCGCTATGACCTCAGCTCCCTGCGCATCCTGGGCTCGGTCGGCGAGCCGATCAACCCGGCCGCGTGGGAGTGGTATCACGAGCATGTGGGCGGCGGCCGCTGCCCCATCGTCGACACCTTCTGGCAGACGGAGACCGGCGGCCACATGATCACGCCGCTGCCGGGCGCCACGCCGCTGGTGCCGGGCTCCTGCACGCTGCCGTTCCCCGGCATCACCGCGGCCATCGTCGACGAGACCGGCAACGACGTGCCCAACGGGCAGGGCGGCATCCTGGTCGTCAAGAAGCCGTGGCCGTCGATGATCCGCACGATCTACGGCGATCCGGAGCGCTTCAAGAAGAGCTACTACCCGCCGGAGCTCAAGGGCTACTACCTGGCGGGCGACGGCGCCATCCGCGACGCCGACAACGGCTACTTCACGATCACCGGCCGCATCGACGACGTGCTGAACGTGTCGGGCCACCGCATGGGCACGATGGAGATCGAGTCCGCGCTGGTCAGCTGCACCGAGCTGGTGGCCGAGGCGGCGGTCGTCGGCCGTCCGGACGACACGACCGGCGAGGCGATCTGCGCCTTCGTCGTCCTCAAGCGCGCGCGTCCGAGCGGCGACGAGGCCAAGGCCATCGCCAAGCAGCTGCGCGACTGGGTGGCCAAGGAGATCGGTCCGATCGCCAAGCCCAAGGACATCCGCTTCGGCGACAACCTGCCCAAGACGCGCAGCGGCAAGATCATGCGGCGCCTGCTGCGCTCGGTCGCGAAGGGGGAGAGCGTCACGCAGGACACCTCCACCTTGGAGAACCCGGCCATCCTGGAACAGCTCGGACAGGCCTATTGAGGACACCGGTCCGATGCCGCGCGCGGGATGCGCGTGGCATCCCCGTTGTCATCGGTTCCTCAGGCGTTTCTCCTCTGAAGACCGTCGCAGCCCCGCTTTCGCGGGGCTTTTTCTTGCGCTGGCGCAAGCGGAAAACCGCCTCGATGCCTCGACCTTGGTGAGCGGCTGACCTTCACGTGGCAGCGGACGCGCGATCCACACTCCGACGGGTTGTGGAGCCCGGACGCGCCCGGGCCAAGAATGCCGGCTCCGTTCCGTCAGGAGCGGTGCCCGCGATCATGGCGGCGCTCGGGCGACACGGCGCGCCAGACGCCGCCCTCACAGAAGGAGTCGTTTGTGGAATATTCGTTCACGCTCAAGTACCAGATGCCGCCGTCGGACTGCGAGGAAGAGCCGTTGAAACAACGGCTCGCATCCGTCGGCTGCAAGGACGTGCGGGTCGCCGTGGGCCTGCGCGGCAGGATGATGCTGAGCTTCGCCAGAGGCGCCGAGCGCGCCGACCAGGCCTTGCTGGGCGCGCTGCGCGAGGTCCGCAAGGCCATCCCCGGCGCGCGGCTGATCGAGGCGGGGCCGGACATGGTCGGCCTGACCGACGTGGCGGCGCTGGTGGGGGTGTCCCGCCAGAACATGCGCAAGCTGATGCTCACGCACCCGATGAGTTTTCCGTCGCCGATCCATGAGGGCAACTCGTCCTCGGTCTGGCATCTGTGGGACGTGCTGCGCTGGATGCAGGGGCGGGGCGGCTACAAGATCGACGAGGCCATCCTCGAGCTCGCGACGGTGGCCAAGGCCGTCAATCTCGCCCGCGAGAGCCGCCACCTCGACGAGCGGCGGCGCGACGAGCTGCTCAAGCTCGTGGCCTGACGAGGCCACCACGGGCCCGCCCGACCATCCTGAAAAAGCAAAGGCCCCGAAGGGCCTGCAGGGTGGGGGCGTCGCGGGACGCCCGGTCGACGATCACTTCAAGCGGTCACTTCGTCGACAGGATCCACTTGGCGAGCTGCTCCGCCTCCGCCGGGCTGACCTGCGTGTTGGCCGGCATCGGCACCGGACCCCAGACGCCGGAGCCGCCCTTGATGATCTTCTCGGCCAGCTTCTTCACCGCGTCCTTGTCCGCGGCGTACTTGGCCGCGACGTCCTTGTAGGCGGGGCCGACCAGCTTCTTGTCGACCGCATGGCAGGCCATGCAGTTCTTCTTCTGCGCCAGTTCGGGACTGGCGAAGGCGCTGGGTGCGGTCAACGTGGCGGCGAGGGCCGCGGAGATGAACAGGGCGTTTCTCATGGCATCCTTTCAGGTGTCGCCGGGCCTCCGAATGGCGCCACAATCGCCGCCGCGACATGACGAGTCGCGACGCAAGTCGACGAGTGGCTGGGAGATTCCGGGCTCGCGCGATTGTAGTGTTGAGGGACGCGCCGACCGGGCGTGCGCACGAGGAGAACGACGATGTGGTTGATGGTGATCGGTGTCTTGTTGATCCTTCTCAAACTGGCCGCCGTCGGCCCGTTTGAGACGCTGAGCTGGTGGTGGGTGCTGTCGCCCTTCCCGGTGGCCGTCGTGTGGTGGGAGATCGCCGACAAGACGGGCTACACCAAGAAGAAGGAAATGGACAAGATGGACGAGAAGAAGGAATCGCGCCGCCAACGCCAGCTCGACGCCATCGGCCAGGGCGACAAGACGCGCAAGAAGCGTTGAAGCTTCCCGCGCCTACCCCTCACTCGAACTTGTCGAGCACCGCGCCGGAGCTGGCGCTCGATGCGTTCTTCGCGAATTTCGCCAGCACGCCCCGCGTGTAGCGCGGCGCGGGCTGCTTCCATGCCGCCTTGCGGCGGGCGAGTTCGGCGTCGTCGACGTTGAGCTGCAGCAGCAGTTGCAGCGCATCGATGGTGATGGAATCGCCTTCGTTCACCAGCGCGATCGTGCCGCCTGCGTAGGCTTCCGGCGCGACGTGCCCGACGACCATGCCCCAGGTGCCGCCCGAGAAGCGGCCGTCGGTGATCAGGCCGACGCTCTCGCCCAGGCCCTGGCCGATCAGCGCGCCGGTCGGCGCCAGCATCTCCGGCATGCCCGGACCGCCCTTGGGTCCGAGGTAACGCAGCACCATCACATCGCCCGCCTTGATCTGGTTGGCCATGATGGCCGCGAGCGCCGACTGCTCGTCGTCGAAGACGCGCGCCGGGCCGGTGATGACCGGGTTCTTGAGGCCGGTGATCTTGGCGACGCAGCCCTCGGGCGACAGGTTGCCCTTCAGGATGGCCAGGTGGCCTTGCGCGTAGATCGGATCGTCGACGGCGCGGATGACCTCCTGGTCGGGCGACAGGTCCGGCACGTCGGCCAGGTTCTCCGCCACGGTCTTGCCGGTGATCGTGATGCAGTCGCCGTGCAGCAGACCGGCCTTCAGCAGCTGCTTCATCACCGCCGGGATGCCGCCGGCCTTGTGCAGGTCCACGGCCAGGAAACGGCCGCTGGGCTTGAGGTCGCACAGCACCGGGATCTTCGTGCGCATGCGCTCGAAATCGTCGATGGTCCAGTCCACCTCGGCCGCATGCGCGATCGCCAGGAAGTGCAGCACCGCGTTGGTCGAGCCGCCGGTGGCCATGATCACGGCGACGGCGTTCTCGATCGCCTGCTTGGTCACGATGTCGCGCGGCTTCAGGTCGGCCTTGACGGCGGCGACCAGGTAGTCGGCGGCGCGTCTGGTGTTCTCGACGACCTCGTCCTCCACGTTGGACATGCTGGAGGAGTAGGGCAGCGACATGCCCAGTGCCTCGAAGGCCGAGCTCATCGTGTTGGCGGTGTACATGCCGCCGCAGGAGCCGCTGCCGGGGATGGCGCGTTTCTCGATCTGGCAGAAGTCTTCCTCGCTCATCTTGCCGGCGCTGAACTGGCCGACCGCCTCGAAGACGCTGACGATGTTGAGGTCCTGGCCCTTGTAGTGGCCCGGCTTGATGGTGCCGCCGTAGATGTAGATCGCCGGCACGTTGGCGCGCAGCATGCCCATCATGCCGCCGGGCATGTTCTTGTCGCAGCCGCCGATGACCATCACGCCGTCCAGCCACTGGCCGCCGACGCAGGTCTCGACGCAGTCGGAGATGACCTCGCGCGAGACCAGCGAGTACTTCATGCCCTCGGTGCCCATGGCCATGCCGTCGGAGATCGTCGGCGTGCCGAAGAGCTGCGCGTTCGCGCCGGCGGCCTTCAGGCCGATGACCGCGGCATCGGCCAGCTTCTGCAGGCCGGAGTTGCACGGGGTGATCGTCGAGTGGCCGTTGGCCACGCCGATCATCGGCTTGCCGAAGTCGCCTTCCTGGTAGCCCATGCCGTAGTACATCGACCGGTTCGGCGCGCGCGCGACGCCCTCGGTGATGTGCTTCGAGCGGCGGTTGGGCGCGTCGTCGTGAGGCGCGGGGGCGTTGTTCTTGGGGTCGGTCATGGCGTCATCCTGGCGAGCGAGGCTTGGAGCGCGCCAGTATGCGTCGCGCCTTCTTGCGGGTCCAATATATAGTTGTCGGTGTTTTGATTCATGCCGTGTATCGATGATCGAACTCCGCCCCTTGCGTCAGTTCCTGGTGCTGGCCGAGGAACTGCACTTCGGCCGCGCCGCCGAGCGGCTGCACATGACGCAGCCGCCGTTGAGCCTGGCCGTGCAGAAGCTGGAGGCACAACTGGGCGTCCAGCTGCTGGAGCGCGGTCGCCGCACCGTCGCGCTGACGGCGGCCGGGTTGGCGCTGGTCGAGGCCTCCGCGAGGCTGGTGGAGCAGGCCGACCAGGTGCCCGCCCGCGTCCGCGCTGCGGCCACCGGCGAAGCCGGCAGGCTGAGCCTGGGTTTCGTGTCGACCGTCGGCTACGGCGACATGCCGCGTTGGCTGCGGCTGTTCCGCGAAGCGCTGCCGGACGTGCAGCTCGCATTGCGCGAGGCCACGCTCGATGTCCAGCTGCGCGGTTTCGAGACGGGCGAGCTCGACGCCGGTTTCGCGATCCATGCGCCCGGCGCCGAACCGGCCGGCTTCGACTGCCTGACCGTGTCGACCGAGCCGCTGGTGCTCGCGCATCCCGAGGACTGGGCGCTGGCGCGACGCCGTGGTCCGTCGCTCGAGGACGTGCTGCGCGAGCCGCTGGTCGTGTTCCCGCGCGAGATCGCGCCGTCGCTGTTCGACGCGCTGCTCGGTTTCTACCGCGCGCACGGCGCGACGCCTCACATCGCGCAGGAGGCCATCCAGATGCAGACCATCGTCAACCTGGTGTCGGCGGGCATGGGCGTGGCCTGGGTGCCGCAGTCGGTCTGCGCGCTGCAGCGGCCCGGCGTGCGCTACCGGCCGTGGCCGTCCGCGCGCGTACCGGCCTGCGACACCAGCCTGATCTGGCGCCGCGATGCGTCGCCGGTGGTGCATCGCTTCGTCGACCACGTCCGCGGTCAGGTGAAAGTCAAGGCATGACCCTGCGCGGACCGGGCTCGAAGGGGCAGGTCCGGCCTGTTTGTTGCCGATGGTGAAGACGAAGGTGAAGTTCCGTGTTCGGCATGCAGGGGGCATGCAGGCCCGGCGGACTTCTGCGACCATCTGCCGATGAAAGGACCTTCTCCCGTGAAAGCTCCCCGCAAGAACGACGACACCGCCCGCCGCGGCACCTGGCGACGCCTGATCGGCGCGATCTGCGTCGTGACCGGTTTCTCGATGCTCATGAGCGTGGCCTTCGCGACGACGGCCCAGGCCGCGGTGCTGAAGGAGACGGAGCTGCAGGCGCTGCTCGACGCCGGGCGCGCGGACGATCTGGAGAAGCTCGCCGCACAGCGCCTGAAAGCGGATCCGGACGATCCGCAGGCGGTGGCCGCGCTGGCGCTGGCGCAGCTCGATCTGGTCGACGGCGCGGTGTTGAAGCAGAACACGCAGCGGCTGGAGCAATGCGTGCAGCGCACGCCGAACGAAGGCGCCTGCCATTACGCACTGGCGCTGGCGCTGGTGATGCAGGCGCGCGGTGGCAGCAAGCTCAAGGCGCTGGGGTCGTTGGGCCGGGTCAGCGAGCTGGCGCAGCGCGCGATGACGCTGCTGCCCGACGCGCCCGAGCCGCGCAGTGCGCTGCAGCAGTACTACCTGGCCCTGCCGAGCTTCGTCGGGGGCGGGGAGTCGAAGGCGCGGGCCCTCGAGCAGGACGTGAAGGACCCGGCCCAGTTGAGCCTGATGCGTGCGCGGGTGGCGGCGTCGAAGAAGGACTGGCCGGCGATGGAGAAGGCCTTGCGCGCCGTGCGCACGCAGCGGCCCGAGCTGCTGCTGGAGCAACGCGTGCTGTGGAGCGACTACGGTCGCAACCTGTTCTTCAGCGAGCAGAAGGAGCGGGCGGTGCCGTGGTTCGAGGAACTGCTCAAGAGCCAGCCCACCCAGGCGATGGGCGCCTACGGCCTGGGCCGCGCATACGACGCGCTGGGCCAGTACGACAAGGCGGTGGCCGCCTTCGAACGGGCCCGCGGCATGTTGGGCGCCGAGCAACTGGGCCTGGACCGGCGCCTGGGCAGCGCGTTGGCGGGCAAGGGCGACAAGGCCGGCGCGCGCGTGGCGCTGCAACGTTGCATCGACAACCGCCGCGGCAGCAACGGCGACATCGAGGACTGCCGCAAGCAGCTCGCCGCGCTCGGCGCTCCCTGACGATCACCTCGGTGGCTCGGAGCGAGGCGGGCCGGTGCCCCTTGGAGCGAATTCCGAGCGGCGAGGAGGAGATTGAGCGGAAAGGGGCACCGGCCTGCCTCGCGGTCGCTCCTCCGCTAAGTACCCCACGGGTGCCATTTATGATTCGCCCCTTCGCGACGCGGTAAAGCTTTCTCCATGTTGGTCCATCCCCAGTTCGACCCTGTGGCCATCTCGATTTTCGGGTGGCCGATCCATTGGTACGGGCTGATGTACCTGACGGCCTTCGGCCTGTTCCTGTGGCTGGGCAACCGGATGGTCCGCAAGCCCTGGAACGCGGCGCGCGGCTGGACCCGCCGCGACATCGACGACCTGCTGTTCTACGGTGTGCTGGGTGTGGTGCTGGGCGGGCGGCTGGGGTACGTGTTCTTCTACAAGCCGGGCTACTACCTGAGCCATCCGGGCGAGATCCTCGCGGTGTGGCAGGGCGGCATGTCCTTCCACGGCGGGTTGCTGGGCGTGATCGTGGCGCTGGCTTTCTTCGCGTGGCGGCGGGGTTTCAACTTCCTCGAGGTTGGCGACATCGTCGCGCCTTGCGTGCCCACCGGCCTGGCCGCGGGCCGTCTCGGCAATTTCATCAACGGCGAGTTGTGGGGCCGTCAGGCGGACCCCAGCCTGCCGTGGGCGATGGTGTTTCCGCAGGCCCATGATGCGGTGCTGACGCCGCGCCATCCGTCGCAGCTGTACCAGTTCCTGGGCGAGGGCGTGCTGCTGTTCATCGTGCTGTGGCTGTTCGCGCGCAAGCCGCGCCCGATGGCGGCGGTATCGGGGTTGTTCCTGGTCGGCTACGGCGTGGCGCGTTTCGTCGCCGAGTATTTCCGCGAGCCCGACAGCTTCCTCACGCTCGACAAGCAGCCGCTGCACCTGAGCCAGGGCCAGTGGCTGAGCGCGCCGATGATCGTCATCGGCGTCCTCATGATGCTGTGGGCCTACCGGCGCGCCGCCCGGCTGCAGGCCGCGCCCGCCGCCCGCTGAGCGGGGCGATCCCACTTCGAGACCAGACATGCGTCAGATCTTCTTCGATACCGAAACCACCGGCCTGAATCCCGAATCGGGCGACCGCGTCGTCGACATCGGCTGCGTGGAGATGGTCAACCGTCAGTTGACGGGCCGCCATCTGCACTTCTACCTGAACCCCGAGCGCGACATGCCGGAGGAGGCGTTCCGCGTCCACGGGCTGAGCAGCGAGTTCCTGTCGGACAAGCCCAAGTTCGCGCAGATCGTCGACGAGTTCCTCGAGTTCATCCGCGACGCGGAACTGATCGCGCACAACGCGGCCTTCGACGTCGGCTTCATCAATGCCGAGCTCAAGCGCTGCGGGCGCGCGCCGCTGCATGAATGCGTGGAAAGCGTGCGCGACACGCTGCTGATGGCGCGGGACATGTTCCCGGGCAAGGCGAACTCGCTGGACGCGCTGTGCCGCCGGCTCGAGGTCGACAACAGCAACCGCGGCCTGCACGGCGCGGTGAAGGACGCGGAGCTGCTGGCGGAGGTCTTCATCCGGCTGACGCGGGGTCAGGACTCGCTGGTCATCGACGACAACGCGTCGTCGTCGTCGGGCGAGGGCGGTCAGCTGGAAGTCGTGGCCATCGACTTCAGCGCCTTCGACCTGCCGGTCATCGCGGCGACGGCCGAGGAACTGGCGCTGCACGACAAGGCGCTGGCGGATCTCGACAAGGCCAGCGGCGGCAAGCGCATCTGGCAGGTGCCGGCGACGGTTTGAACGTCGGCTTGAGAGACGAGCGCCAAAGAGTTCTTGAATCGCGTCAAATTCTCATGGCATAATCTTCGACTTTCCCGGACATCCAAAACAGCAGTTGAGCAAGCAGCTTGGCAGCGGTTGAGGACGACAAGACCGGGCGGTTAGCTCAGCGGTAGAGCACTGCCTTCACACGGCAGGGGTCGCAGGTTCGAACCCTGCACCGCCCACCAAAGTCTCTTCATCGAAGTCGCTTTGGCCTCTTGTTGGACGTCGGCAAAAAGTCGGCGAAGAGTCGGAAAAGTCCCGGTCCAGATACCGGGCGGTTAGCTCAGCGGTAGAGCACTGCCTTCACACGGCAGGGGTCGCAGGTTCGAACCCTGCACCGCCCACCAGATCAACCCCGTCAACGCCAGTTGGCGGGGTTTTTTCTTGGCTGTTCATCAGGGATGAAGGTACTTCAGCATCCCGAACACGATGGACGTCGTCGCGCCGATCGTTGCGACCTGGCTTCCGATGATCCAGCGGACCAAGTCGCTTCGCATGTGCGACATCTCGCCTCGAACGTTGGCGATGTCGCCGCGGACGCTGGCGATGTCCTGCTTCAACTCTGCGCGGACGGTGGCGATCTCACCACGCACGAGGGCAATCTCCTGCCGCAGTTCAGCGCGCACCATGCCGACCTCGCTGCGAACGCCGGCGATCTGGGACTTCATCTCCGCCATTTCCGTCCTGACCGTATACATGTCGGAGTTCTTGGCCAGATGGGCTTGTTTGTCGTTCATGCGTTTCTCCAAGGCGCTGTCGATCGATTCAGCGGCGGTGTCGGCGTCCTGCTGCGAGGCGCCGACCTGACGGAATGCCTTGTGCAATGCGAGCTTCATCGAGCGGCTCCTTCGCGTTGTGTACTGCGTGTTCTTGGGTGGGGTGGGCAGCGATCATCCTGCGATCACGGGGTCTCGTCTCTCGCACATTTCAGTCATTTCCGGGGGAGGCGCGGAGAGAATCGACGCATGTCTGCGCTGCTGCCGCCATCGCTCGTCGCCGTTCTTCCGCGCTGTCTGCAACTGGCGCGTCAGCCGCTGCCGGAGGGGCTCATTGCGCTGCGGCTCGGTGATGCCACGATCGGCCGTGTGCATCCGATGCGCCAGGTCTTGCTAGGCGAGGTCTGGCCTGAGTTGAAGCGCCGCGAGGGCGCGTTGTGCTGGGAGGCCGAGGCGCTCGATGTCGACGCCCGCTCCGAGCGCATCGCCGCCGTGGCGCTCGCGCTGAAGGCGCGCGGCGCCATTGCCGGCTGGCGCGGCGAACGCTACGCCTGCGAGCGGCCCGTCGAGGATCCCTGCTCCGAACGCGGCGAGGTGCTGTTCCGTCTGGAGCGCGCCGCCTTCCGCTTCTTCGGCCTGATGAGCCGCGCCGTCCACATCAATGGCTTCCTGCCGGGCGCGCGGCTCGTGTGCGGCCGACGCGCGCTGACGAAGGCGACCGATCCGGGCAAGCTCGACAACCTCGCCGCCGGTGGCCTGACCGCCGATGAAGACCTCGTCGATTGCGCGCGTCGTGAGCTGCTGGAAGAGGCCGGCGTGCCGATGGTCGTCAGCGCTTCCGTGCAAGCGCGCGGCGCCTTGCGCAGCACGCGCATGGAACCCGAAGGTCTGCACGACGAGGTGCTGCATGTCTTCAGCCTGCAGTTGCCCGCCGGCTTCTCGCCGCGCAACGGCGATGGCGAGGTCAGCGAGTTCCTGACGCTGGACCTGGAGACGCT
The DNA here is from genome assembly GCF_042695725.1 of Roseateles sp. UC29_93. Taxonomy (NCBI): domain Bacteria; kingdom Pseudomonadati; phylum Pseudomonadota; class Betaproteobacteria; order Burkholderiales; family Sphaerotilaceae; genus Roseateles; species Roseateles sp. UC29_93. Next base: position 6,119,846 of record NZ_CP170545.1, on the reverse strand, counting down.
CGCCCAACGACTCGCCGCGGGCGAGTTCAGCCACGACGCCGCCGCGGTCAGCGCCTTCGGTTTCCAGCATTCGCACGCGCTGGTCGATCTGCGCGCCTGATCGCCGTCCGAGGACGGACCAAGGCAGAAGCGGCTCGGCACAATCGCCGGGATGGATCAAGTCGATGCAGTGGTGATCGGGGCCGGTGTCGTCGGCCTCACGGTCGGACGGGCGCTGGCGATGCGCGGACTGGAAACGCTGGTGCTCGAGCGCGAACTCGGCATCGGCACCGGCGTGAGTTCGCGCAACAGCGAAGTCATCCACGCCGGGCTCTACTACCCCACCGGCTCGCTGAGGGCGCGGCTGTGCGTGCGCGGCAAGCAGCTGCTCTACGCGCATTGCGAATCGCACGGCGTGCCGCACCAGCGTTGCGGCAAGCTTGTCGTCGCCACGTCGGCCGAACAACTGCCCGGCCTGCGCGCGTTGCAGGCGAACGCCGCCGCGAACGGGGTCGACGACCTGCGCTGGCTCACGCGCGAGGAGGCCCTCGCGCTCGAACCCCAATTGCAGTGCGAGGCCGCCTTGCTGTCGCCCTCGACCGGCATCGTCGACAGCCACGGGCTGATGCTTTCGCTGCAAGGCGATCTGGAGCGGCATGGCGGCGCGGTCGCCTTCGGCGCGGCGGTGACCGCGGTGCGTCGCGACGGTGGCGCGCACGTGGTCCATACCGACGACATGACGCTCGGCACCCGCATCGTGGTCAACGCGACGGGGCTGCGCGCCCCCTTGCTTGCCGCCGCGATCGAGGGCCTGCCGCCGCCACCCGTGGCGCGCTTCAGCAAGGGCTGCTACTTCGCGCTGCAGGGGCGGGCGCCGTTCTCGCGGCTCGTGTACCCGATGCCGCAGGACGCGTGGCTGGGCGTGCACCTGACCCTGGACCTCGGCGGCCAGGCGCGCTTCGGCCCCGATTCGCAATGGCTGGACGTCGCGAGCCCCGAAGACATCGACTACGCCGTCGATCCCGCCCGCGCCGACGTGTTCTACGACGACGTGCGCCGCTACTGGCCCGCGCTGCCGGATGGCGCGCTGCAGCCCGCCTACAGCGGCGTGCGGCCGAAGATCCATGGGCCGCACGAGCCTGCGCCCGACTTCCGCATCGACGGCCCCGCGCAGCACGGCGTGCCGGGACTGGTGAACCTGATGGGGATCGAGTCGCCCGGACTCACGAGTGCATTGGCGATCGCCGAAGAGGTCGTTGCACGCAGCGGACTCGAATGAGTGCGCGGTCGTTCAGGGACGGCAGTGCGTGAGGTTTGGACGCTTGCCGTCCGGGGAGAGCGGGACAAAGCCCAGTCCGGTGGACTGGGCGACGCCCGCGAGCGCTGGAGGATCGGAGATCCGACAGCCTCATGCACTGGCGGCCAAGCGCAGAGACTTGGCAGGTGGAATGCCCCCCGCTTCAATCTGCCGGCACGCGCAGCGCGCGTTCCCGCTCCTTCGCGATGCGCGCGGCGAAGTCCGCCGCCGAGCCGCCCGTCGGCAGGTTGCTGACGTCGAGGATCTTCGAGCGGATCTCCGGCAGCCGCAGCGCCTCGTTGACGACGCTGTTGATCAATCGCAGCCGCTCCTCCGGCACACCGCGCGGCGCGAAGAGCCCGAACGTCGAGACGAGGTTCGCGTCCGGAAAGCCGAGCTCGGCCAGCGTCGGCACGTCGGGCAGCACTGGTAGCCGGACCGGCGAGCCGATCGCCAGCGCCTTCAGCTTGCCCTGCCGCACGAACTGCAGCTGCTGCGACGCGACGTTGGAGGACAGCAGCTCGAACTGCCCGCCGATCGCATCGGTCAACTGCTGGCCGCCGCCCTTGTAGGGCACGTGGATGATGTCGACGCGCGCCGCGGGCGCGCACCTGCGCCAGCACCATGTGCCCGACCGTCGCGTGGCCCGACGTCGCCCAGCGCAGGCGGCCCGGCGCCGCGCGCGCGGGCGGCGAGCATCGCGGCGAAGTCTTTCGGCTTGAACGACGGATGCGCGAGCACCAGCACCGGCGTGTCCATGATGCTGACGACGGGGGCCACCTCGGGCGCCGTCGCGGAGGGGGCCGGCGCCGGCCGGCGCGAACACCAGCGGCGAGATCGCGCAGTAGGCCAGCGTGTGGCCGTCGGGCGCCGCGCGCGCGAGCGACTCCAGCGCGGTCAGCCCGCCCGCGCCGGCGCGGTTCTCGACGATCACCGGCACCTTCAGCCGCGCGCTCATGTGCTGCGCGAGCGCGCGCGCGGTTTCGTCGCTGACGCCGCCGGGCGGGTAGGCGACGATCAGGTGGATCGGGCGCGTCGGCCAGGGCTCGCCCGCGACCTGCGCAAGACCTGGCACCGCGACCGCGGCGCACGCGGCGGCGTTCAACAACGCGCGCCTACGCATCGCGGTGCTCCATCGCAATGCGGCGGGCCAGCGCGAGGAAGGTCGCCGTCGGACCCTCCTGGTCATGCGAGCGATACGCGATCGTCAACGGCGCTTCCAGCCGCGCATGCTTCTCCAGCGGCCGGAACACGATCGAGTGCGCGTGCACGCCGCGCATCGACGCCGGCACGACCGTGATGCCGGCGCCGGCCGCCACCAGGTTGAGGTTCATCATCATCCGGTCGACCTCCACGAAGCTGCGCGGCTTGACGCCGTCGCGCTCGCACAGCGCCAGCAGGTTGGCGTAGAGGCCCGGCGCCCCCCGGGCGGCGGACGAGGATCAGGTCCTCGTCCTCGAGCTCCGCCAGCGGCACCGGCGTGGACCCCGCGCGCGGCTCCGTCGCGAGCCGGTGGTCCAGCGGCAGCGCCAGCAGCGCGGGCTCGGTCAACAGCGTCTCGAAGCTGACGCCTTCGGGCTGCGCGACCGGCACGCGCAGGAAGGCGCAATGCAGCCGCGACTTCACGATCGATTCGATCAATCCGGCGGCGTGGTTCTCGGTCATCGTCAGCGCGATGCCCGGATGCTCGCCGCGGCAGGCGCGCAGCACCGCCGGCGTGTACGCATGTGCCGCCGCCGAACTGGTGAACCCGATCGCCAGCAGCCCGTGCTGCCCGCCGGCCAGCCGGTCCATGCGGTCGCGCATGTCGTTGTAATCGCGCAGCAACCGTCGCGCTTCGTCCAGGAACTGGCGACCGCCGTCGGTCAGGCTCACGCCCTTCGGATGGCGGTGCAGCAGGGCGATGCCCAGCTCCTGTTCCAGCGTCTTGATCTGCTGGCTCAGCGGCGGCTGCTGCATCCCGAGCAGCGCCGCCGCGCGCGTCATGTGGCCGGTCTCCGCGACCGTCACGAAGTAGCGCAGATGTCGAAGGTCCATGTCTGCGTTGTCTCCTGGTCCTCGGGCTCGCCGTCGCCCTGCCATGCGCAAAGCTACGTACGTCCCATATTCAAAACGTCTCGGACTCTGCGGATCAGTGTATTTGACGCTATGGAGGCCGGTCACTAAGGTCCGGCCCGGATACCTACTACAACCAAACGGAGACAACGTTGATGAAGACGAAACGACAGTCGAGGAACGCGTGGAACGCAGTCAGGACCCTGGTCCTGGCTGCCACCGCGGTGGGAGCGGCCAGCGGCGCGCAGGCGCAGAGCGGCAGCAGCGTGCAGGTGTTCGGCCTGCTCGACATCGGCGTGCAGGCGCTGAAGGCCAGTGGCAGCGACACCCGCTACTTCGTGAACAGCGACGGCAACACGTCCAGCCGCTTCGGCGTGCGCGGCACGGAAGACCTGGGCGGCGGGCTGAAGGTCGGCTTCTGGCTGGAGTCGGCGGTGGCCGTCGACGACGGCACCAGCGGCGCGACCAGCACCAACAACAAGGACTCGGTCAGCGGCGGCCTGACCTGGGGTCGCCGCGCGACCGTCCAGATCTCCTCGGCCGACTGGGGCGAGCTGCGCCTGGGCCGCGACTACGTGCCGTCCTTCGGCAACCTGACCACGTCCATGCATCCGTTCGGGACGAACGGCGTGGGCAGCTCCGGGATCATGTACTACCCGGCGCCCGCCAACGGCACGACGGCGCGCACCAACGTGCGGGCGTCCAACTCGATCGGCTACTTCACGCCGTCGGGACTCAACGGCTTCTACGGCCACGCGATGCTGGCGCTGGGCGAGCAGGGCGCGGGTCCGACGCACAAGGACGGCCAGTTGACCGGCGTGCGCATCGGCTGGCGCAACGAGACCTTCAATGGCTCGGCGGCGATCTCCAAGACGCGTTATGCCACCGGCGACTACACGCAGAGCAACGTGGGCATGGCCTACACCTGGGGGCCGGCCAAGCTGATGGCGCTGTGGGGCCGCAACGAGGTCGGCATCACCAGCACGACCGCGACCATGCTGGGCACCCAGTGGCAGGTGTGGCCGCAGGGCGAGCTGCGCTTCGCCTACACCTGGCTGAAGGCGAAGAACGTCGCCAGCGACGCGACGCACATCGCGATCGGCTACGTGCATGACCTGTCCAAGCGGACGGCGCTCTACACCAACGTCGCCAAGGTGGACAACAAGGGCCGCGGCACGCGCTTCAACGTCGGACTGGCGACGACGCAGCCCGGGGGCGACAGCGGCGGCTTCGAGGCCGGCGTGCGCCACAACTTCTGACCCTCGCTTCAACCAGCAGCAACGAAGGAGCACGACCATGTCGAACAGCATGCTCTCCACCACGTCATGGCGGTCGTCCTGGCCGTCCTCGGGGCCGTCCTCGGGGCGGCCATCGCGGCGTTCCTCGAACCTGGCCGGCGCGGTCGCGCTCGCCTTCGCGGCGCTGGGCGCCTGCGTGCCGCTGGGCGCGCAGGCGGAAGCGACCAAGATCCTCTTCGTCGGCAACAGCTACACCTTCGGACGCGTCGATCCGGTGATGAGCTACAACGCCGCCAACGTCCACGACCTGACGGCGGCGATGTACGCCAGCAACCCGAGCGGCGCCAACAGCTTCGAGCCCCATCCGTGGGGCGGCGTCGCCGGCATCTTCAAGCAGTTCACCGTGCAGGTCGGGTTGGACTACGACGTCTCGATCTCGGCGCGCAACGCGGCCTCGCTGCGCGGGCAGTTCCTCAACACCAACAACGCCGGCTGGGACCTGCGGGGCAACATCGGCTCGCAGGCCTGGGACAAGGTGGTGCTGCAGGAGCAGAGCGACGAGCCGCTGACCAAGCAGCCGGGCCTGGCCTCCAACCCGGCCTACTTCAACACGTACACCAACCTGATCGAGAACTGGATTCATCAAGGCAACGCGCTCAGCTACCGCGAGCGCGACCTGATCGGCGGCACGAACGCCAAGTGCGCGGAGATCACCGGGGCGTCGACGGGCACCTGCTCGCTGCTGCGCAACGTGCCGGCGAACGCCCATGCCAACGCGAACGCCGACGTGTACCTCTACCAGACCTGGGCGCGGCCCAACCTGGTCAACGCGCCCAGCACGACGGTCACCGACGAGAACACCGGCGAGGTCATCCCGACGGGGCAGCCCGCGCCGTCCTTCTACCCGTCGCTGCAGGCGATGACCGACGACCTGAAGCAGGCGTACACCGCGGCGGCGCTGATGGCGGGCGCGGACGGTTCGGGCGGCATCGCCGGCGTCGCGCCGGTGGGCGAGGCCTTCATGCGCGCGATCGCGGCGGGTGTCGCGACGCCCGACATGTACGCGTCGACGGCGGCGACGGACGGTCTGCTCGACCTGTGGTTCGACGACGGCACCCATGCAAGCAAGTACGGCTCCTACCTGAGCGCGCTGACGCTGTTCGGCACGATCACGGGGCTGGATCCGGCGGTGCTGGGCCTGAACGAGATCGCCGCGCGCGACCTCGGCATCAGCGCGGCCGACGCGCTGCTGCTGCAGCGCGTGGCGAGCGACCAGCTCGGTTTCGCCGCGGCGGTGCCGGAGCCGGCATCGTTCGCGCTGGCGGGGCTGGGTCTGGGCCTGCTGTGGATGCTGCGTCGACGTCGCGCGGCGGCGTCGGCCGCGGCGCCTTTGATGGCCACCATGCCCGCCGCGCTCGTGCCCGGCGGCGGGGCGGCCTGACTGCAATGATCCGAAGGGAGAAGAGGATGACGATGAAGCGGATGACGCGAACGAACGGAATCGGCGGCGCGAGCGTGTGGGTCGCGCTGTCGACGACCTTGTCGCTGGTGGCCGGCGTGCCGGTTGCCTTCGCGAAGGGACCGGCGGGCGCGAGCTTCGACATGGCGGCCGAGACCGCGCCGGCCCCGGCTGCCTGTCCGTCGGGCGTCGGCGAGGGCGCGAGCTGCCTGTCGGGCAAGGACAGCGCCGGCGCGCTCTACATGATCGTGATGCCCAGGCAGTGGAACGGGGACCTCGTCGTGCATGCGCACGGCGGGCCCTTCCTGGGCGCGCCGACGGTCAAGCGCGTGACGGAGGACGTCGAGCGCTGGACAATCATGCCGCGCCTGGGCTACGCGTTCGCGACGTCGAGTTACCGTCAGGGCGGCGTGGCGGTCACCGCCGCGGCCGAGGACAACGAGCGCCTGCGGCGCCTGTTCATCGACAAGGTCGCCAAGCCCAGGCATGTCTACCTGCACGGCCAGTCCTGGGGCGCGAGCGTGGCGGCCAAGGGTGCGGAGCTGTTCGCCGACGGCGAGCCTTACGACGCGGTGCTGCTCACCTCCGGCGTGCTGGGTGGCGGGACGCGGAGCTACGACTTCCGGCTCGACCTGCGTGTCGTCTACCAGTACCTCTGCCACAACCATCCGCTGCCGAGCGAACCGCAGTACCCGCTCAACATCGGGCTGCCGGCGGATTCGCCCTTGAAGCAGCCTGATCTTGCGAAGCGCGTCGACGACTGCCTGGGCCTGAACAAGCCGGCGGCGGAGCGCACGCCGGAGCAGGCGTCGAAGATCAAGACCATCGTCGACGTGATCCACATCCCGGAGCGCAGCATCCAGTCGCATCTGAACTGGGCGACCTGGCACTTCCAGGACATCGCGCAGAAGCGCACCGGCGGCGCGAGCCCGTTCGGCAACGTCGGCGCGGTGTATGCCGGCTCGAGCGACGACGCGGCGCTGAACGCGGGCGTGCTGCGCTACACGGCCGATGCGAAGGCGGTGGCGACCTTGTCCGCCGATGCGGACCTGGGCGGGAAGATCCCGGTGCCGGTGCTGACGGTGCACGCGATCCACGACCCGACGGCGATGGTCGAGCTGCAGGAGAGCTTCGGCCGCACGATGGCTGCCGCGGGCCGCGGTGATGCGCTGGTGCAGACCTTCACCGGCGACAAGGACCACAGCTACCTCAGCGACCCGACCTATGCGGCGCTGATGGACGCGCTGACGACCTGGGCCACGCAAGGGAAGAAGCCGACGCCCGAATCCATCGCCGCCGGCTGCGAGAAGGCCAGGGAGAAGCTGGGGCAGACCTGCCGCTTCGAGCCGAAGTACCAGGTGAAGGCCATCGAGACGCGGGTGCCCAAGCGCGACCGGCCCTGACAAGGCGGTCTTCCAAAGTGGCCGCGATGAGGCGTCGGGATGACGCCTCATCGCAGTTCACTCGGCCGGAGGCTGGTGAGTCGAGCGATAGGTCGACAGGAAAATGTCGGCGAGGTCCACTTCGTTCAGAAGTCCCTGCGCGACGTCAATCATGACCTCTTCGAAGTGTGTGGTGCGCGCCAGTTCGATTCCTGCGGCTTCGAGATACGCCAGTGCGCTGACCAGCGCCGTGCGCTTGTTGCCATCGTTGAAGACGTGTCCTCGAGCGATGGCCACTGCATACATGGCGGCAATCTCTCAAAAGCGTCCTGCATGCCCGTGAACTGCATCCGGAAGGAGACGCGTGACAGCGCTCCTTCCAGCGCTCCCTCGCCCCGCCATCCGGGTAGGCCACCTTCATTCAGAAGAATGGTCCGGTGGAACTTCATGACATCTTGTGCGTCAAGCATGGCTCAACGCTTGGCCAGTGCGCGCAACACATCGCGGTGTTTCTCGATGACCCGCTCGGCAATGGCCTGCCAATCTGGTTTGGCTTCGCCGGCGGGCGAGGATTCTCCGGAACCCGGAAGATTCTTGGCAGGGTAGATCTGTGTCCTTTCGAAGTAAGGGATGCCGTACTTCTCGTGCAATTCGCGTATCGATTTCATGAGCGACTCCTTGGGCTTGCAGCGTATTCGGCTCGCGGTATCTCTCGCAATCACCTCGACGTAGGTATCGCATCCCCCATCGGTGTCCCCCCTTTCGGGAGAAGCGAAACGCGACGATCAGGCGAAGAATTGGCCGGTTCCCATGCACAGGAGCTCGCCATGTTCACCGACCTGATCCGCACCGGCCGCGAGGATGCGCCGCAGGGCAACCGCCGAGATTTCATGGAGGCGGCCGCCGCGCTCGGGATCAGCGTGATGGCGGGGCCGGTGCTCGCGCAGGCGGGGCAGGGCGGCGCGCCCGACCTGATCCTGCGCAACGGCCGCATCACGACGATGGATCCGGCCAGGCCGGAGGCCACCGCCATCGCGCTGCGCGACGGCGTCGTGATGGCCGTGGGCACGGACGCGGAGATCGCCAAGCTCGCCGGCGCGAAGACGCGTGTCGTCGATATCGAGAAGCGCCGCGTGATCCCGGGGCTGACCGACTCGCACATGCACATCATCCGTGGCGGGCTCAACTTCAACATGGAGCTGCGCTGGGACGGCGTGCGCTCGCTGGGCGCGGCGCTGCAGATGCTCAAGGACCAGGCCGCGCGCACGCCGGCGCCGCAGTGGGTCCGCGTCGTCGGCGGGTGGAACGAATTCCAGTTCGACGAGAAGCGCATGCCGACGCTCGCCGAGCTCAATGCCGCCGCGCCGGACACGCCGGTGTTCGTGCTCAATCTCTACAACCAGGCCTTCCTCAACCGCGCGGCGCTGCGCGCGGTCGGCTACACGAAGGACACGCCGCAGCCCGCCGGCGCCATCATCGAGCGCGACGCGCGCGGCGAGCCCACCGGCCTGCTGCTCGCCGAGCCCAACGCCTTCATCCTCTACAACACGCTGAACCTCGGCCCCAAGCTCGATCCCGAGCAGCAGCTCAACTCGACGCTGCACTTCATGCGCGAGGAGAACCGGCTCGGCGTGACCTCGGTCGGCGACGCGGGCGGCGGCTTCCAGAACTATCCCGACGATTACGCGATCATCGACAAGCTTGCCAGGGAGAACCGCCTCACGGTGCGCATCGCCTACAACCTGTTCCCGCAGAAGGCCAAGCAGGAACTGGCCGACTTCCAGCGCTGGGCGCGCACCGGCAAGCCGGGCGACGGCAGCGACTTCTACAAGCTCAACGGCGCGGGCGAGATGCTGGCCTTCAGCGCCGCGGACTTCGAGGACTTCCTCGTCCCGCGGCCCGAGATGCCGGCGGCGATGGAGAACGACCTGGAAGGCGTGGTGCGTTTCCTTGCCGGCAACGGCTGGCCGTGGCGCATGCATGCGACCTACAACGAGACGGTGTCGCGCAGCCTGGACGTGTTCGAGAAGGTCCATCGCGACCACCCGATCGACAAGCTCGGCTGGTTCTTCGACCACTGCGAGACGGTGACGCCGCAGAACCTCGAGCGCATCAAGCGGCTGGGCGGTGGCATCGCGGTGCAGAACCGGATGTCGATGCAGGGCGAGTACTTCATCCGCCGCTACGGGCTGAAGGCGACGGCCGAGACGCCGCCGGTCAAGCGCATGCTGGAGATGGGCATCCCCGTCTCGCTGGGCACCGACGCGACGCGGGTGAACAGCTACAACCCGTGGCAGGCGCTGTACTGGCTGGTGTCGGGGCGCACAATCGGCGGCACCTTGCTGTATCCGGAGGAGCGGCGGCTCGACCGCGTCGCCGCGCTGCGGCTGATGACGGCCGACGGCGCCTGGTTCTCGCGCGACACGGGGAAGAAGGGCGTGCTGAAGCCGGGCGCGTTCGGCGACCTGGCGGTGCTCGACCGCGACTTCCTGACCGTGCCCGAGGACCAGATCCAGGACATCACGTCCGTGCTGACCGTGGTGGCGGGGAAGCCGGTGCACGGCAGCGGCGCCTATGCGTCGCTCGCGCCGGCCTTGCCGCCGGCGATGCCGGACTGGTCGCCGGTGCGCACCTACGGCGGCTACCAGGCGCGCAAGTCGGCGGCGTCGTCGTCGCTGAGCGATGCCGGGCGCCGCTACCAGTACGCCGCGCAGTGCGCCTGCGCGAGCGCGTGCGGTGTGCATGCCCACGATCACACGGCGGTCGCGAGCGCGGCGCGCGACGCATCGGCGGCGCAGGCGTTCTGGGGCGCGATGGGATGCAGCTGCTACGTGTGAGGCTGTTCTCTGGCGTCGATGCCGATGATCGCGGTGGCCGCAGCCTCAGCCGCCGTCGTTGCTGGCGCTGCCAGAGGGGTCGCGCGGCACCGGCGAGCGTCGTCAGTCGCCGAGTCCGAACAGCTTCGCCGCATTGCCCCAGGCGATCTTGCGGGACGCGTCCGCGGGCAGGTCGCCCAGCCAGGTGCGGTAGCCCTTCATCGTGGCCTCGTAGTGCTGCCAACGCTGGTTGACCCAGGTGTCGGAGCCGACGAGGAAACGATCCGGGTACTTCAGGATCAAGGCGCGCCACGCGGGGCAGAGCTTGCCGTCGTCGCAGGTGAGACCGGGGCGGTAGGACAGCTCGCCCATCAGCCGCGGGTACTTCGCGAGCAGCGCCTCCACGCGCTCGATCGGCGCACCGTTGATCCCGGTGTGCGCCCAGATCAGTCGCGCTTCGCGGCCCTTGCTGGGCGTCGCTTCCATCAGCAGGTCGATCGCCTCGTCGTCGACGTGCGCGAGCACGACGAGCGACTTCTCCTCCGCCAGTGCCATCAGCTTCTGCGCGACCGGGCCGCGCGCGTTGGCGCTGTCGTAGAGGTGGAACTCGCCGATGCCGCGGTAGGGGCCTGACGCCGTCCCGCGCGCGGAGTTCATCCTGCACCATGCGATAGATGCTCTCGTTGCGGAACCAGCCGTCGTAGTCGGAGCGGGTGCGATAGAGGCGGATGAACGGGACGACGGTCACGCCGGCCGCTCGTGTCTCCGGCAGCGACGCGAGCGTGCGCGTGCCGTCGTTCGGGCGCGAGTTGGCGAGGATCGCCTTCACGCCGCTGCGCTGCATGCGCGCGAGCACGTCCGACGGCGGATGCGGGCCGTCAAGGCCGTTCCAGGCTTCCTCGTTGTAGTGGAGGTGGGCGTCGAAGATCGGGCCGACGTAGTCGGCGGCGTAGGCCGCGCTGCCGCCGGTCAACGACACCGCGAGCGCGGTGAACGACGCGAACACGGAGACAAGCGACATCAGCCGCCGGAGAGCAGGGCGCATGGACGGCTCCAGTCGATGGGACCGGAGCCTATTCTTACTCAGTCGCTCATGCAGTCGCTCAAGCAGTCGTTCCTGCAGTCGTTCACTCGATCGACAGCAGCGTCACCGACCTCGCCGGCAGCGTCAGCGTCCGGCCCAGCGTCCTGCGCTCGCCGGTCATGACGTCGACCGCCGTGTCGCCCTCGCGCAGCATCTCGGGGAAGCGCGACAGGTCCAGCTCGCGCGACTCCTTCGCCTTGCTCAGCACGAGCATCAGGCGCCTGCCGCCGAGGCCCTGGGCCGCGTCGTAGCGGAACAGCACATAGCTCTCGGCCAGCGGCGCGTACTGCATCAGCGCGCCGCCGTGCACGAGCGCCTCCGTCTTGCGCCAGTTCAGCAGCCGCTTCAGCCACGCCTGCGCGCCGGCCTGGCGCTCGCCCAGCCCCGCGCCGGTGAACGCGTTGACCGCATCGCCGGCCCAGCCGCCGGGGAAGTCCGCCCGCACCGCGCCGTCGTCGCGATGGCGCGGGCTTGTCATCAGGATCTCGGAACCGTAGAAGAACTGCGGTATCCGCCGCACGAAGGAGAGGTAGGCCCAGGCCATCTTCGTCAGCTCGACGTCGTCGTGCAGCACGCTGTAGACGCGCGGCGTGTCGTGGTTGCCCTCGAACAGCACCAGGTTGGCCGGGTCCGGATAGACGAAGTCATGCGCCAGCGCCTCGTAGAGCTTCGTGAAGCCGCCGTCGTGCGCATCCTGCTGGTTCAGGGCGGCCAGCAGCGCCTCCTGCAGCGGGAAGTCCATCAGGCTCGGCAGCGAGGACACGTAGCCGTCGTGGTTGCGCTTGCCCGCCTGCCAGTACGACACCACGGCCGGGTGGGGGCTCCATTCCTCGCCGACGATGTTCAGCTTCGGATACTCGTCCTTGAGGCGGCGCGACCAGGCGGCCAGGAAGTCCTTGTCGGAATAGCTGTAGGTGTCCGTGCGCACGCCGGCCAGGCCGGCGGTCTCGATCCACCACAGGCTCATCTGCGTCAGGTAGGTCGCCATCAGCGGCTGGCGCTGGTTGAGGTCGGGCATGCCGGGGCTGAACCAGCCGTCGCTGAAGCGCTTGCGGTCGCTCGGCGCGGCGTACGGATCCTGCAGCGACATGCGCGCGTGATGCGTCTCGGTGTACTGGGGCCAGGTGTTGACCCAGTCCGCCGTCGGCAGGTCGGCCATCCACCAGTGATGCACGCCGATGTGGTTCAGCACGATGTCCTGGATCAGGCCGATGCCGTGGCGTTTCGCCTCGGCGCCGAGCCGCACGAAGTCGTCGTTGCTGCCGAAGCGCGGATCGACCTGGTAGAAGTCGGTCGCGCCGTAGCCGTGATAGCTCCACTTCGGGCTGTCGTTCACCGACAGCGGGGTCGGCCACAGCATCGTGAAGCCCATCGCGGCGATGTAGTCGAGGTGGGACGTCAGGCCCGCGAGGTCGCCGCCGTGGCGGCCGCCCGGGTCGTCGCGGCGCAGGCCTTCGGCCAGGCCCGGCACCTCGTCGTTGCGCGGATCGCCGTTGGCGAAACGGTCCGGGACCACCAGGTAGATCGCGTCCTTCGGTCCGAAGCTTTCGCGCTGTGCCGAGCCCGGCAGGCGCGCGCGCGAGGACGTAGCCATGCTCGACGACGACCTGCCCGTCGCGCTTCAGGCGCAGCGTCAGCGTGCCCGGCTGGGCCGACGATTCGATCCGCAGGTCGACGAACAGGTAGTTGGGGCTGTCGCCGCGCCGCGTGCCGACCAGGGTCACGCCGGGCGCGGGCGCCAGCTCCGCCTGCAGGGCGCCGATGCCCGCGCCGTGCAGCATCAGCTGCAGGTCGGGCGACTTCATGCCGACCCACCAGTCCGGCGGCTCGACGTGATCAAGCGTCACCGGGGCGGTGGAAGCGGTGGAAGAGGCGGGAGCGGTCGTCGCGGCGGAGGGAGCGTTTGTCATGACAAGAAGGCTCAAGGCGAGGAAGACGGTGGAGACGGTGGAGACGGTGGAGACGAAGGGGGTGGAAGGCGTGAGCGAGGCCAGCGGGGCGAGTCGTGCGATGAGGCGCGTCGTGGTCGGCATCCTGCACGCCCTTCAGCGAAGGCGGAAGACCTGCACCGACAGCGGCGCGGCGGTCAGCGTGACCCGACCCCGCGCATCGGCGGCGAGTGCCCTGGCCTGGATGGCGGCCGCCGAGCCCGACGGAGGCTGCGGGTGCAAGGCGCGAAGGCGCGCCTTCGCCGGCAGGCCGGGGAGCGTCACCTCGGTGGCAGCCCGCCCGTAGTTGATGACGACCAGCACGCGCTCGTTCTTGTAGGCGCGCTGGAAACTCAACACCTGACCCTGCGCGAGCGGCGCCTCGTAGCGGCCGCGCGCGATCGCCGGCTGACCGTTGCGCAGCGCCAGCATCGCCTTGTAGAAGTTCAGCAGCGAGCCCGGATCGGCGGCCTGCGCCTGCGCGTTGTGCGTCGAGAGGTTCGGCGAGGCCGGCCGGAACGGCGTGCCCGTCGAGAAGCCGCCCGGCGCCGGGGTCCAGCTCATCGGCGCGCGCAGCGGCGCATCGCCCGGCAGGCCGGCGACGCCGGCCTGGCCGATCTCTTCGCCGTAGTAGATGAACGGCGTGCCCGGCAGCAGCAGGTAGGTCGCGGCGGCGAGCTTGTAGCGTGCCTCGTCGCCCTCGAACTGGTCCCAGGCCCGCTTGCCCGCGAAGATGTCGTGATTGCTCAGCATCGTGGCCATCGACAACGGCGCCTCGGTGAAGAAGCGCGCGACCTTGGCCACCGCCTCGACCGAACCGTCGCCGCCCTTGGCGGCATCGATCACCGCGCGCTCCAGCCCGAAGGCGAAGGCGCTGCCGCAGATGTCGTCGCGCGTGTAGACCTTGGGTTCGGCGGTGGCCTCGCACACGACGAAGCGCCGCGGGTAACGCTTGATCAGGCGCGTGAAGTCGCCGGTCAGGACGCGGCTCTCCGGCTGGTCGTTCCAGTCCTTCGCGCTGTTCTCGATCAGGTGCGGCACCGCGTCGAGGCGGTAGCCGTCCAGCCCGCGGTTGAGCCAGAAGCGCAGGCTGTCCGCGTGGTACTTCACCACCGCCGGGTTGCGCATGTTGAAGTCGGGCATGTGCGGTCCGAACACCGCGAAGTAGCGCGGCGATCCGGCGCCCGCCTGGGCCGTCGATTCAGGCTTCGGCGGCGCGCTCGCGCCCTCGGGCACCTCGGGCGGGACGTCCTCGCCGGGCAGGTACCAGGGCGTCTTGCCCCAGATGTCCCAGTCCTTCAGCTCTGCCAGCGGCTGCGGGGTCCACACGAACCAGTCGCGCCACGGGCTGGCCGGATCCGCCGCCGCCGCGCGGAACAGCGGATGCTCGCGCGCGCTGTGGTTGATCACGTAGTCCATGACGACGCCGATGCCGCGCCGGTGGGCTTCGAGGATCAGCTCGTCGAAGTCGGCCAGCGTGCCGTACTGCGGCTCGATCGCGCGGTAGTCCGTCGTCGCGTAGCCGTGGTCGTGGTCGGCGCTGGCGGTGATCGGCATCAGCCAGATGCCCTTGATGCCGAGGTCCTTCAGGTAGTCCAGCCGCTGCGTCACGCCGCGCAGGTCGCCGATGCCGTCGCCGTCGCTGTCCTGGAAGCCGCGCACGAAGATCTCGATGAAGGCGCCGTGCTGCCAGCCCTCGGGCAGCGCGCTGTGGCCGCGCGCCTCCTGGACGGGCGAGAGGTCCACGGGCGTCGCGGCCCTGGCCGGCGTCGCCGCGGTGGCCGGCGCCGCGTGCGCCGTCGGTCCGGCGGCCGTCGCGACGGCCAGCACCGTGGCCGTGGCGAGGGCGAAGGGGCGACGAGTCATCTCGCGAATCTCCTGGTCTTGTGATCTTGTCTGTAGCAAAAGTACAAATCTGAACGTCGCCGGAAGAAGCTTCGGAGACGTCGTCGCGCCGCAGCATAGAAGGTATGGCCTATGAAGGGAAGTCCTGATCGCCCTCGTATGTAGTTTTGCTACCATCTGAAGCGCAGTGCCGGCACGGCCTTCAAGGAAGGTGGATCCGGCGCCAGAACCACCTTCCGATGGAGATCCGATGGGCGTCCGCTCGACCTTGTCCCGCCCCTGGCCACGTCTGGCGGTATTGATGCTGAGCGGCCTGGCCGGAATGCCGATGGCCATCGCCGCAGGCGATTCCTTGATCGCCGCAGGCGATTCCTTGGTCGCCGCAGGCGATTCCACGATCGCCGCAGGTGACCCTTCGCTGGCCGCCTGCGGCGCCGGGTGGGCGACGGTGCTGGCACCGCAGTCGCCGACGCTGGCGCCCCAGCCCGCCGCGCCCGCGATGCCGCAGCCGGTGTGGCTCGATGCACGCCGCCTGCGCTGGCCGGGCTTGACGCTGGCCGCCGGCGAGACCGTCCGGTGGCATCACTCGGCGGCTGGCGGATTGACCTTGAATGAAGGGCGCGTGGCCGGGAGCGACCGCAGCCTCGCGCTCCGGATCGTCGACGTCGCCCGCGAGCCGCTGAGCGCGGAGATCGCCGCGCAGGGCGCCTATCTGGGCGCCGGCCCGGAGTTCGCGTTGGAGGAAGGCGTCGACGCGGCCGTGCTGCAGCGCGGTCAGGCGCTGGTCGTCGTCGAGGACGCGCAGGGCCGCGTGCGGCGCTGGAGTCCGGCGCAGACCGCGCGCGCGCTCGATGCGATCTACGCCGCCGCCGAGGACGAGTCGGCGCTGGGCGTGACGGTGGGGTCGAAGGGCGCCGCCTTCAAGCTGTGGGCGCCGACGGCCGATCGCGTCGCGCTGTGCGTCTACGACGGCCCCGACAGCGCTGCCCGTGTGCGCCTCCCGCTGGCGCGCGACGACCGCACGGGGATCTGGGCCGTCGACACGGCGCGCACGTCCGGCGAGGCTGACTCACCCGGCGCACCCGGCGTATCCGGCGCGGCGGGCGTGCGAAGCGGCTCGTATTACCGTTACCTCGTCGAGCTCTTCGTGCCGGGCGTTGGCCGCGTGCGCAACCTCGTGACCGATCCGTACTCGGTGAGCCTGTCGGCGGATTCGGCGCGCAGCTACGTCGCCGACCTGTCCGAGCCGCGCCTGCAGCCGCGCGGCTGGTCGGCCAGCCGCATCCCCGACCGCGTGAAGACGCCGACGGACATGGTCGTCTACGAACTGCATGTGCGCGACTTCTCCCGCGACGACCGCAGCGTGCCCGCCGCGATGCGTGGCAAGTACCTGGCCTTCACGCAGTCCGGCTCGGCCGGCATGCGCCACCTGCGCGCGCTCAGCGAGGCAGGCCTGACGGACGTGCATCTGTTGCCGGTCTTCGATCTGGCCACCGTGCCGGAGCGCCACTGCGCGATCCCGCGCGTGCCGAGGGCCGCGCCCGACAGCGACGCGCAGCAGGCGGCCGTCATGGCCGTCGCCGACAGCGACTGCTTCAACTGGGGCTACGACCCGTACCACTACAGCGCACCCGAGGGCAGCTTCGCCAGCGATGCCAATGACGGCGCGGTCCGCGTGCGGGAGTTGCGCGCGATGGTGATGGGGCTGCATGCGGCGGGACTGCGCGTCGGCATGGACGTGGTCTACAACCACACGACGGCCTCTGGGCAGCATCCGCATTCGGTGCTGGACCGCATCGTGCCCGGCTACTACCAGCGCCTGGACGTGCTGGGCCGCGTCGAGCGCTCGACCTGCTGCGACAACACCGCCACCGAGCACCGCATGATGGGCAAGCTGCTGGTCGACTCGGTGGTGCTGTGGGCGCGGGAGTACAAGATCGCGTCCTTCCGCTTCGACCTGATGGGGCACCAGCCGCGCGCGGTGATGGAACAACTCCAGGCGCGCTTGAAGCGCGAGCTGGGTCGCGACGTCCAACTGATCGGTGAAGGCTGGAACTTCGGCGAGGTCGCCAACGGCGCGCGATTCGTGCAGGCCTCGCAGCTGTCGCTGAACGGCACCGGCATCGGCACCTTCAGCGATCGCGGCCGCGATGCGGTGCGCGGCGGCGCGGCGGGTGACGATGCGGCCACCTCGGCGCGCCGGCCTGGGCTCATCGTGCCGGCGCAGTCGGGGGATGCTGCGCGCCGCGAGGAACTGCTGCACCAGGGCGATCTGCTCAAGCTCGCGATGGCGGGCACGCTGCGCGGCTTCGAGCTGGAGACCGCCGATGGCCGTCGCGTCGCCGGCGAACGCCTGCCCTACGGCGACCAGCCCGCCGGCTACGCCTCGGTGCCGGCGGAGGTCGTCAACTACGTCGAGAACCACGACAACCAGACGCTGTTCGACGCGCTGGTGCTGAAGCTGCCGCGCACCACGAGCGCCGACGACCGCGCCCGCACGCAGGCGGTGGCGCTCGGGATCAATGCGCTGAGCCAGGGCGTCGCCTACTTCCATGCCGGCGGCGAATTGCTGCGCTCCAAGTCGATGGACCGCAACAGCTACGACTCGGGCGACTGGTTCAACCGGCTCGACTGGCGCGGTCGCGACAACGGCTTCGGCGCCGGCCTGCCGCCTGCCCGCGACAGCGGCCAGGACTTCGCACTGCTGCGGCCGCTGCTGGCCGATCCCGCGATCAAGCCCGGTCCGGCGCAGATCGACTGGACGCGGCGCGTGTTCCTCGACCAGTTGCGGATCCGCGCGAGCACGCCGCTGTTCCGGCTCGCCGATCCGGAGGAGATCCGGCGCCGGCTCGTCTTCCACAACACCGGCCCGGCTCAGCAGGCCGGCGTGGTCGTGGGTCGACTCGACGGGGCTGGACGCGCGGATGCCGTGTTCGATCGGCTGCTGTACGTCGTCAATGCCACCGCCGAGCCGACGTCGCTGACCTTGCCGGCCGAAGCCGGCTTCGCCTGGCGCCTGCATCCGGTGCAGCGCGCCGCCGGCGCGGCGGATACGCGCATCCGCAACGAGTCGCGGGTCGACGGCGTGCGGGGGCATTTCCGGGTGCCGGCGCGCAGCGTCGCGGTGTTCGTCGTCGAGCGTCGTTGAACGGTCCCGTTACGACACTGGAGCGACGCCGGAGCGTCGCTGAGCCTCGCGGGCGTCCCGGGTCTGGACCTTCGCCGGGCGACTTTCAAGCCCGGGATCACCCCATCCGTCGCACGGGGCTGCGCGCCTCGCGCGGCGGAGTAGCATCGGCTCATCAGCGGCCCCGTCCAGAGGCCGCATCGGAGACGGTCATGGGAACGATCCAGGCGATCCATTCGGTCCGCAAGGCGCTGATGCTCGGCGCGGCGCTGCTGGCGGCGCTGGCGGTGACAGGGTGCGCCACGGCGCCCGAGGCCACGCCGCCGATCGAGGCGGCCTCGCTGATCCATGACGAGCTCTTCCCGCCGTCGCGCGACGTGATCGATCCGTCGCAGGTCATGGCGCTGACGCCGAAGATGCGCGAGTTCATCCGCAGCCGCATCCCGAATGCGGGCGCCAACGGCACGACGCTGATGATGGATGCGCGCGACATGCGCCACCTGCTGCTGGATGCGCTCTACAACCGCAACGAGCTCCAGCTGGAGTACGACGCCGAGACCACGCGCACCGCCTCCGAGGCCTTCGACGCCAAGGCCGGCAACTGCCTGTCGCTGGCGATGATGACGGCCGCCTTCGCGCGCGAGATGGGCCTGCCCTTCGTGTTCCGCCAGATCTACGACGAGGAGCAGTGGAGCCGCGTCGGCGACCTGCAGGTCGTCTCCGGCCACGTCAACATCGCGCTGGGCCGGCGCCGGACGGACTTCCGCGTGCTGGGCAACGACGAGCCCTCGCTGGTGGTCGACTTCCTGCCCGGCGCGCAGATCTCGCGCCAGCGCGCGATGCCCATCGACGAGCGCGGCATCGTCGCGATGTACATGAACAACCGCGCCGCGGAGCTGCTGGCGCAGGCCCAGATTGCCCGTGCCTACTGGTGGGCCCGCGCCGCCTGGCTGCACGATCCGCGCATGCTGACGGCGCTCAACACGCTGGGCGTGATCTACCGGCGGCACGGCGACACCGTGCTCGCCGAGCGCGCCTTCCGCCATGTGCTGGCGCACGAGCCGGCCAACGTGCAGTCCATGTCCAACCTGGCCCAGGCGCTGCGCTTCCAGGGTCAGTTCGCCGAGGCGCAGAAGCTCGAGACCCAACTGGCCCTGCTCCAGCCGTATCCGCCGTTCAAGTTCTTCGACCTCGGCGTGGCCGCGATGAAGGCGGGCGACTACGCCCAGGCGCGCGACCTCTTCGCCAAGGAGATCGACCGCTCGGCCTACTACCACGAGTTCCATTTCTGGATGGCGCTGGCCAACGTGGGATTGGGCAAGTGGGATGTCGTGCGCACGGAACTGGCCAAGGCCCAGGAGTACAGCGTGACCGCGCCGCAGCGGCAGCTCTACGCGGCCAAGCTGGAAAGCCTGAAGGCGAAGATGCAGCCGGCGAAAGTCCAGGTCCGCTAGCCCGCGGCAGCCGCGGGCCGGGGACGCCGGCTTGGGAACTCAGGCGTCGAGCGGCGGCAGGCCGTGACGCGCGCGCGCCCGGGCGCAGGCGTCGTCGCCGATGCCCAAGGGGGAGCGCAGGCCGAAGTCGCGGCACGGCGACGGTCGCCATTCGTAGATGCCGCAGCCGGCGTGCTCGCCGACCTTTCCCTGCAAGGCGGCGCAACGTGGCCGCGCATGGTCGGTGCCGCGCATCCGGCAGGTCGAGTCCGTGACCTCCACCGTCAGGCCGTCCGGCACCGTGCCGCCTTCGCTGAGCAGCTCCTGGCGTGAGAAGTCGACGCGGAAGCTCGCGCAGCAGGCGCCGCAGCGGGTGCAGGGGTTGTCGGTGAAGGCCGGCATGTCAACGGAGGGCGGGTGAGGGCAGGGCGCCGCGGGAAGGGTTTCAGTTCGACGCCGACGGGCTGATCAGCGTGCTGTCGGGCGCGGGCGTGTCGTCGGGCAGCACGGGTTCGCGCACGACGGTGACGGTGCAGGCGCATTGCGAGACGACCTGCGCCGACACGCTGCCCAGGTAGCGGCGCATCATCGAACTGGCGCGCGCGCCCATCACGACGTGATCGACGCCGGTCTTCGCGGCGAACTCGATCAACGCATCGGCGGCGTCTGGTGCTTCCAGCACGTGGAAGGTCAGCCGGCCGTCTTCCAGCGCCAGTTCCCGCGTCATCGGATGCGCCCAGTTCTTCAGCGCGATCAGCTGCTGCACGTGATGGCTGCGGCCCTGCGCGTCGGTGAGCTCGTCCATGCCGATGCGGTTGGTCTTCATCACGCCGACGCAGGCCAGGCGCGCGCCGGGCTCGGTCTGCATCAGGCGGCGCACGACCTCGCGCAATTCCTCGAGCAAGGTGGGCGTGGCGCCCAGCACGTCGACGGCGGCCATGATCACGGGGCTGCGCGCAACCTGCGCGCCGACCGAGGCCGGCGCGCGCGGTTCCTCGCCCATCGCCAGGAACCAGCGCTTGAAGCGTCGCACCATGCCGCTGCGCTGCAGCTTGTGCGCCCGGGCCGTCAACGGCACCGCGTCCGGCCGCTGCAGGTCCAGCGCGAGCTGCGCGGCGCTCTGGTAGCGGCGCTCGGCGCGCACCTCCAGGCAGTGCAGGACGATCTCCTGGAACCACGGCGGCAGCTCGGGCCGGATCGCGCGGGGCGGGATCGGGTCGACGTAGAGGCGGCGCCGCAGCTGTCGCACCGATGTCGGCTGGCCGAAGGGCCGCTCGCCGGTGGAGAGGTGGTACAGCATGACCCCCAGCGCGAAGAGGTCGCTGCGCGGATCGTTGCGGACGAACTGGACCTGCTCCGGCGACATGTACGGGCCGGTGCCCATCGGCAGCGAGAACTCCTCCTCCAGCAGGTCGGGCAGGAAGTCGTGCCGCGACAGGCCGAAGTCGACCAGCACCACGGTGCCGTCCGGGCGCAGCAGGATGTTGCTGGGCTTGATGTCGAGGTGGACCAGGTGCTGGCGGTGCAGGTCGGTCAGCGCGTGCGCGACCTGGATGCCGATCTCGACGACCTCCACCAGCGGCAGCGGCGCCTGGTCCAGGCGCGGGCGCAGGCTCTCGGCCTCGATGCGCTCCATGACGATGTAGGCCTGGCGGCGCCAGTCGCCGCGCGCGACGAAGCGCGGCACGTGCGGCCCCTTGAGCGCCGGCATGATCATCTGCTCGACCTCGAAGCCGACGATGCTGGCCGGGTCCTCGCCGCCCTTGATGCGGGGGACCTTCATGATCAGCGGGAAGTCCTCGACGGGATGGACATCGACGGCATGGGCGTCGGCGGGACCTGTCGGGTCCGCCGGATCCTGCCGCCGCACCTGCCAGAGGTTGGCCATGCCGCCCTGGTGAAGCCGCGCCTCGAGCACGAAACCGTCCAGCACCTGGCCGGGTTGCAGCGGCGAGGTGATCGGTACCGGGACTGAAGTGGAAGCGTGCGTCGGGTGGGCGTCGTTCATCGATTCATTGGCACTTCTACCGCCGCTGGCCCTCGCCCCCGCCCTCTGCCGGAGGCGGGAGAGGGAGCAAGTGGCCGGCCGTCATCTGCGGTCATCGATCTTCATCGGCCCGCCACCAGGCGTTGCGCGAGCCGGTCCGCCAGGCCGGCGGGCAGGCCGGGCGCGGCGCGCAGCGCGGCGGCGGCGGCTTCCACATCGTAGGGCACGCGCTGGAAGCTCAGTTCCTCGCTGTCGTGGTCGAACAGCGCGTAGGCGGCGGCCGGGTTGCCGTCGCGCGGCTGGCCGCAGGCGCCGGGGATGACGAGCCACTGCCGGTTGGGCAAGAGCGGGATCGGCACGCCGGGCTGCGGCTTGAAGTCGCCCGCCTTGCCGGTGCCGGAGAGGTGGTACAGCATCGGCTCGTGCATGTGGCCGCAGAAGGTGTAGCGGCACTCGGTGGCGTGCAGGCTGCGCATCGCCTCCAGCCGGCCCTGCACGTAGGCGAAGCCGGTCGGATCGAACGCGTTGGCGTGCACGTAGAGGCAGTCGTCCTCTTCCTCCGACATCGGCAGCCCGGCCAGGAAGGCCACCTGGTCGTCGGTGAGCCGCGCGCGCGTCCAGGCGATGGCGGCGCGCGCGTCGTCGTTCATCGTGGGGCGGGGGCCCTGCGTCACGCCGAGGTCGTGGTTGCCGGCGACGACGATCGCGCCTTCCGCGCGCAGGGTCCGCACCTGGTCGATCACCCAGCCGGGGTCGCTGCCGTAACCGACGTAGTCTCCCAGGAGGGCGAAATGCCGGGCGCCCTGCCGCCGGGCGTGGTCGAGGACGGACTCGAAGGCTTGCCGGTTGGCGTGCAGGTCGGAGATCAGGGCGGTCTTCATGGAGGCAGCATGGATGCGAAGGGCAAGCATGCCACGCATGGCTGACGTCAACCTTCGCAAGACGGCGAGTGGCGGACGCAAGCCCCCCGAAGCGCAGGGGCACGGCCCCTCCGGATGGGCGATGGATCGGGGGACTCGCGGGTTTGACGCGTTGTGGATGTCCCGGGCTTTGCTAATCTGGCCGGCGACATGGGACGCCGAGGAGGCGATGTGGCGAGAGCGCAGCGCCGCCGGCAGTTCCGGCATGGGAGAGAAAGAAGATGAACACGTTGGAATCCGGGCGGCCGGACCCGCGCGAGCGCGGGCGAACGCCGGCGATCGAGCGCTGGGCATGCGTGCCCTGGCGGGGCCGTCTGCCGCTCGTCGCGCGCGCGGCAGGCGGTCTGGCGGTGGGGTTGATGCTCGCGTCGGTGACCGGCGCCGCGCGGGCGGACTGCTCGCGACCGATCCGGGTGCCGATGGCGCCGATCGGCATGAGCGTGGTGACCTCGGGCGGCGAGGTCAGCGGGGTCTATCCGGACCTGCTGCGCAAGGTGTCGGCGGAGACCGGCTGCCAGTTCGATTTCGTCGTCGTGCCGCGGGCGCGGGTCGAGGCGATGTTCGCCGGCAGCGGCGCGGATGTGCTGGTGCCGGCGACGCGCACCTCCCAGCGGGACTTGCATGGCGACTTCATTCCGATGATGAAGGCGCGGGCGATGCTGATCTCGATCTCGTCGGACCGCGCGCCGGTCGAGAGCCTGACCGAACTCGGCGAGCGGCGGGAGTTGCGCGTGGCGGTGGTGCGCGGCTTCGACTACGGCGAGCCCTACCAGCAGTTGCTGAGGACGTTGAAGGCGCAGCGCCGACTGGTCGTGGAAGCGGATCCGGCGGCGGTCGTGCGCACGCTGGAGCGCAACCTGGCGGACGTGACGGTGATGGCGCCGTCGATCCTGGCGGGCACCTTGCTGCAGGACTCGAAGACGCGGCCGCTGCTGGACCGTCTGCGCCTGGAGGCGATGGCGGAGCTCACCTGGACCGACAGCGGGATCTACCTGTCGCGGCACCTGCCGGCGAAGGACCGCGAGGTGCTGAGCGACGCGCTGGAGCGGAACTCACGCTCCGGCACCGTCTGGAAGACGCTGCAGAAGCATTACCCGGCCGGGTCGTATGAAGACGGCCTGAAGGCGATCGTCGTGCCGAAGTAGCACAGCGATCGCCGCGTCATGGAACAAGGCCCGCGCTCGGCGGGCCTTGTCGTCTCGGAGGCGGGGCAGGGCGTTCAGCCGATGCGTCCGAGCAGCAGGTACTCCATCAGCGCCTTCTGCACGTGCATGCGGTTCTCGGCCTCGTCCCAGACCACCGACTGCGGGCCGTCGATCACGTCGGCCGCCACCTCTTCGCCGCGGTGCGCCGGCAGGCAGTGCATGAACAGCGCGTCCGGCTTGGCCTGCGCCATCATGTCCTTGTCCACGCACCAGTCCGCGAACGCCGTGCGGCGCGTCTCGTTCTCGGCCTCGTAGCCCATGCTGGTCCACACGTCCGTCGTCACCAGGTCCGCGTCGCGGCAGGCTTCCTTCGGGTCCTTGAAGACCTTGTAGCAGCGCGTGTCCTTGATGCCGGCGACCGCCGGGTCGATCTCGTAGCCGCTGGGCGTGCTGACGTGCACGGTGAAGCCCAGGATCTCCGCCGCCTGCAACCAGGTGTTGGCCATGTTGTTGCCGTCTCCGACCCAGGCCACCACGCGTCCCTTCAGGCAGTCCATGTCGATCGCGCCGCGTCGGTCCATGCCGCGCTGCTCGATGAAGGTGAACAGGTCCGCCAGGATCTGGCAGGGGTGGTACTCGTTGGTCAGCCCGTTGATGACCGGCACCCGCGAGTGCGCGGCGAAGCGCTCCAGCTTGGTCTGCTCGTAGGTCCGGATCATCACGATGTCGACCATGCGGCTGATCACGCGCGCGCTGTCCTCGATCGGCTCGGCGCGGCCCAGCTGGCTGTCGCCGGTGGTCAGGTGCACCACCGAACCGCCCATCTGGTACATGCCCGCCTCGAAGCTCACGCGGGTCCGCGTGGAGGCCTTCTCGAAGATCATCGCCAGCGTGCGGTCCTGCAGCGGCTGGTACTTCTCGTAGTTCTTGAAGCGTCGCTTGATCGTCGCCGCCCGTTCGAACAGGTGGGTGTACTCCTCCGCGCGCAGGTCCTTGAACTGCAGGTAATGACGCATGAGCGTGTTCCCCGGCTTCATGGCGCGGACGCCGGGGCGGCCAGGAAGGCCTTCACCAGCGGCACCAGACGCGCGGCGATCTCGGCCGCTTCCGCGCTCGTGAGGATCAGCGGCGGGACCAGGCGGATGACCTTGTCGGCGGTCACGCTCAGCAGCAGGCCCGCCTCCATCGCCTGCGTCAGCAGCACGCCGCAGGGGCGGTCGAGTTCGATGCCGATCATCAGGCCGTGGCCGCGCACCTCGACCAGGCCCGCTTCACCCGCCAGACCGTGCTCGATCGCGGCCTTCAGCTCGGCGCCGACGGTCGCGGCATTGGCCAGCAGGCCGTCCTCTTCCATCACCGTCAGCGTCTCGACGCCCGCGCGCATCGCCAGCGGATTGCCGCCGAAGGTCGTGCCGTGGTTGCCCGGTCCGAAGACCTTGGCGGCCTTGTCGCCGCACACCACCGCGCCGATGGGCACGCCCGAGCCCAGGCCCTTGGCCAGCGGCATCACGTCCGGCACGATGCCGGCCCACTGGTGCGCGAACCACTTGCCGGTGCGGCCGATGCCGCATTGCACCTCGTCCAGCATCAGCAGCAGGTCGTGCTCGTCGCACAGCTTGCGCAGGTCCTTCAGGAAGTCGATGTGGGCGGGGTTGATGCCGCCTTCGCCCTGGATGGTCTCCAGGAAGATCGCGGTCACGTTCGGATGCTCGGCGATGGCCTTGCGGATCGCCGCGATGTCGTTCAGCGGCACGCGGACGAAGCCCGGCACCAGCGGGCCGAAGCCCGCCTGCACCTTCGGGTTGCCGGTCGCGGACAGCGTCGCGATCGAGCGGCCATGGAAGGCCTTCTCGAACACGATGACCTCGGGGCTCTCATTGCCGCGGTCGTGGCCGTACTTGCGCGCGATCTTGAGCGCGGCCTCGTTGGCCTCCAGGCCGGAGTTGCAGAAGAAGGCGTTGGTCAGCCCCGACAGCGCGCAGAGCTTGGCCGCGAGCTGCTCCTGCAGCGGGACGTGGTAGTAGTTGCTCGTGTGGATGAGCTTGCCCACCTGGTCCCGCAAGGCCGCCACCAGCTTCGGATGGTTGTGTCCGAGCGTGTTGACGGCGATCCCGCCGAGGCCGTCCAGGTATCGTCGGCCGGCCGTATCCCAGACCCAGGCGCCTTCGCCGTGCGACAGGGCGATCGGCAGGCGGCCGTAGGTGTGCATCACATGGGGTTCGGTCGGGGCGGCGAACGAGGAGTCCGGGGCGTTCATCAAGTCTCCAAAACGTGGGAGGGGTGGGGGAATCATCTCCAGGAAGGCGTCCGGCAATCCCCGGTCCGGGACCGGGGTTGCGGGAGCCGATCGATTCTACGGGTCGACCCTGGCGGGTGAGGAGATTCCTCCTGCACAGCCAGACAAGCCGCGCTGACCAGCGGGCGAGCAGAAGCCCACCTGTGCTGCGGCGCAACACATCCAGGGCACAATAGCGTTTTTGCCGGGACGCGTGAGACCGTAGCCAATGACTGAGCAGCCCAAGCCGCGAGAAGTGTTCATCCAGGGGATCACCACGGATGGCCGCACCTTCCGCCCGAGCGACTGGGCCGAACGTCTGGCTGGGGCCATGTCCTGCTTCCGTCCCGGCGGCACCCGCAGCGGCCGCGACGCCTACCTCGGCTACTCGCCCTACTGCGTGCCGCGCGTCATCGACGGCATCAAGTGCGTGATCGTCAACGAGGCGCTGAAGTCCGTCGAACCGATGGCCTGGGAGTTCGTCATGAACTTCGCCCGTGACAACAAGCTGCAGGTCGTCGACGCCTGCCTGCTGCCCGGCGATCGGGAATCCGGCAAGGCCTGAAGCGCTGAAGGCCCGCTGGCCCGTTCGGGCCATCGCCGGCCCGCGTCCTTGCGACTACGCTGACGGGTTCGCCGCGACCTCCCCACCGGGCTCCCTGGACATGGCCGTCTTCACCGCCGACGCGGGCTCCCGGGCCGCGGCCGTCCTGCCGGAAATGCAGCAGTTGCTGCGCCTGATCGACCAGGGCGGGTCGATGCTGCAGGCCCGCGAGCTCGCGACCGTGAGCACCGCCGGCGGCCCGCTGCCGGTGATCGGCGTGACCCTGGGCAATCCTGACCCCGCGGTGCCCGCGCTCGGTTTCATCGGCGGGGTCCACGGCCTGGAGCGCATCGGCGCGCAGGTGGTGCTGGCCTACCTCGGCAGCCTGGTGCGCCGGCTGCGCTGGGACCTCAGCCTGCATCAGCAGCTCGAGTCGCTGCGGCTCGTGTTCCTGCCGGTCGTCAATCCGGGTGGCGTGCTGGCCGGGTCGCGCGCGAATCCGCAGGGCGTCGACCTGATGCGCAACGCGCCGCAGGACGCCGACCGCGGCGTGCCCTTCCTGGTCGGCGGGCATCGCCTGTCCCCGCATCTGCCGTATTACCGCGGGCTGACCGGCGCGCCGCTGCAGGTCGAGAGCGACGCGCTGTGCCGATTCGTCCGCGAGGAACTGCTGGGGCGGCCGATCTCCGTGGCCATCGACTTCCACAGCGGTTTCGGCCTGCGCGACCGCATCTGGTTCCCCTATGCGCGCACGCGCCGTCCGATGCATCACCTCGCCGAGATCCACGCGCTGTGCGAGGTGCTCGATCAATGCCTGTCCCCGCATCCCTACGTGATGGAGCCGCAGAGCCGGCACTACCTGACCCACGGCGACCTGTGGGACCACCTCTACGACGAGTCCCTCTCCCTTGATCGGGGGATCTTCCTGCCGATGACGCTCGAAATGGGGTCATGGCTGTGGGTGAAGAAAAACCCGCGCCAGCTACTCTCCCGGCACGGCATGTTCAACCCGCTGATCGCACATCGACAGCAGCGTGTGTTGCGACGGCACATGGCCTGGATGGACTTCATGACACGTGCGACGCAGAGCGCGTTGCGGTGGTTGCCAGGACCGGACACAAGAATCGATCACGGGGAGCAGGCGTTGATTCGCTGGTATCGGAGGACCGCTCGATGAGCGTCCACACCTGGGTGCTGCTGCGCGGCTTGACCCGCGAGAGCGGCCATTGGGGGGACTTCCCCGCGCGCCTGCTGCGCGCGTTGCGGGTGCAGCAGCCGGACGCCCGGCTGGAACTGCTCGACCTGCCCGGCAATGGCGACAAGCATCGGCAGAGCAGTCCGACCCATGTCGACGCGATGATGGAGGCTTGCCGTGCGGAATTGCGTCGTCGCGGCGTTCCCCCGCCGTATCAGGTGCTGGCGATGTCGCTGGGTGCCATGGTCGCCAGCGAATGGGCGTCGCGCCATCCGCGCGAGCTCGACGGCATCGTGCTCATCAACACCAGCCTGAGGCCCTTCAGCGCCTTCTTCAGGCGGCTGAGGCCGTCGAACTACTGGTCATTGCTGTTGCTCAGCCTGACGCGGCTGAGCCTGCGCCAGCGCGAGGCCAAGGTGCTGCAGATGACGACGCGGATGCAGCGTCAGCCGGACCAGGTGATCGACGACTGGGTCTCGATCCAGCGCCAGCACCCGGTGCGACGTCGCAATGCGCTGCGGCAGCTGCTGGCGGCGGCGCGTTACCGCGCCAGCCTGGCCAAGCCCGAGCCGCCGATGCTGCTGCTGTGCAGCCAGGGGGACTCGCTGGTCGACTGGCGCTGCTCGCAGGCCATCAGCCGGGCGTGGGGTGCGCCGCTGCGGCTGCACCGGCACGCGGGGCACGACCTGCCGCTCGATGACGGGGAATGGGTGGCGCGCAACGTCGTGGACTGGCTCCACGTGCGCGAGGTCGTCGGACAGATCACGACGCCGATGCCGCTCTGAGCCCAACGAAAAAGCCCGCCGATTGGCGGGCTTTCCGTGCACCAGAGCTGGACTTTGCTATCAGGCGGCGAGCGCCTTGATCTTCGAAGACAGGCGGCTCTTGTGGCGAGCAGCCTTGTTCTTGTGGAAGATGCCCTTGTCGGCGACCGAGTCGATCACGGGCTGGGCGGTCTTGAACAGGTCGGCGGCCTTGGCCTTGTCACCCGTGACGATCGCCTTTTGCACGTTCTTGATGACCGTGCGGAACTTCGAACGCAGCGCCGAGTTGGCGGCGTTCAGCTTGACGTCTTGACGTGCGCGCTTGCGGCCCGAGGCCAGACGCACGGTTTTCTTCTTGGCTTTGGAAGAGCTTGCCATTGTCTTATTGGTCCAGTTGGTGCAAAGACGGCGAGTATAGCAGCCAGGATTGGAAAAACCAAACCCGAGGTATGGCGTCCGCGGCGGGCCACCCATAATGCGCGGTCGTTCGCCGGGGCTCGATGCCCCAGGGGAATTGTTCCACGCACCGTTTCCGTGCTGCCTTCGTAGAGCCTCCGCGCCGTCGCCTGAATGAACCTGCTCCGCACCGCCTCCGTCGTTTCGGTCTTCACGCTGCTGTCGCGCATCACGGGGCTGGTCCGCGAACAGATGGTGGCGGGGCTGTTCGGCGCCAACGCGATGACCGACGCCTACAACGTGGCGTTCCGCATTCCCAACATGCTGCGGCGGCTCTTCGCCGAGGGCGCGTTCTCGCAGGCCTTCGTGCCGTCGCTGGCCGCCGCGCGCGTCAAGGACGGCGACGAGGCGACGCGCCACCTGATCGACGCCGTCGCGACCGTGCTGCTGTGGGCGCTGCTGGCGACCTGCGTCATCGGCGTGATCGGCGCCCCGGTGCTGGTCTGGGCGCTGGGAGCGGGGTTGTCCCGGGATGCGCACGAGGCCGCCGTCGTGATGACGCGGTGGATGTTCCCGTACATCGGCTTCATGTCGCTCGTGGCGCTGTCGGCCGGCATCCTGAATACCTGGAAACGCTTCATCGTGCCGGCGGTGACGCCGGTGCTGCTGAACCTCGCTTCGCTGGCCTGCGGCTACGGCCTAACACCCGTGCTGGCGCGCCACGGCTATGAGCCGATCTACTCGCTGGCGCTCGGCGTCATGATCGGCGGCATCCTGCAACTGGCCGTGCAGGTGCCGGCGCTGCGGCGCATCGGCCTGATGCCGCGTTTCGCGCTGAACCTCTCCGGCCTGCGCCGCGCCGCCGGCGACGAAGGCGTGCGCCAGGTGTTGCGCAAGATGGGACCGGCGCTGCTGGGCGTCGGCGTGGCCCAGCTCTCGCTGCTGATCAACACGCAGATCGCGATCGCGGTGGGCGAGGGCGCCGCCTCCTGGCTGACCTACGCGGACCGGCTGATGGAGTTCCCGATCGCGCTGCTCGGCGTCGCGCTGGGCGTCGTGCTGACGCCGCAGCTGGCGGCCAGCACGGCCAAGGGCGAGACGGAGAAGTACTCGGGCCTGCTCGACTGGGGCCTGCGCCTGACCCTGCTGCTGGCGCTGCCCTGCGCGGTCGCGCTGCTGGTCTTCGCCGAGCCGCTGGTGGCGGTGCTCTACCAGCGCGGCGCCTTCCGGGCGGAGGACGTCGCCCATACCGCGCACGCCGTGATGGGCTACGGGCTGGGCCTGATGGGGCTGGTGTCGATCAAGGTGCTGGCGCCTGGTTTCTACGCCCGTCAGGACATGCGCACGCCGGTGCGCATCGCCGTCGGCGTGTTGATCCTGACGCAGGTGTTCAATGCGATCTTCGTCTTCGGATTCAAGATCGGCGTCGCGGGCCTGTCGCTGTCGATCGGCCTGGGCGCCGTCGTCAACGCGCTGCTGCTGCTGCGTGGCCTGCGCAAGCTCGGCACCTACGCGCCGGAAGCCGGCTGGATGCTGTTCCTGCTGCGCGTGCTGATCGCCAGCGCCGCGATGGGCGCGCTGCAATGGTGGCTGGCCGGGCATGTCGCCTGGGTCGGCGGCAAGGGCTTCCACTTCGAACTGGCACGCGCCGGCTGGATGGCGCTGAGTCTCGGCGCCTCGGCCCTGCTGTACTTCGGCGTGCTGCTGCTGCTGGGCGTGAAGCTGCGCCAGTTCGCTCGCCGGGCCTGAACCCGGGGGGCGTCGTCTCCGATTTCCGGCGGCGGCGGTGGGCGTAGACTCGGGCGCATGAGTTCGCCTTTGCAGTGGACGGTGCCGTCGGCGCTGGACTATTTCTCGACGCTGGTTGCCGACGACGACACGCTGAACCTGGCCGAGGCCGCCACGGCGATCGCGCTCGACGAGGTGCCCCGGCTGGACGTGCAGCAGGTGATGGCCGAGCTGGACCGTCTCGGCGAACGGCTGCGCCACCGTCTCCCCGCCGATGCGCCGCCCAGCCACCGGCTGCGCATGCTCAACCAGTACTTCCACGGCGAACTCGGCTTCGCGGGCAACGTCAACGACTACTACGCCGTCGGCAACAGCTACCTCCACCAGGTGCTCGCCACGCGTCGCGGCATCCCGATCTCGCTGGCGATCATCTACATGGAGCTGGCCTCGCACGTCGGCCTGCAGGTCAAGGGCGTCAGCTTCCCCGGCCATTTCCTGATGAAGCTGCGCCTGCCGCAGGGCGAGGTCGTGCTGGACCCGTTCAGCGGACGTTCGCTGGGGCGCGGCGAACTCGACGAGTTCCTCAGCCCCTGGCGCGAGCGCGCGGGCCTGATGCCGCAGGAGCCGATGTCGCTGGATGCCTTCCTGGGCACGGCGGCGCCGCGGCAGATCCTGGCGCGCATGTTGCGCAACCTCAAGCAGATCCACATGGACCAGCAGGACCTGCCCCGACTGCTGGCGGTCCAGCGCAAACTCGTGGCGCTGCTGCCCGATGATCGCGGGGAGCGCGCGGAGCTCGAGCAGAGTCTGCAGCAGCTGCGCGATGCGGGTGGCGGACCCGCCACCCTCCATTGAGGGTGCACGACGGGGGAGGGGCGCCGGGCGACGCATAGAATCCCCCTCTTCCTGAGGGTGTGACCTCCCTGTTGCCGACCTCCGCGTCGCCGACGTCGCCCCGCCATCCAACGCTGAAGTGGTTTGAAGCAGATCCCGCTGTCGCTCGGTCCCGAGCCCGACTACACCTTTGACACGCTCCTCACCGGTGCCAACACCGCGGCCCTCACGCATGTGCTGGCGCTGGGGACTGGCTCGCCGCCGGTGTTCCTGTGGGGGCCGCCCGGCAGCGGCAAGACGCACCTGCTGCGCGCGCTCGCGCGCCACTGGCAGCAGGCCGGCGCGCAGGTCGGCTGGTACGACGCCGACACCCCGCTGCCCTGGGAACTGCCCACCCACCCCAGCCTGCTGCTGCTCGACGACGCCCAGCGCTTCGACCCCGGCCAGCAGCATGCGGCCTTCGCGCTGTTCGTCGAGGCGGCCACGCTGGGGCTGGCGGTCGTCTCGACCGGTACCGCGCCGCCGGTGGACCTGGACCTGCGCGAGGACCTGCGCACCCGGCTCGGCTGGGGCCCGACCTTCGCGCTGCAGCCCCTGTCCGAGGCCGAGGTGCGCGCCGTGCTCCGCCGCGAGGCCGACCGGCGCGGCATCGCGCTGACCGACGACGTCATCGACTACCTGCTCACCCGCTACGCCCGCGACCTCAAGCACCTGATGACGCTGCTGGACGGGCTGGACGAATTCGCCATGGCCAGCAAGCGGGCGGTCACCGTGCCGCTGCTGCGCCAGATGCTCGCCGACCAGGGGGCGCACGCCTGAGGGCGCGACGCCGCCGGTTGCTTCGCTTTCAAGATCTTTCAAGGATTTCGACGTGGACCTGACCCTGTTCGACCTCGACGGCACGCTGATCCCGCAGGACTCGGACCACGCCTTCGGCAGCTACATGGTGGAGATCGGCTGGGCCGACGGCGCCGCCTGGGCCGCCCGCAACGACGGGTTCTACGCCGACTACCAGCGCGGGAACCTCGACCTGGACGAGTACGTCGAGTTCGCCACCTCTGTCTGGCGCGCCCGCCCGCTGGGCGAGGCCGAGGCGGCCCGCGCCGATTTCATGGCCCGGATCATCGCGCCGATGTTGCGCGACAATGCGCGCGCACTCGTGCAGCGCCACCTGGACGCCGGGGATCTGGTGGTCGTGGTGACGGCGACCAACGAATTCGTGACCGCGCCGATCGCCAAGGCCTTCGGCATCGACCACCTGATCGCCGTGCAGCTGGAGCGCGACGCGACCGGGTCGTTCACCGGGCGCGTGCACGGAACTCCGTCCTTCCAGGCGGGCAAGATCGTGCGCGTGAACGAATGGCTGGCGGCGCAGGGGCGCCGCTGGGAGGATTTCGAGCGCGTGCATTTCTACAGCGACTCGATGAATGACCTGCCGCTGCTGGAGCGGGTCAGCCATCCGGTGGCGACCAACCCCACCTCGGCCCTCGAGGCGCTGGCGCGCGAGCGCGGCTGGCCGATACTGAAGCTGTTCGAATGATCAAGAAATTCATCAACAAGTTGTTGGGCAAGCCCGAAAGTACCGCCACGCCCCTGGGCAAGCGCGTGGAGATCGGCGCGGAGGAACACCGCATCGATCCGGCCCTGCTCGACGAGCGTGGCGTCAAGGTCGTCAAGGGACTGACCGACGCGGGCTACGAGGCCTTCATCGTCGGCGGCGCCGTGCGCGACCTGCTGCTGGGCCGCCGGCCCAAGGACTTCGACGTCGCCACCGACGCCACGCCGGAACAGGTGAAGAACCAGTTCCGACGCGCCTTCATCATCGGTCGGCGCTTCCGCATCGTCCACGTGGTCTACGGCCGCGGCCGCGAGCACGAGGTGATCGAGGTCTCGACCTTCCGGGCGCTGCTCAAGGAAGACGACGCCGAACAGGTGCAGGGCAACGAGAAGACGTCCAAGGGCGCGCTGGAGGGCAAGTCGCACGTCGTCGACGCGTCCGGCCGCGTGCTGCGCGACAACGTCTGGGGCCCGCAGATCGAGGACGCCGCGCGACGCGACTTCACCGTCAACGCGATGTACTACAACCCGGAGCGCGAGCTGGTGGTCGACTACCACGGCGGTCTGGCCGACGCCCGCAAGAAGGTGCTGCGGATGATCGGCGACCCCGAGACCCGCTACCGAGAGGACCCGGTCCGCATCCTGCGCGCCGTGCGCTTCGCCGCGAAGCTGGGCTTCACGATCGAGCCCAAGACCCGCGCGCCGATCGCCGTCATGGCGCCGCTGCTCGCGAACGTGCCGCTGTCGCGGATGTTCGACGAGATGATCAAGCTGCTGCAGACCGGCCACGCGCTGGCCAGCATCGACGAGCTGCGCAAGCAGGGCCTGGCGCGCGGCGTGTTCCCGATCCTGGACGCGGTGCTCGACAAGGACGGCGCGCTGCCGGACAACGTGCACGGCAAGTTCGTCCGCCTGGCGCTGGAAGACACCGACAAGCGGGTCGAAGAGGGCCGCTCGGTGGCGCCGAGCTTCATGCTCGCCTGCATGCTGTGGGGCGAAGTCCAGCAGCGCTGGACGCGCCTGATCGACGGCGGCGAAGGCGCGGTGGCGGCGCTGCAGCAGGCGATCGACCTGGTCTTCGACGCGCGCGTCGGGGACATCTCCGGCCGCGGCAAGCTCGCGGCGGACATGCGCGAGATCTGGATGATGCAGCCGCGCTTCGAGCGCCGCACCGGCAGCGGTCCGCACCGGCTGATCGAGCAGCCGCGCTACCGCGCCGGCTTCGACTTCCTGGCGCTGCGCGCCGAGGCGGGTGAGATCGATCCGGCCCTGGCCGACTGGTGGGAAGACTTCGCGCTGGGCACCGAGGACGAGCGTCGTGCGCTCCTTGAGTTGGCGCGCGAGACGCAGCGCCAGGGCGGTCCGCGCAGCAAGCCCAAGGCGGGCGGCGGCCGTGTCCACTCGGTGCCGCGCGGTGCGGTGAGCACGCCCTCGACGATGCCTGTCAGCGGTGAATCGGCGGCCGCGCTGCCGATCGATGCCGAAGCGGTCGACGCCGCGGAAGGCGAGGGCGGCGTGGGCCACCCCGCCAAGAAGCGCCGCCGTCGTCGCAAGCCGAAGGCGGCAGGCGGCGCGGGTCCTGCGGACACTGCCCCGTCCAACGACGAATGACCACGGCCTACGTCGGGCTGGGCGCCAACCTCGGCGAGCTGCGGCACACGCTCGAGGCGGCGCTCGCCGACCTGGCCGACGTGAAGGATCTGACCCTGGAGGCTGTCTCCTCCGCCTGGCGCAGCGCGCCGGTCGGCTGCGAGGGGCCCGACTACCTGAACGCGGTCGCCCGCGTGACGACAACACTGCCGCCGCTGACGCTGCTCGCGGCGCTGCAGGCCATCGAGTTGCGCCATGGGCGCGAACGGCCGTTCCTCAACGCGCCGCGGACACTCGACCTGGACCTGCTGCTCTACGGTGACCAGACCGTCGACCTGGATCGGCTCATCGTCCCGCATCCGCGGCTGCATCAGCGCGCCTTCGTGCTGCGCCCGCTGCTGGAGCTGGCTCCGACGCTGGACGCGCCGGGTCTTGGTGAGCTGGCAGGCCACCTGCCGTCGGTCGCCGATCAGGTCATCGAGCGCGAGGACGTGCCCTTGCGCCTTCGCCGTCCCTGACGAGTCGAATCAACGTCCAAGCCTTTCGGGAGCTCGCCCCATGTTCGCAACCGCCGCCGGCTGGCAGACGATCGTCCTGCTGACGCTGTCCAACGTGTTCATGACCTTCGCGTGGTACGGCCATCTGAAGGACCTGGCGGCGCGCCCCTGGTATGTCGCGGCGCTGATCAGCTGGGGCATCGCGCTGTTCGAGTACCTGCTGCAGGTGCCGGCCAACCGGATCGGCTACCAGGGCGGCTTCACGCTGGCGCAGCTCAAGATCACGCAGGAAGTGATCACGCTGGCGGTGTTCGTGCCCTTCTCGATGTTCTTCATGAACCAGCCGTTCAAGACGGACTACCTCTGGGCCGGTCTGTGCCTGATGGGGGCCGTCTACTTCATCTTCCGCAGCTGAAATTCCCGTCCCCCGGAGGGGCGAGGCAGACCCGCAGACGTCGGGGTGTGCGCAGGCCGTGGCTCCAACGGGCCATGGGGCGGCTACACTCGCGGGTTTTCCGTGACACGGAAATGAATCAATTGTGACGATCCGGCGCGGATCGCACGGCGCGGAGCCTCCCCCATGTTTTTCGGCAAGCTGCTGCCCCGAGAGGGCAATTTCTTCGAACTGTTCAATGAGCACGGCACGCAGATCGTCGAAGGCGCGCGCGCCTTCATGCTCATGATCCAGAACTACAACGACCTGACGCTGCGCGAGAAATACGCCGCCGAGGTCGACAAGGCCGAGCACCACGCCGACCGCGTCACCGCCGAGGTGAACCGGCTGCTGCATCGCACCTTCATCACGCCGATCGACCGCGAGCAGATCCACGGCCTGATCAACGCGATGGACGACATCCTGGACCTGCTGCAGGACTCCAGCGAGACGATGCAGCTCTACGACGTGCGCTCCATCCCCGAGGAAGTGCTGCGCCTGGGCGAGCTGTCGGCCAAGTGCTGCGAACGCGTCAAGCACGCCGTGACGCTGCTGCCCAAGCTGAGCGAGCCCAAGACCGCCGAAGCCGCCATCAAGGCCTGCGAGGAGATCGACAAGCTCGAGTCCGACGCCGACCGTGTGATGCGCGCCGCGATGTCCAAGCTGTTCCGCGAGCAGGAGGACGTGCGCGAGCTGATCAAGCTCAAGGCGATCTACGAGCAGCTGGAATCGATCTCCGACCGCTGCGAGGACGTCGCCAACCTGATCGAGGGCATCGTCCTCGAGAATTCCTGACCCGGTCCCGGAGCGTCTCCCATGGGAACGATGCACGTGGCCTTCTGGGTCGTGGCCATGCTCGTGGTGCTGGCCGTCGCCTTCGACTTCATGAACGGCTTCCACGACGCGGCGAACTCGATCGCCACGGTCGTGTCGACCGGCGTCCTCAAGCCGCAGCAGGCCGTGCTCTTCGCGGCCTTCTTCAACGTGATCGCGGTGCTGTTCTTCGAGCTGAAGGTGGCGGCGACGATCGGCAAGGGGTCGATCGACGCGTCCATCGTCGATCACCATGTGATCTTCGGCGCGCTGATCGGCGCGATCGCGTGGAACGTGATTACCTGGTTCTACGGCATCCCGTCGAGCTCGTCGCATGCGCTGATCGGCGGCCTCGTCGGCGCGGCGATCGCCAAGGCAGGCACCAAGGGCCTGATCATGAGCGGCATCGGCAAGACGGTGCTGTTCATCTTCGTCTCGCCGTTGCTGGGGTTCCTGCTGGGCTCGCTGCTGATGGTGGCCGTGGCCTGGGTGTTCAGACGCAGTTCGCCGCTGCGGGTGGACAACTGGTTTCGGCGGCTGCAACTGGTCTCGGCCGGGCTGTACAGCCTGGGCCATGGCGGCAATGACGCGCAGAAGACGATCGGCCTGATCTGGATGCTGCTGATCGCCTCCGGCTACGCGGGCGCCGGCGAACATTCGCCGCCGACCTGGGTCATCGTCGTCTGCTACCTGGCGATCGGCCTGGGCACCATGTTCGGCGGCTGGCGCATCGTCCGCACGATGGGGCAGAAAATCACCAAGCTCAAACCGGTCGGCGGCTTCTGC
Organism: Roseateles sp. UC29_93; assembly: GCF_042695725.1. NCBI lineage: Bacteria > Pseudomonadati > Pseudomonadota > Betaproteobacteria > Burkholderiales > Sphaerotilaceae > Roseateles > Roseateles sp. UC29_93. Next base: position 6,082,739 of record NZ_CP170545.1, on the reverse strand, counting down.
GCGGAAACCGGCGGCGCGATCACGCTGTTCCTGGCGACTTCCCTGGGCATTCCGGTGTCCACCACGCACACCATCACCGGCGCCATCGTCGGCGTGGGGTCGACGCAGCGCGCGTCGTCGGTGCGCTGGGGGGTGGCGGGGAATATCGTCTGGGCCTGGATCTTCACGATCCCGGCGTCGGCGTTCATCGCCGGGCTGTTCTACTGGATCAGCTTCACGCTGTTCTGAGCGCGGCGCGCTACTGGCTGATCTCGCGGGCGGCTTCGACCTGCGACTCGAAGTAGCGCTGCGCCGAGAAGGCGATCGTCGCCATCAGACAGGCGCCGCCCACCATCAGGCAGGCGATCACGCCCAGGATAGGCAGCCAGCCGGTCTTGCGCACCGGTTGTCCGGGGTTGAAGCGGTCGGCCCAGCGTTCGTCGGGCATCAGGCCGTAGACGATGCCCGCCAGCATGCTCTGGGCGATCATCAGCCCGAGCAGCGGGATCAGGAACCAGGCGGCGACGTCGTCCTGGCCCAGCGTGTCCATGCGGTGCACACCATAGAGGCCAAGCAGCGTCGGCAGCGGATGCAGCCAGGCGAGCTTGTCGCTGAATCCGTGCAGGTAGAAACGATGCGCCCCGAGGCTGCCGAGCGCGAAGCTCAGCCAGGTGGCCACGGTCTTGGACTTGAGGTCCGCCGCGCCGCCGGCGTCGGGAGCGACGGCGCTCATGCGGCGGGCGTTTCGGCAGGCGTGGACGGGGCCGCCGGCGAGGCCGCCGCGGTCGCGGGCGTCGCACCGGTGGGCGAACTGGTGTCACCCTGACCCAGCTGGCGTTGCATCAACACGACATCAAGCCACTTGCCGAACTTCCAGCCGGCGGCCTTCATGACGCCGATGTCCTCGAAACCGTGGCTGCGGTGCACGCCGATCGAACCGAGGTTCTGCGAATCGCCGATCACGGCCACCATCTGGCGGGCGCCTGCCGCCTCGCAGCGGGCGATCAGTTCGGCCAGCAGCAAGCGGCCGACGCCCTGGCCCTGGGCCTGGGGGGACAGGTAGATCGAGTCCTCGACGAAGTAGCGGTAGGCCAGGCGCGGCCGGAAGTAGTTGGCGTAGGCGAAACCGAGCACCTGCCCGTCACGCTCCGCGATCAGGTACGGCAGGCTGCGGCTGAGGACCTCGGTGCGGCGGCGGCCCATCTCGGCGCGGTCGGGCACGTCGGTCTCGAAGGTGCCGGTGCCGTGCAGCACCGCGTGCTCGTAGATCTGCTGGATCGCGGCGATGTCGCCCTCCAGGCTGGGGCGGATCAGGAGGGGGGAGGAACTGCTGGTGGTTGTCGTCATTGGGGGAGGAGGACAAAGCGTCAAACGCGAGTTTATAATGCCGGGTTTTGGCGCTGGCCCCCGGGTGTGGCTGTCACGCTTCGAAGCTCCCTGATCCGGAGCTTGTGCGATGACAGTCCGGGGGGCGTATCTACAGGGCCAGCTGTCGACCTTTCGTGGGGATCTTTCGCGACACACGCGTGCCCTTTGAAAAGTCGATTCAATTGTCTGCTTGCCCCTGTGTGTCTCCCTGGTGCGGTGGAACGCTCAAAACCTGAAGGATAGATCATGGTCGTTATTCGACTCTCCCGCGGTGGCTCCAAGAAGCGTCCGTTCTACAACATCGTCGTGACCGACAGCCGCAATCGTCGCGATGGCCGCTTCATCGAGCGCGTCGGTTTCTACAACCCCGTCGCCACCGGCAACGCCGAAGGCCTGCGTGTCGCCCAGGACCGCGTGTCCTACTGGGTCGGCACCGGCGCCCAGCTGTCGCCGGCCGTCGCCCGCCTGGTCGACGTGTCCAAGAAGTCGGCTGCCGCTCCGGCCGCCGCCGTCGCTGCCTAATCCTTCGGATCGCAGCAGATGAAGCAGGCGCCCGACGACGTCATCGAGAGTTCTCCGGCCTTTCCGGAGGACGCCATCGAGGTCGGGCGCGTGCTGGACGCCTGGGGCATCAAGGGCTGGCTGAAGATCCTCAGCCACTCCGCCGATGCCCAGGCGCTTTTCGCCTCTCGCCGCTGGTTCATGAAGCCGAGCGAGAAGGCCCTGCCGGGCAAGCCGCATGTCGTGCCCCCCGTGCTCAAGATTCTTTCCGTCCGCGACCATGCGGACGGCATCGTCGCCCAGGTCGAAGGTGTGGCGGACCGCAACGGCGCCGAGGCGCTCAAGGGTGCCCGCATCTTCGTCTCGCGCAGCGTGTTCCCGGACACCGGCGAGGACGAGTTCTACTGGATCGACCTGATCGGCATGAGCGTCGTCAACAAGGACGGCCAGACGCTGGGCGAGGTGATCGACCTGATCGACACCGGCCCGCACTGCGTGCTGCGCATCCTGCCCGCCGGCAAGACCACGCCGGTCAAGCCGGACGAGGAAATCCTCATCCCGTTCGTGAACGCGTTTGTCGGCGATGTCGACAAGGCCGCGCGGGTCATCCCCGTGGACTGGGATCTGGACTATTGAAGCCGTCGGGCCCGATGCCCATGCGCTTCGACGTTCTCACCCTCTTTCCTGAACTCTTCGACCCCTTTCTGCGGGTCGGCGTGACGCGTCGCGCCTACGAGAGCAAGCAGGTCGATGTGCGCCTGTGGCAACTGCGCGATCACGCCGAGGACAACTACCGTCGCGTCGACGACCGTCCTTTCGGCGGCGGTCCCGGCATGGTCATGCTGGCCGCACCGCTGGAGCGCGCGCTGGCGGCGGTGAAGGCCGATCGCGCGACCACGCATCCCGGTGCGCCGGCCGTCATCCATTTCAGCCCGACCGGCCGCAAGCTCGACCAGGCGCTGGCGCGTGAGCTCGCGCAAGGCGAGGGCGCCATCCTGCTCTGCGGCCGCTACGAAGGCATCGACCAGCGCGTGCTGGACCGCCACGTGACGATGGAGATCAGCCTCGGTGATTTCGTGCTCTCCGGTGGCGAGCTGCCGGCCATCGCGATGCTCGATGCGATCGCGCGTCTGCAGGACGGCGTGCTGAACGACGCCGCCTCGCATCAGCAGGACAGCTTCTCGGACGGGCTGCTGGACTGCCCGCACTTCAGCCGCCCGGAGGTCCTGGAGACGCCCGACGGCCCGTTGCCGGTGCCGCCGGTGCTGCTGTCCGGCCATCATGCCGAGATCGCCCGCTGGCGTCGCGAGCAGTCGCTGGCGCTGACATTGCGCCGCCGGCCCGAGTTGATCGAGGCCGCGCGCCGCGACGGCAAGCTCGACAAGAAGGACGAGAAGTTCCTCGCGTCGCTACGCACGGCCCAGGGCGGAACGATCGCCAAGACGGGCGAAGTTTGACGATCGCCCAACCACGTCTATAATCGCGGGTTTTTCCGATCCTCTACTGGGCTGATGGGGCAAGGGCGGTGCTTTGACACCGTTGGTTGAATCCCCACGCGGGCGGCGCCGAAGAATTCATTCGATGGCGGCCAGACCTGGAATCATCCTGATTCGCGCCGGCAAGATCACAGGAGATCCTCGTGAATCTGATCCAAACCCTCGAGCAAGAAGAAATTGCTCGCCTGAACAAGACCATCCCCGCTTTCGCTCCTGGCGACACGGTGATCGTCAACGTGAACGTCGTCGAAGGCACCCGCAAGCGCGTGCAGGCCTACGAAGGCGTCGTGATCGCCCGCCGCAACCGCGGTCTGAACTCCAACTTCATCGTCCGCAAGATCTCGAGCGGCGAAGGCGTTGAGCGGACGTTCCAGCTGTACAGCCCGCTGATCGCTTCGATCGAAGTCAAGCGCCGCGGCGACGTCCGCCGCGCGAAGCTGTACTACCTGCGTCAGCGTTCGGGCAAGTCGGCGCGCATCAAGGAAAAGCTGGCCATCAAGTCGGCCTGATCCTCGGCGCAAGCCACCCCCAAAGCCGCTCCAAGGCCCTGCCCGGAGCGGCTTTGTCGTTTCTGGCGTCCAATCGGGGCTTCGCGCCCCGAGCGCCCACGAACAAGTCCGGCACACCGGACGACCCTGCCGCATGCCGACGCCTCCTTCCAGCCGTCCCGCCAGCCGTCCAGCCATCCAGGATCCCCGCGCCATCCCCGTCACCGGCACCGATGCGCATCTCCCCGCCGTCCCCCGTGAGCGTCTGACCCCGGGCTGGCTGCGTGAGCGCTTCCTGCATCCGCTGAGCATCGACCCGGAGCTGCCCGGCGACGGCGGCCTCTTCCCGGGCCGCACGACGACGCAGGCCGCGGTGCTCATCCCGCTGGTGCAGCGCGCCGAAGGCCTGCACGTCCTGCTGACGCAACGCACGGCGCATCTGCGGGACCATGCCGGCCAGATCAGCTTCCCCGGCGGCCGCGCCGAGCCGGAGGACGGCTCGCCCGAGCGCACGGCGCTGCGCGAGGCGGAGGAGGAGATCGGCCTCGACGAGCGCTACGTGGACCTGATCGGCCAGCTGCCTGTCTATCGCACGGTGACAGCCTACGAGGTCACGCCGGTGGTGGGTCTGATCCGCCCGGGCTTCTCGCTGCGGCTGGATGCCTTCGAGGTGGCGGAGGCGTTCGAGGTCCCGCTGGAGTTCCTGATGAACCCCGCGCACCACCAGCGCCACACCTTCGAGTACGACGCGGGCGACGCGACCGGGGAGGCCGCCAGCGACAACGGTCCCCTGAAAGGCCGACGGCAGTTCCTGTCGATGCCGTGGACGGGGCCAGGTCTTGCGGTGTCGAACGTGGACCCCGACGTGACGCTGACGGCGGGCGCTTCGAAGGAGTTCTTCATCTGGGGGGCGACCGCCGCGATGTTGCGCAATCTCTACCGCTTCCTGCAGGTCTGAGCCACGGCAGGGGGCAGGGGGACACCGATCCCTCTTCGGCGGGTGTGCGGGCCGCTATCATCCCGGGCCATGAACTTCTTCGCGGTCTTGCTGGCGCTGGTGTGCGAGCAGCTCAAGCCTCTGCCGCACGGGAATCCGGTCCACCAAGGCATGATCGCCTGGGTGCGCTGGACCGGGCGCAACTTCGACGCGGGCCGGTCGCACCATGCGGCCGTCGTGTGGACGATCACCGTCGTCGGTCCGGCCCTGCTGGTCGGGGCGATCTACGCGCTCGTGCGGCCCTACAGCCTGCTGCTTTCGCTGGCGATGGATGTGCTGGTGCTCTATCTGACGCTGGGCTTCCGCCAGTTCAGCCACTACTTCACCGACATCCGTGACGCGCTGGAGCGTGGCGACGAGCTCGAAGCCCGCCGCCTGCTCGCCGAGTGGCGTCACCTCGACGCCAGCGAGCTGCCGCGTACCGAGCTGCTGAGGCACGTGCTGGAGCACTCGCTGCTTGCCGCGCACCGGCATGTCTTCGGGGTGTTCTTCTGGTTCGTGCTGTTCTCGACGCTGGGCCTGGGCCCGGCGGGTGCGGTGCTGTACCGGATGGCTGAATTCGCCGGCCGCTACTGGGCCTTCAAGAGCCGCACGCTGGACGCGCCGACCAACGAGCGCCTGATGGAGCTCTCGCGCAAGCTGTTCGGGATGATCGACCACATCCCTGCGCGCCTGACGGCGACGGGCTTCGCGATCGTGGGCAACTTCGAGGAGGCGGTGAGTTCCTGGCGTCGCGACTCGGCGCTGTGGGCCCACGACAACGAGGGGATCATCCTCGCTTCCGCCGCGGGTGCCGTTGGCGTGCAACTGGGCGGCAGCGCCGCTCCAGGCGTCACGCCCGACCGGAGCAAGACCTTCGAATCTGGCGGCGACATGGATGCGACGCGGGCGGAAGGTTCCACCGGTGGTGTCCCACCGCAACTGGGTCACCTGCAGAGCGTGGTCGGCCTCGTCTGGCGCTCGGTTGTCTTGTGGATGATGCTGCTGGCCCTACTGACGCTGGCGAACCTGGTGGGCTGAGCGCGCCTTCCGCGCGCAGACGCTCTCCAGAGCTTGGCCGGGTCCGGCGGCGAAGCCGAGCGTTCCAAAACTGACTTGAGCGCCGTCTGTCCGAGCGGCGCGAACCGCAGGTGAGCAAAGCGAGTTGGCGCGCCCGCGAGGCCCGAGCCGCCGGACCCGGCCAAGCTCTGCGCACGCCCCAACCGGAAGTTCAAGCGTCCCGCACATCGGCCAGCACCTGCTGGCCGAAGTCTTTTCTGGCGAGGAACTTCAGCACCTGAGCCGCGGTGTCCGCGGCGCTGGCCAACTGGCCTTCGGCCTTGAAGGCGGCAAAGCGGTCCCGGTCCGGGAACTTCGACGAATCGCCCCCGCGCAACTGGGCCTGCATGTCGGTGTCGATGATGCCGGGCGCCAGCGAGACGACGCGCGCGGCGCGTTCCCCCTTGGCTGCCTTGTGTTCCTCGTCCAGCGCCATGGCGCGGCTGAGGTTGTCCATGCCGGCCTTGGCCGCGCAATAGAGCGCGCTGCCGGCCATCGCGCGGCGGCCCAGGCCGGACGAGATGTTCAGCACCTTGCGCTCGGCGGGCCAGTCGCGGGTGGCATCGAGGAAGGCCGCGCTCATCAGCACAGTCGCCTCCAGGCCGACGCGCAGCGCGGCGGACAGTGTCTCCAGCGACTCTCCGTCGATGGGGCCGGGCGTGGTGACGACGCCGGCGTTGTTGATCAGCGTCGCGGTGGTCCATTCGCGGGGCTGCGTGCGCAGCCAGTCGGCCAGGCGCTGCGCGATCGCCAGCGGGCTCGACAGGTCCGCCTGCCATTGCTGCAGCGGCAGGCCGCGCTCATGGGCGAAGCGCTCCAACGCCTCGCTGCGGCCCCGGGCGATGCCGATGACCAGATGGCCGGCCTCGAGCGACTGGCGCGCCAGCGCCTCGCCGAGGCCGCGCGAGCTGCCGGTGATGATCGTGAGGGAATGAGCTTGGGGAAGAGTCGGTGGACACGGTCGAGGACATCGGGAATGCTCCTTGGGCGGATGGCGGGATGCACGCTCAGAAATCGGGCGGCGAATGCAATGAAAGCGGCGTCGCATCGAGCACCGCCGGCAGGTTGAGGTCCCGTGCATGCAGCAGCAGGCGGGGTGCCTGCGCGAGGACCTCCGGCGGCGCGTACAGCGCGTCGCCGAGGATGGGAAGACCGGCGGCCAACAGATGCACGCGCAGCTGGTGCGAACGCCCGGTGACCGGCTCGAGCTCGACGCGCGTGGTGCGCGCCGCGACATCGCGATCGAGCACCCGCACGCGGGTCAGGCTGGGTTTGCCGCGCTCGTGGTCGACCATCTGCCGCGGGCGATTCGGCCAATCGACGATCAGCGGCAGGTCGATCTCGAACGCGTCGCGTTCGACGATGCCCGCCACCACCGCCTCATAGCGCTTGTCGACGAGCCTCGCGGCGAAGGCCTCGCTGAGCGCGCGCTGCATCGCCTCGCCGCGCGCGAAGACGATCAGGCCGGAAGTCGACTGGTCCAGCCGATGCACGATCAGCGCATCCGGAAATTCAGCGGCCACGCGCGCCCAGGCGCAGTCCTGCTTGTGCTCGCCTCTGCCGGGTACGGACAGCAGGCCCGACGGCTTGTCGACGACGACGCGCCATCTGTCCGCATGGACGATGGTTAGTGCCGGCAGGGTCGGATCAATCATCGAGGCATCGTTGAAGCATCATCCAGGAATCACCCAACGTCGTTGCAGCTCAGAACTGGTGGATCCATCCGGACTGCTGCGCCGACTGCGGATTCGATCCTGCCGCGCTGACCGCTTCGAGCGATTGCGCCGCGGGCACGCCCAGCCGCTTCAGCACGCAAGCGGCCATCGTGCCGGTGCGGCCCATGCCGGCGGCGCAATGCAGCAGCACGCGGTCGCCCATGCGCAGGCCTTGCGCGATGTGCTCCACACCCTGCCGGAACGCCGCACTGTCCGACGCGAGACCGAAATCGCGCATCGGCACATGCAGCCAGCGGAAGGGCAGCCGGCCCTCGGCGATCGCCTTGTGATACGGCGGCGAGAGCTCGGCGACTTCCTCGAGCGGGTTGAGGCAGACCACCACGTTGAGCTGATTCAGGCGCGCCTCGTCGAGGAAGGCGCCCCAGGACTCGCGGCGGCCCGGCATCGACTGCAGCCACAGCCGGCCCGGGATGGCGTCGGGGAGGGGAGGGGTCGGAAAGCCATGCCCCCGATTGTCGGGTCTCCCTGCTGGAGTCGATGTTAATCAACTAAAAGTTTATTAATTTGACGGGCGGCGCGATCATCGCGGCATGGCGTTCAGCGCCTCGTTCGACGCCCCGCCGAAGCAAGGCTCGAAGTCACAACAACGCAAGCGGAAGGAGCTCGCCATGATCAGGATCCAGGGACTCGACCATCTCGTGCTGCGCGTGCGCGATCTACCGGCGGCGCTGCACTTCTACGGGGACCTGCTGGGTTGCACCGTCGAGCGGCGTCAAGAGGAGATCGGGCTGGTGCAGTTGCGCGCGGGCGCGCAGTTGATCGACCTCGTGCCGCTGGACGGCAAGCTCGGCCGCGTCGGTGGCGCAGGCCCGGGCGCGGAGGGGCGCAATGTCGACCACTTCTGCCTGCGCGTCGAGACGCTCGACGAGCCCGCGCTGCGTCGCTGGCTGACGTCGCAAGGCGTCACCGTCGACACTTACGGCTCGCGCTACGGCGCGGACGGCGACGGACCGTCGCTGTACCTGTTCGATCCCGATGGCAATGCCCTCGAGCTCAAGGGCCCGCCCTGGCCGGCGGGGCTGCACGAGGCGCTGGACCAGTCGGTGAAGTTCGGCCCCATGTACGGCACCGAGGCGCTGCCGCTCTTCAACCACCTGCCGATGGCGCTCGGCGCGCTGGCTCGGCTGGGCGCGCCGCGCGAATCGCTGCAACGGCACATCGACCATTGGGCGCCGCTGTCACGTGTCGCGGACGATGACGGCGTGCCGCCGCCCTCCGTCGAGGACGCGCTGCGCCGCGTGCTGGCCGCGCCCGAAGCGCAGGCCTTCCATGTCGCGATCCGGCTCGCCTATGCGCTGCAGTCGGGGCATCGTCAAGAGCTCGACGCGGCGCTGAGGACGACGATCGGGCTGGAGAGCCCGCTCGGCGCGCCGGTGCCGGCGGGGCAGGGGCGTGAAAGCCTTCGTGAGGTCATCGATGCGGTGCGTGCCGATCCCGCGCTCGCCATGCCGGCGATGCCGGGCACGCTGATCACGACGCGGATGCAACATGCCGCGACGCTGCCGGGCTTCGACGGCTACGTGGAGCGCCCGCGATTGACGCTCGATGCGCTGGCGGAAGCCTCGCTGGCCGCGTACCTGTCGCGGCACCAGTTCGCCTCGTTGCACCTGGTGACGGGCACGCATGCGCTGCGCGTGCTGCTGGAGGCCGCCGCCTCACGCGGCCTGGCGGTCGACGAGGGCCAGGTCTTGCGCACCGTCTGGCGCGCGTGGCTGGGCACGTATCTGTCGGAACTGCGTCCGGCGCCGGCCTGGGCGCTGGTCCACGCGGGACACGCGACGGAGGACGACTGGACGCGCGAGCTGCCCGGGCTGCACGCGTCGATGAACGACCACCGCATCAAGGTTGCCGACGCCGCGCGCGAGGAATGGCGCCATCGCGGCTGGCCCGGCTATGCCTTGTGTCTGCGCCGCGAAGGGGCCGCACAATGAGCGCCGTGCTGTCTTCCTCCGAGTCCTCCGCGACTGCCACCTCGCCGGCGCCGCTGCGCCATCCGCATCTGCTGCTCTGGGCCGTCTGCGCGCTCGCGCTGATGAGCACCGCCGGCGTCGCGCTGCCGTACCCGATCCTGGCGCCGATCTTCGTCAGCGGGCCGGTCGACGACTTCACCCATTTCCTCGGCCTGCGGCCGGAGCTGCTGATGGGCCTGGCGCTGGCGGTGAACCCGGCCGGCATCCTGGTCGGCAGCCTGGTGATCGGGCCGATGTCCGACCGCTACGGCCGGCGCCGTGTGCTCAGCGTCACCATCACCGCGACGCTCGTCGGCTACGGGCTGAGCGCTTTCGCGCTGGCCTCGCGGGACTATCCGCTGTTCGTGCTGTCGCGTTTCGCGACGGGCTTGACCGAAGGCAACGTCGCCGTCGTGCGGGCGCTGCTGGCCGACTGGCATCCGCAGCTCGAGCGCACGCGCAGCTTCGCCTGGCTCAACGCGAGCCTCTACATCGGCTGGCTGGTCGGGCCGCTGCTCGGCGGCCTGACGCTGCCCTGGGGCGAGGCGGTGCCCTTCATCGTGGCGGCCGTCGTGATCCTGCCTTGCCTGGTGCTGCTCGGCTTCGGGCTGCCCGACGACCGGCCGACCGCCAAGCCCGAAGGCGGGATGCTCGCCGCCATGCGGCGCCAGCAGTCGCTGGGGCTGATCGCCCAGGATCCCGTGTTGCGCCACCTCGCGCTGCTGCAGCTGGCGTACACGCTGGGCGTCAACGCGCTGTACGAGTTCGCGCCGCTGTGGATGCTGCAGCAGGCGGGGCTGGACAGTCGCGGCATCGCGCTGGTCACGGCGGTGCAGTGCGCCGCGATGACGGCGGCCAGCATCTTCGCGGCGCGCATCGGCTCCGGGCCGACGCCGCTGCACCGCGCGGCGCGTTTCGCGGTCGTCGCGGCGATCGGGCTGCTGGCCTTGAGCCTTGCGCCCTCCTGGCTGGGACTTGCGTTGATCCCGTTGCTGGGAGTGCCGCTCTCGTTCTACAACGCGCTGATGCCGGCATGGATGTCGGAGCGCTTCGCCGCGCATGGCCAAGGCCGCGTGATGGGCCTGCTGACGACGGTCTTCTGCCTGTCCAACACCTTGATCGCGCTGATCGGCGGCGCGCTGGGCATGCTGTCCGCGCGCTGGATCATGCTGCTGGGCGGCACGATGTGCCTGGGCGCGGCGATCGGCTTCATCCGCTTCGCGAGGCGCCACTCATGAGTCAAGGGAACGAGGACCGGCTGCTGTTCGAGCTCAAGAGCCGCGGCCCGCAGGCGGCGGCCGCGCTGGCGGCAACTGTCGCCATCACGCCGATGGGCGCGCACAAGCTGCTGGCGCGCCTGGAGGAACAGGGGACTTGTCGTTGCGCAGGACGATCAGCGCGGCGAGGCCGGACGGCCGCGCAAGCTGTGGTCGTTGACGGCGGCGGGCCACGGGCGTTTCCCGGATCGGCATGCCGATCTCACGGTGCAACTGATCCAGCAGGCGCGCGCGGTCTTCGGCGAGGCAGGACTCGATCAACTGATCGGTGCTCGCGAGCGCGACAGCGAGCTGCGTTATCGAGCGGCGATCGACCGGTGTCGCACGACCGGCGACCGGGTGCGCGAACTCGCTCGGCTGCGCGCGGAAGAGGGCTACATGGCCCGCGCCGAGCGCGTCGGCAAAGACTGGCTATTGGTCGAAGACCATTGCCCGATCTGCGCCGCCGCACAGAGCTGCCAAGGCTTCTGTCGCTCGGAGTTGGCGCTGTTCGAGCGTTGCCTGGGTCCTGGACTTACCGTCGAGCGCACCGAGCATCTGCTGGCCGGCGCGCGGCGTTGTGCCTATCGGATCAGCGCGGTGTAGTGGACTGCAGAGTCCGCTGGCCCTCACCCTCACCCCCACCCTCTCCCGCAAGCGGGAGAGGGAGCAAGAAGGGCGCCAATGTCACGAGACGATGTATGCCGCGGCGCCGGTGGCCAGCAGTCGGCCCTGCTCATCGGTGAACGCCATCCGCGTGTTGGCGACGCGGCTGCCCAGCCGCATCACCTCGGCCTCGCAGCGGAAGAGGGCGCCGATGGCGGGCCGCAGGTAGTCCACGCGCAGGTCGATCGTGCCGAGCTTGGCGAAACGCTGCAGCCGTTGCTGCGGCGCTTCGTCGAGATGTCGCGCGCCGATCGCCGCCATCACCGCCAAGCCGCCCATCGAATCGAGCGTTGCGCTGATCACGCCGCCGTGCAGCCGGTTGTGGGCGTAGTGCCCGACCAGGTCCGGCCGCATGGGAATGTGGGCCCGCACGATCTCGTGCTGCAGCTCGTCGATCTTCACGCCGAGCACCTGGTTGAAGGTGATCAGCGTTTCGAAGATCTCGCACAGGGCGGTGGTGAACTCGGGCTCGAAGGGGCTCTTCACATCGGTCATGGGCGCGGACCATAACGCAAGGCCGCGCGCGGCAGGAGAGCGCTCGCCCTAATCGATGTTCACGCAGCTCGTTCTGGTGGCCAGCCGACGTGACTGCAGGATGCCTTCTGTTGCGCTCACAACCATGCGGAACTTCAGGGGAAGAGGTTGGCTGACATGCGCTTCGTGTGGGTGTTACCCGTTTCTTCTGCAGACGATGGTGATCGTCGTGTTCTGTTCGTCTGCATTCGAATTGACCTGCAAGGCGCGGACGTACTGAATGCCCTTCGGAACCTTTACGCCACATGACGCATTGCCGTTCCAGTCGTTGAAACCGTCCTGCGACACGGCGCTTGCGCCGCAAGGCTTGCCCATGTCCCAGGACTGCCATATGCATACCTGGGCACCGTGTCCGTTGCCACCTGAACTCTTCGCACCGGAGCTCGTTGAAATGGTGACCTCTTGATCGCTTGGGAAATCCAACTTCACAACTGGAGACTTGGACTTCGCCACGTGGACGATCGTTTCACCCGGGGAACAAGTGGCGGCAAAGCTAGACGTCTGCGGACTGAACGCAGGTGCATTGGACACGCAGTCCGAGGCCATGACCGCCATTGGGAATAGTGAAAGAGCGAGCGCACCAGTAGCCTTCATGAGAGCACCTCTTAATCAGTCGGTTACCGCCACGGCCCATGTTCCGAGGGGCATATGCCCCAATCAATCTAGGCCCAAAGTCGAGATCTTTCGCCCTCGCGCTGCATGGACTTCATCAAAATTGATGTCATTCGGCAACTAACGTGATCAATCCATTCAACTGAAATCGCTCGTCCGGGAATCGAGGTGTGTCGACGCGGCGAGTGCGCTCAGCCGTCGCCGAGGGGGCTGAGGCCGGCCTCGATGAGCAGGGCCTTCGCGCGCAGGACGACCGGCTTGTCGATCATCAGATCGCCGAGCTTGGTGGCGCCGAGGCCGTCGCGATCGGCGATGTCGAAGGCGGCGACGATGGCGCGCGCCTGCGCCACCTGCTCGGGCGTTGGCGTGTAGCAGGCGTTGATCGCGTCCACGAACTTCGGATGCACGACCACCGCGCCGCGGAAGCCGAGCGAGCGGGCCTGCCGCAGCAGTGCTTCGAAATCCTCGACGTTGCCGAGGTTGGCGATCGAGCCGACGAAGCCCACGGGCAGCACGCCGGCCGCGCGCGCCGCGTACAGCACCATCAGGCTCGGCGTGAGCAGCGCCTGGGGCGTCGGAAGACCGCCGACGTCGAGCGAGAAGTCCTCGCTGCCCAGCATCATGGAATGCACGCGCGGCGAGGCCGCGGCGATGTCGTGGAGCCGTGGCAGCGCGGCCGCGGACTCGATCTGCAGCAGGAAGCGGACCCCGCTCGCCGGCAGACCGGCCGATCGTTCGAGTTCGTCGACGACGCCGGCCAGCAGCTGGACATCGCGGGCGTGCTCGACCTTCGGCAGCACCAGCAGGCGCAGGCCCGGCGACACGGCGGCGCGCAGGTCGTCGATGGCGGTGTTCAGCGCGCCGTTGACGCGCACCGCGGCGGCCTTGCCGCTCGCGTGCACGCGTCCGATCGCGGTCGCCACGCCGGCACGCGCGGCCGCCTTCCTGCTCGGATGCACGCCGTCCTCGAGATCCAGGATCACGACGTCGGGCGTCTTGTTCAAGGCGCTTTGAAGCAGACGCTCGTTGTCGGCGGGGACGAAGAGGTAGGACCGGTAGAAGCGGTGCGACGGAGCGGTCGATGCGGTCGATGCAGGCAATGTGGAGTGGGCGTTCATCACCGGTCCTTCAGCCATTTGTCGTTGTCCTGGCCGAGCGCCGGTGCGGGTCGGCGCACCGGCGGACGCGCGCCGTTGATCTTGAAGGGCACGGCGTGCACGGACACCGTGCGGCCGTCCGGCGTCTGCGCGTCCAGCAGCAGTTCGCGCTCTCGCACGTAGGGGTGCTGGAGCAGGTCCTCGATGTCGCAGACCTCGCCAGCGGTGATGTCGCGTTCCTCGAAGAAGGCCAGCGCTTCGGCCAGCGTGAGCGTCGACAGGTGCCCCTGGATCAACTCGTCGAGCGCGTCGATGTTGGCGAGCCGCGCCTCGTGCGTGGCGAAACGCTCGTCCTTCAGGGCCTCGGGCTTCCCGATGCCGGCGAAGAGCCGCTGCAGCGTGCCCGCCATGCCCGCGGACAACGCGACCCAACGCCCGTCCTTGGTCGCGTAGACGTTGCGCGGCGCATGCGTCGGCGAGCGGCTGCCGGACCGTTGCGTGGCCTGGCCGGTGAGCTGGAACTCGGAGGCCTGCGGGCCGAGCATCGAGAACAGCGGCTCGAAGAGCGAGAGGTCGATCTCCTGGACCGTCGGCGAGGGATGGGCGCGCTGGCGATGCAGGGCGGCCAGCGCGGCGGTCGCTCCGTGCAGGCCCGCCACCGAGTCGGCGAGCGAGAAGGGCGGCAGCACCGGCGGCCGGTCCGCATGGCCGTTCATCGCGGCGAAGCCGCTCATCGCCTCGATCAGCGAGCCGAAGCCGCCTTTCTTCGCGAACGGGCCCGTCTGTCCCCAGCCCGAGATGCGGACCACGATCAGGCGCGGGTTCAGCCGCTGCAGCGCGTCGATGCCCAGCCCCATCTTCTCGAGCGTGCCGGGGCGGAAGTTCTCGACCAGGATGTCGGCGCGCGTGATCAGCGACCTCAGCGAGGCCATGCCGTCGTCCGAGCGCAGGTCCAGCGCGACGCTGTCCTTGTTGCGGCTGTACTCCATCCAGTAGGTGCTCACGCCCTGGCGCTGCCAGGCGCGCAGGTCGTCGCCGCGCTCCGGCGACTCGATCTTCACGACGGACGCGCCGAGATCGGCGAGCACATGCGTCAGCACGTTGCCCGACACCAGCCGCGACAGGTCGATCACGACGACATCCGACAGCGGCTGGCGCTCGTCGGGGAGGGAGGGCTCAAGGCTCATGGAGGCGCTTCCTTTCATGGAAGCAGCCTACGGATGCGCGCCGTCGCTGGGAAATACGGATGTCGGCTAGGCGCTAGTCGGATCCGGACTAGCGGGCGCGTGGAGACGCGTTACGCCAGCGTCGCCGGCCACTGCCCGGTCAGCACGAGTTCCCGGATCACTTCATCGACGAGATCGCTCACCGCGCGTGCCGCCGGTCCGGGCGAACGCGTCAGCGCGAAGCAGCTGCAGATGGTTCGCCGGATTTCCGGATCGCGGATCACGGCCTGGCGCAGACGACCCTGGCGCAGTTCCTCGCTCACCGAGCCCGGCGAGAGGATCGTGAACGCGAGCCCCGCGGCGACGGCGCTCTTGACCGCGGGCAGCGAGTCGATCTCGGCCACCACGTCGAGCTCGACGCCATGGGCCCGGCAGGCCGCGTCGATGATGCGCCGCAGCCCGTGCTCCGTGTTGGGCAGGATCATGGGAAAGCGGCTCAGCTCGCGCAGCGCGAGCTCGCGCCCCAGCGGCTGCGCGCCGGCACCCGCGGCGCCCACCAGCACCAGCTGCTCCGTCAGCAGCTGCCGTTGCGACAACCATGGCTCCTGGCGGTCTTCGAACAGGATGCTGAGTTCCAGCCGCCCCGCCTGCAGCCATTCGCGCAGGAAGCCGCTGTGGCTCTCGACGATGCGCAGCCGCACGAGCGGCAACCGCGTCCGCACCAGGCGCAGCAGCGGCACCGTCGCCGCCAGCGCGACGGTCGTGGGCAGGCCCAGGATGACCTCGCCGGCGAGGTGCTGTCCGTCGGCCAGCACCGAGGCCTTGGCGGCCTCGAGTTCCGCCAGCACCTTGCGCGCCTGCTCGACGAAGCGGCGGCCGTTGTCGGTCAAGGCCATGCCGCGGCTGGAGCGGATGAACAGGGGCGCGCCGAGTTCCTCCTCCAGCGCGACGATGTGCTGGCCGAGCGCGGGCTGGGCCAGGTGCAGCAGCCTGGACGCCTTCAGCAGGCTGCCGGCGTCGGCGACGCCGATCAGATACCTCAGCTGGCGCAGTTCCACGAGTTGATCTCCAGAGACCGCTTAGGGTGCGGCCCCTCACACCATACCGAAGTGCGCGCCGTGTGGTCTGACGCCGATGCGCCAATCGCGCACCGGGCGCCTTGGCACAATGCGCGGCATGAGCGACACGACTTCCCCCGCGACTTCCACGGCAGGCGACACCGCCCGTCCCGACGGTTTCCTCCGCGTGCGCGCCGCGTTGCGCGCGCTGTCCCACGAACACGAGCCGCGATGGCTCGAGGTCTCGGCCCGCAGCTCGCAGGAGGCGGCCGACGCCCTCGGCGTCGCGCTGGGGCAGATCGCCAAGAGCGTCGTGTTCAAGCGCAAGTCCGACGGCGCGGCCGTGCTGGTGATCGCCTCCGGCGACAAGCGCGTCGACGAGCGCAAGCTCGAGATCCACACCGGCAAGCTCGGCCGCGCCGATGCCGACTACGTGAAGGCGAGTACCGGTTTCTCGATCGGCGGCGTGTCGCCACTCGGCTTCCAGCCGGCGGAGGAGGGCGCCGCCCCGCAGCTGTTCATCGACCAGGAGCTGTTCCGCTTCGACGCGATCTGGGCCGCGGCCGGCCATCCGAACGGCGTGTTCCTGATGACGCCGCAACAGCTGGTCGCGCTGACCGGCGCGCCGGTGATCGAGGTCGCGCAGTGAGCGACGTCGCCCGCACGCCCGAAGGCCGCGTCGCCTCGCCCTGCATCAACATCTGCAAGATGCATGAGCCCACCGCGCTGTGTCGCGGCTGCGCGCGCACCATCCCCGAGATCGCCGGCTGGAGCAAGTCGGACGACGAGTCGCGCATCCGCCTGCTCGCGCTGCTGCCCGAGCGCCGCGCGCTGCTGATCGCGCACGGCGCGCTCGCCACCGAGCCGCTGCCCAAGGTCTGAACGGAGCGACGATGGTCACGATCGATTTCTACTTCGACCCGATCTCGCCGTATGCGGCGCTCGCCTTCGAGCGGCTGCCCGAGGCGCTGGCCGGTCGCAGCGTCGCGGTCCGCTACGTGCCCATCCTCTTCGGCGCGATGCTGAAGGCGCTCGACCACAAGGGCCCCGCCGAGATCCCCGGCAAGCGCGACTGGACCTACCGCCAGGTGTCGTGGCTCGGCCACCGGCTCGGCGTGCCGCTGGACCTGCCGGCGGCGCATCCTTTCAATCCCTTGCCCTTGCTGCGCCTGTTGTGGGCCACCGCGCCAAGCGCCCACGACGGACTCGGGACGCCGGGCCGCTACGCGGTCGAACGCGTCTTCCACCATGTCTGGCGCGGCGGGCTCGATGCGGCGGATGCGCAGCGCCTGGCCGAACTGACGGCGGACCTCGCGCCGATGCGCGATCCTGCCTCGGCCGAGGTCAAGGCCGCGCTGCGCGAGGCCACCGATGCCGCCGTCGCGCGCGGCGTCTTCGGCGTGCCGACGATGGGCGTCGACGACAAGCTGTTCTGGGGCCTCGACGCGATGGAGATGCTGACCGGCTATCTCGATGGCGACGCCTGGTTCGACGGCCTCGCGTGGGACGCCGCGCGGACCTTGCCGGTGGGCGTGCAGCGCGGCTGAGCGCGGGCGGTCGTCGAGACGACGACGAGGTCGCTTCGCCCTCGAATGTCGCCGTAGGGACATACCCTCTGATGCGGCGCGCAGGCACCGAAATTCCGCATCGAGAAATGCGAAGCGAGGGTTGCACCCGGGTTTGTCAGTCTGAGGCAAGCAAGTCGTCAGAAACGGGTCAGAGCGCGCTCGGATAGTCGCTCCCCAAGGGCCATCGGTCGATGGCTCTGGGAAATCCCGAGGAGACAATCCCATGGCAACTGCAAGCGCAGTGACCACCAATGCGCCGATGACGGCCGAAGAGAAGAAGGTGATCTTCGCCTCTTCGCTGGGCACGGTGTTCGAGTGGTACGACTTCTACCTGTACGGCTCGCTCGCCGCGATCATCGGCAAGCAGTTCTTCACCGGCCTGGATCCGACGGCGCAGTTCATCGCGTCGCTGATGGCGTTCGCGGCGGGCTTCATCGTGCGTCCGTTCGGCGCGCTGGTGTTCGGCCGCCTGGGCGACATGATCGGCCGCAAGTACACCTTCCTGGTGACGATCCTGATCATGGGCCTGTCGACCTTCATCGTCGGCGTGCTGCCCACCTATGACACGATCGGTCCCGCCGCGGCGGTGATCCTGGTCGGCCTGCGCCTGCTGCAAGGCCTGGCACTGGGCGGCGAATACGGCGGTGCCGCGACCTACGTCGCCGAGCACGCCCCGCACGGCAAGCGCGGCGCGTACACGTCGTGGATCCAGACCACGGCGACGCTGGGCCTGTTCCTGTCGTTGATCGTCATCCTGGGCACCCGCACGGCGCTCGGCGAAGCGACGTTCGCGGCCTGGGGCTGGCGCATCCCGTTCATCGTGTCGATCCTGCTGCTGGCGATCAGCGTGTGGATCCGGCTGTCGATGAACGAGTCGCCCGCCTTCCAGAAGATGAAGTCCGAGGGCAAGACCTCCAAGGCGCCGCTGTCCGAGTCCTTCGGCCAGTGGAAGAACCTGAAGGTCGTGCTGCTGGCGCTGTTCGGCCTGGTGGCCGGCCAGGGCGTGGTCTGGTACACGGGCCAGTTCTACGCGCTGTTCTTCCTGCAGAGCGTGGTCAAGGTCGATCCGGCCGCGGCCAACATCATGGTGGCGGTGGCGCTGCTGATCGGCACGCCGTTCTTCGTCGTGTTCGGCACGCTGTCCGACAAGATCGGCCGCAAGCCGATCATCATGGCGGGCCTGCTGCTGGCGATCCTGACCTACTTCCCGCTGTTCAAGGCGCTGACCAACGCGGCCAACCCGGACCTGGCGAAGGCCCAGGCGACCGCGCAGATCACGCTGACGACCGATCCGGCGCAGTGCTCGTTCCAGGGCAGCCCGATCGCGCGCGACGTGGACTTCACGACGCCTTGCGACATCGCCAAGCGCGCCCTGGCGCAAGCCGCGGCGAACTACGAGACCGTGCCCGGCGCGGCCGGTTCGGGTCAGGTCAAGATCGGCGACAAGGTCATCGAGGCGCCGACCGCGACGCTGACCGCCGGTGGCCACAAGTTCGACGAGGACAGCGCGAAGAAGATCGCCGCGTTCAAGAAGGACCTGGCCGACGCGATGAAGGCCGCGGGCTACCCGGCCAAGGCCGACCCGGCCAAGGTCAACACGCCGCTGGTGATCGCGATCCTCGCGGTGCTGGTGCTGTACGTGACCATGGTCTACGGCCCGATCGCCGCGATGCTGGTGGAGCTGTTCCCGACCCGGATCCGCTACACCTCGATGAGCCTGCCGTACCACATCGGCAACGGCTGGTTCGGCGGTCTGCTGCCCTCGATCAGCTTCGCGATGGTGGCGCAGAACGGCAACATCTATCACGGCCTCTGGTACCCGATCGGCATCGCCGCGCTCACCCTGGTGATCGGCCTGCTGTTCGTCCGCGAGACCAAGGACGTGGACATCTACGCCCGCGACTGAGCGAGCGCTCCGCACCAACGAAAAGGGCGGCCGAAAGGCCGCCCTTTTTCATGGTCGCGGATCGTCAGCCGGCGGCCTTCATCTGCTGCGCCCTCGCCAGCACCGAGGACGCGTACTCGGCGGCCTTGATCTCGCGGCCGTAGGAGTCGGTGGCGCCCGGCGCCCAGTTGTCGCCGCCGTTGTACTTCTGCAGCATGTTGGTGGCGTCGCCGCCCTTGTCCGCGAGGATCACGCCGGCCATGGCGACCTGGTCCTTGGGATCGTTGTGGTCGTAGGCGTGCCCCATCTTTTCCTGGAACTTGCCGGCGTAGGCCTGGCGGGTGCCGGGCTCGACCTGCATCAGGCCGTCGCCCGCGCTGGGACTGCCGTTCAGGCCCTTGCCGAACTGGCTTTCCTTCTCCATCTGCGCGGCCAGGATGTAGGGATCGACACCCGTCTTCCTGCCGGCCTCCTGGCAGTCCTTCCACAACTCCGCGGGCATGCCGGCAGGGCCCTTGCCGCCGCTCGTCGAGGACACGTCGCCCACGCCCGACGGCGAGCCGGTGTTCGACACCGGCGGTGCATAGGACGGCTGCTGGGCCTGATAGGCGTTGTTGGGCTGGTAGGCATTGGAGGGGCCTTGCGGACCGCACGCGCCCTGGGCACCGCCGGCGCCCGAAGCACCCGATGGGCCACCGACGGCCGACGGGCCGCCACCGCCTCCACCACCGCCTTGTGCACCCTGCTGCTGTTGCTGCAGCGCCTTCATGATCTCGTTGATCAGGAGGTTGAGGATCTGGAGGATCACCTCGGTCAGTCGGGCCTGGATCTCGGCCGCGCCGCCCGGCGCCTGCGACAGGCCCGAGAGGCCTCCCGCCTGGCCAAGGGAATCAAGGCCGCCCAGGCCGCCGAGGCCTCCGAGCGGTTGGTTCTGAAAGCTCACGGACATGGCAGGTCTCCTTCTGGGGTTGCTGACGACAAAAGGCCATCTTGGGCACCCTTGCGCGCGTCGCTGGCCAGATCCGAAGCGGCGTCCTGATCCCCGAAGACATCGAGAAGTTGGACGCCGGCCTCGCTGCTTCGCGTCGAGGTCGAAGATTTCGCGATGCGAGCTTCGATCGCGACGGCTGCATGCCAGGCTCATCGAGAGCGGCCACCGTGAGCAACCCCCATGTACCTGCAGTCCACGCCTTCCTTCGACAGCACCGCCCCGTTCGATCCCATGTCGGGCAGTGGCGGCGGGTTCCCTTCCGTGCTGCCCGCGCCGGAAGCGTCCTGGAACGGGCGACGCATCCTGTCCGCGAGCCTGCTGCTGGCCAGCCGGACCGGCCGGCATGACGAGGCCGCTCACATCGGAGCGGCGCTCGCGCGGGACCTGGGTGACGAGCGGGCCGTCAAGGTGCTGATGGCGGTCGGCGCGCTACTCGGTGGGGATGCCTCGGTGGGCCGCGCGGAGCTGGCGAACGAGCAGCATTCCGGGGAGGCCGACGCCGCCACGCTGGTGTTCGCGATGGTCGACCGGCTGGCCGGCGGCCAGCACGAGTGGCGGCCGCTGGTCGAGCGGGTGCTGTCCACCAGCAGCGATCCGACGTGGCGCGCGATCGCTTATGCGATCGAGCAGATCGGCTGAGCCGCACCGGCATCACGCTTGGATACAGGTGGCGCTCAGCCTGCTGTCAGGCTTGCTTCCCACAATGGCCTCCGACCCGGTCAGTCTGTCGCGACCGGCAACCTCAAGAGGATCTCGGAACCATGTGGAAAATCGTCGTTGGATTCATCGTCTTCGCTGCCATCGCGCTGTTCGTGCTGATGAAGAGCGGCGGCAACATCGACCTGACGGGCGAGAAGCACGACGTGACCGGCGGTCACGCGGACCAGGCCGCGAGCGATGCGGCTTCGGCGGCGATGGCGGCTGCGTCTGCGGCCCTGCCGGCTGAAGCGGCTTCCGTCGCCGCATCAGGCGCTTCGCAGTAAGCAGTGCCACACCTGCGCCGCATCACGCGGCGCGGACTCGAGGACCGGTCACCCGCCCCGGTCCTCGCCGGTGGCGCGCAGCGGCGCGTCGACCGGCAGGCGCATCATCATCCACGTGCCTTCGCCCGGCCGCGAGATCACCTCGATCTGACCGCCCAGCACGTTCGTCACGATGTTGTGCACGATGTGCATGCCCAGGCCCGAGCCGCCCTTGCCGAGCTTGGTCGTGAAGAAGGGATCGAAGATCCGGCGCACGATCGAGGCATCCATCCCGTGGCCGTTGTCGTCGACGCAGAGCTCCACCGTGGCCTCGTCGAGCCGGTGGCAGCTCACCCGCACCTCGCCCTGCGCCTCGCCCTCGAAGGCGTGGACCAGCGTGTTCATCAGGAGGTTGGTCAAGACCTGACCCAGCGCGCCGGGATAGCTGCTCATGCGCAGGTCCGGCTGCAGGTCGGTGACGATGCGGAAGGGCGTGTGCTTGAAGCTCGGCTCGACCATCACGAGCACGTCCTCCACCACCTGCGCCAGCTCGAAGTCGCGCCGCGTGTCGCTGGTCTGGTCGATGGCCACCTGCTTGAAGTCGCGCACGAGGTCGGCCGCCTTCTGCACGTTGCGATGCAGGATGTCCTGGCCGCGGCGCGTGTCCTTGACGAGCTCCTCGAGCTGGCTGCGCCGCATCGGCGTGTTGTCGGTCAGCATGCGGTCGAGCTTGCCCCAGCGGTCCTCGAGCGCCGACACCACCGTCAGCGCGTTGCCCAGCGGCGTGTTCAGCTCATGCGCGACGCCCGCGACCAGCCGGCCGAGCGAGGCCAGCTTCTCCGACTCGACCAGCTCGCGCTGCGCGGTCTTGAGGTTGGCCAGCGCCTGCGTGAGTTCCGCGTTGGATTCGGTCAGCTGGACGGTGCGCTGCGCCACCTGGTCCTCGAGCGTGCTGGCATGACCGCGCAGGTCGTCGAAAGCCTTCAGCAGCGCGAGCCGCATGCGCTCCATCGCCTTGCCGACGCGTGCGATCTCGTCCTCGCCGCCGAAGACCAGCGGCTTGTCGAGCTGGCCGGACGCGAGCTCGTCGGCGGCCTCGGACAGCCGCGCCATCGGGCGCAGCACGCGGCGCTGCATCACGACGAGGATCAGCCCCAGCGACACCGTCAGCGTCAGCAGGCTGCGCCACAGCGCGTTCCAGAGATCGTCGCGCTTGCGCGCCATCAGCGGCTCGGCGCTCATGACCACGGTCAGCTTGGCGATCTCGCGGCCGTCGCGCAGCACGGAGCGCGTCTCGCTGAGCGTCATCGCGTCATCGGGCGTGCCGCGGTGGAACTCGATGAAGGCCTGCTGCGCGGCGTTCTCGGTCACGACGACGGAGACGAAGCGGGGATCGTCGACCTGCGCCTTGACCATGGGCTCGGCCAGGTCGGGCGAGACCTGCCAGATCGGCTCCGCCAGCGACAGCGCCAGCACCTCCGAGACGCGCGACAGGTCGCGCTGCAGGTCCTCCATCACGACGCGGCGGCTCAGCTGCTGCTCGTACAGCAGCACGCCGCCGGTCGGCAGGGCCAGGCCCGCCAGCAACGCCAGGATCACGGCGCTGCGCAAAGAAGTCTTCATCAGGGCCACGTCCGTCCCTCTCAACCCTTGTGACGGCCGATTATGCAAGTCGACGATGACGACCTCATGCGGCGAAACGCTCATTCGCCGCCAGGACGGTCACGCGGTTGCGGCCCTGGGCGCGCGAGGCCTGCAGCGCCTGGTCGGCGCGGCCGATGAAATCCCGCGCGCTGTCGCCCTGGCCGAGCTGCGTGACGCCCACCGACAGGCTCAGGCGCCGGTCCGCGGCCACCTGCAGCTGCGCTACGCCGTGGCGCAACTGTTCGGCGAGCGTGTAGGCCTCGTGAAGGCCGGCGCCCGGGATGAGCAGCGCGAACTCGTCGTCCTCGATGTGCGCGGCGACGTGGTGGCTCTGCGCGACGCTGCGCACGGCGTTGGCGACCTGCCGCAGCGTGTCGTTCAGGCGTGCCTCGCCGAGGCGCTCGCGCAGCGCCGGAAAGTCGTCGATGTCGCCCAGCAGCAGGCACGGCGCCGTCGGCGTGCCGGCGTCGGGGCTGCGCAGGCAGTCGGCCAGCGCGCGGTCGAAACCGCGGCGGTTGCTCAGGCCCGTCAGCGGATCCAGCAGCGCCTCGCTGCGCGCGCGGTGGACCTCCTGCCGCAGCGACGCGACCTCCTGGCGGCTCGCCTCCAGCTTCGCCGCCAGGCCGAGGACCACGTGGCGCATGTCCTGCGTGCCCTGCAGTGCGGCAGCCAGCACCTGGACGTGCTGCCCTGGCGCGGCGTCGCGCAGCGAGCGCTCCCAGCCCTGCAGCGCCCGCGCGTACTGCTGCACCTGCTGGCCCGCCTGGTCGGTGCAGTCGGACACGCCGCGCAGCACGTCGCCGACGTCCTGCGCCAGCGTGACGGCCATCTGTTCATCGAGCTCGGCAATGTGCTTGCGGTAGAGCGCCCAGGTCTGCGGCTCGTCCAGCGTCGCGCCGTCCTGGGTCAGTCCCATCAGCTCGCGGCTGAGCGCGCCGTTCATCGCGGTCACGTGCTCGTACCAGACGGCATAGGTGACCGGATGCAGCGCGGCGCGCTGTCTGGACATCAACGGCAAAGCGGTCCGCAGCGCCTGTGCGCTGGCGGCAATGCTCTCGGTGTACCTCATCGGCAGGGTCCCTCGCAGGTCCGGAACCTGTCACGTCCGTCGACGCGCGGTCCCTTGTCGTTTCCTATCCCCACTTCCACTTCCATTTGCGCCGTGCGCCGCTCGATGGCGGCAGGCGCTCCCGGACTTCGGCGCGGTGGGGCCAGGTCTTGAGGGCACCACTGCACCTTGGCGGCGCGGGCCGCAACTATTCACGCGACATGGGACAGGGGAGGGGACACGCCTTCGAAGACCGAGCAGAAGCCGGCGGCACCGGTGCCCCTCTGCGCTCAATCGCCTCCTCACGCTCGGCATTCGCTTCGAGGGGCACCGGCGCCGCCGGCTTCGAGACACCGTAGGCTTCGGGTCTCGGGCGGCAAGCGTGCATTGCCCCTTCGCGAATGCGGCCCACGCTCCGATTCCTAGAATCGACCGCATGAGCAGTTCCCCTTCCGCGACGCCGGTCGCTTCTCCCGATGCGGCCTCGTCGCGCGTGCCGCTGAGCGGACTGCTGCTGGCCGTCGGCGGCGCGATCGGGTTCTCCGGCAAGGCAATCATCGTCAAGCTGGCCTATCGCCACGGCGTCGACGCGATCACGCTGCTGATGCTGCGCATGCTGCTCGCACTGCCGCTGTTCCTGCTGCTGGCCTGGTGGGCGGGCCGCGGCAAGCCGGCCCTCACCGGACGCGAGAAGCTCGCCGTGCTCGGCCTGGGCTTCAGCGGCTACTACCTCGCGAGCTTCCTGGACTTCGCCGGCCTGGCCTACGTCAGCGCAAGTTTCGAGCGGCTCATCCTGTACCTCAACCCGACCATCGTGCTGCTGCTCTCGTGGGCGATGTTCGGACGCCGCGTGACGCTGCGCCAGGCGGGCGCGCTGGCGGTCAGCTACGCCGGCGTGCTGCTGGTCTTCGGGCATGAACTGCAGGTCGCCGGCGCGAACGTGTGGCTCGGCGGCGCACTGGTCTTCGGCAGCGCAGTGTCGTACGCGCTGTACCTCGTCTACAGCGGCGAATGGGTCAAGCGCCTCGGCGCCATGCGGCTCACCGGCCTGGCGACGTCGGTCGCCTGCGGCTTCTGCATCGCGCAGTTCCTGCTGACGCGGCCGGTGTCGGGGCTGGCGGATCTCGCGCCAGCGGTGTGGTGGCTCTCGGTGCTGAACGCGCTGGCCTGCACCTTCGCGCCAGTGCTGATGGTCATGATGGCGATCGAGCGCATGGGGGCGGGTGTCGCCGCGCAGACCGGCATGGTCGGCCCCATGTCCACGATACTGATGGGCGTGCTGATCCTCGACGAGCCGCTGACCGGCTGGGTCGTCGCGGGCACGGTGCTGGTGCTGGGCGGCGTGTGGCTGCTCGCGCGCCAGCGGCGAATCTAGAACGGAGATCGACATGGACTTGGGACTGACGGGCAAGTGGGCCCTGGTGTGCGCGGCTTCGAAGGGCCTGGGCGCGGGTTGCGCCGAGGCGCTGGCCGCCGAAGGCGTCAACGTGGTGATCACCGCGCGGGGTGAGGAGGCGCTGCAGACGCAGGCCGCGAAGCTGCGCGCGCTCAACCCGGCCGTGCAGGTCGTGGCCGTCGCCGGCGACATCACCACCGAGGCCGGCCGCGCCACCGCACTGGACGCCGCGCCGCAGGTGGACATCCTGATCAACAACGCCGGCGGCCCGCCGCCCGGCGATTTCCGCGACTGGGAGCGCGAGCAGTGGCTCGCCGCGCTGGACGCCAACATGCTGACGCCGATCGCGCTGATCAAGGCGACGGTAGACCAGATGGCGGGGCGCGGCTTCGGCCGCATCGTCAACATCACCTCGGGCGCGGTGAAGGCGCCGATCGACGTGCTGGGCCTGTCCAACGGCGCTCGTTCGGGCCTGACCGGCTTCGTGGCCGGCATCGCGCGCCAGTCGCGCATCGCCGGCCGCAACGTGACGATCAACAACCTGCTGCCGGGCGCGTTCGACACCGAACGCCTGCAGAAGACGATGGCCGCCGGCGCGCAGAAGTCCGGACAGCCGGTCGACGACGTGCGCGCCAAGCGCATGGGTGCGATCCCGGCGCAGCGCTTCGGCAGCGCGGCGGAGTTCGGCGCCATCTGCGCGCTGATGTGCTCGGCGCACGCGGGCTACCTGACCGGGCAGAACATCCTGCTGGACGGCGGTTCCTACCCGGGCACGTTCTGAACGTCGGCGTTGGGATCTCAGCGTTTCGCCGACGAGACCAGGATCCCCGCCGCGATCAGCGCGAAGGCCGCGCCGTGGAACCACGCCGGCCATTCGCCCAGCAGCGCGGCCGACATCAGCGCCGCAAAGACCGGCGTGAGGTTGCCGAAGAAGGCGGCCAGCGTCGGTCCGGCCTGGGCGACGCCCAATCCCCAGCAGCGGTAGGCGATCAGCGACGGCCCGATCGCGACGTAGAGGAGCGCCGCCACCAGCGGCCATCCCCATTGCACCGGCGGCACGCCGACGGCCTGTTCCACGGCCGCCGAGGCCCAGCCGAAGGCCAGCCCGAACAGCATCTGGGCCATCAGCAGCGCGGCCCAGTCCCAGTCGGGCCGGCGCTCGCCCTGCATGTGCGCGGGCGGCCGCGCCAGCAGCCAGCTGTAGAAGGCCCAGCTCAGCACGGCCAGCAGCATCAGCAGATCGCCGACGACGAACTGCACCTGCGCCAGCCGCTCCAGATGACCACGGGAGATGACCAGCGCCACGCCCGCCAGCGAGAGCACGGCGCCGGCCAGTTGGCGGCGCGTCGGCCACACGCGGTAGAACAGGGCGCCGACGGCCAGCATCCACACGGGCAGGCTCGCGGCGATCAGCGTCACGTTGAGGGCCGTGGAGCTGTGCAGCGCCTGGTACTGCAGCGCGTTGTAGCAGCCCATGCCCAGCAGACCCGTCAGCGCGAAGTAGCCCCAGCGCGCGCGCAACGGGGTCAGGTCTTGCGGCAGCGCGCGCGCCGGACGCGCGATCAGCACCAGCAGCACGAAGGCCAGCGTCCAGCGCGTCGCGTTGAGCAGCAGCGGCGGCACCAGCGGCCCGACCGAGCGCCCGACCACCGCGTTGCCCGCCCACAGCAGCGGCGGCAGCGTCAGCATCAGGGCCAGTCGTGGGGTCAAGGTCATTGCGGCGATGCGCCCGAGTCGCGAGACTGGCACGATAGCCGCGATCGACGCGTCGGGCGACGCGCGAGCGACATCCCCCCATGAGGAGAACCCTGATGAGCGACAGAGCCGTGCGCATCTCGCAACCCGGCGGACCGGAGGTCCTGACGATCGAATCGGTCGAGGTCGGCGACCCGGGCCCCGGCGAGATCCGCATCCGCCACGCGGCCTGCGGCCTCAACTACATCGACATCTACCACCGCAGCGGCGTCTATCCGCTGCCGGTGCCGACGGGGATCGGCATGGAAGGCGCCGGCATCGTCGAGGCGGTGGGCGAGGGCGTCACCCACCTGAAGCCCGGCGACCGTGCCGCGTACGCGAGCCAGCCGATCGGCGCCTACGCGACCGCGCGCGTGATGCCTGCGAAGTGCGTGGTGAAGCTGCCGGACTTCCTGAGCTTCGAGCAGGGCGCCTCGATGATGCTCAAGGGCATGACGGTGCAGTACCTGCTGCAGCGGACGTTGCCGCAGGGCGGGTTGCAGGCCGGGGACCATGTGCTCTTCCACGCGGCTGCGGGCGGCGTCGGACTCATCGCGTGTCAGTGGGCGAAGGCGCTCGGCCTGCGGTTGATCGGCACCGCCGGCAGCGATGCGAAATGCCAGCTCGCGCTGGACCACGGCGCGGAGTTCGCGATCAACTATTCGAAGGAGAACTTCGCCGATCGCGTCAAGGAGATCACCGGCGGGAAAGGCGTGAAGGTCGTCTACGACTCGGTCGGCGCGTCGACCTGGGAAGGCTCGCTCGCGAGCCTGCGGCCCTTCGGCCTGATGGTCAGCTTCGGCAACGCGTCCGGCGTGGTGCCGCCGGTGCCGCTGAAGGCGCTGGCGGCGTCGGGGCTCTACCTGACGCGGCCGTCGCTGTTCGTGCATCTCTCGTCGCTCGAGGCGACACAGGAGATCTCGGGCGCCTTGTTCCAGGCCGTCGAGCGCGGCGCGGTGAAGATCGAGGTCGAACAGCGCTATCCGTTCGACGAGGTCCAGCGCGCCCATCGCGAGCTGGAAGCCCGCACGACGACGGGCTCAGGCGTGCTGCTGGTTTGAACCGGCGGAGGCGGCGAGCGGCGGATCCAGATCGGCCGCCACCGTCTCGGCGTCCAGCAGCGCGTCGTTGGCACTGTCATCGGCTCGCGGGTCATGCCGGGGGTCCCGGGATTCCCGGGATTCCCGCGATTCCGCAGCGCCCTCGTCGGTGACGACGCGCCGCGGCGCGGGCAGGTCGTCGAGTCCTGCGGGCACGGTGTCGGCGCCGAAGTCGGTGGCCGGCTCGCCGTCGAGAGAGCCCGCCGTCGTCTCGTGCACGTCCACGTCCACGGTCTCGGTGCGCAGCACCTCGTCCAGCACCAGCGGCTGCGAGACCTTGACCTCGAAGCTGAAGCAGGAACCGGCGCCCGGCTGGCTCTCCACCTGCACCTCGCCGCCCATCAGTTCCACCAGGCGCTTCACGATGGTCAGGCCCAGGCCCGTGCCGCCGTAGCGGCGCGTGATGCTGCCGTCCGCCTGCGTGAACGGGCTGAAGATCTGCGCGATCTGCTCGCGCGTCATGCCGATGCCGGTGTCGTGCACGGCGATGCGCAGGCGCAGCGGTCCCGCGTGG
Organism: Roseateles sp. UC29_93; assembly: GCF_042695725.1. Classification (NCBI taxonomy): domain Bacteria; kingdom Pseudomonadati; phylum Pseudomonadota; class Betaproteobacteria; order Burkholderiales; family Sphaerotilaceae; genus Roseateles; species Roseateles sp. UC29_93. The sequence continues at coordinate 6,053,956 of NZ_CP170545.1, read as the reverse complement.
ACCGGCTCGTCGCCGCCGCCGTCCACGCGCTGGATGTCGACGCGGACCTCGCCCTTCTCGGTGAACTTCAAGGCGTTGCCGACCAGGTTCACCATGATCTGGCGCAGCCGCAGCGCATCGCCCAGCAGATGCTGCGGCACGCCCGGCTGCACGCGCGCGTGCAGCTGCAGACCCTTCTCGTGCGCCTGCAGCAGCAGCGGGTGCAGCGCTTCGCGCAGGCAGTCGTGCAGGCTGAACGGCGCCTGGTCGATGATCACGCGGCCGGCCTCGATCTTCGCGATGTCCAGCAGGTCGTTGATGATCACCATCAGGCCCTTGGCCGAGCTGTGCGCGAGCTCGATGAACTTGCGCTGGCGCTCGTTGAGCTCGGTCTGCAGGACCAGCTCGGTCAGGCCCAGCACGCCGTTCATCGGGGTGCGGATCTCGTGGCTCATGTTGGCCAGGAAGGAGCTCTTGGCCTGGCTGGCGGCCTCGGCGGCCTCGCGCGCGGCCTCGAGCTGCGCCTGCGTGGCCTTGAAGTCGCCGACGTCGCGCGCGTTGAGCTGCAGCACGACCTCGCCGCTGACCGGGTCGCGCATCGGCCGCGCGTCGATGGCGTGCCAGCGGCGGCCGTTGGCGGTGTTGATCTCCAGCTCGGCGCCGAAGGTCTGCCCGCCGCGCACCTGCGCGACGATGCGGCGCGCGAGGTCGGGCTCGGGGAAGATCGCGCTGAAGTCGGTCGCGCCGATGGTCTTGCGCAGGCCGTTGAAGCACATCGCCGCGGCGGGGTTGCGCATCAGGGTGCTGCCGTCGCGCAGCGAGAACACCGCGATGCGGACCGAGGTGTGCTGCAGCGCTTCGACGCCGCGCAGCAGGCTCTTGTCGACGCCGCTGACCAGCGAGTCCGCCGCGAACAGCATCACCTGGCGCTTGTGGGGCGTGCGGATGCCGCGGGAGACCAGCATCACCGTCGTCGGCTGGCCCTTGGGGTAGAGCGTCCATTGCTCGCGCACGAGCTTGCCCTGCGTGTGGTCGGCGGCGGTCACCGCCAGCCGCTCCGCGACCGACGGACTCATGTCGCTGAGGTCGCGGGAGAGGAATTCCTCGGCGCTGTCGGCGCGCCAGAAACCCAGCGCGGCGGCATTGGCCCAGAGGTTGCGCTGACGCTCCTGGTCGTAGACCCACATGGGCGCATCGAGCCAGTCATAGTGGGTCAGACAGGAGAAGTCGAGCATGGGGGCGAGGCCCTGTTCTTGGTTACGTTTGGTCGCAGCGGATTGTCGCCGTCGGCCGTGTCCTGTCCATGGTCCTGATGTCCATTCCGTCACGTCGGACGCGCGGGCGTGCCGAAGCGCGCGACGGTGCGTGAAGACCGCCCATGCGCGGCGCAACGCCCTGCCTGCGGCGTGTCCGCCTCGGTGCCCGAAAGAACCCCCTCCGAGCTGCCGCATGCGTGGCGGCAACCCTCGATGGCGCAAGGCTACGCAGGCCGATGCAGGAGCGCCAGCCTCGTTTCTCCGGAGGAACCCTCGGTCCGAGGGGCGCGAGGGGACGTGCGTGGCGGGCGCGCTCCCGCGCGCCGGACGCTCAGCCGCGCTTGACGCGGCGCAGCTCGTCCCAGATCAGCAGGACGGCGCCGATCGTGATGGCGCTGTCGGCGATGTTGAACGACGGGTAGTACCAGCCGGCCCAGTGCAGCTGGATGAAGTCGACGACATAGCCGTGCAGCAGCCGGTCGACGATGTTGCCCACCGCGCCGCCCAGGATCAGGCTGAGCGCCCACGCGAACTGCGTCTGGTGCCCGTGGCGGCGCAGCATCCAGATGATGAAGATCGTCGCCGCGACGCCGAGTCCGACGAAGAACCAGCGCTGCCAGCCCGACGCGCCCGCCAGGAAGCTGAACGCGGCGCCGGTGTTGTGGACCCGCACCAGGTTGAAGAAAGGCAGCACGTAGTGGCTGTCCCCGTACTGGAAGCTGTGCAGGATCAGGACCTTGGTGAACTGATCGGCCACGATGACCAGCAGGGCGATCGCCAGCCACTGGATCAGGCGGTTGTTCGACGAGGACGGGGACTTGGTGGCCATGGATGCTGCGGGATGGGGACGTCGGACGGAACCCGCAACTGTAGCGCCCCGCCGAGACCGCGCCGTGCGGCTAGAGTGCGGCACCGGAGCGCTTCCCTCGAAGCCGATCCGACGACGTTCCGATGACGTTCCGATGATGACCCCATGAGACTGCGCCTGAAGATCCTGCTGCTGGCGCTCCTGCCGCTGGTCGCCTCGCTGCTGCTGATCGCGGTGGCGGTGCGTCAGCAGGAGCGCGAGCTGCTCGAGCGCGAGCACGCCGCCGTGCAGCGCGCCTACATGGACGCGCGCCGCGACGAGCTGCGCCATTACGTGGAGTTGGCCGTCAGCACGCTGCAACCGCTGTACGAGCGCTCGCCCGTGCTCGCCGCCCGCGCTACCGACGCCGATATCGAGCGCGACAAGCGCGAGGCGCTGCGGCTGCTGTCCTCGCTCGACTACGGCGAGGACGGCTACTTCTTCGTCTACGACCTGCAGGGCAAGGTGCTGATGCATTCGCGCCAGCCGGAGCTGCTCGGCCGCGACCTGTGGGGCCTGCGCGATCCGCTGGGCCGGCCGACGATCCAGCAGCTGGTCGGACAGGCCAAGGCCGGCGGCGGCTATGTCGAGTACCTCTGGCGCAAGCCGTCCAGCGGCGAGATGGCGCCCAAGCTGGGTTACGTCGTCGCGATGGAGCGCTGGAACTGGATGCTGGGCACGGGCCTGTACCTCGACGGCATCCGCGCGACGCTGGAGCAGCTCGACCGCGAGGCGCAGGCCAACATCGCGCGGACGATGTGGGGCATTGCCGCGATCGCGGTGTTCGGCGTCGCGTTGATCAGCGCCTGCGCGCTGGCGCTGAACCTCAGCGAACACCGGCAGTCCGAGGCGCGGCTGCGCGCGCTGGCGCACGAGGTGGTGCGTTCTCAGGAGGACGAACGCGCGCACCTGTCGCGGGAACTGCACGACGGCGTCAGCCAGACGCTGGTCTCGACGAAGCTGCTGATCGAATCGGCGCAGCAGGCGGGCTCGACCGCGCTGCTGCCGCGCGCCCTGGAGCGGCTCAACGCCAGCCTGAGCGAGGTGCGCGGCCTGTCCCACCGCCTGCGCCCGGCGCTGCTCGACACGCTGGGGCTGCCGGCGGCGCTGGAGCATCTCGCGCGCGAGTTCGACGAGGCGGGCGCGGTGCCGGTGGCCCTGCGCGTCACCGGCGCGCCGCGCGAGCTGCCGGAGCTGCTCAACACGGTGCTGTTCCGGGTCGCGCAGGAGGCGTTGACGAATGTCGCCAAGCACGCCGGCGCCGCGCGCGTGGAGATGACGCTGGAGTTCGCGCCGGAGGCGGTGCGCGGCGAAACGGGCGCGGTGCTGCTGCGCGTGCTCGACGACGGTGCCGGCTTCGATCCCGCGGACGCCGAGCGCGCCGACCCCAGCCAGGGCATCGGCCTGCGCAACATGCGCGAGCGGATGGCCTCGATCGGCGGGGTGCTGGACCTGCAGTCCAGCCCGGGTCACGGCACGCAGGTGGAGGCCATCGTGCCGGCGCCGGCGATCAGCCGTCTGGCGCGCGACAATCCCGTCCCATGAGTGCCGATCCTTCCTCCAGCACCACCGCGACAAGCGCCGCGACAAGCACCGCGGCGACCGCATCGGCCGGCGCGGCCGCGCCCGTCCGGATCCTGCTGGTCGACGACCACCCGCTGGTCCGCGAGGGCGTGCGCTCGCGGCTGCAGGGCGAGGCGCGCTACCTCGTCGTCGGCGAGGCCGGCACCGCGGAGGAGGCGATGATGATGCTGATCGCCACGCAACCGCAGGTGGTGCTGCTGGACGTGGGCCTGAAGGGCCACAACGGCATCCAGCTCGCGCAGACCATGCTGGAGCGCGCGCCCGACCTGCGCGTCCTGATGTACAGCATGTACGACAACCCCGAGTACGTGCAGCGCGCGCTGCAGGCCGGCGCGCGGGGGTATGTGCTCAAGGATGCGCCGGCGGGCGAGATCGTGGCCGCGATCGACGCGGTCGCGGCCGGCGGCACCTTCCTCAGCCCGGGCGTCTCCAAGCGGATGTTCCGCACGCAGCAGCCGCGGCCCATCCTCTCGCCGCGCGAGAGCGAGATCCTCTCCGCGCTGGCCCGCGGCGAATCCAGCAAGCAGATCGCCCGGGCGCTCGACCTGTCCGTGAGGACCGTCGAGACCCACCGCCAGAACATCAAGCGCAAGCTCGACCTGGAGGGCCAGGCCGAACTGATCCGCTACGCGGTCGAGCACGCGCGCGGGCTGCATCGCGACGACGCCTGAGGCCGGGCTCGTCGCCATCGCCATCGCCATCGCCATCGCTTCGCTCCGCGGACGTGGGGTGTCCTGCGAAGGCGCCCGCCATGGGTGTCATGCGACGCCGCCGAGGGTTTCCACTTAAGCGCTCCTACGCCGGTCGGCTAGTCCACGCGACGGATGTGCGAAACCGCACAGGAACGGAAACTGCCGCCGCAAGACAGCCCGCGCGTGTCGTCGTCCTTCTTGGGCGCCGGGCGCGCGACGATAAAAGGAGACATCGATGTCAAACATGAGTCGCCACCTCGCCTGGGCGGGCGTGGCCATCCTCGGGGCCTTTGCCCTGGCCACCGTCGCGCTGGCCAACGGCGAAGCGGTGAGCGCGCTGTGGGTCGTCGTCGCGGCGATCTGCGTGTACCTGATCGGCTACCGCTACTACAGCCTGTTCCTGGCCACCAAGGTCCTGGGACTGGACCCCACCCGCAAGACCCCCGCCTGGAAATACAACGACGGCCTGGACTTCGTCCCGACCCACAAGTACGTGCTGTACGGCCACCACTTCGCGGCGATCGCCGGCGCCGGCCCGCTGGTCGGTCCGGTGCTGGCCGCGCAGATGGGCTACCTGCCGGGGCTGCTCTGGATCCTGGCCGGCGTGATCTTCGCCGGCGCGGTGCAGGACTTCATCGTGCTGTTCATCTCCACGCGCCGCGACGGCCGCTCGCTGGGCGACCTGGTCAAGCAGGAGATGGGCACGGTGCCTGGCGTGATCGCGCTGTTCGGCGCGTTCATGATCATGATCATCATCCTGGCGGTGCTCGCGCTGATCGTCGTGAAGGCGCTGGCGGGGTCGCCCTGGGGCACGTTCACCGTGGCGGCGACCATCCCGGTCGCGCTGTTCATGGGCGTGTACCTGAGATTCATCCGTCCGGGCCGCATCGGCGAGGTCTCCATCATCGGCTTCGTGCTGCTGATGCTGGCCATCATCGGCGGCCAGTGGGTGCATGAGAGCCCCGCGTGGGCGCCGCTGTTCACCTACGACGGCAAGGCGCTGACGTGGATGCTGATCGGCTACGGCTTCGTCGCCGCCAGCATCCCGGTGTGGCTGCTGCTGGCGCCGCGCGACTACCTGTCCACGTTCCTGAAGATCGGCACGATCATCGCGCTGGCCATCGGCATCGTGATCGTCGCGCCGCCGATGCAGATGCCGTCGTTCACCCAGTTCGCGGCCGGCAACGGCCCGGTGTGGTCGGGCAACCTGTTCCCGTTCCTGTTCATCACCATCGCCTGCGGCGCGGTGTCGGGCTTCCACGCGCTGATCAGCTCGGGCACGACGCCCAAGATGCTGGACAACGAGGTCAACGCGCGCTTCATCGGCTACGGCGGCATGCTGGCGGAATCCTTCGTCGCCGTGATGGCGCTGGTGGCGGCCTCGTGCATCGAGCCGGGCGTCTACTTCGCGATGAACAGCCCGGCCGCGCTGGTGGGCTCGACGCCGGACCAGGTGGCCGCGACGCTGTCCACCTGGGGCTTCGTGATCACGCCGGAGATGCTGGTGCAGACGGCCAAGGACGTCGGCGAGAACACCATCCTCGCGCGCGCCGGCGGCGCGCCGACGCTGGCGGTGGGCATGGCCCACATCCTGCACCAGGTGGTCGGCGGCAAGGCGATGATGGCCTTCTGGTACCACTTCGCGATCCTGTTCGAGGCGCTGTTCATCCTGACCGCCGTCGACGCCGGCACGCGCGCCGGGCGCTTCATGCTGCAGGACCTGCTGGGGACCTTCGTGCCGGCCCTGAAGCGCACCGAGTCGCTGCCCGCCAACCTGATCGCCACCGGCCTGTGCGTGGCGGCCTGGGGCTACTTCCTGTACCAGGGCGTGGTGGATCCGCTGGGCGGCATCAACACGCTGTGGCCGCTGTTCGGCATCGCCAACCAGATGCTGGCCGCGGTGGCGCTGCTGCTGGGCACGGTGGTGCTGTTCAAGATGAAGAAGGACCGCTACGCCTGGACGACGATCCTGCCGGCGGCCTGGCTGCTGATCTGCACGATGACGGCGGGCTGGCAGAAGATCTTCAGCGACGACCCGAAGGTGGGCTTCCTGGCGCATGCCGCGAAGTACGCGGACTCGCTGGCGGCGGGCAAGGTGCTGGCGCCGGCCAAGAGCCTGGAGGCCATGGAGCGCGTGATCTTCAACGACCGCCTCGACGCGGCGCTGTGCGCGCTGTTCATGTTCGTGGTCGTGAGCGTGCTCGTGTACAGCGTGAAGGCGGTGCTGAAGGCGCGTGCCGAGCGCAGGCCGTCGGTGCAAGAGACGCCGTTCGAGCGCATGCCCGAAGGCGCGACGGCAGGCGGTCATGCTTAAGCAGGCGGCGGAAGCGGCCCAGGCCGCGTTGTCGGCGGCCTCGGACGTGCTGCAGGCCGGCCGCTACATGGCCCGGGGCGTGCGCCAGCAACTGATCGGCGCGGACTACGGCGCCTATCTGGCGCACATGGCCCGCACGCATCCCGACCAGGCGCCGCTGAGCTACGAAGCCTTCTTCCGCGAGCGTCAGGAGGCTCGCTACAGCTCCCGCACCGGCCGCTGCTGCTGAGCATCGCGCGACGAACGACAACGGCCCTTCGGGGCCGTTGTCCGTTGGAAGACACTACGGGGCATGCCCCGCTTCGCCGCCAACCTGAGCTTCCTGTACCAGGAGCTGCCGTTCCTCGATCGCTTCTCGGCAGCTGCGCGGGATGGGTTCGAAGCCGTGGAGTGTCTGTTCCCCTACGACGTCCCTGCGGCTGAGCTGCGCGCCCGCGCGTCTGCCCAGGGATTGGACATTGTGCTGATCAACGCGCCACCGGGCGACTGGGCAGCGGGGGATCGGGGCCTGGCGTCGGTCGAGGGCCGCGAAGGGGAGTTCCGCGTGTCGATCGAGCGCGCGCTCGCCTATGCCTCGGTGGTTGTCGCGCCGCGCGTGCATGTGCTGGCCGGCCTGCTGCCTGAGGGGTGCGACCGCGATGCGGCGATTGCGCGCTACGAGGAGCGGCTGCATTGGGCCGCGGCGCAGGCTGCGAGCGCCGGTATCGGGCTGACGATCGAGCCCATCAATCCGCACGACATCCCCGGCTACCTGCTGCAGCGGCAGGAGGAGGCGCACGCGGTCGTTGAACGTGTCGGTGCCTCGAACCTGAAGGTCCAGATGGACCTGTACCACTGCGCGCGCGTCGAAGGCGACGTGGTCGCGCAGGTGCGCCGCTACTTGCCGACGGGGCGTGTGGGGCACTTCCAGATCGCGGGCGTCCCGGACCGGCACGAGCCGGATGACGGATCGCTGGATTGGCGAAGCGCCCTTGCCGCGATCGACGAGATTGCGGCGGCGACCGGATGGGACGGCTGGATCGGTTGCGAATATCGACCCCGGCGCGGTCCGGTCCCTGGCGGTACCAGCGCCGGTCTCGGCTGGTTGTTCCCGACTCGACGGGAAAACGTCTGACACAGGTTGCCCCCGCCATCTACTGAGCGGCTCCATTTGCAAGCGAGGAGTCGCGGTGAGATTTTTTCGAAGGGGCCTCGTCGTCCCGCTGGCGGGGCTGGCGATCGCCCTGGTCGGCGGCTTGGCCGTCGTGCGGACGGCGCATGCCTTGATCATCAACGAGGCGAAATTCGTCGAGCTCGGCGGAGACCTCGGCGCGGTCAAGGCAACATTCTCTGCGGTCGCCGCGCGATTGCATTCGTGGAGTCTGTCGGAGCAGTTCATGCCCGTGGGCTGGATCGAGGGATGCACGGCGACCTGGCTGGGCGAGGAGGGCGGTCGGACCTACCTTCTGACTGCGGCGCACTGCGTGTCCGCGACGCACGGCGAGGTCACTCGTACCCACCGGACATTCAAGGACTGGCGCGGCCAGGTCATTGCACAAGGAGAGGGCTGGGCCCTCAGGCCGCCGAAGTGGGCGAACTGGCAGGCCACGCCGAGCTGGGACGGCTTTGCCGATGACGTCGCCGTGCTGAGCCTGCCTCGCGTGGCGAGCCCGGTCGATGGTTCTGGCAGAAGGTTGGCGCCGCCGACGATCGCCGACACACCGCTGCAGACATCGGAGCTCCTTCACTACGTCGGCTACGGCCTGGTCGGCGTCGGACAAACCTATAGCGACAGCCACCGGCCGGCGGCCGAGAAAGGTCGGTTGAGGGGCGAGGCCCCTGTCGCAGGCTTCTTCTCCGGCGATCGCGGTTTCTACAGCCGATATGAGTCGGTGAAGGCCAGCCCGTCGTGGGCCCGCCCCTCGCCAGGTGACAGCGGTTCAGCCGCATGGCGTCTTCATCAGGGCTACTGGCAGGCTGCCGGCGTCAACGCCGGCATGCGTCCTTCCTACGGCGTGGGTCCGCATCTGGCCCGACATGCGGCGTGGATCGAGGGCGTGTTTCCAGGCGCCGTGATGCAGTCGGAACGCATGTCGGTGACCGCGTCCGCGCCCTTCGTGTCTCGGAACCATGCGCTCGATCCGTCTGGAATGAACGTCTTCTTCGTCATTCCTCCCCAGACGGGCGCCATCGGCCCGACTGTTGGTCGATCGTCGCGCACCAAGGGCGACAGCATAATCTCCGTGGCGGTGAAGGAGTCCCGCACCGGCGCGACCTCCACGATCCGGCTCCGTGCCCACCGCGATGCAGGGTGCCGGCGGTCGCCGATCGAGGATGCGGCACCGTGTCCCGGCTCGCAGAACAACCAGCTGAAGGTGGCGTTTCGAGCGGACGACAACCCCGGCTTGAAACCCGGTGCGTACACCGGCCGCTTCCATGTGGATGTGCTGTCCTGGCTGGATCGTTCGCGGCAGGAGCGGGTGAGCCTCCATGTCGACGTCCGGCATCTGCTGCGGGGCCAGGTCTCGACCAGCGCCGCTTACGTCTCGCCCAATCTGGCCGAGCGGGCGGCCCACGGCACGATCTATTACACGGTCCCTCCGCAGGGGCGCGCGCAAGGACCGGTGTCCGGCGTGTGGAACGGCAGTCCGCTGTCCAGCCGGATCGATGTGACGGTGCGCGACGCCGTGACCCAGCAGGACCGGCAGGTCGTGCTGCGAGCGCAACGCGATCCGCTTTGCGGCGGACGGATGACGCGCATGGAAGATGCGGCCACCTGCCAGCGACGGTCGGCGGGCCGGGTGATGGTGCGCTTCCATCGGGAGGACAACCCTCAGCTGCCCGCTGGTCTCCACCGCGGGCGTGTGACGCTTCAGGCGCGCGGCTGGACGGATCCGGCCTTCGATCAACTGATCGAGCTCGACGTCGACCTGGACACGCTCTGAGCCGGCGCTTCGGGCGAAAAAAAAAGCCGCCAGACGCATGGCCTGGCGGCTTGGTTCAACAACGCCTCAGGGCGTCAGCGCTTCAGCGGATCTGCACGCACCTTCGTGCTCATGCGATCGTGCGCAGCTCGCCTTCGCCGTAGAGATTGCTCTCGCACCGTCCGCAGATCGTCGGATGCGCCGGATTGGCGCCGACGTCCGCGCGATAGTGCCAGCAGCGCTCGCACTTCTGATGGGCCGACGGTGTCACCGTGATGCTCAGCTCGCCGGCCAGCGCCACGCTCGCCGCCGACGTGATCAGCACGAACTTCAGGTCGTCGCCCAGGCTGTTCAGCAGGGCGAGGTCCTCGGCGTTCACGCCCAGCGCGACCTCGGCCTGCAGCGACGAACCGATCGCGCCGGTCGTGCGGACTTCCTCGATCGCCTTGTTCACCGCGTCACGGATCTCGTGGATGCGATTCCACTTCGCGATCAGTCCGTCGTCGTGCGCGACGCCGACGGACCAGTAGGTCTCGGTGAAGATCGTGTCGCCGGCCTGCTTGCCCGCGAAGACCTTCCACGCCTCTTCGGCGGTGAAGCTCAGGAACGGCGCCATCCAGCGCAGCATCGCGTTCGTGATGTGCCACAGCGCCGTCTGCGCCGAGCGGCGGGCCGTCGACTTCGGCGCGCTCGTGTACAGCCGGTCCTTCAGCACGTCCAGGTAGAACGCGCCCAGGTCCTCCGAGCAGTACACCTGCAGCTTGGCCACGACCGGGTGGAACTCATAGCGCTGGTAGTGCGCCAGGATCTCCTCCTGGAACTGCGCGGCACGGGCCAGCGCGTAGCGGTCCGCCTCCAGCAGCTGGTCCAGCGGCACGGCGTCCGTCGCCGCGTCGAAGTCCGAGGTGTTGGCCAGCAGGAAACGCAGCGTGTTGCGGATGCGGCGATAACCGTCCACGACGCGCGCCAGGATCTTCTCGTCGCCGGCGATGTCGCCCGAGTAGTCGGACGCCGCCACCCACAACCGGATGATCTCGGCGCCCAGCTTCTTGCTGGTCTCCTGAGGGTCGACGCCGTTGCCCAGCGACTTGCTCATCTTGCGGCCCTTGCTGTCCACGGTGAAGCCGTGGGTCAGCAGGCCGCGGTAGGGCGCGCGGCCGTTGATCGCGCAGGAGATCAGCAGCGACGAGTGGAACCAGCCGCGATGCTGGTCATGGCCTTCCAGGTAGAGGTCGGCCTCCGGGCCGGTCTCGTGCGCCGCGCCGGCGTGCGAGCCCTTGAGCACGTGCTGGAAGGTGGAGCCCGAGTCGAACCACACGTCCAGGATGTCCTGGCCCTTCGAGTACTGCGCGGCTTCGTCGCCCAGCCACTCGGCCGGGTTCAGCTTGGACCAGGCCTCGATGCCGCCGGCCTCGACCAGCTGCGCGGCGCGCTCGATGAACTCCAGCGTCTTCGGATGCGGCTGGCCGCTGTCCTTGTGCAGGAAGATCGGCAGCGGCACGCCCCAGCTGCGCTGGCGCGAGATGCACCAGTCGGGCCGGCCGGCGATCATGTCGTGCAGGCGCGTCTTGCCGTTCTCGGGATAGAAGCTGGTCTGCTCGATCGCGTCCAGCGCCAGCTGGCGCAGGGTCTTGTCGGCCTTGTCGACGGTGAACACGCCGTCGCCCTCGTCCATGCGGACGAACCACTGCGCCGCCGCGCGGTAGATCACCGGCGACTTGTGACGCCAGCAGTGCGGGTAGCTGTGGCGGATCTTGCTGTGCGCCATCAGGCGGCCGGCGTCCTGAAGCGCCGCGGCGATCACCGGGTTGGCCTTCCAGATGTGCTGGCCGCCGAACAGCGGCAGCTCGGCCTCATAGACGCCGTTGCCCTGCACCGGGTTCAGGATGTCCTTGAACGCCAGGCCGTGCGCGATGCACGAGTTGAAGTCGTCCACGCCGTAGGCCGGCGCCGAGTGGACCACGCCGGTGCCGTCGTCGGCGGTGGCGTAGTCGGCCAGGTAGACGGGGCTCTCGCGGTCGAAGCCCGGATGCACGTGCGCGAGCGGGTGCTTGAACTTCAGCAGCTCCAGCGATTTGCCCGGCGTGACCGCGACGGTCTTGCCCTCGATGCCCCAGCGGGCCAGGCACTTCTCGACCAGCGCCTCGGCCACGACGAAGTAGCCGCGCGCCGTGTCGACCAGCGCGTACGGCAGCTCCGGGTTCAGGTTCAGCGCCTGGTTGGCGGGGATGGTCCAGGGCGTCGTCGTCCAGATGACGGTGAACGCTTCCTTGTCCAGCGTCGGCACGCCGAAGGCCGCGGCGAGCTTCTCCGGCTCCGCGCTCAGGAAGGCCACGTCGACGGCCGGGGAGTCCTTGTCGGCGTACTCGATCTCGAACTCGGCCAGCGAGGAACCGCAGTCGAAGCACCAGTACACCGGCTTCAGGCCGCGGTAGACGAAGCCGCGCTCGAACAGGCGCTTGAGCACGCGCAGCTCGCCGGCCTCGTTCTTGAAGTCCATCGTCCGGTATGGATGGTCCCAGTCGCCGAGCACGCCCAGGCGCTTGAAGTCCAGGCGCTGCTGGTCGATCTGCTCGGTGGCGTAGGCGCGGCTCTTCGCCTGCACCTCGTCGCGCGGCAGGCCGCGGCCGAAGGTCTTCTCGATCTGGTTCTCGATCGGCAGGCCGTGGCAGTCCCAGCCGGGGATGTAGGCGGCGTCGAAGCCCTCGAGCTGGCGCGCCTTGACGATCATGTCCTTCAGGATCTTGTTGACGGCGTGACCCATGTGGATCTGGCCGTTGGCGTAGGGCGGGCCGTCGTGCAGCACGAACTTCGGCTTGCCCTGGCGCGCGACGCGCAGCCGCTGGTAGACGCCCTGGTCTTCCCATTCCTGGACCCAGCCCGGCTCGCGCTTGGGCAGGTCGCCGCGCATGGGGAACGGGGTGTCGGGCAGGTTCAGCGTCGAGCGGTAGTCAGGTTTGGCACCCGACTTGTCGGCGGACAAGGTGTTGGACTTGGAATCGTCGGTCATGGCGGCGGCAATCGAAGGAGGCGGCCGGTGGACGGGGCCGCGAGAGAAGAGGGGTGGCGCGGTGGGGCAGGAGGCACAAGAGGCGGGCCCGCGCGCCGGCTGAGCGGTCGAGATGAGCGATCGGGTGCTCAGCCCTTCAAATTCGGTCGCGCGTGGTCTGGCGGCGGACGGCGGCGTGGGTCGTCGCCGGTTCGGCGAAGTACGCGCGTGCCTGGCGGACGTCCTCGCGGATCGCGGCGGTCAGGGCGTCCAGACCGTCGAAACGGGCTTCGTCACGCAGTTTGTGCAGGAGTTCCACGCGCACGAGTTTACCGTAGGCCTCGCCCGGGCCCAGGCGGTCGGCCAGCGCCGCCGGCCAGTCCAGCGCATGGACCTCCAGCAGCACGCGGCCGGCGTCCTCGACCGTCGGTCGCACGCCCAGCGAGGCGACGCCGTCCAGCACGATGCCGCCGCCCTGGCCGCCCGCATTGCCATCATGGCGGTCCTGGCCGTCGAGCCCGTGCACGCGCACCGCGAAGATCCCGTGCGCCGCCGGCTTGTCGTGGTCGAACCTCAGGTTCAGCGTGCGGAAGCCGTCGCCCCGGCCGGGCGCGGTCTCCGCCAGCTGGCGCCCCAGTTTCTGGCCGTGGATCACGTGGCCGGAGATCGCGTACGGCCGTCCCATCAGGCGCGCGGCGCCGTCCATGTCGCCGGCGGCCAGCGCCTCGCGCACGGCGGAGCTGGACACCCGCAGGCCGTGCACCTCGTAGCTCATCATCCGCGCGACGTCGAAGCCCAGGCGCTGCCCCGCGGCGTCCAGCGTCGCGTAGTCACCCTGGCGCTTGGCGCCGAAGCGGAAGTCGTCGCCGACGAGCACGTACTTCGTCCCCAGTCCGTCGACCAGCACCTGCTGGATGAAGTCCTGCGCCGGCAGCGAGGCCAGCGCCTCGTCGAAGCGCAGCACCACGACCTGGTCGATGCCGCAGCGCTCCAGCTCCTGGAGCTTGTCGCGCAGCGTGGCGATGCGCGCCGGCGCCAGTTCGGGCTTGCCGAGCTTCCTGGCGAAGAAGTCGCGCGGGTGCGGCTCGAAGCTGAGCACGCAGGTCGGCAGGCCGCGGTGGCGGGCCTCCGACAGCAGCAGCGCCAGCATGGCCTGATGGCCGCGATGGACGCCGTCGAAGTTGCCGATCGTCAGCGCGCACTGCGCCGCGATGCCGGGATGGTGGAAGCCGCGGAAAACCTGCATGGGCGGGGATTATCAGCCGCCGCGCGAGGCGCCGCCGCCGATGCATGGATTCGGGCGGGATCCGATGGATCAGGCGCGGATCTGACGGATCAGGCGGCCGCGGCGGCCGGCGAGGCCGGCAGATGCCGCGCGACGACGGCCAGCAGCTCGTCCATCTCGAACGGCTTGACCAGATGGCCGTCCATGCCGCTGGCCAGGCAGCGGGCGCGGTCCTCGTCGACGGTGCTGGCGGTCAGCGCGACCACCGGCGTGCGCGGCAGCAGGCGGCGCGCCTCTTCCTGCCGCCACGCGGTCGTGGTCGCATAACCGTCCAGCTCGGGCATGTGGCAGTCCATCAGCACGAGGTCGAAGCGCTGTGCGCTCAACAACTCGAGGGCCTCGCGCCCGTGTTCGGCCGGCACGACGCTCAAGCCGCAACGCTCCAGCATCGTCGTGGCGACCAGCAGGTTGACCGGGCTGTCGTCGACCAGCAGCACGCGGCCTTCCAACTGAGGCGGCGGGTGCGGCGGCGTGCCGGCGGACGGCGCGCGCATCGGGGCGGCGGCCTCGGCGGCGCAGGCCTGCAGCGGCAGCGTGAACTCGAACACCGAGCCCTGGCCCGGCGCCGACGCGCAGCGCAGGTCGCCGCCCATGGCCCGGGCGATCTCGCGGGAGATCGTCAGCCCGAGCCCGGCGCCGTCACGGCGGGCGCGGTCCGTGCCGGGGCCGCCCGCCTGCTCGAAGGGCGCGAAGATGCGTTCGAGCTGGTCCGCCGGGATGCCGTCGCCGGTGTCCCGGACCGCGAAGTGGAGCAGGGTGCCGGCGCGCATGTCCAGCACCGACGAGACCTCCAGCCCGACGCGGCCGTGGTCGGTGAACTTGATGGCGTTGCCCACCAGGTTGTGCAGCACCTGCTGGATGCGCGAGGCGTCGCCCATCGCCCGGGCGGGGAGCTGCGGCGCGACGCTCAGCGTGAAGTCCAGTCCCTTGGCCCGCGCGGACTCGCCCAGCAGCCGGGCGACGTCGCCGGCGACCTCGCGGATGTCGAAGGGCCGGGCCTCGACGACGAGCTTGCCGGATTCGATGCGCGCCAGGTCCAGGATGTCGTTGACCAGCGTCAGCAGATGCCGGCCGGAGCGGCGCACGATCTCGACCTGCTCGCGCTGCTGCGCGCTGAGGTCGCCGCGCTCCAGCAGCTGGGTCATGCCGATGATGCCGTTGAGCGGCGTGCGGATCTCGTGGCTCATCACGGCGACGAAGCGGCTCTTGCTGCTGCTGGTCTCCTCGGCGGCGTTGAGCGCCAGGCGGCGCTGCTCGGCCAGGCGGGCCTGCTCGAAGCGCAGGCGCAGCAGTTCCAGCGTGCCGGCCTCGATGCGGCGGGATTCCAGGACCGTCAGCAGCCAGAACATCGCCAGTCCGCCGACGCTGAGCCAGCCGGTCACGCCGCCCTGCAGCGCGAGCCGGATCGCCAGCGGCGCGATCACCAGCGAGGCGAACAGCGCCTGCCCGCGCGCCCAATGGCCCAGCGACACCATCGTGAAGGCGACCAGACCGACCAGCGTCGTCATGACCGCGCCGTCGATCTCCGGCAGGTTGGGGGTGGCGAAGAGGGCGCCGATCACGCCCCAGGCCAGGCCGTCGAGTCCCAGTCCGGCCAGGTAGCGCCGTTCCTCGCGCGGCGAGGCGCGCTCCTGCAGCGGCAGGGCGAGGAAGCGTCGGGCCTGGACCGTGCGCCACAGCGAGATGATCCAGCGCGCCCCCAGCCAGCCGAGCAGGTCCACGACGGGCAGGTGCGGCCACAGCAGCACGACCGGCAGCAGGCCGAACAGCGCGCCCACGCCCGCGGGCATGGCCACGCGGGCCTGCAGGCTGCTCAGGCGCTCGGCCCGGACCTGGATCGCCACGCTGGCGGCGCTGTCCTCGTGATGTGCGATGTCTGAAATTCCCATACGACCCGGCCGGCGAGGTGTCCGACCGATGCGGCTCCTGCTGCTGGCGCCGCTCCAGGGCGGCGCTTCGGTGGCGCGTTTCTACCCAAGGATGGTGATCCGTGGACTCGGGGACTTCCCGCGAGTGGGCGCTGGCCGGCGACGCCCCGGGCGCGGACCCGGGTCAGCCGGCCGAGCCGGGCGCCGAAGAGCCGGGGCCGGAAGGCGGTTCGGACATGGCGAGCTCGCGCTGACGCTCGTCGAGCCACATCCAGCCGCCTTCCTTCAGGTCGGCCGGCAGTTCCAGCGCGCCGATGCGCTGCCGGTGCAGGCTCAGCACCCGGTTGCCGACCGCGGCCACCATCCGCTTGGCCTGGTGATAGCGACCCTCGGTGAGCGCCATCTGCAGGCGCCCGTCGGGCAGACGCTCGGCGGAAACGGCCCGCACCGGTTCCTCGGCGAGCTTGGGGTTGCGTTCCTCCAGCAGCACGCCGGCGACGAGCCGGCGCAGCTGTTCCTCGTCCACATCGGCCTTGCAGACCGCCTGGTAGAGCTTGGGCACGTGGTACTTCGGGCTGGTCAGCTTGCTGCTGGAGCGGACCGTCGTCGGTCAGCAACAGCAGGCCGGTGGTGTCCTCGTCGAGGCGACCCACGGGCTGGATGTCGCGGTTGCGCACCGGTTCGGGCAGCAGCGAGAACACGCTCGGGTGATGGCTGGGCTTGCGCGAGCACTCGTAGCCGGCCGGCTTGTACAGGAGGATCAGCGCCTTCTCGTGGTAGGGCCAGGTCTGGCCTTCCACCTCGAAGACGAGGCCCGCGGTGTCGAAGGCCTGGTGCGGATCGTCGACGACCGTGCCGCCGATCGAGACCAGCCCGTGGTGGACCAGCGCGGCGCAGTGCCGGCGGGTGCCGAAGCCCTGGCTGAAGAGGATCTGGGCGAGGGCCACCGGCTTGGCGGACTTGTTGGAAATTGCGGAACTCGAGGTCATGGGGAGGAATTGTCGCTTCGCGGGCGAATGTGTTCAGGAATTGAGCGATGTCAACGTTGGACGTTCGTCAGTGGGATGGGTGGGGGCGTGCGGGGCACCTACACGGCACCTCCGAACCGGTCCTCGCCGCCATGCCATCCATCGTCCAACGCACTTCCATCTCCTTGAACGGGCAGGTCGAACCCCACGTTCAGGCCGACGCTCAGGCCGGCAACCAGGTCGAGGGCCGGCGCCTCCACGACCAATTGGGAGCCGAGACAGCGACGCTGCCGCGCTGTCCCCCGCGCCGGCGGGCTCGCGCACGCCGGCCCATCTCAACGAGGAGACGCTGCTGGGCGACGGGCTGCCGCACGCCAGCCGCCTGCGCGACGGTCCGGTGCTGATGGCGTCGCCGACGGTCCAGGAGGCGCTGTGTTTTGCCCGTGCCTGCGTGAAGCACCAGATCGGCTGGGTCGTGGACCTTCGCTCGTCGAATGACAGACAGCCTGCACACGCGAGTCCCCTGGACGGCGGAAAGCCGGCCTTCGTCAATGAGGACGGGGTCGCCCGCTTTGCACGGAAGGGGCGCGAGGCCCCGTTGCGCGGCGTGGGGCCGGGAGCGGCCGAAGACCACGTCCGCAAGATCGAGCTCAGCCTCCAGCCCGGTCGGCAGACGCCGGCCGCGGATGGCGATGCGCCGCGCGACCTGTCGCAGTCGCTGGACTGGATCCGGGTGCCTGTGGACGACGACAAGCCCATTTCGCCCCAGCGATTGCTCGACACCAGCGTGCATCTGGCCCGCACGGCGTCCACGGCGCACGTGGCGTTCCAGTGCGCGCGGGGGCAGCACACCGGCGCCACGTTCGCGGCCGCCCACGCGTTGCTCGAGGTGCATCGCCGCTTCCCGATCTTCGCGGACGAACTGCAGGATGTCGTGCTGGACGAATGCCTGACCATCCGTCGCGATCGCGGCCCGGAGCTGTTCCGCGCCGAGGACCTCGCGTCACTGATGGCCTTCGGCCGCCTGATGCTGGCAGTGCGGGATCTGCCTTGACAGATGACCCGTCCGGCGCGGGTCGCGGGGATGGGAGGCTGACAGCCGGCCGGGGTGGTCAAACCAGAGCGGACCCTCAGCGCGACTGAACCCGGACCGCGTCCACGATCGCCCGCGCCACCACTTCCGCGGCGACCCCACCGAGCAGCGTCATGTCGCCGTCGACGTCCGCGGCGCCGGTGGCGAGCGCGAACATCACGTCCCCGTCCATCACCGTGTGAACCGGGTGGATGGCGCGCGCCAGGCCGTCATGTGCGATCTGCGCCAGCTTGGTGGCTTGCGCCTTCGTCAGGCGCGCGTCGGTCGCGATGACGCCGATCGTCGTGGCGCTGCCCTGCAGCGCACCGCCGGGGCGTTCGCCGTCAAGCAGCGCCTGGACCGTCGATCGCGGACGGCCGTCCGCGCCGCGCGAGCCCGCGATCACCTCGCCGCCGCGCGGATCGACGACGTCGCCCACCGCGTTCACCGCCACCATCGCCGACAGCGTCACGCCGCCGATGCGCACGGACGCCATGCCCAGTCCGCCCGGCATCGAGCGCTCGACGCCCAGCAGCTTGCCCACCGTCGCGCCCGTGCCGGCGCCGATGCGTCCGCGCGAGCGCTCATCGGCCGACGCCGCGTCGCAGGCCGCGCGGCCGGCCGCCGCATCGGGCGCGGTCTGCGCCCCGTGCCGCCAGAGATCGAAGAGCACCGCGGCCGGCACGATGGGCACCCGCACCTGGCCGACACGGAAGCCGTGCCCCCGCTCCGCCAGCCAGCGCATCACGCCGTCCGCGGCGGCGAGGCCGAACGCGCTGCCGCCGGTCAGCAGGATCGCGTGGACCTGCTGCACGGTGTTCTCGGGACGGAGCAGTTCGAGGTCGCGCGTGCCCGGCGCGGCGCCGCGCACATCGACGCCGGCGGTCGCGCCGGCCTCGCACAGCACGACGCTGCAGCCGGTGGGCACCGACGGATGCGTGAAGTGGCCGACCTTCAGGCCGGCGACGTCGCACAGGGCGCCGGCGTCGGGCGATGCTTCGGGCAACGGGTCGTGCAATGCGTCGGACAACGAGCTGGTCAACGAGCCGGTCAACGCGTCAGGCAAGGCATCGGTCAAAGGGCCGGTCAAAGGGTCGGTCAAAGCGCCGGTCAAGGCGCCGGTCGGGGATCCGCTCAAGGCTTGCCACCCTGCGGCTTCAGCGAGCCGCAGTCGCTGCCCAGGTAGCGGGCCTCGCCGGTGGAGCGCAGCACCTCGGTCTTGCCGTCGCGCTGTGCGCGGATCTCGCTCTTGGTCTTGTAATGGTCCGGGCCGAGGAAGGTGATCTCGTTGGTCCCTTCCGAGGCCGGATTGGTGCAGCGGAAGTTCACCAGCATCGTGTCGCCGGTGCGCTTGCTGTCGTGTTCGCACTTGCCGTCGGTGCGCGGCATCGCGGCGCGGTCGGCCTGTTCCTTCGTGACGCAGGATTTGAGCGTCAGCTCGCCGCCCTGGAAGTTCATGCTGACGCCGTGCTGCGACATCATCGATTCCATCTGCTTGCGCTGCTCGGGCGGCAGCGCCGCCATCTGCTTCTGCATCTGCTCCATCTGCGCCTGACGCTGCGGATCGAGCTGGGGCTTCTGCTTAATCTCCCACAACCCGGGCTTGAAGTCCTGGGCGGAAGCGGACACGACGCCGGCCGCGAGCAGCAGGCCGATGATCAGGGAGGAGGGGGCAAAAGGCATGACAGGCTCCCTCGCCGCAGCAGGGGCGAGCCACGCCAGTGTACGCAGCGCCGAGTCGGGATGCACCGCTAGGCGGAAACCGGAGCCATAGCAGCGCTATGGCGAGGATTTCCAACGACGCGGTGCGCCCGAATCGCCGCTGCGTCAGGCGAAGACGCCGGCCGTGTCCTGCATACGCGCACTCACCTCGCCGAGGTGGTGCAGCGAGTCGCCGTACTGCATCTCCATGACGGCCAGGCGCTTGAAGTAGTGGCTGCCGATGTACTCGTCGGTCACGCCGATGCCGCCGTGCAGCTGCGTGCACTGCTGGCCGACGAAGCGCATCGACTGACCCAGCTGCACTTTGGCCTGCGAGATCGCGCGGCGGCGCGCGTCCGCCGGCTCGTTCAGCTTGAGCGTGGCGAAGTAGCTCATCGAGCGCGCCAGCTCCAGCTGCATCTTCACGTCGGCCATGCGGTGGCGCAGCGCCTGGAAGCTCGCGATGGCGACGCCGAACTGCTTGCGCGTGTTCAGGTATTCCGCCGTCAACGCGACGAAGCGGTCCATCGCGCCCACGGCTTCCGCGGCCTGCGCGGCGATGGCGATGTCGACGGCGTGTTCCAGCACCGCGAGCCCGCGGTCCGGGCCGACCAGCAGCGTGGCGGGCGTGTCCTGGAGCGTGAGTTCGGCGGCGCGCGAGCCGTCGTGCAGCGAATAACCGCGCAGCGCGACCCCGGCTGCGTCCTTCGCGACGAGGTACAGCGCGATGTTCGCGCCGGTGCCGCCCGCGCATGCCGGCACGATGAACGCATCGGCCGCATCGCCCGCGGGGACGACGCTCTTCGCGCCGGTCAAGCGGTGGTCGGCGGTCGCGAGCGTGTCGCACACATCGAGCCGGTAGCGCGCCTTGCGCTCCTGATGCGCCAGCACGACCAGCGCCTCGCCGCCCGCGATGCGCGGCAGCCACTCGCCTTGAACGTCATCGCCGGCGTGCGCGAGCACGGCCGGCGCGACCAGCCCGCCCTGCGCATACGGCTCCATCACCAGCCCGCGGCCCAGTTCTTCCATCACGACCATCGCCTCGGCCGGGCCGAAGCCCAGGCCGCCGTGGGCCTCGGGCACCGCGAGCGCGGTCAGGCCCAGTCCCGCCAGCGCGTTCCACGCGTCGCGCGAGAAGCCGCCCGCCTTCACGATCGCGCGGCGCTGCTCGAAGCCGTAGTCCTTGTCCACATAGCGCCGCACCGCGTCGCGCAGCGAGTTCTGGTCTTCGGTGAAATCGAAATCCATGTCGTGTCTCCTGCCTCAGCCCAGAACCGTCTGCGCGACGATGTTGCGTTGCACCTCGTTCGAGCCGCCGTAGATCGTCGTCTTGCGATAGTTGAAGTAGTGGCTCGCCAGCGGCGCGCAGTGGGCCGCGCCGACCTGGTCGCCCTGCCAGCCGGCCTCCATCGCTTCCTGGATGAAGGGCGTCGAATACGGCCCGGCGGCCAGCATCATCAGCTCGGTGTAGCGCTGCTGGATCTCGCTGCCGCGGATCTTCAGCAGGCCGGCGACGTCCAGCGACTGCTTGCCGCTGGACTCCGCCGACAGCACGCGCAGCACCATCATCTCGAGCGCGACGATGTCTACCTCCAGCAACGCGATCTGGTCGCGGAAGCGCGGGTCGTCGTAGACGCCCTCGGCCTTGGCGATGCGCTTGAGGCGTTCGAGCTCGCGCTTGCCGCGGTTGACGTCGGCGATGTTGGTGCGCTCGTGCGCGAGCAGGTACTTGGCGT
Source organism: Roseateles sp. UC29_93 (assembly GCF_042695725.1). NCBI lineage: Bacteria > Pseudomonadati > Pseudomonadota > Betaproteobacteria > Burkholderiales > Sphaerotilaceae > Roseateles > Roseateles sp. UC29_93. Next base: position 6,032,762 of record NZ_CP170545.1, on the reverse strand, counting down.
AGGTCCAGCCCTTGTTCTCCTCGCCGACCAGGTTCTCCGCGGGGACCACCACGTCGTCGAAGAAGACCTCGTTCACCTCGTGCTCGCCGTCGAGCATGGTGATCGGGCGCACGGTCACGCCCGGCGACTTCATGTCGATCAGCAGGAAGGAGATGCCGGCCTGCGGCTTGACGCTGGCGTCGGTCCGCACGAGGCAGAAGATCCAGTCGCCGTACTGGCCCAGCGTGGTCCAGGTCTTCTGGCCGTTGACGACGTAGGTGTCGCCGCGGCGTTCGGCGCGCGTCTTCACCGAGGCGAGGTCCGACCCGGAGCCCGGCTCGCTGTAGCCCTGGCTCCACCAGACGTCGCCGCTCATGATGCCGGGGAGGTGGCGCTCCTGCTGCTCGCGCGAGCCGAAGGCCATGATCACCGGCGCCACCATCACCGGCCCGAAGGGCACGACGCGCGGCGCGCCGGCCAGCGCGCATTCCTCTTCGAACAGGTGGCGCTGCACGGCGTTCCAGCCCGGGCCGCCGAACTGCTTCGGCCAGGCCCAGCCGTGCCAGCCCTGCTTGCCCAGGATGCGCGCCCAGCGCTGCAGATCGTCCTTGTTCAGCCGCAGCGCGTTGTGCACCTTGTGGCTGATGTCCTTCGGAAGATGCTCGGCCACCCACTGGCGGATGTCGGCCCGGAAGGCCTGTTCTTCGGGAGTGAAGTTGAGGTCCATGCTGGTGTGTCTCCTGCGGTCCTTGATGTCTTGCCCGGCGCTTGTGGCGCGCCTGTCGAGGGAACTGCGGCGGTTTTTAGCACGAGCGTTCGCTTTTTTCCTGTCCCGACCGGGACAAAGCCAGGGGCATCCCGGGGGCGGGGGGAGAATGCGCGGCTTCCGGGCTCCGCAGAACCGCCATGACCGCCTCGCTCCCGACCGCTCCCTCGACCGCTTCCTCGACCGCTCTTCCGACCGCTCTCCCGACCCTGTTCGCGACGTCCCTTCCCCGGCCCGTGCTCGCCATCCACGGCGGTGCGGGCACGATCCGCCGCGCCAGCATGAGCGCGGACATGGAGGCGCGCTACCGGGCCGCCCTGGCGGAGATCCTGGCCGACGGCGCGGCGTGCCTGGCGCGCGGCGACGCGGCGATGGACGTGGCGGTCGAGGCCGTGCGCCGGCTCGAGGAGTGCGAGCTCTTCAACGCCGGCAAGGGCGCGGTCTACACGGCGGACCAGCGGCATGAGCTCGACGCCAGCGTGATGGACGGGCGCGATCGCGCGGCGGGCGCGGTGGCGGGCGTGACGCGGGTGCGCAATCCGGTGCTCGCGGCGCGGGCGGTGATGGCGCATAGCGGCCACGTGCTGCTGGTCGGCACGGCGGCGGACACCTTCGCCTTCGAGCAGGGCCTGGAGCGCGTGGCGCCGGACTGGTTCGGCACGCCGCAGCGGCTGGCGCAACTGGAGAAGGCGAGGGCGTCGGCGCTCGGCCAGGTGCTGGATCATGACGGGCAGCAGGTGCTCGCCGAGGCCGACTCGACCGTCGAAGGTCCCATCGACGAGCAGACCAAGTTCGGCACCGTCGGCGCGGTGGTGCGCGACGCGGCGGGCCACCTCGCCGCGGCGACCTCCACCGGCGGGATGACCAACAAGCGGCCGGGTCGCGTCGGCGATTCTCCGATCCCCGGCGCCGGTTGTTATGCGGACGACCGCAGCGTCGCCGTCTCCTGCACGGGCACCGGGGAAGCCTTCATCCGCGCCGCCGCGGCCCACGAGGTCGGCGCGCTGATGCGCATCGGCGGCCTGCCGCTGTCGGAGGCCTGTGCGCGCGTCGTGTTCGACGAGCTGCCGACGGTGGGCGGTGACGGCGGCCTGATCGCGGTCGACACGCTGGGCAACGTCTGGCTCGGCTTCAACACCGAAGGCATGTACCGCGGCTGGGTCGAGGCCGGCGGCGCGCCGGTGGTCGGCGTCTACCAGGAAGAATGAGGACGGATGAACACGAACGAGGCCGAATGAGGTCGACCGATGCCATGAGCCACCGTGTCGCCGTCCTGCTGATGCTGCTGGTCACGCTGCTGTGGAGCACGGCCGGGGCGGTGTCGCGCCACCTGGATTCGGCGCGCGGCTTCGAGGTGACCTTCTGGCGCAGCGCCTTCAATGCGCTGGCGCTGACGGTCCTGCTGCCGCTGCTGCGCGGCCGGGACTACTGGCGGCGCGCGCTGCCGCGCCTGCGCCGCTCGCCGTCGGTGCTGGGCTCGGGCCTGTGCTGGGCCGTGATGTACACGGCCTTCATGCTGGCGCTGACGATGACCGGCGTGGCCAACGTGCTGGTGACCATGGCGCTGGGGCCGCTGCTGACGGCGCTGTTCGCGCGCGTCTTCCTGCATCAGCGGCTGGCGGCGCAGACCTGGTTCGCGATCTGGGTCGCGAGTGCGGGCATCGCCTGGATGTTCGCGAACGAGATGAGCGCCGGCCCGGCCGCGTGGCTGGGCATGGGCGTCGCGCTGGCGGTCCCGGTCGCGGCGGCCAGCAACTGGACGCTGCTGCAGGCGCGCGCCGGCGACGGCGAGACCGACCTGCTGCCCGCCGTCTGGTTCGGCGCGCTGTTGTCGGCGCTGGCGACGCTGCCGCTGGCCTGGCCGTTCGCGGCCTCGGGGCGGGACCTGCTGCTGCTGGCCGGGCTGGGCGTGTTCCAGCTGGCGCTGCCGTGCCTGATCGTCGTGCGGCTGACGCGGGTGCTGCCGGCGGCCGAGGTGGCGCTGCTGGGGTCTGATGGAAGTGCTGCTGGGCGTGCTGTGGGCCTGGCTGCTGGCGGATGAGGCGCCATCGCGGGCCGCGCTGCTCGGCGGTGTTATGGTGCTGGCCGCATTGATAGGCAATGAGCTGCTGGCCGCGTGGCGCCGCCCGGCAGCTTCTACGAGTGGAGAGATGTCGCTGTGATTCCGTCGCTGCAATCCGAAGGGCAGGTCCTGGCCGAGGTCAACGGCTGCCTGGGCCTGATCACCTTGAACCGTCCGCAGGCGCTGAACGCGCTGTCGCTGGCCATGATCCGCGACATGACCGCGCTGCTGACCGCGTGGGCAAAGGATCCCGCGATCCAGGCCGTCGCCTTGATGGGCGCGGGCCGCGAGGGCAAACCCGCGGCGTTCTGCGCCGGGGGCGACATCCGCTTCTTCCACCAGGCCGCGCTCGCCGGTGACGACGCGCTGGACGCGTTCTTCACCGAGGAATACGCGCTCAACCACCGGATCCACCAGTTCCCCAAGCCCTTCATCGCGCTGATGGACGGCGTCGTGATGGGCGGCGGCATGGGCATCAGCCAGGGCGCGCGGCTGCGCGTGCTGACGGAGCACTCCAGGCTCGCGATGCCCGAGACCAACATCGGCCTGTTCCCCGACGTGGGCGGCGGCTACTTCCTGTCGCGCTGCCCCGGCCGCAGCGGCGAATGGCTGGCGCTGACCGGCCAGGTCATCGGCGCGGGCGACGCGATCGAGCTCGGCCTGGGCGATGTCTTCGTCCAGAGCAGCGAGCTCCCGGCGATCGTCGAGGCGTTCCGCACCGGCGTGCAGGACAGCGCCGAGCACGTGGTCGCGACGGTGATGGAGCGCGTGGACCTGGCGCCGGTCGCCGAGCACTGGAACTTGCGGGCGCTGATCAACAGGCACTTCTCGGCGGCCTCGGTGCCGGCGCTGTTCGCCTCGCTCGAGGCGGACGCCGATCCCTGGGCGCAGCACACCCTGGCGACGCTGAAGCAGCGCTCGCCGCTGATGATGGCGGTGACGCTGGAGCAGATCCGGCGCGCTGCGTCGATGAGCCTGGCCGACGACCTGCGCATGGAGCGCGACCTGGTGCATCACTGCTTCCACCTCCGGCCCGGCGCCGCCAGCGAGACGGTCGAGGGCGTGCGCGCACTGGCCATCGACAAGGACCACGCGCCGAAATGGCACCCGGCCCGCGTCGAGGACGTGACGCGCGCCGATGTCGAGGCCTTCTTCCAGAGCCCCTGGACGGCCGTCGAGCACCCGCTGCGCGGGCTCGACTGATCGTCCGCGTTGTCCCCCACGTCAGTGACGGGCAAAACCCGACCCCCGCGTTTTCAGAGAACCTTCACAGCGTCCGCCTAGAGTCGCCGCACTGCGCACCTCCCGTGCGGAGGGATCTCGGAGCGACGGACGGATGACGATCAGGCGAGGGCCCAGGGCCGCGAACAGGGCGCGCATCGGCGCGGTGGTGTTGGCGGTCTGCGGCCCCGCGTGTGCCCAGATTCCAGGGAGCGTCGACGCCTCCTCCGCCAAGGCGACCGCCACGCCGCGGGACGAGGCGGCGACACCCGTCCAGGTCGCCAGGGCCGAGCCGGTCGCGCTCGACCGCGTCGAGCTCAACGGCCGCCATTACGACAACGGCGTCGGCACGACGGACGCGGCCTCGCAGGGCGCGGTGCGCGCCGAACTGCTGAAGAGCCGCCCGGCGCTGCGCCCCGGCGAGGTCCTGGAGTTCGTGCCGGGGCTGATCGTCACGCAGCACAGCGGCGACGGAAAGGCCAACCAGTACTTCCTGCGCGGCTTCAACCTGGACCACGGGACCGACTTCGCCACGACGGTCATGGGGCTGCCGGTCAACATGCCCAGCCATGCGCACGGGCAGGGCTACTCGGACCTCAACTTCCTGATCCCGGAACTGGTCGAGCGCATCGACTACCGCAAGGGGCCGTACTTCGCCGGCAACGGCGACTTCGCGGCCGCGGGGTCGGCGGACATCGCCTACTTCCGCCGGCTCGACGATCCCTTCGTCGCGCTCACGCTGGGGGAGGGCAAGTACCGGCGCGCCTTGGCGGCCGGTTCGACGGCCATCGGCGGCGGCATGCAACTGCTCGGCGCCGCGGAGGGCATGCGCAACGACGGTCCGTGGCAGCTGCCGGAGGACCTGAAGCGTCGCAACGTGGTGCTGAGCCTGTCGGGTGGCACCGCGGGCACGGGCGGCACCGGCGGCGACCGCTGGCGCATCGGGCTGATGGACTACCGCGCGGACTGGACCTCGACGGACCAGGTGCCGCAACGGCTGATCGATGCGGGCCGCTTCGACGGGCGGCCCTTCGGGCGCTTCGATGCGGTCGACCCGAACGACGGCGGCAACACGCGCCGCAGCAGCCTGTCCGCCGAATGGCAGCGCGATGCCGAGGGCCGCAGCACGCGACTGGCCGCCTATGCGATGGCCTATCAACTGGCGCTGTATTCCAACTTCACCTACGCGATGGAGCGCCCCGACGTGGGCGACCAGTTCGCGCAGAAGGACGACCGCCAGGTCTACGGCCTGAGCGGGAGTCACGCGTTCGACCATGTGCTGGGCGGCCTGCCGGCGCGTTCCGAGTTCGGCTTCCAGGTGCGCCAGGACCGGGCGCGGGTGGGGCTGTTCAAGACGGTGGCGCGCGTGGTCGTCGATCCGGCGACCGACACGACGCGCGACGACGATGTGCGCGAGACCTTGTCCGGCGTGTACGGCCAGACCAGCGTCGAGCTCGCGCCGTGGGCCCGTTCGGTGCTCGGCGTGCGCGCCGACCAGGGGCGCTTCCGCGTGGAGCACCGCGCGGGGGAGGGCAACTCCGGCAGCGAGCGCGCGACGCTGGTGTCGCCGAAGTTCTCGCTGGTGCTGGGGCCGTGGGCGAAGACGGAGCTGTTCGTCAACGCCGGCCGCGGCTTCCACAGCAACGACGCGCGCGGGGTGACCAGCGCGAGCGACCCCGCGCAAGGTCTGGTGAAGGCCAGGGGCTACGAGCTCGGCCTGCGCAGCGAGATCGTGCCCGGGCTGCAGAGCTCGGTGGCGCTGTGGAAGCTGGACTTCGATTCGGAGCTGGTCTACGTCGGCGACGCCGGCGCGACCGAGGCCAACCGGCCGAGCCGGCGGCGCGGCATCGAGTGGAACAACCGCTACGTGCCGCTGCCCTGGCTGCTGATCGACGCGGACCTTGCGTGGACGCACGCGCGCTTCTCCGACGCCGATCCGGCTGGCAATCGCATTCCGAATGCGGTCGACCAGGTGGCCTCGATGGGCGTGACCGTGCGCGAGGTGGGCCCGTGGTCGGCGAGCCTGCAATGGCGTTACCTCGGCAGCGGCGCGCTGATCGAGGACAACAGCGTGCGTTCCCATTCGTCGCTGACGACCAGCCTGCGCGTGAGCCGGCGCTTCGGCACGAAGACCGAGCTGACGCTGGACGTCTTCAATCTCTTCGACCGCAAGGTCAACGACATCGAGTACTACTACGAGTCGCAGCTGCCCGGCGAGGCCACACCGGTCGCCGATCGCCACGTGCATCCCGCCGAACCGCGCACCGTGCGCGTCACGCTGCGCCGCAGCTTCTGACGCCGCGCTGAATCAATGACCCCTTCTGCGTAGACGCAGGGGGACTGACCTACTTCAATCAACGCCCCCCATCAGAACGCCCTTCGGAGGGAATCGACAAACGCCTCTTCGCTTCGACACTGCATGCATCCGAGCCGTGAGCTCGATGGTTGTCGCAGCTGAACAGGAGAGATGTGATGGTGATTCTTGAACGTGAATCGGTGCTCGCGCCGGAGGTCGAACCGGCTTGGACGCCGCAGGTCGTCGCAGGACGGGCTCCGACCGCCGACGTGCCTGTGGAGATGGGTGTCGAGGGCGCGCACGACGATGTCATGGATGGGCTTGAGGCTCTGGTTCGTGTGCTTCGCTATCCGGAACTGATTTTTGGCCCGCCTTCCGTGCGACCGGCGCACGTCAATGCGAAGCCGCTCGACTGGGATTGCGTCGCGAAGCAGCTCGCTGACTGTTTCGAGCAATGGCAGGGCCGTTGTAGCGACCTCCATTTTCAGTTGCACCTGGGTGCCGCCGTGCTTCGCAAGCACGGCATCAAGATCTGCAGCGGAGGCCCTTGGATCGTCTTCATGGACGAAGAAGGTCCCTTGCATGTGTTCATTCAATTGAGCGTCGACGTGGCACCGGGGCAGGTGAGCCGTCTCAATCATGAGCTTGACGATCAGGTGATCGATGCCGATGCGCAAGATAGCGGCTGCTTCTGCTTTTGCTTCTGCAGCGGAAAAAGTGCCGTCGACGACGCGGATGTCGCAAGCGACAAGCCGATCGACTGATGGGGAGTGTCCATGACGACCAGTCCCGAAGCCCTCATGACATACGCCAGCGAACAGGCCGCCGAGGCGGATGAGCCTTCCAAGCGCGGTACGATTTCACGTGCGTATTACGCGTCGTACCACCGCTGCCTTCGTCTGGAGGGTGCGCCGGCCTCCCGCCGCAACGCAAAGCAACCAGGTGGAGGCGTCCACCAACAACTGATCGAACGACTGATCGCGCGCAGCCACGCTGGAACGCCCAAGCAGAGGCGTCAGGGAAAATTACTTGCCAATCTGATGCTTCGGCAGCGCAAGAGGCGGGTCACCGCCGACTACTTCCTCGATGAGGACTTGAAGCCGAATGACGTCGAGAACCAGATCGCCGACGCCCGAAAGCTGTTCGCGGCCTGCGATTGGTGAGTATCGACCGCCGCACTCGGTGCGGCGGTCGAATCCGACGCGGATCAGTCGATCACGACGACCGCTTGCGCCGCGCCACGAACCCGACGGCCGCGAGGCCGGCGAGCATCAGCGCGTAGGTACCCGGCTCCGGCACCGCCGTGATGGCGATGTTGTCGATCGCGCCATTCAGCCCGCCGCTGAACACCAGCGAGCGCCCCACGCCGGCGAAGCTCACCGACGCCAGGTCGAAGTGGCAGTACGACGACTCCGAGCAGCCCAGCTGCGCGTTGTTGGCCAGCGAGAACGAGCCCAGGATCGAGCCCGTGCCGTTCAGGCCGCTGTAGATCGTGACCGCGCTGGCCAGCGCGCTCGCCGACGAGTAGTACAGCGACACCTCGCCGGTGAAGCCCTTGGCGACGTTCATCAGACCGGTCTCGCCGATGTTGTTGAACATCACGCCGCCCATCGTCGGGGCGTTGCTGAAGTAGTTGCCGCTCGGGCTGTCCGCCAGGCCGTCGTTGGCCAGGCCCAGGATCGAGCCGCTGAACGACACGCCCAGGTTGGCGCCGCTCAGGCCGGCGCCGTCGGTGCCGCCGTTGTAGTAGTCGGCGACCGACGCGAAGCTCGTCGGGCCGTCGAAGTCGATCCACGCGTTGGCGGCATGGGCCGGCGCCGTGGACAGGGCGAGGGCCGACAGCGCGGCCAGGGACAGCAAGGCGGTGGAAGCAGCACGCTTCATGGAGGTTCTCCGGTGGGGGGTCAGGGGTTGCCTCCCGCATGCAAACCGCGCGGATCGGGCCGGCACGTCGGGACGCTTCGGCCGCGAGTCTCGAATCCGTCCAAGGCAGTCGCGTGACGGAAGTCTCGTTCCACGGGTTTCCCGCGTCCCCGGTTTCAGGGGACGCGATTCCGGGTCCTGCCACGGCGCTGTCACGGCTCGGTCAAGCCGGCTTTCTACGCTGCGCGTGACTTTTTCCTCATCCGGTCCTCGCTGACTCCTGGAGCAACCACCATGCGCTTCCCCTTCGCCCGACGCGACGTCGCCCTCGCCGCGCTCGCCGCCCTCGGCTCCCTCTCGCTGACCACTGCGCCGGCACCGGCCGCCGCCGCGGGCAAGACCCCCGGCCGCTACGTCAGCGGCGACTTCCACAACCACACCACCTGCTCGGACGGCTCGATCTCGATGCAGAAGCTGGTGAAGAAGGTCACCGACAAGCAGGACACCCCCTGGGGCCTGGACTGGTTCGTCCAGGCCGGCCACGGCGGCAACGGCAACCGCAACTGCACGCTGGTCGAGGACGCCTCGCTGTCCACGCCGGCCTACCCGTTCGTGCAAGGGCAGGGTCCGACGACGACCTGGTCCGCCAGCATCGGCGCGGCCGCGATCAAGGGCGACAACGGCGGCGTCGGCGGCAACGGCAACATGTGGCGCTGGCAGTCGATCCAGGAGTTCCAGTACCCGCTGCTGGAGTACCTGTCGGTCGCGAAGAACCTGCCGCTGTTCATCGGCATGGAATCGGTGGTGGCCGGCCATGAGCACAGCTCGATGTCCATCGTGACGGGCCAGATGCCCAACGGCATCGATGCCACGCAGCTGCCCGCCAGCGGCAGCTTCGCCGCGCTGGGCAACGCGGACGCGCTGGCGCAATGGTCGTACTGCTTCGACCGCGGCGATACCGACCGCAGCCGTGGCAACGTCACCGGCTCCAACGTGGGCAACAACTGGAACTGCGCGGTCCCGGGCAGCAACAGCCAGGCCGACGTGAGCTGGAACGCACAGGCCCAGAAACTGATGCCCGCGAGCGGCGCCGGCGTCGGCACGCGCGGCCACCTGAAGACGGTCGAGGCCTTGAAGTGGATGGCGCAGAACCATGCGACCGCCAGCTACTACGTGCCGGCCCACCTGGAGCGCGCCGGTCCGTTCTACGCCGACGGCAACCAGGGCTTCAACGTCGAGCACCTGCGCAACTTCAACAACGCCGCCCCGGGCATCGCCTTCGGCTTCGAATCGCAGCCGGGCCACGGCGCCTCGGCCAACCGCGGCGAGTACCAGGTCAACCGCAACACCTTCGGCAGCGAGAAGGTCGACTCCGTCGGCGGCACGACCTTCGGCGGCACCGGCGTGTACGCGGGCGTGGTCGGCGGCGTGTGGGACGCGCTGCTCGGCGAGGGCCGCAACTTCTGGTTCTTCGCCAGCTCCGACTGGCACAACCGCGGCAGTTTCGGTCCCGATGACCGCCGCTCGACGCAGGACTTCTATCCCGGCGAGTACCAGCGCACCTACGCGATGGTCCGCAACGGCACCGACAAGCTGCGCCCGCAAGCCATCGTCAACGGGCTGCGCTCGGGCAACGCCTGGTCGACGACCGGCCAACTGATCGATCGCCTGGCCGTGGTCGTCTGCGCGTCCTACGCCGGCCCGGGCGCGCGCAGCAGCGCCTCGGTGGAGCAGCTCGCGCTGAACGCCGCCACCGGCAACACCGACACCGACGTGGCCGGCTGCGCCACGATGGGCGAGAAGCTGGTGGTGCGTCCGGGCGCCGAGCTCGTCGTTGCCGTCGCGGTGCGCGATCCGGCGGGCACGAACTACTCGCCCTACAGCTTCCCGAATCCGTCGCTGAAGCAGGTCGGCATCGAGCAGCCGATCAACCAGCCGGTGCTGGACCACATCGATCTGATCCGCGGTCTGGTCAGCGGCTACCGCGCGCCGGGCTCGGCCGACTACGCCGGCGAATGGCCGCGCAACACCAACTGGCTGCGCACCGACGGCACGACCACCGGCCTGGCCAACGTCCCCGCCGCGGCGAAGAACACGACGGCCGCGGTGATCCGCAGCTTCAACGGCGCCGGCTCGTCGCCGTGGGTCAAGGTGATCTCGGGCGCGGACAGCACGCAGTTCCTGAAGATGAGCACGCGCATCCCGGCGGTCACGACCTCGCAGTACGTGCGGCTGCGCGGCTCCAACCTGCCGGCGTCGGTGCCATTCGAGACCGACGGCAGCGGCAATCCGCTGGCCGACCTGTACACCAACGCCAACGACTCCTCCAAGCTGCGCATCGCCTGCACGACGGTGGGGACCAACGTCCCGGCCAACGGCGCGACCTACACCGGCACGACCATCGACGGCTGCCCGAACCACCTCCCGACCGTCGGCGGCGTGAAGTACGTGGCCTACGACGTGGCCGCCTGGTCGGACCTCTGGTTCTACAGCAACCCGGTCTACATCGAAGTCAGCGGTTCGACGCAAGTGGCAGGTGTGAAGTAACCCAGTCGCACTGAAGCCCTCGGCGCCGCGCGTTTCGACGCGCGGCGCATTTCCATTTTCAGAAGTGATCCGATTGCCATGTCGATGACGATGCCCCCCGCCGAAGCGCGCGCTGCTTCTACCTCTTCTTCGTCGTCCAAGGGCGGTTGGCCCTCGTGGACGCGCGAGCCGCTGCTGCACTTCCTGCTGCTGGGCGGCGTGCTGTTCGGCGTGGACCACGTGATGGTCAGCCGCGCGGACGATCCGATGCGGATCGTCGTCGGCCCCGAGGTCGATGCGGAGGCGACGCAGGTGTTCACCGCCTCGCGCGGCCGCGCGCCCGATGCGAAGGAGCTCGCCGCGCTGCGCCAGGTCTGGCTCGACAACGAGGTGCTGTACCGCGAAGGCCTCGCATTGCAGCTCGACAAGGGCGACACCGCCATCCGCGAGCGCGTGATCTTCAAGTCGCTCAGCATGATCGACGCCGGCGTGAAGCTGCCGCCGGCCGACGACGCGCACCTGCGCGGCTGGTTCGAGTCGCATCGCGAGAAGTACGACGATCCCGCGCGCTTCGACTTCGAGGAGGCCGTGCTGGCCGGCGACGCCGATGAGGCGGCCCTGCGCGCCTTCGTCGCGAAGCTCAACGGCGGCGCGGGAGGAGCGAACGGCGGCGCATCGGGCGACACCGGTGCCGGCCTGCGCGTCTTCAAGGGCCGGCCGCATGCCAACCTCGTGCAGAGCTACGGCGCGGACTTCGCGAAGGCGATCGAGTCGTCGACCGTCGGCGAATGGCGTGTGTTCCGCACCGTTGAAGGCGGCAATCCGGCCTGGCGCGCCATGCGGCTGGTCTCGACGACACCGGCCCGACCCGGCGACTTCAACAGGCTGCGCGGCGTCGTGCTGCAGGACTGGACCGATGCGACGCTGTCGGAGCAGCGCAGTGCGGCAGTCCTCGCGCTGAGCCGCAAGTACACGATCCGCCGTGAGACCACCGCGACGACGGCGACAGCGGCGACAGCGGCGATCACGTCGACCACCGCGCCGGCCGCCGCCCTCGGAGGCGAATCCAAATGAGCCTCTGGATGCGACGGATGCTCGGCCTGCTGATGGCAGCGGCCGCGCTGGCGGGCGGCAGTGCGCGGGCGCACGAGATGAGCATGGCCGAGATGCAGGTGCGCGAGACCGCGCCCGGCGAATTCATCTGGCAATGGACGGCGAGCGAGAAGCGCGCCGCCGAGGAAGTGCTCGCGCCGGCGTGGCCCGAGGGCTGCACGGCGGAAGGCCTGAACCTGCATTGCGGCAAGTCGGGTCTGACGGGCACGCTGACGATGGACGGCGTCGGCCGCCAGTACTCGGCCGCGCTGGTGAAGGTGTTCTGGATCGACGGCCAGACCAGCGTCTACACGCTGACGGCAGGACAGCCGTCGGTGCAGCTGTTCGGCTCGGCGCAGGACAGGCGCGGCATGGGCGAGATCGCCCGCGCCTACACGCTGCTGGGCGTGGAGCACATTCTGGCCGGCATCGACCACCTGATGTTCGTCATCGGGCTGCTGTTCCTGGTGGGCTTCCGGCGCCAGCTGCTGTGGACGATCACCGCGTTCACCGCGGCGCACAGCCTGACGCTGGGCATGAGCGCACTGGGCTGGCTGCAGCTGCGGCCGCCGCCGGTGGAGGCCACGATCGCGCTGTCCATCGTGCTGGTCGCGTGCGAGGCGCTGAAACCATCGAAGGGCCGCGAGACGCTGGCGCGCCGCTGGCCGGCGCTGGTGGCCTTCCTGTTCGGACTGGTGCACGGCCTCGGCTTCGCCGGCGCGTTGCGCGAGATCGGCCTGCCGGAGAACCACCTGCTGGTCGCGCTGCTGACCTTCAACGTCGGCGTCGAGATCGGCCAGCTGATGACGGTCGGCGCCTGCTGGGCGCTGTGGCGGGTCTCGCGCCGATGGCCGTGGACCGGGCGGCTGCGCACCGCGCTGCTGTACCTGATCGGCTCGGCGGCGGCGTACTGGTCGTGGCTGCGCATCGCGGCGATCGCCGGGTGAGGGGGAGCGTCGATGCCTGCATCCGAAACCTTCAGTCTGTTCCCCACGCCCGTGATGCGCGTGCCGGGCGCCTTGCCGCCGACGCTGGTGGCGGCCCTCGTGGCGCATTTCAGCGCGGAGGCCGTGCGGGACAACAACAGCTCCGCGAAGCTGGTGCACACGCGGATGCTTCAACCGGGCGACAGCCCCTTGCTGGTCGACGTCGCGGGGCTGCTGGCGGGGCCGCTGTCGGAGTTCGGCGCGCTGCTCTTCGGCGAACGCATGGCCTGGGGCGTCAAGGAGCTCTGGGTCAACGTGATGGCGCACGGCGGCCATCAGGCGATGCACAACCATGCCAACAGCTTCGCCTCGGGGATCGTGTACCTGACGGGGACGGACGACTCGGCGCGGACCGTGTTCATGAAGTCGCCGGGCGGCACCGATTTCAGCTTCAAGAACGACCACCCCGGCATGGTCGCGGGGCCGTTCAATGCGGAGAAGTGGATCAGCCCCTCGCCGTCGCCCGGTGACCTGGTGCTGTTCCCGAGCTACCTGATGCATGCGGTGCCGCCCAACGACGGCCAGACGCGCATCAGCCTTGCGTTCAACGCGATCCCGGCGCGCCTGAACTCGTGGGGCTACACGATCGGGTTCAGCGGATGACGGTGTCGTTGACGCCCGCCGATCCGCCTGCCGCCGTCGACTCCGCGTCGGCGGCGTCACGGAGCAGCGCGCGCCGTGTGGCGCTGGTGTTGATGGGCCTGTCGGGATTCGCGGGGCTCGGCTACCAGATGGTCTGGACGCAGCAGTGCGCACTGTGGCTCGGCTTCGAGGCGGCGGCGGTGCTCGCCGTGGTCACGGCGTTCTTCGGCGGGCTCGCGCTGGGCGCGATCACCTTGGGCGGACGGATCGAGCGATCGGCGTCCCCCTTGCGTGGGTACCTCGCCTGCGAGGCCGTGATCGGCCTGTGGGGACTGGCGCTGATCGTGCTGATGCAACCGGTCGGCGATGCGGTGGAGCACTGGATCGGCGCGGAGCCCCCCGCGTGGTGGCAATGGATGGTGACCTTCGGCGCGAGCTTCCTGTTGTTGCTGCCCGCGACCGCCGCGATGGGCGCGACGCTGCCGGCGATCGAACGGGTGCTCGGTGCCGACTCAGGCGAGGCAGGCGAGTCTGGCGAGGGGAAACGTTCCATCGCCGGCCTCTACGCCGCCAACACGCTTGGTGCCGTGCTCGGCGTGCTGCTGGCGACGTTCTGGCTGGTGCCGGCCCTCGGACTGGCGGCGACGGCCGGGGTCTGCGTGGCGATGAATGCCCTGTGCGTGGTCGCGGCGTGGCGGTGGCTTCAGGACCGGCGCGCCGGCGCGAATGACGCAAGCTCCGCAGCACCTGCGGGCGGTCGGCCAAGCGCGGCCCATCACGATCATGGGGGCTCCCGTCCGGGACCCCCACGCACCGTTCCGGGCCCACCGGCGCTCGCTGGACGCGGGCCCTGGCGTTGCTCGCGGTCAGCGGCCTGCTGGGGATCGGCTACGAGGTCGTCGTCGTGCGCGTGCTCAGCCAGCTCAACGAGGACACGGTCTATACCTTCGCGTTGCTGCTGGCCGTCTACCTCGTCGGCACGTCGATGGGCGCGGCGTGCTATCAGCGTTGGCTTCGACGATGGAATGAGGAGCGGCTGTCCACGGTGTTGCCCGGCGTGCTGGCGGCCGCCTGCCTGCTCGGCCTCGCCGCGTTGTGGACGGCGCCGATGCTGAAGGCCGGGACCATCGGGCTGGTCAGTACCGGCTTCGCGGCGGCGCTCGGCGCCGAAGCGCTGCTTGCGGCGGCGGCCTTCGGTCTGCCGACCCTGGCGATGGGTGCGTGGTTCAGCCATCTGGGCGCGCAGGCGATGGGGCAGGGCGTTGCCTTCGGGCGTGCGCTTGCGGTGAACACGGTCGGAGCAGCGATGGCCGCGCCGCTGTTTGGCGTCGTCGTCGCGCCATGGTGCGGACCGAAGACCGCGCTGCTGCTGATTGCCGGCGGCTACCTTGCCGCCGCCATGGTCGGGGCGCGGGCGTGGCGACGTCCGACAGTCGCGCCGATGAAAGCGACCGCAGCCGCCACGTCGACTGCGACGCCAACGACGGCGACCGCGACGGGGACTTCGACGGCGGCTGCGATGGGGACTGCGATCGGGACTGCGGCCGCGATGGTCGCGCTCGCGCTGATGGCCATCCTTGGCGCGCCGCTCGCATTCGTCGACCTGCCTGACGGCGCGCATCTCGTCAGCTACGCCGAGGGCAGCATGGCCGCGGTCAGCGTCGTCGAGGACGTGGCGGGCGTGGCGCGACTGCGCATCAACAACCGCCAGCAGGAAGGCAGCAGCGCGAGCCTGTTCGTGGATGGTCGACAGGCGCTGCTGCCCGTGCTGCTGCATCCGGCGCCGCGTCGCGCGCTGTTCCTGGGCCTGGGCACCGGCGCGACGTCTGGCGTCGCGGCGCAGGAACCGTCGCTGCAGGTCGACGCGGTGGAGCTGCTGCCGGAGGTGATCGATGCGTCGCCGCATTTCACGCGGGCGCTGGGGCTGGACGCCGCGTTGCCGCGCCTCGTCGCGGCGGACGCGCGGCGGTTCGTGCGCGCGTCCGAAGCGCGCTACGACGTGATCGTCTCGGACAACTTCCATCCGGCGCGCAGCGGTTCCGGTGCGCTCTACACGCGCGAGCACTTCGCCGCCGTGCGCGAACGCCTGGCGCCGCGTGGCCTGTTCTGCCAGTGGCTGCCGCTGCACCAGCTGGACCTCGACAGCCTGCGCAGCGTCACGCGCGCCTTCCTGGCGGTGTACCCCGAGGCGATCGCGGTGCTGGCGGCCAACAGCCTGGAGACGCCGGTGATCGGGCTCGTGGGCCGGCGCGAAGCGGATGCGTGGCGCGGGGCGGCTTCATCGACATCGACATCGACATTGTCGGCATGGCACGCGCGTGTCGAGCTCTCGCCCGCGAGGCGCGATGGCCGGACGCTGGCCGACTTCGGCATCGAGGACGAGTTCGCGATGCTCGGCGCGATCGTCGCGGGGCCGCGGTCGCTGGCGGCCTTCGCGGGCAAGTTTCCGATGAACACGGACGACCGCCCGATCGTCGCGTACCTGGCGCCGCGACTGGTGTACGCGCCGGCATCGACGCCGAAGGAGCGGCTCTTCGAGTTCCTGCACCAGGTGAGCGCCGCGCCGTCGGACGTCGGCCTGAAGGCGCCGGATGAGGCGCGGCGACTCGCCGCGTACTGGCGGGCGCGCGATCGATTCCTCGAAGCCGGACGATCGGCGCGTCCGGTTACCGATCCGGCGGCGATGCTGGCGCAGGTGGGCGATCCGCTGCTCGAGGCCCTGCGCTTGAGTCCGGACTTCCGCCCCGCCTACGACCCATTGCTGCAGATGGCGAACGCACTCGCGCCGCGCGATGCGGCGGCGGCTCGGCGCGTGCTCATCGCGCTGCGCGAGGCGCAGCCCGGGCGCCCCGAGGCGGCGCAGGCACTGCAAGCAATGGGGCCGTGAGCATCGCCGGGCCCCTCGCAATGGCCCTCATGTGTATGTGCAGGGGGACTCACCTACTCGAAGTGATTTCCCCCATCGATTCGCTCTTCGAGGGGAATCGACAACAGCGCTTCCGATTCGACACTGCATGCCTTCCCGGGTCGAGGACTCGGCAACAGGAGATGTGCAATGACGATGAATGCGCAGTTGGAACGGGCAACCATGGTGGTGGCTGGCATGTCGCAGCTTCCGCCCCGACAGACGTTCCATTTCGATGATCTGGTGGCAATACTGCGAGAACCGAGCGCGCTGTTCGGGGAACCTGCGGACAAGGAGGTCGATCCGAATGCCAAGTGCCCACGCGTAGATTGGGATGAGTTGCTGCAAGTCGCGCATCAGACAGCAGCAGAGCATTGGATGACGGCCACAACGATGGTGGAAGTCCTGCAGGTCGCAGCGGAAGTGTTGCGCGAGAGTGGCCTGAAAATCTGTCGCGGCAATCCCGAGTGTGTCGACATCTATCCGCCGGAGATGGAGGAGCCCGGCTTCAGCTACGACCTCCGAATTGACGCGCCTCATCAGGTGGCTCGGGCGCTCACCGACAAGTTCATTTGGCGCCTGATCGATCGCGACCTGCATCGGCATGGTTTCATGTTCGGATTCGTCGGCGAATGGACCGAGGAAGAACTGGCCGAACTGGATCGCCGTGAAGCGGACCTTGAGTGAGGTAAGTGCCATGCCCGTCACCAGTCATGACCTGCTTCATCAAGCGAAAGAACGACCGCTCGTCGTGCCTGAGGCACGCCGGCGCAATCTGGCAAGCCGCGCCTACTACGCCAGCTATCACCGTTGCCTCGAGTGGGAGCGATCGTTGCCCGCTCGTGGAAATCCGCTCAAGCGGCGCGGCGGCGTCCATCAACGCCTGATCCTGCGACTTCAAACGCCTGATACGCAGTGCACCGGCGAACAAGCCAATCTTTCCCGATGGCTTGGCGACAGCCTCGACGAACTGCGAAAGCTGAGGGTCCGGGCCGACTACAAGCTGTCGGAGGAGCTGGACCGAAGGGAACTCAGCGTGCAAGTAGGGCTCGCGCAGGAGGTCTTCGACTGCTGCGATGGCCGGCGCAAGCCCTGACCTCAGCCTTGCCTTGCCGAGGCACCTGACGCGCCTGGCCATCGGTCAGGCCGTCGCAAGCAAGCGCGTGCCCGTCGCGCTATTCGCTGATGGTTTTCGTCGTGAAGGCCGTGTCCTTGGCGATGTCGGCCTCGGAGAAGGGCACCTTCTGCCACTGCCCGGCGCTGTAGGCGCGCGTGTAGTCGCTGTAGTGCGCGGAGGCCGGATCGTCCGACTGCGAGAAGGTCAGGAAGGTGTAGGCCTCGACACCCTCGCCGGGGAAGCGCACCACCTGCATGTAGCTGTTGGCGCTCGTGGCGGTGTTGAGGTCGTAGCCGCCCTGGTCCAGCCGGCTGAGCGCGCAGGCCACCGTGTAGTAGCCCTGTGGCTGCCCGCAGCCGCCGAAGAGGGGGATCTTCTCGCTGCCACGCGTGGCGAAGAGCGTTTCGCCGCGCGTCGCGTTCAGCGCGAAGCCGCTGGCCTGAACGCGCAGGATCGCCGCGCCGAAGGCTTGCTGCAGTGTCGTCTTCACGGCGACGTTCAGGTCGCGCGGCGTGTGCAGCGGATCGGCGCTGCTGAAGGGGACCGCGAACAGCGAGGCCTCAGGGATGCGCGACGCGCGCGTCCAGAACTCGTCCCACAGGTGCGCGCCGCGTGACGCCAGCAGCGCCTTGCCGTCCCAAGCCTGCAGTGCCGCACAGGCCTCGGTGGGGTCGACGTTGCGCGCCGGACTGAAGGTCTCGCCCGTGGCCGGATCGCCGCCCACGGTGAACGCCGTCGGCGGCGCGCAGAACATCGCGACCGCCTGATCCCTGAAGAGCTCCGAGGTGAGCGTGCGGCTGTTGAGCACCATGGCGCGCACGGTCTCGCTGGTGGCCTTGTTGCCGCCATAACCGTCGGTGCCGGCCAGGCGTCCTTGGGCCAGCAGATGCGCCAGCCGCGTGCGGAAGCTGATCGACGTCGTGCCCGCCGGTCCGAGGATGTCCGGATACCCGGTCAGCGGCGCGGCCGTGTTGGCCAGCCAGTAGCTGTCGTTGCTGTTGAGCACGTAGTCGTCGCGCAGCAGGCTGGGCATGCGGGCGGGGCCGAGCGCGCCGGGCTGCTTGGAGTCGGGGTCGTTCTGCCAGTCGCAGCTGCTCTTGGAGCCGTCGAGCACCGGCGTGCGCGGCAGCGCGGCGCTGAGCGCGGTCGTCAAGGCCGTCGCGCAGCTGCCGAGCTGCGAGGCGGACACGTTGGGCATCGCGCCGATGTCGGCGTACCAGGCCTGGCCGCTGCCGCGCGCGACGGCGACCGTGTTGACCCACGGGATCGAGGATTCCTCGCGCTGGATGGCGGCGAGCTCGTCCAGCGTCTTGGCCTGGCTCCAGCGCAGCCAGACGCGGAACACGCGGAAGTTGTCGCCGTTGATGTCCCGGATCGCGAAGACGGTGTTCGTGTTCCAGCCCAGCGCCGCGTTGAGCGCGCCGAGGTTGACGATCGGGCCGTACTGCGACTCATAGAGCGTGCGCGACACCGGCGCGATGCTGCCGTCGCCCTGCTTGACCTGCACGGTGATCGCGCGGGCCGTCATCTTCACGGGGGCGCCGTCGCGCTGGTAGCTCGTCGGGTCGCCAGACGTCAGCGTGAGCTGGAACAGGCCGTAGCGGCGCGCGGTGGAGACGGTGTGGCTCCAGGCGACGTTGTCCGTGTAGCCGATCTGGATCACCGGGATCGCCAGGAAGGACGTGCCGGCGACGTTGAGTTCGCCGGGGATCGTGAGCTGCGCCTGGTAGAAGCGGTCGGGGCCGCGCCAGTACCAATGCGGGTTGCCGAACAGCAGCGGGCTGCCGTCGCCGGTCGCGGCGGTGCCGAAGCCGATCATGTTGCTGCCCACGCCGTCGCTGCCGCCGACCTGGAAGTCGGGCAGGTGCTGCGTGGCGATGGCGAGTCGCTGCGGCGCCGCAGTGCGCGCACGTCGCGATGCCTTGGCCGCCGCAGCATGTACCGTGGTTGCGGTCGTTGCGGTCGTTGCGGGCTTTCTGGTTGCTGCGGCCGCCATGACGGTCGTGGACGTCGCCATCGCGGGTGTCGCCGCCGCGGGGGGCGTGGCGTTCGCGATCTGCGCGATGAAGTTGCTGTAGCCCGCCGCGAAGTGCGCGGCGTACATGCGGCGGAAGATGTCGGTGTCCGACACGGGCACGACCCAGGCCTCATTGCGGCAGGCCGCATGGGCGGTGGGTTCCGCGCCGGCCTTGATCTCGCGCACGTAGCGGTTGTAGCCGGCGGCGAAGCCGGCGACGAGCTGCTTGAGCTTGTCCGGCTGCGCGGCGATCAGCCGCTGCATCACGTCGTCGTTGAGGACGTGGCGGTGATAGAAGTCCGAGTCGAGGTTCTTCGGCTGGCCGATGGTGCCCTGAAAGGGGATGACGGCATCGGCGCCGAAGTGGCGCGCGCGTTCACCGCGGAAGGTGAGCATCGAGTTGGCGATGGTGCACAGGTCGTCCTGCGCCTGCGCGTAGCCGTACCCGTAACCGGCGCCGCCCCAGTCGGCAGCCTTGATGTGGGGCACGCCCAGGGCGGTGCGCCGGATCTCGGCACTGAACTTGGCAACGGGTGTCCCGTCCCCGTCGTCATCGCCGTTGCAGCCCGCGAGCAGCCCGGCCGATCCCACGGCCGATCCCACGGTCAAGGCCAAGGCCAGTGCATGCAGCGGCCCACGGCCGCGTCGAACGGAAAGTCGCATGTTGTCTCCCTGTGCTCTCTGGTAGTCGGCGCGCCGAGGCGGGCCGGTTCCGTTCAAGCATAGAGGCTTCGACGCAATGACCTGCATCGGTTTGTGCAGGGGGAGCGACTCACACGAAGGTGTGTCCCCCATTTAATCGCCCTTCAAGGGGAATCGACATCGGCGGATCCGGTTCGACACTGCATGCATTCGGATCGAACGACTGCTTGAGTGCAAGAGAAAGCGAGGACGGTGATGGTGATGGATGTTCGTTTGGCGCAGGCGAAGAATCTGGTGAAACGACTACCGCCGGTGGTAGGACGGCCTGTGGCGGAATTCGACGAGATCGTGGCTCTGCTTGCAGCGCCGACGGCGCTGTTCGGCGAGCCATCGACGGCGTGCGACGGGAGCTGTTCCGGATCGACGAAGGCCGTGGATTGGCACCAAGTCGCCGAAGACATGGATCAGGTGTTGCGGCATCACCGATTGCGTTGGTCGCAGGTCGTGCAGATGCTGCAGGTGGCCGCGGACGTCCTGAAGGAACATTCGCTGCAGCTGTGCAATTGCCCGGCACGAGTGACGTTCTCGCCGAAGGAAGCAGGATTCGTTGGCATGCGCTACGAGCTGCGCATCGATGCCCCTTGGGAAGTCGGGCATGTGGTGTCGACGGCCTGCTCATGGCGAATCATCGACTGTGATCTCCAGTCGCTGGGCTTTCAGATCGCATTCAAGGGGCGCTGGGACGGTCCGGTCGACCAGGAGGCTGCCGGCGACGAGGACGTCGAAGACGGTGAAGACGAATTGGACCCCTACGATCATTACGATGATTGCGACGAGGAGGACGAGTGATGTCGACGTCAAGCAAGGATCTGCTTGTGCATGCGCAAGGCCTGCGTGGACATACGCCCGAAGCGCGTCGGCGGGCGATGATCAGTCGTGCCTACTACGCGGCGTATCACCGCTGTCGGGAATGGGCGAAGTCGCTTCCTCGACCGACCCCGTCGAGCCGGAAGGTCCACGGTGTTCATCAGCAACTGATCGAACGTCTCGCGGATCCTCCCAAGTCTTGTCCCGCGCGGCAGATGCGCGTGGCCCATCACTTGGCGAAGCAACTAACCACATTGCGCGAGCGTCGAGTGATGGCCGACTACAAGCTTTGGCGCGATATCTCCGAGGAGGAAATGCGAAATCAACAGCGCGAAGCGAAGGAGGTATTCGACTGCTGTGACGGCTGGCATGGACCACGAGCTCCTTGAGGGGTCAATGCCGCTTGAAGTACTGCACCTCCCGCTCGTGCTTCTCCGCGGCCTCGCGGGTGTCGAAGGTGCCGAGGTTGCGGCGCTTCCCCGTCTTCGGATCCGGGTTGCGGGAATAGAGGCGGTACTGACCGTTGCTGAGTTTGCGGATCATGAGGTGCCTCTCGATGGCCGTGGCGGCCGGATGCACGGAGTCTTCGCCGTTCCCCGAGCGGTGTCTGTAGGACGAGGAGCCGCTGCTAGCGCGATGCCGACGACATCGGCCCCGCCGCCGTGCGTCCCTGCAGCAACGCCGCGCGCGTCTCGGCCTGCCGCACGTAGTCCTCGTAGGCCCGGGTCGCCTCGGCGCCGTCGCGGCTGCGCAGCATGACCACGACCGAGCCCTGGCGCGTGAGAGACACGAAGTACAGCGCGCTCTCGGCGCTCCAGACCAGCCGCGCCACCTCGTCGCCGAAGCGTGCGCGGCGCAGTGTCTCGACCGCATAGCCGGCGACACGCGACTCCACGGTCTCGCCCGTCGTCGCGGAGATCTCCCTGGCGGCCATGGGCACATCGCTTCTCGACGACGGCGCGCGCGTGAGGCCTTCCGGCGCTGACATCCCGATCGCCGCGGTGGCCACCGGCGTGCGGGCCGGCGGTGGGGATGAGAACGAAGGCGGCGGGGGGGGCGCCAGCGGGGGCAAGGGCTGCACCGGAATGGCGGTCATCTGCTGTCCCAGCAGCACCGGCCGTCCCACCTCGCCGAGGCCGGCCATCCGGCGGAAGCTGTCGTAGCTCCGCCAGGCTTCGGCTTCATCGTTGGCGGTGAGCGTGCGCCGCAGCGTGCCCTGCTGCGTCACGGCGACGTAGTACTTCTTCGGGAGCGTCGTCCGCGCCCAGACCTGGATGGCGATGTCGGCGACCTCGGCATGCCGCGTCAGGGTCACCGTCTTCGCCGACATCCGCTTGCGCAGGTCGGCGATGTCGGCAAGTTCGGATTTCGCCAGGTTCGACGCCGGCTCGTTCGCCGGCGGGCCGGAGGTGGCCGCCTTCGTCGCCTTGACCCTTTTCTGCGTCTGCGTCTGCGTCGCATGCGCAGACGGCAGCGCCACGCCCGCGGCGATCAGCAGCGCGAGGACGGCGCCATGAAGGCGCGGAAGGCCGCTGGCGAAGCCGAGCGGGCGGCGGAACGGGAACATCGGACGTGAGGCAGGAGACCGCGGAGGCGGCGGGGATGGTACGACGTACGCAAGCCCCGGCGTCGCCGGCTTCAGCGGCGTTGAAGCAATTGGAAACAAGAAGCTGCCTCTAAGGAGGGGTTGACGGCTTCGCGGCGGGTGAACGCCGGGGGAAGCCCCGTCCGGCGCCCGATCCCGGGCGGCGCGGGATAATCCGCCCCCTATGTCCTCGAAGTTCTCCCCCTGGCGCCTGTCCGTCGCCCCGATGTTGGATTGGACGACGGCCGACTGCCGTTATCTCCACCGGCTGCTGACCCGCCACACGCTGCTCTATACCGAGATGGTGACGACCGGCGCGATCCTGCACGGCGACAAGCCCCGGCACCTCGATTTCAACGAGCAGGAACACCCCGTCGCGCTGCAGCTCGGCGGTTCGGAACCGGCCGATCTCGCCGCCTGCGCGAAGCTGGCCGAGCAATGGGGCTACGACGAGGTCAACCTGAACTGCGGCTGCCCGAGCGAGCGCGTCCAGCGCGGCGCGTTCGGCGCGTGCCTGATGGCGGAGCCCGCGCTGGTCGCCGACGGCGTCAAGGCGATGCGCGACGCGGTCGCGATCCCGGTCACCGTCAAGCACCGCATCGGCATCGACAGGATCGAGAGCTATGACTTCGTCCGCGACTTCGTCGGCCAAGTCGCCGACGCAGGTTGCGAGGTCTTCCTCGTCCATGCGCGCAACGCCTGGCTGCAGGGCCTGTCGCCGAAGGAGAACCGCGACATCCCGCCGCTGCGCTACGAACTCGTGCATCGCCTCAAGCGCGAATTCCCGCATCTGACGATCGCCATCAACGGCGGCCTCAAGACGGACGACGAGATCGCCCAGCAGCTCGACCACGTCGACGGCGTGATGATCGGCCGCCAGGCCTATCACGAGCCCTGGCAGATGGCGCAGTGGGACCAGCGCTTCTTCGGCGAGCAGACCGCCCCCGTCGCCAGCCGTGAAGAGGTCGAGGACCAGTGGCTCGACTATCTCGATCGGCAGGTCGCGCTTGGCCGCCCGTGGTCGCAGGCGATGCGACACGCGCTCGGCCTGTGGAACGGCCTGCCCGGCGCGCGCCGCTGGCGTCAGGTGTGGTCGGATCACAAGCTCAAGGCGATGGCGCCGCGCGAGGTCGCGAAGCTCGCCACCGCCGCCCGCCTGCAGGCTGCCGAGATCGCCAGCCTGCATCCCGCGTTCAAGCCGCCCGTCGACGCGGCGATCGAGCCGGCCGCCCAGGCTCCTGTCACGAACTGACCGCGCCTCGGCTCAGCATCCCGCCATGGCGCCCCAGGTGTTCTTCCATTGCTATCCGACGGTGCTCGGCCACTGCGGCATCGCGTGGACCGAGCGCGGCATCGTCGGCTCGCAGTTGCCAGAGGAGACGCTGTCCGTCACGCGCGACCGCATGCAGGTGCGTTTCCCCGCGGGGCGTGAGGTGGCGGATTTCGAGCGCCTGCCCGAGCCGGTGAAGCAGGCTTGCGTCGGTGTGCGCGCGCTGCTCGACGGCGAGGCGCGCGATCTGCTGGAGGTCGAGCTCGACGACAGCGCCGTGCCGGCCTTCGACCGCGAGGTGCTCGCGTTCACGCGGCGCATCCCGGTGGGACAGACGCTGACCTACGGCGAGGTGGCAGCGCGGCTCGGACAGCCGAACGCGGCGCGTGCGGTCGGTCGCGCGGAGGGCCACAACCCGTTCGCGCCGATCGTGCCCTGCCATCGCGTGATGGGCGCGCCGACCGCCGGCAAGGCGGCGAACCTCACGGGCTTCTCCGCGCCGGGCGGCGTCGTGACGAAGCTGAAGATCCTCGCGATCGAAGCGCGCGCAACGGGGCAGCAGGTCGGGGAACAGCAGGATCTGTTCTAGGACGTCACTCGTCGCGCAGCGGCTGCGTCTCGGGGAGCTCTCGCAGCATGAACGTTCGGCAGGGACAGGCTACTCAAGGATCGTTGTCAATTGCAGAGATCGATCCTTGTACGACCTATCGAACAATCTCCAAGGCGCTTCAGCCTCAGCCTCAGCCTCAGTTGCGGACGCGGACGCTGCCAAGTGGTGGGAGCGCCCCGATGTCCCGACGACCTGGCGCGGAGAAACCAGCGTCCTGATGCCGCACACCGTCCGGAGGCCCCTGAGCCCGTCGGAGACGCGCTTTGATCGGCGCGTTCAGTCGGAGGGGCTTCATTTCAACTTGAGTCGGCTGGAGCGGGAGTGGTGGGACCCGGAAATGCGGGAGCGAGCGATCAAGCAACTGACCGCCCTGGCTGTCGAGCTTCTGGAACTGGGCGATACCGCGGTCGTGTGCTTCAGCGAAGAGGACCAACGGCGCGAGCTGCCCGGAGACTGCGAAGCGGCGTCGCAAGTCCTCTACTTCGGCCACCGCCGTCGAGGCTCGGCCGAGCAGTTCATGGCGACCCTGCGGGTCCGCGGCGGCTCCGTGGCGGAGGCCGACGCCAACCGCATCGCTGCTCCGGCGACCACACGTGGGTTCCTCGACGCCTTGCACCACGCCATCAAGATCGCGCAAGGCGCCAGGCCCGTCGAGGGCTTCGATCGGATCGAGGCCCAGTCTTTCAGGGATGAGTTCATTCGTCGGATGCTTCACCTGGCGAAGTCGGATGCCACGGCCTTCCTTCAACTGACCGACGTCGAGGCCTGGCAACCCTGGACGGCACCCCAAGCACCCGCTACGCGGGTCCCCGCGAGGGGCAGGCCACTGGCGATGCCGGTTTGCGGTGCTGCGCTCGACAAGCCGCGACCGCGAGAACTGAGCGTTCGGGAGGGCGAGGGCGCCGGGGAATCCCCGGCGCGGGAGGCACCAGCCGGCGTTCATTCCGCTAAAGCGCCCTCTTGGCTCAGTGGCAGCGCCGCAAGGCGATTCGTTGCAAACGCCCGGGCTCGCATGGCCCTGTTCAGCGCACGGCCTTCCCTCGCGTCGGCCAGGCATCGGCCATCCTCGGACGCGCCCGCGCGGCCTCGCCCTCAGACGACCCATCCGGCTGTCGCACGACGTTGACGTGATGGTGGAAGAGGCGTCAGTCCGCCTCTCAGACCCACCGGTCGTTCGGCTGCGTCCGCTCGTTGTGCGCGGCGCCGGTGTTCAGCACGCCGCGCGGCTCGATGACGAGGATGTGCGTCCCCTGCGCGGCGCTGGGCTTGTGCTCCACGCCGCGCGGGACGACGAACAGCTCGCCCGCGCGCAGCGTGACCGCGCCGTCGCGGAAGTCCAGTCGCAGTTCACCGGCCACGACCAGGAAGGCCTCGTCCGTCTCGGCATGCGCGTGCCAGAGGAACTCGCCTTCGACCTTGGCGATCTTGAACTGGTAGTCGTTCATCTCGGCCACCACGCGCTGCGACCATTGCTCATGCAGCAGTGAGAGCTTGTCGGCGAGATTGACGGCGCGGTAGTCCCGGAGCGGGGCGGGGCCGGGGATCGGCTGGGGGTCAGGCGTTGTCATGGCATTCAAGGCGGTCAGCGCGTGGAAGTCTGTCGGAGCGCCCATCTTGGCGACCCGCCTGCGTTCCGTCTTGAACGATCGTGCGTGGGGTTCGACGTCAACTTCGAGTCCGAGCCCGATGCCTGGTCCGCGCTAGTTCGAACACGGCGCGCCCGACATGCGCAGCCACCGTGCTGGTGTGACACCGAACGCCTTCGCGAACTGGCGCGTCAGATGGCTCTGGTCCGAGAAGCCCGCGTGGGCGGCGCAGTCCGCGAGCGTCTGCCCGGCGAGCATCAACCGTCGCGCGAGGTCGAGCCGTCTCAGCGTCAGATAGCGATACGGACTGGTGCCGAAGCTGGCGCGGAAATCGCGCGAGAGGCTCCATCGATCGCGCCCCGCGGCGGCGCCGAGCTCCTCGAGCGTGATGTCGCTGTCCAGTCGGTCGTCCATGAACTCGCGTGCGATACGCGCGGCGCGGTAGTCGCCCCGCACGGGCCGCGGCGATGAACCGGTCGCGAGTTGTAGCGCGGTGGCGAGTTCGAAGAGCCCGTCGTCCTGCTCCAACGCGTCGAGCGGCGCGGCGAGTTGCGCCAGCAGCGCGCGCGTCGCGCGAGCGAGTCGAGGATCGGTCGACACGCCGCCCGGCACGAAGGGCAGGGCGACGCCCCCGAGCATCTCCTGCAGCCGCGCCGGCGCCAGGTAGAGCATGCGATAACGGAAGCCGGCGTCGGTGCCGGCGTGTCCGTCGTGGAGCTCGTCCGGATGCAGCACGACCGTGTGACCGGCCAGGCTGTGGCGCAGCGCTGAGCGGTAGGTGAAGGACTGGACGCCGCTCAGCGTGCTGCCGATGGCGTAGGTGTCGTGGCGATGCGGCGTGTAGGCCTCGCCATGAAAAAAGGCCTCGAGTCGATCGAGGCCGTCGTGGCCCGCGCCGTGACGCACCCAGTCGGTGTCCGCGGCGGGGGCGTCCGTCATGGCGGGCTCAGTCCCAGGGCGCCGCTTCGGTGGCGAGGTCCTCGTCCTTCGCGGAGGAGGCCGATTCCGGTGTCTTTGCCGCCTTGGCTTCGGTGGCCGCGGGCTTGGCCGTCGCGCCGCCCGGCGCATGTTCCGCCGCGATCTTGGCCGACTGGCCGATGAAGTCCAGCTCGCCACCCAGGCCCTCGATCATGTCGGGGATCAGTTGCGCGAGTTCGCCGGTGGCCAGCGCCGCATCGACGTCGAAAGCCTCGTCCTTGGCCGGCTTGTCGCGACCGTCGAACACGACGTCCAGGAACTTGATGCCCTTGATCTGCATCGTGTCCGTCAGCGTGAAGGACACGCGCTCCTTCCAGGTCATCGCCAGGCGCGTCGGCATCTTGCCGCTGGTCAGGTGCGCCTTCACCTCGTCGGTGTCCAGGTTGTGGCGGGCGTAGCGCACGGCAGCCTTCATCTCGTCGGCGGCCTTGAGTTCGCAGTCGCGGTCGATGACGAAGTCCTTCGGCGGCACGCCGTCCATCAGCCACGCTGCCATGCAGGCGGCGGGCGACTCGGCGCTCTGCAGCAGGTGCAGGTTGATCGACGAATCGGCCTTCACCAGCAGCGTGATCAACTCATCGGCCTTGCCGATCGAGCCCGCGTCCACCATCAGGAACCCCTGCTTGGGGGAGATCCACACCCGCAGGTGCGATTGCAGCGTGAACGCGCGCGGCAGCAGCTCCAGCGTGGCCTGCTCCTTCATGTCGCGCTGCTGCTTCTTGCCAGGGCGACGACCGGTCTCCAGCTCGACGCGCTCGACCATCTCCTCGACCTTCTCGCGCACGACCGAGCCGGGCAGCACGCGCTTCTCCATGCGGAGGCTCAGCAGCCAGTGGTCGCCGATCTCCTCGAGCAGACGGGCGCCAGGTTCGCCACGCGGCGGCACCCAGCCGGCAGACAGCGCCTCCGTGGCACCGCACGGGACGAAACGCTCGTTCTCGAGCGCATCCTCGAGCTTCTCGACATTGGGCTGCCAGTCAGCAGCCAGACGGTAAACGATCAGGTTCTTGAACATACGGACGACAACTCGCGACAACGATACAGCGACAGCAATGAAAACGGGGCCACGCGGACGACGCGGGCCCCGTTCAAACGATGGCGTGATTGTCTCAGGTCTGGCGGTCCTGTCGGCAGCGGAACAACCCCCTTGCGTTTGGAACCGTTACGTCACTCGAGGGACTTCGGGAAGCCTGGCGCGGGCACTCCACGGTGCAGGGGGCGCCCCTCCAGGGACCCCCAGCACCATTCCGGCCCCAGCAGCACTCGCTGCCTGCCGACCGAGTTCTGCTCAGGGCCGCTCGGTGGCCGGGGCTTCCTCATGCCTGTTCGGCGGCGATCTGGCGCAGCGCCTGTTCGAAGGCCTCCGGCGGCTGGCCGCCCGAGATCAGGTACTTCTCGTTGATCACGACCGCGGGCACCGAGCTGATGCCGCGGCTCTGCCACAGCGATTCGGATTCGCGCACGTCGTCGGCGAACTCGCCGCTGTCGAACACACGCGCCGCTTCGGCGGCATCGAGGCCGATCTCGCGCACCGTCTCCAGCAGCGTCTCGCGGTCGCCCGGGTTCTTGCCGTGGGTGTGATACGCGGTCAGCAGCGCGAGCTTCAGGTCGCGTTGCGCCTGCGCCGACTGCAGTCCCGCCCAGTGCAGCAGGCGATGCGCGTCGAAGGTGTTCCAGATGCGGCTGCGCGCGCCTTCGGTGAAGGTGAAGCCGACGTCGGCGCCGCGCTGCTTCAGGTGCGCGCGGATGTCCTTGCGCTGCTCGGGCGTCGAGCGGTACTTGCGCGTCAGGTGCTCCTCGATGTCCTCGCCCTCGGGCACCATCTGCGGGTTCAGCTCGAAGGGCTGGAAGTGGATGTCGACCTGCACGTCCGGCACGCGGGCGAGGGCGGTCTCCAGCGACTTCAGTCCGACGGCGCACCAGGGGCAGGCGACGTCGGAGACGAAATCGATGCGCAAAGGCTGCAGCGGGCTCGTGGCGGCAGCGGCGGAAGCGGTGGTGTCGTTCATGCCGCCGACTCTAGCCAGAAGCTCAAGTCAACACGCGGTCGCTGGGCTTTGCCAGATAGAACCACTCGTGGCCGGGTTCCGCGTTGTTGTTCGGGAAGACGATGCGCCCGCCGAAGGGCGCCAGCACCGGCGTGCCGTCCGCGCGGGTGCCGATGCGCTCACCTTCCGCGATCGGGTCGAAGCTGGCCCAGGCGCGGGTGAAGGTGTCGTCCATGCGCTCGCGGTCGACGACCTCGTAGAGCTGCAGCAGCTCGACGGGGCGCTTCGGGTCCGCGAGCTCGACGCCCTCGGCGGCGATCATGCCCAGCAGCGCCAGCGTGCGCAGGATCGCCTTGAACGCGACGTCGGGGCCTTGCGGGTCGGCGTGCTGGCCGCATTCCAGCGTGATGCAGTAGCCGCCGGTGCTGCGCATGTATTCGGTGGTGCCGACGCCGTAATGCGGGTCCTGCTGCAGCGCCATCTTGCGGGAGCCGTCCGCGGCCTTCTCCGCGCGGCGCTTCAGGCCGAGCGCGTAGGTCGACAGCCAGCCCTCGACGATGCGCGAGGTGCCCACCGCCATCGCCAGCGCGCTCTCGGCGGCCTGGTGGCGGAAGGGCTCGAGCTCGCCGTCGTTGTCGCGCGGGCCGATCATCGCGAAGGCCGGGCCGGGGTTGTTGAAGCTGTGCAGGTCCAGCAGCACGTCGCTGGCGGCGATCCACGGGCACAGGCGGTTGGCGATGCGGTCCTCGAAGTCCTGCGGGATCGGGTTGACGCGCAGGTTGCGGTTCAGGTTGCGCTCGCCCTCGCGACGCTGCAGGCGGTGGGCCAGCGGGTTGACGATGGGGATCATCGTCAGCGTGCCCTTGAGCAGCGTCAGCGCGCCCTCGTCCAGCATCGCCATCACCCGCTGGATCGCGCCGACACCGGCGACCTCGTTGCCATGCACGGCGGCCGTCACCAGCAGCTTGGGGCCGGGCTTCAGGCCGGCGAACTGGTGGACGCGGAGGTGGGTCGGGTGATCGGTGCGGGCGTCGCTCATGGCGTGGCGGAGGGGCTCGAAAAAGGGAACCCGAAGCATAGGCCCGCACGAGCCCGCGCACCGCCCTCGCGTGCGCGGCGCGTATGCCGAAAGCGTGGGCAGCGATGAGTTGAAGTGGGGGTGGCGCCGTTCAGCCGCCGAGCAGCGCGGCCGGGTCGAGCAGTGCGTCGCAGGACCAGTGCGTGTTCGGCAGTTCCTCGGCGGCGGCGCCATCGATCCAGCGTGTCAAGCGGTACAGCGTGCCGAAGGCGAAGTCCGGCGGCGTTTCGCCCGGACCGGCGAGCAGCTCGCCGCCGCGGCGCACGTTGTCGGCCATCCAGGCCGGCAGGCGCAGGTGATACGGATTGCGGGCGATCTCGCCATGGTGGCAGGCGAGGGCGCGCACCAGCAGCGCGGTGTCGCGCTGGCCGGTCTCGACGAGCGTCGTCGGCGAGGGCTGTGTGGCCCAGAACTCGGTGTGCGCGAAGACGGTGCTGATGCGCGCCTGCGCGAGCGCCTCGCTCACGAGCAGGTGCACGCCGATGTGCGTCGGGATGCCGTCGCCCGCGTGCGGCACGAGGATCAGCGCGGGCTGCTCGGCGACCAGCAGCTCGGCGACCAGCCGGACCTGCTCCTGCCACAGCGGCGTGCGCGCGGCGGCGGCTTCGGGCTTCACCTGCTCGAAGCCGTCGGCGGCCAGCAGGCGCAGGTCGAAGCCCAGCACGTCGCAGGCGGCGCCCAGTTCCGTCCAGCGCTCGGCGCGGCGGTCCTGCTTGCTGCCCAGCGTCACGGCGATGTTGGTGACGCGCCAGCCGGCTTCCTGGCGCAGCCGCAGCGGCAGCGCGCCGACGATGCATTCATCGTCCGGATGTGGAGCGAACACCAGCACGTGCGGCGCGCGCTGGGGTGGGATGCCTGGTGTGGTACCGGAACCATCCGAGGCCAAAGGACTCACACCGGTACGCACGGGTTGCCGCAGGACGGCATACCAGCTGGCGATCCAGGATTCCCAGTCGGCCTGGCTGGCGGCGGGGCTGACGGCTGTCGGAAAACCAGGCGTGGAGGCCGGGGAAGGGGCGGTCGCGTTCATCGGCGGGAAGTTGGCGGCCCGGACGGCAGGCGCCAAGGCAAGTTCGATCGACCCATCTTAGCGGGCCGAATCGGGAAATGGTATTACATTGGTAGTAAAACTGGATGAAGACCGGTGTATTCCCGGAGCGGGCCGGTCGGGATCGTCCGCGACCTCGCCGGCGGCCCTTCCCGGGGAGCCTGCCAGCGGGGCCCGCCGGCCGGCGTCAAGCCGTGGGGCGGCCCGGCCAGGTGGCCAGCACCACTCCGCCCAGCGCCAGCGCGTAGGCGAGCAACTGGATGCCGCTCATCTGCTCGCCGAGCAGCACCAGGCCCACGAGCGCGGTGGAGATCGGCAGGAACACCATGAAGACCCCGGCCTTGGCGGCGCTGACGTGCTGCAGCCCTTTCATCCACAACCAGACCGTGACGGTGCTGGCGGCGATCGCGTAGAAGAGCAGCAGTCCCCAGTCCTTCATGGCGACGGTGCCGAAGTCGAAATCGACGGCCTGCCACAGGCCCAGCGGCGTGACGAGGACGAGGCCCCACAGGTTGATCAGCGCGCTGATGCGGCGCGGTGGCAGGTCGGCGGTCAGGCGCTTGCCGATGACGACGTAGCTGGCCTCGCAGCACATCGCGCCGACCAGCAGCAGCGCGCCCCAGGCGGAGGTGTCGCCGAGGTGTTCACCGCCGCCGTGGCGGTCGAGCGCCACCATCACGATGCCGCCGACCGCCATCGCGATGCCGAACAGCGTGCGCGGCGCGATGCGTTCGCGCAGGAAGATCCAGCTCATCAGCGCGACCGTGGCCGGGATGCCGGCCATGATCACGCCGGCCACGACGGCCGAGCTGTGCTTCATCCCGAACAGCAGGCAGATCGAGAACAGGAAGTTCCCGAAGAAGGATTCGAGGAAGAGCAGGAAGCGCGTGCGGCCGGTGAGGGGCTTCTCGGCCGGGCCGCGCCTGAGCCAAGGCAGCATGAACACGGCGGCCATGCCGAAGCGCAGGAAGGCCAGCAGGAAGATCGGGAAGACGACGACCAGCAGCTTGGACAGCCCGACGTAGCTGCCGATCACGCTGGTGCTGGCGGCCAGGCTCAGGTACGAGAGCCACGGGACGTGGTGACCGTGTGTGCCGATCGTCCCGGACGCTGCGTCGGAGGCCGCGGAAGACGTGGTGGGGGCCGTGGCGGAGGACGCGGGTTTCCGGTCGGTTGTGGCGCTGGACATGGTGGGTGATGATGCCCGACGCAGGGAGGGATCAGACATGGCGACAGGGGTGGGAGCGACGTCGGCGGGTTACTCGGGAACGCCCCTCGCACGCAAGCTCGGGATCCAGGCGGGCAGCACGGTGTGGACGTTCAATGCGCCCGAGGGCTACGAGGACTGGCTCGCGCCGATGCCCGAGGGCGTCACGCGCGCGAAGCAGCCGTCGACGAAGGTCGACGTCGCACACGCATTCCTTGTCGAACGCGAGGACCTCGCGCATCAGCTCAAGGCGCTGCGCGCCAAGCTGCGCGACGACGCGGCGCTGTGGATCTCGTGGCCGAAGAAGGCCTCGAAGGTGCCGACCACGATCACCGAGGACGTCATCCGCGAGGAGTGCCTGCCGCTGGGCTGGGTCGACGTGAAGGTCTGCGCCGTCAGTGAGGTGTGGTCGGGGCTCAAGCTCGTCGTGCGCAAAGAACTGAGAGCAGTCAGCAAGTGATTGGGGACGGCTGGTCGCGGGGTTCTGGCGCTTGACGCCAGGGCCCTGCGACCTGGCGGCCAACGCCTGAGCCGGGGCAGGTGGAAAGCGAACTTACTTCAGTCGCCGCAGCGCCACGCGGATCGCATCGATCATTCGGTCGAGGTGCTCGCGCTCCGCGATCAGCGGCGGCGACAGCGCGAGGATGTCGCCCGTGGTGCGGATCAGCACGCCCTGTTGCCAGCAGTCGAGGAAAGTCTCGAAGGCGCGCTTGGTCGGCTCGCCGGCACGCGGTGCCAACTCGACACCGCCGACCAGGCCGATGTTGCGCACGTCGATGACGTTGGGTTCACCGCGCAGCGAATGCAGCTGCTCGGCGAAGTAGCCCTGCAGCTCCGAAGCGCGCGTCAGCAGGCCTTCCTCCGCGTAGGTGTCCAGCGTCGCGAGGCCCGCCGCGCAGGCCAGCGGATGCGCCGAGTACGTGTAGCCATGGAAGAACTCGATCAGGTGGTCCGGCCCGGTCATGAAGGTGTCGTGGATGCGCTGCTGCGCGAAGACCGCGCCCATCGGCACGCAGCCGTTGGTCAGGCCCTTGGCGACCGTCATCAGGTCCGGCGTCACGCCGAAGGTCTGCGCCGCGAAGGGGCTGCCGGTGCGGCCGAAACCGGTGATGACCTCGTCGAAGATCAGCAGGATGCCGTGCTTGTCGCAGATCTCGCGCAGGCGCTGCAGGTAGCCTTGCGGCGGGATCAGCACGCCGGCCGAGCCGGCCACCGGTTCCACGATCACCGCGGCGATCGTCGACGCGTCGTGCAGCGCAACCATGCGTTCGAGGTCGTCGGCCAGTTCCGCGCCATGCGCAGGGAGGCCGACGCTGAACGCGTTGCACGCGATGTCGTGCGTGTGGCGCAGGTGATCGACGCCCGACAGCAGCGTGCCGAACATCTTGCGGTTGGCGACCATGCCGCCCACCGACATGCCGCCGAAATTGACGCCGTGATAACCGCGCTCGCGACCGATGAGGCGCGTGCGCTGGCCCTCGCCGCGGACGCGGTGGTAGGCCAGCGCGATCTTCAGCGCCGTCTCCACCGACTCCGATCCGGAGTTGGTGAAGAACACCTTGTTCATGCCCTCGGGCGAAATCTCCGCGAGCCGCGACGCGAGCTCGAAGGCCTTCGGATGCGCCATCTGGAAGGGCGGGGCGAAGTCGAGCTCCGCCGCTTGCTCCTGGATCGCCTTCACGATGCGCGGCCGGTTGTGGCCCGCGTTCACGCACCACAGGCCCGCGACGCCGTCCAGGATCTGCCGCCCCTGGTCGTCGGTGAAGAACATGCCGTCGGCGCGCGTCAGCAGGCGCGGCGACTGCTTGAACTGGCGGTTGGCCGTGAACGGCATCCAGTAGGCGTCGAGGTCGGGGCGGGTGGGGGTGGACATGGTGGAGCTCCCGGAGCGCGTTCGGCGCGCGTGATCGATCCGGCCAGTCTAGGCAAGCGGACGCGCAATCGGTGAGCGTTCCGGCGGCGGGAAAACCCGCATCGGCGCAATCGGATGCGGCCTGTGGGTGGATTCTTCGAACAGAATGCCGCCCATGATCAAGGAAGTGCAACTGGATGCGATCGACCGCGCGATCCTCGCGGTCTTGCAGCGTGACGCGCGCATCTCGAATCAGGACCTCGCGCAGCAGGTCCATCTGTCGCCGTCCGCGTGTCTGCGCCGGGTGAAGCGTCTGGAGGATTCCGGCGTGATCGACCGCGTCGTCGCGCTGCTCAACCCCAAGGCGATCGGCAAGCCCGGCACGAGCTGGACCATCGTCAACGTCGAGCGCATGACGCCCGCCGCGCTGGCCGAGTTCGAACAGGCGGTCAAGGACGCGCCGGACATCCTCGACTGCTTCTACGTCGCCGGCAGCAACGACTACCTGCTGCGCTTCGCCTACAAGGACGCCGAGGACCTCGAACGCCTGCACACCCACGTGCTCATGCAACTGCCGGGCGTGGCGAAGGCGAACTCGATGCTGGTGCTGCGCACCGTCAAGAAGACGAGTGCGTTCCCGTTGGATTGAGCGCCGAGGGTCAGGCCGTGCGCGGCCGCAGCACGCGCAGCATCGGCAGCAACTGGATCAGCAGCATCGCGCCGAGGATCAGCGCGCAGCCCAGCAGCCCCGCGCCGTTGAGGCGGTCGCCCATCATCAGGTAGCCGAACACGGCGGCGAACAGCGTCTCGGACGACAGGATGATCGCGGCGTCCGCCGCGTGCGCGTAGCGCTGCGCGACGACCTGGCCCGTGAAGGCCACGCCCACCGACAGCACGCCGGTGTAGAGGATCGGTCCGGCCGCGGCCTCGATGCCGGCCCAGCTCCACGACTCGAAGCCCAGCGCCCAGGCCAGCGCGACGATGCCGCAGAACAGGAACTGCCCGCCGGCCACGGTGAACGGCGAATTCATCCGGTCGGCCACCATGCCGACCAGCAGCACGTGCACGGCCCAGGGCAGCGAGGAGGCGATCACCCAGGCGTCGCCCACGCCGATGTCCAGCTCATGCGCGCCCGACAGCAGGAAAGCGCCGATCAGGCAGGCCAGCGCGCCCGGCCACACCGACCAGTGCGGCAGGTGGCGCAGCACCAGCCAGCCCAGCAGCGGCACCAGCGGCACGTACAGCGCGGTCAGGAAACCGGCGTTGGTCACCGACGTGTACTGGATGCCGATCTGCTGCAGCGCCGCGCCGGTCGTCAGCAGCGCGCCGAGGCCCATGATCTTCAGCGCGTCGCTGCCGCGCAGCACGGTCGCGCCCGGGGCGCGCCGCTCGCGCACGATCAGCGGCAGCACGACCAGCGCGCCGATCAGGAAGCGGATGCCGGTGAACATCATCGGGCCGATGCTCTCCATCCCATGGGCCTGGGCGACGAAGGCCGAGCCCCAGATCATCGCGATGAGGGTCAGCAGCAGGTTGGCTTGGATGCGGGTCATGGGGAGGGAGTGTCGGGGATCTCGACGCCCGCGCCGGATGGCACGGGCGGGTCAGCCTTCTTCGGCTGGCAGGGGAGGCTTGCGGAGCGTCGGCGAGGAGCTCAGAGGAGCTCGGCCATCAACTGCTCAGGTAGGCGATCTCTTCGTCGCTGAAGCCGGCGGCGCTGCGCGCCTCGACGTTGAACGGCGGCCGCAGCCGCGGTGCTTCGAAACGCTCGACGAGCTCGGGATACAGCGTCAGCGGATCCAGCCCGCGCTCGCGGCACAGGTGGCGGTACCAGTGGTTGCCGATGCGGACGTGGCCGACCTCGTCGCGCAGGATCACGTCGAGGATCTCCACCGCGCGCGCGTCGCCGGCCTTGGCGAACTTGGCCTGCAGCGGCGGCGTCGCGTCCAGCCCGCGCGCCTCCAGCGTGCGCGGTACCAGCGCCATGCGTGCGAGCACGTCGCCGGCCGTGCGCATCGCCATCGTCCACAGGCCGTCGTGCGCGTCGAAGTCGCCGTAGGCGCGGCCCAGGCTGCGCAGGTGCTCGTCGAGCAGCGTGAAGTGCAACGCCTCCTCGGCGGCGACCTGCAGCCAGTCGAAGTAGTAGGCGCGCGGCATGCCGGGGAAGCGCCAGACCGCGTCCAGTGCCAGGTTGATCGCGTTGAACTCGATGTGCGCGATCGCGTGGATCAGCGCTGCTCGACCTTCGGGCGTGAACGGCGAGCGCGACGCCACCTGCAGCGCCGCGACGAGGTGGGGGCGCTCGGGGCGGCCGGGCGGCTCGGTGTCGGGCGTGAGGAGGGCGGCGGTGTCGAGCTCAGCGGCATCGGCCGCGCCGTACAGCTCACGGGCCGCCCGCGCCTTGGCCTGCGGATCGGCGATCAGAAGCACCTGCAGCGCGCGGGTTCGAAGTTCCATTCGTAGAATTATCCCTTTTGGAGAATCGCATGGCCGTCTACCGCCTTGGCGAACACACGCCGGAACTCGGCACCGGCGTCTGGATCGCCGACAGCGCGCAGGTCGTCGGCCGCGTCACGCTGGAGGACGACGTCAGCGTCTGGTTCAACGCCGTCCTGCGCGGCGACAGCGAGCACCTCACCGTCGGCGCCGGCAGCAACATCCAGGACGGCAGCGTGCTGCACGCCGACGCGGGCATGCCGCTGGTCCTCGGCCGCAACGTCACCGTCGGACACCAGGTCATGCTGCACGGCTGCACCGTCGGCGACAACGCGCTGATCGGCATCGGCGCGGTGGTGCTCAACGGCGCGCGCATTGGCGCCAACTGCCTCGTCGGCGCCGGCGCGCTGGTCACCGAGGGCAAGCAGTTCCCGGACGGCAGCCTCATCGTCGGCTCACCGGCCCGCGTCGTGCGCGAGCTCACGCCGCAGCAGATCCAGGGCCTGGCGATGAGCGCCGCCCACTACGTCCAGAACGGGCGGCGGTATGCCGAGGAACTCGTCCGCATTGACGATCCGCAATCCGTCCCCAGATAACTCGAATTCAAAGGAAGCCCATGGCCACGTCCATCAAACCCGCTCCGAGCGAGCTCCACAAATTCCTCTTCGAAGGGCTGCCCGTGCGCGGCATGCTGGTCCGGCTCGACGACAGCTGGAAGGAACTGCTCGGCCGCCGCAAGGAGCCGCTGGCGCCGGCGGTGCGCGACCTGCTCGGCCAGATGACCGCGGCCGGCGTGCTGATGCAGGCCAACATCAAGTTCAACGGCGCGCTGATCTTCCAGGTGATGGGCGACGGACCGCTGAAGCTGGCGGTCGTCGAGGTGCAGCCGGACGCCAGCTTCCGCTCCACCGCCAAGACGCGCGAGACGGTGGTGGACGATGCGACCTTGCAGCAGATGCTCAACGTGCACGGCCAGGGCCGCGTCGCGATCACGCTCGATCCCAAGGACCGCCTGCCGGGCCAGCAGCCGTACCAGGGGGTCGTGCCGCTGAGCGGCCCGCAGGGCCAGCCGCTGGAGAAGCTCAGCGACGTGCTGCAGCACTACATGCGGCAGTCGGAGCAGCTCGAGACCACGCTGGTGCTCGCCGCCAACGACCAGTTGGCCGCCGGCCTGCTGATCCAGCGCCTGCCGATTGAAGGCGAGGGCAACCTCGAGCCGGGTGCCAGCTCGGGCGTCGCGCGCGAGGAGATGGAGGACGCCTACAACCGCATCAGCATGCTGGCCGCCACCTTGACGGCGGAAGAGTTGCTGACGCTGGACAGCGACACGATCCTGCGCCGTCTGTTCTGGGAGGAGAACGTCCGCCGTTTCGACCCGCAGTACCCGCGCTTTGCCTGCACCTGCTCACGCGAGCGTGTGGGCCGCATGCTGCTGGGTCTGGGCAGACAGGAAGTGGACGAGATCCTGGCGGAGCTGGGCGGCGTCGAGATCGGCTGCGAGTTCTGCGGCAACCACTATGTCTTCGACCCGGTGGATGTCGGTGAGCTCTTCACCGACCCGCAAAACCAGGCCCCGGGATCGAAGCAGGTCCAGTAAGGGGCTCAGGGCGTATCGACGCGCACGACCCGATCCAGCGCCGTGGCCTTCACGCGCTGGGTGCCATGGGCCTTGAAGTAGGCCTCCAGCGCGTCCACGTCCATCGGTCCGGTCTGCACGAGCCGCGCGGTCGTGAAGGTATTGAAGCTGTCGCCGCCGACCTGCAGGAAGTTGTTGATGACGACGCGGACCTTCTGATCGGGGGCGATCGCCCGGCCATTGAGCGTCATGCTGCCGGGCACCACACGCGAGCCGAGTGGCCGGCGCTTGTCCCAGCGGTAGCTGAAGCCTTGCGAGGTCTGCAGCGGCAGAAATTTCTTCGCATCGCTGGCCCACCATTGCTCTTCAAGCACCGCCTGCAACTGCGTGCCGGTCATCTCGACCACCACCAGCGCATTCGAGAACGGCAGCGCCGCGAAGAGGTCGCCGAAGGTGACGGTGTCGTCCGCGCGATGGATCAGCCCGGTGCGCACGCCGCCGATGTTCTGGAACGCGACCTGCGCGCCGCCGTTCTCTGACGCGCGCGTCGCGGCCAGCATCGCGTCGGCCACGAGCTGGCCCATCGTCGAGCCGCCGCCTTCGTTCCTGTCGTCGCCTTCCTTGCTCAGCGCCTGAGCGAGGAAGCCGACCTGGCGCTCGATCAACGGTTGAGCGACGTGCTGGTAGCTGCTGATCAGCAAGGTCTGGCGCGGGTCCTTCGCCGTCTCCGGGCGCACCACGACGTTGTTGGCGCGCGCCTCGGTCATCGTGCCGGTGGCGCGGTCCAGGGTCAGGTCGATCTCGGTGATCAGGGTGCCGTACTTGTCGCCGCTGGTGACCAGACGGCCGTCGATGCGGCAGTTGTAGGCGCGGTGCGTGTGGCCGGACACGATCAGGCCGACGCGCTTGTCCAACTGCTTGACGATGTCGACGATCGGCCCGGAGATCTCCGGGCAGTCGTTGATGCCGCCGCTGGGGTAGCCGCCTTCGTGGATCAGCACGACGAAGGCGTGCACGCCCTGGCGTTCCAGCTCGGGCACCAGGCGGTTGATCGTCTGCGCCTCGTCGTCGAAGCGCAGGCCCTTGATGCCGGTCGGGCTGACCAGCTCCGGCGTGCCCTTCAGCGACAGGCCGATGAAGCCCACCGGCACGCCGTCGAAACGCTTGATCGCGTAGGCCGGCAGCACGGACTGGCCGGTCTTCTCGTCGATGGTGCTGGCGGCGAGGTACTGGTACTTCGCGCCCTTGAACTCGGTCGGGCCCTTGCAGCCGTCCTTCGGGTGGCAGCCGCCGCGCTGCTTGCGCAGCAACTCGTCGATGCCCTGGTCGAACTCGTGGTTGCCGACCGAGGAGATGTCCAGTCCCATCATGCCCAGCGACTCGATCGTCGACTCGTCATGGAACAGCGCCGAGAGCAGCGGGCTCGCGCCGACCAGGTCGCCGGCGGCCACGAACACGTGGTTGGGATTCTTCGCCTTGATCTGCGCGACCACCGTCGCCATGCGCTCCGCGCCGCCGGCCTCCAGCGTGATCGTCTTGTCGGGGTTCTGCGGATCGGGCAGCTTGATGCCGCCGGCCGGCGGGAGCAGGTTGCCGTGGAAGTCGTTGATCGCCAGCACCTTGACGGCGACCGAGCCGCTGGTCGGCGTCGCGGTCTTCGCGGCCGCGGCCGATGTCTCCAGCGAGGGCGGCAGAGGCGCCTGCGGCCCGGAGGAGCTCAACGATCCGCAGGCGGCGAGCAGTGCCGCGCTCAGCAGCATCGACAGAGCGCCCAGCGGGCGGACGGAAGAACGGTTCATCGGGGAGGCTCCAGGAACGCCGTGATCTCGAAATTCGCGACGTCCGCAAATGTTTGCGACGGCGAAGCGGCGGATTGTGCCTCGGCTGTGTGGCCGGGCCGTGAGCGCCGCGTTCAGGCGCGCGGCAGGCGCTCGGCGGTGCGGCTGGCGTGCTCGCAGGCGGGGTCGTCGCAGAGCTCGCAACGCCAGTCGCCGCCCAGGCTTTCCTCGCGCTGCAGCAGGCGGCCGAACAGGCCGTCCTCGCGGCCCAGATGCGGTCTGAGCAGCGGACCAAGCGCGTTGAGCGCCTGCTGCAGGCGCTCCGGGCCGGCTCCTGAGACCAGGCTGTAGCCGAGGCCGGCCTCGCGCAGCGCGCGGCGTACCAGGCGGTCCGTCGGCTGTTGCGCATGCGGGCCGTCGCGCATGTCATCGGCGACCCAGGGCAGGTCCAGCGCCATCAGCAGCGTGGCGTCCATGCGGGCCTGGACCTGCAGCGCGAATGGGTAGAGGCTGGTGTCGTCGAACAGCTGCTCGCTGTAGACCGCGGTCATCAGCGGCGTCGTGTCGTGCAGGACGAGGTCGTGATCGACGGCGGCGGCTTCGGCGCGGCGCCATTGCTCCTCGGCGATCGCGCGCTGCTCGTCCGGGCGCGGGGTGCGGCCCTCGCGCTCGCACCACTCGCGCAGGTATTCGCCGACCAGCGCGCAGCGCAGCCGCGTCTGGGCGCTCAGGTGCTCCAGCAGCGCCACGCCGAGGCGGCTCTTGCCGGTGCTCTCGGCGCCGACGAGGGCGATGTGCAGCGTCATGGTGGGAATGATGGCAGGGCGCCGCGCAGGGGCGTCAGACGAAGTGCGCTATGAGAGCGATCGCTCAAGCGGCCATCGCTGCCGGCCGCAGCTGGCGCTGCCACGCGCGCCAGCCTGCCACCGACATCGGCACGAACACCGCATACAGCACGACCGTCAGCCAGTAGCCCTTGAGCGCGAACAACCCGATGCTGACCAGGTTGACCATCACCCAGACGGGCCAGTTCTCCTGGTACTTGCGGCCGAGCAGCCACTGGCCGGTGATGCTGGCCACCGTCGGGAGGGCATCCCAATAGGGGAGGGGGGAGTCGGTGCGGTGTTGCAGGAACATCCCCAGCAGCGGCCAGGCCGCCAGCGTGAACAGCAGCGCGGTGACGCGGCCCTTCGGACCGAGCGTGCGCACATGCAGCGTGTGGCCATCGGCCGTGCGGCCGCGCATCCACTGCCACCAGCCCCACAGCGCGAGCGCGGCGAACAGCAGCTGCAGCGAGGCCTCGCCGTAGAGCTTGCCGCTCCAGAACAGCAGGAAGTAGAGCAGCGAGCTGGTCAGCGCCAGCGGCCAGGCCAGCACCTGAACGCGCATGTTGCAGACGACCATCCAGATCGCCAACGCGAACGCGACAAGCTCCAGCCAACTGATCGGGCTGCCGAGGGCGTGGAAGGCGGGCGAGAGCGCCCAGGCGAGCAAGGCATCCATCTGCGAGCGCATGCAGGAGTGGCGGGAGGCGGAATTGTGATTCAGCGGCGCAGCGGGACGAAGACTTCGTCCGGCTTGACCATGCCCAGTTCCATGCGGGCCTTTTCCTCGACCATCTCGAGGCCTTCGCGCAGGTCGAGCAGTTCCGCCTGCAGCTGGGTGTTGCGCGCGCGGGCCTTCTCGTTGGCTTCGTCCTGCTCGCGCAGTTCGGCGCGCAGCTGGACCCGCGGGCCAGGCCGCCCTTGCCGA
Organism: Roseateles sp. UC29_93; assembly: GCF_042695725.1. Classification (NCBI taxonomy): domain Bacteria; kingdom Pseudomonadati; phylum Pseudomonadota; class Betaproteobacteria; order Burkholderiales; family Sphaerotilaceae; genus Roseateles; species Roseateles sp. UC29_93. Next base: position 5,991,097 of record NZ_CP170545.1, on the reverse strand, counting down.
ACCAGAGCTGGGCCTGGATGGCGACAAGGAACGCGGTGAGGACGATGGCCAGGGCTTTCACAGGCCGCGAGTTTAGCTGCAACGAAAAAGGGCAGGCCCATGGGCCTGCCCTTCGAACGCGGGGAGCGCCCGCCCAGCGGACGTCCGCGTGGGGTCAGCGCAGGTTGTAGAACGCGGCGCGGCCCGGGTACACCGCCACGTCGCCCAGGTCTTCCTCGATGCGCAGCAGCTGGTTGTACTTGGCCATGCGGTCCGAGCGCGACAGCGAACCCGTCTTGATCTGGCCGGCGTTCAGGCCGACGGCGATGTCGGAGATCGTCGAGTCCTCGGTCTCGCCCGAGCGGTGCGAGATCACGGCGGTGTAGCCGGCGCGCTTGGCCATCTCGATGGCGGCGAAGGTCTCGGTCAGCGTGCCGATCTGGTTGATCTTGATCAGGATCGAGTTGGCGATGCCCTTGTCGATGCCTTCCTTCAGGATCTTGGTGTTGGTGACGAACAGGTCGTCGCCCACCAGCTGCACCTTGTCGCCGAGCTTCTCGGTGATGTGCTTCCAGCCGTCCCAGTCGCCTTCGGCCATGCCGTCCTCGATCGAGATGATCGGGTACTTGTCGACCCAGGTGGCCAGCATGTCGGTCCATTGTTCGGCCGTCAGCTGGATGCCGCCTTCGCCTTCCAGCACGTACTTGCCGTCCTTGTAGAACTCGCTGGCGGCGCAGTCCAGGCCCAGCGCGATCTGCTCGCCGGCGGTGTAGCCGGCCTTGTCGATCGCTTCCAGGATCATCTGGATCGCGGCTTCATGGTTCTCGACGTTCGGGGCGAAGCCGCCTTCGTCGCCGACGGCGGTCGACATGCCCTTGGCGTCGATGATCTTCTTCAGCGCGTGGAAGACCTCCGCGCCCCAGCGCAGCGCCTCGCGGAACGACGGCGCGCCCACGGGGATGATCATCAGTTCCTGCAGGTCGATCGAGTTGTTGGCGTGCGCGCCGCCGTTGATGACGTTCATCATCGGCACCGGCAGCTGGTTGCCGCTCATGCCGCCGAAGTAGCGGTACAGCGGCAGGCCCGATTCTTCCGCGGCGGCGCGCGCCACGGCCATCGACACGGCCAGCATCGCGTTGGCGCCCAGGCGGCTCTTGTTCTCGGTGCCGTCCAGGTCGATCAGGGTCTTGTCCAGGAAGGCCTGCTCCGAGGCGTCCAGGCCCAGCACGGCTTCCGAGATCTCGGTGTTGATGTGCTCGACGGCCTTCAGCACGCCCTTGCCGAGGTAACGCGACTTGTCGCCGTCACGCAGCTCGATGGCTTCGCGCGAACCGGTCGACGCGCCCGACGGCACGGCGGCGCGGCCCATCACGCCGGACTCCAGCAGCACGTCGCATTCCACGGTGGGGTTGCCGCGGCTGTCGAGGATCTCTCGGCCGACGATGTCAACAATGGCGCTCATGGGAACAGTCTCCAGAAGTGAAAAAACGCGGTCGGCGCGCATGGTGCCAGCAACGGGTTACCTTGGCTGAACAACCTGCGTCCGGATATTGGGGGACGAAACGGGGGATGAAATACGGAGGCGAAAAAAAGCCACCGGGCCGCTGGCCGTCCATCTGGACAGGCTGGCGGCGCGATGGCTCGTGCAGGGCATGGCGGGGGATCAGACGCCGTCGACGACGATCATGCGCATCACGCCGGCGTGCTCGCGCAGCGACTTCGCATGCTGGTAGGTCTCCGAGTCGTAGAAGGCCTTGGCCGCGGCGCGGTCGGGGAACTTCAGCACCACCAGGCGGCTCGGTGTCCAGGGGCCTTCCAGCACCTCGATCTCACCGCCGCGGACCAGCACTTCCGCGCCGTGCTCCTGCATCGCCTTGGTGCTCCATTCACGGTACTTGGCCATCTGGTCGGCGTCGGTCACGGTCACGTCGGCAATGATGAAGGCGGGCATGGGCGGTGTCTCTGTCGTTGGTGTCTGAAGTCGTCCCGGACCCCGACGGGGCTCAGGCCGCCGCGGGCGCGCTGACCTCGTGGCCGGCCTTGGCCTTGTGTTCCAGCGCGGCCTTGATGAACGCGATGAACAGCGGGTGGCCGTCCCACGGGGTCGACTTGAACTCCGGGTGGAACTGCACGCCCATGTACCACGGGTGCACATTGCGCGGCAGCTCGACGATCTCGGTCAGCTTCTCGCGCTGCGTGATCGCCGAGATCACCAGGCCGGCGTCCTGCAGCTGGTCCAGGTACTGCTCGTTGGCCTCGTAGCGGTGGCGGTGACGCTCGTTCACGACCGGGCCGTAGATCTCGTAGGCCAGCGTGCCCGGCTTGACGTCGGAGCTCTGCGCGCCCAGACGCATCGTGCCGCCGAGGTCGGACTGGGCGTTGCGCTTCTGGATCGAGCCGTCCGCGTCCTGCCATTCGTCGATCAGCGCGATCACCTTGTGCGGCGCGTCGGGTTCGAACTCGGTCGAGTTCGCGCCGTCCAGGTGCGCCTTGTGGCGCGCGTATTCGATGGTCGCGACCTGCATGCCCAGGCAGATGCCCAGGTAGGGCGTCTTGTGCTCGCGGGCGTACTGGGCGGCGAGGATCTTGCCCTCGACGCCGCGCTTGCCGAAGCCGCCCGGCACCAGGATCGCGTCGTACTTGTCGAGCTGCTGCGAGTGCTCGGCGTCCAGCGTCTCCGAGTCGACATACTCGATGTTGACGCGGGCGTGGTTGTGGATGCCGGCGTGACGCAGCGCCTCGTTGAGCGACTTGTAGCTGTCCGACAGGTCGGTGTACTTGCCGCACATGGCGATGGTCACTTCGGTCTTCGGGTTCTCGACCTCGTTGACCAGCGTGTCCCAGCGCTTCAGGTCCGCGGACTTGGTGTTGAGCTGCAGCTTGGTGCAGATCATCTGGTCCAAGCCCTGCTCATGCAGCATGCGCGGGACCTTGTAGATCGTGTTGACGTCCCACATGGAGATCACGCCGTACTCGGGCACGTTCGTGAACAGCGAGATCTTCTCGCGCTCGTCGTCCGGGATGCGGCGGTCGGCGCGGCACAGCAGCGCGTCGGGCTGGATGCCGATCTCGCGCAGCTTCTGCACGGTGTGCTGCGTGGGCTTGGTCTTGAGTTCGCCGGCGGCGGCGATCCATGGGACGTAGGTCAGGTGCACGAACGCGACGTTGTTCGCACCGGCCTTCAGGCTCATCTGACGCGCCGCTTCCAGGAAGGGCAGCGACTCGATGTCGCCGACCGTGCCGCCGATCTCGACGATCGCCACGTCCACCGCGTCCGCCGTGCCGTGACCGGCGCCGCGACGGATGAAGTCCTGCATCTCGTTGGTGATGTGCGGGATCACCTGGACGGTCTTGCCGAGGTAGTCGCCGCGGCGTTCCTTCTCCAGCACCGACATGTAGATCTGTCCGGTGGTGAAGTTGTTGCTCTTCTTCATCCGCGTGGTGATGAAGCGCTCGTAGTGACCCAGGTCCAGGTCGGTCTCGGCGCCGTCGTCCGTCACGAACACTTCACCGTGCTGGAACGGCGACATCGTGCCCGGATCCACGTTGATGTAGGGATCCAGCTTGATGAGGGTGACTTTGAGGCCGCGGGACTCGAGAAGGGCCGCGAGAGAGGCCGATGCGATGCCCTTGCCGAGAGAGGACACGACACCGCCGGTGACGAAGACGTACTTGGTCATTGTCTTGCAGCGCCGGTTTTCCGAGCAGGAAACCAAAAACGCCGTGGTGGTAAAAGGAGATTATAGCGATGCCGATTTGGCCTCGATCTCGCCCATCAATTCGAGGACGAGCGCCGCCGTGTCGTCCGGTCTTTCGAAGGGGTAGAGGTGGGTGCCCTCGAACCAGCGGAACAGGTCCTTGGCGAGCGCCTTGGACCCGGCCGCGTTGGCCTGCCGCAGTTCTTCGGACTGCGTGCCCGCGATGAACGCCACCGGACACTTCGGCGCGTGGCCGTGCAGGATGCGCGGCAGGTTGTGGGGCAGCGTGTTGTAGATGCGGGTCTCGATCTCGCGCGTGAAGCCCAGGCGCACCTGACCGTCCTCGTGCGCGTCGAAGCCGCTGGCGATGTAGTCCTTCAGCACGCGGGGATCCCAGCGTGCGAACTTGTTCTTGGCGGCGAAATGCGCGTGTGCCTCTTCGAGGCTGGGCCATTCGTAGCGCCGCTGGTGCGAGACCTTGCCCGGCGAGACGCGCTTGATCAGGCCGGCGGACTTCACCACGCGCAGGCTGTGCGCGCGCCAGCCGTCGATCACCGGGGAGTCCAGCATCACCAGGCCCTGCGCGAGCGACGGCTTGCGGCAGGCGACCAGCAGCGACAGCAGGCCGCCGAGCGAATGTCCGACCAGCATCACCGGCGCGGTCGGCTGGACCTCGTCCTGGATGAAGTGCAGCAGCTCGTCGCGCAGGTGCGGCCAGTTGCTGGTCACCGGATAACGCGGGTCGTGGCCGATGCGCGGCAGCGCGTGCACGGTCCAGCCCGCATCGCGCCAGCGGTCGAAGAGCACCCGGTAGCAGCCCGCCGGAAACCCGTTGGCATGCGAGAAGACGAGGGTCTTGGTCGAGTCCATGGGGTCAGGTCTGGCGCGTCGGATCGGCGGAGGGTTCAGTGCCGGCCGGCGGCCAGCAGCTTGAGCTGGTACAGCGCCGCATGGGCCTCGCGCGGGCTCAGCGCGTCGGGATCGAGGTCCCGCAGCGCGTCCAGCAGCTCGGACGGCTCCTCGGCCACCGCGCCCGGCGCGGGCTCCGGCGGCGGGGCGAACAGGTCGATCTGCGACTCGCCCTCGGTGGCGCGGGCTTCAAGGGCTTCAAGCGCCGCGCGGGCCTGCCGCACGACCGGACCCGGCATGCCGGCCAGCCGCGCCACCTGCACGCCGTAGCTGCGGCTCGCCGGACCGGGCTGGATCTCGTGCAGGAAGACGATGTTCTCGCCGCTCTCGACCGCCGAGACATGCATGTTGACCGCCTGCGGGTGCTTGGCCGGGAACTCGGTCAGCTCGAAGTAGTGCGTCGCGAACAGCGTGAACGCGCGGCACTTGTCGTGCAGGTGGGTGGCGATCGCGCCGGCCAGCGCCAGGCCGTCGAAGGTCGAGGTGCCGCGGCCGATCTCGTCCATCAGCACCAGCGACTGTTCGGTCGCGCTGTGCAGGATCGCGGCGCCTTCGGTCATCTCGAGCATGAAGGTGGACTGCGCGTTGGCCAGGTCGTCCGCCGCGCCGATCCGCGTGTGGATCGCGTCGATGGGCCCCAGCCGGCAGGCGGTCGCCGGCACATAGGCGCCGATCGCCGCCAGCAGCGCGATCAGCGCGACCTGACGCATGAAGGTGCTCTTGCCGCCCATGTTCGGGCCGGTGATCACCATCAGCTTGGTGCGGGCGTCCAGCCGGCAGTCGTTGGCCATGAACTCGCCGGCGCCGGTCTCGCGCAGGCGGGCCTCGACCACCGGATGGCGGCCACCCTGGATGTCGATGCAGGGATGCGGGACGAACTCGGGACGGCTCCAGTTCAGCGTCGCTGCGCGTTCCGCGAGCGCGGCCAGCACATCCAGCGACGCCAGCGAGCGCGCGAGCCGGCCTAGCGCCGGCATCTCCTCGGTGAGCTGGTCGATGACCATCTCGTAGAGCATCTTCTCGCGGGCGAGGGCGCGTTCGTTCGCGGACAGCGATTTGTCCTCGAAGGCCTTCAGCTCGGGGGTGATGAAGCGCTCGGCGTTCGTCAGTGTCTGGCGGCGGGTGTAGTCGGCGGGGATCTTCTCGAGGCCGCTGTTCGTGACTTCGATGTAGAAGCCATGCACCTTGTTGAACTTGACCCGCAGGTTGCCGATGCCGGTGCGCGCGCGTTCGCGGACTTCCATCGCGAGCAGGAACTGGTCGCAGTCGGTCTGCACGGCGCGCAGGTCGTCGAGCTCCTCGTCGAAGCCCTTGGCGATCACGCCGCCTTCGCGGATCAGCGCCTGCGGCTCTTCCGCGATCGCGCGGCTCAACAGCTCCGCGATGTGCGGCGACGCGCGCAGGCCTTCGGACAACTCGTCGAGCAACTTCGCGCCGGCCGGGACCGTCTGCGCAAGTTCGGGCAGGATCAGCAAGGTCGCGCGCAGGCCGGCGAGTTCGCGCGGACGCACCTGGCGCAGCGCAATGCGCGCGGCGATGCGCTCCACGTCGGAGACCTGCCGGAAGGCTTCCCGCAGCGGCTCGAAGCCGGTGCTCATCAGTTCGGCGATGGCCGCCTGACGTTCGCGGGCGACCGTGCGTTCGCGCTCCGGGTGCAGCAGCCAGAAACGCAACGCGCGGCTGCCCATGCCGGTGCGGCAGGTGTCCAGCAGCGACAGCAGCGTCGGCGAGGTCTCGCCGCGCAGCGTCTGCGTCAACTCCAGGTTGCGCTGGGTGGCGGGCGGCAGGTCCAGGAGGTCGGACGCGCGCAGCACGCGCAGGCTCTTCACGTGGCTCAGCGCGCGGCTGCCCTGGGTGCTCTCGGCATAGGACAGCAGGCAGGAGGCCGCCGCATGCGCGGCGGGCAGGTCCTGTGCGTTGAGGCCCTGCAGGTTCGCGACGCCGAGTTGCTCGCAGAGCTTGCGGCTGCCCAGGTTCGTATCGAACTGCCAGCTCTGGCGGTTGGTGATTGGCAGCTTGGCGCCCAGCACCGCCTGCGGATGTTTCTCGCGATCGACCAGGACCTCCGCCGGCGACAGGCGGGCGATCCACGAGGGCAGGTCGCGTTCGCCGCACTGCGCCAGACCGATCTGCCCCTGCGTCATCGACAGCCAGGCCAGGCCGAAGGTCTTGCCCTGCGTGGCGATGGACAGCAGGATCGAGTCCTGCTTGTCGGCGAGCAGCTCGGATTCCGTGACGGTGCCGGGCGTGGCGACACGCACGACCTTGCGTTCGACCGGCCCCTTGGTGGCGCCGACTTCGCCGGTCTGCTCGGCGATCGCGACGGACTCACCGAGCTTGAGCAGCTTGGCGAGGTAGGACTCCAGCGAGTGCACCGGCACGCCGGCCATGACGACCGGTTCGCCGCCGCTCTGGCCGCGGGTGGTCAGCGTGACGTCCAGCAGCGCGTTGGCCTTGCGGGCGTCGTCGAAGAAGACCTCGTAGAAGTCCCCCATCCGGTAGAAGAGCAGCGTGTCCGGATGCTCGGCCTTGAGGCCGAAATACTGCTGCATCATCGGCGTGTGGTGGCTGAAATCGGCAGGGACGGCGCTGGTCATCGGGAGCGGTACGGACGGGAAATGGACAACGCCCTCGTGCGGAGGGCGCTGTGGTGGCTGACTGGGGGATGAGTGTAGGGCATGGCTGGACATGATCGGGGCTGCCGGTATCACTGGTAGAGACGGTGTTCGGGATCGAGCCAGACGATGTAGAAGACATCCTCCACCAGGATTCCATGAACGCGGCCGTGTTCGTTCGCTGTCAGCTGGAACTGCCAGGCGACGTACTGCTGCATTTCGCTTGGCAGATGTTTGAAACCATTCTTCTCCGTCGTTTCGGACCATTGCACGGGGTGGATTCGCCACGCACGATCCCTGTTGCGTCGGAACTCGTCGGGCCGCATGGTCGACAGTCCTCGAAGCCTGTCGAGTAGCGTCGACAGGTAGGGGGCAGCAGCAGTCACCTGTTCGTGGCCGAACTTGCCGGTCGAGTGCAGCAGCCGAAACGAAAAGTGCAGCATGCCGTCCGGAAGAGCGTGGAATGTCGAGGCGGGGACGGCGGGACGCCGCTCGGCACGTTTGCGAAGTGTCATGACCCCGCCTCCACCTCGGCGGCCGCCGATTCCGCCTTGAAGAATCGCGCCATGGATTCGTGCGTGATCTCCTCGCGGCGCGTGTCGATGAGATCTTGGCCCTTGCGGGCCTCCAGCCACGGGGGTTCCCGGTGCACACGGTACTCCAGGGACCACCCCGTATCGAAGCCATAGAGATCAACGACCTCGTCGATCAACCTGGTCAAACGTTCGGGAAGGCCCGTGGGATCCTGCGTCTCTTCCGATATCGGACGCCAGGTGTACTGCGCATACCGTTCAAAGATGGCAGGGCAGACCGGTCCTGAAATCCAGGCTTCGATCCGGTCAGGAAACGCGGGCTCGTCGTATTCCGCCAAGTGCCAGCCCTGGACGTAATAGAGAAGCTTCTGCAGCTTGTAGTTGTTGATCGGGTCACATTTCCACTGGAAGAAGTAGAGGATGTAATCGGCAACTGATTGGGCAGAGCAGGGAGGCGTAGTCATGGCGCTGAAGCGGGCGATGCCAGTGATCGGATGGAGCCATGCTAGGTCTGCTCCAGCGGCTCGCGCTTCAACCGTTCGCGCCAAAAACGACAAAGCCCTCCAAGGGGAGGGCTTCGTTGATCGGCGTCAAGGACGCCGCGGATCGTCGGGAATGCCGATGGAATCAGGCTTCCGCGCCGCCGTCGTTCTTCTTGATGCGGACCGGCGCGCGCTTCTTCGGCGCTTCGCTTCCCCCTTCGGTGGTGGCCGCGGCCTTCTTCCGGGGGGCTGCCTTGTCAGCGGGCTCGCCGCCCGCGGCTGCGTCTGCGTCCGCGTCCAGCGCGTCCTGCGTGATCACGCGGGTGTACGGCGCCAGGATCTGCACCAGCGGGCCGTAGATGCGCGGCGTGCCGGCGACGATCTCGCGCTGATGCAGGAAGTCGGGTTCGCCGGTGAAGTTGCCGACCAGGCCGCCCGCTTCCTGGATGATCAGCGAACCCGCGGCCACGTCCCACGGGTTCAGGCCGGTCTCGAAGAAGCCGTCGTAGTGGCCCGCGGCCACGTAGCACAGGTCCAGCGCGGCCGCGCCCGGGCGGCGCACGCCGGCGACCTGGGTCATGACGTCCTCGAACATCTTCAGGTAGCGCTTGAAGTTGTCGCCGCGGCGGAACGGGAAGCCCGTGCCGATCAGCGCGTCGCTCATGCGGGTGCGCTTGCTGACGCGGATGCGCTTGTCGTTCAGGTAGGCGCCGCGGCCCTTGGTCGCGTAGAACAGGTCGTTGCGGGTCGGGTCGTAGACGACGGCCTGCTGCACGATGTTGCGGTGCGCCAGCGCGATCGACACGCAGTAGAACGGCAGGCCGTGGATGAAGTTGGTCGTGCCGTCCAGCGGGTCGATGATCCACTGGTACTCGGAGTGCCTCGCGCCGTATTCGCGGCCGGATTCTTCGGCCAGGATGCCGTGGTCGGGGTAGGCCTGCAGCAGCGTCTCGATGATCGCCTGCTCGGCGGCCTGGTCCACTTCGGTCACGAAGTCGTTGGGCGACTTGGTGTTGATCTTCAGGATGTCCAGGTCCATCGACGCGCGGTTGATGATCGCGCCGGCGGTACGCGCCGCCTTGATGGCGACGTTGAGCATGGGATGGTGAGCGGCTTGCGTCATGCGGGACGGTTCCTGTGGGAAGTGGACTGGCGAAAGGAAAGAGCGTGCGTCGGCCCTGGGGCCTGTGGTCAGAACCTCGGGGGCGAATTGAATCGCGAGCGAGGGGACCGGCGCGGATAATCGACCATTTTGACACAGACTCGTGGTTTCCCCTATGCCCCCGGCTGACTCCGGCACGACCGCCCGCCCTCCGACGTCGGATCCGACACGTTTCGTGCTGATCGAGACCAGCCACCCCGGCAACGTCGGCTCGACCGCGCGGGCGATGAAGGTGATGGGCTTCCGCGACCTGGTGCTGGTGCGGCCCCGCTTCGCCGACGTGCTGAGCCAGGAGGAGACGGTGGCCATGGCCAGCGGCGCGGCCGACATCCTCGCCCGCGCGCGCGATCGTCGACCGCGTCGAGGACGCGCTCGACGGCTGCACCTTCGTCTGCGCCACGGCGATGACGCCGCGCGATTTCGGACCGCCGACGCGCGAGCCCAGATCGCTGTTCGCCGAACTGGCGATGGGGGAGCCGCTCCCCCATCAGGTGGCTTTCCTCTTCGGCTCCGAGCGCTACGGGATGAGCAACGAGGACGTCTACCGCGCGCACGCGGTGCTGTCGATCCCGACGCATCCGGACTACGGCTCGCTGAACCTGGCGCAGGCGGTCCAACTGATCTCCTACGACTGGCGCCAGGCGCTGGGCGGCTACGCGGTGGCGCCGCGCACGGCCGATCCGCAACTGGCCGACGCGCAGGCGGTCCAGGGGCTGCTGACGCATCTGGAAGGCAGCCTCGTCCACCTGGGCTACCTCGATCCGGCCTCGCCCAAGAAGCTGATGCCGCGGCTGAACCAGCTCTTCAACCGCGCCGGGCTGACGAAGGAAGAGGTCCACATCCTGCGCGGCATCGCCCGTGCGATCGAGAAGACCCACCCCGCCGCCGGCACGCCCCCCGCACTCGGGGGAGACGAGTAGGCCCGGCGTGGCGCCCGCGCGGCAGGCCAGTAAGCCTGCGGCCGGCAAGGTCGGGACCCGCCGCTAAACTGGCCGACCCTCAGCTCCAGCCCCTCGCGGGCTGCCATCGGGTCCCCCCACCATGTTCCAGCGTCTTCGCGAAGACATCGCCTGCATCCTCGAACGCGACCCCGCCGCCCGCTCGGCCTGGGAGGTGCTGACCTGTTATCCGGGTCTGCACGCGCTGGTGGTGCATCGCTGTGCGCACTGGTTCTGGCTCCGTGGCCTGCGTTGGCTGGGACGGTTCACCTCCCACGTCGGCCGCTTCCTGACCGGCATCGAGATCCACCCCGGCGCGACCATCGGCCGGCGCGTGTTCATCGACCACGGCATGGGCGTCGTCATCGGCGAGATGACCGAGATCGGCGACGAGGTCACGATCTACCAGGGCGTGACCCTGGGCGGCACCTCGCTGGTGAAGGGCGCCAAGCGGCACCCGACGCTGGAGCGCGGCGTGATCGTCGGCGCGAATGCCTGCATCCTCGGCGGCTTCACGGTCGGGGAGGGCGCGCGCGTCGGCTCCGGCGCGGTGGTCACCAAGCCGGTGCCGCCGGGCGCGACGGCGGTCGGCAATCCGGCCCGCGTCATCGAGGCCAAGCTCGATGCCAGACGCGAAGAGGCGGCGGCGCGCATGGGCTTCTCGGCTTACGGCGTGACGCAGGGCGACGACCCGGTGGCGCTGGCCATGAAGGGCCTGATCGACAACGCCGCAACCCAGGAGCACCAGATCGCGCTGCTGTGGCAGGCGATCGCGAAGCTGTCCGAGGAAGAGCGCAAGGACTGCGTGCCGCAAGGCGCGCAGCAGGGCGAGCACTTCGACGCGGCGGAGTTGTCGCGGCTGGTGAAGTGATCAGCGGAAGCTGATTCGCTTCCGCTCCGGGCGGAAACGCAGAAGGGCGCCGATGGCGCCCTTCGTTCTTCAGAGTGCCCCCATCGTGAGGGCTTGGATGGCGATCAGTGGTGATGCCCGTGCGCGCCGTGCGCGTGGCCGTGCTCGATCTCTTCCTGCGACGCGGCGCGGACGTCCGTGACCTTGACGCTGATCTTCAGGTGCTGGCCGGCCAGCGGGTGGTTGCCGTCCAGGTGCACGGTGTCGCCCTTGACCTTCACGACCGTGAAGACATGGAAGCCGTCGTCGGCCGCCGGCTCTTCCTCGCCTTCCTTGGCCTGGCGGATCTGGATCTGGCCGCCGACCTTCACGCCGGGCGGGAAGTCCTTCTTCGGGATCGTGATCAGCAGGCTCTCGTCGCGCTCGCCGAAGCCGGTCTCGGGCGTCAGCTCGATCGTGGTGGCGAAGCCCTTCTCCTGGCCTTCCAGCGCGGCTTCGACGACCGGCAGCGTGTTGCCGTAGCCGCCGATCAGCAGCGCCATCGGCTCATCGGTCTTCTCGATGATCTGGCCGAGCTTGTTCGCGACCTTCAGTTCGACGGTGGCGATGGTGTCCTTGGTGATCTTCATGGGGTGTTGCTCAGTGCTTGCTTCTTGTGGAGGCCCCTCGTGGAGGCCGCGGGGGTGGTCAGCCCGGGCGCTTGGGCCGTTGGGCGGTCTTGGGACGGAACGCGGCGCAGATCGCGTCGCGTGTTTCAAGGTAGGGGCCGCCGATCAGGTCGATGCAGTACGGCACGGCGGCGAAGATGCCGCTGGCGGCCTCGTGGCCGGCCAGCGTCTCGGCGATGGCCTTGGGCTGGCCCGGCAGATTGATGATCAGCGCCTGGCCGCGGATCACCGCGACCTGGCGCGACAGGATCGCGGTCGGGACGAAGCGCAGCGAGATCTGCCGCATCTGCTCGCCGAAGCCCGGCATCACGCGGTCGGCGACGTCCACGGTCGCCTCGGGCGTGACGTCGCGGATCGCGGGGCCGGTGCCGCCGGTGGTGAGCACGAGGTCGCAGCGCGTCTCGTCGACGAGCTCGCGCAGCGTGCGCGCGATGAGTTCGCGTTCATCGGGGATCAGCCGTGGCTGGAACTCGATCGGGTTGATCAGCGCCGAGCGCAGCCAGTCCTGCAGCGCGGGCAGGCCCTTGTCCTCGTAGACGCCGCTGGAGGCGCGGTCGCTGATCGAGACGATGCCGATGCGCACCGGCTCCGGCGGCGGCAGCGCCGCGCCGTCGGCCGGCAGGGCCGCGGGCTCACTCATCGTCATCCTCGCCGGCCGCTTCCGTGTCGCCGGCCGCGTCGCCCTTGCCCGCCAGCACGTGGCCCTTCACGAACTGGAACAGCTCGCGCCAGGCGCGACCGTTGCGCTGCTCGGGCGCCAGGGCGCGGTCCTTGCGGGCGGCGCGGATCAGGCTGCGCAGCTGCTGGGTATCGACCTCGTCGAAGGCGTCGAGGAAGCCCTGCAGCGCGTTGTCGTCCTCGACCAGTCGCACGCGCCAGCGCTCGGCCTGGTGCAGTTCGAGCGAGTCCTGCGCGCGGCCGAGCTTGAACTCGGCGACCGCCTCGCGGATCGGTTCGGGATCGACCTGGCGCATGAGCTTGCCGATCAGCTGCAGGTGGCGCTTCTTGCCGCTGCGGGCGGTGCCGGCGACGATGCGGCGACCTTCCTTGATCGCGTCGAGCAGCGATTCCGGCAGGTCGAGCGCGGCCACGCGCTTCTCGGGCAGCGTGAGCAGTTCTTCGCCCAGCGCCTGCAGCGCGTCCATGTCGCGCTTGAGCTGGCTTTTGCTGGGGCGGTCGTCTTCGAAGTCGTCGAAGTCCGCGCGGTCGTCGTGGTCGTCGTGGTCGGCGTTCATGAGGGGAAGAAAGCGAGAAGCCCCGACCGGAAGGGCGGGGCACAGCGCCCGTATGATAGTCGCCACCCCGCCGCGGCCTCGGATTCCCCCAGGCCGCGCTGCTTTCCAAAGAGACCGCATTCATCAGTCAAGCCGAGCAAGGATTCGCCTACAGCCAGGACCATTTCCGCCAGTTGATCGAGGACGTGCTCGCCGAGGCCAAACGCCAGGGCGCCAGCGACGCCGGCGCGGAAGTCTCCGAAGGCAGCGGCATGTCGGTGTCGGTGCGGCGTGGTCAGCTCGAGAACGTCGAGCGCAACCGCGACAAGTCGCTGGGCATCTCGGTCTACCTGGGCCAGCGCAGAGGCAACGCGAGCACCTCGGACTTCTCGCCGCAGGCGCTGAAGGACACCGTGCGCGCCGCCTACGACATCGCGCGCTTCACGGCCGAGGACGAATTCGCCGGCCTGCCGGACGAGCAGGACCTGTCGCTCGACGAAGCGGCGCGGCCGTCGCTGGACCTCTTCCATCCGTGGGCGATCACCGCCGAGCAGGCCGCCGAGCTGGCGCTGCGCTGCGAGGACGCCGCGCTGAAGACGGACGCGCGCATCACCAACTCGGAAGGCGCGGCGGTCTCGGCGCAGCAGTCGCACTTCTATTCGGGCAACTCGCGCGGTTTCCGCGGCGGGTATGCGAGCTCGCGGCATTCCGTGTCGGTGGCGCCGATCGCCGGCCGTGGCGCGGGCATGGAGCGCGACGCCTGGTACAGCTCGATGCGCGACGCGGCGGATCTCTCGTCCGCGGAATCGATCGGCCGCTACGCCGCCGAGCGCGCGTTGGCGCGGCTGAAGGGCCGCAAGGTCAAGACGGCCAGCGTGCCGGTGCTGTTCGAGGCCCCGGTCGCGGCCGGCCTGCTGGGCGCGCTGGTGCAGGCCACCAGCGGCGGCGCGCTCTACCGCCGCGCGAGCTTCCTGCTCGACAGCCTGGACCAGCAGATCCTGTCGCCGCATGTGGAGGTGGTCGAGGATCCGCACATCGTCAAGGGCAAGGGCAGCTCGCCCTTCGACGACGAAGGCGTGGTCACCAAGGCCCGCACCGTGGTCGAGGCGGGCGTGCTCAAGGGCTACTTCCTGTCGACCTATTCGGCGCGCAAGCTGGGCCTGCGCACGACGGGCCACGCAGGCGGCTCGCACAACCTGACGATGCGCAGCAAGGCGACGGCACCCGGCGACGATCTGCCGACGATGCTGCGCCGCCTCGGCACCGGCCTGTTCGTCACCGAGCTGATGGGTCAGGGCGTCAACTACGTGACCGGCGACTACTCGCGCGGCGCGAGCGGCTACTGGGTCGAGAACGGCGTCATCGCCTTCCCGGTCAACGAGATCACGATCGCGGGCAACGTCAAGGAGATGTTCAAGCAGATCGTGGGCATCGGCGCCGACACCTACACGCTGGGCAGCAAGACGGTGGGGTCGATCCTGCTGGAGAACATGAAGCTCGCTGGCGCCTGAGGCTTCCCCAGGGCTTGTCAGGTTGACGCCAGCCCTCCAGTAGTTAATCCTGCTTTCGCTCGGGCACCCAGGAGGGTGCTCCATACCAACGAAAAAGGAGACTTCATGGAGCGTCGTTCGTTCGTCAAGAATGCCGGCCTGGCCGGCGTGCTGGCCGCGGGTGCGGCCCCGGCCATCGTGCATGCGCAGGCCAACATCCGGTGGCGGATGGCGTCGAGCTTCCCCAAGCAGCTCGACACGATCTACGGCGGCGGCGAGGTCTTCGCCAAGAAGGTCAGCGAGCTCAGCGGCGGCAAGTTCCAGATCAGCGTGCACGCGGGCGGCGAGCTGATGCCGGCCTTCGGCGTGGTCGACGGCGTGCAGAACGCGACGGTCGAGATCGCGCACACGGTGCCGTACTACTTCTTCGGCAAGGACGAGACCTTCGCGATCGGCGCGTCCATCCCGTTCGGGCTGAACTCGCGGCAGATGACGGCGTGGACCTTCCACGGCAACGGCCTGAAGCTGATGCGCGAGTTCTACCGGAACTACAACATCATCAACTTCCCCGGCGGCAACACCGGCGCGCAGATGGCGGGCTGGTACCGCAAGGAGATCAAGTCGGCGGCGGACTTCAAGGGCCTGAAGTTCCGCATCGGCGGCTTCGCCGGCCGGGTGATCGAGCGCATGGGCGGCGTGCCGCAGAACCTGCCGGGCGGCGAGCTCTATTCGGCGCTGGAGAAGGGCACGATCGACGCCGCGGAATGGGTCGGACCGTACGACGACCTGAAGCTGGGCTTCAACAAGGTGGCGCCGTTCTACTACTACCCCGGCTGGTGGGAGGGCGGCCCGCAGGTGGACTTCTTCATCAACACCAAGGCCTATGAAGGGCTGTCGCCCGAGTACAAGGCGATCGTGGAAGCGGCGTCCGCGTACGTGCACGTGGACATGCAGGCCAAGTACGACGTGCTGAACCCGCAGGCGCTCAAGCAGCTGGTGGCGGCCAAGACCAAGCTGATGCGCTTCCCGAAGGACACGATGGACCTGGCGTTCAAGGAGTCGATGGCGCTGTACGCGGAGCTGTCGGCGAAGAACCCGAACTGGAAGAAGGTCTACGAGGATTACGCCAACTTCCGGCGCGACCAGAACCTGTGGTTCCGCTTCGCGGAAGCGGGCTTCGACGACTACATGCAGTCGCAGCGGTTCTGATCGGGACCGACGTCCGCAACGACATCCGCTGATCGCGGGCCGCGCTTCGAAAGGGGCGCGGCCCGTTCCGCTTGTGGCGTGCCCTTGAGCCGAGGGCAGGGGCCGTGGCGTCACAATCGGTGCTCGATCAATCGGCATCAGGATGAGTTCATGAATCAGGAAACGCAGTCGCTCGAGGCGCTCCTCAAGGCCCTTCGCGTGCTGCTCACGGTGCTGCTGACGCTGACAGTCATCGCCGTTATCTGCTTCCGGCTCTTTGCCTACGCGTTCACGTATGCGTCGCCGCCGTTCTGGGCGCTCGTGCCGGCGGGTGTGCTGGCGGGGCTGCTGATCATGCTGCTCGTGCCGCAACCGGTGCGCCGTGTTGGCGCGGTGCTGCTGCTGGTGCTGTATGCGCTCAGCATCGCCTTCTTCGGCTGGCGCCACGTGATGGAGCTGTACGCGTCAGAAGGGCCGTTCGCCTTCGATCTCTTCGAGGCGGTGTTGATCGTCCTGCTGGCCGTGCCGAGCCTGGTGCGGCCGAGATCTAAGTTCTGAGTTCGAGCAGTCAATCGAATAGTCAATCGCGCAGCCGATACCGGCCGCCGATGTTTGAGATCGCAATCTGCGATCTCAAACGCGGTCGAGCGGCGGCCGGGGTTCGCTCTCAGTGCTCGGGTCCTTCCATGGTCAGGACCTGGAAGAAGTGCTCCTCATGGATGGCCACTTCCAGGACGGTCAGCAGGGTGGACATTTCGTGGACCATGTCCGCGGTCATCGCATTGAGGTGACCAGCCTCCGAGTTGGCGGCGCCCAGCGGCACCTGAGTCGCCTTGCTCAACGCCGACATCTGGATGAGGCGCTCGCGCAGGCTGATCAGCGCAGAGCGCGTCGTCATGCGACGGTTCGCGAGGAAGCAGCGAGCGCCGACGCGGTCGGGGCGTTGCACTTCGTGCGGACCGTCAACCGACGCGTGGTCCGAGATGAGCTCGAGGATCACGTCGAACTCGTTCTCCAGCGGGCGGCGATCGAGGATCGGCGCGCGTTCGGGCCAGAACGGCGCCACGCGGATGCTGTCGCCCGGAGGGTCCGACGGCGGGAGCTCGCACGCCTTCTCAACGGCGCGCCAAGCGATTTCACGGGATAGCAGATGGCCCGTGGTCGCGATTTGCTGATGGGTAACTTCAACAGACATGACGTCTTCCTTTCGGAGGGCAGAGGGATCCACCGGGAAGGCTCATGTCCATGTGCCATCGGGGTGGGCGAGATGTCGAAAACACGGCATGAGACACGTGCGGCCGCCCTCACGGAACGACCCATCTCGCCCTCGGAATCGAGCCCGAGAAGGAATGAGTTGACCGCTTATCGGAGCGGCCGCCCGTCTCATGCAAAGGTGTTTTCGAGCACCTGGGACGTAGTCTCTGCCTCCGCCGGAAAAAGCGCGATCCGCTAAATCAGTACTCGTGGAGGCAAACGCAACTGGTTCCAGTAGGTGCGCAGACTGGAACCTGTCGAGACGCTCAAGAGGCTCGACATGGGTGCGCACCCACCCCCCATGAGTGGGCCGCCTTCAGAACGAATCGTTCGCACGCAAGACCCGGCACTGAGGTTCATCGCAGTGCTGCGTGGAGGTCGATGTGACGGTGTATGTCGCGCGCAGGTTTCGCCGTTGGATGCGAGATCAAGGGTTGGAAAGATGACGATCTCTGTCGGGCCGTTTTGGAGATGACACAGGGTTTGATCGACGCGAACCTCGGGGGCGCGCTGTTCAAGAAGCGCATTGCCCGAAACGGTCAAGGAAAGCGTGGCGGTTTCCGGACGATCGTCGCCAAACCGGAATTCGAGACTTGGCTCTTCGTTTACGGTTTCGCGAAGAGCGATCTGAGCAACATCAGCACCGCGAGGGAGCTGCATTGCCGAGACGCCGTCAAAGAATTTCTGTCATTGAGCCTCGATCAACGCGAGACGGAGATCGAGGACGGTCGTCTTTTCAAAGTGAATTGCCATGCACAAATCCGTGTCTCCATTTGATCGAACGCTTCTCGACCTCTACTTCATGCTCAAGCGAGCGGGTAGGGTGACTGGAGCCAAGTACATGGCGGTGCAAGCGCTGTGCCGCCCCACGTTGCAGCCGCGTCGACCCTCGGAGCCCGTCCGTCCCCGCAGGCAGCGGGCGCTCAGCGCAGCCGGCCCGCGACGCTGACCCTCAATCCCCGCCCGCCTTGCGCCCCAGCGCCTCCTGCACTGCGCGCGTGAGCGCGGCCAGTTCGATCGGCTTGGCCACGTAGCCCTGGAACCCGGCCGCGAGGCCTTCCTGGCGATCCGCAACCATCGCGAAGGCCGTCAGCGCCACCGCCGGCAGCTTGTCGGGGCTGCCTCCCGGCAGCTGCCGCACCGCGCGGATCAGCGAGCGCCCGTCCATCTCCGGCATCCCGATGTCGGACACCAGCAGGTCGTAGTGCTCCTCGCCTTCTTCGAGGCGCGACAGCACCTCCGCCGCGCTCGTCGCCACGCTGACCTTCGCGCCCAGGCGGCTCAGCGCCACCTGGCCGACCTCGCGCGCGTCCTCCTCGTCGTCGACGAGCAGCACCCGAACGCCCGACAGCGTGTCTTCCGACAACTCCACCGGCTCCGCGCATGGCGAGGGCGCCAGGGCCTGCTCCGCCAGCATCGGCAGGCGCAGCTCGAAGACCGCCCCGCGGCCCGGCCCCGGGCTGTCGGCGCTGATGCGGCCCTGGTGCAGTTGCGCGATCGCGCGCGCGATCGCCAGGCCCAGGCCGAGGCCGCCGACCTTGCGCGTCTTTGAGCCGTCCTCCTGCCGCAGCCGATCGAAGACGAAGGGCAGGAACTCCGGCGAGATGCCGCGGCCCGTGTCCCGCACGCGCAGCAGCGCGCAGCCGTCCTCGACCTCGACCTGCACGTCGACGCTGCCGCCGCTCTCGGTGAACTTGATGGCGTTGCCGATCAGGTTCGTGATCACCTGCGACAGGCGCTGCGCATCGCCCGGGATCCACACCGGTGCCGCCGCATGGCAGTTCAGCGCCACGCCCTTGCCCTGCGCCTCGTGCAGCGCGCCCAGCACCGAGTCCGCTGCCAGTGCCGCCAGGTCCATCGGCGTCGTCTGCAGCATCAGCTTGCCGGCCACGACCGCGCTCATGTCGAGCAGGTCGTTGATCATCCGCGCCTGCAGCTGCGCGTTGCGCCGGATCACCGTCGAGGCCTTGCCCAGCAGCGGATGGGCGTCGGAGAAATTGGTCAGGATGTCCGCCCAGCCCGTGATCGCGCTCAGCGGCGAGCGCAGCTCGTGCGACAGCACCGCGAGGAACTGGTCCTTGAGCTCGTTGGCGCGCTCCGCTTCTTCCTTGCCTTGTCGCAGCGCCTGCTGCGCCTCGTAGGCCGGCGTCGTGTCCCGGATGATCTTCGAGAACCCCGTCGTCACGCCCGCCGCGCTGAACAGCGGCGTCACCACGCCCTCGGCGCGCAGCCGCGTGCCGTCCTGCCGCATCAGCCAGCGGTCGTCGCGCGCCGCGCCCTGCGTCAGGGCCAGCGCCAGCTCGTTCTCCAGCACGCCTGCCGCGCGGTCCTCCGGCGTCAGCAGGATCTCCGCCGACATGCCGAGCACGTCGTCCAGCGCGTGGCCGAAGATCGTCCCCGCCGCGCGGTTCCAGTCGCGGATGCGGCCCTCGGTGTCCAGCAGGATCACCGCGTGGTCCTGCAGCGAATCGACGACCCGCGCATACAGCGCGTCGGCCTCGCGCAGCTGCGCCTCGACCTGGATCTGCGCCTCGCGCTGGCGCACCTCGCGCAGCGCGCGGTCGATCGCGACCGGCAGCCGCGTCAGCCGGCCCTTCATCACGTAGTCGGTGGCGCCGCGCTTGAGCAGCTCCACCGTGTTCTCCTCGCCGATCACGCCCGACACGAAGATGAACGGCGTCTCCGGCACCAGCTGCTGCGCCAGCGTCAGCGCCTCCGCCCCGGTGAAGCCCGGCAACTGGTAGTCCGACAGGATCAGGTCGAAGCGCTGCGTCTCCAGCGCGCCCAGCAGCTGAGGCTCGTCCTTCACCCAGGTCACCCGCGCGCGGGGATGCGTCGTCTCCAGCGACGCGAGCAGCAGCTCCGCGTCGAAGGTCGAGTCCTCCAGCAGCAGGATCTCCAGCGGCGGCGAACCCGCGTCGTCGGGCGGCGGTGACGTCTCAGTCATGGTTCATTCGTAGCGGCGCGTGGCGCGCAGCGATCCGGGCGGCGGTTCGTTCAGCACGGCCCAGAACACGCCCAGGTCCGCGATCGCCGCGACGAACTGCTTGAACTCCACCGGCTTCACGACATACGCGTTCACCCCGAGCTCGTAGCTGTGCACCACGTCCGACTCGGTCTGCGACGAGGTCAGCATCACCACCGGGATGCTCTTGAGCCGTTCCGTGGCGCGGACCGCCTTCAGCACCTCCAGCCCGTTCACCTTCGGCAGTTTCAGGTCCAGCAGGATGACGGCCGGATTGCCCTCGGCGCGGTCCGCGTGGACGCCTTCGCGGTTCAGGTAGTCCAGCGCCTCGGCGCCGTCGCGCACGATGATCACTTCGTTGGCGAGTTGGCTGCGTTCGAGGGCAACCAGCGTCAGTTCAAGATCGCGGGCGTCGTCTTCAACAAGCAGGATGGGCTTGAGCATGGCGTTCGGGGGGCTGGGGGTCAGAGAAGGGTGTTGCCGGTGCCGACCGATCGCTCGAAGGCGGTCACGGCGGCATCGTCAGGGGGAATGCCCCGTGGCCGGGGGCGGGATCGATGGCTTGCGCTTCCGCCATCTCGCGGGTGGGCAGCGTGAAGCGGAAGCGTGCGCCGCGGTCGGCCTCGCCCCAGGCTTCGACGTGGCCGCCGTGCCGTTCGACGATGCGTCGCACGCTCGCCAGGCCGATGCCGGTGCCTTCGAAGGACTCGGTCTGGTGCAGGCGCTGGAACACGCCGAACAGCTTGTTCACGTACTTCATCTGGAAACCCACGCCGTTGTCCGAGATGCTCAGTCCGACGCCGTCTCCGGTCTCGAAGCCGGTGATCTCGATGCGCGCCGGATCGCGCGGCCGCGTGTACTTGACGGCATTGGTGACGAGGTTGCGGATGGCGACCTGCAGCAGGATCGGATCGCCCCACAGCCGCGGCAGCGGGCGTGACACGGCCCACTCGATGCGGCGGTCCTTGTTCAGCGTGTTCTGCTCCGCGATCAGGTCGTCGATCAGGTGGTCCGTGTTGATCGAGCCGGGCTTGATCGCCGAGCGCCCCATGCGCGAGAAGTCCAGCAGCGCATCCACCAGCTGGCCGGCATGCGCGGAGGCTTCCTTCACATGCGCCAGGTAGCGCCGCGAACGCTCGGACAGCGCGCCGCCCTCCATCTCCAGCACCAGGTCGACGAAGCCCGCGATGTGGCGCATCGGCGCGCGCAGGTCGTGCGACACGGTGTAGGAGAAGGCTTCCAGCTCCTTGTTGACGCGGCCCAGTTCCATCGCGACCTCGGCCATCTCCTCGGCGCGCCGCAGCACGATGCCGATCAGCGCCTGCCGCAGTTCCTGCACCGCGTGGATCTCGCCCGGCGTCCAGGGCAGGGACCGGCCGCTCACCTGCTGCTTCCAGCTGGCGAAGCTGCGGCGCGGATGCAGCCGCGAGTCTTCGCCGATGGCCGATTCCTTGCGCGGGTCGCCGGCCCAGAGGATGGTCTGGACGATCTCGGGCCGGAACCAGACGATGTGATGCCGATGCAGCTTGGAGATCGAGATCGCCAGCAGCCCCGCCGTCGGTCCCAGCGGGTTGCCCACCTTGTTCCCGGCCTCGTTGTCTGCCTCGTTGTCTGCCCGGTTGTCTGCCTCGTTGCCCAGCGACGCCGCTTCCACCGGCAGCCGGTCGCTGTGCCAGACCTGGTCGATGCGGTTGCCCAGCCATTGGCCGAGTGCCAGCAGCGTGGCGTGGTCCGGCGTCTCGCCGACGGCCCAGCAGCTGTCGTTGAGGATCACGGCGGCGCCGGTGGCGCGCGCCAGGCGCAGCAGCGGGCCGGGTTCTTCGACCAGGCGCTGCAGCGTGGCGTCGCTGTCGGACAGGTGCGCCACGATCGCCAGCGTCTGCTGACGCAGCCGCAACTGCTCGGTGACCTGCTCGTTCTCTTCCTTGGCCTCGATCTGCAGCGACAGCAGCTGGCCCAGGTGCTCGCAGGCCATGCGCGCCTGCCAGGACAACTGGCGCGGCGCGTGGTCGTGGCAGGACACCAGTCCCCACAGCTTCCCGTCCACGATGATGGACACCGACATCGACGCCAGCGTCCGCATGTTGCGCATGTACTCGAGGTGCACCGGCGACACGCTGCGCAGCGCGGCCTGCGACAGGTCCAGCGCCGTGCCGTCGCGCCCGTCGACGAAGCGCACGGGCACCGGCTCGTAGTGCGCGTCGGCGATCAGCCGGATGTGGTTGATGCGGTAGAGCTCGCGCGCCTGCGGCGGAATGTCCGAACCCGGGAACCGGTGGCCGGCGTAGGCGTCGTAGCCGGGGTCGATCGCTTCGGCGAGCACCTCGCCGTGGCCGTCCGCGTCGAAGCGGTAGGCCAGGCAGCGGCCGAAGCCGGTCAGCCGCTTCATCTCCGCGACCACGATGCGGCAGAGTTCGCTCACCGCGTCGGTGCGCTGCATCATCGGCACGAGGTGTCGCGCCAGGCTGTAGATCGGCGCGCGGTTGCCGGCGTCGTCGGTGTCGGCTTCGAGCTCGAAGTAGGCGAGCCCGCCGAGCCGGTGGCCCGACACGTGCAGGCGCCGTCCGCCGATCGTCAACGTGCCGCAGGACACGGGGCCTTCGCCGTCGATCAGCCCCGGCCGCACACCGCTGACCGCGTCCAGCGCGCCTTCGATGCGCGCGGCCAGCATGTCCGGCGTGGACTGCAGCAAGGCCGACCAGTTCTCGCTGAACGCGACCAGGCCGCCGCTGCGCCAGTCCACCGCCGCCAACCAGCCGTGCGGCTGGATCGCGCCGGGAATGCGGATCGGCTCGCTCGCGCACTGCGCGACCTGCAGGTCCGTCGGCGACGTGGCCAGCGTGTCGGTATTCATCATGACCTCGGCGGCGCTGCGGGCGCTGCGGGCGTTGCTGGCGCGTCCAGCGCCCCGAAGGTCGCGATCAGCGCACGAAAGGTCTCCACCGCCGCGTGGCAGGCGGCGATGCGATCGTCTTCCGCGCCGCCGGCTTCGGCCTGGGCGAGCTGGCGGAACTCGCGCCACATCGCGCCGGTCCGGGCCCCGAAGCCGTGGAAGTAGGCCGCGCCGTGCTCGGGGGTCAGGCCGTGCGCGGCCAGCAGCTTCGGCGTCAGCACCTGGCCGCCGAGCGCCGAGCCCTCGATGACGTACAGCGATCCCAAGGCCGCCGCCGGCGAATCCAACCGCAGCCCGTGCAGCGCCGCGAGCGCCGACGCGCGCATCGCGGTGTCCGCGGCGTCCTCGGGCAGCTCCAGCGCGGCGAGGTCGCGCGCGGCGAACGGTGATCGCACACGGGCGTCGAACCAGGGGCGAAGGCGCTCCGGCAACGCCTGGCGCGCGCGCGGTTCCCACAGCTGCAGGAATTCGTGGAACCCGCGGAGGATGCGGCCGTAGCGCACGAGCGGCATCGGCGCCTCCAGCCGGAGCAGCGCCTCGATGTCGTCATGCAGCGGCCCGGTGCTGCGGCGCAGGCGGGGGAGCAGGTCGGTCTCGATCGTGGCGTCGGTCGTCGTCATGAAGCTCGGCAAACAAGGCGGGCGCGCACTGCGGGTCGGGCACGTTGCGGACTTGCCGCAACCCCTCTCCGCGAAGGCGCGGATTATGGTCAGAAAGGCCCAGGGCAAACATCCGTCCCCGCCCCCTACGGACGAGGGGTCCCATGCCCGCGCGCGACCGCGGCAAGAATGTCGAACCGTCCGCCAGAGGGATGTCGCCGAGGGAGGCACGCCATTTGCCGAGTCGCCCCGATTCCCCTCATCGCACGCTTGTCGCGCGCCGGCTCGCGCCGCGCCCGCCGGCTTGTTCCGTGGACCTCTTGCCGCAGGGTTTGCCATGCCTCCCCACGCCGTCATCGTCGACGACAACCTCGAGTCCAGCGAAACGCTGGGCATCCTCCTCGAACTCGAGGGCTACTCCGCCGCCACTGCCGGGAGCTTGCGCGAGGCGCGCCAGCGCATCGCCGAGCACCGACCGGACGTCCTGATCCTGGATCGGGCGCTGCCGGACGGGCAGGGCATGGATTTTCTGACCGAGGCCTTGTTGCAGGGACCGATGACGGTGGTGATGCTCACCGGCACGTCCGACCCCGGTGATGCTGCCGAGGCGATCCGTCGCGGCGCGAGCGCCTACCTGGTCAAGCCCGCGACGATCGATCAATTGAAGGCGGTGCTGGATGCTGCGCCGCTCGCCTCGCGTCAGGCCGCCTGAAGGCCGAACGCACAACGTCTTCCGAAGTCCTCGGTGCGCGCCCGTCGAAGGGCGGTGCTGTGTCGGTGTATGGGGGAAGGGTTTTCGCGGCGGAGCCGGGAAAATCTTTCTCCCATGCGGACGCAGAGAGTGTGAAGGAAGAGGGGTTCCGTACTTCCCCCGCCGCTGGCCCTCACCCCCTGCCCTCTCCCGCAAGCGGGAGAGGGGGAAGAAGAGCGGGCTCGCGGTCCGCGTTCAGCGGAAATCGTCGAGCTGGATCCCGTGCCGATGCAGCTTGTCGTAGAGCGTCTTGCGCGGTGTCCCCAGCAGCTCCATCGCTGCCGGCACCTTGCCGCCTGATCGCCGCAGCGCCTGTTCGATGAGTGCTTTCTCGACCATTTCCATCTGACGCGCCAGTGCCAGGTTGGGCACGGCCTGGATCGCGGCCGATGAATCGAGGTCATCGAGGGCCAGCACGAAGCGGTCGGCCGCGTTGCGGATCTCGCGCACATTGCCCGGCCAGTCGTGGGCCATGAGCTCGCGCAGCTTCTCGGGCGTGAGTTCGGGCGCGTCGCGCTCGTAGCGCTTGCAGGCCTGGGCGACGAAGTGCTCGAACAGCAGCGGGATGTCCTCGCGGCGCTCGCGCAGCGGCGGCAGCACCAGCGTGGCGATGTTGAGCCGGTAGTAGAGGTCGCTGCGGAACTGTCCGCGTTCGCCCATCTCCTTGAGGTCGGCCTTGCTCGCCGCGATGAAGCGGACGTTGATGACCTGTTCCTCGTTGGAGCCGAGCCGTTCCACACGACGTTCCTGCAGCACGCGCAGCAGCTTGATCTGCAGCGCGACCGGCATGGTCTCGATCTCGTCGAGCAGCAGCGTGCCGCCGTTGGCGTGTTCGATCTTGCCGATGCGGCGCTTGCCCGCTGACGTGAACGCGCCGGACTCATGGCCGAAGAGTTCGCTCTCGAACAGCGCTTCGGGCAAGCCGCCGCAGTTGATCGCGACGAAGTTGCGATCGCGCCGCGGGCTCTGGTCGTGGAGGCAGCGCGCGACCAGTTCCTTGCCGGTCCCGGTCTCGCCAAGGATCATCACGTCGGCCGAGGTCGAGGCCAGGTTGAGCACCTGCCGCCGCAACTGCTGCATCGCGGCCGACTTGCCGAGCAGCGCCGCCTCGATGCCGCTGGCCGCCGACAGCTGCGCGCGCAACTCGTCGGCCGAGTGGCGGATCAGGCGCAGGTCCAGCGCGCGCCGCGCCGTGTCCAGCAGCCGCTCCGGCGCGAAGGGCTTCTCGATGAAATCGTAGGCGCCGTTGCGCATCGCCTGCACGGCCATGTTCACGTCGCCGTGCGCGGTGATCAGGATCACCGGGATCTGCGGATCGGTCGCCTGCACGTGGGCCAGCAGCGCGCGTCCATCCATGCCGGGCAGGCGCACGTCGGTGATGACGATGACCTGCGCGCCGGGCTGCACATGCGGCAGCGCCTCCTCCGCCGAGCGGCACGGCACCACGGCCAGCCCTTCGAGTTCCAGCGTCTGGGTCAGACTGACCCGCACCGGCAGGTCGTCCTCGACGAACACGACCTTGTAGCCTTCAAACATACTGCCCCTCCTCGGCCTGCCAGGTGTCGACCTCCAGGTCGAACTCGAAACACATGCCATGGTCCAGGCGGTGCGCCCGCAGCGCGCCGCCGAACTCGTGGACGATCTTGGACGAGATCACCAGCCCCAGCCCCAGGCCTTCGCCGGCGGGCTTGGTGGTGAAGAACGGCTCGAACAGCCGCGGCAGCAGCGATTCGCTGAGCCCCGGTCCCGTGTCCTGCACCTGCACGAGCACGCGCCGGCCGTCGTCCGTCGGCACGGCCGCGACGCGCAGCCGCCGTTCGTGGCCATCGTGCGCCGGCTCCGACGCGATCGCGTCGATGCCGTTGGCCAGCAGGTTCACGAGCACCTGCTCCAGCCGGTTGGATTCGGCGCTGACACGCAGCCCCGGCGGCACGTCGACCTCCACGGGCAGGTCCAGCTGACGCGTGCGGTGCTCCAGCAGCAGTCTCGCGTTGTTCACGCTCGCCAGCAGCGACACCGCCGTGCGCGAGGGCTCCGCCTTGCGGGCGAAGCTCTTGAGCTGGCGCGTGATCTGACCCATCCGCTCGACCATGTCGTCCATCGTCTGCAGGTTGTCCGCGACCGCTTGCGTGCGGCCGGCCTCCAGCAACCTCTGCGAATTCCGTGCCAGCGCGCGCAGCGCCGTCAGCGGCTGGTTCACTTCATGGGACAGGCCCGCCGACATCTGCCCCAGCACCGCCAGTTTGCTGGTCTGCAGCAGCTCGCCCTCGGCCTGTCGGCGCTGGGCGATCTGGTCGAGCAATTCTTCGTTGGTCTGGCGGAGTTCCGCCGTGCGTTCATCGACGATGAGCTCCAGCTGCGCATGCGCGTTCTGCAATTCGGTCTTCGCGTGGAAGAGCTGCCGCAGCGCGCGCCGCCGCGACGCGAGGTAGAGCAGCAGCATGCCGATCGCCGCGCCGAAGGCCGCGCCGCTCCAGGCCGCCAGGCGTGCCTGGCGCCGCACTTCCGACAGGTCGGACAGGGCGAGCAGCCGCAGACCGAGCGGCAGCAGCTGCCGCTCCTGCGCCAGCAGCGTCGCGCTGGCCGGCGCCGGCGCCCGCACCAGCAGGCTGTTGTAGGCCTCCAGCGCGCCCGGCAGGCCCAGGTCCGGCCCGACCTTGGGGTAACGCGCGCTGGCCTGCAGGCGGTCGCGCTCGGACGCGTCGGCGCGGTTCAGCACGGCGTAGCGCCAGTCCTCGACCGAGCTCATGATCACCACGCCCTGGTCGTCCGAGACCAGGATCCGTTCCCCCTGCGAGCGCAGCCCCAGGTCCACCCAGGTCGACTCCAGCGGCGCCAGGTTCAGCTTCACGACGATCACGCCCTGCAACTGCTGGTTGCGCCGCAACGGATGCAGCAGGAAGAAGTTGGTCGAGCCGCTCAGCCCCGTCTGGCCGGCGTCGGAGGCGAAGAAGTGGTGCCGGTCCTGCTCGATCGCCTGCTGCAGCCGCAGCGGCGGGGTCAGCGGCTCGCTGGCCGCGAGCACGCGGCCGTCCGGATCGGCGACGAAGATCTGCGTCGTCCCCGCGCGCACGTTGACCCGCGCCAGCAGCAGGCTGGCGGCCTTGCGCAGGGCCTCGTCCTCGGGATGCTCGACCAGGCGCGACACGTCGCCGTCGATGGCCAGCAGGCTGGGCAGATAGGCGTGGCGGCCGAGTTCGGTCTGCAGGTTGGACGCGTAGAGCTCCAGCCGTTCGGTGGCCAGCGCGCTGAGCTGGTCCAGGCTGGCGCGTTCGCTGAAGCGGTGGCCCAGCAGCAGGCCCAGCAGCATCAGCACGCCGGTCAGGTAGAGGTAGAAGGTCGGCCGGCCGAGGAAATGCGCCAGCCGCTGGCGGACCGATGTCGAGGGGAAGGAGGAGGAGGCGACCGAGGGCATGGGAGACGAAAAATCGACGCCCAGTGTGCCCAACTTGGCGCACGCCTTGCACCCGGCGCGGCGGCTTTTTTGTGACTGGCGAGGAATCGCCCGGCTGGCTAGGCGGTTTGTGCGGATTTCCGCACCTCGTTGCGTCGCCGAGACTGGGAACACAACGTCGCCTCGTACGCACGGATGTCACCTTGTCGGTGAATACCCTTGAAACGCAGCGCTTGGCACGGGGGTTGCACCCCGAAGCGCCGTCACGCGGTGCGAGCCGCGTCCAACTACATGCTGGGGCCTTATGGAGATACTTTTTCAGCAGATCATCAACGGCCTGGTGCTGGGGAGCATGTATGCCCTCGTCGCGCTGGGCTACACGATGGTCTACGGCATCATCAACCTCATCAATTTCGCGCACGGCGACGTGCTGATGGTGGGGGGCCCTCGTCAGCTGGACCGTGGTCACGGCGCTGGCGTCGCTGGGCCTGCCCGGCTGGGCGCTGATGCTGATCGCGCTGGTCTGCGCGGTCGTGATCTGCACCTTGCTCAACTACACGATCGAGAAGATCGCCTACCGGCCGCTGCGCAGCGCGCCCAGACTCGCGCCGCTGATCACCGCGATGGGCATGTCGCTGCTGCTGCAGACGCTGGCGATGATCATCTGGAAGCCGAATCCCAAGCCCTTCCCGCAGTTGCTGCCGGCTGACCCGATCCACCTCGGCGGCGCCGTGATCACGGTGACGCAGATCGTGATCCTGGTGACGACGGTCGTGATCCTGGGCGGCCTGCTGTTCCTGGTGAACCACACGAAGATGGGCCGCGCGATGCGCGCCACCGCGGAGAACCCGCGCGTCGCCTCGCTGATGGGCGTCAAGCCCGATGCGGTGATCTCGCTGACCTTCATCATCGGCGCCGCGCTGGCCGCGGTGGCGGGTCTGATGTGGGCCGCCAACTACGGCACCGCGCAGCACACCATGGGCGTGCTGCCGGGTCTGAAGGCCTTCACCGCCGCGGTGGTGGGCGGCATCGGCAACCTGGCCGGCGCGATGGTCGGCGGGGTGCTGCTGGGCCTGATCGAGGCCATCGGCGCCGGCTACCTCGGCGACTGGACCGGCGGCGTGCTGGGCAGCCATTACTCCGACATCTTCGCCTTCATCGCGCTGATCCTGGTGCTGACGCTGCGGCCGTCCGGCCTGCTGGGCGAACGCGTCGCCGACCGCGCCTGAGGAGCCGTACATGTTCCAGACCAAATCCTCCAAGCTGATCACCTTCCTGGTCGCCGGCGCGCTGCTGCTGGTGCTGCCGCTGTTCGCGCAGCAGTTCGGCAACGGCCCGGTCCGCATCATCGACCTGGCCCTGCTGTACGTGCTGCTGGCCCTGGGCCTGAACATCGTCGTCGGCTACGCCGGCCTGCTCGACCTGGGCTACGTCGCGTTCTACGCGGTGGGCGCCTACCTGTTCGCGCTGCTCAACAGCCCGCACCTGGCGGAGAACTTCGAGCACATCGCCGCCGCCTTCCCCAACGGGCTGCATCTGCCGCTGCTGCTGGCGATCGCGCTGGCGGCGCTGCTGGCGGGCTTGTTCGGCGTGCTGCTGGGCGCGCCGACGCTGAAGCTGCGCGGCGACTACCTGGCCATCGTGACGCTGGGCTTCGGCGAGATCATCCGGGTGTTCCTGAACAACATGGAATATCCGCTGAACATCACCAACGGCCCGCGCGGCATCGGCCAGATCGACGGCGTCCATTTCTGGGGCTTCGAGTTCAGCCAGAACCACGAGATCCTCGGCTTCGCCGTCAACTCGGTGTCGATGTACTACTACCTGTTCCTGGCGCTGGTGGTCGGCTCGGTGCTGATCTGCTACCGGCTCGAGAACTCGCGCATCGGCCGCGCCTGGATGGCCATCCGCGAGGACGAGATCGCCGCCAAGGCCATGGGCATCAACACCCGCAACATGAAGCTGCTGGCCTTCGGCATGGGTGCCACCTTCGGCGGCGTGTCGGGCTCGATGTTCGGCGCGTTCCAGGGCTTCGTCTCGCCGGAATCGTTCAGCCTGCAGGAGTCGATCATGATCGTCGCCATGGTGGTGCTGGGCGGCATCGGCCACATCCCGGGCGTGATCCTGGGGGCGCTGCTGCTGGCCGCGCTGCCGGAAGTGCTGCGCTACGTCGCCGGTCCGCTGCAGGAGATGACCGACGGCCGCCTGGACGCGTCCATCCTGCGCCAGCTGCTGGTGGCGCTGGCCATGATCGTGATCATGCTGATCCGTCCGCGCGGCCTGTGGCCCTCGCCGGAGCACGGCAAGTCGCGGCCGCTGCCGCCGGGCGCGCAGCCGCCCGCGAATGCCGGCAATGCGATCAACGCCACCTGACCCGCGCCAGGAGCAAGAACCAATGACTGAAACCGTACTGAAAGTGGCCGGCGCCTCCAAGCGCTTCGGCGGTCTGCAGGCGCTGTCGGATGTGGGCATCGAGATCAAGCAGGGCCAGGTCTACGGCCTGATCGGACCCAACGGCGCCGGCAAGACGACCTTTTTCAACGTGATCACCGGGCTCTACGTGCCCGACGGCGGCACCTTCGAACTCGGCGGCCAGCCCTACAAGCCGCAGGCGGTGCACCAGGTCGCCAAGACCGGCATCGCGCGGACCTTCCAGAACATCCGGCTGTTCGCCGACATGACCGCGCTGGAGAACGTGATGGTCGGGCGCCATGTGCGCACGCACTCGGGCCTGATCGGCGCGGTGCTGCGCACGCCGGGCTTCAAGAAGGAAGAGGCCGAGATCACCGCCCGCGCCCGCGAGCTGCTGGACTACGTCGGCATCGGCCGGCACGCCGACTTCAAGGCGCGCACGCTGTCCTACGGCGACCAGCGTCGCCTCGAGATCGCGCGCGCGCTGGCCACCGATCCGAAGCTGATCGCGCTGGACGAGCCCGCCGCCGGCATGAACGCGACCGAGAAGGTCGTGCTGCGCGAGCTGATTGACCGCATCCGCAACGACGGCCGCACGATCCTGCTGATCGAGCACGACGTGAAGCTGGTGATGGGCCTGTGCGACCGTGTCTCGGTGCTGGACTACGGCAAGCAGATCGCCGAAGGCACGCCGGCCGACGTGCAGCGCAACCCCAAGGTGATCGAGGCCTACCTCGGCGCCCATGCGGCGCAAGAAGTCCACGCGGCTCCCTGATCGCGACCCAAGGAAATCGAAAAGATGGCAGACAACAACCTCCTCCAGGTCGAGGGCCTCAAGGTCGCGTACGGTGGGATCCAGGCAGTCAAGGGCGTGGACTTCGTCGTGCGCGAGGGCGAGCTCGTCTCGCTCATCGGCGCCAACGGCGCGGGCAAGACCACCACGCTCAAGGCCATCACCGGACTGCAGCCGCTCAACGTCGGCGACGTGAAGTTCCTGGGCCAGTCGATCAAGGGCCAGGGCGCCTGGAACCTGGCCAAGCAGGGCCTGGTGATGGTGCCCGAAGGCCGCGGCACCTTCACGCGCATGACGATCACCGAGAACCTGCAGATGGGCGCCTTCATCCGCAAGGACAAGGAGATCGAGGCCGACATCGAGAAGGTCTTCGGCCTGTTCCCGCGGCTCAAGGAACGGCGCAACCAGCTCGCGGGCACGATGTCCGGCGGCGAGCAGCAGATGCTGGCCATGGGCCGCGCGCTGATGGCGCGTCCCAAGCTGCTGCTGCTGGACGAGCCGTCGATGGGCCTGTCGCCGATCATGGTCGACAAGATCTTCGAGGTCGTGAACGACATCCACCAGCAGGGCGTGACCGTGCTGCTCGTCGAGCAGAACGCCAGCCGCGCGCTGGAACTGGCCAACCGCGGCTACGTGATGGAGTCGGGCGCGATCACGATGGAGGGCGACGGCAAGACGCTGCTGAACGACCCGAAGGTGCGCGCGGCCTATCTCGGCGAGTAAGTCGGCGAGTAAGTCGGCGAGCAAGCCTCGCCGCGGCGCCGGTCACGGCCGGCGCCCCGTGATGATGTGCATGCCGGCAGGCATGACGACGAAGGGTCCGTGAGGACCCTTCGTTCCTTTGACGCCCCTCTGGCGGGGGATGGCTGATCAGGGCTCCCCGGGGCGGTCGCGAGGGACCAGCGCCAGGTAGTCGTCGATCCGGCCGCCTGCCAACGGCTTGACCATCACGCGCAACTCGTTGACGCGCTGCCCCATCGTGAGCCCGTCGCGACGGCGGACCTCGGTGAAGCCCTGGCGTTCCCAGAAGCGCTCCGCGCGCTGGTTGCCGACGACGACCCCCAGCCGCACCCACTGGGCCCCGTTGCGCTGCATCCAGCGCTCCAGTTCCCCGTAGATCTCGCGCGCGGCCGGCGAGCCGTGCAGGGACGTGGCGACGATGAACAGTCCCACCAGCCACACCCGGGGTGCCATCAGGTCCGAGACCATCGAGGCCATCGCGACCAGTTCGCCCGCGTCGTCGGCGTAACCCAGCAACCGTTTGGCACTGAAACTCCAGCCCTCGGGCGGCAGGTCGCGGATTTCCTCGCGGGCTTCGTCGGGACGGGGCGGGGCGCCGTTCACCTGCTCGAAGTACAGCGGATTCCGCTCGTAGAACCGTTGGAGCAGGTCCTCATCGCTGGCCTGGAGTTCGAACACGCGGACATTCGGCAGCGAAGAAGAGGGCGGGAGGGGGGTCGGCATCGGCGGGGTCCACGCGCCGGCGCGTCGAGACGCCGGCCATCGGAAAGATCACCAAGCGTACCAAACGAAGCGACTGGCGAAACCCCGCGTCTGACTTCCCCCGAAGGTGGGGGACGGGTCTTGCTACCCGGTCGCCCGGCCCCCATGGAAGGCGGCCGGGGCTCCGGAGTTGCAGGGCGTTACTGGCGGATGAAGGCCAGCAGATCGGCGTTGACGCGATCCTTGTGGGTGTCGGTCAGGCCGTGGGGGGCGCCCGCGTAGACCTTCAGCACCGAGCCCTTGATCAGCTTGGCCGAGGCGCGGCCCGCGGCGTCGATCGGCACGATCTGGTCGTCGTCGCCGTGGATGATCAGCGTGGGCTTGTCGAACTTCTTCAGGTCCTCGGTGAAGTCGGTTTCAGAGAACGCCTTGATCGAGTCGTAGGTGTTCTTGTGGCCGCCTTGCATGCCCTGGAACCACCAGTTGTCGATCAGGCCCTGCGAGACCTTGGCGCCGGGACGGTTGAAGCCGTAGAACGGGCCGGCGGGAATGTCCTTGTACAGCTGCGACCGGTTGTCGAGCTGGGCCTTGCGGATGCCGTCGAAGACCGCGATGGGCAGGCCGCCGGGGTTCTTGTCGGACTTGACCATGATCGGCGGCACGGCCGATACCAGCACGGCCTTGGCCACGCGCGAGGTGCCGTGACGGCCGATGTAGCGGGCGACTTCGCCGCCGCCGGTGGAGAAGCCGACCAGCACGGCGTTCTTCAGGTTCAGCGTCTCGATGACGGTGGCCAGGTCGTCGGCGTAGTGGTCCATGTCGTTGCCGTCCCAGGGCTGGCTGGAGCGGCCATGGCCACGGCGGTCATGGGCGATCACGCGGTAGCCCTGGTCGGCCAGGAAGATCATCTGCGATTCCCAGCTGTCCGAGTTCAGCGGCCAGCCGTGGCTGAACACGATGGGCTGGCCGTTCTTCGGACCCCAGTCCTTGTAGTAGAGCTGCACGCCGTCCTTGGTCGTGATGTAGGAGCCCGAGGGCTGCGCGCTGACAACCGGCGCCGGTGAGGACTTGGCGTTGGCGGCGAGGGCCGGCGTGGCGATCGCGCCGGCGGCGGCGACGGCCAGCGTCGACAGGACCAGCAGTTGACGACGCGATTGGCGGGCGAGGGTGGCGATGGCGTTCATGGTGGGCTCCTTCTTGGGTGGGGTGAGAGGGGGTGGAAAGGTGGGTTGGTGCTGCGGGATCAGGTGTCAGGGATTCGAATTGCTTGCTAATTGTTTGTGTGCGAAGTAAATGGTACGAGGAAGCGGTGTTCGAGTTCGTCGGTCGGCACTCAACCGGCCTTGCGGGCCATCCGTTCGCGCAACACGAGCAGACGATCGCGGAGTTCGATCAGTTCGGACAGGTCCGAGTCCGAGGCGTCGACGATGCACTGCGGCAGATGTGTCGAACGCTTGCGCAGCGCGCGGCCGGCGGTGGTCAGCGTGATCAGCACCTGGCGCTCGTCCTGCGGCGAGCGGTCGCGGCTGACCAGGCCCGCGGTCTCCAGCCGCTTCAGCAGCGGGGTCACGGTAGGGGAGTCGAGGAACACCCGGTCGGCGATCTCGCCGACGGTGAGGCCGTCGCGTTCCCACAGCACCAGCATCACGAGGTACTGGGGGTAGGTCAGCTCCAGGTCCTTCAGCAGTTCGCGGTAGACCTTGTTCATCCCCAGCATCGTCGAGTAGATCGCGAAGCAGAGTTGTTGATCGATCTCCAGCGGCGGGCAGACGGCGCTGGCGTTGGCGGCTGTGCCGGGCGCCTTCTGCTGCTTGGGGGTGGTGGTGCGTGCCATGGGGTGAACTTTAATTAGTGTGCGAATGAATTGCAAGCGAAAAATTGAAAAGTCGGGGGGCGCGCGCGGATGTGGGCAGAATGCGCCGCAAAACAGGGACGGGAACATGAACGAGAAGGACACCCCACGAAGTGAAGACGAAAGGGCCATTCCGGCGGTGATGGCTGAACCTCGCCGCCGCGGAATGAGGGCCTGGACACCGGTGCTGGCAGGCGCGGCATATGGCTTGCTGATGCGCGTCGTGTTCGGCGGGCTGCGCGAAGCGTCGTCCTGGTTGGGCATTGCTGAACAGACCAGCCTCGTCATGAGCACGGGCTTTGTCCTGATGACGCCGTTGGTACTCGGAGCGATCACGGTGTACCTGATGCGGGCAGAGCCTGGCCGCCCAGGCCCGACCTGGACGCAGGCGGTCTTCGCGCCTTGGGGCGCGACGGGGTTGATGATGATCGGCGCGATGCTGACGCTCCTCGAGGGCGCCATCTGCGTCGTGATCCTGTCGCCTCTGTTCCTGGCGCTGGCGTCGGTCGGCGGCGTGGTGATGAACGTTGTCCTGCGAACCACACGCATCGGAAATTTGCAGGTGGGGGTGCTGGCGACGTTGCCGCTGCTGTTCACCATCGTCGAAGGACCATTGACCGTCGAGCAGTGGCAGCGCATCGATCGTTCCGTGGTCGTCGAGGCGACGCCGGAACGTCTCTGGTCCGAGATCGTCGCGGCGCGGGACATCCGACGAGAGGAGTTTCCGCGCACCTGGATCCACCTCATCGGGGTGCCGCGTCCCGTCGAAGGCGTCAACCATGCGACGCCGCAGGGTGAAGTCCGCGAGTCGCGCTGGGAGCGGGGCGTCCATTTCCTCGGCCGAGTCACCGAGCGCGTCGAGGGACGCCGCATCGCGTGGCGCTACGAGTTCTCGCCGGACTCCTTTCCGCCCGGCACGATGGACGATCACGTCGTCATCGGCGGACGCTACTTCGATCTCGGCGAAACACGGTTCACGCTGACGCCCATCGATGCGGTCCACACGCGGCTGGACATCGAGGCCCACTATCGCGTCACGTCGAGCGTCAACATCTACGCCGTGCCGGTCGCCGACTTCCTGGGGCGCGATTTCGTTGACGGCCTGCTGGTGCTGTACAAGCGCCGGAGCGAGGCGTGAGCGTCCTGTCGTCAGGGGAACGACGGTGACGGTCGCCATCAGCGGCTGCACCAACCAGGGCTCGATGAAGTTGCAGTACTTCCGGCTCTACAAGGGCTGAAGCCGCGCGACGCGGACGGCGAGGGCACGCGGCCCCCGCTCACTCCGCCTTGCGCGTGCAGAAAAATTCCCACACCGACTTCGGCTTGCCGTAACGGCTCAGCGTGCGCTTGTCGAGGTGTTCGATGTCGAAGCACGCGGCGAGCGCGTCCTCGATCTTCTCGCGGGTGAAGAACTGCTTGGCGACGCCGTCGACGACCGTCAGCGCCCAGGACGACGCGTCGTCCGGCGCACCGTAGTGCCAGTCGTCCTCGGCGTTGACGCAACCGATCAGCCGGCCGCCCGGCGCGAGCACGCGGGCGATCTCGCACAGCGCGCGGCGCGTGTCGTCGCGGTCGAAGTAGTGCAGCGACAGCTGCGCCACGGCCAGGTCGAATTCGCCGTCGGCCAGCATCGGCATCGCGCGCACGTCGGCCAGCACGTGTCGCGCCCGCGGCGACTGCTGTCGGCAGCGCGCGAGCGCCTCGGCGGAGATGTCGATGCCGGTGACGTCGACGCCCAGCTCCAGCAACGCAGCCGTCTCCCAGCCGTCGCCGCAGCCGATGTCCAGCGCGCGGCGCACCCCGGGCAGGCGGTGCTGCCAGTTGCTCAACCAGGCTTCGTCGCGACTCAGCGGCTGCGCGGCGTAGCGGCGGTTCCAGACGTCGGTGGGCGAGGGGACGTCGGCAGGCGCGGACTGAGCGTCAGCCGGAGGCGCCGGGGCCCCTTTCCGCTCAATCGCCTCCTCACGCTCGGCATTCGCTCCAAGGGGCCCCGGCGCCTCCGGCTGCGAGGCAGCGAGCGATTCGGCGTCAGGGCGGGGCGGTGGGGCGGTCGGCTCGGCACTCATGCGTCGCAGCCTACCGCGAGCCGATCGCCTTCGCCGTGCGCTGTCCCACCGTCGCCCGATACAGGCGACAGGACAACGCACGGCGATGCCGCTGCCGGTGCGTCAGAACTCCTTCGTCAGGCTGACGTAGACCGTGCGGCGCTGGCCGTACTGCGGCGCGCCGACACCGATGCCCGAGCCGTCACGCAGCTGGTAGCCCTTGTCGAAGAGGTTGAGCACCGAGAGGCGCGCTTCCACCGGACCGCCGCCGCCGAGGTCGAACTTCTTGCTCACGTCGGCGTTGACGCTGGTGTACGACGGCAGGTGCGTCGTGTTGGCGAAACCGTTGCGCAGGCCGCTGCCGAACAGCGCGCTCGCGCCGACCGCGTAGCCGTCGTCGAGCCGCAGGTTGACGCCCGCCGAGGCGCTCAGCTTCTGCTCGTGGTCCAGGTGCACCCAGTGGT
Source organism: Roseateles sp. UC29_93 (assembly GCF_042695725.1). Lineage (NCBI taxonomy): Bacteria > Pseudomonadati > Pseudomonadota > Betaproteobacteria > Burkholderiales > Sphaerotilaceae > Roseateles > Roseateles sp. UC29_93. Next base: position 5,954,506 of record NZ_CP170545.1, on the reverse strand, counting down.
TGGCGATGAAGTCCAGCTCGTCCTGCTCGAAGTTGAACTGCCCCGTCTCGACCTGCTGCGCGCGGGCGTGCGTCGTGCCGAGGTTGGCGTAGGCGGACCAGGTCTTCTCCTTGTAGCTGGCCGACAGGTCGACGCCGTAGATGCGGCCCTTCGCATAGTTGAAGGCCGAATAGATCAGCGCGTTGCCGAACTGACCCTCGTCCTGCAGGTGCTGCACCGCGCGGTAGTAGCCATCGATGCCCAGCGTCAGCTTGGGCGTGACCTGCCAGGCCGCGCCGGCGTCGTAGTAGTTCGAGCGCTCCGAGCGCACCGCCGTGTCCGCGTCGGTCGGCAACGCGTTGGTCGTGCCGGCGAATGCCGCCACCGAGGTGGTGTCGATCTTCTCGGTCGGCGGCGGCGTGAAGTAGCGCGCGTAGCCCGCATGCAGGCGCACCGTCGGCGTCGCGTCCCAGACGAGGCCGATGCGCGGGCTCAACTGGTGCTCCTTCGTGACCGTGTCGACCTCGTCGTAACGCGCGCCGTAGTTCAGCGTCAGCGTGCGATCCAGCTTCCATTCGTCCTGCAGGTAGGCGCCCCACAGGTGGCCGCTCAGCCGGCCGCTGTCGGCGATGCTGACCGGCGTGCCGCTGGTCTGGTTGCCGTCGTCGTCGGCCGGGAAGACCAGCGCGTCGTTGACCGTGCTGGCGTGCTCGCGCTGCGCGAAGAGGCCAGTGCGGATCGTGTGCGCGCTGTCGAGTCGCCAGCTGGCATCGGCCTGCACGCCGTTGGCCTCGTTGCGGCGCAGGATGTTGGCGGCGACGCCCAGGTACTGCAGGTCGCCGGTCTGGTCCGGCGAGTAGTGGACGTCGGTGTAGCGGTGGAACAGCGAGACCTGGTAGTCGACGTCGCTGCCGATCACGCTCTGGTAGCTGACGACGGCGAAGCGGTTGCGCTCGCGCTGGTGCGCGTCCAGCGTGCTCGAGTCCTTGTCCGGCGTGCCGTCGAGCGTGAAGGCGGCCGACTGCCCCGGCGAGTTCGGGATCTGGAAGCGGTTGTCGGTGACGCCGGCCATCGCGGTGATGCGGCTGTCGTCGTCGAGCAGGTAGGAGACGAGGCCGAAGCCCTTGCCCTGGTGCGTGCGGTCGTGCAGCGCGTCCCGCGACGGCGTCGGATTCTCGATGCCCAGGTCGTTGCCGAGGAAGGAGCCGCTGAACTCGTAGCTCAGCCGGCCCTGCGTGCCGTGCACCGACAGGTCGAGCTCGCGCGAGCGCTGCGTGCCCAGCGTGATGCCGGCGCTGCCGGCGAAGGGCTTGTCGTCGTCGCCGACGCCCTTGGTCGTGATGTCGACGATGCCGGCGGTCCGGTAGCCGTATTGCGCCGGCAGCGCGCCGGTCAGCAGGCTGATGCTGTCGGCGAAGCGCGTCTCCAGCGTCTGGCCGAAGCCGCTGATGGCCTCGGGGATGACGACGCCGTTGATGCGGTACTGCAGGTTGGCGTGGTCGCCGCGCACGTGCAGGCCGCCGTAGGAGTCCTGCACGACGCCTGGCGTCTGCAGCAGCACCTGGTTCAGCGGCGTGTCGTCGCCTTGCGGCAGGCGGGCGATGTCGTTCTTGTCGAACTTGTAGATCGTGCTGCCGGTGTCGGGCGACAGGCCGTTGCGCGCCGCGTCGAGGCGGCTGCGCGCGCCCTGGACCTGGACCGTGGGCAGCGGCGTGCCGCCGGCGGCGGTGGGCGCTTCGACGGTGCTGGTCGCGACGGCGGAGGAGGTGGTGGTGGCGGTGTCGTCGGCGCGTGCCGGCAGCGCGTGCAGCAGCGGATAGGCGAGCGACAGGGACAGCGCGAGCACGCGCAGAGGAGGATGGGTCATGGTGAGACTCTGGAAATCTGAAATCGGTCGAACGCAGGCCGGCCATCGAGGCCCGGGCGCCGAAGGCTTCGACGAAGCGTTCGAAGCGTTCAGGCGCGGGCGGACGGCGTTGCGGTCAGGAGGTCGAGCTCAGATCGCCAGCGGCGGGCCGCGGCTGCGCGGCGGCGGCGCGGGCAGCGAGCGCGTGGCGCGCTCGACGGCGGTCGCCTGGACGTGGACGGCCTCGGCCAGTGCGAGCACCGGCGCTTCGGCGCGGGCCGACGCGGCCAGGTCGTCGAAGGCCAGGCAGACCTCGCACAGCTGATCGGTGGACAGATCGTCCGGATCAGCGTGGGCGACGTCGTCGTGCCCGTCCTGCGCGGTGGTCGTCGTGGGCGCGTGCGCCAGGACGGACCCTGCGGGCGCATGCCCCCGCGCACCGGTCAGGTGACCGATGCCGTGCCACACCGCGCCCTGCTGCGAGAGCAGCATGAACAGCGGGAGCAGCAAGTGCAGGAGGTGCTTGCGCATGGCGCGGAATTATGAGGGTCGCGAGGCGTCCGGCCGAACGTCAGGCTGTCGCGAAGCTGTCGTCATGCCGGGGGCGAACTGTGGGCGAATGCAGGCGAAGCGCGGGCGAAGAGCAGGCAAGCCGCCGGTGAATGCCGGGCAGACGCCGGGCATGCCGCCACTCAGGCGCGGATTCCCGCCAATCGCCGCACGCGTTCGCCATGGGGCGCGGGTGCTGGACACACTGGCGCATCGTCGCCCGACCCTGGAGTGTTGCCATGAAGATCCCCGTCGCCGTCTGGTTCCGCGAGAACCGCAGTTTCCTGCTGTTCCTCGCCGGCTTCCTGTTCTTCCGCACCGCGATCGCGGACTGGAACCCGGTGCCCAGCGGCTCGATGCGGCCGACGATCCTCGAAGGCGACGTCGTTTTCGTCGAGCGCGTCGCCTACGACTGGAAGCTGCCGCTGACCGACATCTCGCTGCGCCGCGTCGGCGAGCCGCAGCGGGGCGACGTCGTCACCTTCGGCTCGCCGCGCGACGGCACGCGGCTGATCAAGCGCATCGTCGCGGTGCCCGGCGATACCGTCGAGCTGCGCGCGGACCGGCTCATCCTCAATGGGCAACCGGCGGACTACGCGCCGGTGGAGGAGGTGGCCGAGGCGCTCGCGCCCGGCGTCGAGGTCCGCGGCGTGCGCGCGGTGGAGCACTGGGGCGGCCAGCGCCGCGTCGTGCAGTTCCTGCCCGAGGTCCGCGCGCGGCGCGACTACGGCCCGATCGTCGTGCCGGCCGACCAGTTCTTCATGATGGGCGACAACCGCGACAACAGCGAGGACTCGCGCTTCATCGGCCTCGTGCCGCGGCGGCTGATCATCGGGCAGGCGCATCGCGTGCTGGTCTCGGCCGACATCACCGGGCACTGGGCGCCGCGCTGGGACCGGTTCGCGGCGCCGCTGCGTTGAGCAGACACGGATCGCATTGACCCGTCGCGCGCAAGGTCTCTCGGGCGCCGAAGAGAATGGTCCGTCCATCCAGCCTTCACAACATCCAGACGGAACTTTCATGACGGACCTGTCCAGTTTTCCCATCACCAAGAAGTGGCCCGCGCAGCACCCCGAACGCCTGCAGCTGTACTCGCTGCCGACGCCCAACGGCGTGAAGGTGTCGATCGCGCTCGAGGAACTGGGCCTGGCCTACGAGCCGCACCTGGTCAGCTTCCAGACCGACGACCAGCTCACGCCCGAGTTCCTGTCGCTGAACCCGAACAACAAGATCCCCGCGATCATCGATCCCGATGGCCCCGGCGGCGAGCCGCTGCCGCTGTTCGAGTCCGGCGCGATCCTGGTCTACCTTGCCGAGAAGACCGGCCAGTTGATCCCGCAAGACCCGGCACGCCGCTACGAGACGCTGCAGTGGGTGATGTTCCAGATGGGCGGCATCGGGCCGATGTTCGGCCAGGTCGGCTTCTTCCACAAATTCGCCGGCAAGGACTTCGAGGACAAGCGTCCGCGTGATCGCTACCTCAACGAATCGAAGCGCCTGCTGGGCGTGCTCGAACAGCGCCTGACCGGCCGCGGCTGGATCATGGGCGACGAGTACACGATCGCCGACATCGCCATCTGGCCCTGGGTCAACAACCTGGTGGGCTTCTACGGCGCGGGCGACCTGGTCGGCTTCAGCGAGTTCAAGAACGTCCAGCGCGTGCTGGAGGCCTTCCTGGCGCGCGACGCAGTCAAGCGCGGGCTGAACATCCCGGCGCGCCCGGCGGCCTGAAAAGGCTCAGTACTTCCACCGCTGCTGGCCCTCACTCCCACCCTCTCCCGCAAGCGGGAGAGGGAGTCCGACCGGCGCCCTTCCTGCGTCTTTTCCGCAAGCGGAAAGGAGAGCCATCCCACCATCATTCTTGCGCCCTCTCCCGCTTGCGGGAGAGGGCAGGGGTGAGGGCCCGCGGCCTCACTCAGTAATGCGGCGGCAACTCGTCCCGCAATCCGCCGGTGCCGTCACCGCGGCCTTCCGGCACCTGCCGGCGCAACTGCATGACCTCGCGCACCAGCGCGTCGATCTGCTCCTGCTGTTTCGCGACCTGCGCGTTCAGGTGGTCGACGAGGTCCTCGGCGAAGCTGGCCTTGATTTCCAGCTCCGTGACGCGGGCCTCGAGGATGCGGACCTCCGGCGCCGTCGCATCGCTGCCGTCGGTGTTGCCGGTCTCGCCCTGACTCCCGCTCATGGCGCCGCCTTCGCGACCGGCTGCGACATCAGGTCCGCGATCACCGACACCGGCGCGTTCCCGTAGCTCAGGAACTGCTCGTGGAAGTCCTTCAGCTTGAAGTCCTTGCCCATCGCCACCCTGCGCTGATCGCGCAATTCCATGATGTCGCTGTAGCCGCTGAAGTAGCTCGTCAGCTGCACCGAGGTCAGCTGCACGCGGCGCCATTTCTCGCGCGCCTCGCGCTCGGTCTGGAAGGCCTGACGCTGCAGCAGGTCCAGCGCCTGCGCCTCGGTCATGCCCAGCACGTGCACGTTGTAATCCAGGATCGTGTTGGTGACGCTGCGCAGGTTCCACTTGCCCCACATCAGCCACATCTCCGGCGCATTCCCGCCGTAGCCGGACTCCAGCATCATCCGCTCGCCGTAGACCGCCCAGCCTTCGACCATCGCGCCGTTGCCGAACAGCGTCTTCACCAGCGACGGCGACTTGTTCGCATGCACCAGCTGCGTGTAGTGGCCCGGCACCGCCTCGTGGATGTTGAGGATCTGCAGGATCCAGCGGTTGTACTCGCGCAGCGAGCTCTCCGCCTGCTCGGGCGTCAGGTCGTCCAGCGGCGTCACGTTGTAGTAGGTGCGGTCCTGCGGCCGGTAGGGGCCGGGCGCCTCGATGCCGGCGCCGGCCACGCCGCGCTGGTAGACCGGCGTCTCGCGCACGATCAGCGGCTTGCTCGCGTCCTGCGTCAGCAGGTCGTGGTCGGTGATCCAGCGTTCCAGCTGCGGGATCTGCGCGCGGATCTCCTGGACGAAGTCCTCGCGCTTGACGTGCTGCTCGCTCAGCTTGCCGATCACCGCGCCGATGCGGGCGAAGCGGTCCTCCGGCTTGGGCGCGTCGCCCATCGTCTGCGTCCACAACTGGTCGGAGATCTGCGCCATCTGCTTCAACAGCGTCTCGCGCGCCGCCAACGCGCGCTGGTACATCTGCTCGGCCGAATGCGCCGACTGGATGTCGTAGCCGAACTTCTGCTCGTAGAGCGCCTTGCCCAGGCGGAAGCTGCGCGCCTTGCCGCTGGCCTTGCCGTCGGCCAGCAACTGCTTGAGCTGCGCGCGATAGCCCTCGACGGCAGCCTTCGCGCCCGCGATGCGATCGGCCAGCTGCTTGCGCTCCGCGTCGGTCAGCGAGGCGGCGTCCGCGCCTTGCGCGGCCTTGGCCACTTCATCGAGCACGCTCAGCACGCCCGGCGCCTGGTCGATCGCGAGCTGCGTGTGCTCCAGCGTCGGCTGCTTCAGCAGCGCGGCGCCCGCGCGGTAATACGCCGGCACCTGCGCCAGTCGCGCCGAGATCGTCTTCAGCCGCACCGGCAGCGGCGCGTAGTCCGTCGCGAGGATGTAGTCGATCGGGCCGGCGATGTTGAGGAAGGACGGATTCCACTCGTACTCGCGCAGCTCGGTCAGCTGGAAGCGGTCGCTGCGCAGCTTGTTGAGCAGTTGCCCGAGGTCGGTGCGCGAGGCCGCGCTCAGCGTCTTCACGTCGACGGCCTCGAAGCGCTTGAGCCAGTCGGTCGTGAAGCTCAGCGAGCGGGCGCGCATCGTGCGGTCGGGCGCGGGCAGCTCCGCGGCGAATTCATAGCGGCCGGCGCCGATGGCCGCGTCCGGGTCCAGGCGCCAGAGCGCCTCGATGTAGTCGTTGGCCAGGCGCTGGAAGCGCGTGTCGGCGTCCAGGGTCTGGTCCGGCGCGAGCTTGATGACACCGCGCGTCGGCTGGGGCGCGTCGGCGGCGGAGGCGATGCCGGCGGACAGCGCGCCGAAGCTGGTCAGCGCGGCCACGGCCAGCGCAGAGAGGGTGTGACGGGTGGGGCGATTCATCATGGGGCGCGAGCATAGCTTTGCGCGACCCGTCGGGACAGCATGCCAAAAGCAAAGGGGAGCAAAGTTCTTCGCCCCTGATCGGATGGCAAACATACTGGCCATTTGCCTATAAATTGGCTAGTATGTTTGCCATATGAGCGCCGACCACAGCGTACTGAACCGTCATCTCCTCCTTCAGCTGGGTGAGCGGCTGCGGGCTTTGCGCATTGCGCGCGGGATGACGGCGCTGGAGATGGCGGCGAAGGTGGGCGTCAGCCGCATGACGCTGCGCGCCGTGGAGTCTGGCGACCCCAGGACGTCGATCGGGATCTACCTGTCCGTCATGACTGTCCTGGGCGTCAACCAGGAAATCGCGATGCTTGCGGGAGACACGTTCGCCCCCTGTCACACCAGGGTCCGCTGCGGCCCGCTCACGGCTGCTGCCGACGCCGGTGAAGCTGGAGATATCCACCGACCCCGCCAAGCATCGGCTCCAGGATCTCTTGAGCCTCTCTCTGCATGAAGAGGCGGTGCGTCTGTTGCGCAAGAAGCCGGAACTGGTCCAACTCGCTCGCGAAACGCTGACGCAGTGGATGAGGACGAATCCCGCATCGAGGTCATTTCCCCTTTGGCAGGAGTGGCTCAAGATTGTGGAGTCCAAGGCGTGGAGCAAGGTGCTTGCCAAGACAGCACTCGCCCAGCAATTGCGCCAGACATCGCCGCTCGGCGCATTGGTGCCGGAGCAGACCAGGCAGCGCGTCCTCAACCAGATGGCAGAACTCAAGAATGGGTTGCAATTCCAGAGTCCAGTCTCGGAAACGGTGGGCCGGCTCAACGAGCAGCAGGCGCCTGCTGTCGAAGAAGTCCGCATTGTCGGCAGGTCAGCACGAGGGCCCAAGCAGCCATGACGCGCGAGCAGCTTGAACACATCATCCGCGCAAGCGCGGCGATCACGAATCAGTACGACATCATGATCTTCGGCAGCCAGGCGATCCTCGGTGCCGATCCGAATCCGGCGGCCGTGTTCACTGCCTCCATGGTCGAGTCGAGGCCCGAATTCGGACTTACAGCGAGGTCGCTCCTGGCTCGAATCCGTCGATGGGCGAAGGATGCGGCTGTCGAGTAGACGACCTCAGGTCAGCAACCACCGGCTGATGTGGAACGTCAGCCAGGAGGCGACGTAGGCCAGCACGAACAGGTAGGTGAGCATGACGGCCGGGATCTTGTAGCCGCCGGTCTCGCGCTTGACCGCCGCGATCGTCGACAGGCACTGCGGCGCGAAGACGAACCAGGCCAGCAGCGAGAACGCCGTCGGCAGGCCCCAGGTCGAGGCGATCAGCGGCGTCAGCGCCTGCGCGGCCTCGTCGCCGGTGGCCGACAGCGAGTACACCGTGCCCAGCGCGCTGACCGCGATCTCGCGCGCCGCCATGCCCGGCACCAGCGCCAGGCTGATCTGCCAGTTGAAGCCGATCGGCTCGAAGATCGTCGCCAGGCCGCGGCCCAGGTAGCCGGCGAAGCTGTACTCGATCGCCGGGCCGGTCGCGCCTTCGGGCGCGCCGGGGAAGGTCGACAGCACCCACAGCAGCAACGTCAGCGCCAGGATGATGCCGCCCACGCGCTTGATGAAGATCTCCGCGCGCTGCAGCAGCCCGATCGCGACGTTGCGCGCATGCGGCCAGTGGTAGCTGGGCAGCTCCATCATCAGCGGGCGCACCTGGCGGCCCGCGTCGGTGAAGCGCTTCAGCAGCCAGGCCACGGCCATCGCCGCGATGATCCCGGCGAAGTACAGGACGAACAGCACCAGCCCCTGCAGCTCGATGCCGCCCCACAGCTCGCGCTGCGGGATGAAGGCACCGATCAGCAGCGCGTACACCGGCAGCCGCGCGGAGCAGGTCATCAGCGGCGCGATCAGGATGGTGACGAGCCGGTCGCGCGGATTCGCGATCGAGCGCGTCGCCATGATCCCGGGGATCGCGCAGGCGAAGCTCGACAGCAGCGGGATGAAGCTGCGGCCCGACAGGCCCACCGAGCCCATCAGCCGGTCCAGCAGGAAGGCCGCGCGCGGCAGGTAGCCGGACTCTTCCAGCAGCAGGATGAAGAAGAACAGGATCAGGATCTGCGGCAGGAACACCAGCACGCCGCCCACCCCTGCGATCAGGCCGTCCACGACCAGACTGCGCAGGTGGCCTTCGGGCAGCAGCGCGCCGGCCTGCGCGCCGAGCCAGGCGGTGCCGGCCTCGATCCAGCCCATCGGCGCCTCGGCCCACGCGAACACCGCCTGGAACAGGAAGAACAGCAGCACCGCCAGCAGGATCGGTCCCAGCACCGGATGCAGCACGAAGCGGTCGACCTTGTCGCTGGGCAGCTCGCCCTGCAGCGCGTCGAGGCCCAGCTCCTTCAGGATGTGGTTGATGCGCGCGGTGTCCTCGCCCTCGGCGGTGACGGACTCGGTGCGCCAGCGCTCCGGCTCGTCCAGCACCGCGCGCAGGTCGTCGATGCCTTCGCCGTCGGTGGCCACGGTGCGGATCACCGGCACGCCGAGCAGCGTGCTGAGCTTCTGCGTGTCGACCACGATGCCGCGACGCTGCGCCAGGTCGGCCATGTTCAGCGCGACCACGCAGGGCAGGCCCTGGCGCTGCACCGACAGGAACAGCCGCAGGTTGCGGCGCAGATTGGTCGCGTCCAGCACGCAGACGATCAGGTCGGGGCGCTTCTCGCCTTGCGCACGACCAGCCAGCACGTCGACGGTGACGCGCTCGTCCGGCGAGCGCGGATACAGCGAATAGGTGCCCGGCAGGTCCAGCACGCGCAGCAGCTTGCCGGCGGCGGTCTTCAGGCGGCCTTCCTTGCGCTCCACGGTCACGCCGGCGTAGTTGGCGACCTTCTGCCGGCTGCCGGTCAGGCGGTTGAACAGGGCGGTCTTGCCGCAGTTCGGATTGCCGACCAACGCCAGCAGCGGCCCGGCCGGGTGGATGTGAACGATGGACTCACGCATGGGCGGCTCCCGCCTGGCCCGCGCCCGCGTCGACCGCCGCCGTCAGGCCGCCGGGCGCGGCGCCTTCGAGCTCCACGCATTCCGCTTCCGCACGGCGCAGCGCGAAGGTCGACTGCCCGATGCGCACGACGAGCGGGTCCGCGCCGGGCATGGCGCGGGCCAGCACGGCGACGTGCTCGCCGGCGACGAAGCCCAGTTCCTCCAGCATCTGTTTCCATTCCGGCGCATGCGCCGGTGCCTGCAGCGCCTTGACGCGGTGCGCCTGACCGATGGTGGCCTGCGCGAGGGTGGGGACTTGGAGAACGGCGCTCATGTCGTAGGGATCTCGGGAGGAGCCTGCGGGCTTGCGAAGCGAAAGATTCTAAATGATAGTGATTCTCAACTTCTCTCGCCGAACGGGGGTGAGGGTTCGGTCAACCCGAGGGCGCACTGCGATTCGCCCAAAACGCGGTCCCTCGAAAGGGTGCGACCGCAGCGAGACGAGGCGACGTCGCCTCGCCCGAAGTCAACGAGCGCCAGTCGGACCGGGGTCAGCCAGTGGGGGCGGGGCCGGAATGACTCTGGGGGTCCCGGAGGGATGCCCCCTGAGTCGTGGAGAGCCCGCGCCTGGCAGATCGGAGTCGAGCAACGTAGGCACAAGACGTGCTACTCGATAGCGGCATTTCCTGGGCGGCGCAATGGCTCCGGCGAGGGAGCCACCTCCTGGAATTGACGACCCCGCAAACGTTTAGCGTTTACCTTGAGGTGGCTTACACTCGCGCCTTCTTAGAATGCCCGGCTGCTCCTCACCTTCGCATCGAGACCGCAAATGATGAAGTCCTTCCTGTCGTTCTCCCCCATCGCGGCTGGCTTGGCCTTGGCCCTGACTGCTGGCGCGGCGGCCGCGCAGACCACCCCGGCGGTGATCTTCGACAGTGGGGGGCAAGTTCGACAAGTCGTTCAACGAGGCCGCGTACCGTGGCGTCGAGCAATGGAAGAAGGACACGGGCGGCAAGTATCTCGAGTTCGAGATCAGCAACGAGACCCAGCGCGTGCAGGCGATCCGCCGCATGGCCGAGCGCGGCGCGAGCCCGATCATCTCGGTGGGTTTCGCCCAGGCCTCGGCGCTGAACCAGGTGGCCAAGGACTTCCCGAAGACGAAGTTCGTCATCATCGACGAGAAGGTCAACCAGCCCAACGTGCAGTCGGTGCTGTTCAAGGAGCAGGAAGGCAGCTTCCTCGTCGGCGCGCTGGCCGCGCTGACCAGCAAGACCGGCAAGGTCGGCTTCGTGGGCGGCATGGACATCCCGCTGATCCGCAAGTTCGAGTGCGGCTATGAGCAGGGCGCCAAGGCGGCCAACGCCAAGGTCGAGGTCTTCAAGAACATGACCGGCACGACGGCTTCGGCCTGGAACGACCCGACCCGCGGCGGCGAGCTGGCCAAGGCCCAGTTCGCCAAGGGCGTGGACGTGGTCTTCGCCGCGGCCGGCGGCACCGGCGTCGGCGTCTACCAGGCGGCCAAGGATGCCGGCAAGCTGGCCATCGGCGTCGACAGCAACCAGAACCACATCCAGCCCGGCACGATGCTGAGTTCGATGGTCAAGCGCGTGGACGTCGCCGTCTACAACGTGCTCAAGGAATGGAAGCCCGGCATCAGCGTGCTGGGCCTGAAGGAAGGCGGCGTCAGTACGCCGTCGACGCCAACAACGCCAAGCTGATCGCTCCCGCGATCAAGACCAGGCTGGACGCGTACAAGGCCGACATCATCGCCGGCAAGATCAAGGTCGCGGACTACATGGCGGACAACGCCTGCAAGAACTGACCCCTCGCGAGCGAGCGTTCCTGACATGACACAGTCCCCACGCGGCGCCGCCGCGCCCGCGGTCCGTCTGTGCGAGATCTCCAAGCGCTTCGGCGCGGTGCAGGCCAACCGGGCGGTGAGCCTGGCCGTCGAGCGCGGCACGGTGCACGGCCTGGTCGGCGAGAACGGCGCCGGCAAGAGCACGCTGATGGCCATCCTCTACGGCTACTACCACGCCGACGAGGGTCACATCGAGGTCGACGGCCAGCGCGTCACCATCGCCAGTTCGCAGCAGGCCATCGCGCTGGGCATCGGCATGGTGCATCAGCACTTCATGCTGGTGGATACGCTGTCCGCGCTGGACAACGTGATGCTCGGCGCGGAGCCGGCGTTCTTCCTGTCCCGCGCGAAGCGCCAGGTGCGCCAGGAGCTCGAGGCGCTGATGCGCGACACCGGCCTGACGGTGCGCCTGGACGCGACCGTCGCCGACCTGCCGGTCGGTGAGATGCAGCGGCTGGAGATCCTGAAGGCGCTGTACCGCGGCGCGAAGATCCTGATCCTGGACGAGCCGACGGCGGTGCTGACGCCGCAGGAAACCGACCAGTTGTTCGAGGTCCTGCGCCGCCTGCGCGAGCGCGGCACGACCATCCTGCTGATCACGCACAAGCTGCGCGAGGTGATGGCGCTGTGCGACGCCGTGACGGTGATGCGCGCGGGTGCGGTGATCAAGACCTGCGCGATCGGCGAGACCAGTCCCGAGGACCTGGCCGAGAGCATGGTCGGCCGCAAGGTCAACCTGGGCCGCGACGGCGGTGCCGTGAAGCCGCCGTCGGACCAGCCGGTGCTGAAGGCCGAAGGCCTGACCGTCGCCGGCGACAGCGGCTCCGGCGTGCACCTGCTGAGCCATGCGACGCTGGCGCTGCGTCCGGGCGAGATCGTCGGCGTGGCCGGTGTCTCCGGCAACGGCCAGAGCGAGTTGCTGGAAGTCCTGGCGGGCATGCGCGCGCCGGACGCCGGCACGCTGCACGTCGCGGGCCGCGACTTCCGCCCGACGTCATGGATGGATCCGCGCACGGCGCGTGAGCTCAAGCTCGCGCACGTGCCCGAGGACCGCCACGCGCTCGGCATGGTGCTGAGCTTCCCCGCGTGGGAAACGGCCGCGCTCGGTTATCACGAGCAGGACGCCTATCGCGCCGGCCCGATGGGCCTGGGCATGAACCAGCGCCACCTCCGCGCGCAGACCGCGGAGATGATGGAGCGCTTCGACGTCCGCCCGCGCAACGCGGAGCTGGGCTCGTCGAAGTTCTCCGGCGGCAACCAGCAGAAGCTGATCCTGGCGCGCGAGATCGGTCAGAGTCCCGCGGTGCTGCTGGTCGGCCAGCCGACGCGCGGCGTCGACATCGGCGCGATCGAATTCATCCACAACCAGCTGCGCCGCCTGCGCGACGCCGGCTGCGCGATCCTGGTCGTCTCCAGCGAGCTCGACGAGATCCTGGCGCTGGCCGATCGCGTGATCGTCATGAACGCCGGGCGCATCACCGGGGAGCTCGCGATCGACGAGTGCTCCGAGAAGAACCTGGGCCTGCTGATGTCCGCTTCCCCACTCACGAGAAGGCCGCTGGCGCGGCCGTGGCCCCATGAGCAGCCAAGCCTTGCAGATGCCGCGCTGGATGGACCTGGTCCTCCTGCCGCTGTGGAACCTGCTGATCGCGCTGGCGGTGGCCGGCGGCGTGGTGCTGCTGATCGGCGCGAGCCCGATGCAGGCGCTGTCGGTGCTGCTGGAAGGCGCGCTCGGCAGCGCGCGTGGCCTCGGCTACACGCTGTACTACACGACCACCTTCATCTTCACCGGCCTCGCCGTCGCGGTCGCCTTCCATGGCGGCCTGTTCAACATCGGCGGGGAAGGGCAGGCGACGCTGGGCGGCATCGGCGTGGCGCTGCTGTCGCTGTGGCTCGCGCCCAAGCTGCCCGGGTTCGTGATGATCCCGCTGGCGATCGTCGCGGCGGCGCTGTTCGGCATGGTGTGGGCCGCGGTGCCCGGCTACCTGCAGGCCTGGCGCGGCAGCCACGTGGTCATCACGACCATCATGTTCAACTTCCTCGCGGCCAGCCTCAATGGCTACCTGCTCGTGAACTGGCTGCGCCCGAACGGCTCGATGTCGGTCGAGAGCGATGCCTTCGCCGACTCGGCGCGCATGCCGGCGGTGCATGAGCTGCTGGCGAAGGTCGGCATCGAATGGCCGTCCTCGCCGCTGAACCTGTCGATCCTGCTGGCCGTCGCGGCCTGCGTCTTCGTCTGGTGGTTCCTGTGGAAGAGCCGCGCCGGCTACGTGCTGCGCGCGGTCGGCTCCAACCCGAGTGCCGCGCACTATGCCGGCATCAAGCCGCGCTGGCAGGTGCTGGCCGCGATGGGCCTGTCGGGCGCGTTGGCCGGGCTGGTCGGCGTCAACGAGATCGCCGGCGTGCAAGGCAAGCTGACGCTGGACTTCGTCGCAGGCGCGGGCTTCACCGGCATCGCGGTGGCGCTGATGGGGCGCAACCATCCGGTCGGCATCGTGCTGGCCTCGCTGCTGTTCGGCACCTTGTATCAAGGCGGCGTCGAGGTCTCGTTCGAAGTCCCCGGCTTCAGCCGTGAGATGGTCGTGACGGTGCAAGGCCTGATCGTGCTGTTCGCCGGCGCGATGGCGATGGTGAGCGCGCCGATGTTCGCGAAGCTGTATGCGGCCGTGGCCCGCAAGCGCGGCGCAGGCGTTGCAGGCGGCGCAGGCGTCGCTGGAGGGAAGTCGAATGGATGAGGTCCTGATCGGCTCCGTGCTGGCGTCGACGCTGCGCGTCACCACGCCGCTGCTGTTTGCCGCGCTCGCCGGCCTGCTGTCGGAGCGCTCCGGCGTCGTCGACATCGGCCTGGAAGGCAAGATGCTGTCCGCCGCGTTCGCCGCGGCGGCGGTGGCCAGCGTGTCGCACTCGACGACGCTGGGCCTGCTGGCCGCGATCGGCGTGGCCATCGCGATGTCGATGATCCACGGCTTCGCGACGGTGACGCACCGCGGCGACCAGGTCGTTTCCGGCGTGGCGCTGAACATGGTGGCCGCCGGGCTGACCGTGGTGCTGGGCATCGCGTGGTTCGCGCAGGGCGGCCAGACGCCGCCGATCGGCGCCGAGCAGCGCATCACCGGCCTGCTGCCGCAGTGGGCCGAGCCGACGCCCGGCAGCTGGGTGGCCTCGGTCATCGGCCACGGCCTGCTGAGCCACAACGCGCTGGTCTACCTGGCCTTCGCGCTGGTCGTCGTCGTGTGGTTCTTCCTGGAGCGCACCCGCCCTGGCCTGCGCCTGCGCGCGGTCGGCGAGAACCCGGCGATGGTCGACGCGGCCGGCGTTTCCGTGCCGCGGCTGCGCTACACCGCGCTGGCGCTCAACGGCATCCTGTGCGGCCTGGGCGGCGCCTACCTGACGCTGGCGCAGAACGCCTCGTTCTCCCCCAACATGACCGCGGGCCGCGGCTTCATCGCGCTGGCCGCGATGATCTTCGGCAAGTGGAAGCCGGTGCCGACGCTGTGCGCCTGCCTGCTGTTCGGTTTCCTGGACGCCGTCGCGATCCGCCTGCAGGGCGTGTCGCTGCCGGGCATCGGCGAGGTGCCGGTGCAACTGATCCAGGCGCTGCCCTACATCCTGACCGTGGTGCTGCTGGCCGGCTTCATCGGCCAGGCGATCGCGCCCAAGGCGCTGAGCAAGCCCTACGTGAAGGAGCGCTGATCATGAGCGCGAACCAAAGCCTGATCGCGGCGATCCCGCTGCCCGCCGACGTCATCGAACGCCTGCTGAAGGCCGCGCTCGATGCGCGGCAGCATTCTCATGCGCCGTATTCGAAGTACTTCGTCGGCGCCGCGGTGCTCGACGAGCACGGCCGCATCCACGCCGGCTGCAACATCGAGAACGCCGCCTACCCGCAAGGCTGGTGCGCGGAGACCAACGCGCTGGGCCACATGATCATGGGCGGCGGGCGCGTGGCGCGCGCGGTGATGGTCACCGGCGCGGGCTCGGAAATCATCACCCCCTGCGGCGGCTGCCGCCAGAAGCTGCGCGAGTTCGCGCGGCCCGACGACCTCATCGTGATCGCGGGCGACGCCACCGGCGTGCGCGCGCACTGGACGCTGGAGCAGCTGCTGCCCGCCAGCTTCGGTCCGGATCACCTGAAGCCCTGAACATCCCAATCGACGCGGCCGCCGTGGCCGCGACAGGAGAACGACCATGTCCATCCCCCTGCAAGGCGCCGAGCTCGACGCCGCCATCACCGCCAGCATCGCCACGCTGAAGTCGACCTTCGGCGAACAAGGCCCTGAAGTCGCCGTCGTGCTCGGCTCCGGCTGGTCCGGCGCCGTCGACCAGCTGCAGGACGTGCAGCATCTGCCGTACGCGAAGCTGCCCGCGTTCCCGCAGCCCAAGGTCGAAGGCCACGTGGCCGAGATCGCCGTGGGCCGCGTCGGCCAGCAACGCGTGGCGATGCTGCGCGGCCGTGCCCACACCTACGAGAGCGGCGACTGCACCGGCATGGCCGGCGCGATCCGCAGCCTGAAGGCCTGGGCGCGTGAAGGTGCTGGTGCTGACGAACGCGTCGGGCAGCCTGCGTTCGCATCAGCCGCCGGGCAGCCTGATGCTGATCTCGGACCACATCAATGCGCCGCAGCGCTCGCCGCTGACGGGCCTGCCGGGCAGCGACCGCTTCTGCGACATGAGCGTCGCCTATGACGCCGAGCTGCGCCAGCAGGGCTTCAAGATCGCCCGCGAGCACAACATGGTGCTGACCGAGGGCGTGTACGTGTGGGCCGTCGGCCCGCACTTCGAGACGCCGGCCGAGATCCGCATGTTCGCCGCCTGGGGCGCGGACGCGGTCGGCATGAGCACCGTGCCGGAGACCATCCTGGCGCGTCACGCGGGCCTGCGCGTTGCCGGCCTGGCGCTGATCACCAACATGGCCGCGGGCATGTCCGACGAGGCGCTGACGCACGCGCTGACGCTGCAGCAGGCGAAGGTCTCGGGCGACCGCGCGGCGGCCTACCTGGGCCACTACTTGGCCTCGTTGGCGACGCTGGAATCGCTCAAGGCCTGAGCGGCCGGGAGCGAAGATCGGGACGCGGCGCGTCCCGGTGGCCCCGTGTCCACGGACGTGACGGGCGGCGGCGGTCGCGCGCGACCTTCAGGGTAGAGCAGTAGGAGTAGTCGATGAAGTCGGAGATGAGTCTCGAACAAGCGGCGCGCCTGGCGCTGCAATGCCTGGACCTGACGAGCCTGAACGACGGCGATACCGCCGCCGACATCGAGGTCCTGTGCACGCGCGCGATCGGCGCGCCGGAGCGCGGCCACGTCGCGGCCGTGTGCGTGTGGCCGAAGTTCGTCGCGCAGGCGCGCGCCGCGTTGCCCAAGGACATCCGCGTCGCCGCGGTCGCCAACTTCCCCGATGGCAGCCTGGATCTGCCGCGCGTGCTGGCGGAGATCGACGCGATCGCGCAGGCCGGCGCGCAGGAGGTGGACGTGGTGCTGCCGTACCGCGCGCTGATGGCGGGGCAGTCGACCGAGGTCGGCGAATTCCTGTCCGAAGTCCGGCACGCGACGCGGCCGCTGACGTTGAAAGTGATCATCGAGTCGGGCGAACTCGGTTCGCCGCGCGCATCGCCGAGGCCACGCGCCAGGCGCTGATGGCGGGGGCGGACTTCGTCAAGACGAGCACCGGCAAGACCAAGGTGTCGGCGACCCCCGAAGCGGCCGCGACGATGCTGCGCGAGATCGCCGGCAGCGGGCTCGGCAACGCGGGCTTCAAGGCCTCGGGCGGCATCCGCTCGGTGGTGGATGCCCGCGCTTATCTGCAACTGGCGGCGGAGGCGCTCGGCGCCACCGCGCTGACGCCGCAGCGCCTGCGCTTCGGCGCGAGTGGGCTGCTGGGCGACATCGAGGCGGTGCTGGCCGGACAGGACAGCGCGGCGGTCAGCGCGGCGTACTGAGGCGCCGAAGAAGCGCTGAAGCACCACTTAAGCAGTACTGAAGCAGCGCTCCACAAGCGCACAGGAAGCGCTCAAGCAGCGCGCAAGCCGCGAAGCCCCACCCCGACCGACGAGGGGCGGGCGCACAACGACAACACATCGAAGGGACGCGGCGATCATGCTGGCGCAGGAAATCATCCGGACCAAGCGCGAGGGGCGCGCGCTGGACGAGACCCAGATCGGGCACTTCGTGCGCGGTCTGGTGGACGGCAGCTGGAGCGAGGGCCAGGTGGCCGCGCTCGGCATGGCGGTGTTCCTGCGGGGCATGGGGCGCGACGAGGCGGTCGCGCTGACGCGCGCCATGATGAACAGCGGCCGCGTGCTGAGCTGGCCGGACATGCCGGGCCCGGTGCTGGACAAGCATTCGAGCGGCGGCGTCGGCGACAAGCTGAGCCTGATGATCGCGCCGATGGTGGCGGCCTGCGGCGGCTATGTGCCGATGATCGCGGGACGCGGGCTCGGGCACACGGGCGGGACCGTCGACAAGCTCGAGGCCATCCCCGGCTACACGACGACGCCGGCGCCGGCCGACTTCGACCGCATCGTGCGCACGTTGGGCTGCGCCATCATCGGCCAGACCAGCGATCTGGCGCCGGCCGACAAGCGCTTCTACGCGGTGCGCGACATCACGGCCACGGTGGAGAGCGTGCCGCTGATCACCGCGAGCATCCTGTCCAAGAAGCTCGCGGCCGGGCTGCAGGGCCTGGCGATGGACATCAAGTGCGGCAACGGCGCGTTCGCGTCCACGCCGGAATTCGGACGCGAGCTTGCGCAGAGCATCGTCGACGTGGCCGGCGGCGCGGGCCTGCGGACCCGGGCGCTGATCACCGACATGAACCAGGTGTTGGGACAGGAAGTCGGCAACGCGCTGGAAGTGCGCGGCGCCATCGACTATCTGACCGGACGCCGGCCGCGCGAGGCCCGCACCCATGAACTCACGCTGGCCCTGTGCGCCGAGATGCTGGTGCTGGGCGGCATCGCGGCCGACACGGCCTCGGCGCGCGTGAAGCTGCTGGCGGCGCTGGACAGCGGCGCGGCGGCGGAACGCTTCGCGAAGATGGTCGCGGCGCTCGGTGGTCCGGCGGATCTGCTGGAGAGGCCCGAGGTTCACCTCGCGGCAGCGCCGGTCGTCCTTCCGATCCCGGCGCCGCGCGCCGGCCGCATCGTCGGCATGAACACCCGCGACCTCGGGCTCGTCATCGTCGAGCTCGGCGGCGGCCGCCGCCTGCCTGGCGATGCGCTCGACATGCGCGTCGGCCTCGACCGCTTCGCGCAGCTCGGCGATGTCGTCGCCGCAGGCGATCCCATCGCCTTCGTCCACGCCGCCGACGAGGCCTCGGCCGATCGCGCCATCGCGCAGGTGCTCGCCGCCGTCTCCATCGGCGACGCGCCGTCCTGGACGCCAGCACCGCTCGTCATGGCGGAACTCGGCTGAGACCGAGCACGTCTGCGGGACCCGGTGCCGGCCGCCCTCATACGCTGCACATGTTCCGCAAATCGGTCGGCCGGCACCGGGCCCCGCAGACCGGACGAGTCAGGTGATCGGGCCATGGGGCTCGGTAGAATCCCGGCCCTCGATTCCTGATTCCCGACATGTCCGATTCCATCGACCCCATCGACGATCCCATCGACAGTGACGACGCCAGCGACAAGGCCGGCACGCCGGCGGCGGGCGAGGGCGTCAACCATCCGAAGGCCCGCATCCGCAGCTTCGTCGTGCGCGCCGGTCGCATGGGCACCGGACAGGTCAAGGCGCTCGCGGAACTCGGACCGAAGTTCGTGCTGCCGTTCAAGCCTGAAGCGATGGACTACGAGGCCACCTTCGGGCGCAAGGCGCCCGTCGTCTTCGAGATCGGCTTCGGCATGGGCGGCCCGACCGCCCAGATCGCTCAGACCCTGCCCGGCGTCGACTTCATCGGCTGCGAGGTCCACGAACCCGGCGTCGGCGCGCTGCTCAAGCTGATCGGCGAGCAGGACATCCCCAACATCCGCATCTTCCAGCACGACGCCGTCGAGGTGCTGGACGGCATGATCCCCAAGGGCTCGCTGGCCGGCGTGCACATCTACTTCCCCGATCCCTGGCACAAGAAGCGCCACAACAAGCGCCGGCTCGTGCAGCCGCCGTTCGTCGCCAAGCTGGTGCAACACCTGGCCCCCGGCGGCTACCTGCACCTGGCCACCGACTGGGAGCCCTACGCCCAGCAGATTCTGGAGGTGCTGCGCGCCGATCCGGATCTGGAGAACACCTCGACCCGCGCGGACGGCTACGCCGACAAGCCCGAGTACCGCCCGCTGACGAAGTTCGAGAACCGCGGCCTGAAGCTGGGCCACGGCGTGTGGGACCTGGTCTTCAAGCGCAAGGTCTGACCCGTCGACTGCTCCCGTCCGTCGAGGCAAGTCACTCATCGGGCCCGTCGGGGCGAGTTCCCCACCGTGCCCGGCGCGGCGGGCACGCGCGTGACGAAGGTCAGGCGCGCAAGGACCTGCAAGGGCTTTCAGGCATCGCGAAAAGGTCGCGCTGGTAGAGTTCCTTCCTATGTCCGAATCCAACTCCCTCGCCGGTCGGCACGTCCTCCTGGGCCTGTCCGGCGGCATCGCCTGCTACAAGATCGCCGAGCTCACGCGGCTGCTCGTGAAAGCCGGCGCCACGGTGCAGGTCATCATGACGGAGGCCGCCGAGTCCTTCATCACGCCGGTGACCATGCAGGCGCTCTCCAACCGCCCCGTCTTCACCAGCCAATGGGATGCGCGCCCCGACAACAACATGGCGCACATCAACCTGACGCGCGAGGCCGACGTGATGGTGATCGCGCCCGCCAGCGCGGATGTCATCGCCAAGCTGGCGCAAGGCCGCGCGGACGATCTGCTGTCGCTGACGGCGCTGGCGCGTCCGGCGCACAAGTGCGCGCTGCTGCTCGCCCCGGCGATGAACCGAGAGATGTGGGCGCATCCGGCCACGCAGCGCAACCTGGCGCAGGTGCAGGCGGACGGCGCGTTGGTGCTGGGTGTCGGTTCCGGCGACCAGGCCTGCGGCGAAGTCGGCGACGGCCGCATGCTGGAGCCGATGCAGCTGCTGGCGCACGTGGTCTCGCATTTCCAGCCGAAGGTGCTGGCCGGACGCAAGCTGCTGATCACGGCCGGGCCGACCTACGAGGCGATCGATCCGGTGCGCGGCATCACGAACCGCTCGAGCGGCAAGATGGGCTTCGCCATCGCGCGCGCGGCGGCGGAGGCGGGCGCCGAGGTGACGCTGGTCGCCGGCCCCGTGCACCTGCCCACGCCGCTGGGCGTGACCCGCATCGACGTGCAGAGCGCGCGCGAGATGCTGGACGCGGTGCTGCCGCGCGCGGCCACGCACCAGGTCTTCGTCGCCACGGCGGCGGTCGCGGACTGGCGGCCGGCGCAGACGGCCGAACACAAGATCAAGAAGAACGCCAAGGCCGGCGAGGCGGTCGCGCCCGCGCTGACGCTGGCGGAGAACCCCGACATCCTGGCGACGGTCGCCGCGCTGCCGCATCCGCCGCTGTGTGTCGGCTTCGCGGCGGAGAGCCAGGACCTGATCAAGCACGCGCGCGAGAAGCGCCAGCGCAAGAACGTGCCGCTGATCGTGGCCAACATCGGCCCGGCCGCCTTCGGCCAGGAAGACAACGCGTTGACGCTGGTGGACGCGCGCGGCGAACGCGAACTCTCGCGCGCCGACAAGCTGACGCTGGCCCGCGAGCTGGTGCGCGAGATCGCGCAGCGGCTGACCACCTACGGCGCCTGAGGCCGTCGCAGTCCTTTGCGCTCCCTTCAGACGCCCTCGATTTCCATCTCGACTGATTCCATGACCACCATCGATCTGAAGGTGCTCGACCGCCGCATGGCCGAGCAACTCCCTGCTTACGCGACGACCGGCAGCGCCGGCCTGGACCTGCGCGCCTGCCTCGACGAGGCGATCACGCTGGCGCCTGGCGACACGGTGCTGGTGCCCACGGGCCTGGCGATCCACATCGGCGATGCGGGCTTGGCGGCGATGATCCTGCCGCGCTCGGGCCTGGGCCACAAGCACGGCGTGGTGCTGGGCAACCTGGTCGGCCTCATCGACTCCGACTACCAGGGCCAGTTGATGGTCAGCGTGTGGAACCGCGGCAAGGACACGTTCACGATCCAGCCGATGGAGCGCATCGCGCAGATGGTGATCGTGCCGGTGGTGCAGCCCACCTTCCGTGTCGTCGACGACTTCGACGTGTCCTCGCGCGGCGAGGGCGGTTTCGGATCGACCGGCAAGGCCTGACCCCATTCACCCCACTCCAAGCTGACTCGGACTCGGACTCAGACGTCGAAGTCGACTCCGACACCGACACCGACACCGACACCGAGTCCGACTTTGCAGTCGGACCGGTCAATCGCAGGCTGGAGTCAGCGAGTGTGAGTGGGGCCGGAATGGGGCTTGGGGTTCCCGGAGGGATGCCCCATGCCCCGTGGAGAGCCCGCGCTTGGCTGACCGGGGTCCAGCCGCGCTGGCCGACCGGGGTCTGCCCGCGCTCGGCCGACCGGGATCAATCCCCGTGCCCGTGTCCTTCTTCGACACCTGCGGCCATCGCATCCACCGGCGCGCTCGCATTCGCCCCATCGAAGAAGAACGGCTTGCGCGCCTTCTTCGCTGGCCAGACCTCGTTCATCGACGGGATGTCGAAGACCCGCCCGCCTTGCATGACCTGGCTGATGCGATCGCTCTGGCGGATGTCCTTCAACACGTCGCCGTCGATGATCACCAGGTCCGCGAGCTTGCCCGACTCCAGTGAGCCGATGTCCTTGTCCAGGCCGAGGTAACGCGCCGGATTGAGCGTCGCGGTGCGGATCGCCTCCAACGAGGTCATTCCACCCAGGCCCATCATCCACATTTCCCAATGCGCGCCGAGCCCTTCACGCTGCCCGTGCGCGCCGATGTTCACCGGCACGCCGGCGCGCTGCAGCTCGGTCGCGGTCTTCGCGACCTGGATGACGTTGAAGTCTTCCTCTGGTGCGGTCTCGCGGCGCACGCTGCGTGGCTCCAGCACGGCCTTGGGCACGAACTTGCTGAGGATCGGATGGCGCCACACGTCCGTGCGCGCGTACCAGTAGTGCTCGCCGTCCAGCCCGCCGTAGGCGACGTTCAGCGTCGGTGTGTAGCCGACCTGGGTCTGCGGCCACAGCTGCTTCACGTCGTCGTAGACCTTGGCCACCGGCAACGCGTGCTCCACGCCGGTGTGGCCGTCGACGACCATCGACATGTTCAGCTGGAACAGCGAGCCGCCTTCCGGCACGACCATCATGCCGGTCTCGCGCGCGGCTTCGAGCACCTGCTGGCGCTGATCGCGCCGCGGCTGGTTGTAGCTCTTCACGCTGATCGCGCCGGCCGACTTCAAGCGCTTCAGATGCGTCTGCGCGTCCTCGAGGCTGTTGATCACCGCGGAGAAATCGGCCTTCGCGCCGTACAGCACCGTGCCCGTCGAGAAGATCCGCGGCCCGACCACGCGGCCCGTGCGCTGCATCTCCGACTGCGTGTAGATGTCGCTGGTGCGGTTGGACGGATCGTGCAGCGTCGTCAGGCCGAAGGCCAGCGACGCGTAGTTGATCCAGCTCTGCTGCGGGACGATTTCGCTCTCGGCCATCGTGCCGTGCCAGTGCGCGTCGATCAGGCCCGGGATCACCGTCTTGCCGGCCGCCTGGATCGTCTCCGTGCCGGCGGGGATCGTCACCGACGCGCGCGGCCCGATCGCCGCGATGCGGTCGCCGTCGACGAGGATCGCGCCGTCCTCGATCACTTCATCGGGCTTGCTCGCGCTCATCGTGACGATGCGCGCGCCGACGATCGCGATGCGGCCCTTGGGCTTGTCGGCGGTCAGCGTCAGCTTGATCGGCGCGCCGCGTTCCGCGGGCTTGAAGCCCGGCTGCAGCGCCTGTGTCAGCGGCACGGTGAAGAGCTCGTTGCCCAGCGCGTAGTGCAGTGCATACGGCTGCGACTTGCCGTCGCCCGACCACTGCAGGTCGTCGCCCGCGTTGACGTCGAGCTTCTTCACCGGCATCGCCTCGGCCTTCGGGCCGACCGTCTGCAGTTTGCCCGCGGGCGCGAGCGGCGTGACGTAGGTGTGGAAGCGCTCGGTGAAGCCGAGCCACTGGCCGTCCGGTGATACGGTGAAGCGCGTCGCGAATTCGCTCTTGGCGACGGCGAACTCGCTGCGCTCGACCAGGTTCAGGCGCACCAGCTGGTGATTCGAATCGACCTCGCCCGTCGTCTGCTTGCGCGTGACGTAGAGCGTGTCGTTGTCGGCGCCGAACTGGGGCGCCTCGCCGTCCTTGGTGACGCGGCGCGGCTGGCCCTTGCCGTCGGCGGCGGCGACGTAGACGCCGGGCTCCAGGCTGTTCCAGGGCGAGGTCAGGAAGCCGCCCTTGGCCTTCTGATACGCGACGGTCCTGCCGTCCGGCGAGAACGCCGGCGACAGGTACTTGCCGGGCTCCGGCGTGACGATCGTGTCGCGGCCGCCGGCGAGGTCGAGCACGCGCACGCGGCCCTGGTCCGCGTCGGTCCAGCTCACGTAGACGAGTTGCTTGCCATCGCGCGAGAACGCCGGGAAGTACTCGAAGCGTTCCGTCTGCGACGTGAGTCGGCGCGCTTCGCCGACCGGTTGGCCGTCGCGCAGCTCGCTCGTGTAGAGATAGCCGGCGGACGAGAACACCACGCGCCGGCCGTCCGGCGAGACCTTGACCCAGCGCAGCATCTTCGAGTCGAAAGTCGCGGGCGCGACCTCATGCGCGAAGCGCAGGGCGGGCGTGATCTGGCGCTCGTCCTTCACGTGGAAGGGGATCTCCGCGGCGCTGGACTTGAACGGATCGATGCGCCAGAGCTTGCCCTGCGCCCATGCCACAACCTGCTTGGAATCGGGCATCCACGCGATGCCGGGTACACGCCGTGCACGGACCAGGACTCCTGCAGGTCGCGTTCCATGCCGGTCCAGGCGGGGAATTCGCGGCCGGTCTTCAGGTCCTTGAGGAACAGCGTCGTGCGGCTGCCCGAGGCGTCGCGCAGGCGGCGGATGAAGGCGAGGTACTTGCCGTCGGGGGAGGGCGTCGGCCGGATCGCGCCGCCGGGGCCGGTGACGAAGGGCTCGTTGGTGCCATCGGTCAGGTCCTGGCGGTAGATGCGGAAGATCTCGCCGGTGCTGTTCTTGTTGTATTCGAACTGGCGGCCCGGCGTGCTGTCCTGCGAGTAGTACAGGTACTTGCCGTCCGGCGAGAGCGCGGGCTCGCCGAGGTCCTTCTGCCAGTTCGGCTTCTCGTTGAGCTGCTGGCCCTTGCCGCCGTCGAGGTGATAGAGCCAGATCTCGCCGCTGCCCAGCGAGCGCGTGCCGGTGAAGTGCTTGCGGGCGGCGATGTACTTGCCGCTGGGATGCCAGACCGGGTTGTTGAGCAGGCGGAAGTCTTCGGTTGAGATCGCGCGGGCGTTGGTGCCGTCGGCGTTCATGACCCAGATGTTGTCGCCGCCGCCGGCGTCGGAGACGAAGGCGATCTGCTTGCCGTCGGGCGAGAAGCGGGGCTGCATCTCCCAGGCGATCGAGTGTGTCAGCGCCTTGGCTTCGCCACCGCCGACGGGCATCACGTAGAGGTCGCCGAGCAGGTCGAAGACGATCTGCTGGCCGTCGGGACTGACGTCGACCGACATCCAGGTGCCGGTGCGCACGTCGATGTTGGCGATCTTCTTCTCGCCGGGGGGCTGGTTGACGTTCCATTTCGCGGCGGGCGCGGAGGCGGCTGTGGCCGGAGAGGGCGCCGCGACCGGGGCATCAGCGGCGAAGGCGGCCGCCTGCAGCGCGAGCGCGAAAGCGAGCACGCCCGCGCGGGCGGGCGTGACGGCGAAGGCGTTGGCGCCATTGGAGGCGGTCGTCAGCGAGGACTGCTTCGTGAGCATCTTGTTCGTCATGGGGCACCCTGGGATGAAGAGTGCCGGCAGCATAGAGGCCGCCTACGCGCAAACCCGACCGGGTTTGCGAGGGCATGACGAATGGCCGTGCGAGTGGCGTGCAAGGTCCCGGCGCAAGCTTGGACTGGCTCGGCGATCGCCGACATAGGGATTGCCCCGCGCGTCAGGCCGGCGAATCCTCTCAGGCATGAGTCCGAAGCCGGTCCAGCGCGCCTCCACCCCTGCCATCGCCACGCCCGCGATGCTGGTCGTCGACGCTGACGAGGCGGCCTGCTGGGCCTTGCTCGACAGCGGAGACTGGGCCGCCGCGAACGCACGGTTCGCGGCTGTGTTGGCCCGGGAGCCGGACAGCCTGGGTGCCGCCCAGGGACTCGTGGCGACCCTGCGCAAGCAGCGGGATTTCGATGCGGCGGCGCGCGTGCTCGATGCCGCGCTGCGGCGCCACCCCGATGCCCTCGGCCTGCTCGCGGAGCGCGTCTGGTGTGCCCTCGACCAGAAACGGGATGCGGAGGCCTCGACACGACTGGACGAGATCATCGCCACGGGCCGTGCAGACGAAGGGCACTACTTGTGGAAGGTCGAACTCTTGCGGCGTGAGCGCCGGTTCGAGGAGGCCGAAGCGATGATCTCGCTGGCCCGCGCTCGTCTGCCCGGTGCTACGCGATTGAATACCGAGTCTGCGTGGCTCAGTTTCCATCGACGCGACCATGAGGAAGCCTTGCGTCGCTTCGAGGAGGTGCTCAAGAGCCGTCCCGGATGATGCGTCCGCTTGGCAGGGGCGCATTGCCAGCCTGCGCAAGCTGGAGCGTTTTGCCGAGGCGCGGGAAGTCGTGGCTCAAGGCATGACGAGTTGTCCCGATGCCGTGGGCCTGCTGGTGGAGAAGGGTTGGACCGCCTTTGACGAGGGGTGGTTGGAGACCGCGGAGCGGGCGTTCGCCACGGCGGTGCGGCGCGCGCCCGCGGACCCCCGGCTCAAGGTGTGCCTGGCGGCGGCGCTGGTGTGCCAGCGGACGGAGGATGATCATGTCCAGGCCGAAGCCTTGTGCCGCGAGGCCCTGAAGCAGGAGCCCGATCTGGCCGACGCGTTCGGTTGTCTCGGGCAGATTGCTTTCCAGCGCGGACGGTGGAGCGAAGCCGAGCGCCAGTTCCGGCGCGCGGCGGAGCTGGATCCCGTGTCCGGGCGCTGCGCGGATCTTGGAACGGTGCTGGCACGCATGGGGCGGGACCGTAGACGCGCAGAGGTACTTCCGCCGCGCGATCGAGATCGACCCCGACGACGTCTTTGCACACCTGCAACTCGGAAGCCTCCTGCTGACGCAGGACAAGGCGAAGCTGGCCATCGCGGAGTTCAATCAGGCGTTGGCCTTGGCGCCTCGCAATCCGGACGCCCACCGCGCGATGGCCGTCGGACTGATCGAGCTGGGCCGGTTGGACGAGGCCGAACTCATCCTGAGGCGTGGCCTGCGTGATGTGGATGTGGCAAAGAGCGGCACCTTGCATCTCACCTTGGCACAGTTGCTGGCGCGCCAGGGCGAGAACGCCTCGGACAACAAGCTGATCGAAGAGGCGCTGAAGGAAGTTGGCCTGGCGCTGACACGTCAGCCGAGAAGCTGCGCCGCGCTGTTCCAGCGCGGTCTGATCCGAGCGAAGCTGGGTGACCTGCGCGGTGCGTTGCAGAGCTTTCAACAGGTCCTCGCGTTGGACCGACATCACCTGCAGGCCGAGCTCAATCGACAACAGGTCGCGGCACTGCTGCGCCAGGAACGAAAACCGACTGGCGCCAGCCGCGTCGCGAGCGTGTTCCTGTGCGTGGTACTGCTGGCGCACCTGGGTGCGTTGTGGTGGCTGTTCATTGCCAGTGATCGTGTGAGTGCGACTGTCTTCGCGGCGCTGCTGCCGCTCCTGCTGGGGTTGCTGGTGGTCGCGTGCTTGCTGCCCTGGCTCAGCCGGCTCAAGCTCACCGGGCTGGAGGCCGAACTGAGCGTGCCCAAGGCCAAGGACACCTTGGCGAGTGGTCCCGAGGGCGCGCTCCGATTCGGCGACGAGACGCCGAAGTCGCTCTGAGCTGCATCCGGTCGGACCGATGCGTCTTGGGCGTGCAAGCGACAGGCAATCAGTTCATCTCGTCCGACGAGATCCATCGGAGTCCAGGTCTTGCCTCCATGACGGCCTTGAGCAACGCCGCCGCGATGCTGCTCGCCGGATTGATGCGGAACCTCTTCGGCAATACTGGCGTCAGGAGCCGGATCAGTGTCATGGCCGCGCCTTCGGCACGCCTGGTTTCCTGGCGCTCTCCTCCGATAAGGCTGGGTCTGCAGATCGTCAGCGATCGGAAACCGATGGCCTGAATGTCCCGTTCCACTTCGCCCTTGGTCCTCGTATAGAAGAACCGGGAGTCCGCTGACGCGCCGACCGCGCTCACGAGGGCGAAGGTCTCGACGCCCGCTGCGTGCGCGGCCTTTCCGAACGCGACGGGAAGTTCGTGGTCGACGTGTCGGAACGCTTCTTTCGAGCCAGCCTTGGCCTGGGTCGTGCCCAACGCGCAGATCACCGCTTGAGGCCTGAACGACGCCAACTGCGGAATCAGGTCTTCGAGGCGTGAGACCACCGGGTTCACGAGCTTCCCGGCGGGCGCCAAAGGCTTGCGCGTTGGCGCAATGACTTCGGAAACCGCATCACTGGCAAGCGCAAGCTCCAGCGCCTTGCTTCCCACCAGACCTGTGGCACCGAGCAGCAGCAGTCTCATCGTCGAATCTCCTCGCACGCGTAGCCGCAATGGTGGGGTGTCATGCGGAGTGTTCCTTGTGCCACCGCTCGACCTCTGGCCGATGGCGCTGAATGTACGCCCGCAGCCCTTCGAAGCAGCGGTGCGTCCGCCAATCAAACATCCACACGACGGGCGGTTCCAGCAGCCATCGCAGCCAGCGCGGCCCGACCTCGGAGGTGCAGGCGTAGATCAGCCACGAACGATCCGGGCGGAGGTCGCAGTCTACGGGGGGCTCAAAATGAGCGACATCGTTGAAGTGGAGCCAAGGACATGTCAATCAAGCGAATGGACAACGTCCTGATCGTTGTCGACGATCTCGAGGCCGTGAAGGCGTTCTTCATCGAACTGGGCCTCGAGCTCGAGGGCCAGACCGACGTGCAAGGTCCCGATGTCGGGCGCCTCATCGGGCTCGGCGACGTGCGGGCCACGCTCGCGATGCTGCGGACGCCCGATGGACAGGGCATCGAACTGGACAAGTTCCACACGCCGGACGCCGTCAGGTTCGGGCCCATCGACACGCCGGTGAACGCACTGGGTCTTCGTCGCATCATGTTCGCCGTGGAGGACATCGATGCCGTCGTGGAACGGATGCTCGCGCATGGCGCGGCACTCATCGGCCGGATGGAGTTCGGGACCGCTTACCGGCTCGTCTATCTCCGCGGGCCCGAGGGCATCATCGTCGGGCTGGCCGAACAGCTCGGCTGAATTCACCCCGCCGACAAGCGCCACGGATCCTGTCGCTCCGCAGCATCCTGCTGGCGGAACGCCTTGGGTGAGAGTCCGACCGTCCGCTTGAATACCTTCGAGAACCCGAACGCGTCGCGGTAACCGACCGCCGCGGCGACCGCCTCCAGGCTATGCCGCGTCTGCGCGAGCAACTGCATCGCGCGCTGCATGCGCACCACGCGCAGGTGATTCAACGGCGTGTCGCCCATCGCTTCGCGGAAGCGCTCCGCCAGCGCCGTGCGCGACAGGCCGGCCCGCTTCGCCAGCTCGTCGAGCGTCCACGGATGTGCCGGGTCGCCATGCATCAGTGCCACCGCGCGACCCACCATCGGGTCGTGCACCGCCAGGCTCCAGCCGACGCTCGTCGCCGCGCGCTTCGCGATCAGCTGGCGCAGCGCGTAGGTGAACAGCAGGTCCAGCAGGCCATGCGTGATGATCTCCGCGCCGGGCTCGGCCTCGCGCAGTTCCTCGACCAGCAGTCCGCCTGCCAGCGCGAGAGGCCCCAGCCGCGGCATGTCGGCCGCACGCAGCACCGCCCAGGTCGGCAGCTCCGCGAAGAACGGATGCACCGGTGCATGCCAGAACTGGTACGCGCCGCTGAGCACGGCGGCATCGATGCCCGTTGGCGTCCCGAACGCGCCGATCGCGCTGGACGACGAAGACCGCTGCATGTCGATGTCGTCGACGCGCTGCCCCTTCAGCGACGGGCGCAGGCTCAGCACGTGCGGATGACCGCGCGCCATCACGGCGATGTCGCCGCCGCTCAACTGCAGTGGCTCCTCCAGCTCCGGCGCATGGAGCATCACGCTGCCGCGCAGCACGACGTGCAATCCGATGCTGCGGTCGCAGGGGAAGCGCAGCGCGCAGTCGTCGGACAGCTCGCTGAGGTCGAGCAAGCGCCGCGACAGGCCCGTGTCGCGCAAAACAGCGCTCAACAGATCGATGCTCATGAATGGAGATACCGGAACGCGGAGACATGAATTATGGATCTTTGTCCATTCCGAGTCCGGGATGCCGTCCCTAGCATGAATTCCTCTTCACCGATCCGGAGTCCTGATCATGATTGTTGTCACCGGCGCCACTGGCCAATTGGGCCGCCTTGTCATCGACCGCCTGCTGAGCCTGGGCGTTGCATCCGCCGGCATCGTCGCCGCGGTACGCACCCCATCGAAGGCCGCGGACCTGGCCGCGCGTGGCGTCGTCGTGCGCGAGGCCGACTACACGCGGCCCGACACGCTGACCGCCGCCTTCGTCGGCGCGGAACGCGTGCTGCTGATCTCCTCGAACGAGATTGGCGAGCGCATCCCGCAACATCGCGCCGTCATCGACGCGGCCAAGGCCGCTCGCGTGAGCCAGCTCGTCTACACCAGCGTGCTGCACGCCGACCGCTCGCCGCTGGGCCTGGCCGGGGAACACCGCGAGACGGAGGCGCTGATCAAGGCCGCCGGCCTCACGCACGTGCTGCTGCGCAACGGCTGGTATGTCGAGAACTACCTCGCTGCGCTGCCGATGGCGCTGAAGCACGGCGCCTTCCTCGGCTCGGCGGGTGAGGGGAGCATCTCGTGGGCAACTCGCGCCGATTACGCAGATGCCGCCGCTGCCGTGCTGACGCGACCCGTCGACGGCCACGTAGTCTTCGAGCTGGCGGGCGACCGCGGGCACACGCTGACGGAACTGGCCGCGGAGGTTGCCCGCCAGAGCGGCCAGCCCGTGCAGTACAAGGACCTGCCTCGCGCGGACTACGAGCGCGTGCTGCTGGATGCAGGTCTGCCGGCGCCGTTGGCTGAACTGCTTGCCGATTCGGACGAGCAAGCCGCCAAGGGCGCGTTGCAGGACGACGGCGGCGCGTTGGCGCGGTTGATCGGCCGACCGACGACGACGCTGGATGTCGCCGTGGGCGCGGCGCTCGCCTGAGAGTCACCGCGCGTAGTGTGGGCAGGGCACCGGGCCTCGCGTCTCCAAGCCGCCCGATGCCGTTCTCGCAAACGCCAATGGGCCGCTCTCGCGGCCCATTCCATGTGTGACGTCTCAAGCGTCGATCAACAACGGTCGATCACTTCGCCCGCGACGTCATGATCGCGTCCGCCACGTTCTTCGGCGCCTCGGAGTAATGCTTGAACTCCATCGTGTAGGTCGCGCGGCCTTGCGTCGCCGAGCGCAGCGAGGTCGAGTACCCGAACATCTCCGACAGCGGCACCTCCGCCTTAATGATCTTGCCGCCGCCGACCATGTCGTCCATGCCCTGCACCATGCCGCGGCGGCTGGACAGGTCGCCCATCACCGTGCCGGCGTAGTCCTCGGGCGTCTCGACCTCGACCGCCATCATCGGCTCCAGGATCACCGGATTCGCACGCCGGCAGGCCTCCTTGAAGCCCAGCGAGGCCGCCATCTTGAACGCGTTCTCGTTCGAGTCCACGTCGTGGTACGAGCCGAAGGTCAGCGTGACCTTCACGTCCACTACCGGATACCCGGCCAGCACGCCATTGGGCAGGCTGTCGATGACGCCTTTCTCCACCGCCGGGATGAACTCGCGCGGCACCACGCCGCCCTTGATCGCGTCGACGAACTCGAAGCCCTTGCCCGGCTCCTGCGGCGCCAGCGAGAACACCACGTGCCCGTACTGGCCCTTGCCGCCGGACTGGCGCACGAACTTGCCTTCCACGTCCGTCACCGCCTTGCGCACCGTCTCGCGATACGCGACCTGCGGCTTGCCGACGTTGGCCTCGACGCTGAACTCGCGCTTCATCCGGTCCACGATGATCTCCAGGTGGAGTTCACCCATGCCGGAGATGATGGTCTGGCCCGACTCCTCGTCCGTGCGCACGCGGAAGGACGGGTCCTCCGCCGCGAGACGCCCGAGGGCGATGCCCATCTTCTCCTGGTCCGCCTTGGTCTTGGGCTCCACCGCCTGCGAGATCACCGGCTCCGGGAAGATCATCCGCTCCAGCGTGATGATGGCCTCGGGGTCGCACAGCGTCTCGCCGGTCGTGACGTCCTTCAGGCCCACGCAGGCGGCGATGTCGCCGGCCAGGATCTCCTTGATCTCCTCGCGCTGGTTGGCGTGCATCTGCAGGATCCGCCCGATGCGCTCCTTCTTGCCGCGCGTCGGGTTGTAGACCGAATCCCCCGACTTCAGGATGCCGGAGTACACCCGCACGAAGGTCAGCTGGCCCACATACGGATCGGTCATGAGCTTGAAGGCGAGGGCGCTGAACTTCGCGCTGTCGTCGGCCGCGCGCGTCGTGTCCTGGTCGTCGTCGTCCATGCCGTGCACCGGCGGGATGTCCACCGGCGAGGGCATGAAGTCGATCACCGCGTCCAGCATCCGCTGCACGCCCTTGTTCTTGAACGCCGTGCCGCACAGCATCGGCTGGATCTCGCCGGCGATCGTGCGCTGGCGGATCGCGCGCTTGATCTCGGCCTCGTCGAGCTCGCCCGTCTCGAGGTACTTGTTCATCAGCTCCTCGTCGGCCTCGGCCGCCGCCTCGACCATCTTCTCGCGCCACTCGTCGGCCTGCGCCTTCAGCTCGGGCGGGATCTCCTGGTAATCGAAGGTCATGCCCTGCGTGGCGTCGTGCCACAGGATGGCCTTCATCTTCAGCAGGTCGATCACGCCCTTGAAATGCTCCTCCGCGCCGATCGGCAGCACCACCGGCACCGGGTTGGCCTTGAGCCGGTCCACCATCATCTGGCGCACGCGGTAGAAGTCCGCGCCCACGCGGTCCATCTTGTTCACGAAGGCCAGCCGCGGCACCTTGTACTTGTTGGCCTGGCGCCAGACCGTCTCCGATTGCGGCTGCACGCCGCCGACCGAGTCGTACACCATCACCGCGCCGTCCAGCACGCGCATGGAACGCTCCACCTCGATCGTGAAGTCCACGTGCCCCGGGGTGTCGATGATGTTGATGCGGTGCTCCGGGTACGAGCGGTCCATGCCCTTCCAGAAGCAGGTCGTGGCCGCGGAGGTGATGGTGATGCCGCGCTCCTGCTCCTGCGCCATCCAGTCCATCGTCGCGGCGCCGTCGTGCACTTCACCGATCTTGTGATTGACCCCGGTGTAGAACAGGATGCGCTCCGTCGTCGTCGTCTTGCCGGCGTCGATGTGCGCCGAGATGCCGATGTTGCGGTAGAGCTCGATGGGGGTCTTGCGGGACATGGTGGTCTCCAGTGGCGATGGACGACCCGCGCGCGCCAGCTTCGTTGGAGGCGCGCGCCGGGTCCGAGAGCCGACCAATGTAGCGACAAGCCATGACCCCCGCCATACGCCGGTTGGAAGAGCCCGGCGCACCAGGGGGCTGAGCCAGGACGGGCAATGCGCTGCCACCCCCTGAATGAGGGACAGTAATTTGGGCGAATGTCGACATCCCCGGGCGATTACGTCGCGGGACGTCGATACATTCGGAAACTCAAAGAATGTTCCAGGGAGTTGGTGTGATGTTGCATGTAGTTGCCCGCGTATTGCCCGCTGTCATCGGGTTGTGCGTCCTGGCCGTCGATGCGACGGGTGCCGTGGCGGCCCCGACCAGCGTCGACGTCGGTATGACCTGCACGGTGTCGGACGGTTGGTGGTCGCTGGACCGGGAACGTCCCCTGCAGCCGGAGCCGGTGAAGGTGGTGGCCCTCAAGCCGCTGACCACCGGCACGCCCGGCGTCTGGGTGCAGCCGCAGCGCGGCAAGCTGTCCGACCATCAGTTCCATCTGGCGCTGGAGCGCCTCACGGACTGCCGCTGACGCAAGGCGGGGACGGCCGGCGGAGGGGGTAAACCCGGGCCGCGTGAGCGCGCTGGCTAGAATGGCGGGCTCACCGTCGCGGCGCGCGCGGCGCAAACCCCCTGGGACCCCATGGCCAGCACCACCTCCTCCAAGCATCTGATTCACTTCGAGGGGGGCAATGCCCTCTCGTCCTTCCGGGCCGCGGCGCTGCTGGCGCGTCTGCAGGCCGTCAGCGACCGCATCGCCGCGGTGCACGCGCGCCACGTCCACTGGGTCTGGACCGACGCCGCCATCGACGCCGAAGGCCGGGGCAAGCTGGCCGCGCTGCTCGACTACGGCGATGCCTACGAAGGCCCGTCAGGCCCCACGGAGGGCGCGCTGATCGTCGTCGCCCCGCGCCTGGGCACGCTCAGCCCCTGGGCCTCCAAGGCCACCGACATCGCCCACAACTGCGGTCTCGCGATCCACCGCGTCGAGCGCGTCACCGAATTCCGCCTGACGCTGAAGTCGGGCCTGCTCGAACCAGTTGACGGCCGGCCTGACCGGCGGCGCGAAGCCGCTGACCGAGGCCGAGATCCTCGCCTGCGCCGACCTGCTGCACGACCGCATGACCGAGAGCGTGCTGCTGTCGCGCGAAGCCGGCGCGCACCTGTTCGACGACAAGCAGGCCCAGCCGCTCGCGCACGTGGACGTGTCGGGCCGCGGTCGCGCGGCGCTGGAAGAAGCCAACGGCGCCTGGGGCCTGGCGCTGTCCGACGACGAGATCGACTACCTGGTCGCCGCCTTCACGAAGCTGGGCCGCGACCCCAGCGACGTCGAGCTGATGATGTTCGCCCAGGCCAACAGCGAGCATTGCCGCCACAAGATCTTCAACGCCGAGTTCACCATCGACGGCGAGGCGCAGCCGCTGTCGCTGTTCGGCATGATCCGCAACACCGAGAAGCTGCACCCGCAGCACACGGTGATCGCCTACGCCGACAACGCGGCGGTGATGGAAGGCCACGTGATCGAGCGCTGGATGGCGACCGGCGATCGCCGCGCGCCGAAGTACGAGGCCCGCGCCGAAACCGCCCACGTGCTGATGAAGGTCGAGACGCACAACCACCCGACGGCGATCTCCCCGCACCCGGGCGCCTCCACCGGCGCCGGTGGCGAGATCCGCGACGAGGGCGCGACCGGCCGTGGCGCCAAGCCCAAAGCGGGCCTGACCGGCTTCTCCGTCTCCAACCTGCACCTGCCGGGCCTGTCCGAGCCCTGGGAACAGAACCCCGTCGGCAAGCCCGCGCACATCGCCAGCGCGCTGCAGATCATGACCGAGGGGCCGTTGGGCGGCGCCGCCTTCAACAACGAGTTCGGCCGGCCCGCGCTGGGCGGCTACTTCCGCGTCTTCGAGCAGGACGTCGACGGCATCCGCCGCGGTTATCACAAGCCGATCATGATCGCGGGCGGCCTGGGCGCGATCCGCTCGGACCTGACGAAGAAGATCGCCTTCCCCGCCGGCTCGCTGCTGATCCAGCTGGGCGGTCCCGGCATGCGCATCGGCATGGGCGGCAGCGCGGCGAGCTCGATGGCCGCCGGCACCAATACCGCCGACCTGGACTTCGACTCGGTCCAGCGCGGCAACCCCGAGATCCAGCGCCGCGCGCAGGAAGTCCTCAACCACTGCTGGGGCCTGGCCGAGCGCAACCCCATCCTGGCCGTGCACGACGTCGGCGCGGGCGGCATCTCCAACGCCTTCCCGGAACTGGTGAACGACGCCGGCCGGGGCGCGATCTTCGACCTGCGCAAGGTCCCGCTCGAGGAGAGCGGCCTGGCCCCCAAGGAGATCTGGTGCAACGAGAGCCAGGAGCGCTACGTCCTGGTGATCGCGCCGGAGAGCCTCGAGCTCTTCACCGCGATGGCCGAGCGCGAGCGCTGCCCGTTCGCCGTCGTCGGCGTGACGACCGAGCAGCGCGAGCTGGTGCTCGAGGACGGCACCGACGGTGAACGCGCCATCGACATGCCGATGGACGTGCTGCTGGGCAAGCCGCCGAAGATGCACCGCGACGTGACGCGCGTGGCCCGCTCGGGCGGTGCGCTGACGCTGGACGGCGTGGACCTGGGCGTGGCCGCGCGCACCGTGCTGCGCCACCCGACGGTGGCCAGCAAGCGCTTCCTGGTCACGATCGGCGACCGCACCGTCGGCGGCCTGAACCACCGCGACCAGATGGTCGGCCCGTGGCAGGTGCCGGTGGCCGACGTCGCCGTCACGCTGTCCGACTTCAAGGGCTTCACCGGCGAGGCGATGAGCATGGGCGAGCGCACGCCGCTGGCTGCCGTCGACGCGCCCGCGTCGGGCCGCATGGCCGTGGCCGAGGCCATCACCAACCTGCTGGCCGCGCCGATCGAGCTGTCGCGCGTGAAGCTCTCCGCCAACTGGATGGCCGCCTGCGGCGAACCCGGCGAGGACGCCGCGCTGTACGACACCGTCAAGGCCGTCGGCATGGACCTGTGCCCGGCGCTGGGCATCTCGATCCCGGTGGGCAAGGATTCGCTGTCGATGCGCACGCGCTGGAGCGATGAGGGCACCACGAAGCAGGTCACCGCGCCGGTCTCGCTGATCATCACCGCCTTCGCCTCGCTGGCCGATGTGCGAGGCACGCTGACGCCGCAGCTGCAGGCCGGCGACACGACGCTCGTCCTCGTCGACCTCGGCCAGGGCCGCATGCGCATGGGCGGCTCGATCCTGGCGCAGACGCTGAACCAGTTCGGCCCCGAGGTGCCTGACCTCGACGATCCCGCGCTGCTGAAGGCGCTGGTCGCCGCGGTCAACGAGCTGCGCGGTCAAGGCAAGCTGCTGGCGTACCACGACCGCAGCGACGGCGGCCTGTTCGCCGCGGCGCTGGAGATGGCCTTCGCCGGCCAGCGCGGCGTCAGCCTCAACGTCGACATGCTGGTCACCGAAGGCGACGGCATCAGCGACAGCCGCGCCGAGATGGGCGACTCGAAGAACTGGGCCTCGCAGGTCAGCGCCCGCCGCGAAGAACTGACGCTGAAGGCGCTGTTCAACGAGGAACTGGGCGTCGTGCTCCAGGTCGCGACCGGCGACCGCGACGCGGTGCTGCAGACGTTGCGCGCGCACGGCCTGTCGAAGATCTCGCACGTCGTCGGCAAGACCAACGACACGAAGCAGGCGGAAGTCTGGCGCGACGCGAAGAAGGTCTTCGCCGCCCCGTTGAGCGCACTGCAGCAGGAGTGGGACCAGGTCTCGTGGCGCATCGCCCGCGAGCGGGACAACCCCGCCTGCGCGGACCAGGAACACGCGCTGGCCGGCGCGCCGGGCCAGGGCCTGCACTGGTCGCCGAGCTTCGACGTGAAGGACGACGTCGCCGCTTCGCTGATCGCCGGCGGCGTCCGTCCGAAGGTCGCGATCCTGCGCGAGCAGGGCGTCAACTCGCATGTCGAGATGGCCTACGCGATGGCGCAGGCCGGCTTCGACGCCTATGACGTGCACATGAGCGACCTGCAGGCCGGCGCGGTCGACCTGAAGGACTTCAAGGGCTTCGTCGCCTGCGGCGGCTTCAGCTACGGCGACACGCTGGGCGCGGGCGAGGGCTGGGCGCGTTCCATCCTCTTCAACCCGGTGCTGAAGGCGGCCTTCGAGGCCTTCTTCGCGCGCGCCGACAGCTTCGCGCTGGGCGTGTGCAACGGCTGCCAGATGCTGGCCGCGCTGTCGCCGATGATCCCCGGCGCGCAGCACTGGCCGAAGTTCGTGCGCAACCGCAGCGAGCAGTTCGAGGCCCGCCTGGCGCAGGTCGAGATCGTCGAGTCGCCGAGCATCTTCTTCACCGGCATGGCCGGCAGCCGCCTGCCCATCGCGGTCGCGCACGGCGAGGGCTTCGCGGACTTCTCGCAGCGCGGCAACCCGGACCAGGTGCTGCGCGCGATGCGCTACGTCGACGGCGACGGCCAGCCGACCGAGCAGTACCCGCTGAACCCCAACGGCAGTCCGCAGGGCCTGACCGCGGTGACCACGGCCGACGGCCGCTTCACCGCGCTGATGCCGCATCCGGAGCGCGTGTTCCGCAACATCCAGATGAGCTGGACCGGCGGCGACGCCGGCGAGTTCAGCCCGTGGATGCGCATGTTCCGCAACGCGCGCAAGTGGGTGGGGTGAGATCGGGCGGCGCGCGCCGCGCCGTGATGCGTCGATGAGGGCGCATCGCTGAGGAGGGGCCGCGCAAGCGGCCCTTCGCGTTTCATCCGCCCGTGGCCTTGACCCACTTGCCCTCCCGGTTGCAGGCCATCACGTAGACCTGCTGGCCCCGGTGGGGCTGGTACAGGGCAATGTTGCCGCCGGAGGTCCTCGGGTTGACGTCCTGCGCATTGCAAGGCGTGTCCGGGTCGCGGCGGGGGATGCGGATGCCATTCAGACGGGAGTCGAACCCGGGGCCGCCCGCCTGGCCCGACGCGGTGTCGATGTAGCCGTTGGACGTCATCAGGACGCCCGACAGCGACATGCCGTCCTGGTCCTGACCCGCGAAGTCCCAGGGGCTGTTGTGGCCCACGATGAGGCGCTTGCGCACGACAGCGTGGCCGTGGATGTCGATGACCGGATCCACGACGTCGCGGGATGCCCCGGCTCCTTGCTGTGTCCTCCGGCCACCCTGCGGATGCCGGACCACCAGTCCGCCGTTGGCGTGGACGGTATCGTCGACCTGCAGGGTGCCGGCGATCTTCGCCTTGGCGGCCTCCAGATCGTCGACGCCGACGAGGCCATGGCCGTTGAAGTCCCATCGTCCCGTCAGCTTCGCCGAGCCGTCGAGGCAGGCCGACCCGCTGGCGCCGCGGCCGGTGGCGCCGGTGGGGACGCCGCAGGCGACGCCGGCCGTCGTGGCGCCGCCGTCCAGGTGGATCAACCGGAACGACGCCAGCACGCCCGGTACGCCGGTATCGGCGCTGTCTCCCCGCAGCGGGTTGTCGACGGGCAGGGCGCCCTTGCCGCGCAACTGCGCCGCCACCCGCGGAGATTCGCCCGGCAGCGACACCATCGCATCGGGCCCCAGCGCCTGCAGGGCCGCCTTCAACTGCGCGCCGTAGCCGAAGGGAAGATCGGCCTGCGCGAAGAAGGGCTGCGTGTTGTAGAGCATCACCTCGAAGGTCGCCGCTGGCCGCTGGCCGTCGACTGTCAGGCACTTCGCCTTGCACTTCACGGAGACCGCCCAGCGCGCCCGGGCGATCTCACCGGTGCGGCCGTCGACGATGGTGGTCCCGTGAGGGAAGGGCAAGGTGTCGCTGAAGGTGACGTAGCCGAGGTCCTGCAACTCCTGCAGCGAGGGCTGGAGCGCGTTGACGGCCAGGGGCTTGCCGCCGGCCGTCGCCTTCAGTTCGCAGTCTTTGGGCGGCGGCGTCCCCGTCGAGGGCGCCAACGACAAGGCGACGTTCGCGCAGGTCGACTGGGGGGCGGCCTGCACCTTCAGGAGCTCCGCGCTGTGATCGCGCACATAACGCGCGACGCCGTCGCGCAGTTCAGCCAGCCGCAATCCAGCCTGGCGTCCGCCCGCGACGGTCTGCTGGAACTGCTGGACCTGCAGCGCGCCGAGCGACATCGCACCCAGGAGCACCAGCGCCATCGAGACTTCGATCAGGCTGAAGCCCGACTGTCGGGTCGCGGATCTTGCGGGCGTGTTGGAGAGGGAGCGGGCGCGGGCGGACATTGCGGGAGGAACTCCTGGGCGGTGAGGGCCGTCATGGTCCCCGCCCGCGGTGTTCGTGCCAATCCGCGAAGTTGAGCGCCCAGCGGTCGGCGCTCATCGATTCGCGGCAGGCGGCTCCCCTGTTTCCGTCAGCGGCCTGCGCCAGCCGCACGCCAGGGCCGGCGGTCAGCCGGCGTCCGTGCCCGCGGCGATCCCCGCCAGCAATTCGTACGAGCGCCGGCGGGCCGCCGGATCGTGCACCGCGCAGGCGACGATGAACTCGTCGGCGCCGGTGCGCTCCTGCGTCGCCAGCAGCCCCTCGCGCACCGTGCGCGGTGAACCGACGATGGACTCGGACAGCATGCGCTCGACGCCGAGCTTCTCGCCCGCCGTCCACAGCGTGTCCATGCTGTCGATCGGCCGCGGCAGCAGGCCGCGCTGACCGCGCTGCATGCCGAGGAAACGCTGCTGGATGGAGGTGAACAGGCGCTGCGCCTGCGCGTCGGTGTCGGCCACGACCACGTTCAGGCCGACGGCCGCGTAGGACTGCGGGTTCCGGACGCTGGGCCGGTACTGGGCGCGGTAGATCTCCAGCGCCTGCATCAGCATCGCCGGCGCGAAATGCGAGGCGAACGCGAACGGCAACCCCAGGTAGGCCGCCAGCTGGGCGCCGTACAGGCTGGACCCGAGCAGCCACACCGGCACCTCGGTGCCCTGGCCGGGCACGGCACGCACGACCTGACCCTCCTGCGCGGGGGCGAGGTAGCTGATCAGCTCCAGCACGTCCTCGGGGAAACGGTCCTCGTGCGCCGTCGCCAGGTGCCGGCGCAGCGCGCGCATCGTCGGCCCGTCGGTGCCCGGCGCGCGGCCCAGTCCGAGGTCGATGCGCCCGGGGAACAGCGTGGCCAGCGTGCCGAACTGCTCGGCGATGGTCAGCGGCGCATGGTTGGGCAGCATGATCCCGCCCGAGCCGACGCGGATCGTCGACGTGGCGGCGGCGATCTGGCCGATCAGCACGGCCGTGGCGGACGACGCGACGCCGTCCATGTTGTGGTGCTCGGCGACCCAGTAGCGGGTGTAGCCGAGGCGCTCGGCGTGCTGCGCCAGCGCCATGCTCTCGTGGAGCGCCTGGGCGGCGGAACCGCCTTCGACGATGAGGGCGAGGTCGAGGATCGAAAGTCGGGCTTGCATGGGCGCCGAGTCTAGGCGCGCCGTCCGGACCGGGGTCCCGGGAGGGTTATCGCGGAATGGAGTAGGCGATCGGTGGCTGGCGATCCGCTGCTGGCGATCAGTCGCTCGTGATCATTCGCTCGTGATCATTCGCTGGTGATCATTCGCTGGTGATCAGTCGCTGGTGAGCTGGGCCTGGACCTGCCGCGTTTTGCCGCCGTTCCAGACGGTCAGCGTGACCTTGTCGCCGACCTGGCGTTCCTCGAGTTCGCCGAGCAGCTCGTCGAGGTCGGCCACCGGCTTGCCGTTGACGGCGGTGATGAGGTCGCCGCCGACGATGCGGCCGTCGCGCCCGCGCATGAACGGCTGCAGCCCCGCGCGCTGCGCGCCGCCGCCGGGCTGCAGGCCGATCAGCACGACGCCCTTGGGCAGGCGCAGCACCTGGCGCAGCTGCTCGCTGCCGGCAGTCAGGCCCAGCGCCGGCCGGATGACGCGGCCGTGCTTGATCAGTTGCGGCACGACGCGGTTCACCTCATCGGCCGGGATCGCGAAACCGATCCCGTTGCTGCCGCCGCTCGGGCTGAAGATCGACGTGTTGACGCCGATCAGCCGGCCCGCGGAGTCCAGCAGCGGGCCGCCCGAGTTGCCGGGGTTGATGGCCGCGTCGGTCTGGATCGCGCCGCGGATCGTGCGCTGCGTCATCGATTCGATCTCGCGGTTCAGCGCCGACACGATGCCGCGCGTCAGCGTCTGGTCGAGTCCGAACGGGTTGCCGATCGCATAGACCGTCTGCCCGACCAGCAGGTCGCGGCTGCTGCCCATCGGGACGGGGGTCAGCTTCTCGCGCGGCGCGACGATGCGCAGCACGGCCAGGTCGCGGTCGGGATCGACGCCGACGAGCTTCGCGTCGTACGCGCTCTGGTCCGACAGCGTGACCTTCGCCGCCGAGGCGCCGCGGATCACGTGGAAGTTGGTGACGATGTGGCCCTGTTCGTCCCACAGGAAGCCGCTGCCGGTGCCGCTGGGCACCTCCGTCACGTTGCGCGAGAAGAAGTCCCGCTGCTGCGCCAGCGTCGTGATGTGGGCCACCGACGGCGACACCTTGCGGAACACCGCGATGTTGTCTGCTCCTGCGCGTCGAGCGGACCGCGCGGCGTCACCGGCCGCGGCTGGGGCCAGGTGTTGCCCGACCCGACGAGCAGGGCGATGAGAGCGAGGGACCAGGGCCGGAATTGCATGACGAGGACAGAAGCGGAGAGGACCGGACGATTATGAAAGCTCAGCCGTCGGCGCCGCCGGCCCATCGGGCGATTTCGGCTTCCAGGTGCGCCGCGCGTTCGCGCAGCAGGTCCGCGGTGGCCTTGAGCTGCAGGTGGGTGCGCACGCGCGCGAGCAGGATGGGCGGGCTGATCGGCTTGGTGATGTAGTCCACCGCGCCGAGTGACAGGCCGTGGCTCTCGTCCGCGGGATCGGAGCGCGCGGTGAGGAAGAGCACCGGGATGTCGCGCGTGGCCGCGTCCGCCTTGAGCCAGCGGCAGAGCTCGTAGCCGTCCATGTTGGGCATCAGCACGTCCAGCAGGATGAGGTCGGGCCGCGGCGACTCGGCCGCGATGCGCAGCGCGCGGTCGCCGGTGGTCGCCACCTTGACGCGATGCCGTTCCTTGAGCAGCTCGTACAGCTGGGACAGGACTTCGGGCGAATCGTCCACGATCAGGATCGTCGGGCGCGAATCTCCGTTCGAGATGCTCATGGCAGGGGGTCCTCCAACGATCGGGCGCCGGGAGATGGCGGGGACGGGGGCGGGGGCGGGGGCGGTGCACTGGCGCCCTCATTCTCCAGCCTGCGGCGCGCGGTCTCGAAGTCGAATCGCGTCGCGGCCGCCAGGACCTCGCGCAGGGCGGCGGCGCGCCGGTCGTCCAGGCCGTGCCGACCCCGGTCGATCTCCTCCTTCAGCCGCTCGGCGGTGTCGACCGCCGCGGCGTCGTCCTCGTCCAGCTGCCGGCGCAGACGCGCCAGGCGCTCGTCCAGCTGCGGGATGCCAGGCGGCGACAGATCGTCCAGCGGGCTCGGCAGCGTCGGCGGGGCGTCGTCCGCGAGCGTCTCCGCCAGCGCGTGCAACAGGCGGTCCAGCGCGACGCGGACGGCCTGCGCCAGCTCGCGGCGTCGGGCGGCCGTCTCCGGCGAGCGGCAGGCGCTCTCCAGCGCCGCGGCGGCCTCGCTCAAGGGCAGCGCGCCGATGGTCGCGGACGAGCCCCGCAGCGAGTGGGCGATCTTCTCCATCACCTGCGCCTGGTCCGACGCGGCGGCTTGGTCCAGCCGCGCGCCGGTCTCCTGCTGGGAGTGCAGGAAGATCTTCAGCAGGCGCAGGTAGAGCTCGGCGTTGTTCGAGGCCGAGGCCAGGCCGGAGCGCGCCTCCAGGCCGTCGACGACGGGCACCGCCGGGACTTCCGGACGCGCCCTGGGCGAGCCGGTGGAGGAGGGCGGCGGGGCCGGCGTGCCGGACGAGCGGGGCATCCCCGCCGCGGCGCGCGGTCCGCCGGCCAGCCCGGCCGGCGCCACCGCCGCGCCCCCGGCGGGGCGGATCCAGCGCGCCAGGACCTCGAACAGCGTGTCGACGTTCAGCGGCTTGGCGACGTGGTCGTTCATGCCGGTGGCCAGGATGCGCGCGCGGTCGGCGCCGGTGGCGTTGGCGGTGAGCGCGATGACGGGCAGCTCGCGCCAGCGGGCGTCCTGGCGCAGGCAACGGGTCGCGTCGTAGCCGTCCATCACCGGCATCTGGCAGTCCATCAGCACGCCGTCGAAGCCGTCGGGGGACTGCCGCAGCAGCTCCAGCGCGATCGCCCCGTTGCCCGCGATGGTGACCGCGATGCCGGCGTTGGTCAGCAGCTCGCCGGCGAGTTCCTGGTTGACCGGGTTGTCTTCCACGACCAGCAGCCGCGCCCCCGCCAGGGACTGCATCATCGCCGTCGTCGCGGCGCGGCGGGCCTGCGCGTCCGGGTGCGCGCCGGACGCGCCCGAGCCGTCCAGGACGCCCACCAGCGTGGCGGCCGTCACCGGCTTGGCCAGCACCGGCAGCGCGTGCCCGGTGGGCAGCGCCGTCATCGCCTCGTACAGCCCGTCGTCGTTGCCGAAGGCGGTCACCATGACGATGCGCGGCACCGGGGTCGCCTCCTGGAGCAGCCGGGCCGCCGCGCCCACGCCGTCCAGCGACGGCATCTTCCAGTCCATCAGCACCCAGTCGAACGGACGGTGTTCCCGCGTCGCCGCATGCACCGCCCGCAGCGCGCGTGCGCCGTCGACGCACTGCTCGACCTGCAGGCCCAGGCCCTGGCAGAGGGCGGCGAGGACCTCGCGGGCGACGCGGTTGTCGTCGACGATCAGCACCCGGCCGCGAAGCGCCGCCGGCCGCGTGTCGTGATCGTCCTGGGCGCCTTCATCGTCGTCGGCGCTCCCGTCTGCCGCATGGCGCTCATGACCCTGATGGCCCTCATCGGCGGCGATGTCGCCGTCGATATCGCCGTCGATGTCGTCGTCCGTCTCGCCGTCCGTTTCGCCGCCACTCTCGTCGTCATCCTCGTCCCGCCCGATGCCCAGCCGCGCGGTGAAATGCAGCGTCAGGCCCGCGCCGGGCATCGAGTCCACGCGCAGCGTGCCGCCCATCATCTCCACCAGCATCCGGCACACGGCCAGCGCCAGGTCGCCGCGATCGGGGGTGTCCGCGTCGACCTCCGCCGGTCGCCGGCCCAGCCGCGCCAGCTCCGTCGGCGACAGCGCGGGACCGCTGTCGCGGATGCTGAAGCGCAGCATGATTTCGTCGTCGCCCGGACGGTGGTCCTCCGCCACGGCCACGACGACCTCGTCCTGCTCGCTGCGCCGCGCCGCATGCTTGCCGACATGGGCCAGCACCTGGCCGAGGCGGAACGGGTCGCCGACCAGCCTCCGCGGCAGGCCGGCCGGCACGCTCAGCAGCAGCTCCACGCCCTTTTCCTCCAGGCCGAGACCGATCACCTGCACCAGATGCGCCAGCACCTCGTCGAGCTCGAACGGGATGTGCTCGAGCGCGAGCCGGCCGGCCTCGATGCGGCTGAAGTCGAGGATGTCGTCGATCACGCCGAGCAGGGTCTCCGCGGCACGGCAGGTCTTGTCCACGTAGTTCCGCTGCCGCGCGTCGAGCTCGGTCT
Source organism: Roseateles sp. UC29_93 (assembly GCF_042695725.1). Classification (NCBI taxonomy): domain Bacteria; kingdom Pseudomonadati; phylum Pseudomonadota; class Betaproteobacteria; order Burkholderiales; family Sphaerotilaceae; genus Roseateles; species Roseateles sp. UC29_93. Next base: position 5,910,137 of record NZ_CP170545.1, on the reverse strand, counting down.
GCAGCGCCAGCTCGGACATGCCGATGATCGCGTTCATCGGCGTGCGCAGCTCGTGGCTCATGTTGGCGAAGAAGTCGGTCTTGGCGCGGGTCGTGGCCTCCGCGGACTCGCGCGCCGCGCGGATCTCGTTCTCGGCGGACAGGCGGTCGGTCAGATCCGTCAGCCAGATCAGCGTCCCCGATTGGCCGAAGGCCACCGGCAGGAAGGTCGCCAGGCAGGCATGGTGCGCCCCCTCGCGATCGACGATCTGCAGCTCGACATCGCTGCCGCTGCCGTCACCGGTGCCGGTGCTGCTGCTGCCGCCGCCGTCACCGTCACTGGTGCCGTTGCTGTTGCTGTTGCTGCTGCTGCTGCTCTTGCTTTGCAGCAGGGCCTGCGCACGCGCGCGGCTCGCGTCGTCCGCGTAGACGTCGGGCCAGGGCTGACCGATCCGCACGTCGACCAGGCGCCGCAGCGCCGGATTGGCGATGCCCACCACGCCGTCCGTGATCAGCCCGATGCCCGCGGGCGTGTGCTCGATGAGCGTCATGAAGCGCTCGCCCTGGCGCTGCAGCGCCGTCTCCTGCGCGTGCTTCGCGGCGCGCAGCAGCAGGCCGCGCAGCAGCGCGGCAAGCGCGGCGAAGCACAGCAGCGCGGTCAGCAGGCCGATGCCCGCCTGCGCCGGTCCGCTGAGCGCGGCCGAGATATCGGCCACGAGGACCAACCGCCAGACGCCGGCGCTGTCGCGCCAGCCCAGGTCGCGCGCCACCAGCGCATGCGGGTGTCCGTCGATCGCCGCGACGCTCGCGCCGGGGTCGAAGGGCAGCACCGGCACGCGCGTCGCATCCAGGAACTGGCGCCCGTAGCGGAGCCCCTCGGTGAGCCGGCGGCTGCGTTCGGCCGACGCGGGACCCGCGACCATCAGCAGCCATTCGGGCCGTGACGACACCATCACCACGCCTTCGGGCGACAGGACCAGCGACGCCATGTCGGCGCGCTCGGTCAGGAAGCGGTCCAGCGACGGGCCGTAGAACTGCGTGGCGACGATGCCGATCACGGGGCCACGGGCGTCGACGTCCCGGAAGACCGGCGCGCTCAGGTACAGGGCGCGGCGCGACGTGGCCTGGCTGATCGCCATCGAGACCGCGGTGCGTCCGGCCATGGACTCGCGGAAATACTCGCGATGGCTGATGTCCTGCCCCAGGGGCGAGCGTTGCAGGCCGCGGTTCCATTCCCCGACGATCGTGCCGTGGCGGTTGACCACGAAACTGACGTCCGCGCCGAGCTGGTCGTTCATCGCGGACAGCATTTCGGCGGCCGGCCGCATGCGCAGCGCGACCGGGAGGTCGGTCTGCAGCGCCGCCGCTTTCAGGTCCGGATCCAGGCGCCCGGCCAGCCGCAGCGCGCCCATCGCCTTGCTCTCTTCCGTGAGGCCGCGGAACTGCAGGACCTCCCGGTCGATCGTGCTCGTCATGCGGGCACGGAAGCGCTCCTCGAGGACGCTCCGGGCCTGCCGGGCGACCAGCGCGCCGACGAGCAGCGACAGCATCGCCGCCACGATCCACGCCGCCGTCGCATGACGCGACAGCCGGAGCGCCGCGCGCATCATGGCGTCGGCCCTCCGGCCGGCGCGCCGGCGTCCCAGCTCAGCAGCGCCAGCGCTTCCTCGAAGCGGAATCCCGAGGCCGCCGCCGCCACGCGGCGCAGCAGGCGGGCCCGGGCCGGCGGCGGCGGCCGCCGATCGAGCGTCTCGGCCAGCAGGCGGCCGACCTCGATCGCCGTCGCATCACTGTCCTGCAGCAGCTGGGCCAGGCGCGACAGCAGCGCCTCCAGGGCGGCGTCCGGCGCCGCGTCGGCGGGCGGCGTCGCGGCGCCGTCGCCGGTGGCCGCCGGATCGGGCGCGCCGCCGCGTGAGAAGCGGGCCAGCGCCTCGAAGAGGCGGTCCACGCTCAGCGGCTTGCTCAGGCAGCCGTTCATGCCGGCGGCGAGGATGCGTTCGCGCGCCTCCAGCGTCGCGCTGGCGGTCAGCGCGAGGACGGGCAGCTCGCGCCAGCGCGGGTCCTGGCGCAGGCGGCGCGTGGTCTCGTAGCCGTCCATCCCCGGCATCTGGCAATCCATCAGCACCGCGTCGATGCCGGGATCCGCGAGCGCCAGCAGGTCGAGCGCGGTCGGGCCGTCCGGGGCCAGCGTCACGTCCAGGCCGGCGGCGCGCAGCAGCTCGGCGCCCAGTTCCCGGCTGACCGGATCGTCCTCGACGACCAGCAGCCGCGTCCCGGTCAGCCGTGCCATCGCCGCGCGCGTCGCGCCGCCGCGGCGCGGGGCGGCGAGGGTGGGGGAGCACCGCCCGCCCGGTGGCCTCGCCGATGGCCGACAGCAGCGCCGAGGCGGTGACCGGCTTGCTCAGCAGTTGCGGCCGGTGGCGCGGGTCCGAATCGACCAGCGCGGCGGCGAGCGTCGCGTCGCGGCCGAAGGCGGTGACCAGCAGGATCGCCGGCGGCGAGGCGAGCCGTCCGGCCGCGATCAGCCGCGTCGCCTCCAGGCCGTTCAGGACGGGCATCTGCCAGTCCATCAGCACTAGGTCGTAGGGGCGCTTCTCCGCCTCGGCCTCCAGCACGCACTGCGCGGCGTTCGCGCCGTTGACCGCCGTGTCCACGCGCATGCCGAAGCCCGCGCACAGCGCGCCCAGGATGTCCCGCGCGGCGCGGTTGTCGTCGGCCACCAGGACGCGCAGCCTCGACAGGTCGGCCATGGCCGCGGAGGCCGCCGAGGTGGCCGTCGCCACCGTGCGACTCCCCGGCCGCAGACCGAGCCGCACGGTGAAGGAGAAGGTCGAGCCCTCGCCCGGGCGCGAGCGCACCTGGATGCGTCCGCCCATCATCTCGACCAGCTGGCGGCTGACCGCCAGACCCAGCCCGCTGCCGCCGTACTGGCGCGTCGTCGACGTGTCGGCCTGGTTGAAGCTGTGGAACAGCCGCGAGATCGTCTCCGCCGTCATGCCGATGCCGGAATCCGTGACGCTGAAGCGCAGGTCGACGTCGTCGCCGACGTCGGCGTCCCGCCCATCGCCGCCGTTGCCGTTGCCGTTGCTGGCGCCCTGGCCGGCCGTGCCCGCCGGCACGCGCTCCACGGCGACGATGACCTCGCCGCTGTCCGTGAACTTCACGGCGTTGGCGCCCAGGTTGATCAGCACCTGGCCGAGCCGCATCGGATCGCCGATCAGCGCGTTGGGCACGTCGGCGGGGCGATGGATCAGCAGCTCCAGGCCCTTGTCCTCGGCGCGCAGTCCGATCAGGTCGATGAGGCGGTCCACCACCTGGTCGAGCTGGAAGGGCACCCGCTCCAGCGCGATCCGGCCGGACTCGATGCTGTTGAAGTCCAGGATGTCGTCGATCAGGTCGAGCAGGCTGAGCGCGGCGCCGTTCACCTTCTCCAGGTAGTTGCGCTGGCGCGCGTCCAGGCCGGTCTGCAGCGCCAGGTCGGACATGCCGACGATCACGTTCATCGGCGAACGGATCTCGTGGCTCATGCCGGCCAGGAAGCTGGACTTGGCGCGGGCCGCGTCCTTGGCCGCCTCCATCGCCCGGCGCGCCTCGCGCGTGGCCTCCTGGCGCCGCGTGATGTCGACCAGCCACAGCACCACGGCGGCCTTGTCGCCCTCGTAGTCGAACGGCATCGACGAGAGCGCGAAGCTGCGCGCCTCCCCCCGGGCGTCGAGCAGGCCGACCTCGACGTCCAGCGTGCGGCGCCGCTCGCGCAGCACCGCGTCGACCAGATCGCGGCTGGCCTCGTCCGCGTAGCGATGCGGCCAGTCCTGGAACAGCGCCGTCCCCAGCTGCTCGGCCAGCACCGGGTTCAGGAACTCGATCCGGTCGTTGACGATCAGGCAGACGCCGATCGGCGCCATGCGGAACATGGTGCGGACCTGGTCGGCGCGGGCGGCGATCTCGGCGCTGTTGCGCGCGCGAAGGCGGCGATGGGCCGCCATCAGCCGCAGCAGCGCGCAGCCCCCCAGCAGCAGCGCCGCCGTCAGCGCCGCCACCCCCAGCGGGTACCGCGCGCCCATCGCGCCGGAGAGGTCCTCCAGCAGCACCAGTCGCCAGGGGCCTTCGGGATCGTTCCACTCGATCGGGGTCTCCGCGGCGGCCATGCGCCGGCCGTCGACCTCGACGACCGCGCCGTCGACGGGATCGAACGGCAGCGCGCGCGAGCGGTCCGGATCCTGGAAGAGGTCCGCGAAGCGGTGCGTCGCCGTCAGCGACGCGGCGCGCTCCGAGTTGAGCGGGCCCACGAGCGCCATGAGCCAGTCGGGCCGGCTCGCCGCGAAGACCACGCCTTGCGGCGAGATCAGCAGCCCGCCCGCATGGCCCCGGAATTCGAAGAAGCGGTCCAGCACCGCCGACGAGTTGCGCGCGACCATGGCGCCGATGACGACGCTGGTGGACTCCCGGCTCCCGAAGATCGGCGCGCAGAAGATGAGGGACCGGCGCCGCAGGTCGGGACTCAGCCCGGTGGAGATCGACGGCCGGCCCTTCAGCGCCTGCTGGACGTAGGGGCGGATTGACAGGTCGCGGCCGATGAAGCGCTCCTTCTTCTCGTCCGGTCCCCATTCGGCCACCACGACGCCCTTGCCGTTGAGGACGACGACGCCCTCGCTGTCGAGGGTGTCGGCGATGGCCCGCAGGTGCGCCGCGCCGGGCCGCACCAGCCGCGCCCGCTCGAGGTCCGTCTCCAGCGTCATCCCCTTGACGAGCGGATCGACCCGGCCGCTGAGTTCGACGGCGCCCATGTCCTTGCCCGACAGCGTGAGCTGGACCAGCGAGACGCCCTCGCGGTCGGTGGCCGAGCGCAAGGCGCGGCGCAGGTCCGCCTCCAGGTACCAGCGCTGCGCGGTGCTCAGGCCCCAGCCCGCCGCGATCGCGACGGCGGCGGCGACGCTCCAGAAGATGACCGGTCGATCGCGCCAGCCCGGCGTGCTGCGATCGCCCGGGCGAGGCATCAACGCCCCCCGCTCGACGCCCAGCGGCGTGAGGTCGGGCGGGCTCACCGTCTCCATCCAGGCCCGCTTGCGCGCGAGCGCCGCGTCGTCGTCGGCGAAGCGCCGCGCGATCGACTGGAACTCCGGCTGGATGCGCAGGAAGGCCTCGACGACGTCCGGGTCGAAATGCGTGCCGGCGCCCTCGGCGATGATCGCCGCCGCCTGCTCGTGCGGCATGCCGTCCTTGTAGACGCGCCGGCTGATCAGCGCGTCGTAGACGTCGGCCAGCGCCATCAGCCGCGCGGACAGCGGGATGGTCTCGCCCTTCAGGCCCTGCGGATAGCCCGAGCCGTCCCACTTCTCCTGGTGGCAGTAGGCGATGTCCTTGGCCGTCGACAGGAAGGCCACCGGCGTGCCCAGCTGCGCCTCGGCCTGCTCGATGGCGTCGCGCCCGAGCGCCGGGTGCGACTTCATGACCTCGAACTCCTCCGGCGTGAACCGGCCCGGCTTGAGCAGGATGCGGTCGGGGATGCCGATCTTGCCGATGTCGTGCAGCGGCGCCGACTTGAACAGCGTGGCGATGACGCCGGGCTGGCGCAGTTCGCGGCAGCGCGGGTGCTCGCGCAGCGCCTCGGCCAGCGCCCGCACGTAGTGCTGGGTGCGGCGGATGTGGTTGCCGGTGTCGCTGTCGCGCGTCTCGGCCAGCGAGGCCATCGCCAGGATGGTGACGTCCTGGATGGCGGCCAGTTCCTCGCTGCGGCGGGCCACCTCGGCCTCGAGGTAGTCCGCCTTGTCGCGCAGGAAATCGGCGCTGGCCTTGAGCTGCAGGTGGGTGCGCACCCGCGCCATCACGATCGGCGGGCTGATCGGCTTGGTGATGTAGTCGACGGCGCCCAGCGCCAGGCCGCGGGTCTCGTCGGCGACGTCGGACTTCGCCGTCAGGAAGATCACCGGCACGTCGCGCGTCGCCGGGTCGGCCTTCAGGCGCCGGCAGACCTCGTGGCCGTCCAGGCCCGGCATCATGACGTCGAGCAGGATCAGGTCGGGGCGGTGCTCGGCGCGCGCGATGGCCAGGGCCTTCTCGCCATGGTTGGCGATCTTCACGCGATAGCGGTCGCGCAGCAGCTCGCTCATCAGCAGGAGGTTGTCGGGCGTGTCGTCGACGACCAGCACGGTGGCGCCGTCGGTGGGGTCGGGAAGACTGGCGGCGCGGTCCAGGGGGGTCATGGGAGGCGTGGTGCCGGCAGGGAACAAGGGGTCGCTCATGCGGGCCTCCCGGAGGACGTTGCGCGTTCATCGTCGTGCAGCCAGTCGAGCGCGCCGTCGAAGTCGAAGCGGGCCGCGGAGTCCGCCGCGCGGCGCAGCAGGCGGGCCCGGGCGGTCGGCAGCGGCACGCGGTCGAGCAGCTCGGTCAGTTCCTGCGCCGCGTCGGTGGCCGCGGAGTCGCTGTCCCGCAGCAGCGCGGTCAGCCGCGCCAGCAGCGCGTCCAGGCGCTCGCGCGAGGCGTCGTCCAGCGCCGGCGAGGCGCCGCCGCCGGGCCAGGTGGCCGCTGGGGCGGGCGGAGCGGGCGGGGGCGGCGACGCCGGCATCCCCTGCGTCATCCCTTGCGCCATCGCCTGCGTCATTCCCTGTGTCATCGCCTCGCGCGCGAGGTGCCGGCCCAGCGACACCATCAAGGTCGCCAGCAGCGACTGCGCGCGGATCAGCAGCGGGTCGCGCTCGGCGGCGGGGGCGCGCTGCGCGCAGGCCTGCTCGAGCGCGCCGGCCGCCGCCGCCAGCGGTCGGGCGCCGAGCGTGCCCGCCGCGCCGCGCAGCGAGTGCGCGAGCCGCGTCATCGTGATCGCGTCGCCCGCCGAGGCGGCTTCAGCGAAGTCGGCGGCGAAGCCGGTCTGCGTGTCGTGGAAGGTGCGCAGCAGCTTGCGGTAGAGCGGCAGGTGGCCGCCGGCCGTCGCCAGACCGGCCTGCACATCCAGCCCGGCGATCTGCGGCAGGCCGTCCGGCTTGCCGGCGTCGCCCTGGGGCCAGTCGGTCTGACCGTCGCTCCCCCCATCCCTCGGGCCGGTGGAGGCAGGCCCGCCGCCGCGTGCATCGCGTGCATCGAGGATGCCGGGCTCCAGCACCTCGCTGCGCCCCTGCTGCGTGTCCACGCGACGCCCCGCGCCGGAGCGCGTGTCCATCGGCACGTCCGCCGCCGGCATCGCCGGGTGCACCCAGCGCGCGAGGATCTCGAACAGATGGTCGACGTTGAGGGGCTTGGCGAGGTGGTCGTTCATGCCGGCCTCGAGGACGCGCTCGCGGTCGCCGCTCATCGCGTTGGCGGTCATCGCGATGACGGGCAGGTCCGCCCAGCGCGGCGAGGCGCGCAGGGCGCGCGTGGCAGCGTACCCGTCCAGGACCGGCATCTGGCAGTCCATCAGCACGCCGTCGAAGCCGTCGGGCGAGGCTTCCAGCAGGTCCAGCGCGACGCGCCCGTTGCAGGCCAGGGTGATATGGACCCCGGCGTCCTCCAGCAGCGCGGTGACGAGTTCCTGGTTCAGCTCGTTGTCCTCCGCCACCAGCAGCCGGGCGCCGGCGACCTGCCGCATCGCCTCGCGCGCGGAGTCGCGCCGGCGCTGCGCCGCCGGGGAGGGCAGGTCGACGTGGCCGAGCGCCTCGCCGATGGCGCCGAGCATCGACGACGCGGTCACCGGCTTGGTCAGCAGCACCGGCCGGCGCGACGGCCCCGGAGGCGGCCAGCGCCGCGGTCAAGGAGTCGTCCCGCCCGAACGAGGTCACCAGCACGACGGCCGGCGGCACCCGCAGCCGCCCGTCGACGAGCTGGCGCGTCGCCTCGATCCCGTCGAGCACCGGCATCTGCCAGTCCATCAGCACCAGCGCGTAGGGCCGGCCGTCGGCCTGCGCGCGCTCGGCGTCGCGCACCGCCTCGGCGCCGTCGGCGGCGGTGGAGACCTCCAGCCCGAAGCCCGCGCCCAGCGTGGACAGGATCTCCCGCGCGGCGCGGTTGTCGTCGACGACCAGCGTGCGCATCTGCGCCAGCTCATGCGCCATCAGCGCGCGGCGCGCGGGCAGGTCCGAGCCCTCGGACTGCAGCACGAAGCGGGCCGTGAAATGGAAGGTCGAACCCTCGCCCGGCGTCGATTCCAGCCAGATCCGGCCGCCCATCATCTCCACCAGCTGCTTGCAGATCGCCAGGCCCAGGCCGCTGCCGCCGTACTTGCGCGTGGTGGAGCTGTCGGCCTGGCTGAAGCTGCGGAACAGCCGCGCCTGCTGCTCCGGCGTCATGCCGATGCCGCTGTCGCGGACCTGGAAGTGGAGCTCGACCTCGGGCGTGCAGGCCGCGCCCGGCGGGTCGGCGTCCAGGGCCGGCGTAAGCGGCGTGAGCGGCACGGCCTCGATGCCGATGATGATCTCGCCGTGGTCGGTGAACTTGGCGGCGTTGTTGCCCAGGTTCACCAGCACCTGGCCCAGGCGCAGCGGGTCGCCGATCAGCGCCGTGGGCAGGTCGGGCGGCACGTTCAGCAGCAGCTCCAGGCCCTTGTCCTCGACGCGGAAACCGATCAGGTTGACCAGGTGGTCGAGCACCTCCTCCATCCGGAAGGGCACGCACTCCAGGCTGAGCTTGCCGGCCTCGATGCGGCTGAAGTCCAGGATGTCGTCGATGACGCCGAGCAGGTTCTCCGCCGAGCGGTGCACCTTCTCGATGTAGTTGCGCTGGCGGGCGTCCAGCCCGGTCTGCAGCGCCAGGTGGGACATGCCGATGATCGCGTTCATCGGCGTGCGGATCTCGTGGCTCATGTTGGCCAGGAAGTCGGACTTGGCGCGGGTGGCGCTTTCCGCGTCGTCCTTGGCCTGCTGCAGCGCGTCCTGGGCGCGCTCGCGTTCCGCGAGCAGCGCCTGCAGCTGGCGATGCTGCGCCTGCAGCTCGAGGTCCTTGCGGTCGCGCGACGCGCCGTGCGCCAGGCTGCGCAAGGTCGCGGCCAGCAGCCCGAAGGCTAGCAGCGCCACGAGCGCCGCGATCCCCAGCCGCGTCGCGGTGGGCTCCAGCGCGTCCAGGTCGCCCAGCAGCACCAGGCGCCAGGGGCCGGCCGGATCGTTCCAGGCCACGGCGGCATGGGCGACGGCATGGCGCACGCCGTCGATCTCGGCCGTGGGGCCGCGCAGCGCGAACGGCAGGCTGTGGGAGTGGGCGGGATCCTCGAAGAGCTTGCCGAACTGGCCGGCCGCGGTGATGGTCTTCGCGCGCTGCGGCGTGGCGGGGCCGTCCAGGCTCATGCGCCAGCCGGGTCGGCTGGCCGCCAGCACCACGCCCGACGGCGACACCAGCAGGGCGCCCGCGTAGCTGCGGGTGTCGAGGAAGTGGTCCAGCGCGTCGGCGTAGAGGCGGGCGGCGATCACGCCGACGATCTCGCCCTCCTGGCCGGGCTGGCGGTAGATCGGCGCGGAGAGCCAGTACGCACGCTGGCCGGTGCTGATGCTGATGCCGGCGAAGACGTTGGGCTGGCCGCGCATCGCCTGGTGGAAGTACTGGCGGAAGCCGACGTCCAGGCCGATCGGGGGCGAGCCCTCGTCGTCCCAGCCCGCGATGATGCGGCCGCGCGCGTTCACGACATAGGCCAGCTGCGCGCCGACGCTGCTGCCGATCACTTCCAGCGTGTCGGCCGCGGGGCGCGTGCGGCGGGCCTCGTCGACGTCGGTGAGGGTGGCGACGGTCTTGAGCGCCGGATTGAGCTGGCCGGCGAGCACGACCGCGCCCATGCCCTTGCCGGTGAGGGTCAGGCCTTGCAGCGCCAGCGCCTCGCGCTGGGCGGCGTTGTCCAGGTTGCGCAGGAAGTCGTGCTCGAGCGAGCGGCGGTGCAGCTCGCTCGCGCCGACACCGAGCGCGAGCGCCGCCACGGCGGCCAGCGGCCACGCGATCCGGCGATGTCCCAGCAGCCAGTCGGAAACACGACCCATCCCTTTCCTCCCTGGAACCCCCGGCGTACGTGCGCCGGGTGATGGTGGATGAACGCCGGGTCAGTGTAGGGGAGGTGGCCCGGGGCGCAAGCCCCGCGTAGGCGGCAAGGTCGCGAGGTGAGGGTAGACCTGACTTTGTTGCGCCCCCGGCGCTTCGGTTCGATCGAATTGCTGGATGCCGATTGCGATTGCGATTGCGATTGCGATTGCGATACCGGATGCCGGATGCCGGATGCCGGACGCCCGGCGCCGGACGCCGGACGCGGGCTCGTCCTACACGGAGGGCGTCGCGCCCTGGCTAGCATCGGTCGACATGGACATCGTGAACGCCCGGGGGACGGCAGGCATGGACGCCGGCGGAATGGCGGTCGGCGACCTCGTCGTCGCGCGGCCCGAGGGGCTTTATTGCCCGCCCGGCGACTTCTACATCGACCCGTGGCGGCCGGTCGACCGCGCCGTCATCACGCACGGCCACAGCGACCACGCCCGCATGGGCCATGCGCACTACCTGGCGCATCGCGACAGCGCCGCGATCCTGCGGCGCCGGCTGGGCGAGGACATCACGCTGCAGACGCTCGATTACGGCGAGGCGATCGTGCATCACGGGGTGCGCGTGTCGCTGCATCCGGCCGGTCACGTGCTGGGGTCGGCGCAGGTGCGGCTCGAACACGGGGGACGTGTCTGGGTCGCGTCGGGCGACTACAAGCTCGAGGCCGATGGCACCTGCGCGCCTTTCGAGCCGGTGCGCTGCGACACCTTCATCACTGAATCGACTTTCGGCCTGCCGATCTACCGCTGGCCGTCGCAGCCGGCGCTGTTCGCCGAGATCGACGCCTGGTGGCGCCGCAACGCCGAGGCGGGCCGCGCCTCGGTGCTCTACGCCTATGCGTTGGGCAAGGCGCAGCGGCTGCTGCACGGCGTGGATGCGTCCATCGGCCCGATCGTGGCGCACGGCGCCGTCGAGCCGCTGAACGCCGTCTACCGCGCGGCCGGCGTCAGCCTGCCGCCCACCCCGGCATGCCGGCGATCCGGCGCTGGACAAGGCCGCGCTGTCGCGCGCGCTGGTGATCGCGCCACCGTCGGCCGCGAGTTCGCCGTGGCTGAAGCGTTTCGGGCCGGACCTCGCGGACGCCTTCGCCAGCGGCTGGATGCAGCTGCGCGGCGCGCGGCGGCGGCGCGGCGTCGACCGCGGCTTCGTGATGTCCGACCATGCCGACTGGCCGGGCTTGATGGCGGCGATCCGGGGCACCGGCGCGGAGCGCGTCTTCGTCACGCACGGCAGCGTCGCGACGATGGTGCGCTGGCTCAGCGAGCAGGGCCTGCGGGCGCAGGGTTTCGCGACCGAGTACGGCGACGAGGAAACGGGCGGCGATGCCGACACGACCGCCGCCGCGGCGTCCGAGCCGCCGCCGTGAGGCTCAACCGGCGCGCCGCCCGTTCCGCAGCCGATCGCGGGCGTCGCTGAAGTCGAAGCGCTGCACGGCGTCGAGCGCGTCCAGCAGCGCGGCCCGCTGCGCGCGCTGATCGTCGTCCAGTGCCGTCCGACGATCGAGCGCGCCGCGCATCCGCTCCGCCAGGTCGACGGCGGCGCCGTCGTCGGCGTCGAGCAGGCGCAGGAGTCGATCCCGATCCGCGGCGTCGAGCTTCGCGGCGTCAGGCCTGGCCGCGTCGACCGCGGCGCCGACGGCGACAGCGTCATGGGCGGTGTCATGGGCGGCGTCATCCTCGGAGCCGACGTCGAACCGGGCCTTGGACCAGGCCTGGATGCGTCGCAGCGCCGGCAGCAGGTCGCCCAGCTGTTCCCGCAGCCGCGCCAGCAGCACCGACCGTTCTTGCGTCGGGAGGCCCGCGTCGCAGGCGCGCTCCAGCCGAGCCGCCGCCTCCGCCACCTCGTGCGCGCCGACCGCGCCCGCGGCACCCGCAGCGCATGCGCCAGCAGCGCAGTCGACCGCGCGTCGTCGCCTTCGTGCGCGGCCGCCAGTTGCGCGTCGAAGTCGGCACGCGTGCGCAGGAACGTGGCAACCAGCCGCCGGTACAGCGGCATCCGCCGGTTCGCGCCGCCCAGGCCGGCGCGCATCAGGCGCAGGTCCTGCGACGACAGGCCCGCCTCGCCGGCCTCGACGGGCATCGGGTCGTCGCGTCGGTCGGGCGTGCCGCGCTCGTCGCGTGCGCCACGCTTGTCGCGTATGTCGCGTATGTCGCGTATGTCGTGTATGTCTCGTGCGTCGTGAAGGCCGCGAGGGCCGCCATCGTCGAGCGACCGGGGCGCCGCCACCGGCGCGCCGTCGTCCGCCACCGGCGGCGTCTTGCCGCGCGACACCGCCACCCAGCGGGCCAGGGTCGCATACAGCAGCTCGATGTCCAGCGGCTTGGCCAGGTGCGCGTTCATGCCCGCGGCCAGGATGCGATCGCTGTCGCCGGCCATCGCGTGGGCGGTCAGGGCGATCACGGGCAATGTCCGCCAGCGCGGATCGGCGCGCAGCCGCCGCGTGGTCTCGTAGCCGTCCAGCTCCGGCATCTGGCAGTCCATCAGCACCGCGTCGAATCCCTGCGGCGCCATCGCCAGCAAGGCCAGCGCCTGGGCGCCGTGGTCCGCCAGCGTGACCGTCGCGCCGACATCCCGCAGCAGTTCGGCCGCGAGTTCCTGGTTCAGTTCGTTGTCCTCGACCACCAGCACCCGTGCGCCGGCCAGGCGGCGCATCGCCTCGCCCTGGGCGCGGCGTCTGCCCGGCGAAGGCGTGGCCGGCGCGGTCTCCGCGGCCGCGACGACGCCGAACCGTGCCGTGAAGCGGACGATCGTCCCCAGGCCGGTCGCCGATTCGATCTCGATGCGGCCGCCCATCAACTCCACCAGCTGTCGGCAGATCGCCAGTCCCAGGCCGCTGCCGCCGTAGCGCCGGGTGGTCGAGGAGTCGGCCTGGCTGAAGCTGCTGAACAGCCGGGACAGGGTGGCCCGGTTCATGCCGATGCCGGAATCGCGGACGACGAAGCGCAGCGCGATCGTGCCGTCTTGCGCCGTGCCATCGCGCTTCGTGCCATCGTGCGTCATGCCGTCCGACGCCGCGCGGTCCGGCGTCGTGCCGCCGGGGGACATCGGCGCCTCGTCCGCGCGCTCCACGGCCACGACGACCTCACCCTGGTCGGTGAACTTGACCGCGTTGTTGCCCAGGTTGACGAGCACCTGCCCGAGCCGCAGCGGATCGCCGAGCAGCCGCGGCGGCAGGTCGGGCGCGACGTTCAGCCGCAGGGCCAGGCCCTTGTCCTCGATGCGCAGGGCGATCAGGTCGACGAGGTGGCTCAGCACGTCGTCGAGCCGGAAGGGGACCGACTCCAGCTGGAGCTTGCCCGCCTCGATGCGGCTGAAGTCCAGGATGTCGTTGAGCAGGCCGAGCAGGTGCTCGGCCGAGCGGTGCACCTTCTCGATGTAGTTGCGCTGGCGCGGATCAAGCCCGGTGCGCAGGGCCAGCTCGGACATGCCGAGGATGGCGTTCATCGGCGTGCGGATCTCGTGGCTCATGTTGGCCAGGAAATCGGACTTGGCGCGCGTGGCCTCTTCGGCGGCCTCCTTCGCGCGGCGCGTGGCCACGCCGTGGGCGGTCGCGCGCTGCAGCGCGATCAGCAGCGCCCCGCAGAGCAGCGCCATGACGCCGGCCGCGGCGAGCCGCTCGCCCATCGGGGCGACCAGGGTCTCGTCCTTCAGCAGCACCAGCCGCCACGGGCCGCGCGGATCGCCCCAGTCCACGTCGGCGCGGCCCGTCAGCAGGCGGCGACGGCCGACCTCGATCGTCGGCTGCTCCGGATCGAAGGACAGGCGGCGCGTCCGCGCCGGGTCGAGAAAGGCGTTGCCGTACTGGCGGCTGGCGGTCAGCGCCGCGGCGCGTGCCGTGTCGAAGGGACCGACGACCGCCAGGCGCCAGCCGGCTTCGCTGGCCGCCAGCACCACGCCGTCGGGGGAGATCAGCAGGCCGCCGGCGTACCGGGCGTCGGGCGAGACCGATCGCCCGTGATCGAACTGCGGGTCGGCCAGGAAGCGGTCCACCTCGTCCAGGAAGAAGCGCCGGGCGACGACCCCGATCGGCCGGTCCGGCGGCTTGACCGCGGCGACGGATCCGGGGCCGCCTTCCTCCGGCCAGATGGGCGCGGCCGTGAAGAACGCGCGCCGGCCGCTCGACGCGCTGATGCCGACGCTCACCGCGATCTCGCCGGTCATCGCGCGCCGGAAGTAGGGGCTGAGGCCGACGTCCTGCCCGAGCGGCGATTCCTGCCCCGGATTGCTCCAGCTCTCGACGACGAGCCCGCGACGGTTCGCCACGAAGGCCACTTCGGTTTCCGGGCTCTGGGCCAGGACGCTGAGCGTGCGGCGGGCAAGCGGTTCGGCGGGAGGGCGCTCGACGCGCTCGAGGCGGGCGGCGTGCTTGAGCTCGTCGCCGAGGCGGCCGAGCATGAGCAGAGCCCCCGACCCGGGGCCGGTGATCGTCACACGGTTCAGCAGGAAGGCCTGCCCGCGCGCGGACCGCTCCAGCTCCAGCCGCGCCTCGTATCCGGCCCAGGCCGTGTAGCCGAACTGCGCGGTCCAGGCGGCCGCCGCCGTCGCGGCGCCGATGAGGAGCCAGGCCAGGCGCGGCCGGTCCACCACGGCGCCCCGCCAGCCCTGCGACTTCTTGCTCCGCGGCGGTTGCGCCATCACGATCTCCCCCCGGACCGGTTGAGTTCTTCCGGGCGGGCCCGGGCCGCTCCGGACTGCTTCGGCGATGCGTCGCCGAGTGCCTGTGCCGCGTGGGAGCCGGCCCAGTGTTGGAGGGCGGACCGGCGCTTGTCAACCTGAGAACGCGCCCGCGTCCTACAGCGTCGGACCGCGGCGCTCGCTAGCATCGCCCGCATGAGAGCCTTTGCCGCGCTGTACCGCGACCTGGACGCCTCGACGTCCAGCCTCTCGAAGCAGTCCGCGCTGCAGGCCTACCTGCGCCTGGCGCCGCCGGAGGACGCCGCGTGGGCCGTGTACTTCCTGGCCGGCGGCAAGCCGCGCCAGCTGGTGCCGACCAGGCTGCTGCGCGAGCAGGCGCGCCTGGTGGCCGGGCTGCCCGAGTGGCTCTTCGACGAGAGCTACGAGGCCGTCGGCGATCTGGCCGAGACGATCTCGCTGCTCCTGCCCGAGCCCGCGCAGGTGATCGAGCGGCCGCTGTCCGTCTGGATGACGGAGTACCTGCTGCCGCTGCGCGGGCAGCCGCCGGAGTCGCTCGCCGTCCAGCTGCAGAGCCAGTGGGCCGCGCTGGCGGTCGAGCAGCGCTTCGTCCACCTCAAGCTGATCACCGGCGCATTCCGCGTCGGCGTGTCGAAGCTGCAGGTGACGCAGGCGCTGGCGGCCGTCGGCGGGCTGGACGCCAAGCTCGTCGCGCAGCGGCTGATGGGCTACACCCACCTCGGCGCGACGCCGACCGCCGCCGACTATGCCGCGCTCATCGCGCCCGCGGACCTCGAAGGCGCCGATGGCGTCGGTCGCGGGCTGCAGCCGTATCCGTTCTTCCTCGCGCATCCGTTCAACCTGGCTGTCGGGCAGTTCGACGCCGCGATCGGGCCGGCGTCGGAGTGGCTCATTGAGTGGAAGTGGGACGGCATCCGTGCACAACTGGTGAAACGCGGTGGCGAGGTGGCGATCTGGTCGCGCGGCGAGGAGCTGGTCACCGACCGCTTTCCCGAGCTGCGCGCGATGGGCGAGGCGTTGCCCGACGGGGTCGTGCTGGACGGCGAGATCCTCGTCTGGCGCGACGGCCGCGCGATGCCGTTCGCCGAGTTGCAGAAGCGCATCGGCCGCAAGACCTTGAGCGCGAAGCTGCTCGGCGAGCTGCCCGTGGCGCTGTGCGTCTACGACCTGCTCGAGGAGGGCGGCGAGGATCTGCGTGATCGCCCGCAGCATGAGCGGCGCGCGCGGCTGGAGCGCCTCGTCGCCGCGCACCCGCTGGCGGGGCTCGAGCCCAGTCCGCTGATCGCCGGCGCGGACTGGGACGACTTGGCCCGGCAGCGCGAGCAGGCGCGCGCGCTCGGCGTCGAGGGGATGATGCTCAAGCGCCGGGACGCGCGATACGGCGTCGGCCGGACCAAGGACGTCGGCGTCTGGTGGAAGTGGAAGATCGATCCGCTGTCGGTCGACGCGGTGCTGATCTACGCGCAGCGCGGCCATGGGCGGCGGGCCAGCCTCTACACCGACTACACCTTCGCCGTCTGGAACGGCCCGCCGGACGATCCGGCCCGGCAGCTGGTGCCGTTCGCGAAGGCGTATTCGGGGCTCACGGATGCCGAGATCCGCGATGTCGACGCGGTGATCCGCAAGACGACGACCGAGACCTTCGGCCCGGTGCGCAGCGTCACGCCGACGATGGTGTTCGAGCTGGGCTTCGAAGGCATCGCGCGCAGCGGCCGCCACAAGAGCGGCATTGCGGTCCGGTTCCCGCGCATGCTGCGTCGGCGCGAGGACAAACCGGTCGAAGAGGCCGACACCTTGCAGACGTTGCAGGCCCTGCTGCCGGAGGAGGGCGCGTGACCGGCGGGAGCGACGGCGACGACGGGGCGGACAGGCACGGACGCTGGCCCTCACCCCCACCCTCTCCCGCAAGCGGGAGAGGGAGTCCAAGTGGGGACGCCATCGGCGTACCAGCGATCGGCGTGACAACGATCGGCGTACCGGCGATGGGCGTACCGGCGATGGGCGTACCAGCGATCGGCGTGGCGGCGATCGACGCGTGGCTCGCGGAGAAGGGGTGGACCTCGTTTCCGTTCCAGCGCCGCGTCTGGGAGGAGATCGCGCGCGGCCGCGGCGGTCTGCTGCATTCGAGCACCGGCAGCGGCAAGACGCTGGCGGTGTGGCTGGGCGCGCTCGCGGCCTTGCGCGACGAGGTCGGCGCCGAAGCGCGCGTGCACGCCGGCAAGTCGATCGCACCGCCATTGACGGTGCTCTGGATCACGCCGATGCGCGCGCTGGCCGCCGACACGCTGCGGGCGCTCGAAACGCCGATGGCGGCGCTGTGTCCCGGCTGGACCGCCGCGCTGCGCAGCGGCGACACGACGTCGGCGCAGCGGGCCGCACAGGATCGACGTCTGCCGACCGTGCTCGTGACGACGCCGGAGAGCCTGTCGCTGCTGCTGTCGCGCGCCGATGCGCGCGACCAGCTCGGCCAGGTGCGCCTCGTCGTCGTCGACGAGTGGCATGAGCTGATGGGCAACAAGCGCGGCGTGCAGACGCAGCTGGCGCTGGCGCGGCTGCGCCGCTTCAGGCAGGAGCATTGCGGAGAGCGCAGGCCCTCACCCCCGCCCTCTCCCGCAAGCGGGAGAGGGAGCGATTCAAGCGCCGCTTCCGAGTCCGGTGACGGTTCCGCGCACGCCCTCTCCCGCTTGCAGGAGAGGGCAGGGGTGAGGGCCAGCGGCCGGCGAAGTACGCTGATGATCTGGGGGCTGTCGGCGACCCTGGGCAATCTCGACGAAGCGATGCGGACCCTGCAGGGCACCGCGGACGCCGCCACGGACGCCGTGATGGTGCAGGGCGAGACCGACAAGACGCTGGTCATCGACACCCTGCTGCCGGAGACCGCCGAGCGCTTTGCCTGGGCCGGCCACATGGGCCTGCGCATGCTGCCGCAGGTGGTCGAGGCGATCGAGGCCAGCGCGAGCTGCCTGGTCTTCACCAACATGCGCTCGCAGGCCGAGCGCTGGTACCGCGCGCTGCTGGAGGCGCGGCCCGACTGGGCCGGCGTGCTGGCGCTGCACCACGGCTCGCTGGACCGCGAGGTGCGGGAGTGGGTCGAGCTCGGCCTCAAGGAAGGCCGCGTGAAGGCCGCCGTCTGCACCTCCAGCCTCGACCTGGGCGTGGACTTCCTGCCGGTGGACCGCGTGCTGCAGATCGGCTCGGCCAAGGGCGTGGCCCGGTTGGTGCAGCGCGCGGGGCGCTCCGGCCACGCACCGGGACGGCCGTCGCGGATCACGCTGGTGCCGACGCACAGCCTGGAACTGGTCGAGGCCGCCGCCGCGCGCGATGCCGTCCGCGCCGGCCGGATCGAGGCCCGGCGCAGTCCGCGCGAACCGCTGGACGTGCTGGTCCAGCACCTGGTCACCGTGGCGCTGGGCGGCGGCTTCCGGCCGGAGGAACTGCTCGATGAGGTGCGCGGCACCGTCGCCTACGAAGACCTCGGCCTGGAGAACTGGCAGTGGTGCCTGGACTTCGTCCGCCAGGGCGGGCCGTCGCTGACGGCGTATCCGGACTACCACCGCGTCGTGCCCGACGAGACGGGCGTCTGGCGCGTGCCCGACGCGCGGCTGGCCCGGCGCCACCGCGTCAACATCGGCACCATCGTCAGCGACGCGTCGATCAGCGTGCAGTACCTGAGCGGCGGCAAGCTGGGCAGCGTCGAGGAGAGCTTCATCGCGCGCCTGAAGCCGGGCGACGCGTTCATGTTCAGCGGCCGGCTGCTGGAGCTGGTGCGCGTCGAGCAGATGACGGCGCTGGTGCGGCGCGCCACCTCGGGCCGCGCCGCCTTGCCGCGCTGGAACGGCGGCCGCATGCCGCTGTCGAGCACGCTCGCCGACGCGGTGCTGGACGAACTGGCCGCGGCCGACGCCGGCCGCTTCGACTCGCCCGAGATGCAGTGCGTGCGGCCGCTGATCGACATCCAGCGCCGCTGGTCCGGCGTGCCCGGTCCGGACGTGCTGGTGGCGGAGACGCTCAAGTCGCGCGAGGGCTGGCACCTCTTCCTCCATCCCTTCGCCGGCCGGCAGGTGCACCTGGGCCTGGCCGGGCTGATCGCGTGGCGCGCGGCGCAGCCCGAGACCGGCACCTTCTCCATCGCGCTGAACGATTACGGCATCGAGCTGCTCAGCGCCAAGCCCATCGACTGGGCGCAGCGGCTGCCGTCGCTGCTGACGCTGCCGCCGATCGACACGCTGCTGCGCGAGGTGCTCGCGAGCCTGAACGCCACCGAGCTGGCGCGGCGGCGCTTCCGCGAGATCGCGCGCATCGCCGGCCTGATCTTCCAGAGCCACCCAGGCGAGCGGCGCAGCAACCGGCAGCTGCAGGCCTCGGCGACGCTGTTCTTCGAGGTGTTCCAGCAGCACGATCCGGGCAACCGCCTGCTGGCGCAGGCGGAGCGGGAGCTGCTGACGCAAGAGCTGGATGTGCGGCAGCTCGCCGCGGCGCTTGAGCGCATGGGCCGGCAGACGCTCCAGATCCATGCGCTGAAGCAACCGACGCCGCTGGCGTTTCCGCTGATGGTGGAGCGCTTCCGCGAGAAGCTCAGCAACGAGCCGCTCGGCGACCGCATCGCGCGCATGGTGTCGGAACTGGAACGCAGCGCCGGCGGCGATGCGGTCGGGACCGCGCGCGAGCCCGCGGAGCGCGCGCTGGCGGTGTTCGCGAAGAAGGATTCACCGCAGTTTGCGGTCGAGGCGGTGCGGGAGTCGCTCGCGTTGGAGACGCGTGGCGAGGCCCCTGCGAAACGACGCGATACCGGCCGCAGGAGAAGACGATGACGGACGCCGATCCGCGGTCGGGCGCGCTCACGGTGACGTTGGCGGACGAGCGCGTCGACCTGCTGCCCGGGCGCGCGCTGTGGTGGCCGGCGACGCGCACGGTGTTCGTCGCCGACGTGCACCTCGGCAAGGCCGCGAGCTTCCGCGCGATGGGCCAGCCGGTGCCGTCCGGGACGACGCGCGACAACCTCGACCGCCTGAGCGCACTGATCGACGCCCTGGGCGCCGCGCGGCTGGCCGTGCTCGGCGACTTCCTGCATGCGGCCGCGGCGCAGCAGCCGCTGGTGCTCGATCCCGCGCACCACTGGCGCGAGCGGCACGCGGACGTGAGCTGCCTGCTGATCCGCGGCAATCACGACAGTCGCGCGGGCGATCCGCCGCCGTCGCTGCGCTTCGAGATCGTCGACGAACCGCATCCGATGGGACCGTTCGCCGCCTGCCACCATCCGCGCCGCGTGGCCGATGCCTACGTGCTCGCCGGGCATCTGCATCCGGCGATGACCTTGCGCGGGCGGGCGCACGAGCATCATCGGCTGCCGTGTTTCTGCGAATCCGAGGGATTGATGATCCTGCCCGCGTTCGGCGCGTTCACCGGCACCACCTTGGCCGGGCTGCCCGAAGGCTCACGCTGTCACGCGATCGGCGGCGGACGGGTCTGGTCGGAGCGACGTTGAACGAGGCCATGAAAGGCCTCTGACACCCGACTCATCCACGGACGTCGCGTCGACGAGCCTTCTTGCCGAGGAGCGGGGGCCAGGAGTTCACGCGGCAGCCCGGCCAGCCGAAGATGGAGATAGCTGAACTCCGATCGTTCCGCCAGCGCTTTCGTCTGCTGGAAGCGCGTCTGTTCGCGACCTTCTCCGAAGAGCATCAAGCGGCCCGTCTTGTGGCTGATGACTGAGTCGTGGACCAACACGCTCAGCAGGCTCGCAAAGGCCCCCAACTGGTCAGCCGCCATGTCCGCCAACCGGGCGTGCGACATCGCCCGCTGCCCTTGCTCGTCGGGACGATCCAACGTGGCCTGGAGGAGTCGTACCACGTCAGCCTCGCCCAACAGCTGTCGATGAAACAGGTCACCCAGAAGCGAGAAGCCTTCGAGGAGCCGATCGAGGCCTCCCGCTTGAGTGGCTGTCATGCCAAGGAACGATTGTCCGTTGGGCGAGCGCGCCAGCAGGGCCTCCAGAAAGTCATCGCGGGTCAGCGTGCCGGAGCAGAGCGTCTCGGCCAGACGTTCGAAGTCGGTCTGAGCCACAGGGGAGGGCGCCGAAGCCGAGGGGGCCGCGCAGACCAGCGCGGTGGAGAAGGCGGGAGAGGCGTGATGCACAGGCATGTCTGGACGTTTCGATCCGAGGGACAGCCTCAGTTGTCGCCAGGATCGACGGGTTCCCTGTGCATCGCGATGTGCGCCATCGGTACCTGGTCAAACGGGTGCCGAGGGGTGGGCGGATTCAGAGGTTGAAGCCCCCGACGTCGGTGTGGAAGTCACCGACTTCCGTCCACTCGTTGAGGTCGGCGGGCACGGCGAAGCGCGCCGACAGCGCCTTCGCGGCTTCCTCCGCCGAGGCAAAGGAATCCCCCCACGGCATGCTGTCGTGTTTCACGCGCCAGCGCCGCGACAGCCGCGGCTTGATCGTGAACGTGCCGTCCAGGCTCTGGAAAACGTATGAGACGGTATCGAGATCCATGCTGAGCTCCGGGTCGTCTCCGGGTGGCCTCCGGATCGGCGACCCTAGCGCATCGAACGGCAACTGTCATGCCCAAGTCGCCGGAACAGGTCGCGCCGCAGGGTAAAACGGCGATGGGACGGGGCAGCCGCCCTTCAGTCGCCCCTCAGCCGCCTTCCGCCACCGGCGGGGCGCCATGTTCCGGGTTCGCCAGTGCAAGGCGCCCGGCCGCGCTCACGGCATCGGCCTTCTGCGCGGCGGAGAGGTCGCCGCGGCGTTCGGCGTCGTCGAGCAGGCGCACATGGCTGTCGCTGTGACCGCCGGCCATCCCGGCCGCGCGAACGGATCTCGAGGTCCGGCCGTCGGGCCGGGCCAGGAGCAGGCGGGCCGCCGACGCGCTGTCGAGGACCTCGGCCTCGAGGCACTCGTTCAGCAATCGTTCGAAGCTCATCAGCTGGCGCTGTGCGGCGATCCTGCGCCAGCCGGCGCGCCTCGTGGTGTCCAGGTGCGGATATTCCGCCGCGACGGCCTGCGTCAATCCATCGACGTCGACCGTCGCGTCGAGGATCTCGACAAGATCGGCGGTTGGCAGGACGCCCAGGCGATTCAGCTCGCCCAGCCGGCGGAACAGCTCCGAGAGCCGACGGGTGTCGGTATTCGCCGCCGCGCGGGCGAGTTCGCGTTGCCTCGTGCGCGGCGACTGCGAGAGCAATCCGTCGCGCAGGCTGCCACGCGGCAGCAGGTTCTCCTGGATGGCGACGGCCCAGGCCTCCACCAGGGCGAGTACCACGGCGGCATCAGACCCGCGCGGCTCGCGCCGCAACGCGGCGTGCCACGCGGACCATCCGTCGCGGTCGAGACCGAGCATCAGGCGCCTGGCGTCCTGGTCGGGCATCCGCTGTGTCTGCCACAAGGCGAGGATTTCGGCGTACCAGTCCGCGATGTCCGTGGACGACCCCTTCATGACGGTCTGTAGCGAGAAGGACAGGCGAGGCGGCGGCCGGCCATGGACCGTCCCCGTGATGATCCTGCCTTGCTGCTCCGCGCTCAGCCCACCCGGACCCTGGCATTGCCGGAGTGCGGCGAGGAACTGTCTGGCCTCGCCGCAGTAGCCGTCGATGAACACCGGCCCCAGGCCGAGGCCGGCCCGAGTCGGTGTACCCCCGCCGAGCAGCCGGGTCACCTGCTCGGCCGACAGCCGGCCGTCCTGCAGCGCAGGCGCCAGCGCGTCAAGGAAAGCCGCCGCGCAACGATGCCCGTGACCGTTGGCCAGCGGCGGCAGGACGTCCTCCTTGCGCCAGAGGATGGACAGGGCCTCGTCCGCCGTCAGCCCCTTGCCGATGCCGCCCAGCACGCCGGAGGCGATCGCGTGGACCCGCCCGGCATCGCCGAGGCAACTGGCCCAGGTCAGGCATCGTTCGTCGTGCCATTGCCTGGGCTTCTCCGTCAGGCTCTTCCAGACGATCGCCTTGCCCAGGCTGTCGACGTTGCCCGCCACCAGCCCATGACACCAGGCCAGGACGCAGGCGGCGGCGATCCTCGCGGCCACGTCCGGCTGCTGCGTCAGGGCCTGGTCCGCCATCCAGCGCGACATCGCGTCGTCGTCCAGCCGTTGCAGCAACGCGGCGGCGACGCGGGACGAGCAGACCCAGGCGGCAGGTAAGGCCATCAGTTCAGCGGAAGGCGACGACTCGATGACCGTGAGCGCCACCCGTTCCCGCTCGCGGGTCGTCAGTCGGGAGCGGCGTCCCTCGGCCTGATCGATCAGCGCCAGATCGGCCGCGCGCACCGAGGTCTCCTGCCGATCGGGCCCGACGATGCGGGACCCATTCCTGCGCATCGATGCGCAGTTGCCGTGATGACGGCCCCGGCAGCCGCATGGTGACCGGCGCGGCCTCCGTCGCACCGTCGGCGGGACGTCCCGCTTGCCACAAGGTCTGACCCAGCAGGGTGGCGTCGCCGCGCACGCCGACCGTTCCTGTCGCCGCGTCCGGCGCAAGGACGCAGGATTCGGGGATCCGCACCCCCAGCCTCCGTGCCAGCCCGGCCGCTCGCGCTTTCAGCAGGCCCGCGTCGGCAGGGAGACCGTCCGGACCGGCGGCACCGATCTCGCTCAGCAGACGGCGCGCCAAGGCCCGGCAGACAGCGGCCTCCGTCACCTGCGGGGCCGCGCGATGAAGGAAAAGAGCAGCTCGCATGTCGTGCGCTGCGGAGCAGTCCCATGACGCCGGATACGACGGCGGCTTGCCGGGAAGCATGGCCAGCGCGGAGGTCGCATACGCCACCAGCCGGGCGACGCAGTCCGCCTCATGCTCGTCCACGTCCTCCACCTGGTCGGGAAACCGCTTGACCATGAGACAGAGCGCGAGGTGCTCGCGTGCCATCGACTCGAGGAGCGCCTGCCTGGTGCTGGCGAGTTCGTCGGCAAGCGGCGTGGTGCCGGAGCCCGGGGGACCCGCGAGGTCCAGCGGCGCAGGGATCGTCGTGTCGTCGATCGCTGCGGCGATCTGGCTCGCGGTGGTGCTGGTGGGGAGCATGCAGGTCCTCGAGGCAGGGCAGGCCTCAGTCGTCCCGGTGAGGGCCAGGTTCGCGTGGCACGTGGAGGTGCCGTGCGGAGGCAGCATGCGGTGGCGGCATGCGGCGGCGGCATGCGGTGGCGGTATGCGACGGCGAGGAGCGAGGGCCGCGCCGCCTGCCCGGCCTGGACGCTTCGGTGGAAGGCTCAGGCGCCGGCGGCCGTCGGCGGCGAGTCGTGTCGCGGGTAGATCGCCAGGGCATGACGTCCGGCCGCCTGCAGGGCCTCGGTCCTCTGCGCGGGGGACAGGTCGCCACGGTGCACGGCGTCGTCGAGCATCCGTCGATGAATGTCGGTGTCCCCCACCGGCGCACCCCGCCGCCCGCACCGATCGCGAGGTCTGGCCGTCGGGCCGCGCCAGGAGAAACCGTGCGGCCGACGCGCCATCGATGACCCGGGCGTGGAGGCACTGGTTCATCAATCGTTCGAAGGTCGCCAACTGACGTTGCGCAATCGACCGGATGAGTGCCGGGTGCGGGATGAGGTCGACCAGAGGCTCCTCCGCCACGTCCTCCGCCATCCCTCCGGTATCCAGCGTGGTGTCGAGGATCAGGCGCAGGTCGGCTTCCGGCAGGACGCCTCGGCGTTGAAGCCGACCCAGTTCCCTGAACACGGCGGAGAGGCAATGCGAATGGCGAGCGGCCGATGCGCGGGCGAGTTCGCTTCGTTCCCCGTCGGGCGCTCGCGAGAGCAGCCCGTCGCGCAGCGCCTCGCACGGCAGGAGGCCCGCACGGATGGCCCTGTCCCAGGCCCGCACCAGGGACAGGACGGTGGAGACATTCGACGTGTCCACGGGATGCCGCAGCGCCGCATGCCACACGGAGGATCCGCGGCGATCGAGACCGAGCATCAAGGACCGGGCCTGTCCGGCGCTGATCCGCTCGTCGCGCCACAGCTTGAAGATCGCACCGAACCAGTGGGCGATGTCCGCGGTCGACCCCGTCACGATGGGCCGGGACGGCGTGCCGCTGTCCAGCAGTTCGGTCGCCTGGACGGCCGACAGCCGGCCGTCCCGCAACGCAGGCGCCAGCGCGTCGAGGAAGGCTGCGTTGTACCGGTGCCCGTGCCGGTGAGCCGGCGAGGGCCACTCGTCCTCCTCGCCCCGGAGAACGGGCCGTGAGGGCTCGACGTCGTCCTCGCGCCAGAGGATGGACACGGCCTCGTCCGCGGTCAGCCCCTTGCCGATGCCGCCCAGCACGCCGCCGACGAGGTCGCGGACCCGTCCCGGCATCGCCGAGTGAACGCGCCGCGGTCAGGGATCGGTTGTCCGCGTGGCCGCTGGCGCGTGCGTTCAGGCTCTCCAGGACGACCGTCCTGCCGAGTCGATCAGCGCTGACGGCCACGAGCCCATGACGCCAGGCGTCGACGCCGCTCGCGGCAATCCGCCGGGCGATCTCCGGTTGCTCCGTCAACGCCTGGCGCGCCATCCATTGCGACATCTCGTGGTCGTCCAGCCGCTCCAGCAATGCGGCTGCGACACCGGACGTGCAGACCCAGGCGGCGGGAAAGGCCTGCAGGTCGGCGGATGACGACGCGTCGATGGCGGTGAGCGCCACGCGCTCGCGCGCATGGGCGCTCAGGCGGGACCGAACACCCTCGGCTTGATCGATCAGCGCCAGATCGCCCACGCGCACCGAGCGTTCCATGCGGGCGGGTCCGGTGATGCTGACCCATTCATCGCCTTCGATGCGCAGTTGCTGCGACGGCGACCCCGGCAGGGGCGCGATGACGATGGCGGCCTGCGGAGCGCCCGCTGTGGCTCGGGCCTCGCGCCACAGCGACCGGGCCGACAGGACGACGTCGCCGTGCGCGTCGCCGTGGGCGTCACTGTGGGCGTCACTGTGGGCGTCACTGTGGGCGTCGGCGCCGCGCCGCAGCTGCCGCGCCAACGCCCGGCAGACCGCCGCTTCCGTCAATCGCGGCGCCACGCGGCTCACGAAGCGTTCGGCTTCCATGGGGGCATCCAGCTTCCGCTCCCATGCGGTGGCAGCCAACGGCGGCTCGGCCGACGGCGACGCCAGGCGCTCATTCGCATAGGCCACGAGCCTCTTGAAGCAATGCGCTTCGTACTCGTGCGTTCCCGGTCTGTCGGGGAACGCCTTGACCTCGGGGCAGAGCGCGAGATGGTCGCGTGCCATCGATCGGAGGAGGGCGTCCCTCGTGGTCGCGAGTTGGCGCGCCAGCGGCGTGGGATCGATCGTGGTGGGGCGCGCGCCGTCGAAGCGGGCATCGATCGTTGCGTCGTCAATCGATGCGGCGACGAGGCTCGCGGGGCTGCGGAGGGGGAGCATGCGGGTCCTTGCAGTCGGGGCGGGCTCAGTCGCTCCGGCAGCAGCCGGGTTCGCGTGCCATGGGCAGGGGCGCTGCGTGGGAAAGGCGAATCAGCGCAGGGCGTCCGCCTTCCGGTCATCCGCCGTCCGGTCGTCCTCGTTCCGGGGCTCGCTCTTCCGATGTTCGTCCGTCCGACCCTGGTCCGTCAGGTCCTCGTCCGTCCGGGGATGCGGCCGCGTGAACAGCGGCAGCACCGCGAGGATCAACAGGGCCAGCAGCATGCTGAAGACGGCCGTCGCCTCGCGGCCCAGCCCGCAGGCGATGCCGATGGCGGCTGTCATCCAGATGCTGGCGGCGGTGGTCAGGCCGTGGACCTGTTCCTCGTCCTTCAGCTTGAGGATGGCCCCCCGCGCCGAGGAAGCCGATGCCGGCGATGACGCCCTGCAGCACGCGGCTCATGTCGGCCAGCGCCATGCCGCCTTGCTGCGGCACCAGCACGAAGAGCGCCGCCCCGAGTGACACCAGCATGTGCGTGCGGATGCCCGCCGCCTTGCCGTGGTGCTCGCGCTCGTAGCCGAGGATCCCGCCCAGCAGCGCCGCCAGCAGCAGGCGCACGGCGATGCGCGTGATCTGCGCGACGTCGGGCACGTCGGAAAACTCGGACCGCACGGTCTCGATGACTTCGTCGGTCCAGGAGGCTCCGGCGTTCGAAGCGGCGTTCGATGCGGCGTTGGCCGTTGCGCTTGCAGTGGCGGTGGCACTGGCGGCGGCACTGGCGGCGCTCATGGCGACTCTTTCTCGGCGGGCTTCGCGACCGGTCCCGTGTCGGCGCCAGTGGCGTGCCTGGCTTCCAGTGCGCTTTCCAGGGCCGCCTCGCGCGCCGCTTCGGCCTCCGCCTCGACCGCGTCGAAGTCGTAGCCCTCGGCCGCATGCAGCTGCCACGCGCCGCCGCCGGTGAGGCGCAGCACATGCGTGTGATGCTGCAGCACCGCGTGGCGGTGCGCGATGCTCACCAGCGTGACGCCGTCGCGGCACAGGCGCTCGTAGAGACGGCGCTCGTTGCAGCTGTCCAGCGCGCTGGTGGCCTCGTCGAGGATGACCATCTTCGGCGTGCGTACCAGCACCCGGGCGAAGGCCAGCCGCTGCTGCTCGCCCATCGACAGCAGCTTCTCCCAGTCCTGCGAGGCGTCCAGGCCGCCGACGCGGTCGGCGAGCTCGGGCAGGCAGACCTCGTCGAGGATGGCGCGCAGCGCGTCGTCGTCGAGCTCGGTCGTCGTGTCCGGATAGATCATCTGGCTGCGCAGCGTGCCGGGCTGCAGGTAGGGGCGCTGCGGCAGGAAGAAGACGTCCTCCAGCGGCGGGTGTTCGATCGTGCCTTCGCCGCTGCGCCACAGGCCGGCGATCGCGCGCAGCAGCGAGCTCTTGCCGCAGCCGCTGACGCCGGTGATCAGCAGGCTCTCGCCGGGCTTGAGCGCGACGTCGAGCTTCTCGATCAGCAGCCGGTCGAACTGCGGCGTGTAGAGCGTCAGGTCGCGCAACGCGAGCTGGTCGGCGTGTTTCGTCTCGATCTTCTCGCGGGCGCGTTCGTCGCGGGGCTTGCGCTTGTGCATGACCTCGGAGAGCGCATGCAGCCGGTCGATGCCGGCGACGAAGCGGCTGAGGCTCTCGAAGTTGTCGACGATCAGCGAGACGGCGGTCAGCACCGCGGCAAAGGCGCCGGCGGCCTGCACGGCCGCGCCGACTTCCAGGTCGCCGGACAGCACGCGCTCGGCCAGGATCACGGCGGGCACGACCAGCGTCAGCTGGCTGAAGCCGCGCTGGAAGAGGTTGAGCGCGCGCTGCTTGCGGATCAGCTTCCAGTAGTTCTGGTAGACGGACTCGAAGCGGCTCTCGATGTGGGCGCGCTCCTGCGGCTCGCCGCGGTAGAACGCGATGGATTCGGCGTTCTCGCGCAGGCGCATGAGCCCGAAGCGGAAGTCGGCCTCGCGGCGCAGCTGCCAGAAGTTGAGCTGGATCAGCGGCGAGCCGAAGACGTAGAGCGCGAGGAAGGTGCCCACCGTGGCATAGACGACGAGGAAGGCGACGAGCAGCTTGGACAGCGACCACAGCACCGCGCAGAAGGCCACCAGCTGCATCGCGGAGCCCAGCATCAGCAGCATGAAGTGGGTGGAGCGGCCGGTGAAGGTGTTGATGTCCTCGGAGATGCGCTGGTCGGGGTTGTCGATGTCGCCCGCCGCGCCGGCACCGATCTCGTAATATTTCCGGCCGTCGAGGTAGCCGTCGAGGAACTTGCCGGTGAGCCAGCGCCGCCAATGGTTGGAGAAGGCGTCGCGCATGTAGTAGTAGAAGGCGTACACCGGCACCGCGAAGCCCAGCACGATGAGGCTGTCGCGCACGGCGAGCCAGAAGCGCGCGTGGTTGCGTTCGGCGAGCGCGGAGGTCATCTCCCCGGTCTTGTTGTTGAGCATGACGGCGAGCTGGGTCTCGCACAGCATCAGCACGATCATCAACAGCAGCAGGCCCCAGGCGGCCTTGCGCTGGTCGCCGAGCCAGTAGGGCTTGGCGATCTGCATGAACTGCCGCCAGGCGGCGGCGGACAGGCGCGGCGGGCGGCGGCGCTTGTGCTTCTTCCTGGGGGGCGACCGGAGGCGCGGGCGGGCTGGTCGAGGACGACGAGCGCGGGCCCGAAGAGGCGGACGGCGGCAGGTCCGTCGCGGGGGAGGAGGGAGAAACCATGAGGGCTGGACCGAGTCTGCCGAGGATGGTTCGACAGTAGCTCCGGTGGCTCATGGGGCGGGTAGGACGGGGCCTACTGCGGGTGACGGAGGGAGGCGCGAACGCGACGCCTCCCTGAGGCGCCCGTCACGGCATGAGCTTCGACACCGCGTACGCGAGGCTGCCGGCGGCGGCGGACGAGCTGAGCGCGGCGCGGGCGCACCACTTGAGCAGCCGGAGGTCCGAGGCCTGACCGCTCATCTTGATGCGATCGTCGACGGTGGCGATCACCGAGTCGAGCATTTCCTTCACGTTGATCCTCGCGCGATCGAGCGTGGCATCGAATTCTTTCCTGGACTTCTCGTGCATGTCATGCAGTTCCTGCTTGAACTCGTGCCGACAAGCATTGAGTTCAGCCTTGAACTCGAGGCGTTGGGCGTTCATCTCGAGACGCACCGTGTTGATCTCCTTTGTGAAGTCCTGGCGTTGGTCGTTGAGCTCCTTCCTGAAGACTTCCTGATCTTTCCGAATCGAGGTGAAGCCTTCCTGCATTTCCTGGCGGAGCTTGTGAGTCTCGGCGGAGAGCAGGTCGAGCCGATACATCACGTGATGGAGGTCGGGCTGAGCGTTCGGGATCGGCGTGACGTTGGTGATTTGCGGGGAGTGAGGGTGCATGCGTCTACTCCAGACATGCGGTGAGAGGAGCCGCAGATGCTAGGAGTGATCGGACACCAAAGGCGTGGCGCCAATGCCGAATCTGATGGTTGTTTGACCAGCCTCAAAGAACCTGCTCGCGTCCCCGCGAGGGGGATTCCAGGCGTAATGAGGGGGTCAGGCCGCCGCGATCTTCGCCAGCGACTTGCGGATCGCGGCCGCGTCGCGCAGGCGCTGCGCGGAGCCGTCGGCATCGAGCAGGATGACCGTGATGGTCTGGCCGCCGCTCTTCATGCGCATCGCCAGACAGCGACCGGCTTCCTCGGTGTAGCCGGTCTTGGACAGGCGAATGTCCCAGCCCTTGGCACCGACCAGGTGGTTGGTGTTGCGCAGCTCGCGCGGGCGGCCGTTGACCTCGACCTCGCTGGACTTGTCGCTGCTGATGCGCGCGATCACCGGGTAGCGCGACGCGGCGGCGGCGATGCGTGCGACCTCGGCGGCCGTCGAGGTGTTGTTGGGCGACAGGCCCGTCGGGTCGGCCAGCGCCGTGTGCGACAGGCCCAGCGCGCGGATCTTGGCGGCGACGGCCGACTCGTAGGCCGGCAGGCCGCCGGGGAAGTGGCGGGCCAGCGCCGACGCGGCGCGGTTCTCGGACGAGATCAGCGCCAGCTCCAGCGCCGCTTCGCGGGTCATCGTGGCGCCGACGCGCACGCGCGACTTGCTGTGCTTGAGGCGGTCGACGTCGGCGTCGTCGATCTTGATTTCCTCGTTCATGTCCTGCTTCGCGTCCAGCACGACCATCGCCGTCATCAGCTTGGTCAGCGAGGCGATGGGCACGACGGTGTCCGGCTCCTTGGCCATCAGCACGCGGCCGGTGTCGTCGACGACCAGCATGTGGCGGGCGTTGACGGGCAGCTTCATCAGCGGCTCGTCGGATGGCGTGGGCGCGACGACCGTGCCGGGCGACTTGGCGATCAGGGGCGAGGAGGCGGCCGGCGTCGGCGACGGGGCGGACGAACCCCCGGGCGGCGCCGGTGCGGGCGTCACGACGCCGTTGGGGCTGATGGCCGCGGTGGTGGGGGCGGTCGTCGGGACGACGACCTCGGGGTCGTCGCTGGCGGCCTGCACGATCAGGCAACCGCAGGTGAGGATCAGCGCCGGCAGCGCCAGCTTCCAGTTGGTATGGGCGAGGGTGCGGAGAACGGTGTCGCGGATCGTCACGGCGGTCGGGCGGGGCTGGCGGGCTGGGTCCGGGAACTTGTCCGGAGATCTTCCGGCAAGCGCGGGGTCAGGGTTTGACCGTCGCGGAGTTTAAGTTCTTCGCGTCGGACCGCCATCCGGGCTTGCCGTAACGTGCGTTACGCGCGGGCGACTGCACGACGTTTGCAGCCTGTCTTCAGCAGCTCTGACGCGGTGTTCGCAGGTCATGAAAGCTTGAGTCACCGATGGGGGAGCTCAGTCCCAGGCCTTGCGCAGCTTCGCGGCGACGTCCATCGCCGGCTTCACGAGCTCCGGCAGCGGTGCTTGTGCCTGATTGGCGGGGCCGACCTTCTCGAAGTGGCGAACCACCTTGCCGGGCAGGAA
Organism: Roseateles sp. UC29_93; assembly: GCF_042695725.1. Lineage (NCBI taxonomy): Bacteria > Pseudomonadati > Pseudomonadota > Betaproteobacteria > Burkholderiales > Sphaerotilaceae > Roseateles > Roseateles sp. UC29_93. Next base: position 5,879,254 of record NZ_CP170545.1, on the reverse strand, counting down.
ACGCGACACGCTCGCATAGAGGTGCCGATCGCCGTTGCGCGTCTGCTGCGTCACGTAGAAGCGCTGCGGCACCATCACCGCGAGGTGGTCCTTCGCGCGCGTCATCGCGACGTAGAGCAGCCGCCGCTCCTCCTCGATCTGCGCCTGCGCGCCCGTGCTCAGGTCCGACGGCATGCAGCCGTCCACGCAGTTCAGCAGGTACACCGCATTCCACTCCTGGCCCTTGGCGGAGTGGATCGTCGACAGGATCAGGTAGTCCTCGTCCTTCAGCGGTACGCCCGACTCGTCGCTGCTCGCGTCGGGCGGATCCAGCGTCAGCTCCGTCAGGAACCGCTCCCGCGACCCGTAGCCCTGCGCAATGCGCGTGATCTGCTCCAGGTCGGACAGACGCACCGGCGCATCGTCGTAGAGCCGCTCCAGATGTGGCGCGTACCACTGCACCGCCTCTTCCAGATCCATCGGCCAACTGGAGCCTGAGATCAGCTGCAGCATGAGTTCGCGCAACGCCGTCCAGGAGGACGCCGCGGCGCGTGGCGGCTCGAAATCGCGCAGCGCCTGCGCCGGATCGGTCGCGGGGGTCATTGCATCGAGCAGCCGTCTCGCGCTCGCGGGACCGAAGCCCGGCAGCAACTGCGCCACGCGGAAACCCGTCAGCCGACCGCGCGGGTTCTCCGCCCAGCGCAGCACGCTCAGCACGTCCTTCACATGCGTGCTCTCGAGGAATTTCAAGCCACCGAACTTGACGAACGGGATGTTGCGTCGCGTCAGCTCCAGCTCCAGCGGCGCCGCGTGGCTCGAGGTCCGGAACAGCACCGCCTGCTTCGTCAGCTTCAGCCCTTGCTCGCGGCGCTCCAGCACCTTGTCCGCGACCCATTGCGCCTGTCGCGCCTCGTCGTCGACGGTGACCAGGTGCGGCAGTTCGCTCGAGGTCTTGTCGGTCCACAGGCGCTTCTCGTGGCGCTCCCGCGCCATCGCGATGACGGCGTTGGAGGCATCCAGGATGGTCTGCGTCGAGCGGTAGTTGCGCTCCAGCGCGACCACGCGCGCGGGCGGGTCGAACTGCGCCGGGAACTCCAGGATGTTGCGCACCTCCGCCGCGCGGAACGAGTAGATCGCCTGCGCGTCGTCCCCGACCACCGTCAGCCGGTCCCCGCGCGGCTTGAGGCGCTTGAGGATCGTCGCCTGCAGCCGGTTGGTGTCCTGGTACTCGTCGACCAGCACGTGCTGGAAGCGCTCGCCGAGCTCCGCGGCCAGCGTGTCGTCGCTCATCAGCTCCGACCAGTAGAGCAGCAGGTCGTCGTAGTCGAGCAGCTGCTGGTGCTGCTTCTCTTCGACGTAGGCCTTGAACAGGCGCTTGAGCTCGTCATGGACCGCGAAGCACCAGGGGAAGTGCTCCTGCAGCACCTGGTCCAGCCGCGCCTCGCTGTTGACGACGCGCGAGTAGATGTTCAGGCAGGTCGCCTTCAGCGGAAAGCGGTCGGTGGTCTCGGCCAGGCCGAGCGCCTGGCGCTGCAGGCCCATCAGGTCCTCGGCATCCGCGCGGTCGAGGATGGTGAAGTTGGGCGCGAGGCCGATGCGATGCGCGTACTCGCGCAGCAGCCGCGCGCCGACGCTGTGGAAGGTGCCGGCCCACGGGAAACGCGGCGGCGCCTGCGTCGCGCGCAGGCCGAGCGCGCGATGCAGCACGCGGCCCGCGCGGCGTTCCATCTCGCCGGCGGCGCGCCGCGAGAAGGTCAGCAGCAGCAGCCGTTGCGGATCCGCGCCGGATTGGATCAGGCGCGCCACGCGCGACGCCAGCGTCTTCGTCTTGCCCGATCCCGCACCGGCGATCACCAGCAGCGGTCCGTGGCCCTGTGCGCCTTCATCCAGGCCGTGCTCGACGGCGGAGCGCTGCTCGGGATTCAGATCGGCGAAGACGTCGGCGGTGGACATGGCGCCGGATCATAAGCTGTATGCAAACCCAGTCATTCCCCGCGTTCGCGGTAGGCGGAATGCGCCTTGCCCATGATGGGACATGCTTCAGATCCTCGTCATCCTCAGCGCGCTGTCCATGCCCCTGGTGGCCTGGGCGTCCCAGCGCGGCGTGTTCGGGCCCGACAACGGCGCGATCTCCGACCGCTTTCCGACCCTGCTCGTCGCCGACGGCTACGCGTTCTCGATCTGGGGGGTGATCTTCCTGCTCGATCTCGTATTTGCCGCCTGGCTGCTGCGCGGCCAGCCGGTCCCGGACAGGGAAGGGCATCGCGACTCGCATCGCTGTCACTGGCTGGTCATCGTCGGCTTCGCGTTGACCGCGAGCTGGATGATCGTGTTCTCGCAGCAATGGTTCGGTCTGGCGCTCGCCGTCATCTGGGCCGCGCTGGCGAGCCTGCTGTGGGCGCTGATGCTGGTCGCGCGCGCGATGCCGCGCGGTGCGCAGTCCTGGCTCGCCGTGTTCCCGCTGGCGCTGCATGCGGGCTGGCTGTCGCTGGCCGCGTTCCTGGACACCGCGCAGACGGTCGTCGCCGCGCAGATGCTGCCGACGCAGGACCAGTTGCCCTGGACGCTGGTGCTGTGGGCCCTGGCCGCGTTGCTGCTGCTGGTCGCCAACGCGCGTCTTCACGCGCCGGGCACCGGTCCCGCCGCGCTTGGTTATGCCGGCGCGGCGGTGTGGGGCCTGGTGGGCGTGTACGTTAAGCAGACCGCCTCGCCGATGAGCGGCTCGGACGGTTCCGCCTGGATCGCGCTGGTGCTGGCCGCGGTGCTCGCGGCGCAGACCCTCTGGCTGCGGATGAGACCTGCCGGTCCCACCGACGGTCTCAGGCCAGGCGGCGCTCGTCCTTCGCGTCGAACAGGTGGGCCGACTCCGCCGCCCATTGCAGGCGAACCGCGTCACCGACATTGAGGTGGGGGTTGCCCGAGACGCGCGCCGTCATCGGGCCCGACGGCGTGTCCACCAGCAGGTAGGTCTCGGGACCGGTCGGCTCGCTCATCTTCAGCACGCCCGGCATGCCGCCCGCGTCCGCGTCGGTCGTCTCGGCCAGCCGGATGTGTTCCGGACGCACGCCGTAGAGCACGCCACCGGCCGCGTCGATCGAGGCCTGCTGCGCCGCGTTCACCGGCAGGGTCACGCCTTGCGCGGCGAGCGCGCCGCCGCCGTTGCGCTCGGCCTGGACGAAGTTCATCGTCGGCGAGCCGATGAACTCGGCCACGAAGCGGTTGGCCGGCCGCGTGTAGATCTCTTCCGGCGTGCCGAACTGCTGCACGAGCCCGTCGCGCATCACCGCGATGCGGTCGCCCAGCGTCATCGCCTCGACCTGGTCGTGGGTGACGTAGACCGTCGTGGTCTTGGTGCGCTGGTGCAGCAGCTTGATCTCGGCGCGCATCTCGATGCGCAGCTTCGCGTCCAGGTTGGACAGCGGCTCGTCGAACAGGAACAGCTTCGGATCGCGCGCCAGCGCGCGCCCCATCGCCACGCGCTGCCGCTGGCCGCCGGACAGCTGGCCCGGCTTGCGATCGAGCAGATGGTCGATCTGCAGCATCTTCGCGACGCGCTGCACGGTCTGCTCGCGCTGCGCCTTCGGCACCTTGCGCATCTCCAGCCCGAAGGCGATGTTCTGCGCGACGTTCATGTTCGGATACAACGCGTAGCTCTGGAACACCATCGCGATGTCGCGGTCCTTGCTCGGCAGGTAGGTGACGTCCCGGTCGCCGATGTGGATCGCGCCCGAGGTCGGGTGCTCCAGGCCGGCGATCATCGCCAGCAGCGTCGACTTGCCGCAGCCCGACGGGCCGACCAGGATCAGGAACTCGCCGGCATCGATCGACAGGTCGATGCCCTTGAGGATGTCGGCCGATCCGTAGCTCTTGCGGACTTGAGAAATGGCGAGCGCGCCCATGCTTGACTCCTTAACCCTTGACGGCGCCGGCGGTGAGCCCGCGCACGAAATACTTGCCCGCGACCACGTAGACCACGAGCGTCGGCAGCGCGGCGATCAGCGCCGCGGCCATGTCCACGTTGTATTCCTTGACCGAACTGGACGTGTTGGCCAGGTTGTTCAGCCCGACCGTGATCGGCTTGCTGTCGGCCCCGGAGAACACCACCCCGTACAGGAAGTCGTTCCAGATCGAGGTGAACTGCCAGATCAGCGTCACCACCAGGATCGGCGTCGACAGCGGCACCACGATGCGCCAGAAGATCTGGAAGAACGAGGCGCCGTCCAGCGTCGCCGCCTTGATCAGCTCGTCGGGCAGGCCGGCGTAGTAGTTGCGGAAGAACAGCGTCGTGGACGGCATGCCGGCCAGGATGTGGACCAGGATCAGGCCCCACACCGAACTGGCGATGCCCAGCGTGCCCAGCACCTGGCTCATCGGCAGCAGCACGACCTGCATCGGCATGAACACGCCGAACAGCAGCAGCCCGAACAGCAGCTCGCTGCCGCGGAAACGCCATTTGGTCAGCACGTAGCCGTTGATTGCGCCCAGCGCGGTGGAGATCAGCACCGCCGGCACGACCATCAGCACCGAGTTCATGAAGAAGGGCTTCAGCCCGCCGCAGTCGGTGCCGGTGCAGGCGCTGGTCCAGGCCTTGGACCAGGCGGCCAGCGACGGCGCCATCGGCACGGACAGCAGGGTGCCGTTGCGCACCTCGTCCATGCTCTTGAGCGAGGTGCTGACCATCACGTACAGCGGCAGCAGGAAGAAGAAGGCGAAGACCAGCAGCACGGCCCACAGCAGCACGCGCTGCACGGTCAGGCTGCGGGATCCCCCCGAGGAGGGAGGACCGGAAGGGGAGGTGAGGGTACTCATGTCGCGGCGCTCGCGGTTACTGCTTCGAGCGGAGCTCGGAATAGAGGTAGGGAACGACGATGGCGGCGATCGTGGCCAGCATCACCGTGGCGCTGGCCGCGCCCAGGCCGATCTGGCCGCGCGAGAACGCCATCGTGTACATGAAGGTCGCCGGCAGGTCGGTGGCGTAGCCGGGGCCGCCCGCGGTCAGCGCCATCACCAGGTCGAAGCTCTTGATGGCGATGTGCGCCACGACCATCAGCGTCGAGAAGAACACCGGCCGCAGCGTCGGGATGATGATGCGCCAGTAGATGCGCGGCAGGGACGCGCCGTCGACCTGCGCGGCCTTGATGATGGAGTCGTCGATGCCACGCAGTCCCGCCAGGAACAGCGCCATCACGAAGCCCGCGGACTGCCACACGCCGGCGATGACGACGCAGTAGATCGCCATGTCCGGGTCGACCAGCCAGCCGAAGCTGAAGTTCTCGAAGCCCCATTGCTGCATCAGGTGCTCGATGCCCAGCCCGGGGTTGAGGATCCATTTCCACGCCGTGCCGGTCACGATGAAGGACAGCGCCATCGGGTACAGGTACACGGTGCGCAGCACGCCTTCGCCGCGGATCTTCTGGTCCAGCAGGATGGCCAGCAGCAGGCCCACGGCCATCGCGCCGCCGATGAACAGCGCGCCGAAGATGCCGAGGTTGGTCAGCGCCAGCCACCAGCGCTCGTTGTCGAACAGCGCGCGGTACTGGTCCAGGCCGACGAACTCGTAGTTCGGCAGCAGCCGCGACGCGGACAGCGACAGGTAGCCGTTCCAGGCCATCAGGCCGTAGATGAAGAGGAAGGAGACGAGGAAGGTCGGCGCGACCACCAGCTTGGGAAGCCAGGGACTGCGGGGGGCTCGGGAAGCGGACATGCGGAGGAGCGGACCTGAGGACGCGCCGCGGACGGCGCGTCGGGAGAAACGGATCGGGGGCGGTCCGGGATCGGTCCGCCCCTTCGGGGCCAGCGTTCGCTGGTGGCTTACTTCGTCTTCGCGGCGGCCGCCAGTTTGGTCTGCGCGTCCTTGGCCGTCATCTTGTCGCTGTTCCAGAACTGGCTCACGACGTCCTTCATCGCGCCTTCGGCCGCGGCGGGAACCGCCATGCCGTGCGCGATCGACGGCACCAGGGTGCCCGACTTGGCGTCGGCGGCGAAGTCCGTCGCGGACTGCTTGGCGCAGTCGTCGAACTTGTCCATCTTCATCCCGGTGCGCACGGGAATCGATCCCTTGTTCAGGTTGAACAGCTCCTGGAACTCCGGCGACATGATCGCGGTGGCCAGGTCCTGCTGGGCCTTCTCATTGGCGGCGTTCTTCAGCTTGAACAGCGCAAAGGAGTCGATGTTGAAGGTGAAGGCCTTCTGCGTGCCCGGGGCGGCGGCGCACAGCACATCCTTGCCCGGCGTCTTGCCCGCGGCGACCCATTCGCCCTTGGCCCAGTCGCCCATCAACTGCATGCCGGCCTCGCCCTTGATCACCATCGCGGTGGCCAGGTTCCAGTCGCGGCCCGACGCGTTCTTGTCGGTGTAGTCCTTGATGCGCTTGAAGGTCGTCAGCACCTTCTCCATCTGCGGACCGGTCAGCGTGGCCGGGTCCAGCTGCACCAGCGCCTTCTTGTAGAAGTCCACGCCGCCGACGCCCAGCGCCACCGATTCGAAGGTGGTGAAGTCCTGCCAGTTCTGGCCGCCGTGCGCGACGGGGATGATGCCGGCCTTCTTCAGCGCCTCGGCGGTGACGAAGAACTCGTCCCAGGTCGTGGGCAGCTTGGCGCCCGCCTTCTTCAGCGCCTCGGGGTTGACCCACAGCCAGTTCACGCGGTGCACGTTGACCGGCGCGGCGATGTAGTGGCCCTGGTACTTCATGATGTTGGCGACGACCGGCGGGATCACCTCGTCCCACTTGCCGGCCTTGGCGACGGTGTCGACGTTGGTCAGCACGCCTTCGGCCGCCCATTCCTGCAGCGACGGGCCCTTGATCTGCGCCGCGGCCGGGGCGTTGCCCGACACCACGCGGGACTTCAGCACCGTCATGGCGGAATCGCCGCCGCCGCCGGCCACCGCGAAGTCCTTCCACGTGTGGCCCTGCTTCTGCAGGGTGGCCTTCAGCGCAGTGGCGGCCTTGGCCTCGCCGCCGCTGGTCCACCAGTGCAGGACTTCGACCTCGCCGGCCTGCGCCGCGCCGGCGGCCATCAGCGCGCACAGCGCGGCGGCCTGGGACAGTTGCTTGAGCTTCATCATCGGGGGGGTCTCCATGTCGTCTGGAATTGGGTTTCGAATCACGGTTCGCATCGCGTTTCGTGTCGCGTCCGGCATCACCTTCCGGGCATCGCATCCGGCTCGCGCCGGGCGGTGAGTGGGTGCGATGTTGTCATGGGATGTCGGATGAGGCGGGGCGCGTCGCGCCCCTCAGTCGTCGTCCGATCGGAACCGGGCGTCAGAACCAGACTTCGACTTGCGCACCGAAGCTGGTGCCCGAGGTCTCGCCGTCGTAGCCGGCCACGCCGGTCACGTTGCCGGCCGCCTTGTTCCACTTGGCGTGGGTGACATAGAGGCGGAACTCGGGTCGGTCCATCAGCGCCGGGCCGGTGGACAGCGTGGGGGCGAAGGTCACCTTGGTCAGGCGGGCGCGCTGGCCGCCGTCGGGCTTGTACTGCGAGACGCCGGCTTCGGTGAGCAGCTTGAAGTTGCGGGTGACGCCGTAGGACAGGCGACCGCCGACCGACGTGGACACCGTGGCCTTGCCGGCGTTGTCCTTTTCGTTGGCCCACAGCAGCATGCCCATGCCGCCCCAGGCGCCTTGCTGGAAGTTCACCGATTCGACGACGCGGAACTTCTTGGCCGCGGACGTGTCGGTCTGGTTGCCGAAGTTGGAGTTCAGGCCGGTGGAGCCCTGCGCGTACTGCACCCACAGCACGTTGTTGAAGTCCGAGCCGAACAGCTTGGCCTGGACATGCTTGGCGGTCAGGCCCCAGCCGTTGGTGCCGCCGGCGAACTGCGACTTGGTGGCGGTGCCGAAGAAGGCCAGCGTGCCGTCGGTGTTGGAGTTGATGTCGACGTACTCGACGTTGCCGCGGTGGGCCGGACGCTGGTTGTTGTCCTTGTCGTTGGTGTAGTACGCGACGCCGAGCTTGCCCGGGCCGACGTTCAGGCCCTTGAAGCCGGCGCCGATGCCGGCCATCTCGGTGAAGTAGGTGTCGACGATGTGCACGTCGCCGCGGCGGCCGCGTTCCTTGCCGGCCCAGACGGTGGCTTCCGGCGCGAAGTCGAAGCCCTTGGCCTCGGCGTACATCTGCGCCAGGCGCAGGTGCTTGGCGTCGTCCGCGTCCGAATGCGGATTGAAGTAGTCCGTCATCAGCACGACCTTGTAGTCGATGCCGTCCTTCTTGAAGCCCTGGGCGAGCTGGAACTCGCCGTAGATGTCGCACTCGTTGCCGAGGCGGTACTTCATGCCGCTGGTGCCGCCGTTGAGGGCGTAGCAGGCGCGGCTGGCGCCGCCGTCCGTGGTGCCGCCGGGGCCGGCGCGGAAGTAGCCGGTGTAGTCCAGGGCATGGGCGGAACCGGCGGCCATCAGCAGGCCGGCGGCGGTCGACAGGGTCGACAGCGTGGTGGTGCGCAAGCGCGAGGTGCGTGTCATGTTCAGTCTCCGGTTGTCTCCGAGCAACGGTGCTCCGGGCGTGCCGCCGTTAATCGGACGTTTATCTTTCTTGCATGCGGGCTGAACTTTAATAATTCATTAATGAATCTATATTGGTGCTTACCACTAGCGTTGTGGTGCACGAAAGGCGGGGAGTTCGGGCGCGTGGCGGCAATGTCGGGCGCCTGGCGTGTGATCGGCGCAGTCTTGGTGCGCGCGGGGCGGCGCCGAGCGCGCAGGTCCGGGGAAGCGATCGCGGTGGCAAGTCCTGCGAGGAAGGACGTGTGATGACCGGCCGGGGCCAGGTCGTGCCTGCGCCAGGGCGGGCGGGGGGCTCAGGCGGCGAGCGGCAGGCTCATCGAGACGCGCAGGCCGCGCGGCCGGGCGGTCGACAGGACGATGCGGCCGCCGTGGCGCTCGACGATCTCCTTGACGATCGCCAGGCCGAGTCCGCAGCCGTTGCCCTCATGGGTGGCGCGGAAGAAGCGCTCGAAGACCTGCTCCCGCAGGTCCTCGGGGATGCCGGGGCCGTTGTCGGTCACGACCAGCTCCGCGCGGTCGGCGTCGCCGTGCACCTGCACGGTGACCCGGGCGCCGCGGCCGGCGTAACGCAGCGCGTTGTCGACGAGGTTGACCAGCGCCTCGCGCAGCAGCAGCGGGATGCCGGTGACCTCGACGGGGCGGTCCTCCTGCCCCTGTTCGCGCCCCTCTTTCTGCGCTTGCTCTTCGCGGGAGAGGCCGGGGACGGTGAGCGGCTCCTCGAGCTGCGAGGCGGAGGCGCAGTCCGGATCGCTGTCCGGACCGTCGTAGCCCAGGTCCACGTTCTGCTGGAGCGCGCGCGGCACGAGTTCGGCGGTGACCTCGCGGGCCAGCCGGCCGAGGTCGAAGCGCACCGGCGTCTGCCGCGTCAGCGACTCCGGCTCGGTGCGCGCCAGCGCCAGCAGCTGGTTGACGAGGTGGGCGCTGCGCGTGGCGCTCTCATGCACGCGGGCGAGACGCACCGTCAGCGGACCGGGGGGCGCTTCGGCCAGCGCGAGTTCGCTCTGGCTCTTGAGCCCCGCCAGCGGCGTGCGCAACTGGTGGGCGGCGTCGCTGATGAAGCGGCGCTGGCCCTGGACGTTGTGGCGGACGGCCTCGAGCAGGTCGTTGATCGCCTGCGCGAGCGAGCGCAGTTCCTGCGGCGCGGCGTCGAGCTCGATGGGGCGCAGGTCGTTGGGCTTGCGGCCCTCGACCAGGCGGCGCAGCCGCGCGATCGGGGCGAGCCCGGCGCCGACGCCGGCCCACACGATCATGCTCATCAGCACGATGAGGATGGACAGCGGCAGCATCGTGTCGATCAGCAGCCGGCGCGCGAGCAGCTCGCGGTTGGCGCTGGAGCGGGCCACCTGCACCAGCATCGTCTGCTGGGCCTTGGGGTTCTCGCCGAACTGCAGGTAGAGCGCGGCGACCCGCACCGGCGAGGCGGTGCGCGACTCCTGCGCGTCGATCTCCCCGTCGTAGAACTGCGCCTGGCCCAGCGGCGCGCTGGCCGGCACCGCGGGCGGGCTGGGCAGGTTGCGGTTGCCGAGGATGAACTTGCCCGGCGGTGAACTGACCGTGTAGAGCAGCTTGTCGCTGGGGTCGGCCTCGAGCACGTCCTGCGCCGCGCGCGGGAAGTCGATCAGCAGTCCGTTGCCCATGGGCTTGACCTGACGCGCGAGCGAGCGCGTGGCCTGCAGCAGCGTGGCGTCGACGGCCTCGTTGGCATAGCGGCCCGCGAGGCGGTAGCTGAACACCGCGCCCGCGAGCCACAGCACGACCTGCGGCAGCAGCAGCCACAGCAGGAGCTGGCGCTTGAGCGAGAAGCGGGACGGCGCCATGGGGAGGGCGTGGAGGGCGCGCGCCCTCAGGCGCGTTCCAGCTCCAGCAGATAGCCCAGGCCGCGCACGGTGCGGATGGCCACCTGCGAGCCTTCGAGCTTGCGGCGCAGGCGGTGGATGTAGACCTCGACGGCGTTGGTCGCCGCGCCGCTATCCACGGGGCTGGCGGCGCCGGCGGCGGTCCCGTTGCGGTCGCCCGACCAGGCCTGGTTGATCTGCTCCTTCGTGATCACGCGGCCCTGGTGCGTGAGCAGCAGGTCGAGCAGGTCGAACTCGCGCGGGCTGAGCTCCAGCATCTCGCCGCGCACCTGCGCGCTGCGGGTCTCGCGCTGCATGCTGAGCTGGCCCAGCTCGGTGCTCGCCTTCAGCGCGCGGCTGCGACGCAGCAGGGCGCGGAGACGCGCCTCCAGCTCGGGGAAGTCGAAGGGCTTGGTCAGGTAGTCGTCGGCGCCGGCGTTCAGGCCGGCGACGCGGTCCTCCAGGCTGTCCAGCGCGGTCAGGATCAGCACCGGCAGCGACGCATCCGTCTGGCGCAGCTGTCTGAGCACCTCGATGCCGCCCACCATCGGCAGGCCCAGGTCCAGCACCACCACGTCGAATTGCTGCTTGGCGAGCAGGTACTGCGCGACCGCTCCGTTGGGCGCGTGCTCCACGGTGAAGCCGCTGGCGCGCATCTGTTCGCACAGGGCGTCGGCCAGGATCGCGTCGTCTTCGGCGAGCAGCAGGTTCATGAATGGAAGATTAACAGCCCGGCCTCTTGCACTGGACTCGGGGCAAGCCCGAGGCGTAGATTCGGGGTTGCGTGCCCCGCTGTAGGGCAGTGGCTGACAGGCGGTGACGGCGATGCCGTCTCGCGCAAGGCCCGGTCGATTCGGAATACTCCCCGACATGCAAGCCAGCGACCTCAAACAGACGCTCTGGCGCGTCGTCTACGTCAGAAGCGCCAACCTGCAGAGCAACGGCGATGCGGCGGGACCGTGGCATCCCGACAAGCGACACGTCGAACAATGCGCGCAGGCGATGCGCGCGATGCTCTCGCAGGACGTCGGCATCCAGAGCAACGCGCAGGCGGCGAAGAACGAATCGACCTGGTCGAGTTGAATCGACGTCAGCCGAACTCGGCCGAACTCGGCCGATCTCCGCTGACCTCGGCCGACCTCGGCCGACCCCGCCCCGGGGTCGCGTGGCACGGTACGGGTGCGGTACCGGCCACCGCATAAGCACAGACGAATTTCTCGCTTCGGTCCGCGCGGCCGGACAGGAACACTCGGCGTCATCGCGCATTGCCGCCCCCCGAGTGTCTCCCCGCCAATGACCGCTCCCGTGCTGCGGCGTCTCGACGACGCCTCCCCGACTTCCTCCACCACCCCTGCCGCATCCCCGCTGGCCCAGCTCCTGGGGTCAGGACTTGACCACGTCGTGGAGCAGCTGGCCGCCACGGCCGTGCAGCGCGACCGCGAGGGCGGTCACGCCGCCGAGCAGCGCGAGCTGATCCGCGCCAGCGGCCTGCTCGCGCTGACGATTCCCGAGGCCCATGGCGGCCTGGGCGGCGGCATCCCCGAGTTCTTCGACGCCGTGCGGCGGCTCGCCCGCGTCGACAGCGCGCTGGCCCATGTGCTGGCCTTCCACCATCTGCAGCTCTACGGCGTGTCGCTGTATGGGGGCCCGGCCGCGACGGCGCACGGCGCGCGCCATCTGCGCGAGACCGCCGAGCAGCGCCTGTTCTGGGGCAATGCGCTCAATCCCGCCGACACGCGCTTGACGGCGGCGCGCGACGGCGCCGGATGGCGCCTGGACGGGGTGAAGAGCTTCTGCTCCGGCGCGCTGGGCTCGGACCGGCTGACGGTCTCGGCGACGACGGGCGAGGGCGGCTTCCTCATCGGCATCGTGCCGACGCGGCGCGAGGGTGTGCGCGTCGAGCAGGACTGGGACGCCTTCGGCCAGCGCCAGACGGACAGCGGCACGGTGCGCTTCGACGCGGTGCGGCTGGACGACGACGAACTGCTGCAGGTGCCGGGCCAGAGCCCGACCCCGCGCGCGACGCTGCGCTCGCAGATCGCTCAGCTGATCATGACCCACCTGTACCTGGGCATCGGCGAGGGCGCCTTCGACGAGGCGCGCCGCTACACGGCGACGCGTGGCCGGGCCTGGTCGGCCTCGGGCGTGTCGCGCGCGGTCGACGATCCGCTGGTGCAGCACCGCTACGGCGACCTGTGGCTGAAGGTGAGGGCGGCGCAGGCCGTGTCCGCCGAGGCCGTCGAACGCCTGCGCCGCGCGCTCGATCGCGGCGAGGCCCTGACCGCGCAGGAACGCGGCGAGGTCGCGGTCGCCGGCGCCGAGGCCAAGGTGCTCGCGCACCGCGCCGGCGTCGAGGTCGGCAGCCAGCTGTTCGAGCTGACCGGCGCGCGCAGCACGTCGGCCGAGTTCGGCCTGGACCGGTTCTGGCGCAACGCGCGGGTGCACACGCTGCACGACCCGGTCGACTACAAGCTGCGCGACCTGGGCCGCTTCTTCCTCGACGGCCGGATCCCCGATCCGACGGCGTATTCCTGATCGAGGAGTTCCCGATGAGCGACCAGAAGAGCACCCCAAAGAGCATCCCCAAGAGCGCCCCAAAGAACGACCCGCTGATCCGCCTCGACGGCGTGTCGAAGTCCTTCGCGTTGCCCGACGGGCGGCGTTTCGAGGCCGTGCGCGACGTGAGCCTGTCCGTGCGTCCCGGCGAGATCCTCGGCCTGATCGGCAAGAGCGGCGCGGGCAAGTCCACGCTGCTGCGGCTGATCAACCTGCTGGAGCGTCCCGACGCGGGCCGGGTGCATGTCGCCGGCCGCGAGCTGACCGCGCTGAAGCCGGCCGAGTTGCGCCGCGAGCGGCAGCGGCTCGGGATGATCTTCCAGCAGTTCAACCTGCTGCAGAACGCGACCGCGGCGGAGAACGTCGCCTTCCCGCTGCGGCTGCACGCCGGCCGCTCGCGCCACGAGATCGCCGATCGCGTCGCCGAGTGCCTGGCGCTGGTCGGGCTGACCGACAAGGCCGACCAGTACCCGGCGCAGCTCAGCGGCGGGCAGAAGCAGCGCGTCGCGATCGCGCGGGCGCTGGCGCCGCAACCCGACGTGCTGCTGTGCGACGAGCCGACCTCCGCGCTGGATGCCGAGACCACGCGCGAGCTGCTCGCCACGCTGGCCGACATCAACGAGCGGCTGGGCGTCACGATCGTGATCGTCACGCATGAACTCGAGGTCGTGCAGGCGCTGTGCCGACGCGCCGCGGTCATCGCGGAGGGCCAGCTGGTCGAGCAGTTCGATGTCGTCGACGCGACGCGCGTGGCGACCTCGCCGTTGGGACTGGAGCTCGCGCGGCTGCAGCGGCAGGCGGCGAACCTTGCCGCGCTGGACGCCTCGGCGCTGGCGACCTCCGAAGTGATCGCGTCGATCGGACGCCGGGAGGTCCGCCATGCTTGAGAACCTCATCGGGCTGCTGCCCGAGATCTGGACCGCGCTCGGCCAGACGGGCCTGATGCTCGCCATCGGTCTCGGCGCGGCCGTGCTGTTCGGCGGCCCGCTGGGCGTGCTGCTGTTCCTGCTGAGCCCGGGCCAGTCGCTGTCGGGCCATCGCGGCGCGGGCCTGCTGCATCGCCTGATCAACGCGGTGGTGAACACCGTGCGCAGCTTCCCCTTCATCATCCTGCTGGTCGCGCTGGTGCCGATCACGCGCGTGATCGCGGGCACCTCGATCGGTCCGCTGGCCGCCGCGGTGCCGCTGTCCTTCGCCGCGATCCCGTACTTCGCGCGTCTCGTCGAGCAATGCCTGCGCGAGGTGCCGCGCGGCGTCATCGAGGCCGCGCACGCGATGGGCGCCTCCGAGACGCAGATCGTCCTGCGCGTGCTGGTGCGCGAGGCGCGCGCCGGCCTGGTGGGCGCGCTGACGGTGCTGGCGATCAGCTTCCTGTCGTACTCGGCGGTGGCCGGGGTCGTCGGCGGCGGCGGCATCGGCGACCTCGCGATCCGCTACGGCTACTACCGCTTCCAGACCGACGTCATGGTGCTGACGGTCGCGATCCTCGTCGTGCTCGTGCAGCTGATCCAGTTCACCGGTCAGCGCGTGGCGCGACGGCTCGACAAGCGCTGAGCACGGCACTCCTTTCCTCTTCATCCCTTCCGGACCTCCAAGGACTTCCCGATGACTCTTGCCCGCCGCACCCTGCTGGCCCTCGCGCTCACCGCCGCCGCGCTTTCCTCGCCCGTGGTCCACGCGCAGGACAAGAAGGAGATCACCATCGGCGCGACCGCCGGCTCCAACATCGAGGTGCTGCGCCAGGGCATCAAGCCGCTGCTGGAGAAGCGCGGCTACACGGTCAAGCTGGTCGAGTTCAACGACTACGTGCAGCCCAACATCGCGCTGGCGCAGGGCGCGCTGGACGCCAACTTCTTCCAGCACATCACCTACCTCAACCGCTTCCGCGAGGATCGCGGGCTGGACATCGTGGAGGTGGTGCAGGGGCCGATGGCGCCGTTCGGGATCTACTCGAAGAAGCGCAAGAGCCTGGCCGACGTGAAGTCCGGCGACCGCATCACGCTGGCCAACGATCCCGCCAACCTGGCGCACGGCCTGGCGCTGCTGGCCGACCAGAAGCTGCTGACGCTCAAGCCCGGCGCCGATCCGATCCGCGTGACGGAGAAGGACATCGCCAGCAACCCGCTGAACCTGAAGCTGCAGCCCATCGAGGCGGCGCAGATCCCGCGCACGCTCGACGACGCGGAGTACGCGATCGTCAACGGCAACTTCGCGATCTCCAGCGGCCTGAAGCTCACCGACGCGCTGCTGCTGGAGAAGACGCCCGACCACTACATGCTGGTGCTGGCGGTGAAGGGCAAGGACAAGCAGCAGCCGTGGACGAAGGCGCTGGCCGATGCCTTCCGCGCGCCGGAGTTCAAGGCGGTGCTGGTGCAGAAGTTCCCCGGCTACGCGCGGCCGGCGTTCCTGCGATGAGCGCCAGCGGGTTGAAGCCGATCCGTTTCAACGCTTTCGCGATGAACACGGTGGGGCACCAGTCGCCGGGGCTGTGGACGCATCCGCGCGACGAGTCGCATCGCTACACCGACCCGGACTACTGGATCGAGCTGGCGCGGCTGCTGGAGCGCGGCGGTTTCGACAGCGTGTTCCTGGCCGACGTGCTGGGCGTCTACGACGTGCACGGCGGCTC
This sequence comes from Roseateles sp. UC29_93, assembly GCF_042695725.1. Lineage (NCBI taxonomy): Bacteria > Pseudomonadati > Pseudomonadota > Betaproteobacteria > Burkholderiales > Sphaerotilaceae > Roseateles > Roseateles sp. UC29_93. The sequence continues at coordinate 5,863,752 of NZ_CP170545.1, read as the reverse complement.
GCCCGACGCGGCCTTGCGCCATGCGGTGCAGGTGCCGCTCAATGATCCGCTGGCGCTGGTGCCGCTGATGGCGTCGGTGACGAAGCACCTCGGCTTCGGCGTGACGGTGGCGCTGACCTATGAGCCGCCGTACAGCTTCGCGCGGCGCATGTCGACGCTCGATCACCTGACGCGGGGTCGCATCGGCTGGAACATCGTCACCGGCTACCTCGACAGCGCGGCGCGCAACCTCGGCCACACCGGGCAACGCGCGCACGACGAGCGCTACGACCTGGCCGACGAGTACCTCGACGTCGTCTACAAGCTGTGGGAACTGAGCTGGGAGGACGGCGCGGTCCAGCGCGACAAGGCGGGGCGTGTCTTCACGGACCCGACGAAGGTCCACGCGATCCACCATCGCGGCGAGCACTACCGCGTGCCCGGCGTGCATCTCTGCGAGCCGTCGCCGCAGCGCACGCCGGTGCTGTTCCAGGCCGGCACGTCGAGCCGCGGCCGCGCCTTCGCCGGCCGGCATGCGGAGTGCGTCTTCGTGAGCGGTCCCAGCACGTCCGTGGTGAAGGGCTATGTGAACGGCCTGCGCGATGCGGTCGCCGAGTCGGGCCGCGCGCGCGACGACGTGCTGATCTACGGTCAGGCGCTGATCGTCACCGCGCCGACGAGTGCCGCGGCCCACGCCAAGCACGAGGACTTGAAGTCCCACGTCGACATCGAGGCCGCACTGGCCTTGCTGTCGGGCTGGACCGGCGTCGACTTCAGCCGCTATCCGCTGGACGCCACGATCGACTACCTCGACACGCAGGCGGGGCGCACGGCGCTGGCCTCGTTCAGCAGCGCGGATCCGACGCGTCGCTGGACGGTGGGCGAGGCGGCCGCGTTCATCGGCCTGGGCGGTCGAGGGCCGGTCTTCGTCGGCGATCCATCGGAGATCGCGGACCAGTTGATCGCCTGGCAGGACGCCACGGGGCTCGACGGTTTCAACCTGGCTTTCGCGCTGGCGCACGAGACCTTCCGCGATGTCGTGGACCTCGTGGTGCCTGAACTCCGCCGCCGCGGTCACTATCGGCCCGAAGCGGGCGAGGGCGAGGGCGCGGACGTCGACGCCACGCCGAAGACCTTGCGTGCGCGGCTGTTCGGTGAAGGCGACGGGCTCAAGCCGACGCACGCGGGGCGTCGTGTCCGCCTCGGCGAACCGGGCACCGACGCAGCCGCCGAACCGACCGAACCCGCGCCCCCTGCCTCAGCGACCGCCGACGGTCGCGGCCCCACGCTGACTTCCCTGGACATTCCCCTGACGGAGCCCGTCGCATGACCCGCAAGATCGATTCCAAGAACGACAAGAACGACAAGAACGACAACAGCCATCCGACGCGTCGCGACGCCCTGGTGCTGGGCGCGGGCCTTGCGGCCGGACTGGCCGCCGGCCCGCTGCGGGCGCAAGGCACGGCGGCACCGAAGGAGCTCAAGCTCGACTACGCCTACTACTCGCCGACCAGCCTGGTGCTGCGGCGCTTCGGCTGGCTGGAGGAGGACCTGGCCAAGGATGGCACCTCGGTCCGCTGGGTGCTGAGCGCCGGCAGCAATCGCGCGCTGGAGTACCTCAACGCCGGCAGCATCGACATCGGCTCCACGGCCGGCCTGGCCGCGCTGCTGGCGCGCGCGAACGGCAATCCGATCCGCGCGCCCTACATCTTCTCGCGGCCGGAATGGACGGCGCTGGTCGTGCGTCCGGACTCGGGCATCCGCTCGCTCGCGGACCTGAAGGGCAAGAAGATCGCCGCGACCAAGGGCACCGATCCCTATCTCTTCCTGCTGCGCGCGCTGCACACCGTGGGCCTGAAGCGCGGCGACATCGAGCATGTCGCGCTCCAGCATGCCGACGGACGCGCGGCGCTGGAGCAGGGCCGCGTCGATGCGTGGGCCGGTCTCGATCCGCTGATGGCGGCGAGCGAGCTCGATGCCGGATCGAAGCTGCTGTACCGCAACGTCGGCTTCAACACCTACGGCTTCCTCAACGTGCGGGAGGAGTTCCTGAACCGCCACCCGCAGACGGTCAAGCGCGTGATCGCGGCCTACGAGCGGGCGCGTGCGTGGACGCTGGCCAACCCGTCGGACGCCGCGAAGATCCTGTCCGAAGAGGCCAAGGTCAGCCTGCCGGTGGCCCTGCTGCAGGTGAAGCTGCGCAGCGACTTCTCGCATCCGCAGCCGTCGGACGAGCATGTGAAGGCGCTGCAGGCGGCGGCGCCGATCCTGAACGCGGAGCAGCTGGTGAAGCCGGGCGTGGACCTGAACCGCACGATCGCGGAGCTGGTCGACACGCGCTTCGCCAACGGCCTGATCAAGGCGTGAGTCCGGAGCGATGAGCGCCGACCCCGACCTCATCGCGCGCGCCGTCTCGTCGCTCGGGCCGGTCTTGCCGGAGCAGGCGTCGGCTCGATCGCGATCAACGCAGACACAGACGAAGACGCAGACGCAGACGCAGACGCGGGTCGCGTGGCGATGGCCGACGTGGCTCCTCGGCGCGCTGCCGCCCGTGGCCGTCCTCGCCCTTGCGGAGGCGGCGGTGCGGCTCGGCTGGATCGCGCCCAACCTGCTGCCGGCGCCGAGCGATGTGGCCGCGGCGCTGGCGCAGATGCTGCGCGACGGCCAACTGACGCAACACGTTCTCGCGAGCACCTTGCGCGTGGCGGGTGGCTTCGCGCTCGGCGCGGTGCTGGCGGTGCTGTTCGGCGCGCTGGTCGGCCTCTCGGGCCTGGCCGCAGCCGTGCTGACGCCGAGCTTCCAGGCGCTGCGCGCCATTCCCTCGCTCGCCTGGGTGCCGCTGCTGCTGCTCTGGCTGGGCATCGACGAGGCGTCCAAGATCGCGCTGATCGCGATCGGGGCCTTCTTCCCCGTCTACATGGGCGTGTCCTCGGGCTTCCGCGACGTGGACCGCAAGCTGGTGGAGGTTGCGCGCCTGCGCGGACTCGGCCGCGTGGCGCTCGCGCGCCGCGTGCTGCTGCCCGCCGCGCTGCCGGCGCTGCTCACGGGTCTGCGCAACGGACTGAGCCTGGCGTGGATGTTCATGGTGGCTGCGGAACTGATCGCCGCGAGCCGTGGCCTGGGCTACCTGCTGACCGACGGCCGCGAGACCGGCCGCGCGGACCTGGTGATGGCGGCGATCGTGCTGTTGGCGCTGCTGGGCAAACTGACCGACAGCCTGATGGCCGCGGTGGAACAACGTGCGCTGCACTGGCGCGACAGCTTCGGAGGCCACGCATGAGCCTGTTGACCGTGTCCGTGCGCGCCAAGCGCTTCGCCCGCGACCTGCCCATCCTGCAGGACGTCCATTTCGACCTGAACGCGGGCGAGGTCCTCGGCCTCGTCGGCGCGAGCGGCTGCGGCAAGAGCACGCTGCTGCGCATCGCCGCCGGGCTGGATCCGGACTTCGACGGGGAAGTGCGCCTCGACGGTCGCGCGCGTCGCGGACCGGACCGCGACATCGGCGTCGTGTTCCAGGAACCGCGGCTGTTCCCGTGGCTGACGGTGGCCGAGAACGTCGGCTTCGACCTGGGCCAGGGCCACGATGAAGCGTGGGTGAACACGCTGCTGCGCGAGGTCGGCCTGGGCGAGCTCGGCGAGGCGCTGCCGCGTCAACTGTCCGGCGGCCAGGCGCAACGCGCCGCGATCGCGCGGGCGCTCTACACGCGGCCGCGCGTGCTGCTGCTCGACGAGCCGTTCTCCGCGCTGGACGCCTTCACGCGGATGCGGCTGCAGGACCTCGTGCGCGAGGTCGCGGCAAGACATGGCACCAGCCTGATCCTGGTCACGCACGACGTGGAGGAAGCGGTGCTGCTGGCCGACCGCGTGCTGGTGCTCGGCGCCGGGCCGGGCCGCATCGTGCGGCGCATCGAGGTGCCGCTGCTGCATCCGCGCGGGCGCGGGAGCGCGGCGGTGGCGGACCTGCGGGGCGAGGTGCTGAGGGAGCTGGAGCGCCTGTCGTAAAAAACGCCCCGGACGTTGCCGTCCGAGGCGAATGGGTCGTGTGCAAAGCCATGCACGACAACCCCTGGAACCGTGCGATTCGCTGCGGCGCGAACCGACGCAGGCCGGCGCGAATCGGCGCAAACCGGCGCGGATGTCGACGCGCCTAGAAGCTGTATTGCGCCGACACCGCCAGGATGTCGCTGCCCACCTTGTACGAGCCCTGCAGGGTGCTCGCGGAGGGCGAGGTCAGGTTGACGCTGGTGTCCTTGATGAACAGATGCGTGTACCCCAGGCTGTAGGCCAGCTGCTTGCTGGCCCGCCACGTCGCGCCGAGCGACAGCCATCGGCGACTGACGTCGGGAACGCGGACATCGCGCACCGCATCGGTGACCGGCGTCTGGTCGTAGGCGAAGCCGCCGCGGAAGGTCCAGGCGTCGTTCATCCGGTACTCCGCGCCCACCGAGTAGAACGACGAATCCCGATAGCCGAAGTCCAGCGTCTGGCTGGGCAGGTTGGACGCGAAGTCCAGGACCACCTGGTCGAACTTGTGCCACGCGGTGCGCGAGTAGTCGGCCATCACCGTCCATTGCGGATTCAGCCGCTGGCTGACGCTGAGCGTCCACGACGCCGGCATCGTCAACTCGGTGTCCACCGTGGTGTTCACGAAGGTGTTGGGGGCCGCCACCGACAGCACCGCGTTCGCCGCGGCGGGAATCGAGAAGCGCGCGTCCACGCCCTTGGCCTTGTGCTTGACCTCGGAGCGGTAGGCCAGGCCCACCGTCGTCCCGTCGACGGGACGCAGCAGCGCGCCCAGCGTGTAGCCGACCTTGGTGTTGTCGCCTTCGACGTCCAGGTACCCGTCCGCGCTCGTCGGCAGGAATCCCGGCACGCGCGCGGCCGCCAGCTGCGCGCCGAAGTCGACGGCATTGCGCAGCTTGACGTCCAGGCGCTCCGCAAACACGGAGGCGCCCAGCGACAGGACGTCATTGACCTGGTAGGCACCCGACACGCCGGCGTCGATCACCTTCAGCGAGGTCTTGACGCCCTGGTAGCGCCCGACCCATCCGTCGTCGTACTCGGTCTTGAATCCGAACGGTGCCGTCACGGAGAAACCCAGATGGATCCGGTCGGTCACCGGCGCATGGAAGTAGAGTGAGGGAATGACCGCGGTCTGTCCCGCATCGCCGCCATTGCCGCCCGCCAGGGGGCGGCCCAGGGCGTCACGACCCGAGCCGTCGAACTTGGCCGAATAGGCCACGACCGCACCGTCCGCCTGGACGAGTCGCCCATCGAGCAGGGTCATCGCGGCGGGGTTGTTGGCGATCACGGAGGCATCCCCGCCTTCGCTGATGGACCCCGCGAAGGCGCGTCCCTGACCGGCGGCGCTCTGCTCCTTGAGCTTGAAGGCCGCGGCGTGAGCCAGGCCGGCGCAGGCCAAGCCGGCGACGAGCACGAGCAGGGAGGGGCGATGGACCGGGATCAATGTCATTCTTTTGTCTCCTGTGGTTGGGCCTCTGAGCCCGTCGATGGCGCCGCCGCGTCCTTTGGCGGAGGCGTGTGGGGGGTCGGGATCTACTTGACCTTGATGACGACCTTGCCCTTGGCACGGCCGGCCTTGACGTAGGCCAGGGCGTCGTTGGTCGACTCGAAGGGGAAGACCCGGTCGATCACCGGCCGGATGACGCCGGCCTCGATGAGGCGGGTGATCTCGCGCAACTGCGCACCATCGGCCCGCATGAAGAGGAACGAGTAGCCGGTGCCTTGGCGGCGCGACTTGCGACGGATGCCCGCACTCAGCAGGCGCACGATCAGTCGCACGAAGCCGGGCGCTCCGATCCCCTGGGCGAACTCGGGGTCCGGCGGGCCGGAGATGGAGATGAGCTTGCCGCCGCGCTGCAGCACGCCCAGCGACTTCTGAAGCGTCGTGCCATCCTGGCTGTTGAGCACCACGTCGTAGTCGCGCAGGACGCCGTCGAAGTCCTGCTTCCTGTAGTCGATGACGACGTCGGCGCCGAGTCCCTTCACGAGCGCGACATTGGTCGTGCCCGTCGTCGTGGCGACCGTCGCGCCGAGGTGCTTGGCCAGCTGGATGGCGAAGGTGCCGACGCCCCCGGATCCGGCCTGGATGAAGACCTTCTGGCCGCGTTGCAGGTCGGCCTTCTCGACCAGGGCCTGCCAGGCGGTCAGGCCGACCAGCGGGATCGAGGCGGCTTCTTCCATCGTGAGGTTCGCGGGCTTGAGCGCCAGCGACGACTCCTTCACCGGCACGAAGTGGGCGAAGGTGCCGATCCGGAAATCGTCCACCCGCGCGTAGACCTCGTCCCCCGGCTTGAACAGGCGCACCCGCGAGCCCACCCGGACCACCACGCCGGCCACGTCGTGTCCCAGCACGAGCGGCAGGCGGTAGGGCAGGATCAGCTTGAACTCGCCATCCCTGAGCTTGGAATCCAGCAGGTTCACGCCAGCGGCATGGACCTCGACAAGCACCTCGTCATCCCGGGGTTCCGGCGTCGGCATCTCCACCGGCTGGAGCGTGCTCTGCTTGCCGTAGCGTTCCAGGACAAATGCTTTCATCGTCGTCTTCATGACTGGGGGTGGACCGGGAAGGCCTGTTGAATCGGTGGACATGGCGTCTTTCGTCTGGACTACGTCCACCGACGGCGCCGCAGGATCGATGGCAATGATTATGTTTGTAATCCAAAAAGTCAAGACTTTGATGATGATCAGCATCTATGTATAGTGACGCCCGTGGATCTCTCCACGCGCATGGACGACAGATGAAGGTCAGCAAGGCACAGGCGCAGGCCAATCGCGAGCACGTCGTGCAGACGGCGTCCACGGTGTTCCGTGAGCGCGGCTATGACGGCGTGGGCGTCGTCGATCTGATGGCCGCGGCCGGCTTCACGCACGGCGGCTTCTACAAGCAGTTCGAATCCAAGGCCGAACTGATGGCGGAGTCGGCGGCCTGCGGCATCGCGCAGACGGTGGCCCTGGCGGCCGGCGTGACGGTCTCGGACTTCGCCCGGTTCTATCTCTCGCGCGAACATCGCGACGCGCGGGGCGAGGGGTGCTCGATGGCGGCGCTCGGCGGCGATGCGGCGCGTCAATCGGACGCCGTGCGCGCCACGTTTGCGAACGGCATCGAGAGTCTGTTGGCGGCACTGAACCTCGAGGGGACCGTGCTGGAGCACGCGAGCGCCGACGAGGCGCGAGCCAAGTCGCTGGACCTCTTCGCGCGGGCAGTCGGCGCGATGGTGATGTCGCGCGCCTGTCCGGACGACTCGCCGCTGGCGGACGAGATCCTGGTCGCCTGCCGCAACGAGGCCCTGGCGTCGCTCACGCCGGCCGTGAAGCCGTCGGCACCCGTGCGCAAGCGATAGCCGCAAAGCGCCTAAGCATCGACGATCTCCTTCGTTCGGCGAGGGCGGGGCGGTTCGCAGAATGAGGCGGTTCCTGCTTCCTCCCCCCGCCATGACCGCCTCCGCCACCGCCTCGACCGCCGATCTTCCGGGCTCGCCCGTCCTGCTCATCGCCGCGAGCCCCAGCGTGAAATCGCGCTCCGGCGCGCTGCTCGGCGCCGCCGCGGAGCGGCTGCATCACCACGGACTCGCGACCCGCACGCTGCGTCTGCGCGATCTGCCGGCGCAGCCGCTGCTGCACGCCGACTTCGACGACGCCGAGATCCGCGCCGCGCTGGCCGCGGTCGCCGAGGCGCGCGTCGTCGTGCTCGCGACGCCCATCTACAAGGCCGCGTACAGCGGGCTGCTGAAGGTCTTCCTCGACCTGCTGCCGCAGGACGGCCTCGCGGGCAAGAGCGTGTGGACGCTGGCCACCGGCGGCAGCATGGCGCATCTGCTGGCGCTGGACTACGGCCTGCTGCCCGTCCTGTCCGCGCTCGGCGCGCGCTCGCATGTCGACGGCGTCTACGCCTGCGACGCGCAGATCGCCAAGGACGCCGTCGGCGACTACCGCATCAACGACGACATCGCCCGCCGCCTGCTCGTCGGTGCGTCGCAGGTGCTGGACCGCGTGCCGACGCCGCAGGCCGTCGAGCCGGTCTCGCGTCCCGCGCTGGTGCTCTGAGCACCCCTGAACGCTTCGCGCGCGCTCCGCGAGCCTGACGCCTCCGATTCCTCCCGATTCCTCCCGACTCTTCACTCTCCAGGACCACCACCATGACGTTCTTCTTCGACCGCCGCGGGGCCCTCGCGTTTGCCGCCGCGCTGACCACCTCGCTCAGCCTGTTCGCCGGTGTCGCCAGCGCGCAGACGGCGGCCAAGCCGACGGAGGTCCGCATCGGCTTCCAGAAGTACGGCACGCTCACCGTGCTGAAGGCCAAGGGCGACCTGGAGAAGCGCCTGAGCGCGCAGGGCATCGCCGTGAAGTGGACCGAGTTCCCCGCCGGCCCGCAGCTGCTGGAGGGGCTGAACGTCGGTTCCATCGACTTCGGCACCGTCGGCGAGGCGCCGCCGATCTTCGCGCAGGCCGCCGGCGCGGACCTGGTCTACGTCGCCAATCAACCGCCCGCGCCGACCGCCGAAGCGCTGATCGTGCCGAAGGACTCGGCGATCAGGACGCTCGCCGACCTCAAGGGCAAGAAGGTCGTGCTGAACAAGGGCTCCAACGTCCACTACCTGCTGGTCAAGCTGCTGGAGAAGCAGGGCCTGAAGTACACCGACATCACCGTCGTCTATCTGCCGCCGGCCGATGCGCGCGCTGCGTTCGAGCGCGGTGCGGTCGATGCCTGGGTGATCTGGGATCCGTTCCTGGCCGCGGCGGAACGTCAGCTCGGCGCGCGCGTGGTGGCCGACGGCAAGGGCGTCGTCGCGAACCATCAGTTCTACCTGGCCGAGCGCGGCTACGCGGAGAAGTACCCGCAAGTCGTCCAGGCCATCATCGAGGAACTTGCCAAACTCGACCGCTGGTCCGAGAACAACAGCGCCGCCGTGGCCGCGCTGCTCGCGCCGCAGATCGGGCTCGACCTTGCGACGACCGAGGTCGCCGCCGCGCGCTTCGCCTACGGCATCCAGCCGATCACGCCGGCCATCGCCGCCGAGCAGCAGAAGATCGCCGACGCGTTCCATGCGCTGAAGCTGATCCCCAGGCCGATCCGCATCGCCGACGCGCTGCCGAAGTCGATCACCACGGCCGCCAAGTAAGCGCCGCAAGCCCACCGCCGCGACGTCGGTTCCTCACACGAGCTTCCCCCCATGAAGATCCTCTGGTTCATTCCCACCCACGGCGATTCACGCTACCTCGGCACCTCCAAGGGCGCGCGCGTCGCGGACTTCGACTACTACCGCCAGATCGCCATCGCCGCCGACAGTCTTGGCTACGAGGGCGTGCTGCTGCCCACCGGCCGCAGCTGCGAGGACAGCTGGATCGTCGCGGCCAGTCTCATCGACGCGACGCGGCGGCTGAAGTTCCTGGTCGCGCTGCGGCCGGGGCTGGTGCAGCCGGTGCAGTCGGCGCGCATGGCGGCCACGCTCGACCGCCTGTCCGGCGGCCGGCTGCTGGTCAACCTGGTCACCGGCGGAGATCCCGATGAACTCGCGGGCGACGGCCTGTTCCTGCCGCACGAGGAGCGCTACGCGCTCTCGACCGAATTCCTGACCGTCTGGCGCGACGTGCTGCGCGCCAGCCACGAGGGCGAGGCCATCGACTTCGACGGCGAACAGCTGCGCGTCAAGGGCGGCAAGCTGCTGTACCCGCCGATCAACAAGCCCTATCCGCCGGTGTTCTTCGGTGGATCGTCGGGACCGGCGATCGACCTCGCGGCCGACCAGGTCGACACCTACCTGACCTGGGGCGAGCCGCCGAAGGCCGTCGCCGAGAAGATCAACGAGGTGCGCGCGGCTGCTGAAGCCAAGGGCCGCAAGCTCGAGTACGGCATCCGCCTGCACGTCATCGTGCGCGAGACCGAGGAAGAGGCCTGGGCCGCCGCCGGCGATCTGGTCAAGCATCTGGACGAGGACGTCATCGCTGCAGCGCAAGCCAAGTTCGCATCGATGGACTCGGTCGGCCAGCGTCGCATGGCGGAACTGCACGGCGGTCGCTTCGACAAGAACGACATTCGCGCGGGCCTGGAGATTTCGCCCAACCTGTGGGCCGGCGTGGGCCTGGTGCGCGGCGGCGCGGGCACGGCGCTGGTCGGCAATCCGCAGCAGGTGGCCGATCGCATCCAGGAGTACGCGGCGCTGGGTCTCGAGTACTTCGTGCTCAGCGGATATCCGCATCTGGAAGAGGCCTACCGCTTCGCCGAGCTGGTCTTCCCGCTGCTGCCGCTGGACGTGCGCGAGAAGCTCAGCGCACCGAAACTGACCGGCCCCTTCGGCGAGATCGTCGCCAACAACTTCGTGCCCGGTCCGGCCAAGCTGGCCGCGGCGAGCTGAGATGAGCACCGTCGCTATCAAGGCCCAGGCCCAGGCCAGTTCCCAGGCGACACCGGGCCGCGGCATCGTCGCCTTCAAGGGCCTCGTGCCCTGGATCGTGCCGCTGACGGTGCTGGCGCTGTGGCAGCTGAGCGCGCAGGCGGGCTGGCTGTCGACGCGGGTGCTGCCGGCGCCGTCCTCGGTGGCCAAGGCCGCTTGGGAGCTGGCGCTCTCAGGCGAGCTGTGGCGGCACCTGGCCGTCAGCACCGGGCGCGCCTTCATCGGCTTCACGATCGGCGGCGGACTCGGGCTGCTGCTGGGCCTGCTGACCGGATCGCAGCGCTGGGCGGAGACGGCGCTGGACACGACGCTGCAGATGCTGCGCAACATCCCGCCGCTGGCGCTGATCCCGCTGGTGATCCTGTGGTTCGGGATCGACGAGACGGCCAAGCTGTTCCTGGTCGCGCTGGGCGTGTTCTTCCCGGTCTACCTGAACACCTTCCACGGCATCCGCGGCGTGGACCGCGACCTGATCGAGATGGCGCGCTCGTACGGGCTGAGCGGCTGGTCGCTGTACCGGCAGGTGATCCTGCCCGGCGCGATCGCGTCGATCCTGGTGGGGCTGCGCTTCTCGCTCGGCCTGATGTGGGTGCTGCTGATCGTGGCCGAGACCATCTCGGCGCAGAGCGGCATCGGCTACATGACGATGAACGCGCGCGAGTTCCTGCAGACGGACGTGGTGCTGGTCGGCATCCTGATCTACGCGCTGCTGGGCAAGCTGGCCGACGTCGCGGCGCAGGCGCTGGAGCGCGCGTGGCTGCGCTGGCATCCGGGCTATCAGGTCCGAGGCTGAAACAGGATGGGTGAGACATGATGAGCGTGACCGAGATCGACGTCCTGACCGAATGGCAGGACTCGCAGCCCGCGGCGCTGCCACCCGCGGCATCGCAGCATGCGGCGTCACAGCACGCGGCGCCGGTGCGACGCGAGGCCGTCGCGAAGCTCCCTGCCAACGGGCAGGCCGTGACGCTGGACAGCCTGGGCAAGGCCTTCGGCGAGCGCCAGGTCTTGCATGGCATCGACCTGGACATCGCCCCCGGCGAGTTCGTCGCCATCATCGGCCGCAGCGGCTGCGGCAAGAGCACGCTGCTGCGCCTGCTCGCGGGGCTGGAAACGCCGAGCGCCGGCGCGCTCGAAGCGGGCGAGCGTGAGGACACACGCTTCATGTTCCAGGACGCGCGGCTGTTGCCGTGGGCGCGGGTGCTGGACAACGTGGCGCTGGGGTTGGCAGGTGCCGATGCGCGTGAGCGGGCGCGACAGGCGCTCGCGCAGGTCGGTCTCGCGGACCGTGCCGGCGAGTGGCCCGCGCGCCTGTCCGGCGGTCAGCGGCAGCGCGTCGCACTGGCGCGCGCGCTGGTCCATGCGCCCAAGCTGCTGCTGCTCGACGAGCCGCTCGGCGCGCTGGACGCGCTGACCCGCATCGACATGCAGCGCCTCATCGAGACGCTGTGGACGCGCCATCGCTTCACGGCATTGCTGGTGACGCACGACGTGGCCGAGGCGGTCGCGCTGGCAGACCGCGTGCTGCTGATCGAGGACGGCCGGCTCGCGCTGGACCTGCGCATCGATCTGCCGCGTCCGCGTCGACGCGACGCGGCCTTCGCCTCGCTGGAGCAGCGGCTGCTCGACCGCGTGCTGAGCACGCCCGGTCGCGAGCCCGACGTCGCTCACCAGCCGGCTCCACTTTCCGTCGCCGCGCCGATGTTGCGCTGGGCGGTGTAGGCGTGCAGCGCGGGCCGTCGGTAGTTGAAGGGCCGGGGGGCCTTCCACCACACCGACGGCCTCGCGCCGCCCTGATTTGGGCGCGCTGCGTCGTTGCGAATCCTCGCCATAGCGCTGCTATGGCTCCGGTTCGCGCCTAGCCGCGCACCCAAATCAGGGCGGCGGCCGATCAGAGAGGCGGTCGATCGGGGCGGCGGCTTTCGCGGTGCGAAGGGTTGCGATAACCTGGGGCAGATGACTCCAGTGCTTCCGACGTCGACGCCACTCCCCAATGCCGAGTGGCCTTATCTCGAGATCCTGATCCGCCTGGCGCTGGCCCTCTCCCTGGGCCTGCTGCTCGGGCTGGAACGAGAGCGGCGCGGCAAGGAAGCCGGCCTGCGGACCTTCGGCTTCATTGCGCTGCTGGGCGCGCTCGGCGGCTCGCTCGGCGAGCATTACGCGCTGCTGAGCCTGCTGCTCGCGGCGGGCCTGGCGGTGCCGCTCAACGTCCACACGATGCGCGGCGGCCACGGTCCTGAACTCACCACCTCCGCGGCGATGCTGGTGACCTGCATGGCGGGCATCCTCTGCGGCCTGGGGCACACCGTGACCCCTGCGGCGGTGATGGTCAGCACGACCGCGCTGCTCGCGTGGAAGGAACGACTCTCCGGCCTGTCGATGGGCCTGACCGAGGGCGAGGTGCGCTCCGCGCTGCTGCTCGCGATCCTGGCGATCGTCATCTACCCCGCGCTGCCCGCCGGGCCGATCGGACCCTGGCACCTGATCGAGCCCCGCGCCGCCTGGGTGACGGTGATCCTGATCGCCAGCATCGGCTTCGTGAACTACATCCTGTGGAAGCTCTACGGCTCCAAGGGCGCGGAGCTGTCCGCGTTCTTCGGCGGCCTGGTCAACAGCAACTTCACGGTGGTGGAGATGGCGACGCGCGTGCGCGAGACCTCCGGCCGCTTCGCCGAAGGCGCGTATCGCGCGGTGCTGGTGGCCGTCGCCGCAATGGTGATGCGCAACGCGGTGCTGCTGCTGATCCTCACACCGCTGGCCTTCGTGAACGCCGCGGCGGCCTTCGGCTTCATGGTGCTGTCCGCGGCGGGCTTCGTGGTGCTGAGCCTGATCGCGCGACGCAACGGCGCCGCCGTCGAGGACGTCACCGACATCAAGCTGGAGCTGCCGTTCTCGCTGCCCGTGGCCCTGCGCTATGGCGTGCTGTTCCTGGCACTGCATGTCGTGGGCCGGTTGATGCAGCGCGAGTTCGGCGAAGGCGGCTTCTACCTGGTCACGGTGATCGGCGGGCTGCTCTCCAGCGCCAGCGCGGTGGCGGCGGCCGCGAGCATGGCGGCGCAGGGCGCGATCGGTTTCGACGTCGCGGCCAACGGCGCGGTGCTGGCCTCGATGACCAGCCTGGCCTTCAGCCTGTCGTTCATCCTGAAGACGGGCCACCGGCGGCTCATCGCCCGCCTGGCGCTGGCCATGGTGGCCATCGCGGTGGCCGGCGGACTCGGCGTGCTCTTGCGTGAACTGGTCGCGCCGTTGATCACCAGTCTGCTGCCCAACGGCGGCTGATCCTTCGTTTGGGCATCAGCGGGGACCGCCCTCAGTTCCCGAACGCCTTGCGCAGCCGCTCGCCCGCGAAGGCCTGCGCGTTGCGGGCCTTCTCGACGACGGCGGCGGTGCCGAAGAACTCGTGGGTGACGCCCTCGTAGTCGCGGCGCTCGACCAGCACGTCGGCCTTCTTCAGCGCGTCTTCCATCTTGGCGCTGTCCGATCGCAGCGGATCCACGCGGGCGCTGATCAGCGTCACCGACGGCAGGCCGGTCAGCTTCGCGTCGACGAGGTTCAGGCGCCAGTCCTTCAACTGTTCCTTGTTGTCGAGCAGCTTGTCGATGAACCACTCGACCATCGCGCGGTTGAGCGGCTGGGCGGCGGCGTTCTCCAGGTAGGACTCGGTGTTGAGGCTGGTCTGCGTGACCGGATAGATGGCCAGCACGTGCGCCGGCTTCTGCAGGCCCGCGTCGCGCGCCGCGATGGCGGTGGCCAGCGCGAGGTTGCCGCCGGCGCTTTCGCCGGCCAGCGCGACGCGGCTGATGTCGCCCTTGAACTTCGCGGCATTCGCCAGCGTCCACTGGTAGGCGGCCAGCGCATCGTCCCAGGCGGCCGGGAACTTGTTCTCCGGCGCCTGCCGGTAGTCGACGGAGACCACGACCGCCTGCGCCTGCCTGGCGATGCCGCGCGCGCTGGCGTCGTAGACCTGCTTGTCGGCGATGACCCAGCCGCCGCCGTGGAAGTAGACGACGACGGGGAAGGGGCCCGGTCCGGCGGGCGTGTAGAAGCGCGCCGGGATCATGCCCGCGCCGCCCTGCACCGTGCCGTCGATGCTGGTCACGCCGGGCACGAGCTGCGCGGGATCGGTGCTGCGGCCGTTCTGGCGCAGCAGCGCGTTGACGGCGTCGGCGAGGGTGGGATTCGCGCGGGCGGCGGTCACGTCGATCTTCTCGATCGCCTTGGGCCGCAGGCCTTCATGCGCCTTCAGCACGGCGAGCATGTCGCCATCCAGCCGGATCCTGCCCACGGTCTTCGCGATGGCGGTCTTGAACTTGCCGGGCTGCTCGTTGCCGGTGCCCTTGCCCGCGTCGTCGGCGGCGTGGACGAAGGGCAGGGTGAACAGCAGCGCGCTCAGCGCGGCGACCTGGAAGTGAAGGCGGAGCATGGCGACATCCTTGTAGAGCGGTGCGGCGCATCCGATGCGGATGCTCGCGGAGGGCTCAGCAAGGCGGGTGCCTGGGTTCGGAGGAGCGCTTGAGCCTCCTACGTCCTCGCCTTCGCCTCCAGCACGAAGTAGGCGATGGCCGCGATCGACAGCGGCGCGAGGTAGTAGAGCGCCCGGTACGCGATCAGCGCGGCGAGGACCTGGCCGTGGCCGAGCGTCGGGCCCAGGAAGGCGACGAAGACAGCTTCGAGCACGCCCAGGCCTGCCGGCACGTGCGCGATGACGCCGGCCACCGCGGCCACCAGCAGCACGGACAGGGTGTGGCCGTAGTCGACGCCCTGCTGCAGCAGCACCCACAGCACCGCGCCCATCGTCAGCCAGTTGGCCGACGAGATCGCCAGCTGCATCAGCGCGATGCGCAGGCTCGGGACGAAGAAGTCGTGGCCGCGCAGCCGGAACTCGCGGCGTCTGGAGAACGCGCACAGCGCCAGATAGGCAGCGACGATCACCCACATCAGCGCACCCAGCCCGCGCAGCGCGGCGGCGCTGATCCGCCACTCCGGCGGCGGCGCGAGCCAGCCGAAGAGGAACAGCCCGCCCGCGAGCAGGCCGTAGCCGAGCCAGTTCGAGGCCATGCTCAGCGCGAGGATCTTCGCCGGCACCGGGTGCCTCAGCCCCTCGCGCGCATACAGCCGCAATCGCATCGCGACGCCGCCGACCAGCGAGCCGAGGTTGAGGTTGAACGCGTAGCTGATGAAGGTGATCAGCATCACCCGCCGCGTCGGCACCGCGTGATGCGCCCAGCGTTTGCCGATCAGGTCGTAGCCGCTGTAGATCAGGTGGCTGAGCGCGCACAGCGCCGCGCCGGCGATCAGCACGCCCAGGGGCAGTTGCCGCAGCGCGTCGCCGACCTCGTCCCAGTCGACCTGCCGCGCCGCCCAGGCGAGCAGGGCCACCACGGCGACCGCGAACACGCCGCTCAGCCATCGGCCCCAACGCCAGCGCGCCGGGCGTTGCCCCGCGGCGTCCGGCGTCGGCGTGGCACTCACTCGGCCGTCTCCTTGCTCATGCATTTCACGCCGTGAGCGTCCTGCCCGCGCTGCTCGCCGGTCCCGTCTTGCCATGACCAGGCTTCAGCAGCCGGTGTCTGCGAGGCGCTCACCACCACCGGCGTTTCCGCCGCCGGCATCACCGGCTGCGTCTGCCGCGGCAGACGCGCCAGCCAGCGCGGGAAATGCCGCAGCACGTGGAAGACCAGCGTGCCCATGCCGAGGCGCCACCACCAGCGATGCGCATTGGTGTGCTCGAGCTTCAGCAGCTTGCACTGGTTCTTCATCAGCGGCAGGAGCTTGTCGCGCAGGGCGCGGTTGAAGTCGCGGTCCTCGACGATCAGGTTGGCTTCGAGGTTCAGCGACAGGCTCAGCGGATCGAGGTTGCTCGAACCCACCGTCGCCCAGTGGTCGTCGACCAGCGCGACCTTACCGTGCATCGGTCGTTCGCAGTATTCGTGGATATGGACGCCGGCCCGCATCAGCTGGTCGTACACGAGCTGCGCCGCCCAGCGCGCCCATGCGATGTCGGGCTGGCCCTGCAGGATCAGGTGGACGTCCACGCCGCGGCGCGCGGCACGCTGCATGCTCCGCAGCAGCAGGAAGCCCGGGAAGAAGTAGGCGTTGGCGATGATCACCTCGCGCTGCGACGCGTGCAGCGCGAGGCGGTACATGCGCTCGATGTCGTCGCGGTGGCGGTGGTTGTCGCGCGTGACGACGACCGCCTTGGCCTGGCCGGCCGTCGATGCGTCCGGGCGACCCGTCGAGGGGGTGCTCCTGCGCGGTTCCTTCGCGCGGCTCGGCCACCAGCGACGCTGTCCCGCCGACCCGGCGGACGGCGTCTGCCGGCGTCGCGGTGGCGAGGATCTCCCCCGTCACGCGCCGCAGCTGCGCGACCACCGGCCCGCGCACGCGCACGGCGTAGTCCTGCTTGGCCTCGGGGCCGAAATCGATCAGGTGATCCGCCGAGTAGTTGATGCCGCCGATGAAGCCCGTCTCGCCGTCGACGACGACGATCTTGCGATGCAGCCTGCGGAACGGCTTCAGCCGCCGCGACAGCTTGGGCGGCGGGTCGAAGACGTGCAGCCGCACGCCCGCGTCGGTGAGTCCGCTCACGAAGTTCATCGACAGCTCCGGCGACCCGAAGCCGTCCACCGTCATGTCCACGCGCACGCCGCGTTTCGCGGCCGCGATCAGGACCTCGCGCAAGGCCAGGCCGACCTTGTCCTCGAAGAGGATGAAGGTCTCGATGAGAACCTCGTGCTTCGCACCCTCGATCGCGGCGAAGACGGCGGGGAAGAACTCCTCGCCGTTCTCGAGCAGCTCGAGGTCGTTGCCTGCGCTCCAGTCGGGGCGCTTCACAGCCGGATCTCCGCGGCCAGCGGCGCGTGGTCGGACAGGTGCGACCACGGCCGGCGCGGCAGCACGATCGGATGCTGCACCGACGCGCCGCGCACGTAGATGCGGTCCAGCGCCAGCAGCGGGAAGCGCGACGGGAAGGTCCGCGCCGCGGAGCCGTACGACTTCACGAAGACCTCCGCGAGACCGGCGCAGCGGCTCAGCATCTTGTGCGCCCGCTGGCGCCAGTCGTTGAAGTCGCCAGCGACGACCACCGGGTCGCCCGGGGGCAGGCTGTCGATCAGATGGCACAGGCGCTCGACCTGGCGCTGGCGGTGCGACTCGCGCAAGCCCAGGTGCACGCAGATCGCGTGCAGCTCGCGGCCGTCGGAGAGTTTCAGGACGCTGTGCAGGAGGCCGCGGCGCTCGGGACCTTCGATGGACACGTCGTGGTTGGTGTGTCGCGTGATCGCGAACTTGGACAGCAGCGCGTTGCCGTGGTGACCCTGCGGATAGACCGCATTGCGGCCGTACGCGAAGTCGGTCCACAGGCTGTCCGCGAGGAACTCGTAGTGGGGGCCCCGCGGCCAGTCGGCGATCCGGGCCGCATGCAGTTCATGCTCGCCCAGCACTTCCTGCAGGAAGACGACATCGGCGGAGACGGCTCGCACCGCCTCCCGCAGCTCGTGCAGGATGAAGCGGCGGTTGAAGAAGCCGAAACCCTTGTGGAGATTGACGGTGAGGACGGTGAATTTCATGGCTTGCCCTAGCGGCAAGCCCTGTGCCCGTCATCGCCTCAGAGGTCGTCGGGCTTGAGCATCATGGGGCCGATGCACAGGACCCCGAAGGTGAGGGCGAATGCGCCCACGAGGATCGCGCCGATCAGTTCAAGCATGGGGTGCTCCTGGTGGCGGTGCCGCGTCGCGGCGGGCTCCCGGCGCTCCGGGCGCAAGGCTCGGAATGCCGGGTGGGAGCGATCGATACTAGACCTGTCGGCGCCGCCGCCGCAATCGCGGACGGCGGTGACCCACCGCCCGTTCGGGGGGATTCCGAGCCCGGGTTGCGCAATCCTTCCGGGCGTGCTCCGGGGCGGTCCTGCGCATTCGGCGTGCCGTACGCGTCCGCCAAGGAGGAGCGGGTCACGCGGAGCAGGGCGCCGCCTGGCCCCCCAGGCCAGGCGCACGCGCGGCGGTCCCTGGATGCGATCGCACGCCATGGCGCGACGGGCGGCAGTCGCCTGGCGCTCCGTCGTCTGGCGCTCCGTCTTCAGGCGGTGGACACGGCGATACGCCGCGGTTGCGCATGCGCCTGTTTCGGAATGCGCAGCGTCAGCACGCCGTCCTTCACCCCGGCCTCGATCCGGGCGGTATCGAGTTCACGACTGAGGGTGAAGGCACGCCGGTAGCGAGGCACATTGACCTCGGCCCACATGCCGCGCATGCCCTCGGGCGCCACGACGGCCACGTCGCCTTCGATCACCAGCGTCTCGCCGTCCAGCCGGACATCCAGGCCGTCCCGCGGGACGCCCGGCATGTCGGCCAGGAGGGTGATGCCCCCCGCGTCCTCGAAGATCTCAACGGCGGGCTCCGCGACGTCGCGCGCGTGACGCCCCGGTCTGGCCGTCGGCGAACTCGCATCGGACGTGGGGAGTGGTGCGCGGCCGGCCTCGCTGCGGGTCAGTTGGGTGTGATCAGACATGATGGTTCCTTCCAATTTCCAATCGTGGTTCGACCGCTCACTGGACGTTGATGCGCTGTGGCTGAGCCGCTTCGCGCAGCCCCACCTTGATGCGCAGGACGCCGTCGCGGTATTGCGCCTCGACGCTGCCCGTATCGGCCTCTTCGGGCAGGGTCACCGCGCGGCTGAAGCGGCCGTGCCAGCGCTCCGCCGCATACCACTGCACGGCATCCGAGGCGCGGCGGTCCGTCGGTGGACGCTCGCCGGAGATCCGCAGGACGCCGCGCTCGACGGTGACGTCGATGGCCTGCGCCTCCAGGCCCGGCGCGAAGGCATAGACCTCGATGGAGCGCTCGGTTCGTCCGATGTTGATCGGCGGAAAGCTCCCGGCCACCGCGGACCGGATGCCATCCGGCAATCCGTCGGCCGACCGGGATCGCGAAATCGCCTGTTGCAGTTGGGCGAGCTGCTCCAGCAAGCCCTGGGGACGGTGGAACACGGTGTCGAACATCAGAAGCTCCTTTCCTTGGTCGATGGTCGATGGAGGACGTCGACGCTCGCGCGTCGATCGAGATGAAGCGTTGACGGGTGGCTCCGCGGCGCGGGCTGCAGATCGCCGACGACGATCAAGCGGCGCACGTGCTGGCCGCGCAGCGGTCAGCAGTCAGCAGTCAGCGTTCGGCGGGCGGGCGCCTGCTGGCGCCCCGCAGCGCTGAGGGGTCGCGCGCGAAACAGGGGCGCGTCGAAGACTTCAGGCGTCGCAGCGTCTCGCGTGCGAGCAGGTAGGCTTGAAGTTGCGATGGGCTCAATGGGAGCCGGGGGCGTCGCGAAGCGCGTTCCACTGGAGCGCCGGACGTGTCGGGTTGCTGTTGGGCCATGATCCAGTCCTCATCCGAATCGATAGATGGCGGTTCGACACGGATTTAGGAATTCGGAGGGGCGACTTCAAGAGCGGATCGATTAGGTGAAAACCCTTGGTCGACTGGGCGCCACGGCGGACGTCGACGCCAGGCGCATGGCGCATGGCGCATGGCTCGGGCCAAGGCCTGCGCGCGCCGCGCGACGGCGCTTGCATCGCACCGCGCAAACCTTAGACTGCCTGAACGTCACCCCACGGAGTCGGCAGTCGACCGAGGCGCGGTGCCAACCCCATGCGCGATCCTCCGCTCACCGCCTCCGATGCGAGGTATGAGCTGCTCGCTCGAGAACTCGAGCAGCAGATCGCGGCCGGCGTGCTGCGCCCCGGGGATCGTCTGCCTTCCGTGCGCCAGACGCGCGCAAGCCGGGGCCTCAGCCCCAGCACCGTGTTCCAGGCCTACTACCTGCTCGAGTCCCGCGGACTGATTCGCGCGGTACCCCGATCAGGCTACTTCGTTGCCGCGCGTGCAGACGGCGCGCTGCTCGCGGAGCCGGCGACCTCGGAGCCGACAGCCGGCTCGCAGACCGTCGAGGTCAACGACCTGGTCTATGGGATCCTCGGCTCGGCGCGGGCACGCGACATCGTGCCCTTGGGCTCGGCTTTCCCCAGCCCGCTGCTGTTCCCCTTGGATCGACTGCGCCGCGCGCTGATCTCGAGTACCCGGCGGCTCGAGCCGTGGCACATGGTCGAGGACCTGCCGCCGGGCAACCTGCGGCTGCGGCGTGAGATCGCCAAGCGATACCTGCGCCAGGGTCTTGCCGTTGCCGCCGACGAGATCGTGCTGACCCACGGTGCGATGGAGGCGCTGAACCTGTGCCTGAACGCGGTCACGAGGCCGGGTGATGCGGTCGTGGTGGAGTCCCCACCTTTTATGTGGCGCTGCAGGCGTTGCAGCGGCTGGGCCTGCATGCCATCGAGGTGCCGACGCACAGCCGCGAAGGCATCGATCTCGGCCGCCTCGCGCAGGTCATCGAGCTCTACCGTCCCAAGGCCTGCTGGCTGATGACGACCTTCCAGAATCCCCTCGGCAGCCTGATGCCCGAGGTCAAGAAGCGAGACCTGGTCGAACTGCTCGCCCGCCACGACCTGCCGATGATCGAAGACGACGTGTATGCGGAGCTCTATGAAGGCCACGTGGCGCCGCTGCCTGCCAAGGCCTACGACCGACGCGGTCTGGTGCTGCACTGCTCGTCGTTCTCGAAGTGCCTGGCGCCGGGCTACCGCGTCGGCTGGGCAGCCCCCGGTCGTTGGGCGCAGGAGGTCCGACGGCTGAAGCTGATGACCAGCCTGTCCGGTTCGATCCCGGTCCAGGCCGCCGTGGCGGAGTACCTGCAGGAGGGCGGCTATGACCATCACCTCCGAGGCTTGCGCCAGTCGTTGCAGGCGCAGCGGACCAGCCTGTTCGAGGCCGTGACCCGGCACTTTCCCGCTGGCACGCGCCTGATGCGGCCGGCCGGCGGTTACTTCATCTGGGTCGAGTTGCCCGTCGGGGTCGACGCGATGGCGCTGTACCGCGCCGCGCTGGCGCAAGGCATCAGCGTGGCCCCGGGGCCGATGTTCTCGGCGCGTGCCGAGTTCCAGCACCACATCCGGCTGACCTGCGGCACGCCCTGGGACGCGACGCTCGAGCGCGCCACGCGCACGCTGGCGCGCCTGGTCGACGACGCGGCGCGCGCCGTCTTGCCTGCGCCTGCCGCCATCTGATCCTGTCGTCGGGGGCCGCAACTGATCACGCCGCTGCCGCGGGCTGCCCGGCAGACTGCAGGCATGACGAAGCCCCACCTGCTCCACTCCTGCTGCGACGCCAGTCCTGCGTTGGCGCCGACGGTCGCCAGTCCTGCGTTGTCGCCGACGGTCGCCCGTCCCCGCGTTGGCGCCGACGGTCGTCAATCCTGCGCCACCAGACTTCGAGAACGTCCTGCGTGAAGTCCTGGACCGGCTGGGGCCTTCCATCTTCGCCGGCCTGCTCGACACCGACGGTGTGCTGCGCTACGCCAACGAGGCGGCGCTGCAGGCCATCGGCCGCACGTCGGATCAGGTGCTGGGCAGGCGCTTCGATGCCACCCCCTGGTGGCAGGCCTGCGAGCTGTCGCAGCAGCGGCTGCAGAAGGCGCTGGCCAGCGCCTTGCGCGGCGAGGCTTCGCGCTTCGACGTGCGCGTGGCCACGAGCTCGGGGGCGACGTTGGCGATGGACTTTTCGCTGTTGCCGCTCTACGGTGCGGACGGCAGCGTGGCCTGGCTGATCCCTTCGGCGCGCGACGTGACCGAACGGGAACAGGCGCAGCATCAGCTGCTGCTGACCCGCCATGCGGTCGAACAGGCCAACGACGCGCTGTTGCAGGTCGGGCCTGATGGGGCCTTCCGCGATGCCAACGCGGCGGCCTGCCGACTGCTGGGCCTGGAGCGCGACCAGTTGCTGCGGCTGCGGGTGCCCGACATCGACACGCAGACCGACGACACACAGTGGCCGCATCGTTGGCGCGAGTTGTGCGAGCGCGGTTCCCTGCGCTTCGAGACCAGCATCCGCCACCAGGAGGGCCATGAGATTCCGGCCGACGTCTCCGTCAGCCTGGTGACGACCGACGCCGAGACATTCGCCCACGTCTGCATCGACGATCTACGCGAACGCCGCGCCGCCGAACGCCGCATCCGTCAATTGCTGCAGTTCGATGAACTGACGGGACTGCCCAACCGCCAGCTGCTCTTCGAGCGCCTGAGCGCGATCTTGCAGGCCGGCACCGAGACCGTGGTGCTGGTGCTGGAACTCGATCGCTTCAAGCGCATCAACGACGGCCTCGGCACGCACATCGGCGACGCGGTGCTTCGCGAGGCGGCACAGCGTATCGCCGCCACCGTACGGAGCACCGACCTGGTGGCGCGCCGCGGCGGGGACGAGTTCGTGATCGTGATGCCGGCCCCTTCGATACCGGAGCTGCACACGGCGCAGGCGCTGCTCGGTGCCATCGCCCGACCGATGTGCATCGAGGGGCACGAGATCCACATCACCTGCAGCATCGGCGTCGCCACGGCGCCGGATGACGGCGACCACGCCGACACCCTGCTGCGTCGCGCCAATGCCGCGCTGCACCAGGCCAAGCTGTCGGGCCGCAACCAGGCCAGCGTCTATGCCGGCGCGCACCACGACGACGATCCGGAGCGACTGGCGCTGGAGACCGCGCTGCGCCATGCGCTTCGCGACGAGCAGTTCGAACTGCACTACCAGCCGCAGGTCGACCTCGGGCATGGCCGCATCGTCGGCGTCGAGGCCTTGCTGCGCTGGCAACACCCGACGCTCGGCCGCATCGCGCCGGATCGCTTCATCCCGATCGCCGAAGAGACCGGCCTGATCGTCGTCATCGGCGACTGGGTGCTGCGCCGCGCCATCGAGCAGGCCGCGCAATGGCAGCGTGCCGGGCTTCCCCCGCTGCGCATGGCGGTCAATCTGTCGGCGCGCCAACTGCTCCAGCCGGACCTGGCCCGGCGCATCGAAGGCCTGCTGGCAGCCACCGGCCTCGACCCGAGGCTGTTCGGTGTCGAGGTCACGGAGAGCATGCTGATCGCCAACTTCGATCAGGCGGTGCAACATCTGCAGGCGCTGCGAGCGCTCGGCGTCGAGGTGTCGCTCGACGACTTCGGTACCGGGTACTCGAGCCTGAGCTACCTGCGGCGCTTGCCGGTCGACGTGGTCAAGATCGACCGCTCCCTGGTGCCCGATGTCAGCGCGCCGGCGGAAGACGTCTCGATCACGCGCGCCATCATCACGATGGCGCATCAGCTGCAGATGAAGGTGGTCGCCGAAGGCGTCGAAAGCGAAGGCCAGGCGGCCCTGCTCGCCGCCAACCGGTGCGACCAGATGCAGGGCTACTGGTTCAGCGCCGCCGTGCCGGCGGCAGCGATCGAAACGCTGCTGCGCGACGGCCGGCAGATCGATGCGTCGCTCCTGGGCCGGCGTTCGCGTCGACGCACCTTGTTGCTGGTCGATGACGAAGAAAACATCATCGCCGCCTTGCGCCGCCTGCTGCGCGTCGAGGACTGGCTGGTGCTCAGCGCCACCAGCGCCGAACAGGCGCTGCAGTTGATGGCGCGACACGAGGTCGACGTCATCCTGTCCGATCAGCGCATGCCGGGCATGACGGGCGTCGAGCTGCTGCGCCGGGCCAGGCAGCTGTGCCCGGAGACGATCCGGCTGGTGCTCTCGGGCTACACCGAGCTGCAGGCGATCACCGACGCGATCAACGAGGGGGCGATCTACAAGTTCCTCGCCAAGCCCTGGGACGACGAGCAATTGCGGGCTCATCTGCGCGAGGCCTTCGCGCTCAAGGAGATGGCCGATCAGAACCGGCGCCTCGACCACGAGGTGCAGACCGCCAATCGCGAACTGGCCGAACTGAACCGGCGACTCCAGACGCTGTTGAACGCACAGCGCGAACAGAACCTGCGCGAGATCGGCAGCCGTGAGGCGGCGCAGGAGCTCCTGAATGCCATGCCAGTGCCCGTGTTCGGCATCGACGAGGAAGGCCTGCTGGCGTTTGCCAACGCGCCGGCCCTGTCGCTTTGCGGCATGGCGGGGGAGTTGCTCGGTGCGTCCGCGTCCGAGCAACTGCCGCAGGCCTTGCGGCAGGCGGTGGAGGGCGATCCGATGCTGGTCTGGCTGGCCGGGCGCCGCTGGTGGGCGATGAGCCGGCTGTTGAACGGCAGCGCGCAGGGGCGGCTGCTGGTGCTGTTGCCGCAGGCAGGGGGCTCGCAATGAGTACGCCATCCGTTCCCGACAAGGCGCCCGTGGCGCCGGCGGAGCTGGCGCACCTGTTCCGCCACAGCCTGCGCGACGGACAGGTCCATCCACTGCTGCACCTCGTGCGGCGCTACCGTCAGGAGTCACCGCGATGAGCACGGCCTTGCAACCGATCACCCACGACGAACTGCTCAAGGGGCTGCGTGACCTGCCCCCGCTTCCTTCGGTGGTGCTTGAACTGATTGAATCGCTCGGCCGCGAGGAACTCGGCGCCACGCAGTTGGCGACCCAGATCTCGCAAGACCAGGCGCTGGCCGCCAAGACCCTGCGCCTGGCCAACTCGTCCTTCTACGGCCGAGGCCGGCAGGTGGGGGCGGTGGCGGAGGCGATCGGCGTGCTGGGCCTGCGTACCGTGCGCAGTGTCGTCACGGCCGCCGGGCTCGCCGGCAGCTTCCGCCGCAGCCCCGGTTTCGACCACGAGGTCTTCTGGCGCCACTCGATAGGCAGCGCCTTGTGTGCCCAGGCGCTGGCCGGTGAACTGCGGCGCGAAGACGCCGACCTGGCGTTCACGGTGGGTCTGCTGCACGACGTCGGCCAACTGGCGCTGGCCTGCTCGTTCGCACCGGCCTACGCCGAGGCGCAGCGGTGGCGACGCGATCAGGATTGCGCCGCCGGAGAAGCCGAGCGCGCCGTGCTCGGCGTTGATCACGCCGAAGTCGGCGGGCTGATCGCGAGCCACTGGAACTTCGCCCCGGCCATCGTCGCCGCCATCCGCGAGCACCACGCACCGCCGGCCGCGGCCGGGCTCACGCTGACGAGCATCGCTCACGTGGCCGATGCCATCGCCCATGCGCTGGGTCTGGCCGGCGACGCCGACGAGGCGGTGCCGACCCTGGTGCCGTCGCTGTGGGCCGCCTGCGGTCTGGATGACGCCGCCTGCATGCGGGTGTTCGCGCACGCCGAGGCCCAGTTCGAGACCGTCTGCGAGGCGATCCTTCACTGAATGACCACCATGACCACCATGACCAACTCCGAACTCATTTCGCTGCAACGTGCCAACCAGGAGCTGCGCGCCCTGAACGACAGCCTGCGCGCCGCGCAGGACCAGCTGTTGCAGTCCGAACGACTGGCGTCGATCGGGCAGCTCGCCGCGGGCGTGGCGCACGAGATCAACAACCCGATCGGCTATGTCTTCTCGAACTTCGGCACGCTGCAGGCCTACCTGGAGCGCGTCTTCGAGATGCTCGAAGCCTACGAACAGGCCGAGCCTGCGCTGGCGGGCAGCGCCGTGGCGACGCGGCTGGCGGCCTTGCGTGAGCGGATCGAGCTGGACTACCTGAAGCAGGACATCCCGATGCTGATGGGCGAGTCGAAGGAGGGACTGTCGCGCGTGCGGCAGATCGTCCAGGACCTGAAGGACTTCTCGCGCGTGGACACCAACCGGGAATGGGTCTGGGCCTCGCTGCACCAGGGGATCGATTCGACGCTGAACATCGTGGCCAACGAGATCAAGTACCGGGCCGAGGTCCGCCGCGAGTACGGCGACCTGCCCGACATCGAATGCCTGCCGTCGGAACTGAACCAGGTTTTCCTGAACCTGCTCGTCAATGCGGCCCATGCGGTCGGCCCGGAGCGCGGCCTGATCGTCGTGCGCAGCGGCCACGCCGGGGACAGGGTCTGGGTCGAGGTGGAGGACGATGGTTGCGGCATCGCGCCGGACCATCTGGCGCGTGTCTTCGACCCCTTCTTCACGACCAAGCCGGTCGGTCGCGGCACCGGCCTGGGCCTGTCGCTGGCCTATGGCATCGTGCAGAAGCATCAGGGCCGCATCGACCTGCGCAGTGAACCCGGCCACGGCGCCTGCTTCCGCGTCACGCTGCCCGTACGACGTCCCGGCGTCGAAGGGACTGCGCCATGACAACGGACATCCAGCAGTGGACGCTGCTGGCGATCGACGACGAGCCGAACATCCTGGCCGCGTTGCGGCGCCTGTTTCGCGCCACGGGCTGGCGCATCCTGACGGCGGGGCACGCCGAGGAGGCGCTGTCGCTGCTCGCCGCCGAGCCCGTCAATGCGGTGCTGTCGGACATGCGCATGCCGGGAATGGACGGTGTGCAATTGCTCGAAAGGATCAGCCAGGGCTGGCCCCATGCGGCGCGGCTGCTGCTGACGGGCCAGGCCGACCTGGGTTCGACGATCGCCGCCGTCAACCGCGGCGGCATTCACCGCTACATCGCCAAGCCCTGGAACGACGACGAACTGGTGATGACGCTGCGTCAGGTCGAGGAAAGGCAGCAGCTCGAAGCGGACAAGCAGGCGCTCGAGCGGCTGACGCAGTCGCAGAACGACGAGCTCAAGACACTGAACGCCGGACTGGAGGTCCGTGTCGCCTCGCGCACCGAGGAGCTGGCTGCCGCCAACGGCAGGCTCAAGCGCAACTACCTGACGTCGATCAAGGCGTTCACCGCGCTGATCGAGATGCGTGGCAAGACGCAGGTCGGACACGCGCGTCAGGTGGCCGACCTGGCGCGGCGGATCGCGCAGACGATGACGCTGGATGCGGGCACTGCCCACGATCTTCCGATTGCCGCGCTGCTGCATGACATCGGCCACATTGGCCTCAGCGACGCGCTGCTGGCGCGGCCGCTGAATCGGCTCGATCCCGACGAACTGCGGCGCTACCGGCAGCACCCCGTGCTCGGCGAGCAGGCCTTGCTGGCCTGCGACGACATGCAGGGCGTGGCGCCACTGATCCGCGCGCACCACGAGCGCTGGGACGGGCAGGGGTTCCCCGATGGCCTGCGCGGCACGGCGATTCCGCTCGGCGCCCGCATCCTGGCCGTGGCCGACGCCTACGAGGACCTGCGTGGCGGTCGCATCGACGGTGAGGCATTGAGTCCGTCCGAGGCTCGCCGGGCGGTGCTTGCCGGCCGCGGCAGCCAGTTCGACCCGAGCGTCGTCGACGCCTTCGCGAGCCTGTTCTCGATCGCGTCACCCGAGACCGCAGTGCCGCTGCAGCACTTGCGCACTGCGGACCTGCGCGCCGGTCAGGTCCTCCTGCAGGACTTCGTCTCCCCGGAGGGCGTGCTGCTGCTGTCTTCCGGCCAGCGGCTGAATGAGGACCTGATCACCCGCATCGTCGCCTTTGAGAAAAAGCATGGGCGGGCGCTGACACTGGCGGTGCAAGTGCCAGCGGAAGCCGGACGATGAAACGGTGATTGATAGGCCAGAAAAACATAAAGCTGCCATATAGGCAGCTTTATGAGTCGGGGCGCGCCTTTCGGTGCGACCCTTTCGGATCTGTTGGTGGAGAGGAGGAGGATCGAACTCCCGACCTTCGCATTGCGAACGCGACGCTCTCCCAGCTGAGCTACCCCCCCAACGAAGACATCGACTATAGCAGAGATTTCACGGTGCTCGCCGTTGCGTCGGAAACCGGAACGGAGTTCGCACGACACGTGGTGCGGCCATCGCGGCTCGCGGCCTTCACCAACGGCAGCCCTTGTCGCGCGCGGCATCGCGCACCAGCGGCACGACCGCCAGCAGGCCCTTGTCCGCGTACGCCTTGCGGCATTCCTGCTGGCCGGCCTCGCGCATCTTCTCGGCCAGGGCGTCCTTGTCCTCCGGCGGCTTCGGCACCGCCGAGATCACGCCCGAGGGCGTCCCGCGCGGGCGCATCGGACCCCGCGCGGCGTTCAGGTCGAGGTTCAGCTTCGGCGCGTTCGGGGGCGTGGAGGCCGGGGTCGCCACGTCATGGCCGGTGCGTGCGCCAGCGTCCGGCGCGCCGACGCTCGGTTGGGTCGTCGTGGGCGTCGTCGAGCCGTCGAGCGATGTCCGACTGGCTGGTGTCGGTGAAGGCGTGGTCGACACGCGCGGCTGCGGCGTGGGGGCAGGGCTGGGCGCGGGCGTGGCCGCCGCGGGCGGCGTCGGTGCGGCGGTGGGTGTTGGCGCAGGAGCGGGCGGCGCCACCTGCGGCGCGGGCGTTGGCGGCGTCGGTACGGGCGTCGGCGCGGGTTGGGGCAAAGGGGCCGGCGCAGGCGCTGGCGTCAGCGGCGGCAGCTCGGCGGGCGCCTTCAGTTCCGATGGCACGGGGGGTGTCAGTGTCCGCTCGATCGGCGTGCGGTCGATGCGTCTCACCGTCGTGGGCGTCTCGCTGAGGATGGGCGCGGGGCGCTCCGGCAACTGCAGCGGCGAAGGCGCCTGCAGCGGATCCGTCGGCGCTGTCGGCCGCGCGGGCGTCGCCTCTCGCGCGGGAGCGATGCGCGTGGGTGCCGTCACGGTGGCTTCGACAGGCGTCGTGAGCGTCGTGATCGCAGGCGCAGGCTCGACGGCGGGCGTGGGCGAGGGCGCTGGAGGAGGCGTCGGCGTCGGCGGGGCTGGTGTGGGTGCCGGCGTTGGCGCGGGAATGGGTGTCGGCGCTGGCGGAGCCGGCGTCGGAATCGGAGTCGGAGTCGGTGTCGGCGAGGGCACCGGAGCCGTCGTGGCCGGCGGTGCGCTGCGGTCGGCGGGCGCGTCGCCGGTCAGTTCGTCGCCGGGCTGTTGCCGCCATTGCCCCTGGCGCGCGGCGCCAGGCGCCCGTTGTTCTTCCGGCGTCGGCGGCCGTTCCCGCACCGCGCCGCCGGAGCGGGGCTGCTTCGCTTCGCCGATCGGTCCGCGCTCGGGCAGCACGACGGCGGGCTCGCCCGAACCCGGCTCGTAGCGATCGCCCTGAAGTCTCACGTTCAGCGGCCCCCAGGCGCCTTCGCCGGGCTTGGCCGATCCGCCGGGCGCGTTGCCGATGGCCACGAGCAGCAGCACGTGCAGCAGCACGGCCAGCAGCAGGGCCTGACCCATCTGGTCGGAGACTCGGTGCAGCGGTGTCTGGGCGGGATCGAGGACGGCGGACAAGGTGGATCGCGGAGGATCGCGGCGACGGCGCTGGGGCGCAGCATAGCCGGGATCACCGGGCTGCCGTGTCAGGACTTGTCTTCAGGAGGATCGCGCCGGAAGGTGCGCGGGGCGCCCGTATCGCGGGCGTCGGCGGCGGGCGCAGGGACCCGCTCGCGTGGTGGCTCAGGTGCCAGGATTGGCCTGGTTCAGATCGGCGCGGCGGGCGCCGGTGAAACGCTTGGCCCAGTACGCCTCGCGCATGTCCTCGACGCGCACCGCGCCGCCGACGCGCGGCGAGTGGATGAACTTGCCTTCGCCGACATAGATGCCGACGTGCGAGAAGGTCGCGCGCATCGTGTTGAAGAAGACCAGGTCGCCGGGCTTGAGGTCTTCCTTCTTGATCGGCACCAGGCTGGAGAGCTTGGCCTGCTCGTCGGCGCGGCGCGGCAGGACCAGGCCCACGCTCATCTCGAAAATGTGGCGCGTGAAGCCGCTGCAGTCGAAGCCGTTGTTGACCGAGTTGCCGCCGCGCTTGTACGGCACGCCCAGGAAATTCATCGCCGACAGCACCAGGTCCGAGGCGTTGTCGCGCACCCGGTTCAGCAGGCCGGGCGCGGAGGCATCGGCGCCGGGCGAGGCGGGCGTCTGCTGGGCCTGCGCGACGATGCCGCGCTGCTGCAGGAAGCGGGCGACGGACTCGCTGGCGTTCGTGTTGCCGGCGGCGGCGCCCATCAGGGCGGTCGGCGGCAGCGAGGAGGTCGGGGTGGCGGTCGTGTTCGTGGCGGGCAGGGCCGGCGCGACCAGCGCGGCGGCCGTGCCTGCGGCGGCGACGGTCGTCGCGACCGCCGCGGCGCCGGCGGGCGAGCGCATCAGGCTCTGCCCATAGGCGCCCATCATCGTGCCGGCGGGCGGCGCGACGTCGGTCTTCGTGTCCGCGACCTTCGCGTCGGCCTTCGCCGGCGCGGCCTTGTCCGCGGTCTTCGTTTCAGTCTTCGTCTCGGCCTTCGTTTCCGCCTTCGCCGATACGATCTTGTCGGTGCCTGCCGGCTTGTCGGCGGCGATCTCGGTCGCCGGGGACTTGTCCTCATCGGCCTTGGCCCTGCGGTCCTTGCCGGTGTCCTTGGCCGCGACCGGCTTCGAGGCCTTGCCGTCCTTCGAGGACCTGGCGGCCTGCTTCGACTCGGCGGGCTTCTTCGCGGCCGGCTTGGCGGCGGCCTTCGACGGCGCCGCCTTGGCCTGCGCCTTGGGCTTGTCGTGCGACTCGTTGGTGGACGAGGTCGACTGTTGCGCCCAGCAACTACCGCTCGCGAAGACGCAGATCAGCCCCAGTGCGGCCATGGCGCGCTGGAGCTTCTTGTGTCGGGGAGCGGAGCGGGAAGGACGAACAGTACTCATCGGTGTTGGGCGCGGAGACTAGGCACCATCTCCGTACCGGTCAAGCGCGAATGCCCGCAGGACCGCGCTTGGCTAGGGAAAGTCCGGGCGTGGCCGCGAGACCGTTCCCAGGAAAACCCGGATTGGACCACAGCCCCATGACGCAAGGCTGTGAACGAAAGTTTCAGAAAAGCTGCCGATGCGAGGATCCGTGCGGAATTCGCGCATTCAATACCAACATCCAAGGAGACCCCGATGACCGACAGCTACGCGGCGATGTACCGGCGTTCGATCGACGACCCGGACGGCTTCTGGACCGGGCAGGCGGCGTTGATCGACTGGGAGCGCCCGTTCGATCAGGTCTGCGACACGAGCCGGCCGCCGTTCGCGCGCTGGTTCGTCGGCGGGCGGACCAACCTGTGCCACAACGCGGTCGACCGCCACGCGGCCGCGCGGCCGGACGACGCGGCGCTGATCTGGGTGTCGAGCGAGGTCGACCAGGAACGCGTCTTCAGCTTCGCCGCGCTCAAGGACGAGGTCGAGGCCATGGCCGCGATGCTGCGCGAGCAGGGGGTGGGCATCGGCGATCGCGTGCTCATCTATCTGCCGATGATTCCCGAGGCCGCCTTCGCGATGCTCGCCTGCGCGCGGATCGGCGCGATCCACTCGGTGGTGTTCGGCGGCTTCGCGAGCCACGCCCTGGCCAACCGCATCGACGATGCCGAGCCGGTACTGATCGTCAGCGCGGATGCGGGCAGTCGCAACGGCAAGATCGTGCCCTACAAGCCGCTGCTCGATGAGGCGATCCGTCTGGCGGCGCACAAGCCGGCGAAGGTGCTGATGGTCGATCGCGGGCTCAGCGCGTTCGAGCGCGTCGACGGCCGCGACCTCGACTACGCGGAGCAACGTGGGCGACTGGTCGGCACGCGCGTGCCCTGCGAATGGCTGCCCTCCGATGCCATCAGCTACACGCTCTACACCAGCGGCACGACCGGCAGGCCGAAGGGCGTGCAGCGCGACGTCGGCGGCTACGCCGTCGCGCTGGCCGCGAGCATGACGCACATCTACGACGGGCATCCGGGCGAGACCTTCTTCTCCACCAGCGACATCGGCTGGGTCGTCGGCCACAGCTACATCGTCTACGGCCCGCTGATCGCGGGCATGGCCACGCTGATGTACGAGGGCACGCCGGTGAGCCCCGATGCGGCGATCTGGTGGAAGCTCGTCGAGCGGCACCGTGTCACGGTGATGTTCAGCGCGCCGACCGCGGTGCGGGTGCTCAAGAAGCAGGACCCCGCCTGCCTGACGCGGCACGACCTGTCGTCGCTGCGCGCGCTGTTCCTCGCCGGCGAGCCGCTCGATGAACCGACGGCGCGCTGGATCGCCGATGCCATCGGCAAACCGATCGTCGACAACTACTGGCAGACCGAGACCGGCTGGCCGATCCTGACGCTGGCGCGCGGCGTCGAGCCTGCCGAGCCGAAGTTCGGTTCGCCGGGCGTGGCGATGTTCGGCTACCGCGTCCAGCTCCTCGACGAGCGCACCGGCGACGTGCTGGAGGCGCCGAACCAGAAGGGCCTGCTCACGATCGCGTATCCACTGCCGCCCGGCTGCATGCAGACCGTCTGGCGCGACGACGAACGCTTCATCCGCACCTACTGGGAGAGCGTGCCGGGCCGGCAGGTGTACTCGACCTTCGACTGGGCCCTGCGCGACGAGGACGGCTACTACTTCATCCTCGGACGCAGCGACGACGTGATCAACGTCGCCGGTCATCGGCTCGGCACGCGCGAGATCGAGGAATGCATCGCCGGCCATCCCGCGGTGGCGGAGGTCGCCGTGGTTGGCGTGGCCGATGCGCTCAAGGGTCAGGTCGCGATGGCCTTCGCGGTGCTGAAGGACCCGGCGCGCGCCGCGACGCCGCAGGACGCGCTGGCACTCGAAGGCGAGATCCTGAAGCGCGTCGACCAGCGCCTGGGTGCAGTGGCGCGGCCGTCGCGGGTGCGCTTCGTGGCGCTGCTGCCCAAGACGCGCTCGGGCAAGCTGCTGCGGCGCGCGATCCAGGCTGTCTGCGAGCATCGCGACCCCGGCGACCTGATCACCCTCGACGATCCGGCCGCGCTGCAGCAGATCCGCGATCTGTTGGCGTGATGGAGCGAGCGCGGGGTCGGGTTTCCTCTGCCCCAGGATGCGGGCACGACTTTCGGGATGGGTGAGGGCGGGGACGAGAATCCCCGCCATTCCGATTCCTGGAGAGTTTCCGATGGCCTCGACGCATGCGTTGATCCTGGCGGCCTGCGCGATCGTGTCCGCGCCGGCGTTCGCTCAATCCGAGGCTCGGGCGCCCGCGCTGCCCACGCCGGCGTTTCCCAGCTTCGTCGACGGCAAGGCCGTGGACCGGGCCTGTGATGCCGGTCTGAAGGCGCTGAACCGCGAGGTCGCCCAGTTGGCCAGGCGCAAGGTCGACAAGGGCTGGCTCGCCGCCTACGACCTGGTGATCGCGCATCACGAGGATGCGCGGTTCCCGATCGAATTCGTTCAGAACGTGCATGCCGACAAGGCCGTGCGCGACGCCGCCCAGGATTGCGCGCTGCGCTGGACCGACTTCCAGACCGCGCTGACGCAGAACGAGAAGATCTATCGCGGCCTGAAGACCGCGCCCGCCGCAGACGCGATCGACCGCGAACTCAAGCGCAACGCGCTGGGGCTGTTCGAGGACAGCGGCGTCGGCCTGTCGAAGGACAAGCGCTCGCGCGCCAAGCAGATCCTGGACCGGCTCTCCGCGCTCGACCAGCAGTTCTCGAAGGCGATCCGCGACGCCAACATCCGCGTCGCGTTCACCGCCGAGGAACTGCGCGGCGTGCCCGACGGCGTCTGGAAGGACAAGCCGCGCGACGACCAGGGGCGTTATCTGCTCGGCGTCGACAACCCGACCTACACCGCGCTGATGCAGACCGCCGAGAGCGGCGCCGCGCGCGAGCGCATCTGGCGCGCCAAGACCAACGAGGGCGGCGAGGGCAACCTCAAGCTGCTCACCGAGATCATCACGCTGCGCAAGGAGTACGCCGGGCTGTTCGGCTACGACAACTACGTCGACTTCAACCTGCGTCGCCAGATGGCCAAGGACGGGGCCACGGCGACGCGATTCCTCGGCGAGGTCAAGGGCACCGTCCAGCAGGGCGAGCGCGCCGATCTGGAGGAGCTCCGGCGCGCGAAGGCCGCGCATCTCGGGACCGCGGTCGAGTCCACCACCGTGACGCAATGGGACGGCGTCTACTACGCGGAGCGCATCCGCAAGCAGCGCTTCACCGTCGACCAGGAAGCCTTCCGCCCGTACTTCCCGCCCGCCGAAAGCCTCGCCTTCACGCTGCGCGTCGTCGACCGGCTGCTCGGCGTGACGCACACCGCGGTGAAGCTGCCCGGCCTCTGGCATCCCGACGTCAAGGCCTACGTCGTCAGCGACACGGCCACGGGCAAGGCGCTCGGCACGCTCTACGTCGATCCCTTCCCGCGCGACGGCAAGTACAACCACGCGGCGGTCTGGCCGCTGCGCTCCAGCAGCACGCGCCTGGGGCGCCATCCTGCGGCGGCGCTGGTCGTCAACCTCGATCGCGGCGGGCTGTCGCTCGACGAGCTGGAGACGCTGCTGCACGAGCTCGGCCACGCGGTCCACAACAACCTCGCCCACACGCGCGACGTGTCGCTGGGGCAATGGGCGGTGATGCACGACTTCGTCGAGGCGCCGTCGCAGATGCTCGAGGACTGGGTCTACGACCCGCGCGTGCTCAAGCTGATGGCCGAGGTCTGCCCGACCTGCAAGCCGGTGCCCGACGAACTCGTCGGCAAGGCCCGCGAGGCGCGCGACTTCGCCAAGGGCACGAAGTTCGGCCGCCAGCATCTGTATGCGAGTTATGACCTCGCGCTGCACGGCGCGGAGATCCAGGATCCGCTGGCGCTGTGGGCCAGGATGGAAGGCGACACGCCGCTTGGCCACGTGGCGGGCACGATGTTCCCGTCGCGCTTCGCGCACATCGCGGGCAGCTACGGCGCGGGCTACTACGGCTACCTGTGGAGCCTGGTCGTCGCGATGGACCTGCGCACGCCGTTCGCGGCCGACAAGCTCGATGCCGCCGTGGGCCGCCGTTATCGTGACGCGGTGCTGTCGCGCGGCGCGGAGAAACCGGCGCCGGAACTGGTGCGCGACTTCCTCGGTCGCGATGCCAATGCCAACGCGTTCTACGACTACTTGCGCAAGTAGGTCCGCCAGTCGTCGCGGATGAACTGCACCACGGCGTCCTCATGGTGGAAGCCGATGATGCGGTGCGCCGCCTGCTTCACGTCGTCGCTGGCGTTGGCCATCGCGACGGCGTGATGCGCCGCCTTCAGCATCGTCAGGTCGTTGACCTGGTCGCCGAAGACGACGAGTTCGCGCTCATGCAACGCGTAGCGCTGCGCCAGCGTCGCGATCGCCTGGTCCTTGCTGGCCCGGCGGTCGTGCACGTTGAGCCAGGGCCAACCCGGCATGTAGAGGTCCTCGGCCAGGTGCGTCGTGACGAGATCGCCGCAGGTGCTCAGGATCTCGGCCTGCAACGCTTCCAGCGGCTCCGCGCGGCCGACCACCAGCAGCGTGACCAGCGGATCGTCCAACTGGTCCTGCAGGCGGTCGACGTGGCGCAGCCGCGGATCGGCGTTGCGCTGACGCTCGGTGACGAAGCGCTGCTGGCCTTCGTTCTGCACTTCCTGCCAGAAGAGCTGGTCGCCCTTGGCGCCGTGCGTCGCGATGAAGGGCATCAGGCCGTGCCGCCGCACCAGCGCGAAGATGGCCTGGCCGAGCGCCGGCTCCATCGCGTTGACCAGCTCATGCCGGCCGGTGCGCAGGTCGCTGATGTAGGCGCCGTTGGACGACACCACCGGCAATGAGATGGGCAGCCCTTCGAGGATGCGGGCGATCGACACCACGTGCCGCGCGCTGGCGACGGTGAAGGCCAGGCCCTCGGCCAGCAGTTCGGTGAGGCCCGCGCGGGTGGCGGCGGAGAGGCGGGCCTGCGGATCGAGCAGGGTCCCGTCGAGATCGGAAACGTAGAAGCGCATGGGTCCTGGGCAGCGAGGTCCGGGGCGCGTCCGCGCGCCGCGACAAGCGCACATCCTACGCCGCCGGGGTCCGATACTTGCCGGATGCCGCCCATGCCTTCCTCCTCGACGACGCCGCTCGACGTGCTCGGTCGCCCGATCCTCGATGACGCCACCCGCCGCTGGCTGCCATGGGTCGTCGCGCTGGCGTTCTTCATGCAGACGCTGGACACGACCATCCTCAACACCGCGCTGCCGGGCATGGCGCGCGACCTCGGCGAAGACCCGCTGCGGATGCAGTCCGCCGTCGTCGCCTACCTGCTGACGGTGGCCTTGCTGATCCCCGCGTCGGGGTGGCTGGCGGACCGCTTCGGGACGCGGACCGTTTTCCTGTGGGCGATCGGGCTGTTCAGCCTGGGTTCGCTGGCCTGCGCGGTGTCGCCCAGCCTGCACGTGCTGGTCGCGTCGCGGGTGGTGCAGGGCGTCGGTGGTGCGCTGCTCGTGCCCGTCGGACGGCTGGTCGTGCTTCGGGCCTTCCCGAAGGCCGAGTTCCTCGCGGTGATGACCTTCATCAGCCTGCCAGGGCTGGTCGGACCGCTGCTCGGGCCGACGCTGGGCGGCGTGCTGGTGGAGTTCGTCAGCTGGCACTGGATCTTCCTGATCAACCTGCCGGTCGGGCTGGCCGGCGCCTTCGCCTGCCGCCGCTTCATGCCGGAGATCAAGGGCCCCATCGGCAAGCGCTTCGACTGGGGCGGCTACGGGCTGTTCAGCGTGGGGCTGATGCTGATGTCGCTGGCGCTGCAGGGCTTCGGCGAGCACATGGTCAGCGTCGCCGTGTGCTTCGTGATGCTGATCGCCGGCGTGGCCTGCATGATGGCCTACTGGCTGCATGCGACGCGCACGGAGGAGCCGCTCTTTTACGCCCGCGCTCTTCGCCGTGCCGACCTTCCGCATCGGGCTGCTGGGCAACGTCTTCGCGCGGCTGGGCAGCGGCGCGACGCCGTTCCTGACGCCGCTGTTCCTGCAGGTGGGGCTGGGCTTCTCGCCCAGCGAAGCGGGCCTGTCGATGATCCCGTCGGTGCTCGGCGCGATGTTCACCAAGACGCTGGCGATCCGCCTGATCAAGCGTGCCGGCTACCGCCGCGTGCTGATCGTCAACACGCTGCTGCTGGGCGTGCTGATCGCGAGCTTCGCGCTGATCCCGCGCGGCGTCGGGCATGTCTGGCTGGCGATCCACCTCGGGCTGTTCGGGATGGTCAACAGCATGCAGTTCACCGCGATGAACACGCTGACGCTGGGCGATCTCGACGAACGCACCGCGAGTCCCGGCAACAGCCTGCTGGCCGTGGTGATGCAGTTGTCGATGAGCCTGGGCGTGGCGACCTCGAGTGCCTTCCTGCTGCTGTTCTCGCACGGGCTGCCGCGCACCGAGGGCGCCGCGATCGTTCCCGCCTTCCACGGCACCTATCTTGCGCTCGGCGCCATGGCTGCGCTGGCGGCGTTCATCTTCTACCAGCTGCGCCGCGACGAAGGTGCCGCCGAGGAAACCGTCCAGTCGAAACTGACCCCCGAAGAGTAGGGCGCGCTCGCCCGAAAGCGGGGTCGACGCGGGAATGAAAAAGCCACCCCGAAGGGTGGCTTGGCGGGAGCGGGAAGGGCCGGCAGGCCCGCCGCTCAGAGCACCTCGGAGGCGAAGTCCGCGAGCCGCGAGCGCTCGCCGCGCGCCAGCGTGACGTGCCCGCTGTGCGCCCAGCCCTTGAACTTGTCGACCGCGAAGGTCAGGCCGGAGCTGCCCTCGGTCAGGTAGGGCGTGTCGATCTGCGCCAGGTTGCCCAGGCAGACGATCTTCGTGCCCGGACCCGCGCGCGTGATCAGCGTCTTCATCTGCTTGGGCGTCAGGTTCTGCGCCTCGTCGATGATCACGTACTTGTTCAGGAAGGTGCGCCCGCGCATGAAGTTCAGGCTCTTGATCTTGATCTTGCTGCGCACCAGGTCGTTGGTGGCCGCGCGACCCCATTCCCCGGCGGCGCTGTCGCCACGTCCCAGCACTTCCAGGTTGTCGTCGAGCGCGCCCATCCACGGGCCCATCTTTTCCTCTTCCGTGCCGGGCAGGAAACCGATGTCCTCGCCGACCGGGACCGTGACGCGGGTGACGATGATCTCGGTGTAGCGGCGCTCGTCCAGCACCTGCGACAGACCCGCGGCCAGCGTCATCAGCGTCTTGCCCGTGCCGGCCGAGCCGGTCAGGGTGACGAAGTCGCAGTCCGGATCCATCAGCAGGTTCAGCGCGAAGTTCTGTTCGCGGTTGCGCGCGGTGACGCCCCAGACCGAATGCTTCTGGTGGCCGAAGTCCTTCAGCGTGCGCAGCACCGCGGTCTTGCCGGTGATCTCCTGCACCTTGGCATAGAGTGGCGCGGCGCCCGGCGCTTCCAGGTAGATGAGCTGGTTCACCAGCAGCGTCGGCACCAGCGGGCCGCTGATCCGGTAGAACGTGGTGCCGCCTTGCTGCCAGCTCTCCATCGTCTTGCCGTGGCGCTCCCAGAAGTCCGCCGGCAGTGCCTGCACGCCGGTGTAGAGCAGGTCGGAGTCTTCCAGCGTCTTGTCGTTGCGGTAGTCCTCCGCCGGCAGGCCCAGCGCGCGGGCCTTGATGCGCATGTTGATGTCCTTGGACACCAGCACCACCTCCCGGCCGGGCTGCTGCTGCTTCAGCGCCTGGACGACGCCCAGGATCTGGTTGTCGGCCTTGCCCTGCGGCAGGCCTTGCGGCAGCGGGGCCTCGAACAGGGTCGTCTGGAAGAACAGCTTGCCGCCGGCCTCGCGATGACCGGTCTGGTCCAGCGGCAGGCCCTTGGACATTTCCTCGATCGTGCTCGACTTGAGGCTGGTGGCCAGCGCGTCCAGGTCGCGGCTGACCTGGCGCACGTTGCGGGCGACCTCGGTCATGCCCTTCTTGTGGCCGTCCAGCTCCTCGAGCGTGATCATCGGCAGGTAGATGTCATGTTCCTCGAAGCGGAACAACGACATCGGGTCATGCATCAGCACATTGGTGTCGAGCACGAACAGCTTGGGGTCACCGGCCGGCTTGCGCGCCTTGGCGCGGGTCGGGGCGGTTTTCTTCGCGGGGGCCCTGGACGGGGCCGGCGACACCAGCGCCAGCGACGGCGAATTGCCGCCGCGGGCTTCGACGGGCTCCGTGCGCGCACGCGCGCTGGCCGCGGACGGCTGTGCGGGAGCGGCGGCGGAATGGCTGGCCTCGGGCTCGTGCCGGGTCGCCGCGATCGGGGCGGCGAGGGGGGCGGACGGTCTGGCCTCGTTCTGGGGGAGCCGTTTGCTGGGCGACAGGTCGGTCGCGAAGGCGTCGGAATCTAGGCGGCTGGCGCGCTTGGTCGGAGGCTTGGGCAGTGGCATGTGCGGGGGTGACGGGCTTGCGTGATGAGCCTGGGTCGATGCGGACCAGGGGTCATGCCCCGGGCCTGACGGGCGGTGGCGATGCCGGAGGTATCGGCGGCATCGGGGGCCTCGAACTCGCACGCGGATCCCAGAAGACAAAAAGCCGCACCGGGGGCGGTGCGGCTCGTCCTTGGGAATTCATTCGCTGCGATCAGGCACAGGGGCATGCGGCTGATTATGCACAACTCGCGGCGTCCGCCCGTGACGGACGCATGGCGGCGTTGCTGTCAGACGCCGCCGTGCGCGGCTCAGCGCAAACCCGAGGTGTCGGCGATCGGATTCGATGGTCCGATGCGAAGTTCCGCGGCCCTCAGGACGTCCTGGCGCGGGCCGCGCAGACGATCAGGCGGCTTCCTTCTTGAGGGCCTTGACGGCCTTCAGGACTTCCTCGACGTGGCCGGCGACCTTCAGGCCGCGCCACTCTTCGCGCAGGATGCCCTGGGCGTCGATCAGGAAGGTCGAGCGTTCGATGCCCTTGACCTTCTTGCCGTACATGATCTTGTTCTTCACCACGCCGAACATGTGGCAGAGTTTCTCTTCGGTGTCGGCGATCAGTTCGAACGGCAGTTCCAGGTTCTGCTTGAACTTGTCGTGCGAGGCCATGTTGTCGCGGGAAACTCCCAGCACGACGGCGCCGGCCTTGACGAATTCCTTGTGGTGATCGCGGAACTGCATCGCTTCGGTCGTGCAGCCCGGGGTGTTGTCCTTCGGATAGAAGTACAGCACCACGACCCGACCCAGGAATTCCTTGGGAGTGAACTTCACGCCTCCCGTGGCAAGAGCTTCAATGTCCGGGAGGGGTTTGTTGAGCGCTGGCGTCATGTGGCGTTCTTCAGAGAGATGTGCCCGGGTGGGCATAGCCAGCGATTATACGTTGAATGGGTCGTTCCTCGCCCCCTCTGACATGGACGAGTAGGCAGCCTCCCAGAGAGAGGGAGGCAAGCCGCGGCGGCGGCAGGGTTCGCGGGGGCCGGGGCGGGCGTTCAGGACGCGATCAGGACGCGATCACGCCGGGCTCATGGCTCGATCAGCAGGGCCGCCAGCACCGCGCGGCCCTCGCTGGCCAGCACGTTGTACGTGCGGCAGGCGGCGCCGATGTCCATGGTTTCCATGCCGATGCGGGCCTGGATCAGGCCCCGGTACAGCGCGGGCC
The DNA here is from genome assembly GCF_042695725.1 of Roseateles sp. UC29_93. Taxonomy (NCBI): domain Bacteria; kingdom Pseudomonadati; phylum Pseudomonadota; class Betaproteobacteria; order Burkholderiales; family Sphaerotilaceae; genus Roseateles; species Roseateles sp. UC29_93. The sequence goes on along the minus strand of NZ_CP170545.1, from coordinate 5,823,304 downwards.
TGGCGAAGCGCAGCTTCGATCCGCTGCCGAAGATCACCAGCTCCGGCTTGAGTGCCAGGATGCGCTCGAAGTGCGCCTCGGTGAGGTCCTCGAAGCGGGTGACATCCCAGTTCTCCGGCTGCCCTTGCCATGGCACCAGCACGCTGTGGGCCTGCTCGACGCCGTTGACCCACACGTGGTTCAGGTCGTGGGCCGAAATCATGTTGCCGCCGAGCGGCTGGTCGGGTTGAAATTTCATTGAGGGTGATTCTGGCAGCGACGGAGGGTGTCTCCCCGCGGGCGTGGGATTACCCGCGATAACCCTGTGTTTAAATCGATGGCCCCGATTTTCCCCTGTGTGTTCCCCTTGCGGAACCTTACCTCGCCCGGAGTCATCTTGAGAACCGTCGCCAAGTCCAGCAAGCTTTCCAGCGTCAGTTACGACATCCGCGGGCCTGTGCTGGACAAGGCGCGGCAGATGGAGGAAGAGGGGCAGAAGATCATCAAGCTCAACATCGGCAACACGGCGGTGTTCGGGCTGACGCCGCCGGACGAGATCGTCCAGGACATGATCCGCAACCTGGCCGACGCCGGCGGCTACACCGACAGCAAGGGGCTGTTCGCGCCGCGCAAGGCGGTGGTGCACTACACGCAGGAGAAGGGCATCCGCGGCGTGTCGGTGGACGACGTCTACCTGGGCAACGGCGCGTCCGAGCTGATCCAGATGGCGATCAACGCGCTGGTCAACGACGGCGACGAGATCCTGATCCCGTCGCCCGATTTCCCCCTCTACACGGCGGTGGTCGGCCTGTCGGGCGGGCGCCCGGTGCACTACCTGTGCGACGAGGGCACCGGCTGGCTGCCGGACCTGCAGGACATCGAATCGAAGATCACGCCGCGCACCCGCGGCATCATGGTCTGCAACCCCAACAACCCGACCGGCGCGCTGTACCCGGACGACGTGCTGCTGGGCATCATCGAGATCGCGCGGCGCCACGAGCTGATCGTCTTCGCCGACGAGATCTACGACAAGACGCTCTACGACGGCAACACCCACACCAGCATGGCCAGCCTGGCCGACGACGTGCTGTTCGTGACCTTCAATGGCCTGTCCAAGAACTACCGCAGCTGCGGCTACCGCGCCGGCTGGATGGTGGTGTCGGGCGAGAAGCGCCATGCCCGCGACTACATCGAGGGCCTGAACATGCTGGCCTCGCTGCGCCTGTGCGCCAACACGCCGGGCCAGCTCGCGATCCAGACGGCGCTGGGCGGCTACCAGAGCATCAAGGACCTGGTCGCGCCGACCGGCCGGCTGTGCCACCAGCGCGACCTCGCGTACGAGCTGCTGACGCAGATCCCGGGCGTGAGCGTCGTCAAGCCCAAGGCCGCGCTGTACATGTTCCCCCGCCTCGACCCCAAGATCTATCCGATCGAGGACGACCAGCAGTTCGCCTACGAACTGCTGGCCGAAGAAGAAGGTGCTGATCGTCCAGGGGACGGGCTTCAACTGGAAAGCTCCCGATCATTTCCGGCTCGTGTTCCTGCCCAACACGGACGATCTCCGTGAAGCCATCGGCCGCATCGAGCGATTCCTGGCGCAATACCGCAAACGCCACGCACGCTGACCTCCCGACCTTCTGAAAGACAAGACGATGAACCCGATCAAAGTTGGCCTGCTGGGCATTGGCACCGTGGGCAGCGGCACATTCCAGGTGTTGCGCCGCAACCAGGCGGAGATCCGCGGCCGCGCCGGCCGCGGCATCGAGATCGCGATGGTGGCCGACCTGGACGTCGAGCGCGCCCGCAGCATCGTCGGCGACGCCTGCCCGGTGGTGGCCGACGCGCGCGACGTGATCGCGAACCCGGAGATCGACATCGTCGTCGAGCTCATCGGCGGCTACGGCATCGCGCGCACGCTGGTGCTGGACGCGATCAAGGCCGGCAAGCATGTGGTGACGGCCAACAAGGCGCTGCTGGCGGTGCACGGCAGCGAGATCTTCGCCGCGGCGCGCGAGCAGGGCGTGATGGTCGCCTTCGAGGCGGCGGTGGCCGGCGGCATCCCGATCATCAAGGCACTGCGCGAGGGCCTGACGGCCAACCGCATCGAGTGGATCGCCGGGATCATCAACGGCACGACCAACTTCATCCTGTCGGAGATGCGCTCCAAGGGGCTGGACTTCGCGACGGTGCTGAAGGAAGCGCAGCGGCTGGGTTACGCCGAGGCCGATCCGACCTTCGACATCGAGGGCGTGGACGCCGCGCACAAGGCGACGATCATGAGCGCGATCGCGTTCGGGATCCCGGTGCAGTTCGATCAGGCGCATGTCGAGGGCATCACGGCGCTGCAGGCGACCGACATCAAGTACGCGGAGCAACTCGGCTACCGCATCAAGCTGCTGGGCATCGCCCGCAGAAGAGACAACGGCATCGAGCTGCGCGTGCATCCGACGCTGATCCCGTCGGGCCGGCTGATCGCCAATGTCGAAGGCGCGATGAACGCGGTGCTGGTGCAGGCCGACGCAGTCGGCACGACGCTGTACTACGGCAAGGGCGCGGGCGCGGAGCCGACGGCCTCGGCGGTGATCGCCGACCTGGTCGACATCACGCGTCTGGCGACGGCCGATCCGGACCACCGCGTGCCGCACCTGGCCTTCCAGCCGGACGCGATGAACAACACGCCGATCCTGCCGATGGCGCAGGTGCAGACGGCGTTCTACCTGCGGCTGCGGGTGGCGGACCAGGCGGGCGTGCTGTCGCGCATCACGACCATCCTGGCCGAGCACGAGATCAGCATCGACGCGGTGCTGCAGCGCGAGTCGGCCGAAGGCGAGAGCCAGACCGACCTGATCATCCTGACGCACGACACGCAGGAAGGCCGCATGAGCGAGGCGCTGGCGAAGATGCAGGCGCTGCAGACCGTGCTGGCGCCGATCGTGAAGCTGCGCAAGGAAGAGCTGGCGTGAAATACCTCAGCACCCGCGGCGACAAGGCCGAGCGCCACTTCTGCGACATCCTGCTGGAGGGCCTGGCGCCCGACGGCGGGCTGTATCTGCCGGTCGCGTATCCGCAGATCGATACCGCCACGCTCGGCCGCTGGCGCGGCCTGTCGTACGCCGACCTGGCGTTCGAGATCCTGTCGCTCTACATCGACGACATCCCTGCCGCCGACCTGAAGGCGATCGCGCACCGGACCTACACCGAAGCCGTCTTCGGCACGCCGCAGATCACGCCGCTGAAGCCGCTGGAGCCGGGTCTGGCGCTGGTCGCGCTGTCCAACGGCCCGACGCTGGCGTTCAAGGACATGGCGATGCAGCTGCTCGGCCAGCTGTTCGAGTACGAGCTCCAGCGCCGCGGCGAGACGCTGAACATCCTCGGCGCGACTTCCGGCGACACCGGCAGCGCCGCCGAGTACGCGATGCGCGGCAAGGCCGGCATCCAGGTCTTCATGCTGAGCCCGCACGGCCGCATGAGCCCGTTCCAGCAGGCGCAGATGTTCAGCCTGCAGGACCCCAACATCCACAACATCGCCGTGCAAGGCGTGTTCGACGACTGCCAGGACATCGTCAAGGCGGTGTCCAACGACCTCGACTTCAAGCGCGGCCACCGCATCGGCACCGTCAACTCGATCAACTGGGCGCGGCTGCTGGCGCAGGTCGTCTACTACTTCGCCGCGTACTTCCAGGCGACGAAGACCGACGGCGAACGCGTGAGCTTCACCGTGCCGTCGGGCAACTTCGGCAATGTCTGCGCGGGCCACGTGGCGCGCAGGATGGGCCTGCCGATCGAGCGCCTGGTCGTGGCGACCAACGAGAACGACGTGCTCGACGAGTTCTTCCGCACCGGCGTCTATCGCCCGCGCGGCGCCGAGCACACGCTGGAGACCTCCAGCCCGTCGATGGACATCTCCAAGGCGAGCAACTTCGAGCGTTTCGTGTTCGATCTGCTGGACCGCGACGCCTCGCGCGTGAAGCGGCTGTTCGGCGAGGAACTGGCCTCGAAGGGCTTTTTCGAGATCACCGCCGAGGAGCGCGCCCGCATCAGCGAATGCTACGGTTTCGTCTCGGGGCGCAGCACGCATGAGGATCGCGTGGCGACGATCCGTCTGTGCCATCAGCAGTACGGCGTCGTCATCGACACGCACACGGCGGATGGCTTGAAGGTCGCGCTCGCGAAGCGCGAGCCGGGCGTGCCGATGCTGGTGCTGGAAACGGCGCTGCCGGCCAAGTTCGCCGTCACCATCGAGGAAGCGCTCGGCATCGTGCCGCCGCGCCCGGCCGCGCTCGACGATCTCGAGACGCGTCCGAAGCGCGTCAGCGTGATGCCGGTCTCGGTGGAACAGGTCAAGCAGTTCATCGTCGACCATGTCTGACGCGAAGAACGTCCCGGGCGCCGCTGCCACACCGCGCGCGCCGATGATGCCGATGGAGGAGGCGCTGGAGCGCCTGCTCTCGCAGGTCACGTCGCTGGGGCGGACCGAGTCGGTGACGACGCCGCTGGCGCGCGGTCGTGTGCTGGCGCAGGACCTGGTCTCGCCGCTGGACGTGCCGCCCTACGACAACAGCGCGATGGACGGCTACGCGATGCGCGCGGCCGACGTCGCGGCGCTGGGCGGCGAGGGCGCGGTATTGCCGGTGTCGCAGCGCGTGGCGGCGGGATCGGTGCCGCAGCCGCTGCAGCCCGGCACGGCGGCGCGGATCTTCACCGGCGCGACCGTGCCCGAGGGCGCCGACTCCGTGCTGATGCAGGAGCAGTGCGAGGCGATCGCCGATGCCACGGGCGCGTCGGGCGGTCTCGGTCAGGTGCGCATCAACGGGCCGCTGACGGTGGGCCTGCACATCCGCCGTCGAGGCGAAGACCTGCGCGTCCGTCAACCGGTGCTGAGCGCCGGCATGCGCCTGAATGCGGCCTCGCTGGGCTTGGCCGCGACGGCCGGCGCGGCGGCGCTGACGGTGGCGGCGCGCCCCCGCGTCGCGCTGTTCTCGACCGGTGACGAGCTGGTGCTGCCGGGTCAGCCGCTAGGCCCCGGCCAGATCTACAACTCCAACCGCACGACGCTGCACGCGCTGCTGCTGGCGATGGGGTGCGAGGTGCGCGACCTGGGCATCGTGCCCGACTCGCTTGAGGCGACCCGCGCGGCCTTGCGCGAGGCGTCGAAGGATGCGGACCTGATCCTCAGCTCCGGCGGCGTGTCCGTCGGCGAGGAAGACCACCTGAAGCCCGCGCTCGAGCGCGAAGGCCGCCTGGACCTGTGGCAGATCGCGATCAAGCCCGGCAAGCCGCTGGCGTTCGGCGAGGTGACCAGCACCGGCGGGCGCACCTGGTTCATCGGACTGCCGGGCAACCCGGTGTCGAGCTTCGTGACCTTCCTCCTGTTCGTGCGGCCGGTGCTGCTGCGGATGCAGGGCGCGACGCAATTGACGCCGCGCGCCTTGCCGCTGCGGGCGGAGTTCACCTGGACGAAGGCCGACAAGCGCCGGGAGTTCCTGCGCGCGAAGCTGAGCGACGTGGGCGGGCTGCAGCTGTTCGGCAACCAGAGTTCGGGCGTGATGAGTTCGGCGGCGTGGGCCGACGGCCTGATCGACCTGCCGCCGGGCAGCACGGTGGCGCCGGGTCAGGTCTTGCGCTTCATTCCGTTCAACGAGCTGTTCTGACGTCTGTTCTGACGAATCGACCCGAGATGACGATCACCGTGCGCTACTTCGCCTCGCTGCGCGAGGCCCTGGGGACAGACGAACGCTTCCCTCACCACGCCGGCGCGACGCTGGGCTCTATCCGCGATGCGCTGATCGCCAGCGACGCGGCGCACGCGGAGGCGCTGGCGCGCGGACGCGCGATCCGTTGCGCGCTGAACCAGCAGATCCTGCCCGAGGACACGCCCGTCGACGACGGCGCGGAAGTGGCGTTCTTCCCGCCAGTCACGGGCGGTTGAATCGGTGACCGATCCGGCGGACGGGCTCGGCCGCCGTTCAAGGTCAGGCGGCGGATGAACGTGGCCGTTGATCGCCGCAGCGGCGAGTGCCGCCTCACTCCTTGAAATACACCATCTGGTGCGTGCTGGCCAGCATGTGGCCGTCGTCGCTCCAGACTTCGGCGGTCTGGTCGAAGTAGCCGTTGCGGAAGTTGAGCGCCTTCGCCATCGCGAGCACATGCCGGTCGCCCTGCTGCGCGAGCATGACCGAGTCCGCATGGAAGTAGGTCGTCAGCGTGACGGTGCCGATCGCGCCGGGCTTGCGGCGGCGGACGAAGATGCGCGGGAAGAAGCTGTCGCAGATCGCGGCGAGGGACGGGAAGTCCATCGGGCGCGCGGGCTCGTCGCGGACCCAGTAGCGGCTGATCGAATGCGGCTGCTCCTGGCCGTCGAACGGCCCCGGACCGAAGCCGGGCAGGAAGCGCATGTCGTAGCGCGAGACCCAGGCGGGCAGGAAACCGACCTTCGGCAGCGGCTTCAGTTCCGCTGCGGGCGGGATGCCCGCCGGCAGTTCGGCCTCCTTCGCGGACCAGGTCTCCCGACGCTGCGCGAAGACGGCGCTGCCGGTGGCGGCCACCTCGCCGTTCTGCGTGAGCTCGAGCACCCAATGCTGGGTCGACCGGTTCGTGCGGGCGGGTCGGGCTTCGACCTCGAAGGCGCCGTCGGCCAGCGGGCTGCAGAAGTTGATCGTCAGCGCGATCGGCTCGCCGATGCGCTCCGAATGCAGCAACGCGGCGTTGAGCATCGCCGCACCGGTCGTGCCGCCGAACGGACCGACCATGTTGGCGTAGGCCGGATTCGTCGCACCGGCGAAGCGGTGGCCGCCGGCAGGGGCGAGCAGGATGGCTTGGTCGAGGTCGTGAGGCATGCGGGCTCCTTGAGGCCAATTCTTACTGATCCGAGTCATGGACGCTCGAGGAGGCCTCACGCAAGATCTGACCCTCATCAACGACATCAGGAGTGACGACGATGGATGAAGCGATCAGGAAGCGGATCGGCATTCCGGCATTGAAGGAACGGATCATGCATCCCGCCAAGCACATGACGCCGCGGGAGGGTATCGATCCGGAGACGATGGCTGCGGCGAAGAAGGTCATGGAAGTGCATCGGGACGTTCTTCGCGCCCTTGCCAAGCGATGACGTCATGCTCAGCGAGCAAGAGGTCCGCGACTTTCATGAGTCCATCCTGTTGAATGAGGGTGGCTTGCCAGGTGACCGCGATGTCGGTTCTCTGGACGGTGCGCTGGCACGCGTCAGCCACCGGCTTCAGTACGGAGAGATCGGAGATGTCTTTGAGAGATTGCAGCCATGTATGCGGTGGCAGTCGCTCGGGGGCATGTCTTCAATGACGGAAACAAGAGGACCGGCCTCGTCGCTGCGTTGACCTATCTGGGCAGGGAGGGAATCGACCTGCAGAGGTGTCTTCAACTTGAAGAGGCTATGGTTTGCGTTGCGGAGGGATCCTTGGACGAAAAAGGGTTTGCTGAAATTCTGCAAGCGCTGCATCACGCACCGCGCTTCTAGCGAGGAGGTCGGCGCGTCAAGCGCGCCGCCACCACCTCACCTTGCGTGAACGCCTCCTCGAACACCGAGTACCCCGCCAGATCCGCATGCGCGAAATGAAGCCGCCCTTGCGGGCGCTCGCGCAGCGCGGTCAGCGCCTGTGACCCGCGCAGCCCCGGATGCGGAATGCTCATCGCGTGTCCGTAGCGCATCAACTCGATGCGCTGCAGCCGCTCCGGCAGGTCCGGGTGCATCGGCGCCATGTCCGCGAGCACGCGCGCCGCCCACGCGCGCCAGTCGTCCTGCAGCAGGTCCTTGCGCTGTGACTCGCGCAGCGAGCGGTAGGCGGTCAGCACCATCGGACCACGGCTCGGATCAAGGTCCTGCTGGTTCGCGTTGACGTAGCCCAGGGCCTCGCCACCGTAGGCGACGTTGTCCCAGGACATCGGCGCGCCGAGCCGCTCCAGCGGCGGCGCGTCGAGCAGCAGGTTCGTCACCAGCCACGGCGCGTAGCGCATGCCGTTCGCGGCCTCGATGAGCGCTGACGGAGGCTGCTCCGGCAGCCGCGCCGCGATGAACAGTGGCATCGCCATCACGACCTGATCGGCGGCCCACTGCTCCGCCACCTGGTCCTTGTCGTTCCAGACGAGCACCTGCACGCCATGGCGCTCCTCGCGCACGCGCAGCGCCGTGCGTCCGCCGTGGAAGGTCTCCGCCAGCGGCGCGGCCAGGCGCTCGGACAACCAGCCATTGCCTTGCGGCCAGGTCAGCACGGCCTCGCGTTCCTCGCCGCTCATGAAGCCGTGGCGGCTGCCGAAGTAGTGCAGCCCCGCCCACGCGGACACCTGCGTCGCATCGGCGCCGTAGTCGTCGCGGCAGCAGTAGTCGAGGTACCAGCGCAGCGGCGCGGCGGTCAGTTGGTGCTCGTCGAGCCACGCGGCGAAGGTCTTCGCGTCGAGCGCCTGGTGCGCCGGCGTCCATGCGCGATGGGTGCTCGGCATGGCGAAGCCGACCTCATGCCGCGCCCGGTCGACCAGCTCGCCGAAGCGGCGGTACTGCGCCTGCACCTCCGGCGACTCGGCCGGCGGCAGCAGCCCGTCGACCCATTGGTCGTGCCACCAGAGCCGCTCCTGTGGGCTGTGGCAGAGCCAGCGTTCCTCGTAGACGGTGCGGCCATGTTCCTGGCGGGCGAGGCCGAGGTCCTCCAGCAGCGCGCGCACCTCGACGGCCTCCGGCCCCGGCGTGGGCAGGTAGTGCGCGCCGAGCGGGCAGCGCAGCCCTTCGCCGAGCGCCGGGCCTGCGCCGATGCGATGCCCGCGGCTGTTGCCCCCGGGGGCATCCTCCAGATCGAGCAGCGCGACATCGACGCCTTGCAGTCGCAGACGGCGCGCGCAGGCCAGTCCCGCGATCCCCGCGCCGAGCACCAGCACCTGCGCGCGCTGGGGCGCGCCCGTGGCCGCCGACCAGACGGGCCGGGCGCCGCGCAGCCGATGGCCGCGCTCCCAGTTCGCGCCGGTCCAGCCGCCGGGCAGTTCCACGAGGCGCTCGGCCAGCCGATCGGCGAGCGGCCGCGCATCGCGCCCGCAAGCCGACAGCATCGGCACCAGCGATGTGGCCAGCGAGGCCGCCAGCGTGCGCGTCAGCAGGTCACGCCGCTTCAATGCAACTTGCCCCATTCGCGCTCGAACTCGTGGACCAGCACCTGGTTGGACAGGCGGTTCACTTCGAGGTGTTCCGGCCGCGCCATGTCCGGCGGGAAGCTCATCAGCGCCGGGATGCCGTCGATGCTCAGGAAGCGCAGCCCGTCCGGCAGCTTTCTCGGCATCGACCACGGACGCCGGCTCGCCAGCACGAAGCCCCATTCGCCGAAGCTCGGCACGTGGGCGTGGTACGGCGTCGCGGTGAGGCCGACCGACTCCACCGTGTTGACGACGGTCCAGAACGCGCGCGGCGCCACCAGCGGCGAGGTCGACTGGATCACCGCGTACCCCGACGCGCTCAGATGCTGGTCGACCATCTTGTAGAGGCTGGCCGTGTACAGCTTGCCGAGCGCGAAATTGCTCGGATCGGGGAAGTCGATGACGATGACGTCGAAGATCTCGTCGGTCGTCTCCAGCCAGCTGAAGGCGTCCGCGTTGACGATGTGCAGCTTCGGGCTCAGCAGCGCGTCCTTGTTCAGGTCCTTGAGCAGCGGCATCGTCGAGAACAGCGTCGTCATGTGCGGGTCGAGCTCGACCAGCGTGACCTGCTCGACGGACGGATAGCGCAGGATCTCGCGCACCGCCATGCCGTCGCCGCCGCCCAGCACCAGCACCTTGCGTGGCGCGCCCTGCGCGGCCATCGCGGGGTGCACGAGGGCCTCGTGATAGCGGTACTCGTCGCGCGAGTGGAACTGCAGGTTGCCGTTCAGGAACAGCCGCGTGCCCGCCGCGCCCTGCGTGACGACGATGCGCTGGTAGTTGCTGCTTTCCTTGAACACGATCTGCTCGCCGTAGAAGCGGTCCTCGGCCCAGGTGCTGAGCCGGTCGGCGCCCGCCATCGCCGCGGCGAGCAGGCCGATCGCCACCGCGCAGGTCAGCGCGTGCGAGCGCCAGCCGCGCAGCTCCGCGCGGAACAGCCACAGCGCCCACACCGCGACCGCGACGTTCAGCAGCCCGAAGAACAGCCCCGTGCGCACCAGCCCGAGGTGGGGCACCAGCAGCAGCGGAAAGGCCACGGCGACCAGCAGCGCGCCGAGGTAGTCGAAGGTCAGCACCTGCGACACCAGTTCCTTGAGCGCGTAGCGCTGGCGGAAATGACGCTTGAGGATGCGCATCACCAGCGGGATCTCCAGGCCGACCAGCATGCCCACGAGCAGCACCAGCCCGTACAGCAGCACGCGGAAGGCGGCGACCTGCGACGGCGGCAGCAGGCTGTGCGCGGTGAAGAGCGCCGCGGGCATCAGCCCGCCGATGACGCCGACGAGCAGCTCCAGCCGCAGGAAGTGCGCGACCAGTTGGCGGTCGATGTAGCGCGACAGCCAGGACCCGACGCCCATCGCGAAGAGGTAGGCGCCGATGATGGTCGAGAACTGCAGGACGGAGTCGCCGAGCAGGTAGCTCGCGAGCGCGCCGGCCGCGAGTTCGTAGACCAGCCCGCAGGCGGCGATGACGAAGACGCTGGCGAGCAGCAGCACCTCGGGCAGCGAGGCGCGCGCGGGGGCGTCGTCGACGGTGGGCTCTTGAGACATGGGGCGCGAGGCTATCACGCGCGCGAGGGTGGTTTCAGCCTTGGCGCGCGGCCTCGGGCGCGCCTCCCCCCACTGGGGGAAATCCCGTTCGATCCCGATACCGATCAGCAACAAACGGGCCCTACAGTCCGGATCCCATGCCGGACAACAAGTCGCCCTTTCCTTCCGCCCTGCAGGCGGGCCTGCTCCTGCTGGCCACGCTGGTGCTCCAGCAACTGGTGGGCGCGGCGCTTTACGACTTCCGCGAGACCTTGGGACTGAGCCTCGAGCAGATGACCGTGCTCGTCACGGTGCTGGCCGACGGCATCGTCATCGCCGTGGCGATGCAGATGCAGGGCGTCGGTTACCGGGAGGTCGTCCATCCCGACCTGTCGTCGCTGCTGCCGACGCTCGTCCTGGTCGTGCCCGCGGTGCTGCTGCTCACCCCGCTGCTCCTGCTGCTGAACTCGGTGCTCTTCACCGGCCTGCAGGCCGTGCTGCCGCTCTCGGACTACGAGGCGCGGGCGTTCACCGAGCTCCATCAGCCCTCGCTGTCGATGGCGCTCATGGTCTGCGTGGTGGCGCCGGTCGTGGAGGAGATGCTCTTCCGGGGCGTGCTGCTGCGCGGGTTCCTGCAGCGCTATCCAAGAGGTCTGGCGATCGGCTATTCCGCGCTGTACTTCGGCGTCGCGCACCTGAACATCTACCAGTTCTGCCTGGCCTTCCTGCTGGGGCTGCTGCTCGGCCTGCTGTACGAGCGGGGCCGCTCGCTGATGCCCTGCATCGCGCTGCATGCGGCGTTCAACACGACGGGTTTCCTGTTGAGCGATCCTGGCGAGGGGACGTCGGACGCCGGGTCGGCGATCGCGGCGGGCGCCTCGGCGGGCTCGCTGTTGTGGCTGACGGCCCTGATCGCGGCCGTGATCGGCGCGCTGGCGCTGCACAAGCTGCTCGGTCTGTGGCGGCGATGAGCTGATCAGGCCGCGAGCCGGTGCTCGTAGAACGGTCGCTCGCGGTCGTCGAGCAGGCGCTGCATGGCCGCCACATCGCCTTGCGGGTTCAGCCACGCGTCGAGGTGGGCCTCCTTGATCGGGATCACGCAGCGGTCGTGTCCCGTGGCCGCGATCTCGGGCGGCGGGTCGTCGGTGATCGCGGCGAAGGACAGGAGCGGCGGCTCGCCGGGCGCGTCCGGCGATTCCCAGCGTGACCACAGGCAGGCCACCAGCATGTCCCCGTGGCCTTGCGGTCGGAACTCGAGCACCACCTTGCGGCCGTCGCGCTCGACGATCTCGAAGAACGCGTCCGCGACCATCACGCCGTGGCTCACACCGAACTGGCCCTTCCAGAAGCCGTCGAGTCCGTCGCGGCGCGCGTTGTAGGTGCCTGGAAACTTGGTGTCGAAGAACGCGGGCTTGCCGGCCGGGCGGCACTGGTAGCGCATCGGCTTGAGCACGCGCTGGCCGTTCTCCATGACCAGGACGGGCACGTACCAGCCGGGGTAGATGCGCGAGTCCTGTTCCTCGGTCGGCAGATCGCGGCGCAGGTCGCCGAGCCAGCGCAGGCGCTGGTCGATCTTGTTCAGGGCGATCCGCCGGCTGTCCTCGGCGGTCCTGGTCGCTTTCGCGGCGAGCTTGCGTTCGGCGTCGGCGACACGGCGGCGCAGCTCGAAGAGTTCCTGCTCGATCTCCCCGGTCCGTGATTCGCGGTAGCGGACGACGGCGTCCCAGGCGCGCTGCTCGTCGTCCGTGCGCGGGTCGGCGAACATCGCCTCCATCGTCTTGGGCAGCGGCAGCTTGCGGCCGTCGGCGCGTTCCCAGAAGAGCTCGATGTAATCGGCCAGCGAGATCTTCACGCCCAGGCGGGCGCAGAAGGTCTTCCATTCCTGGCGGATGCGGGCGCTGTAGCACATGGCGGCGATGCTAGCGCCGGCATGGCGGCGACGGCCTCCCTCAATCGCGGGCCGTGCCCCTGACGCTGAACATCACCCACTCCGGCCGCATGTTGATGCGGACCGGATAGATGCTGACGCCCAGGCCGCTGGTGATGTAGACCGGCCGACCGCCGACGTCCACCCACCCGTGGGTCTTGTCCTTCGGCCAGCCGTGCGGCGCGACGGCGGAGCCGTAGAAGGGGATCCAGACCTGACCCCCATGCGTGTGCGCGGCCACGGCAAGACCCGGCACCGGCGGCAGTGCGAGTGCGCTGGCGGGGTCATGCATCAGCGTCAGCGCCTGGGCGCCGGCGGGCAGTTGGCGCGCCGCGCGGACCGGGTCGCTCTGCATCGACGTCCTGTCCCCGATGCCCAGTACCCACAGGTCAGTGCCGGGCAAGGGCACCGCCTCGTTGAGCAGCACCTGGATGCCGGCCGCGCCCAGCGCGCGACTGAACCTCGGGCCGTCGGTCCACCAGTCGTGGTTGCCGAGCACGGCGTAGACGCCGCGCGTGGCGCGCAGCCGGCCCAGCACGGCGGCCACGTCTTCCGGCGTCGTGCCGTCCTCGCCGCGGCCGTAGATGAAGTCGCCGGGCAGCAGCACGACGTCGGGCCTGGCGGCGTTGATCTCGTCGACGATGGCGTTGGCGCGGGCGATGGTCATGACGCGCTTGAACTCGTGCGCGATGTGCCAGTCGGAGGCGACCACGACTTTGAGTCCCGGCGGTCCGCGCCAGCCGGGCACCTCCACGGGGATGTCGCGCCGGGCCACCCAGCGGGGCTCGATCAGAAGGCCCCAGACCGCCAGCAAGGCGAGGGCGAGCAGCAGGCAGAGGAGGAACTTGAAAAACTTGCGGAGCGCGGACAGCAGCATCGGAGGCGTGGGCAAAGGTGTCGGGAACGGGCGTGGATCGAATCGGGACGAGGCAGTATCGACGGATCTCCCGAGCCCTGTGACCCGGCCCGGAACAGGGGCCGTCGCGCATGAGGACCCTGCGGCAACTGGAACGACACGAGCCCCCCATGCGGAAGGTCATGCCCGGCGGACGCGTCGCGCGGGCACGTTGCCAAGGTGGTGACTTTCGTCGCTTTACCCCTCTGGGGGTGCTGCCTCTAATGCAGGCCCCACCGAGCATTGCGTGACATGACCGCTTCAATCCGGCTTGAATCCCCGCTGCCCGACGGCACGTTCCGCGTGCACGAGTGCGACGCCGCAGAATCGTTGAGCGAACTGGGCGAGATCCGGCTCCGGCTGCTCAGCGAGCAGATGGACATCGCCCCGAACGATCTGCTCGGCAAGCCCGTGTCGGTGATCATCGCGCTGCGCGACACGGACACCCGCAGGCTGAGCGGCCACGTCGCCCGGTTCGTGCAGGGCGGGTTCGAGGGTCGCCACGGCGTCTACGAGATGACGCTGAAGCCCTGGCCGTGGCTGCTCACGCGCACCGCCGACTGCCGCATCTTCCAGGACATGAACGTGCCCGACATCGTGGCGGCCGTGTTCCAGGACCATCCCGTGGCGCGCTTCGAGTTCAAGCTGATGCGCCCGTACCGGCCCTGGACCTATTGCGTGCAGTACCGCGAGACGGATTTCAACTTCGTCGCGCGCCTGCTGGAGCAGGAAGGCATCTACTGGTACCTCGAGCACGATGAACGCGGCCACAAGCTGGTGCTCTGCGATGCGGCGGGCGCGCACGACAGCGTGCCGGGCTGCGAGTCGCTGCCCTTCTACGGCAACGTCGAGCAGGCGCCGCCCGCGCTGGAGCACATCAGCCGATGGACCTGCGAGCAACGCCTGCAGCCCGGCAAGGTGGTGCTGACGGACTATGACTTCGAGCGGCCGTCGACCTCCCTGCAGACCGAGCAGTCGCGGGTGCGCGGCTACGACCTGTCCGACGGCGAGATCTTCGATTTCCCCGGGGGCTACCGCCAGTCCGCCGACGGCACGCAATACGCGGAAGACCGCCTGGACGAACTGCACAGCGCCTTCAACGTCCTCACGGGCAGCACCAACGCCCAGGGCGTGTGCGTGGGCCGGCTGCTGTCGCTGAGCCGGCATCCGCGCGACGACCAGAATGGCCGCTACCTGATCACGTCGACCAGCTTGTCGGTGCGGCAGGCCGCGAGCGAATCCGGCAGCGGCCGGACCGAGCTTCGCTGCGACTTCGTCGCGATCCCCGCGGCCCAGCAGTTCCGGCCGGCGCGCCGCACGCCCAAGCCGCTGGTGGCGGGCCCGCAGACCGCCACGGTGACCGGGCCGGGGGGCGAGGAGATCCACACCGACGCCTATGGCCGCGTGAAGGTGCAGTTCCACTGGGACCGCCGCGGCCGCCGCGACGAGCGCAGCTCGTGCTGGATCCGCGTCTCGCAGCCCTGGGCGGGCAAGGGCTGGGGCGGCGTCTCCATCCCGCGCATCGGCCAGGAGGTCATCGTCGACTTCCTCGAGGGCGATCCGGACCAGCCCCTGATCGTCGGCCGTCTCTACAACGCCGAGCAGATGCCGCCGTACGGCCTGCCCGACGGCGCGATGGTCAGCGGCATCAAGTCCAAGACGCACAAGGGCACGGGCTACAACGAGCTGTCCATGAACGACACCGCGGGGCAGGAACAGATGACCCTGCACGCGCAGTACGACATGTCGACGACGGTGCTGCACGACCAGACCAACGCGGTCAACAACAACCGCACCACCACCGTGTCGGTGAACGACACCTTGACCGTCAACGCCGACCGCACGATGAGCGTGGTGGGCAAGCTGGCCGAGACCGTGAACGCCGGGCACGAGGTGACGGTCACCGCGGGGGCTACACCCAGACGATCACGGGAGCGACGACGCGCACCGTGACCGGCGACCTGACCAACACCGTCAACGGCAAGCGCGAGAACACCGTCAACGGCCACTTCGTCGAGACGGTCACCGCCGGCGAGGAGAAGACCGTCAGCGCCGGCAAGCGGCTGACCGTGACCGGCGGCTACACGCAGGCCGTCACGGGCCCGCTGGACGTCCAGACGACCGGCGCGGTGACGCAGGGCGCGACCGCGACCATGTCGCTGCACGCGACCGGGGCGGGCTCCTACACCTCGGCCGCTTCGCTGACCCTCGGCGTGGGCGCATCGACCGTCGTAATCGACGCGGGCAGCATCACGATCAGTGCCGGCGGCTCGGTCATCAAGATCGATGCCGGCGGCGTGTCGGTCAACGGCACCGAAATCTCCCTGAACTGCTGAAGAAAGGGTGGCCATGGCCATCAATCCGGTGCAGCGCCGGCTCGCGGAGCTGCTGCAGCACTGGCAGGCGTTCATCGCCCTGCCGGACAAGCGCCTGCTGCTGTGGCAGGTGGCGGACGGCGGCCAGCGCATGCTGGACGCCTTCTTCGAGATGCAGCGGCACGAGGACCCCGACGGCGGCGCCACGAGCGGCGCCAGCGGCGATACCTTCATCGTCTTCGACGCGCCCTTCGAGCAGGCCATCGGCTACTCGCGTGCGCTCAAGGAGACGCTCGCGGGCCAGTACGCCGCGAGCCACGACGAGCTGCGCAAGGCCGGGCAGGTGCCGGACTGGCGTTTCGAGCCGGACGAGGTTCCCGACACCGCCGCCGCGTTCGTGCGGGCGCTGGCGTCGCTGGCCGGGCATCACGCGGTGTTCGGGCATCTGGTGGCCGTGCTGTCGCCCGCGGGCGTGAGCGACGACGAGGCCTGGGCCGCCTGGGTGACCCGGGTGCTCGAGGCCGGCGTGCCCGAGGGCGTGCGCCTGCTCGTGCCCGACGTCGACGGCGCATCGCGCCTGGAGCGCCTGGCGGAAGCCGATCACCCCGAGGTGCTGGTGCAGGCGCTGTCGCTGGATGCCTGGTCCATCGCACAGGAGACCTTCGCGCAGGAACCCGCGGTGGGGCCGGGCGGCGTGTTCCGCAATCTGCTGACGGGCCTGTTCGCGCTCGCCGAAAAGGGCTCGGCCGATCAGGTGCTGCTGAAGGCGCGGGATGCCCTGGCCTTCGCGCATCGACAGGGCTGGCCCGACCAGGAGGTGGCGGTGCGGCTGCTGACGGCCGGCGTGATGCTCAAGGAGCGGCGCTGCGACGAGGCCGTCAACCACTACCGGCATGCGCGGACCTCCGCCGAGGCCGCGCGTGCCGCCGGGCATCCGGCGGGCGGTCAACTGGTGCTGCAGACGTGGTTCGGCGAGGCCGCGGCCCTGCTCGCGGCCGGGCAGCCGCAGGCGGCCGCGCCGTGCTACCAGGCCGCCGAGCAACTGGCCGCCGACCTGCCGAACCCGCTGATGCGCATCGAGGCGCTGCGCATGGGCACGTTCTGCCTCGCGCGCGCCGGGGACACCGAGGCCGCGTTGGCGTTCGGGCAATCGGCGCTGACGGTCGGAGAGAAGCTCCGGCCTGCATCGCGGCCGATGACGACCTTGCCGCTGCATTGTTTCGAGATGCTGCGGCTCATCGAGCCCGAGCGCGCCGGTCGCATCGAGGCGATCCGTCATGCGCTCGAACACGAACAGACGCACAGGCGAGGGCGCCTGGACGCGCAGGCCGCGGCGCTGGAGGCGTCGTCCGACGTCGCGGCCTTGCGGCATGTCGAGCAGCAACACCTGGACGAGCGCGAGGCCCTGGCGCTGCAGGCCCAGGAAGGCGCGGACCGTGAGGCGGCCGGTGGCGACGCCGCGTTCGTCGCGCTGTTCGCGCAGGCGCGCAGCCTGTTCGGGCCGACGTGGCCGGTCGTCATGCACGGCGCGATCGGACCCGGCCCGGGACCGGGCGCGGCAAAGGCCGAAGGAGTCGCCGCATGAGCCTTTCCGCCAAGCACGGTGACCCGCAACTGGGCATCGACATCCACCTGTGCACGACGCCGGCGGGACCGATCCCGCTGCCCACGCCCCACCTGTCGGTGGTGTTCGATCCCTTCGACTACCTGCCCTTCATCGGCGCGACGGTGAAGGTGATGGGCATGAAGCGGGCGACGGCGGGCACGTCGGCCATCGTCGTGCACATCCCGCCGGGTTTCCCCTTCGCCCCGATGATTCCGGAGAAGGACGACGAGCTGTTCATGGGCAGCGCCACCGTCGTGGCGGACGGCGATCCGATGTCGTACCAGGCGCTGCCGGTGCTGGGCTGCCAGGTGGCCGGCATGCCCAGCCCGCTGCGGCCGAAGAAGAAAAAGCTCAAGCTGCCCAACCTGCTGCCCACGAGCTTCAACCTGGCGATCCCCAACACGGTGAAGGTGGGCGGCGCGCCGACCATCTCGATGGCGGGCATGATCGCGCGCGGCGCCTTCGCGGGACTGGGCAAGCTGGCCAAGTCCCGGCTCGGCAAGGCGCTGGGCGCCCGCTTCAAGAAGTTCCGGCAGAAGCTGTTCAAGAACATGGACCCCGGCTTCCTGAAGTGCAAGGTGCTGCGCGCGGAGCCGGTGAACATCCTGACGGGGGAGGTCAGCGTCGAGCAGAGCGACTTCCGCCTGCCCTGGCGCGTCCCGCTGGAATGGGGGCGCAGCTACGCCTCGGGTCGCGAGCGTGTCGGCGCCTGCGGCGTCGGCTGGGAGAGCCCCGCCGATGCGCGGCTGGAGATCGACGCGGCCGACGGCAGCGTGGTGTTCCTGCATCCCGACGAAGGACCGGCGCTCTTCCCCGCGCTGCCCGTCGAGCCTGGCGACGCGGCGGCGGTGCTGGAGCTGATGGACGGCGCGCGGCTCAGCGATCACGGCGACGAGTGGCGCGTGCGCACCAAGGGCGATCTGGTCTATCACTTCCCGAAGTCGCTGGCCGTCCTCACGGCCGAGGACGTGCGGGAAGTGCCGCTGGGCCGCGTCACCGACCTGTGCGGCAACTGGCTGCTCTACGAATGGGTGGAAGGCCGGCTGAGCGCGATCCGCGAATCGGGCGGGCGCCACCTGCTGGTCGAGTACGTGGGGCGCTTCATCCGGGCGCTCTCGCTGTACGTGCCCGAGGCCGACTTCAGCCACACCTTCGTGACCTACGAGCACGACGAGGCGGGCTGCCTCGTGGCGGTCCGCGACGAGCTGGACCACCCCTACCGCTTCGCCTACGACGGCCGCCACATGGTGCGGCATACCAACCGCACCGGGCTCTCGTTCCACTACGAGTACGACAAGAGCGGCGACGCGTGGCAGGTGGTCCACGCGTGGGGCGACGGCGGGCTGTACGACTACCGCTTCGCCTACTGGCCGGCGATCCACGAGGTGCGCATCACCGATTCGCTGGGGCAGGTGTCCACGGTCCAGTGCGACGAGAACGGCCTGCCCATCCTGGAGATCGACCCGCTGGGCGGGCGCACGATCTTCGAGTACGACGAGGTGGGCCGCACCACCGCCGTGGTGGACGCGGCCAACCGACGCACCGAGTACGTCTACGACGAGCGCGGCAACCTGCTGCGGCTCACGCGCCCGGACGGCAGCGCGATGGCGGTCGAGATGGATGCGCGCGACAAGCCCGTGGCCATCACCGATCCCAACGGCGCGAGCTGGCGCCAGCGCTGGGACGAGCGCGGACTGCTGGCCGAGCAGATCAGTCCGCTGGGCGCGGTGACGCGCTACGAATACAGCGGGGACGGACTTCTGCTGGGCGTGACCGATGCGTTGAAGGCCACCACGCGGCTGGGCTACGACACCGACGGTTATCTGGTCAGCGTGCGGAATGCGCTGGGGCAGGTGACCCGGCTCGAGCGCGACCTGCTGGGCAACGTGCTGGGGCGTTCCGATCCGCTGGGACGCGGCACGCGCTACCGCTACGACCGCAAGAGCCGGCTCGTCGAGGCGAGCTTGCCGGCGGGCACGCGCATCCGCTGTGCCTACGACGCGCAGGACAACTTGACGCACCACGAGGACGAGAACGGCGCGCGCACGAGCTTCGAGTACTTCGGGCAAGGACTGATCGCCAGGCGCCACCAGCCCGACGGGCATGTGGTGCAGTACCACTACGACACGGAAGAGCAACTCGTCGGCGTGAGCAACCAGCGCGGCGAGATGTACGAGCTCAGGCGCGACGCGCTCGGACGGGTGGTCGAGGAGGTGGACTACTGGGGTCAGGTCACGCGTTACGGCTTCGATCTCTCCGGGCATCTGAAGCAGAGCGTGGATCCACTGGGTCGGGGTCATCGAGTACACGACGGACAAACTCGGGCGTGTCCGGCGCAAGCGATTCGAGCATCCGTTCGCGGCGGGGCGGATGTTCGAAGAGACCTTCGACTTCGATGCCAACGGCAATCTCACCGCATGCGCGAACGAGCATGTCACGGTGCAGCGGACGCTCGATGTCGAAGGGCGTCTGGTCGAAGAGAAGCAGGGCGACTTCGTCGTCAGGAACGACTTCGATGCGCTGGGGCGCCGCATCCGCCGCGAGACCAGCGCGGGCAACACGATCGCCTACGAGTACGACGTGCTCGGGCAGCCGACGGCCATCCGCATCAACGACGAGCCGCCGATCACGATCGAGCGCGATGCGGCGGGGCAGGTGGTCAAGGAGACGCTGTCGCCGGCGTTGGAGCGGCAGTACCAGTACGACGGCGAAGGCCGCCTCACGGGGCAGGGCGTCAGACGCGAGGCCGAGTGGCTGTTCAGCACGCAGTACGCCTACGACTCGGTGGGCAACCTCACGCATCGCAAGGACAGCCAGTACGGGGTGGACCAGTTCCGCTACGACCCGCTGGGGCAGATCGTCGAGCATGTCGATCCGCAGGGCAAGCTCAAGCGCTTCTTCCACGACCCGGCGGGGGATCGCCTGACGACCGGCGTGAAGCAGGCAGAGGGCCCATGGCGGCGCGAAGGCTGGTGCGAGGGCGTGCATTACCGCTTCGATGCGGCGGGCAACCTGGTCGAGCGGCGTGACGAGCGGGATCTGGAAACTGCGCAAGCCGCGGAGGCGCCGAAGACGCTCGCGTTGGCGTGGGATGCCAACCAGCGCCTGGTGCGCAGTCGCGCGAGGCCGACGTTCGGCGGCGTCGAAGCGGAAACGGTTGAAACCGTCTACGGCTATGACCCGTTGGGGCGGCGTGTTTTCAAGCGCACCAACGACCAGACGACTCGGTTCGGCTGGGATGGCGATTCGCTGGTTGCCGAGGGCTCGACCGAGTCATGGCGCGAGTATCTCTATTACCCCGGTGGCTTCGTACCGCTGGCCTTGGTGGATGGGAAGAACAGCTATCGCTATCACACCGATAGAAATGGCTGCCCCACGCGGCTGACGAAGGATGACGGGCAGGTCGTATGGGCAGCTCGTTCCGAGGCTTGGGGGCGGGCGAACGTTCTGATCAACCGTCTCGACAATCCAATACGGCTGCAGGGGCAGTACGAGGACCGCGAAACCGGACTGCATTACAACCTCTGCCGCTATTTCGATCCGATTAGCGGTTCTTTTATCTCTCCCGACCTGCTCAAGCTGGCTGCAGGGCTTAATTTATATAAGTTTGCGCCCAACGCGCTGGTGTGGATCGACCCGCTCGGCCTCTCTCCCCTGGATATCGGCCAAGTTGGCAAGCATGGGCATCCCATCAACTCCAGGGTTGAGTATGGAGATAATATTTCGTACTTGGTTGAGGGGTCGAAACCATCGACGAAGGGACGATTGGTGGGATGGCATTATTATGAGAATCCGGGTCATCATGACCCAAATAGGAATGCCCCCCTCCGAGGGGCGGTGGATTACAATCCAAACAAGAGCGTCCTGCCGGCCAATCATGTGGAGCTATTCCAGGGTAGTGTCTTCTTTGAGGGTAATCGATGGGCGAAGGACAGCGATGGAAACTTCCATCAGTTCCAGGATAGCGGAGATTTCCACTTCCATTGGGCCGGATCAACCAATGGGGAGACGAAGAAGGGTAAAAAGCTGGGGAAGGTTGTTGACCAGAAAGTCAAAGCGCTCTTTGCAGGTTGCGGGTGATTGATCATGAAAAATATTGGTGATATTCGGAGATTCTCGATGGAAGTCGGGTCGTTTGATCCGGTCAATCCATCGATGCGTGTGGTGAATATCTATGTGGCTGGGACGAACATCAGTGAATTTGACAATACTGTCTATATTCCTCAGTTCGTCACGTCCATCCGGCGGGCTTCTGAAGCACTGAAGCAGAAAATCGACTACGCGAAGTACGACGCTGTCTTCTTCGATCATTCGATTGAGGAGGCGTATCGGCTCCTTGCCCAGGATGAAGGTGAGCTGTTCAGTGCATGTCGCGTCCTGGACTTCGGAGCCACCACGGATGGGTCACTCAGCTTCCTGATTCCTCGCCGCAATCGGCTGTATCTGGCCAGTCAGGTCAGTCCTGGGGATGAAGCCGAGCAGATGTCGCCGCTCATCACCGAGATCACGGCCTACGAAATGATTCGAGTCATGGAATTGACGGCCGAGGCGCTCGGCTCGTCCTCGTCATGACAAATAGGATTGATCTCGGCAGGGCGACTCGCGAAGTGCGGATACTGGCGGGTGATCGAAATGACTTATGTAGTTTTTCCGAGGCTTTCAGTACCGCTGTTGGACTTCCATCTTGGAGATGGGCGATCCGTCTCGCTGGTGAAGGTCGACGACATGAGTTTCGTCCACGATGCTCCCAAGCTGGCGAACTTGGCTCTGGGCGAATGCTTTGATTCTTCAGAGAACCGCGCTGGTGGCGCGCTTTCCTTTTCGAAGAAGTTTTCGACTGCCGGCCGGGCGGAAATCGTCAGTCAGCCATTCGGGCTGTTGAATTGCGTTGTAGTGGAGGCGGGAGAAGAATTCGCATCCGTCAGCCCGGCCGAGTGGCAAGGCTTGATGCAGGTGTGTGTCGAGCGAAAGCTCAGGACCAAGAAGGGACGTCCTGTCGATCCACGGGACCTGGACTCGACGGCTGGCGTCTTTGTGATGGACAGCCATTCGCCGACGATCCAGTCCGCCGCCGAGATCCACGGCGAGGGAAGCATGAAGATCGGGTTCGTCCGGTTCCGCGGGATCTATCGACCGGGGTCGGAAGGTCTGGATGACGCGGTACTGATCGGACGTGTCCTGAACATGTTCTCTGTCATGACCGACCCGGACGGCATGGTCGTCGACCTCTCCGACTTGGACTATCAATACGGAAATGATCTGCAGGTCGGGACCTACAAGTTCCGTGGCGCGCGGTCGCCGATCGTCGTGATCGCGAAACCCAACCAGGTGGATGCTTACCGAGGTGCCGGCATCCATTGCATCGTGAGCGACCGCCGCGCGGCAATGGTGTTGGCGGCGGAGCGAGCCGCGGAATGGGCGCAGGATCGCGCGGCGCGCTGACGGCTGGCAGCCACCATCAGGGCATGGGCGGAGGAGGTGCCTTGTCGGGAAGCGCTTTGGCGTCGTACGGCTTGCCGAGGTCCCACCGTGACTGCCAGTGCGCGACGTACTGGCGGACGATCTCGGGCGCGTTGCGGATCACCACGACGTTCTCCGAGTTGAGCGTTTCCGCCGACGGCGCGAAGTTGAACGAGCCCGTCTCCACCGTGTGGCCGTCCACGATGATCGTCTTGTCGTGGTGGATGTGGAAATGGTCGTTGGTGCGCAGCTCCACGCCCTTGCTCGTCACGAAGTCCATGGCCCTCTTGCTCGGCTTGTTCTGGTTGCGCTTCCTGTCCACGACCACCTGCACCTGAACGCCGCGCTGTCTGGCATCGACCAGCGCCTGCATGATGTCGGGCGCCTGGAAGGCATAGGCCAGGATCTGGATGCGCTCCTTTGCGCCGCTGATGGTCTCCAGCACGAGCTGTCGCGCCGAACCCTCGGGCGAGAAGCCGACCTGGATCTCGGGTTCGGCATGAGCGGCAAAGGAAACGCTCAGCAAGGCTGCGAGCGCGAGGCATCGAATCGGTGTCAAGGGAGGTCCCCCGTTGCTTCAGATGGCGACAGCGCCGCGCTGATGGCAGCAGCTCGACCGGCGACGAGGCAATGCAAGAACTGTCGGGTGGGCAGCGGCGAAAACACGTCGCGCGGCGGGCGCGGCCCCACCGCTTGCGTGAAACAGTTGAGAGTCAATTGGGGAGAAGCATTGCGACAGCAGATCGCTCAAACCCTCACCCAATCTTCGGTCAACGATTGCTGGGTGGGCGCTTTGGGCGCTTCCCCCGTGTCGAAGAACCGTGCCATGCATGGACCGCCGTTGTGGCCGAAGGTGGTGTTGAAGTCTTGCTGATCAAGCTGATTGGACAGGTCGTAGAGCCTGCCATTCTGGCCGTCGATCACATGGATCGCCCCACTATCCGCGCGCACCACATTCATCGCGTGATTGTCCTTTGCCTTGCGCTGCGGCACGCTGATGATGCCGCGCCGACCCGGCTCGATTTCCGCCTTGATCATCTCTTCAATGCTGACTTGCGCTTTGACGGCCTTGGGATCGTTGTTCTCGTGCGGCAGGTTGGCTGCAGACGTGTCGGTGGCCACCCAGAATTTCGCTGGCGTTCCAGAGGCGAGTGCCTCGAGGTTTTGATCAACGGCCTTCGAACAATACACGCAGTTTTGCCTCAATGCCTTTGGACCGCCCATCAATGCACCAATCCCATTGGAAATCGCCCCAGTGTAGTAATTCGGATTGACGTTCCGCGCGACAAACATCAGCGACTCTGCGTTACCACCTTGGGCGGCCGCTGCAAATGACGTTACCTGGCTCGGCTTCTCCGCGATCCCCTCGAAAAAATTCGCAGCCTGTCGCAGGTTCGGCGTAGCGCTGGCACCTGTGCCTGGTGCCCTGGACGACGATGGGAGGCTGACGCGACTTCCGGTCGGGCTTGATCGTGGCGAGACCCGTGTCGGCAGGCCATGGGGATTGCCGGTGGATCGAACGCTCTCGCCAGAAGTTCGAGCAGGCGCATCTGCGGCTGTGGCGGGGGCCGAAGACAACGCGGGGTTGACGCTGCCAGGTGGGTTGTTGATGGGGCGGCTTTGCATTCGAAAATGATATCGGCGGTCCTCCCGTGAGTTCGGCCGTGAGGAGCGAACGATTGGCTGGACATGCGAACCCGTCTGCGCCAACTGTCCGCCTTGGACGCCGGCCACTGAAGACTCGGACGGGGGCTGCAAAAGCAAGGCCTGCGAACTGGCCGAACAGTGCGATGCGGGCTGTGCAGCCGCGCTGACAGGACGGTGAGTTGGACGCTGTCCAACTTCGCGGCTTCGGCGGCTGACGTCTCGAGCCACAAGTGCTTGATCTGCATGGCCTGCCCGGAGGGACTCGAACCCCCGACCTGCTGCTTAGAAGGCAGCTGCTCTATCCAGTTGAGCTACGGGCAGACTTAAATCGGTAGACCGACGGCCCGCGTCCAGAATGACGTCGGGCCCTTCGGAAAGCGTTCCCACGCCTGCCGAAGGGCCCGAATTGTGCCATGCGATGCGCCGTTACCGGCGCCCGTGGAATGGTTCGATATCGATCTTTGTCCGATCGACTGTCGATAAGCTCAAACTCAGATCAGCACGTTGACGATCGCGTTGCCGATGCCCATCAGCGCCGCGCCCGAGATCAGGCCCGCGCAGATCGGCTCGCAGCCGTCGACCCAGCGCTTCCAGCCCTTGGTGCCCGGCGTCTTGTAGAGCTTGCCCATGACGAAGAACATCATGGCGCCGACCCACATCGCGAAGGTCGACTCCGGCGGCAGCACCACGCCCAGGCCGATCGCCACCGACGACAGCGGGAACTTGCCCTTGGTCGCCATCTTGATCACCTCGATCACCACCGCGCAGATCGCCGCGATCGCCATCGTGATCAGCGCCGACGCCGGCAGGCTGTGCAGGCCGTTGGCGATGATCTCCGCCACGCCGCGCCATTGCACCGCGGCCGGCATCGAGAACTGGTCCGAGATGATCGTCGCCGTCGTGCGCACGCCCTCGGCGTTCTTCGGCACGAACAGCAGGAAGAACAGCGGCACGCAGAACAGCACGCCCGCCACCACGCCGATGATGTGACCGATCGCCTGGTGGCGCGGCTTGCCGCCCAGCATGTAGCCCGGTTTGATGTCGCTCAGCAGGTTGGCCGCGTTCGACGCGATCTCGGCGGTCATCCCCGCCGGCACCAGGTTGGACGCCGGGTTGGAGCGGTCGATCGCGCCCATCGTGAACTGCGTGATCTTGGACAGCGCGCCCGTGGGCGTCCACGAGGTCAGCGCCATCGAGTTCGTGCAGATCACCGTCAGCACGAAGATCAGCGGCAGCGAGATCAGCGCCATCAGGAAGGGCACGCCGAAGAACGCGTGCGAGGTCCACGCCGCCAGCACGCCGAAGACCGGCACGCCGACGTAAGAGATCCACAGCGGCACCTCGATGTGGTTCAGCAGGTCGCTGCCTTCGCTCTGGCCCGCGGGCTTCTTCTTGAAGACCTTGAACACCGCCAGGAACAGGTCGGGCTTGGCCAGCAGCGTCGTCAGCGAGCCTGCGACCATCATCGCCACGCCCCACCACATCGACCACTGGTTGACGATCTCCACGCGCGAGATCGGGATCAGCGCGCCCGTCGGGCCCACGCGCTGCACGATGTCGCCGGCCTGGATCATGATCGGGGCCAGCACCACGAAGTTGACGAAAGCGCCCAGCAGGCAGCTCGTCGCCACCGCGATGCCCATCAGGCCGCCCACGCCCAGCATCGCCGCGTCCAGCGTCAGGCGCAGGCCCAGCGCGCGGATGTCGGTGCCCAGGATCTTCGGGATCCAGATCTCGGCCTTGGCCGCCAGGCCGTAGTAGTACTGGTCCAGTCGCTCGTGGAAGGTCCAGGGCTCGGTCATGCCGGCCCACTGGTCCATGCGCAGGATCTTGAACTGCAGCAGCTTCATCCAGCCGTCGCTCACCACGGCCTGGTACAGCGCGGCGCCGCCGGCGACCTTGGCCAGCAGCTTGGCCTTGTACATGCCTTCGCCGCCCTCGCCGGTGTACAGCGAGTCCAGCACCACGCCGCAGGCGCGGCCTTCAGGGAAGGGGAGCTGGTCCTCGTTGATGAAGCGCCGCTTCATCGGGAAGGCCACCAGCACGCCCAGGATCGCGATCACGACCATCCAGACCATCATCTGCCACCACGGCACGATGTGGTCCACCACCAGCATGTACGCCGCCAGCGACGAGAACAGCGGCGACACCACGTAGCCCGCGGCCGTCGCGATGGACTGGGTGCAGTTGTTCTCGAGGATCGTGTAGTCCGAGGCCCAGCCCAGCGTCGCGAAGATGCGGAACATCGCGAAGGCCAGGATCACCGAGGTCAGCCCCACGCCGACGCTGATGCCGGTCTTGCCGCCGATGTACAGCGAGGTCGCCGCCAGGATGCCGCCCAGCATGAAGCCGGTGAAGCCGGAGCGCAGCGAGAGCTGCGCCATGTCGCCGCGAAAGACGTTCTTGAACCACCACTCGTCCTTCTGCGCGCGCGACCAGGTCTGCACCTGCTCGTCGGTCAAATGCTGTAGCGCCATGCTGTGCTCGATCTTTCCGGGTTCGTTCCCGTTGCCCCGCCCGCCTCCCGGCTCGTGACCAGGAGAACAGGAAAAAGGCGCTGTTTTGAAACAAAAAAACAGCGCGCATTGTCTCTGCCTGACATCGTGCTGACAGGTCCGTGCGCATGGGGTTTCCACCTATCGGTGCTTGCCCATCGCGCCTATCGCCCCTGCGGGTGGGGTGTCGCGCGAACGCCGCGCCGCGCCGGCCCCTCTCGCGCGCAAGGCCCGGCCCCCGCCGAGTTCGTCACGCCCTCCGGTCGCCGCTGGTCAGACCTGCCCCCGCATTCCGGTGCTGAGATCGCACGGAAGCGCATTCAGCGCCTAGCATGCGTACTTCCCCCGCCGATTCCGGAGCCGTTGTTGACGCTGATGTGGGTTCTCCTGGGCGTCCTGCTGGGCGTCGCGCTGACCTTGGCCCTGCTGATGGCGGTCCAGGGCCGGCTCGGTCGTGCCCGTCGCCGGCGCCAGCGGGACCGCCTCACGGGCCTGCTGCTGGCGCGCCGCTTCGAGGATGAGTTCGCCGCGATGCTCGAGGGCCTCCAACGCCGCGAAGGGCAGGGCTGCCTGCTGTACATCGGACTGGACGGCTTCCGCCTCGTCAACGACGAGCACGGGAAGGAGTTCGGCGACCACCTGCTGGTCCGCACCGCCGAGCGCCTGCGGCAGATCGGCGGCAAGAAGGCCCTGGTCGGACGGCTCGCGGGGGATGAGTTCGCCCTCTGGAGCGAGGTGTCACCGTCGCAGACCGATGCACTGGTGCGCCAGGTGCTCGAAAGCCTGGGCCAACCCGTGGTGATCGGCACGACGCCGCTGCGCACGGGACTGTCGGTGGGCGTGGCGATGTCGCCCGAGCACGGCAGCTCGATCCGGCTGATCCGGCGCGCGCAGACGGCGATGCGCTCGGTGAAACGCCTCGGGGGCAATGGCCATGCGTTCTTCGACGCGGTGCAGGAAGAGGAACTCCGCGAGGAGTTGACGATGGCGCGCGAGCTGCGCGAGTCGATCAAGAACAAGGAACTCGAGCTGGTCTATCAGCCGAAGATGGACGCGAAGACGATGCAGGTCACCGCGGTGGAGGCGCTGCTGCGCTGGCGGCATCCGACGCTGGGCATGGTGAGCCCGTCGCGCTTCATCCCGATCGCCGAGCGCTACGGCGTGATCGACGCGATCGGCGACTGGGTCGCCGATACCGCGCTGACCCAGGCCGCGCGCTGGCGCGAGATGGGCCTGCGGATGCGCGTGGCGATCAACGTGTCGGGTTACCAGATGCGCTCGGACGACTTCATCCTCCGGCTCGAGAAGGGCCTCAAGAAGCACCGTCTGCGGCCCGAGCGCTTCACCTGCGAGATCACCGAATCCGTCGCGATGGAACACGCCACCGTCACCGGGCGCGCGTTCAAGCGGCTGGGCGCGCTGGGCGTGCATGTGTCCATCGACGACTTCGGCACGGGGTACTCGAGCCTGGCCGCGCTGCGCCAGTTGCCGGCGCAGGAGCTCAAGATCGACAGCAGCTTCGTCGCCGACGTGGCGACCAGCGTCGAGGCGCAGGCCATCGTGCGCGCCGTCATCGAGATGGCACGGGTCCTGCACCTGAAAGTCGTCGCCGAGGGCGTGGAGACGCCGGCGCAACGCGACCAGCTCGTCGCGATGGGCTGCGACGAGCTGCAGGGCTTCCTGTTCGCGAAGCCGATGTCGGCCTTCGCGATCGAGGTGCTGGCCTCGGATTCGGGCAAGGCCGCGAGCGGTCACACCGAGGGCTTCCGGCCGTCGATCTTCGTCGAGACCGCGGCGGTGCCGCTGGACGTGGCGAGACGCTGAACCATGGCCGACGACACCCATCGCCAACTGCAATGCGTCGTCGATGATTTCGGTCAGGTCGTGGGCGTGCAGCAGCGCGCGTTGATGCCGTTCCCCGCGCCGACCGCCAACGCGCTCGAGTCCGAGGTGTCGACCGGAACGCTGCTGACGCCGCCGAACGTCGTGGCCGGCGCCTTCGAGATGCCGTTGACCTCCGGCCCGTCCGCGCCGCCGCCGACGTTCTGGCCGAAGAAGCGCAACCTCGGGCTCTTCACGACGGCCGCCGCCGCGGTGACCGCGCTGACCGGCGGCGCGACCAAGACCAACGACACCGCCGATCCCTACATCGGCAACACCGCGGCCAGCGCCTATCCGGCCAACATGGGCACGAGCCCGCTCATCACCCTGGGCTCGGGCGGCGCCGTCACGGCGATCCCGAGCGCGGTGCCGCTGACCGCGCTCAACCTGACGGGCTGCAACGTCTACCTCGCCTTCAAGGTGCTGCCGGGCGGCGCGTCCGGCCCGGGCAGCATCACGGCGGGCGTGCGTCTCTACACCGGCGGGACGGTCAACGCGAGCGGCGGGAACTACCTGCAATGCACGCGTGTGAACTGGAACGCCACGCTCGAATGGCAGGTGCTGGGATTTGCGATCGAGGACTTCGTGGCCGTGGGCGCCGCCCAGCTGAGCGACATCACGGCGATCACGCATGCGGGCGCGCGACTCGGCGGTGTCACCGTCAGCACGCAGATCGCGCTGGGCGGGCTGTTCATCTGTCCCAAACAGCTGGGCCGTGCCGCCGCGGTGATCGCCTTCGACGACTGCCGGGCCGACACCTGGACCGACGCCTCGTTCGAGATGGCCAGGCGCGGCTTCCCGGGCTCGCTGTTCCCGGGCGCGGTCGCCGCGATGCTGCGCGCGGGTCCCGGACCAGTTCCAGATGAGCGTCGCGCAGATGCAGAAGCTCTGCCGGCTGCACGGCTGGCAGGTCGCGTCCCAGGCCTGGTCGACGGAGAACCCCTCGTTCGGCGGCAGCCAGGCGATGTCCGAGATGGCGTCGCAACGCGCCTTGTGGGTGGCGCTGGGGCTCAACGGGGGAGGGATGGGCTCCTACTTCTCCAACAACTCGCCCAACGCGCTGGACTGGAAGGCGGCGCGCAGGACCAACTTCCCGATGGGGATGCGCGGGTTCAACGTCGGTGCCAGCGGCTCCATCACCGCCAAGGCCGTGCTGCCGGAGACCTTCCCGATCGCCGATCCGAACTACGTGACGGCGTTGGGCATCGACCTGAACGTCAACACCGGCGCCGACCTGATCAACTTCGCGAGCTATGCGGCGGCCAGCCGGGGGCTGGCCATCTTCGTCTTCCACGTGATCCCGGCGGGCAACGCGGCGCAGTTCGCGAAGTTCACGGCGCTGCTGGACTACCTGGACAGCCGCCGGGACGCGATCGAGGTCTGCACCTATGAGCGCGCGATCCAGCAGGGGTATTCGTATCCGCTTTGACGGGGACCGAGCGCCCGCCGGGCATGCCGGTACCCCCGTCCGCTCAATCTCCTCCTCGCCGCTCGGAATTCGCTCCCGGGGGTACCGGCATGCCCGGCTCCGTGCACGATCGTCAGGGCGTTCGTCGAGGGGGACTCAACCGCGTTGCGGTTGATAGCGCTCCAGCCAGTGCGCGTACGGCGCGGGCAGCACCCAGGTCGGCTTGTCCTTCTTCAGCTCCTGCGCGGCCTGGTAAGGCCAGTGCGGGTTGGCCAGCAGCGCGCGTCCGATCATCACCAGGTCCAGCTGTCCGTCGGCCAGGGCCTGTTCGGCCAGTTGCGGCGTGTGGAAGCCCCAGGCGGCCGCGACCGGCAGAGCGGCTTCGCGACGCACGCGTTGCGCGATCGGGCCCAGGAAGGCCGGGCCCCAGGGGACCTGCGCCTCCGGCGTCGTGAAGCCGACGCTGACGTTCAGCAGGTCGAGGCCCTCGGCCTTCATCGCCCGCGTCAGGCCGATGGCTTCGGCCAGTGTCTGCTCGTCGCGGCCGTCGTATTCGATCACGCCGAAACGGGCCGTCAGTGGCAGATGCTCGGGCCAGACCTTGCGCACGGCGCGCAGCGTCTCCAGCAGGAAGCGGCCACGGTTCTCGGCGCTGCCGCCGAACTCGTCGTCGCGCCGGTTGGCGTGGACGGAGAAGAAGCTCTGCGCCAGATAGCCGTGAGCGAAGTGCAGCTCCAGCCAGCGGAAGCCGGCGTCGCGGGCGCGCACCGCGGCGGCGACGAAGTCGGCCTGAACGCGGGCGATGTCGTCCTTGTCCATGGCCTTGGGCACCTGCGGCAGGCCCTTGCCGTAAGGCACGGCGGAGGGCGACAGCGTGGCCCAGCCGCGCGGATCGCCGGCGGCGATGTGGTCGTCGCCTTCCCAGGGCTTGTGGGCGCTGGCCTTGCGCCCGGCGTGGCCGATCTGGATGCCGGGCACGGCGCCGGCGGCGGCGATGGACGCGGCCACGCGGGCGAGGCCGGTGGCTTGTTCATCGTTCCACAGACCCAGGCAGGCTGGCGTGATACGGTCTTCCGGCGAAACGCCGGTGGCCTCGACGATCACCAGGCCCGCGCCGCCGCGCGCCAGGCCGGCGTAATGCGTGAGGTGCCAGTCGTTGACCAGGCCGTCGGTGGCGCTGTATTGGCACATCGGCGGCACGGCGATGCGGTTGCGCAGGACGACGTCCTTGAGGGTGAATGGAGAGAACAAGCTGGACATGGAGACCTTGATCGGAAAAGCGGGAGCCGCCGGAGGGAGGGGGAGGAGGGGGGGAAAGGGGGGAAGAGGGCGCAGGGAAAGACCTGCGGAGACGGCAGTCTAGAAAGTCGGACCCATAATGAAAAGTACTGCGGCCTTATCACCGCGATAAGATTTTCTTATGTTCGAGCCGAGTACCCCATGCTGAATCCCCAATGGCTGCGCAGCTTCGCCACCCTGGCGCGGCTGGGCAGCTTCACGCGCGCCGCCGAGGCGCTGGACCTGACGCAGGCGGCGGTCAGCCAGCACGTGCGGCATCTGGAGAGCTCGCTGGGGCCGCTGCTGATCCGCCGCCCGCGTGCGATCGAGCTGACTCCGGCCGGCAAGGCGACGCTGGACTACTGGCGCGAACTGGACGAGGCCGACCAGCGCCTGCGTGGCCGACTGGCCGACGAGGACGCCTGCCAGGGCGAGGTGGGCATGATCACGCCGGGCGGCATCGGGCTGTTCGTGTACCCGCACTTGCTGGACCTGCAGGCGCAACGTCCCGGACTGGTGGTGCGGCATCGCTTCGCGCCCGATCCCGACGTGCTGCAGGCGGTGCTGGACAACCGCTATGAACTGGGCCTGGTGACGCTGCGACCGGACGATGCGCGGCTCGCCAGCTGCGCCTTCCTGGAAGAGCCGTTGGAACTCGTGCTGCCGGCGGCGGAGAAGTGCGCGGAGTGGGACGACCTGCGCCGCATCGGCTTCATCGATCATCCCGACGGACAGGCGATGGCCGGGCGTCTGTTGAGCCGTCACTTCCCCGGCTCGCCGGGCGTGCGCGACCTGCCGGTGCGTGGCTTCAGCAACCAGATCGGCCTGCTGCTCGAGCCGGTGGCGCGCGGTCTTGGATTCACGGTGCTGACGCAGCATGCGCGCCGCGCGTTCCCTCGCCAGGACGAGATCCGGGTGCTCGATTGCGGCTCGCCGGTGGTGGACACGCTGTGGCTGATCCATCGCGCCGAATGGCCGCTGTCGGCGCGCGCGCAGCACGTGGTCGAGCATCTGCGCAAGACCGTCGGCGCGATGGCGCCGAAGCTGGCGAGTCCGAAGCGGACGTCGTCGAAGTAGTTCGCCAAAAGGAAAAGCCGCAAGGAGCAGGACTCCTCGCGGCTTTCGAGATGGTTGGTCGGGGCGGCGGGATTCGAACTCGCGACCCTCTGCTCCCAAAGCAGATGCGCTACCAGGCTGCGCTACGCCCCGACTGAGCCTTGCATTCTAGCCTGAAAATCTGCCCGCTCCGGAACTCGTGACCCTCTGCTCCCAAAGCAGCGGGTCGAGGCGCGATCGCCGCCGCTCGTTTCGCGCTCAGCCCGACAGCTTCTGCGCGAACTGCCAGCCCAGCTCCGCCATCGGCTTCGCGCCGGCACCGGCCTCGCGGGCCTGCTGGCTGGACGCGGTGCCGTCCTCGACGCGTTTGGCGATGCCCTGCAGGATCGCGCAGATGCGGAACAGGTTGTAGGCGAGGTAGAAGTTCCAGTCCTTCATCACCGTCGCCGCGTCGCCGCGGCCGGTGCGCTCGCAGTAGCGGCGCACGTAGTCCAGCTCGCTCGGGATGCCCAGCGGCGCCAGGTCCACGCCGCCCAGGCCGCGCGCCGCGCCGCTCTTGCGGATGTGCCACGACATGCAGTGGTAGCTGAAGTCCGCCAGCGGATGGCCCAGCGTCGACAGCTCCCAGTCCAGCACCGCCAGCACGCGCGGCTCGGTCGGGTGGAAGACGAGGTTGTCCAGCCGGTAGTCGCCGTGGACGATGGCGACCTCGCGCTCGTCGCGCGCCGACTCGGGGATGTGCGCCGGCAGCCACTCGATCAGGCGGTCCATCGCCTCGTTCGGGCCGGTGATCGTCGCCTGGTACTGCTTGCTCCAGCGGCCGATCTGGCGTTCGAAGTAGTTGCCCGGCTTGCCGTAGCCCTCCAGCCCCAGCGCGCGGAAGTCCACCCGGTGCAGCGCGGCGATGACGCGGTTCATCTCCTCGTAGATCGCGCTGCGTTCGTCGGTGGACGCGCCCGGCAGCGTCTGGTCCCACAAGACCCGACCCTGCATGAACTCCATGACGTAGAACGCGCGGCCGACGATGGATTCGTCCTCGCACAGCGCCAGCATGCGCGGCACCGGCACGTCGGTGCCGGCGAGGGCGCGCATCACGGTGAACTCGCGCTCGATCGCGTGCGCGGACGGCAGCAGCTTGGCCACCGGCGCCGGCTTGGCGCGCATCACGTAGGTCGCGCCCGGCGTGATCAGCTTGTAGGTGGGATTGGACTGGCCGCCCTTGAACTGCTCGATCGTCAGCGGGCCGGCGAAGCCGTCGATCTCGCGCGCCAGCCAGGCGGCGAGCGCCTGGGCATCCATCGATTGCGAAGGGGCACGGGTGCCGGTGAAAGCATCGTCCACAAGGTCTCCTGAAGTTGTCGTGATTCGTGATCCGAGCGTCCTGGAGACCGGGTCGACCCCGTCGACCGTGTCGACCCCGTCGACCGTGTCGATTGTGTCGACGTTCCCCCGACGCTCAGCGGTTGGCGATGGCCAGCAGCTTTTCCTTGCTCAACACCACCAGCCGGGTCGGCTCCACGCGCACCGCGCCTTCGCGCTCGAAGCCCTTGAGCTCCTGGTTCACGCGCTGCCGCGAGGCGCCCAGCAACTGCGCCAGGTCTTCCTGCGCCAGCTGCAGGCCGATGCGGACCTCCTCGCCCTGCGATACGCCGTAGCTGCGCGCCAGCAGCAGGATCTGCTTGGCCAGCCGCGAGGCGAGGGGTCGGGTGTTGAGGTCCTCGACCTGGTCGAACATCAGCCGCAGGCGGCGGCAGTTCAACCGCAGCAGCGCCTCGTAGAGCTCGGTGTGGCGTTGGAGCAGATCGCGGAAGTCGGGCTTGCGGATCACCAGCAGCGTGGTCTCGCCATGCGCGCTGGCGTCGTGCGTGCGCGGCAGGCCGTCGAAGAGGGCGATGTCGCCGAACCAGATGCCGGGCTCGACGTAGGTCAGCGTGACCTGCTTGCCCGACAGCGAGACCGAACTCACCCGCACCGCGCCCTTGGCCACGCCGATCCATTCCTCGGCCGGTTCGCCGCGCACCGACATCAGTGCGCCGTCGGTGAGGCGTCTCACGGTGGCGCGCGCCAGAATGTCGCTGCGCAGCGGCAGTGACAGTTTGGAAAACCACGGCCCCGTCTCGATGTTGTTGCGTTCGGAAATTGTAAGAACCGAGCTGTTCATGCTTTGTCGCTGGCGTGACAAGCCAGCGGTCTCCTGAAATGTGCGGATGGACCGCGTGCGTCGCGGCTTCTTCCGGCTTATTGTGAGGGACCCGCGGCATGCCCGTGGGCGCCGCGACCATCCGCGCATGATGCGCGGGCGATGCGCATCCGGGGGAGGAAGGGGCGCTTTTCCGGGTTTGTCCCTGTAAGCGCCGTGCTAGAGTGAAACGCACACCAACAGCAACAACAGCGGGAATGGATCGAGATCATCACGACCCGCGCGGCGCGTTGCCGCCGCACAGCGTTCTCGTGCTTGCCATCCTCATGATGTCGGCGCCGGCCTGGAGCCTCGGTGTCGGCCGCCCCCAGGCGGCATCGTCATTGGGCCAGCCGCTGAACCTGCTGTTCCCCGTCCAGCTCAACCCCGGCGAGACCGTCACGCCCGAGTGCGTGCGCGCGGAAGTCAGCGCCGGGGAGAACGCGCTGGCCACGTCGGGCCTGCACTGGCAGGTCGAGGGCGACGGCGCGCGCGTCACCGGCGTGCGGCTGCGCAGCGCGCAACGCATCGACGAGCCCATCGTCTCGGTGCAGCTCAGCGTGGGTTGTCCGGCGCGGCTGACACGCCAGTACACCGCCTTCATCGACCCGCCGGGCCTGAATGGCGAGCCGATGGCCGACGCCGGCCCGCCGCCCGCGGCGACCGTGTCGCCCGCGCTGCAGGCTCTGCAGGAGAACCAGCAGGCACGGCCGCCAGAGGCGCCGGTCCCCCGTCCGTCGACACCGCGCGTCGGCAGTGAGCTGGCGATCGCCGCCGCGGCAACGCCTGGTGCCTCGGGCAGCACGGCCGAGCGGCCACGTCGCCCCCAGCGTCGTACGGCGGAGGCAAGTCCTGGCACCGACGGCGTCCGTTCGAACCCGTCGCGTGAGGCGCGTCAGAGCCAGAACCGCACCCAGGCGCGCGACGCCCGCGTGGTGCGGGCTCCGACGCCGCGCCTGTCGCTGGAACCCATGGAAGCGCTGCAGCCGACGGCACCCGCGCTGCTGGCCGCCGAGGCCGCCGCCAGTGCCGCGAGCGCCGCCGAGGACGCGCGCCAGCAGATGCTGGCGATGCAGAAGCAGCTCGCCGACATGCAGGCCGAGCAGAAGCGCACGATGGCCGCGATGACCACGCTGCGCCAGGAGTTGCAGGCCGCGCGCGAGCATGCCGCGAGCGGGGGCAACGCGTCGTCGTCCGTCTGGGTACTGGGCCTGAGCCTGCTGAGCCTGGCGCTGGCCGCGAGCAGCCTGCTGCTGTGGCGCAGCAACCGCGTGCAGAAGCGTGAAGCGGGCCAGCATTGGCTGGGCGACTCCCGCCACGATCTGCAAGGGGCCGAGACGGTGTTGCCGCCGGTGCCGACCGGTCCGTCCCCGTTCACGCCCACCGATCCGCACAGCTCGCCGGTGCCGTTGATGTCGCACCTGTCGAGCGACGGTCCGGTGGCGTCCCTGGCGCCGTCGACGATCCCGATGCCGCTGAGCCTCAACGAGGAGCCGACCCGTCCCGCGCCCTTGATGTCGCCCACGCCGCCCGCGTCCTCCGTCCAGCGGCCGGCCCGGGCGCCGACCACGGCGGCGGACGACGCGCTCGACGCCCTGGCCGCGCTCGATGCGCTGGAGCCGCTGAGCCTGCAGTTCGAGCGCGGCGATACGCGGCCGGCACCGCTGTCGGCCGACCTGGGCGTCGGCGGTGTCACCGTGACGGTCGAGGAACTCATCGACCTCGAGCAGCAGGTCGACTTCTTCATGGTGCTGGGCCAGGACGACGCGGCGATCGAGCTGCTGTCCTCGCGCCTGAACCACCGCGACGCGGCGAGCGGCCTGCCGTTCCTGAAGCTGATGGAGCTCTATCAGCGTCGCGGCGACCGCGAGGCCTTCGACCGCGTCGGGGCGCGCTTCGCCGAGCAGTTCCACGCCCGTGCGCCGTCGTGGAGCGACGACCTGAACCAGGGCGAGGCGCTGGAGACCCACGGGGAACTGATCGAGCGGCTCGAGGCCGCCTGGTCCGATCCCGAGGGCAGCATGAGCCTGTTGCAGGACCTGCTGTCCAACCACCAGGAGTACAGCGGGGACCTGGGGCTGCCGGCCTATCGCGACCTGTTGCTGCTGTACGCGGTGGCGCGGGACCGCGCCGAGCACGAGATCGACGGGTCGTCCATCGACGTCGTGCTGCCGCTGGATGCGACCGCGCCGGCGGACCAGATGGCCACGATGGTCTGGCAGTCGCCAGCCGCGTCGCGGACGCCACTCACGCAGTCGGTGGATCTGGATCTGTCGCTCGTCGAGGACGACGCGCCACGCGAGCCCAAGGGACGCTGATCGTCCTGGCTCAGATCTTCTTCAGGCGCTCCAGCGCGAGGTCCAGGGTCTCGTCCTTCTTCGCGAAGCAGAAGCGGATGACCTTCGCGTCGCTGCCGCCGCCGTAGAACGCCGACAGTGGAATCGCTGCGACGCCGATCTCGCGCGTGAGCCACTGGCTGATCTCCATGTCGCCCATCGCGGCCAGCGGCGCCGGCAGCGCGCTGTAATCGACGCACTGGAAGTAGCTGCCGGGGCAGGGGCGCAGCACGAAGGCCGAGCCCGCCAGTCCGGCGCGGAAGCGGTCGCGCTTGCGCTGGTAGAAATCGCTCAGGCCCAGGTAGGGCGCGGGGTCACGCATGTAGGTCGCGATGCCGTGCTGCATCGCGGAGTTCACCGTGAACACGTTGTACTGGTGGACCTTGCGGAACTCCGCCATCAGCGGCGCCGGCGCGGTCACGTAGCCGACCTTCCAGCCAGTCACGTGGTAGGTCTTGCCGAAGCTCGACACGACGAAGCTGCGCGCGGCCAGTTCCGGCAGCCGCGACACGCTCTGGTGCGTCTGGCCGTCGTAGACCATGTGCTCGTAGACCTCGTCGCTGATCACCAGCACGTCGGTGCCGTCCAGCAGTTCGGCGAGCTGGCGCAGTTCGTCCGCGCTCCAGACGGCGCCGCTGGGGTTGTGCGGGCTGTTGATCATGATCGCGCGGGTGCGCGGCGTCAGCGCGGCGCGGAGGCGGTCGAAGTCGGGACGGAAACTCGCCGGATCCAGCGGCACCGGCACCCTGACGCCGCCGGCCAGCGCGATGTTGGGCGCGTAGCTGTCGTAGGCCGGCTCCAGCACGATGACCTCGTCGCCGGGATGCACGATCGCGAGCAGCGCCGTCAGGATCGCCTGCGTCGCGCCGGCGGTGACGGTGATCTCGGTGTCCGGGTTGTACGAGTGCCCGTAGAGCGTCTCGATCTTCGCGGCGATCGCCTGGCGCAGCGCCGGCACGCCGGGCATCGGCGGGTACTGGTTGTGGCCGGCGCGCATCGCGGCGTCGACGGCGTCCAGCAGCGCCGGATCGCCTTCGAAATCAGGGAAGCCCTGGCCCAGGTTGACCGCCTGGTGCTGCTGCGCCAGCGCCGACATGACGCTGAAGACCGTCACGCCCAGCTGGGGCAGGCGGCTCGCGGGAACGGGAGTGTGAATGCGCATGGTGGGGCTCACAAATCGTAGTCGCTGGCCTCGCCGCTCATCGCGCGCTGCAGCAGCGTGCGATTCAGGCGATCGGACAGCAGCTCGGCGAAGCTGTAGACGTAGTTGCGCAGGTAGGCGCCGCGCTTGAAGGCGATGCGCGCGACGTTCTGTCCCAGCAGGTGACCCAGCGGTCGCGAGACGAGTTCCCCGCCGGGCGGGTCCTCGCGCACCGCCATCTCGGCCACGATGCCCACGCCCAGTCCCAGCCGGACGTAGGTCTTGATGACGTCGGAGTCGATCGCCTCCAGCACGATGTTGGGCTTGAGCTGGCGTTGCGCGAAGGCGCGGTCGATGCGGGTGCGGCCGGTGAAGCTCGGGTGGTAGGACACCAGCGGCTGCGCGGCCAGGTGCTCGAGGTCGATGCGTTCGAGCTGCGCCAGCGGATGCTCGGCGCGCATCACCAGCACGTGCTGCCATTCGTAGGCGGGCAGGGTGACGAGCTCCTCGAACTGCGACAGCGACTCGGTCGCCAGGCCGACGTCGGCCGTCTCGTCGATCAGCATCTTCGCGACCTGGTCCGGACTGCCCTGGTGCAGGCCGATGTTGACCTGCGGGAACTGCTTGCGCAGCTGCGTGACCGGGCCCGGCAGCACGTAGCGCGCCTGCGTGTGCGTCGTGGCGATCGACAGCGTGCCGACATCCTGCTTGGAGTACTCCTCGCCGATGCGCTTGAGGTTGCCGACCTCGCGCATGATGATCTCGATGGACTTCAGCACCTGGCGGCCGGGCTCGGTGATGCTGCGCAGCCGCTTGCCGTGGCGCGAGAAGATGTCGACGCCGAGCTCCTCCTCGAGCTCCAGGATCGCCTTGGAGACGCCCGGCTGCGAGGTGTACAGCGCCTTGGCCGTCTCGGTCAGGTTGAGGTTGCGGCGCGCGGCCTCTTGGACGAAGCGGAACTGGTGGAGGTTCATGGCGGGTTCAGTGCGGGGCTCGTCGGAGCGTCAGGACTGGGCCAGCACGGTCGGCGTGGCGGGGTTGAGCGGATCGGCGGGGAGCGTGACGGACGAGATCAGGTCCAGCGTCGCGCCCGCCATCGCGCGGATCACCGAGGGCTGTTCGCCGATGGCGTCGTGCAGCACGAACAGCACGCCCGGGTGCTGCGCCGCGCAACGACTCCACCAGCGGCGGCACGTCGCGGCGCACATGGCCGCTGGCGCCCAGGAACATGGGCACGATCTGGACGCGCGTGGCGCCCACGGCGACCAGCGCGCCGGCGGCGGTGGCCAGGTCCGGCGTCATCAGCTCGAGATAGGCGAGCGCGATCGGCAGGTCCGGGCAGCGCATCTGCAGTTCCGCGGCGATGGCCTGGAACGGGCCGGCCCAGGCCGGATCGCGGGCCCCGTGGGCGAAGAGCAGCAGACTGTCCATCAGCGGTTCTCCCTCAGGCGACAGGGCCCGCGTGGGGCCCGGCAGGCGGCGATCCCGCCGCTCATCGATAACGCACCAGCCAGTAGAAGGCGCCCATCGAGATGCCCAGGTACAGCAGGCTCGGCGCCGAGGCCACGAGCCACGGGGTCCAGTCGCGCAGCAGGCCGAGGTGACCGGTGATCGCATTCAGCACCACGAAGCTGATGCCCAGCATGATGCCGCCGAAGACCTTCACGCTGATGCCGCCCGAGCGGAAATGCAGGTAGGCGAAGGGCAGCGCCAGCGCCACCATCACCATGCAGGCGAACGGATAGAAGGCCTTGCGCCAGAACTGGATCTCCGGCTGCGCCGACGACTGCTCCTGCGAGGAGAGATGGCGCGTGTAGCGGTAGAGCTCCAGCGTCGACATGTTCCAGGTCGGCTGCACCGCGGCCGCCACCACGCCCGAGGGGAGCTGGCTCTGCCACTCATACTTCGGCAGCAGGATCTCGCGCACGGCCGGGTTCTCGGCCAGCTTGTCCTGCGGCGCCGCCGGGTCCGCGTGCTGCGGCGCGGCCAGGGCCGGCTGGTTCAGCGGCGTCGGCGCGCGCGACCACTGCATCAGCCGCACGTCGTTCATCAGCCAGCGGCCGGTCGGGTCGACGGTCGCATTCTTCGCGGTCATCCGCGTGGCCATCGCACCCTTGCTGTCGAACTCGAAGACGAGCACGTCCTCCATCGTCCCGTTGGCGCGGGCCCGGCCGACGTGCACCGCGTAGCTGTAGTCGCCGATGCGGTCCTTCAACCAGGCGCCCTGGGCGTTCGTGACGCCGCCGCTGGCGCTGGACTTGAGCAGTTGCGCCTGGCGGTCCGCCCACGGGTTGACGAAGTCGCCCACGACGAAGGCCAGCACCGCGAAGGCCAGCGCCATCACGCTCAGCAGGCCCAGCGCCCGCTGCGGACCCAGGCCGCCGGTGCGCAGGATGGTGAACTCGCTGGACTGCGCCAGCCGCGCCATGCTGAAGATGGTGCCGATCAGCACCG
This sequence comes from Roseateles sp. UC29_93, assembly GCF_042695725.1. Classification (NCBI taxonomy): domain Bacteria; kingdom Pseudomonadati; phylum Pseudomonadota; class Betaproteobacteria; order Burkholderiales; family Sphaerotilaceae; genus Roseateles; species Roseateles sp. UC29_93. The sequence continues at coordinate 5,782,568 of NZ_CP170545.1, read as the reverse complement.
CGATGGGCATCAGCTCGTAGAAGCGGCCCGGCAGCTTCAGCACGCTGGACCAGACCGCCAGCCCGATGCCCAGGCCCAGGCGCTGGAAGCGGTCCAGGTCGTCGATGAAGTCCAGGAAGAAGAACAGCGCCAGGAACCCGGCCATGACCAGGGTGAAGGAGCTGAGGATGTCGCGGTACAGCAGCCGCCGGACGGTTCTCATGTGGGCACTCCCGGCGTGGAGCCGGACATCGACGCCGGCGCGATCACCATGCCGGCCGGGGGCGCGGCGAAGACCGTCTCCGCGTACGCCGGGTTCTCGGGCGGGGCCGGCAGCACGCCGCTGCGCGGGGCGCCCAGTCGCGCGCCCTGTTCGCGCCAGAGCAGCAGCAGCAGCGTTACCAGGAAGGCGCCGCCGTGCAGCGCCATCAGCGCCGGCCCCAGCTTCATCTTGTTGCCCACCACCCAGGTCTGGGTCAGGTTGATCAGGTTGAAGTAGACGATGAAGGCCAGCAGCGCGAACAGCAGGTTCCAGTTGCTGGCGCGACGCGGATTCGTCGCCGAGATGCCGATCCCCAGCAGCACCAGGTTGACGCAGCCCAGGATCATGCCGAAGCGCCAGGCCAGTTCCCCGTCGTTCTGGGGCGTGCGGTCGACCAGCAGGTCCAGCGTCGGGCGGGTCTTGGGCGGGCGCGTGCCGCCGGCGCGCATCACCTCGTCGTCGACGACGACCTGGTACTGCTGGAAGCGCGCCACCGACTTGTCGCCGTTGCGCTGGTCCACGTCGTTGCGCTGGCCGTGATCCAGCACCAGCACGCGCTGGTTGTCCTTGTACTGCAGCGCGCCGCGCGCCGAGGTCGTCACCGACTCCAGGTGCTCGGTGTTGTTCATGATGAAGACGTTGCGGGCGGCGGATTCATCGGCCGGGTCGCGCTCGATGAAGAACACGCGCGAGCCGTCGTTGGAGGTCTGGAACTGACCGGGCGCGACGCGCGAGAGGTCGCTGCGTTGTTCGAACTGCTCGCGCAGCTGCACGCTGTTCTCGTTGCTCCAGGGCCAGACGATGGTCATCAGCACCGTCACGACGACCAGCACCGGCGAGGCCATCGTCAGCACCGGCCGCACGAAGCGCGTCAGGCCCAGGCCGCTGGCGAACCAGATGGTCATCTCCGATTCCTTGTACATGCGCCCCAGCGACATGACGACGGCGACGAACAGCGACAGGCTCAGCATCACCGGCAACTGGGCGAGGGCCAGATAACCCAGCGACAGCAGCACGTGCTGCGGGGCCACCGTGCCCTTGGCCGCCATGCCGAGCGAGCGCACCAGCAGCATCGTGACGACGATGGTCAGGATGACCACGAAGGCCAATCCGAAACTGCGGGCCAGTTCCTTGCGTACGGTTGAATCGAATAACATCCGGGCACTTTATCTACTTCTCGGCATTATGGACTTCCGCTCTCAGCTCGTTTCCCTCGACGCCCTGTCGTCGCACGGCGCTGACGCCCTCGTGCTGGTCGTCGCGGGCGACAGCCTGCCGGCCTCGCTCGACAAGACCGTCACCGCCCTGGTCAAGGATGCCGTCAAGCTCGGCGACTTCGAGCTGAAAGCGGGTCAGGTCTTGTCCCTGGTTCGTCCCGCCGGCCTGAAGGCCCCCAGATTGATCGTCGCCGCCAGCGGCGCCTCGCTCAAGGCCGCCCGCAGCGCGCTGGGCGCCGCGCTGGGCCAGCTCAAGGGCAAGGGCGCGACGGGCGCCTCGGTGGCCTACGCCGGCTTCGGTGCCGAGCTGACCGAGTCCCTGGCCGAGCAGACCGTGCTCGCCGCCCTGGAAGCGACCTACGTCTACCGCGAGACCAAGCCCAGCGCGCCCGCCGCGTCGAAGCTGACGAAGATCGCCCTGCTGCACGGCAAGGACGACGTCAAGGCGGTCAAGGCCGGCCTGACCCGCGGCCAGGCCATCGGCGCCGGCATCGCCGTCGCGCGCGAATGCGCCAACCTGCCGCCCAACGTCGCCACGCCGGCCTACCTGGCCGACCAGACCAAGGCCCTGGCCAAGAGCCACGGCATCAAGGTCGAGGTCCTGGACCAGAAGGGCATCGAGAAGCTGGGCATGGGCTCCTTCCTGTCGGTGGCCAAGGGCTCCGACGTGCCGCCGCGTTTCATCGTCGCGAAGTACGAAGGCGCCGCCAAGACCCAGGCACCGGTCGTGCTGGTCGGCAAGGGCATCACCTTCGACTCGGGCGGCATCTCGCTGAAGCCGGGCGCCGGCATGGACGAGATGAAGTTCGACATGGGCGGCGCCGCCTCCGTGCTGGGCACGCTGCGCGCCGTGGTCGAGCTCAAGCCGAAGATCAACCTGGTCGTGCTGATCGCCGCCTGCGAGAACATGCCCAGCGGCCGCGCGGTCAAGCCGGGCGACGTGGTGACCTCGATGTCGGGCCAGACCATCGAGATCCTGAACACCGACGCCGAAGGCCGCCTGATCCTGTGCGACGCGTTGACCTATGCCGAGCGCTTCAAGCCCGCGACCGTCGTCGACGTCGCGACGCTGACCGGCGCCTGCGTGATCGCGCTGGGCGGCGTGCGTTCGGGCATGTACGCGAGCGACGATGAACTGGCCGCCGCGCTGAGCGCCGCCGGCGAGACGGCGCTGGACCCGTGCTGGCGCCTGCCGCTGGACGACGACTACGCCGACGGCCTGAAGACCAACTTCGCCGACGTCGCCAACGTCGCCGGCCGCGAGGGCGGTTCCATCACCGCCGCGAAGTTCCTGCAGCGCTTCGCGTCCAAGTACCGCTGGGGCCACCTGGACATCGCCGGCACCGCCTGGAAGGGCGGCGGCGCCAAGGGCGCGACCGGCCGGCCGGTCGGTCTGCTGACGCACTTCGTGCTGTCGCAGGTCCGCTGAACGCCGTCGGCGTTCTTCGGAACTTCCGCAAGCTGACGAGGGAAGGGCGGGTCCGGTGACGGAAGTCAACTTCTATACCGGCGTGCCCGACCGCCAGGTCTACGCCTGCCGCCTGCTGCGCAAGACGCAGGCGGCGGGACTGACCGTCGGCATCTGGGGCCCGATGCGATTGCTGGAGCGGCTGGACCAGACGCTCTGGACCTTCGAGCCCGGCGAATTCCTCCCGCACCTGCTGCTGCGCGCCGACACCCCGACGGCGCTGCGGGCGCGCACCCCGATCCTGCTCTCGGACCAGCTCGATGCGCTGGCCGGGTGCCAGGTCTTGCTCAATTTCGAGCCCGGCGTACCGCCCGGCCTCGAGCGTTTCGAGCGCGTGCTGGAGCTGGTCTCCACCGACGCCGACCAGGTCGCCGCGGGACGCGGACGATTCAAGGCCTACAAGGCGCTCGGCCTGACGCTGAATCACCACGTCATGTCGGCCTGAGCCGACTGATTCTTGTCATTTCGTCGCCAGGCGAAGCCCGCGCCGGGCTGGTGCCAGGCCGATGACGCGTTGCGCCGTCGTGGTGCCGCGAAGCCCATGGGCAGGGCGCGAATCCCCCTGATGCGCGATCGACTGGGCGGAAATCCGCACTTCGCGTGCGGCCTGTGTGCACGCCGTCGCACTCCTGCGAAAACCATCCGGGTTTGCCCCGGTGACAGGGGCGCGACAACGTCTGCGCCGTGACCGCGTTCACAGCATTTTCACTATGGAAACGCTTCCGTCTTTCGGGGTATGGTCGCTCGCGTTGAGAACTCAACGTCATTCCACATATTCCCGAGTCGGAGGTTCCTAGATGCAATCCAAGCTGAATGTGATCGTGGGCGCAATCGCCATTGCCGCAAGCGGCGCCGCCCTGGCGCAGGATGCGGTGGTCAAGATCGGCCACGTGGGTCCCACCAGCGGCGCCATCGCGCACCTGGGCAAGGACAACGAACTGGGCGCCAAGATGGCCATCGACGAGCTGAACGCCAAGGGCGTGACGATCGGCGGCAAGAAGGTCAAGTTCGAGCTGCTGGCCGAAGACGACGCCGGCGATCCGAAGCAGGGCACCGCCGCCGCCCAGAAGCTGGTCGACTCGAAGGTCAACGGCGTCATCGGCCATCTGAACTCCGGCACGACGATCCCGGCGTCCAAGATCTACAGCGACGCCGGCATCCCGCAGATCTCGCCGTCGGCGACCAACCCCAAGTACACCCGCAACGGCTACAAGACGGCGTTCCGCGTCGTGGCCGACGACGTGCACCTGGGCGGCACGCTGGGCAAGTACGCGGTGACCTCGCTGAAGGGCAAGTCCATCGCCGTCATCGACGACCGCACGGCCTACGGCCAGGGCGTCGCCGATGAATTCGAGAAGGGCGTCAAGGCCGCCGGCGGCAAGGTCGTCGGTCGTGAATTCACCAACGACAAGGCCACGGACTTCACCGCCATCCTGACCTCCCTGAAGGGCAAGAAGCCCGACGTCGTCTTCTTCGGCGGCATGGACGCCGTCGCCGGCCCGATGCTGCGCCAGATGAAGCAGCTGGGCATCGAAGCCAAGTTCATGGGCGGCGACGGCATCTGCACGGCCGAACTGCCCAAGCTGTCCGCCGGCACGCTGGCCGACAGCCAGGTCGTCTGCGCGGAAGCGGGCGGCGTGGAAGGCGAGTCGAAGAAGTCGCTGGACGCCTTCAAGACCAAGTTCAAGGACAAGTACAAGGTCGAGGTCCAGATCTACGCCCCGTACGTCTATGACGCGGTCAACGTGATGGTCGACGCGATGGTCAAGGCCAAGTCCGCCGATCCGAAGGTCTACCTGCCGGTGCTGGCCAAGACGGCCGACTACAAGGGCGTGACCGGCACGATCGCGTTCGACGCCAAGGGCGACATCAAGAACGGCGCGCTGACCCTGTACACGTACAAGGGCGGCAACCGCGAGCAGATCGCCGTCGTGCGCTGATCGTCGGCGCGAGGCCGGGGCCCTCGGGAGAGGGATCCGGCTGTCACACGACGGTCATGCGACGGTCATGCGACGTCAAAACGACGCCCACTTCGGTGGGCGTTTTTTTTCGTCCGTCGTTTCCCTGGTCGTCCCTTCACGGTTCCTCTCTGACAAGCCGACGTCGGGACGACGCGGGCCTGTCCCTTGATCGAGGGGGCACCCCCCTCACTCACGTGCATTCCCGCACGAGAGCCCCTCAAAGCATTCAGTCAGGGGGTTTGCACCTAACAGGGCCTACAGACAATGGCCCCGGTCAACGCGCCAAGGGGTCGATTCGGGGATTCTGCGGCGGTCGGCGAGACGGGTTCAACCGAGCCGGATTGCAAGGCGAACGCCCCTGCAAACAGGGGGCTTTCAAGCCTGGGGGTGGGAGGCATGATGCCCCCCGCAGCGAATGGGGCCTCCTCTGGCGGAGGACGTGTTCGCGACGAGCGGTCCTGAGAGGTTCACCCGGGTCGGCGACAGCATCCCGAGAGGATGCCGTGACCAGCTTTGGGGACGGGCATGATTCGAATTTTTAACCATTACCTCCATCGTCGAACCCTGGTCCAGGTGCTCTTCGACCTGGGCCTGATCGTGGCGGCGGTGTTCGCGGTCGCGTTGAGCCAGGGCAGCAGCGAGCACATGGTGACCTTCGCCGCGTCCTACGGGCTCTCGCTGGCCGGCGGCATGTTCGTCATCAACTCCGCGTCCGGCCTCTACTCCCAATCCCACAAGCGCTCGCTGACGCAGTCCTGCGCCCGCGCGCTCTTCGCGCTGCTGATCGGCCTGCCGCTGGCCTACGGCCTGTTCAGCCTGATCCCCGCCACCGTCTCCCACCGCGACCTGCTGACCACGACCGCCATGCTGGCCGTCGCGCTGGTCATGGTGCACCGCGTGTACGCCGCGCACTCCGGCGCGCAGGGCGCCGGCCGGACCAAGATCCTGATCTTCGGCAGCGGCCATGCCGCGCTGGCCGTCAGTGAGAGCCTGCGCGCCGCCGATCCGCATGCGCACATCGTCGGCTTCCTGCCCGGCCCGAACGAGATCGACCCGCAGGTGCCCGCGCATGAACTGCTGGCCGCCGAGAGCCTGACCGACGCGGCGATGCGCCTGGGCGTGGACGAGATCGTCGTGGCGCTGTCCGAGCGCCGCGGCGGCAGCATGCCGCTGCGCCAGCTGCTGGACTGCAAGCTCTACGGCATCCGCGTCGTGGACCTGGCCACCTACTTCGAGAAGACGCTGGCGCAGATCAAGATCAGCCACGTCCACGCCGGCTGGCTGATCTTCGGCGACGGCTTCAACCAGGGCGTGCTGCGCAGCGCCGTCAAGCGCGCCTTCGACCTCGTGTCCTCGCTGGTGCTGCTGGTCGCGACCGCGCCGATCATGGCCGTCACCGCGCTGCTCATCAAGCTGGAATCGCCCGGCGGGATCTTCTACACGCAGGAACGCGTCGGCCTGAACGGCGCGACCTTCAAGGTGATCAAGTTCCGCAGCATGCGCAACGACGCCGAGAAGGACGGCCGCCCCCAGTGGGCGACCAAGAACGACGCCCGTGTCACGCGCGTCGGCAACTTCATCCGCAAGGTCCGCATCGACGAGCTGCCGCAGCTGATCAACGTGCTGCGCGGCGAGATGAGCATGGTGGGCCCGCGTCCCGAGCGCCCGTTCTTCGTCGACGAGCTGGTCGCGCAGATCCCGTACTACGCGGTGCGCCACAGCGTGAAGCCGGGCGTGACCGGCTGGGCGCAGGTCCGCTACGAATACGGCTCGACCATCGAGGACTCGCTGGAGAAGCTCCAGTACGACCTGTACTACGTCAAGAACCACACGCTGTTCCTCGACCTGCTGATCATGCTCGAGACGGTGGCGGTGGTCCTGACGGGCCGGGGGGCGCGCTGAGCGCGACGGCGGAGCGTTGCGCTCCCGGCGTCCCGTTTCTGCGTCCATTTTTGCGCCGGTGTCCGCGGCCGTTCCTGATCGCGGCCCGCGCGTCGGGACATTGATCCATGTGGGCCAACACCCTGAGCCTCGGCGCCGCGTCGGGGATCGTCGCGGTATTCGCGCATCTGGCCCTGGCGGTCGTGGTGTTGCCCCAGTTCGGCCAGCACCGGCGCCGCGCGCTGCGACTGCAGGCCGCATTGCTGCTGACGGCCCTGTGGGCCGGTCTTGACGCCGCGGTCGAGCAGGGCTGGCTCGGCGGCCACCAGTGGCCCGCCCTCGTGCTCCTGCCCATCTGCGACGCGCTGCGTTACGGCGCGTGGTTCTCCTTCATCCTGGCGCTGATCGAATCGCGCGACGACGACGGCCGCTCGCGCAGCGCCGGCGTCGCGCGGCCGCTGCAATGGCTCGCGTGGGCCGGCGTGGTCACCGCGGTCGCGTTGCCGTTGTGGCGCTACTGGGGCGACGCGCCGCTGGTCACGATGCAGCGTCCGATGACGATGGCCTGGCTGGGCCTGGGCGTGTTCGGGCTGGTGCTGATCGAGCAGATGCTGCGCAACATCGACAGCGACGCGCGCTGGAACGCCAAGCCGGTCAGCCTGGGCCTGGGCGCGGTGTTCGCGTTCGACGTGTTCGTGTTCTCGCAGGCCTCGCTGTTCGCGCAGTTCGACGGCGACGCCCTCAGCGTGCGCGCCGCCGTGCACAGCCTGGCCGTGCCCTTGCTGTGGCTGGCCAGCCGCCGGCACAAGAAGTGGCTGGACAAGCTGCATGTCTCGCGCACCGCGGCCTTCCACTCGGCGACGCTGCTGATCGTCGGCGTGTACCTGCTCGGCGTGTCGGGCATCGGCTACTACGTCCGCTACACCGGCGGCGAATGGGGACGCGCGCTGCAGCAGGTGCTGCTCGCGGTGGGCGTGCTGGCGCTGCTGACGATGGGCCTGTCGGGCTCGCTGCGCGCCAAGCTGCGCGTCTACATCAGCAAGCATTTCTTCAGCTACCGCTACGACTACCGGCAGGAATGGCTGCGCTTCACCGCGATGCTCTCGGCCAGCGCGTCGCCGGCGGAGCTGGGCGAATCGGTGATCCGCGGGCTGGCCCATCTGGTGGAGAGCCCGGCCGGCGCGCTGTGGTTGCGTCGCGCGCCGGTGGCGGCGCCAGCCGCGGAGTACCAGCAGGCCGCGCGCTGGAACCTCAACGACGACCGCCAGCCGCTGACCGCCGACGAGCCGCTGCTGCGACTGCTGCAGGAGCGCGCGTGGATCGTCGACCTCGACGAGTGGCGCCGCGACCCGGCCGCCTACGAACATGCGCCGCTGCCCGAGGCGATCGCCGGCGATGCCCGCCATTGGCTGCTGATCCCGCTGCTCAATGCGGGCGCGCTGACGGGCTGGGTGATCCTGGGCCAGCCGCGCACCCGGCTGGAGCTGAACTGGGAGGTGCGCGACCTGCTGCGCACCGCCGCCCAGCAGGCCGCCAGCTACCTCGCGCAGATGCAGGCGGCGGAAGCGCTGCTGGAGGCGCGCAAGTTCGAGGCCTTCAACCGCATGTCGGCCTTCGTGGTGCACGACCTCAAGAACATCGTCACGCAGCTGTCGTTGATGATGAAGAACGCCAAGCGGCTGCGCGACAACCCGGAGTTCCAGCAGGACATGCTGGACACGGTGGAGAACTCCCTGGAGAAGATGCGGCAGCTGATGCTGCAGCTGCGCGAGGGCGACAAGCCGCATCACGGCAGCGCCGGCGGCGTCGCGCTGACGGCGATCGCGCGGCGGCTGGCCGCGGCGGCCGTCAGCAAGGGCCGCGCGCTGGACCTGGAGCTGCGCGACGAGGTCAGCGCGCGTGGCCATGAGGAACGCATCGAGCGCGTGCTCGGCCACGTGGTGCAGAACGCGCTGGACGCGACGCCGATCGACGGCCGCGTGACGCTGCGATTGCAGCGCGTGGGCAGCCACGCGCAGGTGGAAGTGGAAGATACTGGCTGCGGCATGTCGCAGGAGTTCATCGATCAACGGCTGTTCAAGCCGTTCCAGACGACGAAGGCGGCGGGCATGGGCATCGGCGCCTACGAGAGCTATCAGTACCTGCAGGAACTTGGAGGGAAGATCAACGTGGAAAGCGCGCCCGGACGAGGCACCAAGGTCACCATCTTGCTGCCGCTGTTTTTCGCCCAGTCGGGCAGCGATGCCGGACTGGTGGAGGCGCGATGAGCGCCGACGCACGGCCGCCCGAAGGCGGCACGCCCTCCCTCCCGAAGGGTCCCGCGAAGCGGCGGGAGTCCACATGAGCGCTCAACCTCCCGCATTGCTGATCGTCGAGGACGACCTCGCGCTGCAGAAGCAGCTGAAGTGGTCGATGGACCGCTTCGAGTCCGTCACCGCCGATGACGTCGCCAGCGCGGTGCTGCAGTTCCGCCGGCACAAGCCGCCGGTCGTCACGATGGACCTCGGGCTGCCGCCCGACCAGGACTCGACCTCCGAGGGCTTCAAGCTGCTCGAGAAGCTGATCGAGCTCGAACCCGGCACCAAGATCATCGTGCTCACCGGCCAGAACGACCAGAGCAATGCGCTGCGCGCGATCCGCATGGGCGCCTACGACTTCCTGGCCAAGCCGGTCGATCCGGACGTGCTGGTGCTGACCGTCGAGCGCGCGATGCGCCTGCATGAGCTGCAGCAGGAGAACCAGCGGCTGCTCACCCAGCAGGACGGCGAACCCACCGGCAAGCTGCTCACGCGCGACGCGCAGATGCAGCGCATCTGCCGCACCGTCGAACGCGTGTCCGGCAGCGACGCCACCGTGCTGCTGCTCGGCGAGAGCGGCACCGGCAAGGAAGTGCTGGCGCAGTCGCTGCACGACGCGTCCAAGCGCAAGGGCCGCTTCGTCGCGATCAACTGCGCGGCGATCCCCGAGGCGCTGCTCGAGAGCGAACTCTTCGGCTACGAGCGCGGCGCCTTCACCGGCGCGACCAAGACCACGGTCGGCAAGATCGAGACCGCGCACGGCGGCACCCTGATGCTCGACGAGATCGGCGACCTGCCGATGTCGCTGCAGGCCAAGCTGCTGCGCTTCCTGCAGGAACGCAGCATCGAACGCCTGGGCGGGCGTCAGGAGATCGCGGTCGACGTGCGCATCGTCGGCGCGACGCACCAGGACCTGAAGGCCAAGATCGAGCAGGGCCTGTTCCGCGAAGACCTCTTCTACCGCCTGGCGGAGATCGTCGTCGACATCCCGCCGCTGCGCGATCGCGCCGGCGACGCGGTGCTGCTGAGCCATGCCTTCCTGCGCCGCTTCTCGTCGGAGCAGCGCCGCCCCATCCTGCGCCTGGCCGACGATGCGATCCGCGCGGTCGAGGCCCACCGCTGGCCCGGCAACGTGCGGGAACTGCAGAACGTCATGAAGCGCGCGTCGATCATGGCCGACGGCGACCGCATCACCGCCGACGACCTCAACCTGCCGTTGCCCGCCGGCGGCGAAGTGCCGGCGGACGCGGCCGACCTCGACCTGCGCACCGTGCGCGAGCGCGCCGAGCGCCAGGCCGTCGTGGCCGCGCTGGCCCGTACCGACGGCAACATCGCCAAGGCCGCCGACCTGCTGGGGGTCAGCCGGCCGACGCTGTACGACCTGATGGCCCGCCTCGGCGTCAAGGCCTGAGCATCGATCACCCGACAGACCACCCGACAGCGAAAGAGACGACGCATGTCCCGCAAGCCTGAGAACACCAAGATGACCGGACCCTTGCCTGCCCCCCAGACTGCTGACTGCGGCGTGGCGGACGCCGGCCTTTCCCGCGACGGCCGCCGGGCGTTGCGGCGCGGCGCGACCGCGCTGGCGCTGGGCTCGGCGCTGCTGCTGGCCGGTTGCTTCGGCGAGTCCGCGCAGGACCTGGTGAAGTCCGCCAAGGGCCACCTGGAGAAGCGGGACAACAAGGCCGCGATCATCCAGCTCAAGAACGCGCTGCAGAAGGACGAGTCGCTGGCCGAGGCGCGTTACCTGCTCGCCAAGGCGCTGCTGGACAGCGGCGATGTCGCCGGCGCGGCGATCGAGGCCGGGAAGGCCAAGACGCAAGGCTTCGGCGGCGACGCGCTGGTCGCGCTGCAGGCGCGGCTGCTGCTGATGCAGGGCAAGGTCGACGAGCTGCTCGGTCAGTACGGCAACGCCCATCTGCAGAACGCCGCCGACGAGGCCGATCTGCAGATGACGCTGGTCGGCGCCTATGTCGCGAAGCAGAAGATGGCCGAAGCGCGCAAGGCCGCGGACGCGGCGCTGCGCGCGACGCCCGACAGTGCGGCGGTGCGCCTGGTCAACGTGCGTCTGCTGACCAGCGAGGGCAAGCTGCCCGAGGCCCGCGCCGAGGTCGAGCGCGTGCTGGAGAAGTCGCCGCAGTCGGCCGAGGCCTGGCAGCTCAAGGGCGAGCTGCAGGTGCTGGCCGAGGCGCCATCGGCGGAACCGGTCGCGAGCTTCCGCAAGGCGCTGGAGCTCGACAAGAAGCTTGTCGGCGCGCATGCCGGGCTGATCAACCAGCTGATGCGCGCCGGTGACAAGGCCGGGGCCAAGGACGCCGTCGCCGCGATGAAGGCGGCCGCGCCGCAGCACCCCCAGACCTACTACTACGCCGCCGTGTTCGCGATGGACGCGGGCCAGGTCAAGGAGGCGACCGACCTCACGCAGGCCTTGCTGAAGGTGGCGCCGAACAACGAGCGCGCGCTCTTCCTGGCGGGTCGGGTGGCGCAGGCCAACGGGGACTTGCGACAGGCCGAGTCGCAGTACAGCAAGGTCATCCAGGCCGCGCCCGAGGCGCAGCCGGCACGCGTCGCCCTGGCGCAGCTGCAGTTGCGCGGCGGCGATGCCGAGCAGGCGATGACCACGCTGCAACCGGCGCTCGATGCGAAGGTGGCTTCGTCGGAGGCGCTCGCGCTGGCCGCCGAGATCCGGCTCAAGCAAGGGCAGGGCGGCGAGGCCGAGCGCTTCCTGGCGCGCGCCGCCGAGGCCAACCCGAACGACGTGCGCAGCCGCGTCGGGCTGGCGCTCAACCAGATCCAGAAGGGCCAGGAAGCGGCCGGGCTGGCCGCGTTGCGCCAGCTGGCGGCCGAGGACAAGGGCACCGTGGCCGACATCGCGCTGATCAGCGTGCTGGCGCGCAAGAAGGACGATGCGGGCGCCTCGCAGGCGATCGCGGCGCTGGAGAAGAAGGATCCCAAGTCCGCGACGCCCGCCGAGCTGCGCGGCCGCCTGGCGCTGCTGCGCGGCGACCGCGCGGGCGCGCGGGCGAGCTTCGAGGAAGCGGTCAAGCGCGACCCGGGCTCGATGACCGCGGCCAACAGCCTGGTCGCGCAGGACCTGCAGGACCGCAAGGCCGAGGACGCCGTCAAGCGCTATGAAGCGGTGCTCAAGGCCGAGCCGAAGAACCTGCGCGCGGAGATGGCCCTCCTGGGTCTGAAGCTGACCCACAAGCTGATCGACAGGGACGCGGCCGTCAAGCGCCTGACGGAACTCGCCAAGCAGCATCCGGACGACGCGACGCCGCGCCAGGCGGCGGTCGGCCTGCTGATGGAGAAGAAGGACTTCAAGACGGCGCTGTCGCTGGCGCAGGAAGGCGTGACGGCGAGCCCGGACAACCCGGCGCTGGTCGACCTGCTGGGCCAGGTGCAGGCCGCCACGGGTGACCGCCAGCAGGCGATCAGCAGCTTCAACAAGGTCGCGACCTTGCAGCCCCGCTCGCCGCTCGGTCCGCTGCGGCTGGCGGATCTGCATGCGCAGGCGGGCGACAAGGCGGCTGCGACCGCGGCGCTCAAGCGTGCCCAGGCCATCGCGCCCGGTGATGGAGAGCTGGCCCGCAAGGTGGTCGAGAAGAGCCTGCAACTGGGGCTGCCCGACCTGGCGCTGACGGCGGCCAAGGGCCTGCAGACGGCGCAGCCGAAGTTCGGGCTGGGCTGGAAGCTCGAGGGCGACATCGCCCGTGCACGCAAGGATGCACCGGCCGCGATCGCGGCCTACCGCAAGGCGGATCAGTTGGCCGCGGACGCCGGTGCGAAGGTGCCCAACACCGAGCTCGCGATCGCGCTGCACAGTGTGCTGATCGAGTCCGGCAAGAAGGACGAGGCGGACCGCTGGGCCGCCGCGTATCTGGCGAAGTTCAAGTCGGACGAGCTGTTCACGTATCACCTCGGCGACGTGGCGCTCAACGCCGGCCGTTATCCTGAGGCCGAGCAGCGGTACCAGGCGGTGCTGGCCGCCAATCCGGACAATGCGGCGGCGGCCAACAACGTCGCCTGGCTGCGGCTGCGGGCCGGCAAGGCGGATGAGGGCTTGAAATTTGCCCAGCAAGCGAACAAGCTCCGTCCCAACGTGCCGCCGTACATGGACACGCTGGCCGAGGCGCTGGCCGCCAAGGGGCAGAACGCCAAGGCCATCGAGGTGCAGAAGGACGCCGTGAAGCAGGCGCCGACCATTCCCGCGTACCGGCTGCGCCTCGCGCAGCTCTACGTGGCGGGTGGCAACAAGGGCGAGGCCGAGGCGGAACTCAAGCGCCTGGCAGACCTGGGACCGAATTTCGAGCAACAAGCCGAGGTGCGCAAGCTGCAGGCCGCGATCCGTTGAGGCGTCCGATCCTGAGGTCGATCGCCGCGGGGACCGCGTAACGGTGGCACCACCGCGCCCGGGGAGGGGACGGTCATGAGCCAGATTCGACGATCCAGCCTGCGCAAGCGGCTCCATCAGGGGCTGCGGCGCCTGTTCTCCTCGCTCCCGAAGCCGATGCGCTTCGCGGTCTACCGGCGCATGGTGGATTGCGATCCCGCGCCGTCGGAGCGCCTGGAGCTGAAGGTCGCGGACACGCAGGAGGAACTCGACGCCTGCTTCCGCATCCTGCACGACGCCTACGTCGGCAGCGGCTTCATGAAACCCGACCCGAGCGGCCTGCGCGTGACGATCTATCACGCGCTGCCGACGACCACGACGCTGTGCGCCAAGTACGACGGCCAGGTGGTGGGCACCATCTCGATGGTGCGCGAGGGCGTCTTCGGCTTCCCGCTGCAGTCGGTCTTCGACCTCGAGGGGGTGCGCGCCAAGGGCGGCAAGGTCGCGGAGATCTCGGCGCTGGCGATCGCGCCCGCGTTCCGCAAGACCGGCGGCGCGATCCTGTTCCCGCTGATGAAGTTCATGCACCAGTACTGCACCGAGTACTTCGACACGCGGCACCTGGTGATCGCCGTGAACCCTGACAAGATCGAGCTCTACGAGGCGCTGCTGTCCTTCACGCGGCTGCGCGAGCAGACGGTGGCCGAGTACGACTTCGCCAACGGCGCGCCCGCGGTCGGCGCGACGCTGGACCTGCACGAGGCCGACGCGCTGTTCGAGCGCCGCTACCGCGGTCGCCGGCCGGAGAAGAACCTGCACCACTACTTCTTCCGCCACCGGCTGCCCAACATCCGGCTGCCGGAACGCCGCTTCCACACGACCAACGACCCGGTCATGACGCCGGCGCTGCTCGACCACTTCTTCAACCAGGTCGTGCCGGTGTTCCCGACGATGGACGACCGCAAGAAGGCGCTGCTGTGGTCGGTGTACCGCGACGACGCGCAGTTCCGCGAGGTGTTGCCGATGCTCAGCGGCGGCGGTCAGGACCTGGGGCGTTCCTTGCGGCAATACCCGCGCTACTCGATCCGCTGCCCGGGCCATCTCGACATCCGTGCCGCCAACGACAGCCAGCTGGGGCATTTCGACCTGGATGTGATCGAGGTGTCGGCGCATGGTTTCCAGGCCGAGTGCGACCACGACCTGCCGCTGAACCAGGACGGCACGGTGGAGATCGAGCTCGGCCACAACGAGACCGCGCACGTGACCGCGCGCGCGCGGTGCGACGCAAGGACACCGAGCAGGGCAGCTTCTACGGCTTCCGCATCGACGAACCCGACCGCCATTGGCGCAGCTTCGTCTCCACGTTGGAGATGGGCACCACGACGAAGGACTTGGCCGCATGACTGGCAGTACCGTTCCGATGTTCGACCCGATGTCCGACCCGATGTCCGATCCGACGTCCGATCCCGTGAATGAGCCGAGCAATCGCGGCATGCGTGCCACGGCGCCGAGGCGCCGCGAGCTGCTGGCACTGGGCGCGGGGGGCGCCCTGGGCATGGCGGGACTGTTCGGCGCGTCCGCGCCGGCGCGGGCGCAGGAGATGTCCAACACGCTGCCCGACCTGATCGACCGCAGTCGGCAGGCCGTGGTGGCGGTGGGGACCTTCGCGGCCACGGACAACCCGCGCTTCGGTTTTCGCGGCACGGGTTTCGCGGTCGCCGACGGCCGGCGCATCGTCACCTGCGCGCACGTGATCCCGAACCCGATCGAGAAGGACCTGATGATCACCGTGCCCGCGGTGGGTAACGCGTCGGGGCAGCCGCAACTGCGGGCCGTGAAGCTGCTGCGCCGCGACACGGCGCGCGACCTGGCGATCCTGGAACTGGCTGACGACAAGGGCGCGCTGGTCGACGTGCTGCCCCTGGCCGAAACCGACGGCGACCAGCCCGTGGTGCGCGAGGGCGCCGCCGTGGCGCTGATGGGCTATCCGATCGGCACGGCGCTGGGCGTGACGATGGCGACGCACCGCGGCACCGTGGCCGCGATCACGCGTGCGGCGCTGCCCGCGCCGACCTCGAACACGCTGTCCGAGCGCGCGGTGCGCCAGCTGCGCGAAGGCGCGATGGAATTCCTGCAACTCGACGCGACGGCCTATCCGGGCAACAGCGGCGGTCCGCTGCTGGACATCCGTACCGGCAAGGTGGTGGGCATCGTCAACATGGTGGTGCTCAAGGGGACGCGTGAATCGGCGCTCAGCGCGCCGAGCGGCATCACCTACGCGGTGCCGGTGAAGTACGTGTGGCCGCTGCTGGGCAAGTGATCGGCGAAGTCATCGTCGGAGTCGTCCCGAAGTGAGGGGCGCGACTGGGCCGACAGGCCCTCACCCCGGGTGCGCCACCGGCGCCGCCGCGTCGGCTTGCGGCGCCGGCTCGCGCAGCAGCAGCGCGAGCAATCCGCCGGATGCAGCGAACACCGCGCCGACCGCGAAGGCCACGCGATACCCGCCCGCCAGCGCCGCCGGCATCGCGGCGCCCATCGCGCCGAGTTCCGCCGTCTGTGCCGCGGCCAGGCTGGCCAGCACGGCCAGTCCGAGCGATCCGCCCATCATGAAGGACGTGTTCACCACGCCCGAGGCCAGCCCGGACTCGCTCGGCGCGACCTCGCTCATCGCCGCCAGCAGCACCGGATTGAACGCGACGCCGGCGCCCAGCCCCAACAGCAGCATCCCAGGCAGCACGTCCAGCCAGAAGCCGCCGTCCGCCGGCGCGCGCGCGAACAGCGCCAGCCCCAGCGCCGCCAGCAGCAGCCCGCCGCACAGCGGCTTGCGCAGCCCCAGTTTCATGACCAGCTTCGCCGACAGGCCCACCGAGAACACCGCCATGATCAGGTTGGCCGGCAGGAAGCCCAGGCCGACGTGCATCGCGTCGTAGCCCAGCACCAGCTGCATGTACAGCGCCGACAGGAAGAACCACGCGAACATCGCCGCGGCCCACAGCACGCCGATCACGTTGGACACGGCCACGGAGCGCAGCCGGAACAGCGACAACGGCATCAGCGGGTGCGCCACCTTCGTCTCCAGCACGAGGAAGGCGGCCAGCAGCGCCACGGCCGTGCCCATCAGCCCCAGCGTGCGCGCCGAGGTCCAGCCGGCCTCGTTGCCGTTGACCACCGCGTAGACCGCCAGCATCAGCGACAGCGTGACGGTTACCGCGCCGGCCCAGTCCAGCGTCTCGTCCGGCGCGGTCGGTCCACCGCGCTCGATGAGCCACAGGCACAGCCCGATCACGACCACGCCGATCGGCAGGTTGACCAGGAAGATCCAGTGCCAGCTCAGCGTGCTGGTCAGCAGCCCGCCCAGCAGCACGCCGATGCTGCCGCCGCCCGCGCAGACGAAGCCGTAGACGCCCATGGCCTTGGCGCGTTCGCCGGGCTCGGTGAACATGTTCATGATCAGCGACAGCGAGATCGCCGATACCGCCGCCCCGCCCAGCCCCTGCACGGCGCGCGCCGCGATGAGCAGCGCCTGCGTGTGCGCCAGCCCGCAGGCGGCCGACGCGGCCGTGAACAGCGCCAGTCCCGCCAGGAACATGCGCCGGTGGCCGTGGAGGTCGCCCAGCCGGCCGCCCAGCAGCATGAAGCCGCCGAAGGTCAGCATATAGGCGTTGACGACCCAGACCAGCGAGGTCTCTGTGAAGCCGAGGTCGGCGCGGATCGAGGGCAGCGCCACGTTCACGATGGTCGTGTCCAGCACGATCATCAGCACGCCCAGGCACAGCACGCCGAGCGCCAGCCAGCGGCGCCGTTTCGGATCAAGGTGAGAGGTCATGGCCAGGAGGAGGTGTTGAACCGAGGGTGTCTGTCCCCACGACGGGCGGGCCGCCGTGACATCGACACGGACGCGTTTGTAGCAGCGGGCGAGGGGGCGCCGCCAGTGCCGTTCGCCTGCCCGGCGGTCGGTGCTGTCACCGGCTGTCAGCTGTCGGTCGATCGCCTACGCGGCCTGCCGGCTTCGTTGCACCGCGCGATGCGGCATGCACGTCTGCCGCCTGAACGCACTGAGGCGGAACATTCGTTCCATCAACCGGGGGGCATCACATGAGCACCGCCAAGTACCTGCGAGCGATCCGCACCGAACGCAACAGCAGTTTCAAGACCGCGATCCTGCTGAGCAGCCTGGCCATCGGCGCCGGCCTGATGTTCAGCGCGGTCCAGGAAGCACGCGGCGCGACGCCGGTGACCGACACCTTCCCGGTGACGGTCACGAGCGCCCGCATGGTGTCCGATGCCCACCTGAGCTTCGGTTCCGCGATCCCGTCGCCGGCCGGCGTCGTGCCGGGCTGCGGCACCGAAACCGACACCGACAGCGACACCGCACCGTGACGATCAGCGACCCAGGCTGATCCGATCCCGGTCCGGTCTTCCCGTCAGGAAGTCTGCGTCATCGTCATGGGACGGACGCCTGGCAGGGAGATCCGGACCCACCGTTTGCTCGAGTGCTGACAGTTTTCGCCGCCTGACTCGCGATTGATTCTGGCAAGCCGTACCGCCGGGGCACGCGAATCGGCCTCCCCCTCTGACACGTCGGCGGCGTGTCAGCACTCGACAATGTTCACCGCGAGACCGCCTCGGGCGGTCTCCTTGTACTTGGTCATCATGTCGGCGCCGGTCTCGCGCATCGTCTTGATGACCTTGTCCAGGCTGACGTGGTGGGTGCCGTCGCCGCGCAGCGCCATCCGCGCCGCGTTGATGGCCTTGACCGACGCGATCGCGTTGCGCTCGATGCAGGGGATCTGCACCAGGCCGCCGACCGGATCGCAGGTCAGTCCCAGGTGGTGCTCCATGCCGATCTCGGCCGCGTTCTCGGTCTGCGCCGGCGTGCCGCCCATCACCGCGCACAGCGCCGCGGCGGCCATCGAGCAGGCCACGCCCACTTCGCCCTGGCAGCCGACCTCCGCGCCCGAGATCGACGCGTTCTCCTTGTAGAGGATGCCGATCGCCGCGGCCGTCAGCAGGAAGTCGACGATGCCGTCCTCGTTGGCCGAATGGACGAAGCGCGCGTAGTAGTGCAGCACCGCCGGCACGATACCGGCCGCGCCGTTGGTGGGCGCCGTCACGACGCGGCCGCCGGCGGCGTTCTCCTCGTTGACCGCCAGCGCGTAGAGGTTGACCCAGTCCATCACCTGCAGCGGATCGCGCAACGCGGCCTCCGGATGGGCGATCAGGTCGCGGTACAGCGCGGCCGAGCGGCGCTTCACCTTGAAGCCGCCGGGCAGGATGCCCTCGGTGCGGCAGCCGCGCTGGACGCAGTCCTGCATCACCTGCCAGATCTTCAGCAGGCCGGCGCGGGTCTCCTCGTCGGTGCGCCAGTGGCGCTCGTTGCGGCGCATGATCTCGGCGATCGAGCAGCCTTCCTTCTCCGTCAGTTCGAGCAGCTCGGCGCCCGACCTGAAGGGGTAGGGCAGGACGGTGGTGTCCGGCGCGATCTGCTTTTGCTTGCTGCCGTCCGCGAGCACCTCCTCGCTGACGACGAAGCCGCCGCCCACCGAGTAGTACACGCGGTTCTGGATCTCGTTGCCGTCGGCGTCGTAGGCGATCAGCCGCATGCCGTTGGCGTGCAGCGGCAGGCTCTGGCGGCGGTACATGACGAGGTCGCGCGCCTCGTCGAAGGCGACGACGTGATCGCCGCCCAGCGCGAGGCGCTTGTCGTTGCGGATGCCCTCGAGGACGCCGGGGATGGCCTCGATGTCGACGGTGTCGGGCTCGTGCCCGGCCAGGCCGAGCAGCACCGCCTTGTCGCTGCCGTGCCCCTTGCCGGTCGCGCCGAGCGAGCCGTACAGCGCCGTGGCGACGCGCACGGTGCGATCGAGCACGCCCTCATGCCGCAGGCGCTGCACGAACATGCGTGCCGCGCGCATCGGACCGACGGTGTGCGAGCTCGACGGCCCGATGCCGATCTTGAACAGGTCGAAGACGGAAACTGCCATGGCGGACCTCGTGGGTGGCTCTTGCGGATGTGGAACGCCCGCCCGCGTCGCTCGTGACGCGCGGGGCCGGACGGCCTGGATGGAAACTAGGCCAAAAAGAAGGCCGCGTCAGCGGCCTTCGTCGATCACCCTGATCACTCGTCGGCGTAGGCCGAGAGCGGGGGGCAGGAGCAGACCAGATTCCGATCGCCGTAGACGTTGTCCACGCGGCCGACCGGCGACCAGTACTTCACGTGGCGCAGCGCCGGCACCGGGTAGGCGGCGTCGTCGCGGCTGTAGCCGTGGGACCACTCGGTCTTGAGCAGGCTCTCGGCCGTGTGCGGCGCGTTGACCAGCGGGTTGTCCGTCTTCGACCAGGCGCCGGATTCGACCTTCGCGATCTCCTCGCGGATCTGGAGCATCGCGGCGATGAAGCGGTCCAGCTCGAACTTGGATTCGCTTTCCGTCGGCTCGACCATCAGCGTGCCCGCGACCGGGAACGACAGCGTCGGCGCGTGGAAGCCGTAGTCGATCAGGCGCTTGGCGACGTCCTCGGCCGAGATGCCGCTGCTGTCCTTGAGCGGGCGCAGGTCCAGGATGCACTCGTGGGCCACGCCGCCGCCCTTGACGCCGTCGATGTTGCCGCTGAAGTGGATGTCGAAGTGGTCCGACAGGCGCGCGGCCACGTAGTTGGCCGACAGGATCGCGGTCTCGGTCGCGGCCTTGAGGCCGACCTCGCCCATCATGCGGATGTACATCCACGAGATCGGCAGCACCGCCGCGTTGCCCAGCGGCGCGGCGCTGACGGCGCCGATGGCGGTCTTCTCGCCCAGGCCGGCCGAGCGGTGCGCCGGCAGGAAGGGCACGAGGTCCTCCACCACGCACACCGGACCGACGCCCGGGCCGCCGCCGCCGTGCGGGATGCAGAAGGTCTTGTGCAGGTTCAGGTGGGACACGTCGCCGCCGAACTGGCCGGGCGCGGCGATGCCGACCAGCGCGTTCATGTTGGCGCCGTCCACGTACACGCGACCGCCGTGTTCATGCACCAGCGCGCAGATCTCCTTGACGTGCGTGTCGAACACGCCGTACGTCGAGGGGTAGGTGATCATGATCGCGGCCAGGTTGGCGCTGTGCTGCTCGCACTTGGCCTTCAGGTCGGCCAGGTCGATGTTGCCTTCCTTGTCGCACTTGGTGACGACGACCTGCATGCCCACCATCTGCGCGGAGGCCGGGTTGGTGCCGTGGGCCGATTCCGGGATCAGGCAGATCTTGCGGTGCGCGTCACCGCGCGACTCGTGCCAGGCCTTGATGATCAGCAGACCGGCGTACTCGCCCTGCGAGCCGGCGTTGGGCTGCAGCGAGACGCCCGTGTAGCCGGTGGCCTGGCACAGCCAGGCGGTCAGCTGCTGGTCGAGCTGCGCGTAGCCCTGCAGCTGGCTCTGCGGCGCGAACGGGTGCACCTGCGCGAACTCGGGCCAGGTGATGGGGATCATCTCGCTGGTCGCGTTCAGCTTCATCGTGCACGAGCCCAGCGGGATCATGCTGCGGTCCAGCGCCAGGTCCTTGTCGGAGAGCAGGCGGATGTAGCGCAGCATCTCCGTTTCGGAGTGGTGGATGTTGAAGATCGGATGCGTCAGATAGGCGCTGGTGCGCGACAGCGCCGCGGGGATCAGCGTCGAGGCCGACGTGCCGCCGAACGCGTCCGCGACCGGCTTGCCTTCGGCGAAGACCGTCAGCAGCGCCTGGATGTCGGCGCGCGTCGTCGTCTCGTCGAGCGTCAGGCTGATGCTGTCCTCGCCGGCCTGGCGCAGGTTCATGCCGGCGGCGACGGCGGCGGCCAGCACCGGGCCGGTGTGGGCGCCGGTCTTCACGTGCAGCGTGTCGAACGAGGTCTCGTGCACCAGCGTCAGGCCCAGCGCCTTCAGGCCCTGCGCCAGCACGGCGGCGTAGGCGGCGACGCGCTGCGCGATGCGCTTCAGGCCTTGCGGGCCGTGATAGACGACGTACATGCTGGCCACGACGGCCGGCAGCACCTGCGCGGTACAGATGTTGGAGGTGGCCTTCTCGCGGCGGATGTGCTGTTCGCGGGTCTGCAGCGACAGCCGGTAGGCGGGCTTGCCGTGCGAGTCGACGGACACACCGACCAGGCGGCCCGGCAGCGAGCGCTTGAACTCGTCGCGGCAGGCCATGTAGGCGGCGTGCGGGCCGCCGGCGCCCATCGGCATGCCGAAGCGCTGCGTGGTGCCCACGGCGATGTCGGCGCCTTGCTCGCCGGGCGACGCGATGAGCGTCAGCGCCAGCAGGTCGGCCGCGACGACCAGCAGGCCGCCTTGGGCATGCACCGCGTCGGCGATCGCCTGCAGCGGGCGCACCACGCCGGTCACGCCGGGGTACTGCACCAGCGCGCCGAAGCATTCGGTCTTGCCGGCGTCCTCGGCCTTGCCGACCTGGACGGTGATGCCCAGCGGCTCGGCGCGCGTGCGCACGACTTCCAGCGTCTGCGGCAGCACGTCGTCGGCGACGAAGAAGGTCTGGCTCTTGCTCTTGCCCATGCGCGCGGCCAGCGTCATGCCTTCGGCGGCGGCGGTGGCCTCGTCCAGCATCGACGCGTTGGCGATGGCCAGGCCGGTCAGGTCGCAGACCATGGTCTGGAAGTTGACCAGCGCTTCCATGCGGCCTTGCGAGATCTCGGCCTGGTAGGGCGTGTAGGCGGTGTACCAGGCGGGGTTCTCGAGGATGTTGCGCAGGATCACGCCCGGCGTGATCGTGCCGTGGTAGCCCTGGCCGATGAAGCTCTTCAGGATCTGGTTCTTGCCCGCGATGGCCTTGAGCTCGGCCAGCGCCTGCGACTCGGTCACGGCGTCCGGCAGGTCCATCTTCGCGGCGCGCTTGATGGCGGCCGGGACGATGGCGTCGATCAGCGCGGCGCGCGACGCGGCGCCGATGGCCGAGAGCATCAGCGTCTCGTCATGGGCGTCGGGACCGATGTGACGGGCGTGGAACTCGGCAGCGTTTTCAAGTTCGGCGAACGAGGGCAGGGCGGACATGGCGGGGCGATCCTGGAGAGAAGAATTCATTGCCGCAGGGCCCGAGGGGCCCTGCGTGCATCGCTCAAGCGATTAGCTGTTCTTGACCAGCTCGTCGTAAGCCGTCGTGTCCATCAGGGCATCCAGCTCCGACGGATCCGACAGCTTGACCTTGAAGAACCAGCCCGTCTTCAGCGGGTCGGTATTGGCCAGCGACGGGTCGGCGCGCAGCGCCTCGTTGACTTCGACGATCTCGCCGGACACCGGCGCGTAGACGTCGGCGGCGGCCTTGACCGACTCGACCACGCCGGCCACTTCCTTGGCGGCGAAGGACTTGCCGACGTCCGGCAGGTCCACGAACACGACGTCGCCCAGCGCGTCCTGCGCGTGGACCGTGATGCCCACGGTGGCGATGCCGTCGGTGGTGTCGACCCACTCATGGTCGGGCGTGTACTTGATGCTCATGGAGAGGCTCCGTGCGTCGGAAAGTTGAAAGGGGAATCTCGAGGGTGAGCTCGAGGGAATCGAAGGACGTGTGACCCGGAATCGCGGATCAGCCGCGGAAGTATCCGTTGGGTGTGAACGGCGTGGAAGAGACCGTCATCGGGGTGCGCTTGCCGCGGACCTCGGCGAACAGCTCGGTGCCCAGCGCGGCGTAGGGCGTCTGCACATAGGCCAGCGCCACCGGCTTGCCCACCGTCGGGCCCAGCGTGCCGCTGGTGACGACGCCGATCTCCAGGCCGTCCGCGTTGACGAGCTTCGCGCCTTCGCGCACGGGCATGCGCTCCGAACTGACCAGACCCACGCGCTTGCGCGCGGCGCCTTCGGCGAACTGCCTGTCGATGACCGCGGCGCCCGGATAGCCGCCCGCGCGGGCGCCGCCGGCGCGACGCACCTTCTGGATCGCCCAGGTCAGCGAGGCTTCGACGGGGGTGGTGGTCGTGTCGATGTCGTGGCCGTACAGGCACAGGCCGGCTTCCAGGCGCAGCGAGTCGCGCGCGCCCAGGCCGATGGGCATCACTTCCGGCTGGGCCAGCAGCTTGCGGGCCAGTTCCACCGAACGGTCGGCGGGGACCGAGATCTCGTAGCCGTCCTCACCGGTGTAGCCCGAGCGGGTCACGAAGGTCGGGATGCCGTCCAGCTCGAAGAAGCCGCCGGTCATGAAGACGAGCTTGGCCACCTCGGCGTTCAGGCGCGACAGCGCGGTGACGGCCTGCGGGCCCTGCAGCGCCAGCAGCGCCTGGTCCGGCAGCGGGCGCACCTCGCAGCGGCCCGACAGGTGCTTGCGCATGTGCGCGATGTCCTGGTCGCGGCAGCCGGCGTTGACCACGACGAACAGGCCGTCCGTGCGGCGCGCGACCATCAGGTCGTCGAGGATGCCGCCGTCGTCGGCGGTGAAGAGCGCGTAGCGCTGCTTGAACATCCCGAGGTCGACGATGTCGACCGGCACCAGCGTTTCCAGCGCTGCGGCGGCGTCGTCGCCGACCAGCAGCACCTGGCCCATGTGCGACACGTCGAACAGGCCGGCCTGGGCTCGCGCATGCTTGTGTTCGGCCATCACGCCGGCGGGGTACTGGACCGGCATGTCGTAGCCGGCGAAGGGCACCATCTTGGCGCCGAGTTCGACGTGCAGCGCGTGCAGCGGGGTCTTGTGCAGGGGGGCGTTCAAGGACTGATCAGCGGACATGTCTCGCTCCGAGGGCATTCGTCATGACCACCCCGACTGTGAACCGGTCACGTCAAGGTGGGGGAGATGCCCTCGCTGTCCGCTTTACCTGAGAGATTGGCCGTCGGCGGTTGACCGGCGGCTTGCCCCTTCGGTGGACGGGCTCGACCCAAAGGGTCCGCCCCGCCTCTCTCCAGTGAGGACGCCCGATGTCTCGAGCGTTTCGTCAGTCCTTTTGCCTGAGCGTTCGCAGCGTGGGATCACCTGTGCCACTGCGCCTTCGGCGGCTCCCGCGAGGGAGCTCTCTCCTGACAGGCGCGCATTGTAGTCATGGAATCGGTCCGCCTCGCGACCGCCTGGTTTACAGGTGCTCCGCGCCGTCATCTGCACACAGGGGGAGCGGCCCGATGGACGGGCAGGAATGGAAACCCTCGACATGCCGGTCATCTCATCGATCTTTTCGTTGTTCACGCGTTGCCTGGGCCTCGATGCCAAGGCCGACAGCCACGACCTGAAGTCTGCCTGGAGCGCCGCGAGGCGGGAGGGACCGGCGCCGGGCAGCAAGGAGGCGTCCGAGCGCCGGCGACTGCTGTCCCAGGGCGTGGCGGCCTGGCGGGCCGGACTGAGGCCGGTGGCCGGGCTGGAGCCCGGATCCCGATCCGGCGTGTTGCGCCGCCCCGGCGATCCCTGGGCCATCGCCGCCGGACCCGGCGCGGGGCAGGACGGCGATCTGCTCGTGCGTCTGGCCGACGCGGTGCTGAACCAGGGGATCGGCGGCGTGGCGATTCCGGTCCGCCAGGAACCCGATCCGAGGGTGGCGCCGGAGCACCGCTCGCTGGTCGAGCGCCTGCTCGGCGGGCCGTGCTCGGTGGATCGGGAGCTCACGGGCCATGGCCGGTTGCGGATCCGGACAGGGCCGCTGCCGGCGCCGCCGGGCCAGTTGCCGCGTGGGATCGAACTGACGATCGAGGTGGACGGTGAACTGCGCAGCAGGAAGTCCCTCTCCGTGCATGCGCTGCCGACCGGCAAGGCGGTCCGGTTCGCGAGCGGCCTGCGGGACGCCATCGCGCTGGCCAGGCGATGCCGCTCGCCGCGCGAGGACGCCGAGGACCATGACGGCCTGGCCGTGATCCATGAGCGCCAGCGGGACCTCGTCCAGATCCGCTGCGTGATCGAGCAGCTGCGTGCGGGGACATCGCCCAAGGAGGCGGGGGCAGGCTTTGCCGCCCGGCGCCGGAGAACGCCCTCGCCGGCGAAGGATCTGCCGCTGCCGCCACCCCCACCGCTCCCGATCGCGCCGTCGCGCGACTGGCGTGCGCCCGCGGTCCTCGAGGCCGGCCCCGTGCGACGGCGCCCCGCGGACGCCTGACCGGCCGCTCGCGGCCGCGGTCGCCCCGGCGCGCGTGCACAATCGTGCCCATGCGACTCCTGCTGGTGGAAGACGACCTGATGATCGGCGAGCAGCTGCTCGAGCTGCTGCGTGCCGAGGGTTACGCCGTGGACTGGGTGCGTGACGGCGAGATCGCCGACACCGCGCTGCAATCCCAGACCTACGACCTGGTGATCCTGGACCTGGGCCTGCCCAGGCGCGACGGCATGAGCGTGCTGCAGGCGCTGCGCGGCCGCAAGCAGGCGGTGCCGGTGCTGATCGCCACCGCGCGCGACGCGACCGCCCAGCGCGTCGCCGGGCTGGACGCCGGCGCGGACGACTACGTGCTCAAGCCCTTCGAGCTCGACGAGCTCCTGGCCCGCATCCGCGCGCTGCTGCGCCGTGCGGCCGGCCGCGCGGAGCCGGTCTACGAGCACATGGGCGTCAGCATCAATCCCGCCACGCGCGAGGTCACCGCCAACGGCCATCCGGTCACGCTGTCGCAGCGCGAGTGGGCGGTGCTGGAGCCGCTGCTCGCCCGTCCGGGCATGGTGCTCTCGCGCCAGCAGCTCGAGGAGAAGCTCTACGGCTGGAAGGACGAGATCAGCAGCAACGCCGTCGAGGTCTACATCCACGGGCTGCGCAAGAAGCTCGGCGCGGAACTGATCCAGAACGTGCGCGGCGTGGGCTACCGCGTGCCCAAGGAATGAAGGCGGACGTGAATGCGGACATGAAGGCGGACGCGAATGGAGGCGTGAAGGCGGACGCCGGCTCCGGCACGGGCCGCCGCGGCCGGCTGTCGCTGCTGCCGCGATCGCTGCGCTACCGCCTGCTGCTGTTCCTGCTGGGCGCGGTGCTGACCGGCGCGCTCGCGCAGGGCATGAGCGCCTACCGCAACGCGCTGATGGAGACCGACGAGATCTTCGACTACCAGATGCAGCAGGTGGCGCTGTCGCTGCGCGCGGGCATGGGCACGGGGCTGCCGCTGCCGCTCGGCGAGGAGCAGAGCATCGACCTGATCGTGCAGGTCTGGGGCCTGGACGGCACGCCGCTGTACCGCTCGGCCGGACCGGACTGGCTGCCGCAGCGCGCAGTGCTGGGCTTCTCCAACGTCGCGCTGCGCGGCAAGCGTTATCGCGTCTTCGCGGTGCAGGGGCGCTTCCAGGTCGTGCAGGTGGCGCAGGACATCGCCGTGCGCCAGCGCATGGCCGGACAGCTGGCCTGGCGCACCGTGTTGCCCACCGCGCTGATGCTGCCGATGCTGGCGCTGGTCGTGTGGTGGGTGGTGTCGCACTCGCTGGCGCCGCTGGAGCGGGTGCGCCAGCAGCTGTCGCGCCGCGCCGCGCAAGACCTGGCCCCGGTCGACGAGGAGGACCTGCCGGCCGAGGTCCAGCCGCTGGTCACCGAGCTCAACGCGCTGCTGGACCGGGTGCGCCAGGCCTTCGAGCAGCAGCAGCACTTCGTCGCCGATGCCGCGCACGAGCTGCGTTCGCCGCTGGCCGCGCTGAAGCTCCAGCTGCAGTCGCTGCGCCGCGCGCCGGACGAGGGCGCGCGCGTCCAGGCGCTGGAGAAACTCGGCCTGGGCATCGACCGGGCGTCCCATCTCATCGAGCAACTGCTGGCACTGGCCCGCCAGGACAGCGCCAAGGCACAGGCGCCGGCGCAGCCGATCGCGCTGGACGTGCTGTGCCGCGATGCCGTCATCGACGGCGCGACGCTGGCGCAGGCGCGCGGCATCGACCTCGGCATGGAGCGCTGCGACGCGGTGCTGGTCGACGGCCATCGCGAGGCGCTGACGATGCTGCTGCGCAACCTGCTGGACAACGGCATCAAGTACGGCCGCGGCCGCGTGGACCTGAGCCTGGAGCGCAGCGGCGGCCAGGCCTTGCTGGTGGTCGAGGACGACGGCCCCGGCATTCCCGACGCGGAGCGCGGGCGCGTGTTCGACCGCTTCTACCGGTCCGAATCGCAGGCGCAGCAGGCGCCGGGCAGCGGGCTCGGACTGGCGCTGGTGCGCAGCATCGCCGACGACCACGGCGCCACGCTGCGGCTGGGGCACAGCACCGCGCTGGGCGGGCTGCGCGTCGAGCTGGCGATGCCGCTCTCCCGCGCGCCGCTGGCCGCGTCCCCGCCTCCGTCCGGATTGCCGCCGCCCGGGCTGCTGCCGCCTTCATCGCCGCCCCCCCGCGCTGCCGCCCGCCTGACCGCCAGCGGCAGCGGCATGGGCATCCGCATCCGCATCCGCATCCGTATGGCCACCACGCGTGCCCGATCGCGCGCCAGCGCCGGACGCGATGTCGCGAGGGAACCGGGTGTCTTCCCGCTCCCACCCATGAAGGACCTCAACGCTTCGCGAAAGGTCTCTCATGCTCATTCCGTCCGCTGGATTCGCCTCGACGCGTTTCCTCTCCGCGTTGAAGTCGCCTGAGTCCTGGCCCGCAGCCGAAACGCCCCAAACGTCCCGAACGTCCCGAACGTCCCGAACGTCCCGAACGTCCCAAACGCCTGACCCGCATGGTCGGATCGCGCCCGGCGGCGAGCGCCCGCGCGGCCATGACGCCAACGCACCCGCGCGGCCTCGTCCGAAGGGCGCGAGCCTGCGCAAGTCCCAGTTGAGCACCCCCCGGGCCTCGCCGCCGCACGACACGCCTGTGGCCGCGGGGCCGACGGCTCTGGCCGCGGTACCGCGCGCCTGCACGCCGCAGCAGGAAGCGCAGAAGGCGCAGGAAGCTGAGGACACGGCGTGGACGGCCCGGTTGCTGACGCCCTGGCGCCAGACCGCCATCCGCAGCCTCACCGCGCGCATGACGGCGCCCACCGGGGTGAAAGGCTGGTTGCGGCGGGTCTTCGGGCCGAAGCACAGGGCCGTGGAGCCGCTGGCGATGTCGCTGGTCGCGCCCGTGCTCGATGAGCTGCCCAAGCACTGGGCACCCGCTCGGCGACGCGAGGTCGGCGCCAGGCTCTGCGGGGACTGGATGCAGGCCGCCTTCGACGGCCTGGACGACGCGGGTCGACGCCGATGGGCCCGACGCGTGAGCGGCGGCGACGGCTCGTTCCAGGACACGCTGAAACGCCATGAGCAGCTGTGCGCCGGGATCACCGAGCAGAACGTGTGCTGGCGGGGCAACGAGCGGCTGCTGGTCACGCTGCAGGTGCTCGGCGCCATGCGCGACACGGCATCGTCGACGGGCCGCTGAAAACGGCACCGGAAGGGCGCCTGCCGCGGATTAAGAGCGACCTAAGCCAAGCTGCTCAAACTTCAAGCCATCGAGTCGGCGCCAAGGCGTCCCGCACTGGTCGCCGACTCCCTGTGAATCTGGAGGTTCAGATGGCTCAAGTGGAGAAGATGATTCCGGTGAAGAAACTCGTGTGGGCGCTGGCCGCGGCTGGCGTGCTGGGGGCCGCGGGCGGTGCGCTCGCGATGCGCAACGCGAAGCTGATGCCGGTCGCGCAGACCTCGGCGCCGGCGTCGACCGACGGTGTCTCGGCGTCGAACGGCGACACCCAGGTGGCCGCGGCCACGACGCCGCTGGCGAATGCCGCCGCGCCGGCCGGGAACTTCACGCCGCCGCCCGCGGGCATGCCCGACTTCGCGCAGATCGCCGCGGCGCAGGGCCCGGCGGTTGTCAACATCAGCGTGTCGGGCACGGTCAAGACGCGGGCCGCGCGTGCGCCGCAGATCGATCCCGACGATCCCTTCTACGAATTCTTCCGCCGCTTCGGCGTGCCCGGCATGCCCGGCGGCCCCAACGGCGGCGGTGAAGGCGGCGGCAGTCGCGAGATCCGTGGCCAGGGCTCCGGCTTCATCGTCAGCGCCGACGGCGTGATCCTGACCAATGCCCACGTCGTGCAGGACGCGCAGGAAGTGGTCGTCAAGCTGACCGACCGTCGCGAGTACCGCGCCAAGGTCCTGGGCAGCGACAAGTCGACCGACGTCGCCGTCCTGAAGATCGAAGCCAAGAACCTGCCGACCGTCCGCCTGGGCGCGACCAAGGACCTGCGCGTGGGCGAATGGGTGCTGGCGATCGGCTCGCCGTTCGGTTTCGAGAACAGCGTCAGCGCCGGCGTGATCAGCGCCAAGGGCCGCTCGCTGGGCCCGGACGAGAGCCGCGTGCCGTTCCTGCAGACGGACGTCGCGATCAACCCCGGCAACTCCGGCGGCCCGCTGTTCAACGCGCGGGGCGAGGTGGTCGGCATCAACTCGCAGATCTACAGCGCGTCGGGCGGCTACCAGGGCCTGTCGTTCGCCATTCCGGTCGAGGTCGCCAACAAGGTCCGCCAGCAGATCGAGAAGGGCGGCAAGGTGCAGCACGCCAAGCTCGGCGTGATGGTGCAGGAGGTCAACCAGGGCTTCGCCGACTCCTTCAAGCTGGACCGACCGGAGGGCGCGCTGGTCGCCAACGTCGAGGATGACGGCCCGGCCGCCAAGGCCGGCCTGCGCTCGGGCGACGTGATCCTCGGTTTCAAGGGGCAGCGCATCGTGTCCAGCGGAGATCTCCCGGCGCTGGTGGACCAGTCGCTGCCCGGCGACAAGGTCGACATCGAGGTCTGGCGCGGCGGCAAGCGCGAAACGATCACCGCCACCCTCGGCGATGCGAACGAGAAGGGCGCCAAGCTGGCCAAGGTCGGCGGCGGCGATGCGGACGCCGATCACGCCAAGCTGGGCCTGGCCTTGCGTCCACTGCAGCCCGAGGAGCGCCGCCAGCTCGGCACCCGTGACGGCCTGCTGATCCAGGAAGTGGGCGAGGGCAGCGCCGCGGCGCGTGCCGGCGTGCGTCCCGGCGACGTGCTGCTGGCGGTCAACGGCACGCCGGTGCAATCGCTCGATCAGGTCCGCAGCGCGGTCAAGGGCGCGGAGAAGTCGGTCGCCCTGCTGGTGCAGCGCGGCGGCGACAAGATCTTCGTGCCGGTGCGCATCGGCTGACGCGCGGCGTCTCCCTCTTTCCCGGTCCCCAACCAACCGCTGCCTGTGGCGGTTGCTCCGTAGGGCCCGCGCGTGGTGGCGCGGGCCCTTTTTTTTTCGCGCATCATGCGCGGCATGTCGTCGTCCCCCTCCCCGTCGTGCCCCTCCCCGTCGTCTTCCAGCACCGAACCTCTCGCTCCTTCCGCCGCGCGCGCGAGCGCAGCGGCCGGGCCGTCGATGCCTTCATCGAATCGCTCTGGATCGAGGAAGGCCTGTCGCGCAACACGCAGTTGGCCTACCGGCGCGACCTGCAGCTGCTCGCCGACTGGCTGGCCACGCAACGGGACCGGACGCTCGACCAGGTCGAGGAACTCGACCTGATGGGCTACGCCGCCGCGCGGCATGACGGCGGCAAGGCCAGTTCGGCGAACCGGCGGCTGTCCGTCTTCAAGCGCTATTTCCGCTGGGCGCTGCGGGAGCGCCGCATCGAGCGCGACCCCACGCTCAAGCTGATCACCGCCAAGCAGCCGATGCGCGTGCCCAAGACGCTGTCGCAGCAGCAGGTCGAGGCGCTGCTCGACGCGCCCGACGTGGGCACCGCGCAGGGCCTGCGCGACCGCGCGATGCTGGAGCTGATGTACGCCAGCGGGCTGCGCGTGACCGAGCTGGTGACGCTCAAGAGCGTGCATGTGGGGCTGCGCGAGGCCGTGCTGCGCGTGACCGGCAAGGGCGACAAGGAGCGGATGGTGCCGTTCGGCGAGGAGGCGCACACCTGGCTGATGCGCTATCTGCGGGAAGGGCGGCCGCAGCTGCTCGGCATGCGCGGCACCGACGACCTCTTCCTCAGCCGCTTCGGCCAGGCCATGACGCGGGAGAGCTTCTGGCGCATCGTCAAGAAGTACGCGCTCATCGCGGGGATCACGAGCCCGATCTCGCCACACACGCTGCGGCATGCATTTGCCACCCACCTGCTCAACCATGGCGCGGATCTGCGGGCGGTCCAGCTGTTGCTGGGCCATGCGGACCTGTCGACCACGCAGATCTACACGCATGTGGCGCGGGAGCGCCTCAAGGCCTTGCACGCGGCGCATCACCCGAGGGGATGAGGGAGCGCGGGCGGGGCGCGCCGAACCGTGTTGGACGGTGACCGCACCAAACGGCTATCCACGCTTCCCTGGATCGTTGGCCAGGCCCGTTTCGAGGCCTTGCCCCGCGCGATTCTCCCGCCCCATGTTCGAAAACACGCTCTTCCATTCCTCCTTCGCCTCCGCTGTCGGCTGGGGCGGCGCCATGCATGCGCCGTCGTTCGGTGGAGCCTCGATGGCGGGCGTCGCGTCCGTGTGGCCGCCCGTGGCGCACGGGGTCCATGTGGCCCACCTGCTGCCGTTGGCGGCCTGCGCGGTCGGCCATCCGCTGCACGGCGTGATCGCGCCGATCCTGAATGCGGCGCTGCACGAGATCTCCCGGTACATGCCGCCCGTCTTGCAAGCCGCGGCGCCTCCCGCGGCCTTTGGTGCCCCGATCCGGTACGTGCCGTACCCCGCGCCGGCACCCAGCGCGCCGCGACCGCCGCAACCGCAGTCCGGCGCTCGTGTGCGCAGCGGCCCGGCGCCGCAAGCCGGCCCGGACCTCCAGCGCGCCGCTTCACCGGCACGCGCGGCGACAGTGCCTGCCCCGTCGTCGCCGCCGACGCCCATCGATCCCCATGCCTTCCTCGGCGTGCTGCAGGCCCTGGACGAACAGGACGTGTCCGATGTGATGCTGCTGCATCCGGGGCCTGGTGAGCCGATCTCTCCATTCTTCGAGCAACTCAAGCATCCGGGGCAGTCGATCGTCTGCAGCCTGCAGACCGACGACGGCGGCGAAGCGCGCGCGAGTGCGTATCGCCTGGACGGCATGGAACCGGACGGCAGTTGGCTGTTGCAGGTGGACATCCAGCTCCCCGGGGAGCCCGTGGAGTCGCGGCTGATGCGCATGCATGACGTGCAGGCCCAGCCGCGGGATCCGGAGGCGTTTCAGCTGGACGTGGCCCGCGCTCGCGACGCCGTCGCGACGAGGCAGGAGGCGCTCGGCGACGTCAGCGGCCTGGCGGTGATCTGCGCGGACGGCGCGACGGCTTCCGGTGCGGCGATCACGCTGATGAACCAGATGGAATCGCTGGATCGCCACCGCCAGGAGGCGGATGAGCTGCAGCAGTCAGGGCCCAGCCTGGAACACTTCCAGCAAGAGCAGCGCCGATTCATTCAGGAGGCGCGGGACCGGCATGGCGAGGCCTTTGCGCAAGGGCTGGATCGTCAGCTCAGCCAGGCCTGCGAGCGCGTGTACGCGCAAGCACCCGCACCTGCACCCGCACCTGCACCCGCACCTGCACCCGCACCTGCAGCCGCACCGCCGGCACCGGCACCGGCACCTGCGCCCGCACCCATGCCTGCACCTGCGCCCGCACCTGCGCCCGCACCTGCGCCCGCACCTGCACCTGCATCTGCACCTGTGCCCGCACCGGCACCGGCACCGATGTCCGGGGCCGAGTCATCGCTGCTGGACGAGCCGATTCCCGCCCACACCGCTTTGCATCGGCCCTTGATGCCCACCCCGGCGATCACGAACGCCGAGGTCCACCGAATGTTCGCCCAGTTGCCGGCAGTGGCCACCCATGATCCCGAGGTCGACGATCGCAAAGCTGCCGACCTGAAGGAACGCAAGATCATGGACGCCATGGCCCGTCTGCCGAAGGCGTTCGCCGCGCTGCCGCGGTCCGCTTCCGCCCCGGACCTTCTGCAGACCTCGAGGAATGCTGAAGCGGCGACCACGCTGGCGCTGGCACTGACGCAGGCGCGCGCGGCCAGCGAAGCCAACCTGCTGGCGACCTCGCGCGAACGACCCCTTCAGAATTCGATGGGAGCGCTGTTCCGGGAGATCGACAGTTCCCTGGGCATTGCTCAGAAGTTGAAGCGACTCCTGCCGTTCCGCAATGGGGAGGCCCGATTGGCGGATCAGATCGCGGACCGGATGATGCTGGTCGTCGACCAGCTCCGTCACGTGCATCAGAAGCTCGAAGCGACCGGTGCCGGCGGTAGCGGTGTCGGGGAGGCCGAATTCATTGCCCGGAACCTCTCCAAGGCCGCTGGTCGAGCATTCAATGAATTGACGCCGCCGATGCGGCTGCGACTCATCGATGCGTTCCATGACGATGGCGGTCAGCTGCCGGCGATCAAGGCCGCGCGCGATGACCGACTGCGGGAGATGATCCGCTTGGCCGACCCCGCGTCAGGCGTCCCCGCGTCGCGCGACCCCAGCGGCGTGAGCGCGGAGTATCGAGTGGCCCAGCGCAAGCATGAAGCGTTGAACTACGCGATCGCGGCCCTGGAATTCGCCGTGCCGTCGAAGCAGAACGCGCCTACTTGACCGGCAGCCCCGCCGGCGGCTTGATCTCCTCCAGGCAGATCATCGAGCGCACGTCGGCGACGCCGTCCAGCTGCATCAGCTTGTCGGTCAGGAACTTGGACAGCGCCTGCAGGTCCCGCGCGACCACCTTCAACAGGTAGTCCGAGTCCCCCGACACGGTGTGGCACTCCAGGATCTCGGGGAAGTCGCGGATCAGCGACTCGATCTCCCGCACGCGGACGAAGGCCTGCGCGGTGATGTTCAGGCTGACGTAGGCGGTGACGCTCAGCCCCAGCGCGAGCGGGGCGACATCGGCGCGGTAGCCGCGCAGCACGCCGCGTTCCTCCAGCGCGCGCACGCGGCGGAAGCACTGCGGCGCCGACAGGTGGACCTGAGTCGCCAGATCGACGTTGGACATCCGGCCGTCGCGCTGCAGCGCCTCCAGGATCCGCAGGTCGATCGCATCCAGCACGACCGGACCGGTGGGCCGGGCAGGGGCGGTCTTCTTGTCCATCCTGTCGTTCATCTTGTTCATCATCGGGGTCAGGGCGAGGAATCCTTGCGATTCTATGGAGTCGGATGAACGAAGCGTGCGTGGCGGCGCGCCAACGCCCAGTCGCCCGCGGGGCGCCTTCGGCGAGAATCCCGCCCCATGGATCACAGTTTTCTCTCCGCCCTCATCCTGCTGCTGCTGGTGCTCGACCCGCTGGGCAGCCTGCCGATCTTCATCCCCATCATGCGGGCCGTGCCGCGCGAGCGCCGGCTCAAGGTCGCGCTGCGCGAAGTGACCATCGCCTTCGGCGTGCTGCTGGCCTTCATGTTCCTGGGCGAGGGCTTCCTGCGGCTGATGCACCTGTCCGAGCGTTCGCTCGAGGTGGCCGGCGGCGTGATCCTGATCATCATCGCGATCCGGATGATCTTCAGCCACGCCGGCGAGTCCGCCTACGGCGTGGAGACCGGCCGCGAGCCGTTCATCTTCCCGCTGGCCGTGCCGCTGCTGGCCGGCCCGTCGGCGATGGCCACGGTGCTGCTGCTGGCCTCGCGCCAGCCGGACCGCGTGGCCGAATGGATCGGCGCGCTGTTCACGGCGATGGTGATCTCGTTCCTCGCGCTGATCCTGGCGGACCGGATCCGCAAGCTGCTCGGCGACTCGGTCGTCTCGGCGATCGAGAAGTTGATGGGCCTGGTGCTGACCGCCATCGCGGTCGAAATGATCCTGTCCGGCCTGAAGCGCTACTTCGTCGGCGGCCTCTGATCCCCACGACTGACGCAGCACCGCTTTGGGCGCGCCGCGTCGTTGCAAATCCTCGCCATAGCGCTGCTATGGCTCCGGTTTGCGCCTAGCGGCGCATCCCAAACCGGCGCCGCGTCAGCCGCGGGGAGCCAGCGTTGTGGCGGACATCTCTTGCGCCGCCTTGGCCGCCGCCGGCGAGCGGCGCCATTCGTCCGCCGTCATGCCGTAGACCGCGATGTCCGCGTCGTGCCAGCGCTGCAGCTCGCGGTAACTCA
Organism: Roseateles sp. UC29_93; assembly: GCF_042695725.1. NCBI lineage: Bacteria > Pseudomonadati > Pseudomonadota > Betaproteobacteria > Burkholderiales > Sphaerotilaceae > Roseateles > Roseateles sp. UC29_93. The sequence continues at coordinate 5,747,347 of NZ_CP170545.1, read as the reverse complement.
TGCCGAGCTTCTTCATGATGTGGGCCGAGCCCTCGTTCGCCGGCTCGCAGACCGCGACGAGCTCGGGCGCCTGCAGCGTGTCGAACGCGAAGGCCGCCATCCGGCGCGCCGCCTCGGAGCCATAACCCAGGCTCCAGCGGTCGCGGCGCAGGCGCCAGCCGATCTCGTGCGGGTTGGCCTTGTCGCCGCGCAAATGCTGGATGCAGCCGGCGCCGACGATCTCGCCGGTCCCGATCTCGAAGAAGGTCCACCAGCTGAAGCCCCACTCGGCCCAGCGCGCCTTGACCCGGTCGATCATGGCCTGCGTGTCCTCGAGCGTGTCGGGCTTGCCGGTGATGTAGCGCATCACCTCGGGGTCGCGGTTCATCTCGAACAGGCCCTGCAGGTGGGCGTCGGTCATCGGTTCCAGGCGGAGGCGGGCGGTGGTCAGGCAGGTCATCGCCCGACTGTACGGCGGCTCAGCGCGCATGGCTCCGGTCACCCCGCAGACGCTGCGGATCGGTCGCGGGTGATGTCTCCGCCGAAGTGCCGGCCGATGGCAGCTCCGAAGGCTGGCGCAGCGCCGACAGATCGATCTCGTCCGGCGGCAGCGCCCCGTTGAGCCAGCGGATCCGGCAACGTCCGGCGCGCTTGGATTCGAACATCGTCTGGTCCGCGCGGCTCATCAGCACCTCGGCGTCGACACCGTCGAGCGGGTAGTGCGCGACGCCGATGCTGCTGCCCACCTGCACCATCGCGCCCGAGGAGAGCCGTACCGGTTCCAGGATCGCGCGCAGCAGCCGCTCGCAGGTGACGCGGCTGGCCTCGGGCGAGGGCAGGGGCGTCAGCAGTACGACGAATTCGTCGCCGCCGAGCCGCGCGGCCGTGTCGGTGGCGCGGATCGTCTCCGCGAGCCGCTGCGCCACGGCCTTCAGCACCTCGTCGCCCGCATCGTGGCCGTGCGCGTCGTTGACGGCCTTGAAGCCGTCCAGGTCCAGGTAGGCCACGGCCACCGACTGCTGCTGCCGTTGCGCCGCGGCCATCGACTGGCGCAGCCGGTCGGCGAGCAGCACGCGATTGGGCAGGCCGGTGAGCGCGTCGTGGAAGGCGGCGCGCTCGACGCGGGCCTCGTAGGCCTTGCTCTGCGTGATGTCGACCATCATCCAGAGCGTCGTCTCCTCGTCGCGCTCGCCGGGCAGCGCGACGCCGTTGAGGTCCACCCAGACGAGGCTGCCGTCCTTGCGCCGCATCTGTTGCTGGCTGCGGTAGTGGCCGCCGCGCCGCAGCACCGGATAGGCGTTCTGGCCGAGCGCGGCGAAGGTGTCCTCGTCGACGTACAGCTTGCGCACCGGCAGCCCGAGCATCCCGTCCTTGCCGTAGCCGAAGAGCCGTTCCAGCGCGCCGTTCTTCCACACGATGCGACGGCCGCGCAGCTTGGCCATGGCGATGACCTCGGTGTCCAGCATCGCCTGCTGGTCCAGCGTCAGGCGGCGCAGGTCCTCGGTCATCGTGTCAGCCAGGGCTTGCGCGCGGGCGCGGCCGGCCGACAGCAGGTAGGTCGTCGCCGCCAGCAGCGTCGTCAGCACCAGGCCCAGCAACCCCGGCCCCCAGCCCGCGGCGTCGATGACGTCGCGCTCATAGGCCGTCGTCAGCGCGGCCTCCACGCGGAAGGCCCGGCCGGCGATCTCGACCTGACGCTCGACCGCGACGATGCGGTTGTCGAAACCGGCCCGCGCGGTCGGCGGGGTGTCGAGGGGCTGGATGCCGGTGACCGAATCCAGCAGCAGGTCCTCGGTCGCGCCGTGGTCGTCGACCAGCAGCCGGAAATCCATCGGCGCCGCGGCCAGGCCCTCCTTGAGTCCGTGCAGGATCTCCTGCGCCACCAGCGGCGCGTAGAGCATGCCCAGCAAGGACTGTCGACGCTGGTCGGGCGTGACCGGATCCGCGCCGTCGCGGAAGACCGGCACCAGCAGCAGCATGCCGGGTCCGTGCGCCCGATCCTGCACCAGCGGCACCGGCGCGGACAGCGTGGCCTCGCCGGTGGCGATCGCCTGTTCGATGGCGCGGCGGCGGGTCGATTCCGACCCGAGGTCGAAGCCCCAGGCCGGATAGTTCTGCGACAGCGGCTCGATGTGGGCGACGACGAAGAGGTCCGGCGCGGCGTCGCCGAAACCGCGCACCGAGAACTGCGGCGCGCCGTCGGCCCGCTCGGCGGCGATGAACGCGGGCAGATCGTCGCGCATCACGCGCGGCACGAAGCCGAAGCCGCGCACTCCCGGAAATTCGCGCGCCAGATCGCGCGACTGCACGTAGGCGCGGAAGGCGTGGCGGTCGAGCCGGCCACGCAGCGCGGCGATCGTCCCGCGCGCGCCCTTGAGGCCGTAGACCGGTTGCATGAAGCGCTGGACGACGTCGCGCTGCAGGCGCTCCATCTGGGCATCGAGGACGCGATGCCCTTCGGCCACGACGCGGTTGCGGTTCCACAGCATCGCGCTGAGCGTCAGCGCCAGACCGGTCAGCAGCACGAGCAGCGCGCCGACGACCGCCGGCATCGGCAGGTCGCCGGGCGGCGGAGCGGCCGGTTCATTGAACGTGGAATCCCGCGAGTCTCCCGGATCTCGCGAACCTTGTTCTGGTGTGGCGTGCACGGGCAGGGCGGCAAGGCCGCGGGCGCTGGACACAGCCGTTGACTGTAGAGCAGGCGCGGACCGGTCGCACGCGTCCCTGCGGCGCGTCCGGATTCGTTACAACTGACGCGACGCACCGTGGCGCAAGCGCCTATCCTCCCCCGCTCAAGGGGGCGGCGCGCGGCTTGCTCCTGTGCTGCAATCGATCCTCATCTCCGGCGAAGGTGGGCGGCATGGCTCAAGACTCGGACAGGGGCCCCGGGGCCTGGTGGACTTCCCTGCGGCGGCGCTGGCTGGCGCGTCGCGAGCCTCCGGCGCGGATCGCCGCCGCCGACGAGGCGCAGTTGATGGACGACCTCAAACGCGAGGCCGCCCGTGCGCAGCGGCACCGCCACGACGGCGTGCTGATGCTGCTGGAACTCGACCCCTGGGCGCGACTGCAGCAGCAGCATGGCGAGGACTGCATCCAGGCATTGGATGAGCGCCTGGACCAGCTTGTGCGGCAACAGTTGCGCGGCGGGAACTGGTTGCTGCCCTTGCCGCGTGGCGTGTGGGCCGCGTACCTGCCCTGCACCGATCCGCTGGGCGCGCTGGATGCCGCCGACCGGGTGCGCGCCCGCGTGGCCACGCTCGACTACCGCTGGCAGGGGCAGGCGCTGCCCTTGAGCGCGAGCCTGGGCCTGGCCCATTGGCAGGACTGGCGGCGCGAGCCGCAGCAGGGCGCGGACCAACTGCTGCAGCAGGCCCGGCAGGCGCTGGCGCTGGCCCGCAGCGCCGGCTGCAACTGCGTGCGCGCCTACGCGGCAATCCCGTCGGGCGCAACCGCTACAGCGGCACGCGACCGGCCTAGCGCGGTGCTACAGCGGGACCCGTCCCGCGTAGCCCGTCATCTCCAGGTAGCCCCAGCCCAGCGTGCGGCCGGCCTCGTCGGCCACGCGCGCCACGCCTTCCCAGTACGGGAAGCCCGTGCTGCGGCGCGCGTCGATCTCCTGCGACGCGTACGCGGCCTCGACCAGGAACACGCCGCGCGGCGTGCGGATCCGCCAGCGGACCGGATAGGTCGCGAGGCTGACCGGGCTCTTCCAGAACGCCAGCGGCTCGAACTGGAGCTGCTGCTCGAAGTCGACCATGGCGCCGCCCGTCGCCGCGCGCCAGCTGCCGCCGGTCCAGATCCCCTTGCCGTCCTGCCCGCGCATGCGGAACAGCGTCAGCGACGCGCCGTCGTCGAGGTTCAAACCCAGCCAGTCCCAGCCGACCGCGCGGTCCGGCGCCGCGTCGGCGCCACGGCCAAGGTACTGGTTGCTCCATTCGTGATCCAGCCAGGCCCGGGCCCGCACATCGCGTGTGCCGTGCGTGCCGCCCTCGCGCAGCGCGAGCCGGCCGGTGCCCGACAACTGCGGCTCGCTGACGTAGCGGCTCGCCTGCTGCTCGCCCGGTCCCTTGCGCGACCAGCCGGCGCGGCCCTGCAGCAGCGGTGCCTGCGGCGCGTCCAGCGTCAGCTCGAGCGCGAAGCCGGCGTGTTCGCTCGCCATCAGCAGCGCGTATCGGCTGCGGCCACCGGCAGTGCCGACACCGCCGGCGCCGCCGGGGGTGTCCACGCGACGCAACTGCCAGTTGCCCAGGCGCACGCGGGTGTCGTCGATCTCGGTCCGCGCGTTCGCGAAACCATGCCGCAGCACTTGCTGGTCGTGCAGCAGGCGCTGCCGGCCCAGGTCCGAGATCGCCGCATGGCCCAGCATCATCTGATCCGGCGCGAACGCCGACTGCAACGGACGCTTCAGATCGTTCCGGACCCGGAAGAAGGTGAGCTGGAAACCGAAGTCCGGGCGGGACTGCCGTCGCCGTCCTTGCCGATCCTGGCTGCCGGCGCGGCCGCCGGCCGAACCCGTGTACAGCACGCCCGTCACGTACCACCACTCGACGCGCGTCTCGGGATGCGCGCCGTGGTCGCGGGGGAAATGCAGCGGTGCGGCGGACAAGCGCTCCGAGGCCGAAGCCGACGTCGGCCCTGACCCTGACCCTGACCCTGACCCTGACCCGGCGCTGGACCTTCGCGCCTGGGCGAACGACGCCTGAGGCGCCAGGGTCAGCGCCGAGAGTCCGAAACCGCCCAGCAGCGGGCGCCGTCCGATCATCACCAGTCCTCCCGCACGGCGCGCAGCGCCTCGCCGCTGCCGGCGCGCAGCGCACGCGCGCTGGCCCACGCGGCGGTGGCGCCGGTGGCGAGCAGGCTGGCCACCAGCAGCGCCGCGACGCGCCAGCCGGGGATGGCCCAGTCCATGCTCCAGTGGAAACTCTGCGGGTTGAGCCGGAACACCAGCACCGCGCTGATGGCCAGCCCGACCAGCAGCCCCATGACCGCGCCGGCCAGGGCCTGCAGCAGCGTTTCGGCGAGCACCAGCCGGCGCAGCATCGCGCGCGTCAGGCCGAGGTGCAGCAGCAGGCCGAACTCGCGCCGCCGTGCCAGCAGCTGCGCCGACAGGCTGGCCGCCACGCCGAACAGGCCCAGCCCCAGTCCCACCGCCTGCAGCCAGTAGGTGATCGCGAAGCTGCGGTCGAAGATCGCGAGCGAGAAGCGCCGCAGCTCGCCGGCCGAGGCGATCTCCAGCGACTCCGGCGCGCCGGAGCTGTCGCGCAGCGCCTGCTGCACGGCGATGGGATCGGCGCCGGCCTTCAGCCACAGCGCGAGCTCGGTGATCGCGGCGTCGCCGCTGAGCCGTTCCCCAATCGCTTCGCTCCATCAGCACGGCGCCGCTCTGGCGGCTGTAGTCGCGCCAGATCGCCTTCACGCCGACCGGCAGCTGGCGTCCGTCGAGCCGGAGCATGAAGCGGTCGCCGGGGGCGAGGCGGAGCTCGTCGCGCATCGCCTCGTTGATGTAGACCGGCTGCAGGCCGTCGGGCAGCGTGGCGGCCTCGCCCTGCAGCGGCAGCCGGTGATCGAGCGGCCGCGCCAGCAGCGTCGTGCCGCCGGTCATGCCGCGCACCCGGATCCCGATCGAGCGCGTGCGCTGCGCCGCCACGCGCTCGACGCCCGGCAGCGCCGCCGCCGACGCCGCCAGCCCCGGCGGCATCGGCTGGCCCTGCTGGGCGCTGTCGCGGGCGGTCTGGCGCAGGTAGAGATCGGCGGGCAGCATGTCGCTCAGCCACTGGTCCAGGGAATTCCGGAAGCTCGCGACCATCACCAGCATGGCCACGGCGAGTGCGAGCGCGACCAGCACGCCCGCGATCAGGCGGCCCGCCTCGCCCGCCTGGTCGCGGGCGCGTTCGACGGCCAGCAGCGGCAGCGCGCGCCGCGCCGCCCAGCCGCGCAGCAGGCCCGTGATCGCGCGCAGCACGAAGGGCACCGTGCCCAGCGCGCCGAGCAGCAGCGCGACCATCGCCGCATAGGTCCCGAGCGGCAGGCCGAAGACGGGGCGCATCCACGTCAGCGGCAAGGCGGCGGCCAGCAGCACCGGACCCATCCACCACCAGCGGCCGGCATCGCCGCCGCTGCCGAGTCCCTTGAGCACCTGCGCGACCGGCAGGCCGCGCAGCCGCGCCAGCGGCAGGGCGGCCGCGCCGAGGCTCACCAGCGGTCCCAGCGCGAGCAGGCCCGCGATCGAGGCGCCCGAGAGCTGCAGTTCGGGTCGCCCGCCGCTGAGCCCGGTCAGCCCGCTGCCGAGATCGCCGCCGAGCGCGTGCAGGCCCAGCTCGGCGAGTGCGACGGCCAGGCCCAGGCCCAGCACCGCGCCGGCGAGGCCAAGCGCCAGCGCCTCCGACACCAGCAGCGCCAGCCGCTGACGCGCGCTCATGCCGAGCACGCCCAGCAGTGCGAGTTGCGGCAGCCGCTGCGCCACCGACAGGCTGTGCACCGCGAAGACCATGAACGCGCCGACGAAGAGCGCCATCAGCGACAGCACGCCGAGATTGAGCCGGTAGGCGCGCGTGAGGCGGCGCGCCTCGTCGGCCTGCTGGCGGGCCTGGTCCTCGGGCGCATGGGCCTGGACGCCGGCGGGCCAGTCGGTCGGCACCGCGCGGTCCGGCGCCATCCGCAGCAGGATCGCGTCGAGCTGCCCGGGGCGGTGCAGCAGTTGCTGCGCCCAGGCGATGTCGACGATCACCAGCGGCTGCTGGCGGTCCGGCACGCGGCCGGCGACGGGGAGCGGGGCCGGTTCGTCCGGGAGGTCGACGCGCAGGGTCCGGGGCAGGGGCGAGGGCGGCGCAGGGGACGCGGCAAGACCTGACCCCGAGGCCGGGAGGGCTCCGGACGTGCCGGCGCCGGCGTTCGCCGTGATGTCGAAGCCCAGCTTCGACCACGCCGCGTCGCTGACCAGCAGCGCTGGCTCGCGCAGCGCGCGGCCGAGGTCAGCGCCGTCCAATCTGGGGAACCATTGCGGATGGAAGGCGCCGAGCTGCACCAGGTCCAGCCCGATCAGCCGCACGCGCTGCCAGGAGCCGTCGCGGCCCTGCAACCGGATGCTGGCGTCGAGCCGGGGCGAGATCGCGGCAATGTCGTCGCGCGCGGCGAGCTCGCCGAAGTAGCGGTCGGACAGCGGCGCGGCGCCGGGCGCGGGGCTGAGTTCGGTATCGGCCACCGCGCTGCTCTGGCGCGCGGCGGATTCGAACTGCGCCAGCGCCGACGCGTTGATCCAGTGCACCGCGCCGGCCAGCGCGAGCCCCAGCGCGATCGTCAGCAGCGCCGCCAGCTGGCGGCCCCACTGCAGGCGCAGCGCCGGCCACGACAGCTGCCACCACCAGCCCCAGGCGCGGCGCAGGCCGGCGACGGCGGAGGAGTTCACGCGCGCGTTCATCGCCGGCTCATCGTTGGCCCGTCGTGGGCGCAGGGCGGGGGGCATCGCGGACTCATCGCCGGCTTCGGTGGTGTCGCGAGTTCATTGCGTGCTCATTGCGGGCTCATTGCGGGCTCATGCCTCGACGAGGTGCCCGTTCTCGAGCCGCAACCGCCGGTCCGCGTGTTCCGCCGCGTGCGCCGAGTGCGTCACCAGCAGGCAGGCCGCGTTCTGCTCGAGCAACTGCTGGCGCAGCAACCGCATGACCTGATCCGCATGCGCGGGATCGAGGTTGCCGGTGGGCTCGTCGGCCAGCACCAGCACGGGCCGGTGCACCAGCGCGCGGGCGATCGCGACGCGCTGCAGCTGCCCCCCGGACAACTGCCGCGGCAGGTGTCGGGCCTGCGCGGCGAGACCGACCGCGTCGAGCATCTCGGCCACGCGCTTCGCGTCGGGCTTGCCCTGCAGCAGCAAGGGCAGGGCCACGTTGTCGTGGACGTTCAGATGCGGCAGCACGTGGAAGGCCTGGAACACGAAACCCAGCTGCTCGCGGCGCAGCTGCGCCTGGCCGGATTCGTCCAGCGACAGGATGTCGCGCCCCAGCAGCACGACCTGACCCCGGTCCAGCGGCTCCAGCGCGGCCAGGCCGTTCAGCAGCGTGGACTTGCCGCTGCCGGATTCGCCGAGCAGCGCGAGCATTTCCCCGCGCTGCAGCGTCAGCGAGAGGTGCTCGAACAGCGTCTGCGCGCCGTAGCGCTTGGTCAGGCCGGTGGCCGTGAGGAGCGGGACATCCATCGTCGGAACCCTCTTCCAGATCGTCGTGGAGAAGCCGGAGGTCGATCGAGGGATTGTGGCGCCTGTCCTGGCGGGCGCCCGGTCAGATCGTGTCGACGTGTGCGATCAGCCGGTCGAGCGCGTCCGGCGCCTCGGCCGGCACGATGCGGCGCGCCGGCATGCTGCGCAGCCAGGTGATCTGGCGCTTGGCGAGCTGCCGCGTGGCCGCGGTGCCGAGTTCCTGCAGCGCCGCGAGGTCGGGCGCGGCCTCGTTCGCGTCGAGGAGTTCCCACGCCTGGCGGTAGCCGACGCAACGCATCGACGGCAGGCCGAGGTGCAGGTCGCCGCGCGCGCGCAGGCGGCGGACCTCGTCGATGAAGCCCTGTTCCAGCATGAGCGCGAAGCGCTGCCCGAGCCGCGCATGCAGCCAGGCGCGGGCCTCGTCCGAGGGTTCGAGCGAGATCAGCGGCCAGTCGACGCCCTGCGAGCGCTGGCGCTGGTAGAGCGCCGACATCGGCTCGCCGCTGAGCAGGCAGACCTCCAGCGCGCGCTGGATGCGCTGCGCGTCCAGCGGTGCCAGTCGCGCGGCGGTCTCGGGATCGAGCGTCGCCAGCCGGGCGTGCATCGCGGGCCAGCCGTCGCGCGCGGCCTCGGCGTCGAGTTGCGCCCGCAGCGCGGGGTCGGCCTGCGGCAGCTCCGACAGGCCGTCGAAGAGCGCCTTGAAGTACAGCATCGTGCCGCCCACGAGCAGCGGACGCGCGCCGCGCGACTGGATCTCCGGCACGAGTCGCATCGCATCGCGGACGAACTGCGCGGCGGAGTAGCTCGCCGTCGGCTCGAGGATGTCGATCAGGTGGTGCGGCACGGACGCGAGCTCGTCCGGCGTCGGCTTGGCCGTGCCGATGTCCATGCCGCGGTACACCAGCGCGGAGTCGACACTGATGATCTCGACCGGCTGGCGGCGCGCGATCGCAAGCGCCGCGGCGGTCTTGCCGCAGCCCGTCGGGCCGGCGATGCAGAGCGGGGTCAGGTCGTGCCTCGCCGGGCGATTGGCGTCGATCGCGGCGTCGATCTCGGCGTCGATCACGGTATCGGGGCGGCGGAGGTCGCTCATGCGGATCGGGGCGAGGGCTGGCCGTGCCGACGGACCAGCGTCCAGGCGCAGGTGGCGGTGCACAGGCCCAGCACCATCATCGTGGCGGCGAGCGGCGTCACGGTGCCGTCGAGGCTGGCGCTGAGCCACGCGCCGACGGCGAAGGCGGCGAGCGCGATCGCGAAGCCCGACAGCGCCGCCGCCGCGCCGGCCTGGCGCGGGAACGGCCCGACCGCGCCGGCCTGACCGCAGGGCTGGAGCACGCCGTGGCCGATCATGATGCCGACGTGCGGGATCATCAGCGCCCACGGCGACAGCGGCAGCACGAAGGCGGCCAGGCCCATGCCCAGCGCGCCCAGCGCGGTGAAGCACGCGCCGCGCGCGACGGTGTCGGCGATGCTCAGCGTGCGCAGCCAGCGGCGGCAGATCAGCGTGCCGGTGACGTAGAGCGCGGCGCCGCCCGCGACGAGCGCGCCGTAGGCGTGGTGGCGCAGGCCCAGGACCTCGATGAACACGAAGCTGGAGCCGGCGAGGAAGGCGTACAGCGTCGCGTAGGCGAGCGCGGTGAGCAGCGCGTAGGCGCGGAAGGTCGGGTTCGAGAGCACGGTCCGCCAGTTGGCGACGAGACCCGAGGGACGCAGCGCGGCGGGGTCGGGACGAGGCAGGCTTTCGGGGACGCGCAGCGCGATCAGCGCCAGCGTCGCGGCGCCGAAGACGGCGGTCGCCAGGATCGCCCAGCGCCAGCCGAGACCGGCCGCGAGCACGCCGCCGATCAGCGGCGAGGCCAGCGCGATGACGCCGAGGCCGGACAGCGCCTTGGCCATCATCCGTGCGCCTTCCTGGGGCTCGAACCAGTCGCGCAGCATCGCCCGCGCGACGACGACCGACGCCGCCAGGCCCAGACCCTGCAGCGCGCGGCAGGCGACGAGGCCCTCGATCGTCGAGGCCAGCGCCGCGCCGATCGCGGCGACGACGTACAGCGACAGCCCGCCCAGCAGCACCGGCCGCCGGCCGAAGCGATCGCCCAGCGGGCCCAGCACCAGTTGGGAGAGTCCGAACGCGAGCATCAGCGCGGACAGCGTCAGCTGCGTCGCACCCATGCCCGCCTGCAGGTCGGCGCGCAGGCCGGGCAGGGCGGGCAGATAGAGGTCGGTCGTGACCGGCTGCAGCCCCAGCAGCATCGCCAGCGCGACGACCTGCAGCGCGGGCGCGGGGCTCGCGCCGCGGTCAGCCGCCGCCGGCGACGGAACGCTCAAAAGCGCTCCCAGGGCGCGAGGTAGCGCCACTGTCCTGGCGGGAGCTGACCCAGCGGGATGCGGCCGATGCGCACGCGCTTCAGGCCCAGCACCTTCAGCCCGACCAGTTCGCACATCCGGCGGATCTGGCGCTTGCGGCCCTCGCGCAGGACGAAGCGCAGCTGGTCCTCGTTGGCCCAGCTCACCTTGGCGGGCTTCAACTGCACGCCGTCCAGTTCCAGACCGTGGATCAGCATCGCGACCGCGCGCGGGTCGAGCGCGTGCTGCGGGGCCTGCTCCGGATCGCCGTTCTCGATGGCGACGCGGACCAGGTACTCCTTCTCGACGTCGGAGTCCTCGCCGATCAGGTGGCGCGCGATGCGACCGTCCTGGGTCAGCACCAGCAGGCCGGTGGAGTCGATGTCCAGGCGTCCCGCCGGCGCGAGGCCGCGGCCGTGGCCCGGCGCCCAGTGGATCTTGGACGGATCCTCGCCCCAATGGGTGTCGGCCTTGACCAGCACCGAGGCGGGCTCGTAGCCGTCCTCGGCCTGGCCGGAGACGTAGCCGATCGGCTTGTTCAGCAGGATGGTCACGCGCTGCGCCTGCTGTTCGCGGGCGGCGGGGTCGACCTCGATCTTCGCGTCGGGGCCGACGCGCTGGCCGAGCGTCGCGAGCTGGCCGTCCACGGTCACCCAGCCGGATTCGATCCATTCATCGGCTTCGCGGCGCGAGGCCAGGCCGAGTTCGCTCATGCGCTTGGACAGGCGCTCACCGGCATCCTGGTCGGCGAGGCGCACCGGCGCGGGCTGGCGCGGCGCGTCCGGCTGACGCGGACGGTCGGTGCGCTCGGCGCGCTCCTCGCGCTCGGCGCGGGCATGGACGTCGGACGGGTGGCCGGGATCGCGGTCGCCGTAAGGCGCGCGACGCGGGCGGTCGTCGCCGTAGCGGGCGCCCGGACCGGCGCCGGGGCCGTTCCCGTAGCGCGAGCCTTCGTTGCCGCGGCCATAGCGGTCGCCGCCCCGGTCGCCACCGCGATCATCGCGCGGGCGGTCCCCGTAGGAGCGGTTGCCTTGAGGGCGGTCCCCGTAAGGCCGGTCGCCCTGGGGACGATCGCCAGAGGGACGATCGCCAGAGGGACGGTCGCCATACGGCCGATCACCCCGGGGACGGTCGCCTTGAGGCCGGTCGCCATAGGCGCGGTCGCGTTGCGGGCGATCACCGTAGGGGCGATCTCCCTGAGGACGGTCGCCATAAGGACGATCCCCTTGCGGACGGTTGCCGTACGAGCGATCCCCCTGCGGCCGGTCGCCATAGGAACGATCCCCCTGAGGGCGGTCCCCATACGGGCGGTCGCCTTGCGGACGATCCCCTTGAGGACGGGCGGGACGATCGCCGTAGCGGTCATCCCGGCGGGGACGGTCACCGTCGAAGCGGGGGCGGTCATCCGAGCGCGGACGGTCGCCGTAGCCTCCGCCTTCGCGCGGTGGCCGGCCGCCGGGACCGCCGCGGCGGTCGTCGCGTCCCTGCGGGCCGCGGGTGTCCTGGCCGCGATCGTCACGTCGCGGGTCACGTCGTTCACGGCCTTCCTCAGCCAGGCGCTTCTGGAACGCCGCCTCGCGTTCGGCGCGGTCGGTCTGGGCTTGTGCCAGCGTCGGGCGCGGCTTGTTGACGCCTTTTCCGCGCAGCGGCGCGCGGCGCGGCCCCTTGTCGTCCGCCGACTTGGCATCGGCCGGTTTGTTCTTGTTGAGTTTGAGCGTGGCCATGTCGGTACTGCTTCGGGGTGAATTGCGGGGATCCGCCGGAAAAAGAGGGGAGCGAGGGAACGGACGACGGGCGGGCGCGTTCGAGTCGCCCGGACTCAGCGCCCGCGCAGGAACAGCGCGTCGAGGTCGCGCAGGGTCAGTTGGCGCCAGGTCGGGCGCCCATGGTTGCATTGATCGGCGCGTTCCGTGCGTTCCATGTCGCGCAGCAGCGCATTCATCTCGTCGATCGTGAGCTGGCGATTGGCCCGCACCGCGCCGTGGCAGGCCATCGTGGCGAGGATCTCATGCTGCGCGCGCTCGATCGCATGGCTGGCGTCGAACTGTGCCAGTTCGGCCAGCACGCCGCGCGCGAGTTCGACGACGTCGCCGCCGGCCAGCAGCGCCGGGCGTTCGCGCACCGCGAGCACCTTCGCCGACAGCGGGGAGATGTCGAGCCCCAGGCGCCGCAGCGTCTCGGACTGCGCCTCGGCGGTGGCGATCTCGGCCGGCGTCGCGGCGAAGGTCACCGGGATCAGCAGCGGCTGCGAGTCGATGCGGGTCTCGCCGAGCGCGGCCTTCAGGCGTTCGTAGACCACGCGCTCATGGGCCGCGTGCATGTCGATGATGATCAGGCCCTGCGCGTTCTCGGCCAGCACGTAGATGCCCTGGATCTGCGCGATCGCGCGACCCAGCGGCCATTCGCCGGCCTGGCTCGACGGCAGCGGGGCGGCGGGTGCGGCGCCCAGCGCCGACAGCGCGGAAGCCGAGGCCGGCGTGGTCGGCAGGCCGCTTCTGGGACCGGAAGCGTAGAGCGCCTCGGCCTGTTCCAGCGCGAGCGCCGTCTGCGCGCGGGTCGGGATCGGGGCACGCCAGCCCTCGGGGCCGGCGAACCGGGCGGAGGGCGCGGTGTAGGGGGCCGGCGGCTCGTAGGCGAATTGGCCGGAAGCGGCGTCGCCCGCAGTCTGTCCGTCCGTGCCCGATGCGATCGAGGTGCCCGGTGCACCGGCCATGCCGCCCTGTTCCCAGGCCGGCGTGCCGGTCCAGCGCTGGCGACCCGGCGAGGCGGCGGGCTCGCCGGTCGTGGCGAGCGGCGCCGCGGTCGGCTGGCTTTCCTCGCTGCTGCGCGAGAGCGCGAGCGCGGCCACCACGGCGCGGCGCACCTGCTGGTGGATCTCGCGGCCGTCGCGGAAGCGGACCTCGATCTTGGTCGGATGGACGTTGACGTCGACCAGCTCGGGCTGGACGTCGATGAACAGCACGTAGCTCGGCTGGCGGTGGCCGTGCAGGACGTCGTCGAAGGCGGAGCGGATCGCGTGGGCGATCAGCTTGTCGCGCACGTAGCGGCCGTTGACGTAGACGTACTGCATGTCGGCGCGGCTGCGGGCGGCCTCGGGCAGGCCGATGCGACCGTGGATGCGCATCGGGCCGACCTCGGCGAACACCTCGCGGCTCTGCGCGATGAAGTCCTCGTTGAGGACTTCCGCGATCCGTTGCGGCAACGGGGAGGCGCGCCACTGGTCGACCAGCTTGCCCTCGTGCCAGACGGCGAAGCCGACGTCGGGCCTGGCCAGCGCGTGGCGGCGCAGCGCTTCGAGGCAATGGGCGAGCTCGGTGCTCTCGCTCTTCAGGAACTTGCGGCGGGCGGGCGTGTTGAAGAACAGCTCGCGGACTTCGACGGAGGTGCCTCTGGCGCGGGCGGCGGGGCTGAGTTCGCCGGTGCGGGCTTCCAGGCGCCAGGCATGGGCGGCGCCGTCGTAGCGCGAGACCAGGGCCAGTTCGGCGATGGACGAAACGGCGGCGAGGGCCTCGCCGCGGAAGCCCATCGTGGCGACGGCTTCGAGGTCGTCCAGCGTGCCGATCTTGCTGGTGGCGTGGCGCTTGATGGCCAGGGGCAGTTCGCCATCGGGGATGCCGTGGCCGTCGTCCTCGACGATGAGGCTGCGGATGCCGCCGGCGATCAGCTTGAGCTGGATCTGGCCGGCGCCGGCGTCCAGCGCGTTGTCCACCAGTTCGCGCACGACGGAGGCCGGGCGTTCGACGACCTCGCCGGCGGCGATCTGGGAGATCAGTTCATCGGGGAGTTCGCGGATCGCGCGCCGGCCCGCGGGGGCGGCGGTGTCGAATGCGGCCGCGGCGTTCGCCGTCGGGGCGAGGGTGTCGTCCATGGGGCCCGATTGTAGAAGGTACGGCGGAATCACCCCTGGGCGAAAGCGCCGTCGAGCCCGGGCGTCACCGGAGAAGCCGCACGGTGTGCCTTCCCGCCAAGTCGTACGGGCTCGTCGCGCGGGTTCGCGACGTATGGAACCAGTAGCCGAGGAGCGCGAGTGTCCAGATGCCAGTGGCGACGTGCGCCCAGTCGTAGCGCATGGCATCGATCGCCCGTTGCGTCAGCCAATAGGAGGCAGGGCCGGTCTGCGCGATGCAGATGTCCACGACGACATGCAAGGCAACGGTGCAGGAAATGGACCTCGTGGCGACGTACAAGGTTCCCAGGGTGAGGCCGCCCACCAGATACCACGCCGAGGTGTGGGGGTCGATGAAGGCATGCTTCCCGTGGCCCAACAGGAACAGGCTGGCCTGGATCGCAACGGCGATGAGCATGGGCACCCCGAGATGGAGCAATCGGCTCATCAGGACGTAGCGATAGATGAACTCTTCGGTCAACGCGATCCAGAGCACGTTGAAGAGAGAAGCGACCAATGCCGATGCGGAGATCAGGTGGAACGTTTCCAGACTCTCAAAGCGATCTACGCCCATGACGAGGACAACCGGCGCGGTGCTCAGTGCAACTGCGGAAAACCAGCGCTGGAAGCGTTCCGGGCTCTCTGACGCGCGTGCGATCCGCATGGGCAGCGCATACCGTTTTCTCGTGAGTCGGTACAGGGCCAACATGCAGAGAACGGCCGATACGGACGGGGCCGCGCGGGCCCAGACGGCGTCGTCGATCCAATTCCGCCATGGCAGGCGGAACAGCGCGCCCATGAGGTGAAGCACGGCAACGTAGACGAGGGCGGTCTCAACCAGCGCGAACAGCGCCTGGAAGGCGGCTTTCAGCATTTTCATGAGGTGTCCTGAGAGGGGGCACCCTTGCGGGCCCCCATTGATCCTGCTTAGAAGGTGCAGGACGCGAACGCCTGGAGGAAGGTCTTCTGGTAGCCGCCGCCGGTCATCCCATCCATCATGCACTCGTACCAGCTCTTCTCGCCGGTGTAGTGATAGTTGTCGCCCATGCCCGTTGCGCCGACCTCGCCGCCGCCGGCCAGGGTCAGGAGGGGATGGTCGAGGCTCAGTTCCTCGAATTCGAGTCGGTCAATCTCGCGTTTCGTCACCGGTTGACCGGGAACCGCCCGCCATAATCCGCGCCCATGGACCTGATGCACTTCCTCGTCGACTTCATCCTGCATGTCGACAAGCACCTCGCCGAGTTCGTCACCGCCTACGGCATGTGGGTGTACGCGCTGCTGTTCCTGATCGTGTTCGTCGAGACCGGCCTCGTGGTGATGCCCTTCCTGCCGGGCGACTCGCTGCTGTTCGTCGTCGGCGCGCTGTGCGGGACCGGGATGATGAGCCTGCCGCTGGCGATCGCCGTGCTGCTCGTCGCCGCGATCCTGGGCGATCAGTGCAACTACACGATCGGGCGCTATTTCGGGCCGAAGGTCTTCCAGTGGGAGCAGTCGCGCTTCTTCAACAAGCGCGCCTTCGACGCCGCGCACGAGTTCTACGAGAAGCACGGCGGCGTCACCATCATCCTCGCCCGCTTCATGCCCTTCATCCGCACCTTCGCGCCCTTCGTGGCCGGCGTCGCGGCGATGACCCGCAGCCGCTTCACCGCCTACAACGTCGCCGGCGGCGTCATCTGGGTCGTCGGTCTGACGATGGCGGGCTACCTCTTCGGCAACATCCCGTTCGTGCAGACCCATCTCAGCAAGATCATCTGGGCCATGATCCTGATCCCGGGCCTGATCGCTTTGTACGGTGGATGGCGCGCCTCACGCGCGAAGACCACCACCGCCTGATCGACGCAGACAGCGAGCCGCCAAGACGTCGTACGCCACGAGCGGTTGGGGACGGTGGGGCTTGGGGTTCAGGCGCTTGACGCCTGTGGCCCCATGCCCCAGCGGCCAACGCCCCGGTCGCGGCAGGCAGGCGGCACCTAAAGGGAAAACACCGACCCGCAGAGCGCGCAAACCCCGGGGGTGAGCTTCGTCACGGTGAAATCGCAGGGCTATCCTCGCCCGCTGTTTTCACCGCCGATCACGCTCATGCAACCCAGCATCCTCAGCAAGGCCATCACCCTGGCCCTGAGTCTGACCGCCGTCATCGCGGCAGCCCCGACACAGGCTCAGCAGGCCCAGCCTGCCGTCATCGCATCCGCCGCCGCGACGGCCACGACGACCGCACCGACGCAAGCCGTGACCCTGCTGCTGCGCGAGCCCGCCGTGTCCGCGCGCCATCTGGCCTTCGTCTACGGCGGCGACCTGTGGATCGCCAACCGCGACGGCAGCCAGCCGCGCCGGCTCGCCGGCCACGCGGCCGCCGAGTTCGCGCCGCGCTTCTCGCCGGACGGCCAGTGGATCGCGTTCTCCGCGGGTTACGACGGCAACACCGATGTCTACGTCATCGCCGCCAGCGGCGGCCAGCCCCGTCGCCTGACCTGGCACCCGGCCGCCGACGTGGTGACCGGCTGGAGCCCCGACGGCAAGCGTGTGCTGTTCGCCTCCAACCGCGAGGTGCTGAACAACCGCAGCCGACAGCTCTTCGAAGTGCCGGTCGACGGCGGCTTCGAGCAGAAGGTGATGGAGGCCGTGGCCTTCGAAGGCACGTGGTCGCCCGACGGCACGCGCCTGGCCTACCGTCCCTACGCGGCCGCGTACGTCGGCCCGAGCGGCTGGCGCCAGAGCCGCGGCGGCACGACGCCGCCGATCTGGATCCTCGATCCCAAGGGCAAGACCTGGGAGCAGATCCCCCACGTCAACGCGACCGACAGCAACCCGATCTGGATGGGCGACGAGGTCGTCTTCATCTCCGACCGCAACGACGGCGCGGCCAACCTGTTCGCGTTCAACACCAGGACCAAGGCGCTGCGCCAGCTGACGAAGGAAACCGTCTGGGACGTGCGCAGCGCCGACGGCCGTGACGGCCGCATCGTCTACGAGGCCGGCGGCCAGCTGAAGGAAGTCGGCATCGACGGCGGCACCGCGCGTTTCCTCAGCATCGCGCTGAACGAACCGAGCAACGAGGCGCGCGTGCAGTGGAAGGACGCCGCCAAGACGATGACCGGCGCGTCGCTGTCGGCGACCGGCAAGCGCGTCGTGGTGAGCGCGCGCGGCGAGATCTTCTCCGTGCCGGTGAAGGACGGCGTCGTGCGCAACCTGACGCAGACTTCCGGCGTGCGCGAGAAGGACGGCCTGTGGAGCCCCGACGGCCAGCAGGTCGCCTACGTCTCCGACGAGCCCGGCATGCGCCACCAGGTCGTGATCCGCGACCAGCTCGGCGACCAGGCCGCCAACAAGCCCACGCGCAAGCTGCTGCTGCCGGAGACCGGCTACTACACGCTGCTCGCGTGGTCGCCTGACGGCGCGCGGCTGGTGCTGCAGGACAACCACCTCAACCTGTACCAGCTGCCGTTGACCGGCGCGCAGTCGGGCAAGCTGGCGAAGATCGACAGCAGCGAGCGTCGCGCCGGCTTCGACGTCGGCTTCTCGCCCGACGGTCGTTACCTGGCCTACACGGTGGTGGGCAAGAACTTCTTCAGCCAGGTCCGCATCGCCGACTTCCAGACCGGTCAGCAGCACACGGTCACCGACGGCCTGAGCCACGCCAACCTGCCGGCGTTCTCGGCCAAGGGCGACGTGCTGTTCTTCGCCGCGTCGATCAACTCGGGCCCGGCTCAGGTGGGCCTGGACATGTCCACGCAGGAGCGCTCGCTGCGCATGGGCCTGTACGCGGCGGTGCTGCGCGCGGACGGCAAGTCGCCGCTCGAGCCCAAGGCCGGTGACGAGGACGGCAAGGACAAGAAGGCGGACGAGGACAAGAAGGACGACAAGTCGGACAAGTCCGAGAAGGGCGAGAAGGCCGACAAGGACGCCAAGGCCGACAAGGAATCGAAGGACGACGGGAAGTCCGGCAAGAAGGACGACGGCAAGGACGTGAAGCCCAAGGTCAAGCCGGTGCGCATCGACTTCGCCGGCCTGAAGGATCGCATCGTCGGCCTGCCGGTGTCGACCGCGCGCTACGACGACCTGGCCGTCGCGGACGACGGCGCGCTGTTCTACATCGAGCGCAAGCAGCCGGGCGTGTCCATCGACGCCGAGGCCGGCAACGCCGGCAAGGGCGATCTGTACCGCTTCGACTTCGAGGAGAAGAAGGCCAAGCTGGTCAAGCCGCAGATCGAGGGCTACAGCCTGAGCCCGGACGGCAAGAAGATCCTGTTGAGCCCGGGCGGCGGCCGCCTGGAGATCGCCGATGCCAAGGAGAAGATCGACGCCAAGAGCATCGACCTGTCGGGCCTGAAGACCCGCGTGGATCCGCGCGCCGAATGGCGTCAGATCTTCGACGAGACCTGGTGGATGGAGAAGGAGTTCTTCTACGACCCCAACCTGCACGGCCTCGACTGGAAGGGCGTGTACCAGCGTTATTCGCCGCTGGTGGCGGGACTGCAGCGCCGCGAGGACCTCAACGACCTGCTCGTCGAGATGATCGGCGAGCTGCAGGTCGGCCACAACCGCACGGGTGGCGGCGACGTGCACCAGGAGGCGCGTGTCGCGGTGGGCCTGCTGGGCGCGGACTTCAGCGTCGAGAACGGCCGTTACCGCATCAAGACGATCTTCAAGGGCGACCGCTGGGATCCCTACCTGAAGGCGCCGCTGGCGGCACCGGGCCTGGGCGTCAAGGAAGGCGACTACCTGCTGGCGGTCAACGGCCAGCCGGTGGACGGCGCGCACAACCTGTACCAGCAGCTGGAGAACACGGTCGGCAAGCAGGTGCAGCTGACGGTGTCGGCCAACGCGAACGGGCAGGGCGCGCGCCGCGTGACCGTGGAGCCGATCGCGACCGAGGGCCGGCTGCGCCAGTGGGCCTGGATCGACCACAACCGCGAGGAAGTGGATCGCCTGAGCGGCGGCAAGATCGCCTACGTCTACATGCCGGACACGGCGGGTCCGGGCTTCCAGCACTTCAACCGGATGTTCTTCGCGCAGGTGGACAAGCCGGGGCTGATCGTCGATGACCGCCGCAACGGCGGCGGCCAGGCGGCGAACTACGTGACGGAGCTGCTGAACCGCGCCTACCTGGGCAGTTGGAAGGACCGCGACGGCCTGATCTACGACACGCCCGCGGGCGCGATCTACGGTCCCAAGGCGATGCTGATCGACCAGGACGCGGGCTCCGGCGGCGACTTCATGCCCTATGCGTTCAAGCGCACGGGCCTGGGCCCGTTGATCGGCAAGCGGACCTGGGGCGGCCTGATCGGCATCTCGGCGAACCCGAGCCTGATCGACGGCGGCTTCCTCGTGGTGCCGTTCTTCCGCTTCTTCACGCCGGAAGGCGAGTGGCGCATCGAGAACGAAGGCGTCGCGCCGGACATCGATGTCGATCTGGACCCGGTGGCGGTGAACGCGGGACGTGATGTGCAGCTCGAAGCGGGCGTCGCGAGCGTCCTCGAACGCCTCAAGACCTGGAAGCCGATCCAGCGCACGACGGCGCCGGCGATGCCGACGCAGGTCGGCAAGTAAGGCATCTCGCCATCACGAAACGGAACGGGGCTGCGGCCCCGTTTTTCATTGGTGCCGATTGCTTTCTGAATCCTGACCTGTTTCCCACTGAAGAGGGAGCCGGGTCGGCGTCGGGGGAGAAGATCGCCCAAGTGCCGATTGCATGCCTACCATCACCTTGACGTGATATCACGCAAAGGTTATGGTTTTGTCCTCATACGATTGTTCTCCCGGCGCATGGGAAGTCTTCTTTCATGATGAATTCGTCGCCGAATATGAAGCCCTGGAATTGGATGTCCAAGACGCTTTGGTCGGTGCGGCGGGTGCGATCGAATTGTCTGGACCGATGACAGGTAGGCCGCACGTGGACACGCTTCATGGTTCGAAGTTTTCCAACATGAAGGAGCTGCGATTTACGGCAAATGCCGGCAAGGAAGTGTGGCGCGCTGCATTCGCGTTTGATCCTGATCGACAGGCGTGCGTGCTGGTGGCAGGGGCGAAGCAAGGTAGGAGCCAGGCGATGTTCTACGAGCAGTTGATCCGCATTGCCGATCGGCGATTTGCCGATCATCTGGCTCGCAAAGGCCATCGGGGCAGGACGTTCGAGAGGAAATGAAGATGAGCCGATCACTCAAGAGCATCGTCGCGGAGCTTCCGCCGGAGCGGCGCGCAAAGGTTGAGGCCAAGAGTCGTGAGATGGCCGACGACATGATCCGTTACGCGGAGACGCTCGCACAGGCACGCCGCGCTTTGGAAAAGACTCAGACCGAATTGGCCGATGTCCTGCAGATCAAACAGAACGCGGTCGCTCAACTGGAAAAGCGCAGCGACATGCTGCTTTCGACATTGCGGAAGTACGTGTCCGCGATGGGGGCAGAGTTGCAGCTCACCATTCGTACTGCTGCTGGCGTGGTCATCGTGCTCGACGGATTTGGCACACTGTTGCCCGAGGGCGGCGTGCCAGCCAGGCAGCGAGCACGAGCGTCGAGTCGCGCGGCCAAGAGCAAGGGCTGATCGCGCCTAGGAACCGACTGTCGCGACCGCAACTGCAAGCGTCAGCATCGCCAGCGCGACCCGGACGAGCACTGCAATCCCGACTGCCGCCCACGCAGACCTGAACGCTCCGCCCGCTACCTTGTGGGCGCGGTGAGATCCGCGCAGCATCAGCCAGGCGGGCAAGCTCAGGACGGCCCAGACCGGGAGATGGGCCAGCAGCTGCGAGAGGGCATCCGGTGGAACCTGCGTCAGGCACCACCACCAGACGGCGGACGCCGCCACGAAGAAGCCGAGCACCAGCTGGCGTGCGCGAGCCGGTGCCGTTCGCAGGTTGAGGAACGCCAGCACGCCCGCCGCGGGCGGCCCGCCGATGAACCCCGCCAGCAGGATCGAGCCGAACCCGAACAGCGGCCGGGGCGCCGCAGGCTGATCCTCGAGCACCGTCACAGCGCGCGGTGTCTCGCCGCCAGCGGCGGATTCTTCGCGAAGTAGCGCGCGATGCCCGTCGCCAGCGCCTTGACCAGGTCGTCCTGGTAGTCCGGATCGCGCAATCTCGCCTCTTCCTCGGGGTTGGAGATGAAGGCGGTCTCCACCAGGATCGACGGCACGTCCGGCGCCTTCAGCACCGCGAAGCCGGCCTGCTCGACGCTGCCCTTGTGCAGCTTGGCCAGCTTGCCGATCTGACCCAGCACCTCGCCGCCCAGCTTCAGGCTGTCCTTGATCTGCGCCGAGGTGCTCATGTCCAGCATCGCGCGCAGCACGCCCGCGTCCTTCACCGCCTTGGTGTTGACGCCGCCGATCACGTCGGCCGCGTTCTCCTTGTCGGCCATCCAGCGCGCGTTCGTCGAGCTCGCGCCGCTGGTCGACAGCGCGAAGACCGAGGCGCCGCGTGCCTTCGGCGTGATGAAGGCGTCCGCGTGGATCGACACGAACAGGTCGGCCTGCACCCGCCGCGCCTTGCGCACGCGCTCGCCCAGCGGGACGAAGAAGTCGGCGTCGCGCGTCATCATCACGCGGATGCGCGGGTTCGCGTTCAGGCGGTCGCGCAGCTTCTTGCCGATCGCCAGCACCACGTCCTTCTCTCTCAGGCCCGTCGGGCCGATGGCGCCCGGATCCTCGCCCCCGTGGCCCGGATCGATCGCGATCACGATCAGCCGGTCCAGCTTGGTCTGGCTCATCTCCGGCGCCACTTCCTTCAGCGGCGGCGCGGGCGGGGGCGGGGTGTCGATCTTCGCGATCGCCGTCGCGCTCGCCGGGCGCTGCGGCGGCGTCGCGGCGCTCGCGGCCTGCTCGGCCGACGAGGCCGCCGACAGCGGCCGGTCGATGCGGCCGATCAGCTCGCCCAGCGCGTCGTTCACCGACTGCGCCGCGGCGGACTCGGCCGCTTCCTTGCCGCGCACCAGGTCCAGCAGCGGATCGCGCTCGCGCGTCGGATACAGGTCCAGCACCAGCCGGTTCTGGTAGGCCGCCACCGGCTCGATCGTGAACACCTGCGGCGCCACCGTCTGCTTCAGGTCCAGCACGATGCGCACCACGCGCGGCTGGTTCTGTCCCACGCGCACGCCCGCGATGAACGGGTCGTCCGGCTTGACCTTGCCCAGCAGCTCCTTCAGGCCCGCGTTCAGCTCCAGCCCGTCGATGTCGATCACGAGCCGGTCCGGATTCGCCGCCATGAAGCTCTTCGCGGCCAGTTGCCGATCGGATTCGATCGTCACGCGGGTGTAGTCGCTCGCCGGCCAGACCCGCACCGCGACGATGTTGGTGGCGCTCGCGGCCAGCGCCGGCACGGCGGGCAGCACGGAGAAGCTCAGCACCGTCGCGCCCATGCGGCCCAGGGCCTTGCGGCGGCTCCGCGAGGGCAGGTCGGCGCGCGTCGGCGTCGTATCTGCGGTGGAGGAGGGCAGGCCGGTCATGTCTCCGTTCATGTCTGCGTTCATGTGTGGCGGGCGCTTGCCGTCAGATCAGTGGGACGGTCCGGCCAGTTGCCGGTCCAACTCCACCAGCAAATCCTGACCCCGCACCGTGTGCGCTTCAGCCCGAACGTCGCGGCTGTCGTCGTCGTTGACCGTGAGGAACAGCCGCAGGTCCGGCGTCGGCAGCATGCCGGCGGCCTTCTCGGGCCATTCGCTGAGCTTGAGCCCCGGCGCGGCGAACAGGTCGCGGAAGCCCGCGTCCTCCCACTCGCGCGGATCGCTGAAGCGGTAGAAGTCGAAATGATGGGCGGGCAGGCCGCCCAGGCCCGGCGGGGCGTAGTCTTCGACCACGGCGTAACTCGGGCTCTTGATGCGTCCGGTGACGCCCAGCGCGCGGAGCAGATGACGGACCAGGCTGGTCTTGCCGGCCCCCAGGCCGCCGTCGAGTTCAATGCTCAGGTCCGCGATCTGCGGACAGCGGGCCAACGCCTGTGCGAAACGTTCGCAGGCGGCCTCGTCGGGCCAACGGTACGGGCGGGTTTCTAGAATGCTCAACTGCGATGAATTCCCTGGTCAACACGCCACGGCCCGACGCGTCCTCCGATGACCCGTCGAGCCCCTCCCGAGACCCCGACGCGCTGCGTGCGCTGATGGTCGAGGTCCGCGCCTGGGCGCTTGAGTTCGGATTCTCACAGATTGGGGTGGCCCACGTCGATCTGAGCGACGCGGAAGCCGGTTTGCAGGCTTGGCTCGACGCCGGTTTCCATGGCGAGATGCGGTACATGGCCGCGCACGGCCTCAAGCGCGCTCGACCCGCCGAACTGGTGCCGGGCACGATCAGCATCCTGACCGCCCGCATGGACTACCTGCCCGAGGCCGCCGGCGGCGACTGGCAGGACCGCGAATGGGCCGCGATGCGCGACCCGGCGCGCGCGCAGGTCTCGCTCTATGCCCGCGGCCGGGACTATCACAAGGTGCTGCGCCAGCGGCTGCAGCAACTGGCAGACCGTATCCAGGAACGCGTCGGCCCGATGGGGCACCGCGTGTTCACCGATTCCGCGCCGGTGCTGGAGGTCGAGCTCGCCAGCCGCTCCGGCATCGGCTGGCGCGGCAAGCACACGCTGACGCTGCATCGCGACAGCGGGTCGATGTTCTTCCTCGGGGAGATCTACCTGGACCTCGCGCTGCCGACCAGCGAGCCCGTCACCGCGCATTGCGGCCAGTGCCGCGCCTGCCTCGACGCGTGTCCGACCGGGGCGATCGTCGCCCCGTACCGCCTCGACGCGCGGCGCTGCATCAGCTACCTGACGATCGAGCAGGACGGTCCCATCCCGATCGAGTTCCGCGAGGCGATCGGCAACCGCATCTACGGCTGCGACGATTGCCAGCTCGCGTGCCCCTGGAACAAGTTCGCGCGCAGGAACCCGCTGCCGGACTTCGAATGGCGCGAGCCGCTGGGACATGCGTCGCTCCTGGAACTCTTCGCCTGGGACGAGGCGGCCTTCCTCAAGCGCACCGAAGGCTCCGCGATCCGCCGCATCGGCCATGCGCGATGGCAACGCAACATCGCCGTGGCGATGGGGAACGCGCTGAGGCAAGACCTGGCGCCGGCGCTGCGCTCGGAGCTGCTCGCGGCGCTGAACGCCGCGTTGCCGACGGCGACGCCCGTCGTGGCCGAGCACATCGAGTGGGCGCTGGCGCAGGACGCTATTCCTCGATCGCCTGCCTGAACGCCGCGATGAAGTCCGCGACCGGCTGCGGCGAATGCAGCCCTTGCGGCTGGACGGCGCGGACCTCGACCGGCACCTCCGGCAGCAGCGTGCGGATGTGCAGGTCGCCGCCGCTGGCCTGGGCGGTGAAGGAGTCGATGATGGCCGGCCCGAATCCCTGCTCGGCCATCACCATCGCGATGTGGTGCGTCTGCACCGTGATGCCGGCGCGCGGCGACAGCGCCAGTCGCGCCCACTGATCGGCGAGCACGGCGCCCAGCGGATCGTGCTCGTCGATGCGGATGAACGGCTCCCGCAGCAGATCCTGCAGCGCCACCGTCGTGCGACGGTCCGTGCCCGCTTTGCCGCGGGGCGACGCGCAGACCAGCCGCCCGGTGGCGACGAGTTCTTCGGAGAGTGCCGCGTGGGACGGGCGTCCGTACACGATGCCGACATCGCCTTCCTGCAGCAGCATCGCCCGCGCGATGTCGTTCGAATGCAGCGTCCGCACGCTGATCGGCAGATCGCGATAGCGCCGGCGGAAGACCTTCAAGGCGTCGGGCAGGGCCTTCACGGCCAGCGAAGGCACGATCAGGATGCGGAAACCTTGTCCCTCGCCGGTGCCCAGCGCCGTGGCCATGCGCCGCACCGATTCCAGCTGCGACATCAGCGCCTGCACCTCCGGGTAGAGCGCCTGCGCCTCGCGCGTGGGCATCAGGCGCCGCCGTTGCCGCGTGAACAGCGCGTACCCCAGCTGCAGCTCCGCCAGCTGCAGCGACTGGGTCACCGCCGGTTGGGTGACATGCAGCAGCTTCGAGGCCGCGCTCACGGAGCCCGTCAGCATGACCGCGTGGAAGACCTCGATGTGCTTCAGTCGCATGGATGGACATTGCCGACGAACATAAGGCCAGCTTATACGAAGCGGCGCGATCCCGATGCTCGCAAACGGCGATGGCCACTATCGTTGACGCCATGCAAACTTCACTTCTCCCGACAAAGGAATACGCCATGAAGATGCCCGCTCCCCGTGCCGTTGCCGTGTCCTTCGCCTCGACGGCTCCGATCGCGTCGATCGCCGTCTGCGCCTTGACCGCCATGACCGCGTTCATCGCGGGACCCGCCGCGGCGCAGCCCTCGGGCACGCTCGAGAAGGTGAAGTCCTCGGGCGTGATCACCGTCGCGTACCGGGATTCCTCGATCCCGTTCTCCTACCTCGGCGCGGACGGGCAGCCGACCGGTTTCGGCTGGGAGATCTGCGGCAAGGTCGTCGAGCAGGTGAAGAAGGCCACCGGCCGCGCCGACCTGAAGGTGGCCACGCAGTCCGTGACCTCGCAGAACCGCATCCCGCTGCTGGACAACGGCACGATCGACATCGAATGCGGCTCCACCACCAACAACAGCGAGCGCGCGAAGCAGGTGGACTTCGCGATCAACTACTTCTACACGGGCTCCCGGCTGCTGGTGAAGTCGAGCTCGCCGATCAAGACCTTCGCCGACCTGAAGGGACGCAAGGTCGTGTCGACCACCGGCACGACCAACTACCAGGTGATGCGGCGGATGAACCAGGAGCAGAACCTGGGCTTCGAGATGCTCGGCGCCAAGGACCATGCCGACGCCGCGCTGCTGGTGCAGTCGGGCCGGGCCGACGCGTTCGCGATGGACGACATCCTGCTGTACGGGCTGCGCGCCGGGGCGCTCAATCCGGCCGAGCTCGCGGTGGTCGGCGATCCGGTCCAGGTGGAGCCCTACGCGATCATGGTCCGCAAGGACGATGCCGCGTTCAAGAAGCTGGTCGACGCCACGCTGACGGGCCTGATGAAGAGCGGCGAGTTCGAGGCGCTCTACAAGAAGTGGTTCCAGTCGCCGATCCCGCCCAAGGGCATCACGCTGGGCGCGCCGATGAGCCGCGAGCTGCAGGAGAACCTGCAGGCGCTGTCGGACAAGCCCGCGCGCTGATCACGCACTGATCCCGTCATGACGCACACCACACCGCGACCCGCGCGCGGCGAGGGCGGAGCCTTGCCCGCCGCGCCGGGCATCGTCGGCGTCCTCGGCGGCATGGGTCCGCTGGCGACGGTCGACTTCATGCGCAAGCTGCTCGACGCCACGCCGGCCGCCACGGACCAGGAGCACATCCCCGTCGTGGTGAGCAGCATCCCGCAGGTCCCCGACCGCACCGCGGCCTTCCGTGGCGAGGGCGAGTCGCCGCTCGCCGCGATGATCGTCAGCGGCCGTCGCCTGGCCGCGGCGGGCGCGGGCGTGGTCGTCGTGCCCTGCAACACCGCGCACCTGTGGTTCGACGACCTCGAGCAGGCGCTCGGTCTGCCGATGATCCACCTCGTGGATGCCGCGATCGAGGAGGCCCTGGCCCTGGTGCCCGAGGGCGGCAAGGTCGGCCTGCTGGCGACCGATGCCACGCTGGCTTCCGGGCTCTATCTGAACCGCAAGGCGCCGCAGGGAAGGGCGGTGCAGTGGCTGCTGCCGACGGCGGGCGAGATGCTCGAGCTGATCATGCCGGCCATCGCGGAGGTCAAGGCGGGGCAACTCGCGATGGCGGCGCCGCGACTGACCGCGGCCGCGCAGCGCTTGCGGGCACGGGGTGCCCGTGCGCTCGTGCTCGGATGCACCGAGATCCCGCTGGTGCTCGATGAGCAGTCGGCCGGACTGCCGGTGATCGATGCGACTGCGGCGCTGGCGCGTCGCGCCGTGGCCTGGGCGAGGCAGACGGCTCCGCGACGTGAGTCAGTCCCTGTGAGTCAGTCCCTGTGAGTCAGCGGATGTGAGCGAGCATCTGTGAGCCAGTAAAGATAATGGCCCCCTCCCATCCACGGGCCTGTGATTGAAAAGAGCTCTCCAACGGATCGTCCCGCGTTTGCGCCAGACCTTGATCGGCCGGCTGGCCGCGGTCGCCATCGCATGGCTGACCGGCGCCGCCGTCTGGGCCCTGCCGGCGGACTACGGCGTCGACGAGCTGTATCACACCCAGTGGACCGTCCGTGACGGCGTGCCGACCGGCATTGCCGCCATGGTCCAGACCCCGGACGGCTTCCTGTGGCTGGGAAGCCCGGGCGGGCTGTTCCGCTTCGACGGCGTGAGCTTCGAGCGCTTTTCGGGCGTCGACGGCGTCCCGCTCCTGTCCCAGGACATCTACTCCCTGAACGTCGCCGCGGACGGCGCGTTGTGGATAGGGCATCACCTCGGTGGCGTGAGCCGCCTGCAGCAGGGACGGCTGGTCAACCACGGCCCGGATCAAGGCCTGCCGCGATCGTCGGTGAGCGCGTTGGGGCAGGACGGCGACGGCACCATCTGGGCCGGGACCACCCGGGGCCTCTATCGGCTGGAGGGCGGCCGCTGGTCCCCGGCCAACAGCGCCTGGCACGTGCCGACGGAACCCGTGGACGCCCTGGTGCTCGACCGCGACCGCACCTTGTGGGTGATGAGCGCCGACCGGGTCTACTTCCTCCGCAAGGGGGCCGCCCGGTTCGAGACCTTCGCCGCGACCATCCCGAGGAGCGACTACTCGACGCTGGTGCTGCATCCGGACGGCACCGCCATGGTGTGCATGGACACCCGGGTGATGGCGCTGACGTCGCCCGCCTCGTCCCGCGAGCCGGCCGTCATTCCCGGCTGGACGGATCGCCCGGTCGACATCGGTGCCAACCGCTGCGGGTTCGACCGGCAGGGTCAGCTGTGGTTCGGAGGACTCAAGGGCGGCGGACGCTTCCCGGCCGCTCCTGATGCCAGAGCCTCCGCGGCCTCCACGACCGCAGCGACCACCGCGACCATCGCGCGGGTTGCGCGGGCCGCGCGGTCGGAGACTACCGCGCTGATGACGCTCACCGGCACCTCCCTGGCGAAGGTGCTGGAGGACCGCGAAGGCAACATCTGGATAGCCACCCGCAGCGGGCTGGACCGGATCCGCGCGCCCGCGCTGCGCAGGCTGCCGCTGGACGTGGGGGCCATGGAGTACCCGCTGGCCCCGGCCCGGGACGGCGGCGTCTGGATCGGGACCTCGGAAGGCAACCTCTTCCGCTCGTCTCCCGGCGCGCAGGAACAGGTCAGGTCCGATCCGCATTTCCGGGCCGGCATCGACGTCCTCTACACCGACCCGTCCGGCACGCTGTGGGCCGCCGCCGACGATTCGATCCTGGAGCGCCTGCCGGATCACCGCTGGCGCCGGTCGGCGCGCCGCGGGGCCGCGGCCGCAGCCCCGAATCAGCCCGGAACCAACGCCTATTCCAATATCGAGGCGATGACCCAGGATCCGCAAGGCGGCATGTGGGTGTCCGTGCTCCGCGTCGGCGTGTACCGCGTCGTCGGCGACCAGTGGACGCTATGGGGAGGACGCACGGACATGCCCGTCAACAACGTGACGGCCCTGTTCACCGATGCGCGCGGACGGGTGTGGTTCGGTTATGACGACGGCCGGGTCGGCGTGCTCGACGGCGACCGGTTCGCCACCGTCGTGGCGCCCGCGGAAACGCCGCCGCGCCCGGTGCTGGGAGAGGTGTCCGTCTTCGTGCAGCAGGGGGAGACGCTCTGGATCGGTACACAGAAGGGCTTGTGGAGGCTGGATGAGCGTCTGCATGAGCGGCAGGAACAGCGGCTGGCCCTCCAGGCGGTCGAAGGCACGCGGGGGCCGTTCATCGGCGTCGTCGGCATCGTGCCGACCGCTTCCGGGGACCTGTGGCTGAGCACGGTGGAGGGCCCGGTCCGCCTGGACGCGGCCGAGCTGCAGCTGGCCCGCGGGCGTCCCGACCATCGCCTCCGCCACGAGCTGCTCGACTACCTCGACGGCCTGCCCGGCGTGCCCGATGGCGCCGAAGGCAACGACGGCCGGATCTGGTTCGCCACGGTGAACGGCGTCGTGTGGATGGACCCGTCGAAACGACCGCGCAACACGGTCGCCCCCACGGTGGTGGTGAAGGCCATCGTCGCGGACGGTACGCTCCATCCCTTCTCGGCGGATGCACCGACCCGACTGCCGCTGCGCACGCGCGATCTGAAGATCACCTTCACCGCGCCCAGCCTGACGATGCCGGAGCGGGTGCGTTTCCGTTATCGCCTGGTCGATGCGAGCGATGCAGGCGATGCAGGCGCAATGGGTGATTCGGGTGACGCGGGCGCCGGATGGCAGGACATCGGCAATCACCGCGAGGTCTACTTCAAGGACCTGGCGCCGGGCCGGTATCGATTCCAGGTGACTGCCGCCAACAACGACGGCCTCTGGAGCGACACGGGCGCCAGCGTCGAGGTCGTCATCCCGCCCGCCTTCGTGCAGACGCCGTGGTTCATCGCCTTGTGCGTGATCGCGGTGCTTGGCGCGCTGTGGCTGCTGTACCTGATGCGCCTGCGCGCGGTCAACGACCGGCTGCGCCTGCGGCTGGAGGAACGCATGGTGGAACGAGAGCGCATCGCGCGCGAGCTGCACGACACCTTCCTGCAGGCCGTGCAGGGCCTGATGCTGCGCTTCCATTCCGCGATGGAGCGCATCCCCCCGCATGAGCCCGCGCGCGAGCTGATGGAGCACGCGCTGGACAGCGCCGACGACGTGATCGCCGTGGGCCGGGACGCCGTGCTGAACCTGCGCGAGCCGGCGGACCTGTCGATCGACCTGGCCGCGGATCTGCAACTGATCGGCGAACGCTGGTCGCAGGACACCGGCGTCGCCTTCAGGGCCGAGGTGCTGGGCGCCGTGAGGGCCCTCGACCCGATCGTGCTGCAGGAGTGTCAGCGCCTGGCCACCGAGGCCCTGAGCAACGCGTTCCGCCACGCCGAGGCCGCGACCGTGCGGCTGGACATCGCCTACACGCCCCGGTCGTTCTCGCTGCGGGTGTCGGACGACGGACGCGGCTTCGACACCGCGGTCCGGCACGCCGACCGCTGGGGCCTGGTCGGCATGCGCGAACGGGCCGCCCGCCTGCGGGCGATCCTGGAGGTCCGCTCGGACGCCGGCGGCACCGCCGTGCATCTGCGGGTGCCGGGGCGTCTGGCCTACCGGCGGACGCGGCGCGGCTGGCTGCAGTGGCTGACGGGGGCCGGATCACGGCCGCGGCCGGTCAGAGATCCTCGTTGAGGATGCCGCGCCGCATGGCGATGACGACGGCTTGAAGCCGGTCGCTGGCGCCCAGCTTGACCAGGATGTTCTTCATGTGGGTCTTGACCGTCTCCTCCGACACGCCGAGCCGGTCCGCGACCTGCTTGTTGGCGCCGCCCGCGGCCACTTCGCCGAGCACCTCGACCTCGCGCGGCGACAGCGCCTCGTCCGTGACCCGACGGGACAGTTCGAGCGCCACTTCCGCGGCGACGTAGCGCCTGCCGGCATGGACGTCGCGCACGGCGGACACCAGTTCCTTGCGCAAGGTGTTCTTCAACAGATAGCCCCAGGCCCCGATCTTGAGCGCGCGCAGGGCCTGCACGTCGCCGCGGTAGGTGGTCAGCACGACGATGCGCGCCGAGGGCCAGCGCTTCAGGATCTCGCCCATCGCGACCATGCCGTTCATGCGCGGCATCTGCAGGTCCATCAGCGTGACGTCGGGGCGGTGCCGCTCGTACATCGCCACGGCCTCGAGGCCGTCCTCGGCCTCGGCAAGCAGCGTCATGTCCGGCTGTCCCGAGATCACTGCGCCGATGCCGGTGCGGACAATCGGATGGTCGTCGACGACGAGCAGGCGGATCGGGCGCTCGGGGGGAGCCGGGCACGGACGGGGACAGGGACATGGGCGGCGCGCGAGGCGCGGTTCGGAATCAGCGGGCGACCTTACCGCCGGCGTTCCGGCTCGGTCAAGAAAAATGCCGTGCCACTCACTCGATCGAGTGAGTGGGCGATCCCTGCGTGGTGGCTGGCGGCGTCGATACGCGGCTCCTAGAGTTCCCGCCCATCGGGCCGTTCCGGCAGGCCCGCGGGGAGTGGATCATGGATGTCGCGGCGCGGCCTCGCAGGCAGTTCGTCTTCGGGCCCTTCACCCCTGCTGCCTGAACGGCAGCTGCTCCTGAACGGCGGCACGCCATCGAGGATCGGCGGGCGTGCGCTCGACCTCCTCACGGCGCTGGTCGAGCGTCCCGGGGAGATGGTGACCAAACGCGAGCTCATGGCGCGCGCCTGGCCGAGCACGGTCGTCGACGAGAGCAATCTCAAGGTCAACATGGCCGGCCTGCGGCGCGTGCTGGGCGAAGGCGTCGGCGACCCGCGATACATCGCGACGGTCATCGGCCGGGGGTACCGGTTCATCGCCGACGTCCATGTCCCGGGATCGCCGGAACCCTTGCCGAAGGAGGTGGCGCCCTTGCGCAGGCACAACCTGCCGACCGGCACGACACGGGTGGTCGGAAGGGCGGACGCGATCGCCGCCCTGCAGCAGGACCTGCAAGGGTCGCGGCTCCTGTCGCTGCTCGGGCCGGGCGGCATCGGGAAGACGACCGTGGCGCTTGCCGTCGCCCAGGGCGCGCTCCCGTCGTTCAAGGACGGGGCATGGCTCGTGGACCTCGCGCCCCTGAAGGATCCGTTGCTGGTTCCGCATGTCGTCGCGACCGCGATCGGCATGGCGGCGCATTCGGCCGACATGCCGGCCGCACTGTGCGACTGCCTGCGCGACCAGCAACTGCTGCTCGTGATCGACAACTGCGAGCACCTCATCGACGCGGCCGCCGCCTGCGTGAATCGCATCCTGGCGGAAGCGGCCGGCGTGAAGATCCTGGTCACGAGCCGAGAGCCGCTGCTCGTGAAGGGCGAACGCGTGCGCCGGCTGCCCGGTCTGGCGGCGCCGGCCGCCTCCGCGCAGCTGAGCGCCGCGCAGTCCCTGGCGTTCCCCGCCATCCAGCTCTTCGTGGAGCGGGCGACCGAACGCCTGGCATCGTTCGCGCTCAGTGACGGCGATGCGCCAAGGGTGGCCGAGATCTGCCGGCGGCTGGACGGCCTGGCGCTGGCGATCGAATTCGCCGCCACGCGCGTCGATGCGTTCAGCGTCGGCGGCCTGCTCCAGCAGCTCGACGACCGCTTCCGCCTGTTGCAAGGGCGACGCGCCGGCCCCGAGCGGCATCGCACGCTGACCGCGACGCTCGACTGGAGTTACGGTCTGCTGTCGGACGGCGAAGCCGCGCTGTTGCGGGCGGTGTCGGTGTTCGCGGGCGTCTTCGACAGCGAGGGCGCCGCGGCCGTCGCGGATCTGCCGGGCGCGGAGGCCGCGGAGGGACTGGCGCAACTCGCCGCCAAGTCGCTGCTGGCGGCGGACCTGGACGCGTCCGGCGTGGCCTATCGCCTGCTCGAGACGACGCGGACCTATTGCATCGAACGACTGCGGGCCGCCCGCGAGGAGCCGGCCGTGCGCGGACGCCATGCGCGCTACCTGTGCGCGACGCTCGAGCGCGCCGGCGCCGAATGGGCGAAGCGGCCCGCGGACGATTGGGCCGCGGCCGACGGACGTTCCATCGACGATCTGCGCGGCGCGCTGGCCTGGGCCGCCGCGGACGCGGAGCATGAGTTCACCGAAGGATTCGCGACGCGGGATCTGATGAGCGCCGCCGAGCTGCTGAGCGAGCTCGGCGGCGCCAGCGATGCATCGACTGCGCCGACGGCATCGGAGACGTCAATGACGTCGATGACGTCGACGCCTTCGCTTACTTCGACGCCTTGACGTTCTTCTGCAGGAAGGTGCGCATCAGCCCGGCGATCTTCTCGCTCTCCTCCTCGAGCGCGAAGTGGCCGGTGTCGAGCAGGTGCAGCTCCGCCTTGGGCAGGTCACGCAGATAGGGGTGGGCGCCGGCGGGCGGGAAGATCTTGTCGCCCTTGCCCCAGACGATCAGCATGGGCGGCTGATGCTTGCGGAAATAGGCCTGCCAGGACGGGTACAGCGGCGGGTTCGTCCCGTAGCTGTAGAACATCTCGAGCTGGATGTCCTTGTTGCCCGGCCGGTCCATGTAGAACTGGTCCGTGGCCGCGGCGTCGGGGCTGATGTGGGCCGCGTCGCGGTAGCCCTCCGCGTACTGCCACTTCGTCGCGGACAGCTCGAACAGGCCGCGCAGCTTGTTGCCGTTGGCCACGGACTTGTCGGCCCAGTAAGCCTTGGCGGGGACCCAGAACTCGTTGTCCAGACCTTCGTCGTAGGCGTTGCCGTTCTGGACCACGATCGCGGTGATGCGCTCGGGATGCGCGGCCGCGAGGCGGTAGCCGATCGGCGCGCCGTAGTCCTGCACGTACATCGCGTAGTGCTTCGCGCCGACGGCCTCGGTGAACTTGTCGATGACCTTGGCGAGGTTGTCGAAGCTGTACTGGAACTTGTCCATGGCCGGCATGTCGCTCTGACCGTAGCCGGGGTAGTCGGGTGCGATCACGCGGTAGCGATCGGCCAGGCGCGGGATCAGGTTGCGGAACATCTGCGACGAGGTCGGGAAGCCGTGCAGCAGCAGCAGCACCGGCGCATCCTTCGGACCCGCTTCGCGGTAGAAGATGTTGAGGCCGTCGATCTTCACCGTGCGATAACTGACCGCCGCCGTGCTGGCGACGTTCGTCGCTTCCTTGGCGGCGGAGGGGGCGGCCTGGACGCCGTGCGGCGCGAACGCCAGCAGCAGCGATGTCGCCAGGGCCCAGGCGTGGGCGGAGTGCTTCATGGGAAACCTTTCAGGGTTGAAGGAAAGAAGGGAGAAATGAAGAAGGGGTGGATGGGGGGACGCGCGTCAGCCCTCGGTCGCGCCGAACATCGCGTTGGCGTAGGCGATGCCCACGCCGTACGCGCCGGCCAGTTGCCGGGCGATGCCGGTAGTGAGTTCGTAGGTCTCGGCGCGGCCCCAGTCGCGCTGCAGTTCGAGCAGGTACTGCAGCGAGGTCATCGGCTGCGCGCCTGCTTGCACCATGCGGGCGACGGCGCGCTCATGGGCCTCCGCGGTGACGTCGCCGCAGGCGTCGGTGAGCACGTGGACGTCGAATCCCTGTTCCAGCGCGGACAGCGCCGGCCCCACGATGCACACGGAGGTCCACAGGCCCGCAAGGACCACGCGCGGCTTGCCGATGGCGTTGAGGGTGCGGACGACGTTGGCGTCCTCCCAGCAGTTCATCGTGCTGCGGTCGATCAGTTCCTGGGCGGGGAAGGCGTCGGTGACCTCGTCGAACATCGGGCCGGAGAAGCTGCGCGCCGCGACGGTCGTCAGGATCGTGGACACCTTGAAGCCGGCGGCGGCGCGGGCCACGATGGCGGCGTTGTTGCGCAGGCTCACGCCGTCGATGGACTGCGTGGCGAAGGCCATCTGCGCCTGGAAGTCGATCAGCACCAGGGTGTGATCGGTCGGCGTGATCAGGCGGGATGCAGCGCTGGCGGTGGCGGTGATGGGCATGGGGCCTCCTCGGAGAAAGTCGGGGTTGCGTAACGAGTCCCCAGTCTCGGAAGAAGGGCGCCCGGCGCCAACGCACGTGCGGTCATGCTCGGCTCGTCCATTCGGACAGGTGCGCCGTCCGCGGGGCTGGGTCGCGTGAGCAGTCCGCGCTCCGAGGCGATCCACAGGGCCTCGGTGCGGCACCGGGCGCCGAGCTTCGAGAAGAGCGTGCGCAGGTGCGCCTTCACCGTGCCCTCGGAGATCGCCAGCGAGCGCGCCATCTCCTTGTTGCTCAGGCCGCGCAGGACGAGCGCCAGCACCTCGCGCTCGCGCAGGGTCAGGGTGGGTTGATCCAGCCTGTCGGCCAAGCGCAGCGAGGCCGCCGTGCAGAGATGGCGATGACCCGCCGCCACGGCCCTGACGGCCCGGACGATCTCGTCGCGACCACAGCTCACCATCACATAGCCCCGGATGCCGGCCTCCACGGCGCCGCGCACGTCGAGCGTCTGGCCGTCCATCGCGACGATCAGCGTCTGCGTGCGGGGCGATGGGCCGGAGGGCGGCGCGGCCGCGTGCTGCCAGGCCTGTCGCACCGTGCGTTGCATGGCTCGCGCCGGGTCGAGGACGAGCACGTCCGGCGCCCCCTGCGGCGCGGGTGGATGCGCGGTGTCATGGGACGACGGCCTCAGCTCGAATTCGGGCCACGCGCCGAGGATCTGACGAAGTCCCGCTTCAACGACCGGCACCTCGTGGGAGAGCTCGATCACGGTGGGTCTTGCGGACATCGCAGCGCTAGGAGGGAAGGGGGGGCGTTGATCCACGCGGGTCTCCTGCGGATGGCGGTGAGACGAGTATGGAAGGTGGAAGCCCGGTGGACACGGCGTGAACGCCGCGTCTCACCTCGTTTCACCATGATTAACCGGGAGCGGTGGCGGCCGCGCATGACCTGGCACCTTCGACGTTTCCCGGTGAAAAACGATGGACCGTCGTGCACCGCGGCTTATGGTTCTTAACCGGAACTAACTCGACGCCCCATCGTCCTTGGGTCGACGATGACGGCCAGTCGTGCCGGTGCACGAACAGGAGTTCATCATGGTTCGTGCCCCCTCCGGTCTGCTGAGAGTCGCCGTCGATCACGAGGAGCCGCTGCTCGCGATGGGTCTTCGCGCCGCGCTGCATCGCGCCCCCCACCTGCAGCTGATGCAGCCGGGCGAAGCGCTCGACGGGCTGCCGGCTCAGGTGCTCGTGACGGATTGGTCGAGGGGCGTGCAAGGGCTGTCGGCGAGCCGCGCCGATCCGCAGCGTGCCGCGAGCGTGCTGGTCGTCTCGTCGCAGGCGCGCGAGCAGCCGATGCTGTCCGCGCTGCGTCGAGGGCTGGGCGGCGTGCTGCTGGCGTCCTGCACTGAAACCGAACTGCTGCTTGCCGTGGACGCGCTCGCGGCCGGCCGCAGCTATGTGTGCGCGGAGGTGGCGCAGCGGGTCGCCGCCAACTTCTCGCGCGAGCCGCTGACCTGCCGCGAGGAGACCGTCCTCCAGCTGCTGGCGCGCGGGCAATGCAACAAGTCCATCGCGACCAACCTCGGCATCGCGCCGGGCACGGTCAAGAGCCACGTCAAGGCCATCCTCGGCAAGCTCGCCGCGTCCACGCGCACCGAGGCCGCGAGCATCGCGGCGGAGCTTGGCATCGTCGAGTTCACACGGTCGCCGCGGTATGAGCTCGCCTCGCTGAATTGATGCCATCCACGCAGCGGCGCGACGCCTCCTGGCGCGCGTCCTCCTGACGCGAGGGCGCCTCCTGCCCGCTAGGGCATTTTTCACTGGAGAACCTCCATGACTGACAGAAGAAGTTTCCTGGCCGCCGGTGCCGCTGCTGCGACGGCGGTCACTGCGGCCACCAGCGCGCTGGTCGTCTCCACGGGCGCGGCGGCGGCCACCGCAGCGGCGCGCGGCGCCGACATCGCGGCCCGCGTGCCGGACGGGCTGAACCCCGTGGGCGTGCGCACGGCCGGCGTGCGGCTGGTGCCGGTGGTCGGCGGCAAGTACAAGGTCTGGACCAAGCGCGTCGGCAGCGGCAAGACGAAGATCCTGTTGCTGCACGGCGGCCCGGCGTTCTCGCACGAGTACCTGGAAGCGATGGCGGCCTTCCTGCCGGATGCGGGCTACGAGATCTATTTCTACGACCAGCTCGGCGTCAACAACTCGGACCAGCCCGAGGACCCGACGCTATGGACCCTGCCGCGATATCTGGAGGAAGTGGAAGAGGTGCGCCTGGCGTTGGGCCTGGAGCAGTTCGTGCTGTTCGGCCACTCGTGGGGCGGGCTGCTCGCGATGGAGTACGCGCTCAGGCATCCCCGGGTGTTGAAGGGCCTGGTCGTCTCCAACATGGTCGCGGGCATGCAGGCCTACCTGAAGCATGTGAACCACCTGAAAGAGACGCTGCTCCCCGCGCCACTGCTGCAACGGCTCAACGTCCTCGAGGCCGCACGGGACTTCGACAACCCCGAGTACGAGCAGATCATCCTGACCCATCTGTACACGAAGATCATCTGCCGGCTCGACCCCTGGCCCGATGCGCTGATGCGCAGCTTCAAGCACCTCAACAAGGCGATCTATGTGCAGATGCAGGGGCCCAGCGAATTCGAGGTGAGCGGAAACCTGAAGGACTGGTCCTTGTGGGACCGGCTCAGGGACATCCGCACGCGCACGCTGCTGCTGGGCGCGCGGCACGACACGATGGATCCCGAGGACATCCGTCGCATGGCCACGCTGATGCCCGACGCGAAGGCGGCGATCTGCCCGAACGGCAGCCACCTCGCGATGTGGGACGACCAGGCGGTGTACTTCGGCCACCTGCTGCGCTTCCTCGCGTCGCTCAGGACTTGAGCCGGGGTCATGGCCGATCGCCTCGCGGCGACCGGCCGGGGCGTCGGCTCAGCGCGGCGCGGGTCGAGGGATGTGGCGATCGAGGAAGTCCAGCATCCGCCGGGCGACCTCGTCGCCGTGGGAGACCAGGGCGAAGTGCCCCGCGCCCTCGATCAGATGGACCTCGGCCCGAGGCAGATCCCGCTGGAAGGCCGTCGCGCCTGCGGGCAGGAAGAACGGGTCGTTGGCCCCCCAGACGGCGAGCAGCGGCGGCTGGTGCTTGCGGAAGTAGTCCTGGAGGGTCAGGTATTGCTTCAGGTTGGAGCGGTAGTCGAGCAGCACGGCCAGCTGGATGTCTTCCTGGCCCGGGCGATCGAGGAAGAGCTGGTCCAGCAGGTAGTTCTCGGGCGCGATGCGGTCAGGCTGGCTGACGCCCTCCAGGTACTGCCACTTCGTCGTCTCCCGCTTGAACAGGCCGCGCAGCGGCTCTCGGTTGGCGGGGGACGGATCCGACCAGTACTTGCGCATCGGCGCCCAGCCGGGGCTCAGACCTTCCTCGTAGGCATTGCCGTTCTGCGACACGATGGCAGTGATGCGCTCGGGGTGCGCGACCGCCAGCCGCCAGCCGATGGGCGCGCCGATGTCGAAGACGTAGAGCGCATGGCGCTGGAGCTGGCGGGTCTCGGCGAAGCGTTCGACCACGCGCGCCAACTCGTCGAAGGTGTAGCCGAACGAGGCGCCGGCCTTCACCTCGGTCAGGCCATAGCCGGGGATGTCCGGCGCGATCACGCGGTAGCGCCGCGCGAGCTTGGGGATCAGCTCGCGAAACAGGTGGGACGAACTGGGGAAGCCGTGCAGCAGCAGGATCGCGGGCGCATCGGCCGGACCGGCTTCCCGATAGAAGACACGGTGTCCGTC
This sequence comes from Roseateles sp. UC29_93, assembly GCF_042695725.1. NCBI lineage: Bacteria > Pseudomonadati > Pseudomonadota > Betaproteobacteria > Burkholderiales > Sphaerotilaceae > Roseateles > Roseateles sp. UC29_93. The sequence goes on along the minus strand of NZ_CP170545.1, from coordinate 5,708,713 downwards.
GACATCGGCGAAGTCGTGCCGCACGACGATCGACGCCTCGGACGAAGGCGGTGATGGCAGCGCCTCGGAGGCCTGCGGCGGTGCCGCGATCGCGCCTGCGCAGAACACCAGCGCCGCGAGTGCCAGCCAGCGGGCGTGAGCGGATGAACAGGGATGAGGAGGGGCGGTGCGCATGGAGGGACCTTTCGTTGCCGCATGGCAATCAGCGGCGCGCAGCCAAGGTACTTCCTCCTGTCGTCAGCGGGGGTTGGCTGTGGTTAAACGTGGTGAAGCCTCCCGCTGCGGGGGCTCGCCTGGTCACATCGGAACTCCCGAACGCAGCCTCAGACCGCGCCAGGGGTTTCCCGCTCCTGTGACGAGGTCTCTACGTAGTTCCGCTAGGCCGGGCCAGCCGGCACATACTTAAGCTGTTCCGATCACGTTACCTATTGTTCAAAAGACGAGGAGCCCAATGAACCGTCGCTCGATCCTCCAACACGGCCTGCTGCTGAGCACGCTGTCGCTGTCCTGCGCCGCGGCGCTGGCCCAGTCCTATCCGACCAAGCCGGTCAAGCTGGTGGTGCCGTTCGCGCCGGGCGGCACGACCGACATCGTGGCCCGCGTCGTCGCGCAGCACATCAACGGGCCGCTGGGCCAGACGATGATCGTCGAGAACAAGGCCGGCGGCGGCGGCATCATCGGCGCCAACGACACCGCCAAGTCCGCGCCCGACGGCTACTCCCTCGGCGTCGCGACCGTGTCCACCACGGCCACCAACCCCGCGATCAATCCCAAGACGCCGTACAACCCGCTGACGGACTTCACGCCCATCATCAACCTCGCGGCCACGCCCAACGTGATCGCCGTGCATCCGTCCTTCCCGGCCAAGGACTACAAGGCCTTCGTCGCCGAACTGAAGAAGAACCCCGGCAAGTACAGCTACTCGACCTCGGGCACCGGCGGCATCGGCCACCTGCAGATGGAGCTGTACAAGAGCCTGACCGGCGTCTTCGTCACGCACATCCCGTACCGCGGCGCGGGCCCCGCGCTGAACGACACCGTCGCCGGCCAGGTGCCGATGATCTTCGACAACCTGCCGTCGGCGCTGCCCTTCATCAAGGACGGCCGCCTGGTCGCGATCGCCGTCGCGGCGCCGCAGCGCCTGGCCGTGCTGCCCAACGTGCCGACCTTCAAGGAGCTCGGCCTCGAGCCCGTGAACCGCATGGCCTACTACGGCATCCTCGGCCCGAAGAACCTGCCCAAGGAAGTCGTGGCCAAGATCAACGAGGCCGCGCGCAAGACCGTCGAGATGCCCGAGGTCAGGAAGCGCATCGAGGAGACCGGCTCGATCGTGATCGGCAATACGCCCGAGCAGTTCACCGAGCAGATCAAGGCCGAGTACGCGGTCTACAAGAAGGTCGTCGAGCAGCAGAAGCTCAAGCTCGACTGATCCGGAAGACCCGCACCGCGTCGACCAGGCCCAGCGCCTGGCCGCGCAGGCTGGACGCCGCGCTGGCGATCTCCTCGACCATCGCGGCGTTCTGCTGTGTGGCGGCGTCCATCTCGCTGACCGCGCTGGACACCTGCGACACGCCCGTCGCCTGCTCGGCGCTGGCGACGCTGATCTCGCCCACGATGCGGTTGACCTGGGCGATGGCCTGAACCACCTCGTTCATCGTGTCGCCCGCGCGGTTCACCAGCCCGGTGCCGGCTTCGACCTGCTCCATGCTGGCCGCGATCAGCGACTTGATCTCCTTGGCCGCGGCCGCCGAGCGGCTCGCCAGCGTGCGCACCTCCGAGGCGACGACCGCGAAGCCGCGGCCCTGCTCGCCGGCGCGCGCCGCCTCGACCGCCGCGTTCAGCGCCAGGATGTTGGTCTGGAACGCGATGCCGTCGATGGTGCCGATGATGTCGGCGATCTTGCGCGAGCTGTCGTGGATGCCCTGCATGCGCGTGACGACCTCCGCCACGACCTGGCCGCCGCGCGCCGCCACCGAGGACGCCGCCACCGCGAGCTTGTTCGCTTCTCCCGACGACTGGGCCGTGTGCCCGACGGTGCCGCTGAGCTGTTCCATCGTGCTGGCCGCGCGCTGCACGTTGGACGCCGTCTGCTCGGTGCGCTGGCTCAGGTCCTGGTTGCCCGCCGACACCTCGTGGCAGGCGTTCTGGATGTTCTCCGAGGACTCGCGCACCTGCGAGATCGCCGTCTGCAGGCTGGTCCGCATGCGCTCCAGGGCGCCGACCATCGCGCCGATCTCGTCCTTGCCCTGCGGGGGCGCGGCGCGGGTGAGGTCGCCTTCGGCCACGGCCTCGACCAGCCGCACCGCTTCCGACAGCGGCTTGGTCACCGAGCGCGTCAACGCCCACGCGAACAGCGTGCCCGCCAAGATCGCCAGCAGGCCCATCACCGTGATGCGGGTCTGCGCGCGCTGCGTCACGTGGTCGACCTCCGCGGCCATCTCGTCCAGCGTCTGCTGCTGGAACTTCAGGTAGCCCGTCATCTTCAGGAGATAGGCCTCGGCCTGCGGACGGAACTGGTCGTTGAGCAGCCGCTCGGTGGCGTCGGTGTCGCCGCTCTTCTTGAGCTCGGCGATCTTGTTGCGCGTCGCGATGTAGGCCTGGCGCGCCTCGGTCAGCTCGGCGACGACCTTCTTCTCGGCGTCGCTCTTGGGCAGCTCGTCGAGCGCCTTGACGATCTCGTTGCCGCGCGCGGTGGAGATCTTCACGTCGCCGGCGAAGTAGTCGGCCAGCGAGGCGTCCGTGCTCTTGGCGATGGCGGTGTAGCGCTTCACGCCGACGATGGTCAGCATGTACCACTCGCTCACCAGGCGCTCCTTCTGCAGCGGCACCGCCATCATGGTGCGGGTGGCGTCGGCGGTCCGGTTCAGTCCCAGCCAGCCGACGGTCATCAGCGCCGCCACCAGCAGCAGCACCACGCCGAAGCCCGTTGCCAGCCGCACCGACAGGCGCATGTCATTCAGTTTCACAGCATCTCCCCAGTCTCGACTTCCGTCATGGCGGAAGCCAGTTGTCATACAACGCCGTGGCCGATGGATCATCGGTGTGCGCTCTTAACGCCGCACCAACAGGCTTGCTGACGCGTGCATGGGAAGGACTGTAGAAGCTAGTTGTCTGACAACGTGCGGGGTGAATCGGCGCGAACGTGCAGTTGTGCCCGGCGATGCGCGATGAAACATCGCCATGTCACCAAAGAACAGGGGCGCACGGAGCGCCCCCTTGTCAGCGTGGCCGGATAGCGCCGGATGCGGGCGACAGGTGGTCAAGAGACCGCTGTCGCCACATCCGCCGCACCGCCGGATGCGGATCAGCCGCCGAACAGCTTGCCCAGTCCCAGCGAGTTGGCCGCGCCGCCCAGCAGGCCGCCGGTCAGGCTGTTGGCGATGCCGCCGATGCCCGACAGCAGGCCGCCGCCGCCTGCGGAACCCGAACCCTTGTTGCCGCCGACGCCGCCCAGCAGGCCCGGAAGCACAGCACTTGCAATTGCACCAATCATCGTTTTTCCTTGAAAACCGCCGCGCGATCGGGAGGTCGCCACGGTGCCGCGGAGCACGACCGGTGTCCCGGCGCGCGGCGGCCTGAAATCAGGTCGCGGCACGAAAGCTCTAGTGCGGTGGGCGGACTCAAAGGGTCGACCATCGAATTGCGACTGAGCGACGACCGCCTGCTGCAAATGAGGGAGTGACTCCTTCATTTGCAATGAATCCGTCCGCGCGGTGCATCGATGGATTTCAAATTATGAAAAGAACTTGCCGGCATGCAAAAAACTGACGTGCTGCAGTGCCGCAAGATTTCTCATCATGGAAGAGCTGTTCTCACGATCCGGTTTATGTTTTGCAAGTTATTGATTTAAAAGGATTAAAAAATCAGTCTTATATAAGACATCGCCTCACACGCCGGAGGTCCAGGCGTCTAGATTTGAGCCATCGGTTTTGCAACTTCACTCGAACCACCAGGAGCTCACCATGACGACCTTGACCCGCGAACAGCAGATTGCCGCCCTCGAGAAGGACTGGGCGGAGAACCCCCGGTGGAAGGGCGTCCAGCGCGGCTACTCGGCGGCCGACGTGGTCCGCCTGCGCGGCTCCATCAACATCGAGCACACGCTGGCCAAGCGCGGCGCCGAGAAGCTGTGGAACCTCGTGAACACCGAGCCCTTCATCAACTCGCTGGGCGCGCTGACGGGCAACCAGGCCATGCAACAGGTCAAGGCCGGCCTGAAGGCGATCTACCTGTCCGGCTGGCAGGTCGCCGGCGACGCCAACAGCAATGGCGAGATGTACCCCGACCAATCGCTGTACTCGGTGGACTCGGTGCCGAAGGTCGTCAAGAAGATCAACGCCACCTTCAAGCGCGCCGACGAGATCCAATGGAGCGAAGGCAAGAGCGACATCGACTACTTCGCCCCCATCGTCGCGGACGCGGAAGCCGGCTTCGGCGGCGTGCTGAACGCCTTCGAGCTGATGAAGGCCATGATCGAGGCGGGCGCTTCGGGCGTGCACTTCGAAGACCAGCTGGCCGCCGCGAAGAAGTGCGGCCACATGGGCGGCAAGGTGCTGGTGCCTTCGCGTGAAGCGGTGGCCAAGCTGGTCGCCGCGCGCCTGGCCGCCGACACGATGGGCGTGCCGACCGTTTTGCTGGCCCGCACCGACGCCGAGGCCGGCGACCTGGTGACCAGCGACATCGACGACAACGACAAGCCCTTCTGCACCGGCGAGCGCACCGTCGAAGGTTTCTTCCGCACCCGCAACGGCCTGGAGCAGGCCATCAGCCGCGGCCTGGCCTACGCGCCGTACGCCGACATGATCTGGTGCGAAACGGGCAAGCCGGACCTGGCCTTCGCCAAGGCCTTCGCCGAAGCCATCCACGCGAAGTTCCCGGGCAAGCTGCTGGCCTACAACTGCTCGCCGAGCTTCAACTGGAAGAAGAACCTGGACGACGCCACGATCGCCAAGTTCCAGCGCGAGCTGGGCGCGATGGGCTACAAGTTCCAGTTCATCACGCTGGCCGGCTTCCACAGCCTGAACTACTCGATGTTCAACCTGGCCTACGGCTATGCGCGCAACAACATGAGCGCCTTCGTCGAGCTGCAGGAGGCGGAATTCGCCGCCGCCGAGAAGGGCTTCACCGCGGTGAAGCACCAGCGCGAAGTGGGCACCGGTTACTTCGACGCGGTCACCACCACGATCGAGGCGCAGGCGTCGACCGCGGCGCTGAAGGGGTCGACGGAGGACGAACAGTTCTTCGACGCGAAGCACGGCTGATCGCCGCGCCGAGGCCCCGTCGTGGCGGGGCCCGTGAACCGGAAAGGGCTGCTGGGAAGCAGCCCTTTTTTCGTCGCTCCGATGGCGCCGGTCGTGTCCGGTCCGCCGCTCTAGTTGCTGTTGCCGCTCCTGTCGCTCCTGTCGCGCATGTCGCTCAAGTCGCTCGCATTGCTGGGGGCGTGGGCCCGTGTCGGGCGGCGCGGTCCCGCTTCACGTGCGCCAGGTCGGTCAGGGCCTCGCGGCTGTCGGCGCGTCCGAAGCGGTCCACCGCCTGGAGGTGGCGCGCGAGGATCTCGTTGTGCCGTCGCCGCTGGATGGCCCGGGCCTCGGGATCGGCGGCCAGGTACCGCGCGAAGCGTTCATCGTCAGTCAGCGTCTTCAGCCGGCGCCCGGTCGCGTCATGGAACAGCGCCTGCGTCGCCGGATCCCGGCGGCGTGCCAGATCGCGGGCCGTGGCGAAGAACACCTCCTGCCGGAAAGACTTCAGCGCGGTGATGGCGGCGCTGGCCGGGTGCTGCCGCAGCTCGCCTGCCCACTGTTCCTGAGGCGCGAATCCGGTCTCCCCGCCGCGGGACTTCGGATCGCGCCGACGGCGCGCCAGCGAGGCCCGGTCCTGGTGACCCTCGAACCGGTCCGCGACCTCCCGCAAGACCTGGCCCAGCGTTCCTTCGCGCAAGCGCGGCCCGAGGTTGCCCAGGCGCATCGCCGCCTTCATCGACGCCGGCGCCTGTTCGCCGAGATAGCCGTCCCGATGCGCCTCGTTGATGCCGGCGCCCACGCTGCCGCCCAGCGTGAGGGCGATGCCCGGAACCGCCAGCGCCAGGGCCACGGGCGGGCAGGCGAAGGTCGACACGGAGGCGCCCAGCATCAGTCCCTGGCCCGCGCTCAGCATCGCGTCGCACGCCTGGCTCCTGGCGCTGTCGGCCAGCCGGAACCGCGCGTCCCGCGCATACAGCGTCGGAACGCGTTCGGGCAGGTCGGCGGCGATCGCCTGCAAGGCGTCCCGGTCGCGGCGGATCTGGCGGTGCTGCGCGGGCATGGAGGCGTCCGTTCACGACGCCCGACAGGCCCTGGGCCAACTGGGCGCCCATCATGATGCCGCCAGTCGCCGCCCCGAGGGCGTGATGGGCCGCTTCGGCGGCCACCTGCCTGGACACGCTCCCCGCGGCCTGCGCCGCCACCGCGCCGGCGGAGGCCGCCGACTTGCCCATGGAGGCCACCATGCCGGCCGCCATGCCCGGCATGCCGATGCCCGTCAGCAGCCTGACGGTCCGGGTGCGTTTGGCCACCTGCCGCTCGCCTTCGCACTTGCGCAGCAGATGCGATTGATAACTCGTCTCCTCGGTGTCCAGCCGCCAGTGGCGTGCCAGGCGCTCGGCGATGATGTCGGCGGCCCGCTTGTTGAAGGCGTCGCTCAGCACGCCGTTGCCCGGGGTGTGATGCCGCTTGCTGGTCAGGTTGTGCTTCAGCAGCGAGAGGAGACCCTTGTCGCGATGCCGTCGACGCGCCTCGAATCGCTCGACGCCCTGCGCGTGCAGGTCGATGAGCGGCTGCAGCGCGGCTTCCGATTCGCCGGTGTCGGCGCCGTTGCCGACGCTGTTGCCGTGCCTCAATGCGTCGATCAACCGCTGCTGCTGGTCCAGGGTGCGCCGCACACTGTCGGGATAGCCCTGCGCGTAGCCCGCGCGCGCCGATCTGACCGCGCCCACCGCGGCGGCGGCGACCAGCGGGAAGAAGGCGGCCAGCAGCCCCATCTCCGCGTAGGGCGCCTGGGCCCGGGACATCGCCGTCGGAATGCCGCTCGCGATGTCGTCCGGGCCGTCGAGGTTGCGAACGCGCGCCAGCATCCGCAGCAGCGGCAGGAAGCCGGATCCGGAAAAGTCGTCGATCACCTGGGGACGCGACGAGAGAAAGCGGTGACCCAAGGTGACGCTCACCGGATCGTCCGGCGGCAGCGACGGGCCGCTCGTAACGCCGAGCGGGAACAGGCCAGTCATGGTGTGTCTTCCGAAGGGGACCACACCGTGCGGCAGTGGCCGGTCGCAGTCCCGGTTCATGGATCGGGTGGGTGCAGACCTGGCTCGTTGCGATGGCTGGGTGCGAGGCTGCCGATGAGCAGCCCCGTGCTGGTTGCGGTCAGCGCCTTTGGAGGAAAGTCGAAGGCACGCTGGCGCCCGCGTTCTGCATCAGGCTGGGCGCGACGGCGCCGGCGAGGTCGCCGGCCATCATGCCGGCCCGTGGCCCGGCAACTTTGGAGACGCCCTTCTGGACGAGACCGCCGACAAGCGACGAGACGGCGGGAGCGAGCACGGTGGCGAGGAGGGGAAGAGGCATGGTGATCGTCTTTGATGAGAAGGGAGTCCCCGTAGTGCCCCGGCCGCCGTTCCCGTTCGGCGCCTCCCGTCCAGTGTTCCCGTCCAGTGCCTCCCGTTCAGCGCGCGGCCGCCTCCGCGGGACGTGCGCTCCGATCGCGCAGCCGCCATTCCTGGATCAGTTCGACGACCGCATCCGGATCGGCCGGCTTGACCAGATGGACGTCGAAGCCGGCTTCGTGCGCACGGCGACGGTCGTCCTGCTGGCCGTAGCCGGTGAGCGCGATCAACAGGCAGTCCATGCCGCCGGGCAGGGCGCGCAGGCGGCGCGCGACCTCATAACCGTCCAGGCCGGGCAGGCCGATGTCGAGCAGCACCACCTGCGGCGCGCGCGTGGTCGCGGCGTCGAGCGCGCTGGGGCCATCGAGCTGCACCGCGGTGTCGAAGCCCGCGAGTTCGAGGAACACCGCCATCGAATCGGCCGCGTCGCGGTTGTCGTCGACGACCATCACGCGGCACGGGCACGGGCACTGGTCCTCGTCCTGGTGCCCGTCTCCGCGGACCTCGCCGCGAACTTCATTGCGAACGTCATTGCCGACCGCCATCTCGGCGCGCGGGGGCACGACGCGCTCCTCGGAAGCGACGGGCGCGAGCGGTGTCCCGAGCGCCTCGTCCACGGCGGCGGGCAGGCGCACCTCGAACTCGGAGCCGTGACCGGGGCCTTCGCTGCGGGCCTCCACCTGGCCGTGATGGAGCTGCACCAGGCGCTGCACCAGCGTCAGTCCGACGCCGAGGCCGCCCTGGTTGCGGTCGAGTCCGCGCGGTCCCTGTTCGAACAGGTCGAAGACATGCGGCAGCAGCGACGCGGCGATGCCGCGTCCGTTGTCGCGCACGGTCAGCACGAACACGCCCTCTTGTCCGACGCCGTCGGTGTCCTGGTGGACGAGCGTCAGCTCGATGCGGCCTCCGGCGCCGGTGTACTTGCTCGCGTTGTGCAGCAGGTTGGTGACGACCTGGATCAAGCGCGCCGCGTCGCCGCGCACGCGCGCCGGGCGATCGGGCAGCGTCAGGCAGAGCTGCTGGCCTTGCCCGTCGATCAACGACTGCACCGGCTCCAGGCCGTGGCGCACGATGTCGCGCAGATCGACGGTCTCGTTCTTCAGCACGATCTTGCCCTGGCTGATCCGCGCCACGTCGAGGAGCTCGTCGACCAGCCGCGTCAGGTGCCGGGCCTGGCGATCCGTGACCGCGACCGCCTCGCCCAGCCGCCGGTCGCGGTCCTGCGCGTCGGGGTGCGGCTGGCCGTCGCGCGTGGACGTGTCGGCGAGCGCGCGCATGACCTCGATCGCGTTGCGGATCGGCGCCAGCGGATTGCGCAGCTCGTGCGACAGCATCGCGAGGAACTCGTCCTTGCGCCGGCTCGCTTCAAGCAGCCCGGCCTCGGCCTGGCGGCGTTCGACGATCTCGGCCTGGAGCGCGCCGTACAGCCGCGCGTTCTCGAAGGCGATCGCGGCGCGGCCCGCCAGTTCCTCCAGCGTCGGCCAGTCGGGCGGCTGATGCGGCTCGACCAGCAGCAGGCCGCCGAGCATGCGCTCGCCCGCGACCAGCGGCAGCACGACGCCGCTGGCGGTGTCGCGGCGCAGCGGCGCGCGGGGCGGGGGCTCGTCGTCGGGCAGGCCGGGCACGCCGGGCGGGAGGGCGGGGGCGAAGGCCGGGGGGCGCGTGCGGCGCCGCGGAAGCGCCGTGCGGCAGAGGCGGCATCATCTGCTCGATCGCGGTGCGCGTGGCGTCGTAGAGCACCTCGGACAGCATCTGCTCGCGGCCTTCGATGAACGGGGCGGGTTCGCCGGCCGCGGGCGGCGCGTCGCAGCGCAGCACGCGCTCATGGCCGTGGCCCGCGTCGCGCAGCCACAGCAGGGCGCGCGGGGCGAAGTTCGGCACCAGCAGCGCGAGCAGGCGCCGCATCGCGACGTCCGCGTCCAGCGAGTCGGCCAGTTCCCGTCCCGCCTGCGCCAGGAAGATCGAGCGCCGCGTGTTCTCCTCGGCGGCGCGCTGCGCGGCCTCGGCGCGCGCGATGGCGATGCGCTCCAGCGCCTGCTGCCGCAGCCGCTGCTGCATGATGAAGAGGTCGACGAAGACCCGCACCTTGCTGCGCAGCACGTCGGGGATGACCGGCGAGAGGATGTAGTCGACCGCGCCGAGCGAGTAGCCCTGCGCCGTCTGCAGCTCGTCCGCATACGCGGTGACGAAGATGATGGGCGTGTGCGCCGAGCGCCGGTAGCCGCGGATCAGCCGCGCCGTCTCCAGGCCGTCGATGCCCGGCATGTTCACGTCCATCAGGATCACCGCGAACTGCTGGCGCAGCACCTCGCGCAACGCCTCGCTGCCGGAACGCGCGATGACCAGGTGCTGGTCCAGGTCGGCCAGGATGGTCTCGAAGACGAGCAGTTTCTCCGGCAGGTCGTCCACGATCAGGATGCTGGCGCGCTCCGCCGCGTCCGGCGTCGCGTAGCCGTCGAAGAGGGCGCTCAGCGGCATAGCCAGCCCCGCAGCACAGTCAGCATGTTGGCGGGGTCGACGGGCTTGGACAGGTAGTCCCAGGCGCCGGCCTCGATGCACTTCTGGCGGTCGCCCTTCATCGCCTTGGCGGTGACGGCGACCATCGGCAGCTCGCGTCCGCGCGGCAGGCGGCGGATCTGCTGCATCGTCTCCAGGCCGTCCATCTCCGGCATCATGATGTCCATCAGCACGATGTCGATCGACGGGTCCTCCTGCACCAGCCGGATCGCCTCGCGGCCGTTGTCGGCGGAGACGATGACCATGCCGTGGCCGTCCAGCACGGTCGCCAGCGCGAAGATGTTGCGCATGTCGTCGTCCACGATCAGCGCCTTCTTGCCGGCCAGCGGGCAGCTGGTCTCCTGCGCGTCGTGCATTGCCTGGCGCTCGCCGTCGCCCATGTCGGCGGGCGCGCGGTGCAGCGCCAGCGCCAGCGCCGCGAGCGCCGCGTCGGTGCCCGTGGCCGTGCGCACCGGCAGGCCGTGCGGCCGGGTCCAGCGGCGCGCGGCGGCCTGTTCCTCGGAGGGCTCCGTGGCGCCGGCGGCGGCGGGCATCTCGGTGTTCAGCGCGACCACCGGCAGCGGCAGCGTGCCGGGCCGTGTCTCGAGCGCGTCCAGGACGTCCTGCGGACCGAAGGCGCTCGCGACTGCGTCGACCAGCAGCGCATCGACGCCGGGCAGCACGTCGCGCGCCTGCGCCGCGGTCTGGACGAACACCGTCTCGATGTCGTCGGCCAGCGGCGTCAGCAGCGCGAGCCGCTCCGGTCCTTCGGGCATCGCCACGGCCAGTCGCCGTCGCGGACGGTCCAGGTAGCGCTGCAGGTCGCGCAGCGCGACATCGACATCGTCGCGCGACTGCAGCGGCTTGGGCAGGAAGCCCAGCGCGCCGGCCTGCAATGCGCGTTCGCGCGCATCGTCGGTCGAGACCACGCACACCGGCAGGTGACGCATGTCCGGGTCGGACTTGAGCCGGTCCAGCACGCGCCAGCCCTGCATGTCGGGCAGGAAGATGTCCAGCGTGATCAGGCTGGGGCGGAACTCCTGCGCCATCGCCAGCGCGCCCGCCCCGGTGGTTGCCACGAGGCCCTTCATGCCGGACTGTCGCGCCGCTTCAAGCAGCACGTTCGCGAAGGCCAGGTCGTTCTCGACGATCAGCAGCACGCGGTCGCCGCTGCCGATGTCCTCGCGGTCGTCCTTGGCGACGTTGGCGAAGACGATGCTGTCGGGCGGCGTGTCCATCTGGACGCGGTGCGCGTCGAGCGGTGTCATGCCGCCATCGCCGGCGCCGTCGCTCTTGCCCTGGCCCTTGCCCTCATCGCGGCCATCGCCACGACCTTCGACCGGGCGGGCCTGCGCGGACGGCGCCCGCCGCGCGGCGGCGCGCTGCACGGCCGCCTCGGCCAGTTCGGCGGCGGAGATCGCGGCCGGGGAGTGGGTCGGCAGATCGTCGCGGTCATCGGCGGGCGCGGTCGACGGCGCGCCGCCGGCCTCGGGCTTGGCCGGCGCGGCCGGCGCCAGGCGAGGCCGCGCATTGCGCGCCGGCGTGTAGTGCTGCGGCAGGTAGAGCGTGAAGGTCGAGCCGCGACCCGGCGCGCTGACGAGCCGGATCTCGCCGCCCAACAGCCGCGCGAGCTCGCGACTGATGGCCAGGCCCAGGCCGGTGCCGCCGTACTTGCGCGAGGTCGAGCCGTCGGCCTGCTGGAAGGCCTCGAAGATGATCTGCTGCTTGTCGGCGGAGATGCCGATGCCGGTGTCCGCGACCGCGAAGGCGATCACCTGGCCCGCGTGGTTGAGCACCTCGTTGTCGGCGGCCCAGCCGTCGGACGCCGCGGTGACGCTGAAGGTGACCTGGCCCTGGTGCGTGAACTTGAAGGCGTTGGACAGCAGGTTCTTGATGATCTGCTGCAACCGCTTGACGTCGGTGACCAGCGACTTGGGCAGCGGCTGGTCCATCTCGACGGCGAAGCCGACGTGCTTGGAGTCCGCGAAGTGGCGGAAGCTGCGCTCCACCGAGCGCTGCAGCTCGTCCAGCCGCAGTTCGCTGACGTCCACGGCCACCGTGCCCGACTCGATCTTGGACAGGTCCAGGATGTCGTTGATCAGCATCAGCAGGTCGTTGCCGGACGCGTGGATGGTCTTGGAGAACTCGACCTGCTTGAGCGTCAGGTTGCCCTCGCTGTTCTTGCAGAGCTGGTCGGACAGGATGAGCAGCGAGTTCAGCGGCGTGCGCAGCTCGTGCGACATGTTGGCGAGGAACTCGGACTTGTACTTCGAGGTCAGGGCCAGCTGCTCGGCCTTTTCCTCCAGCGCCTGGCGGGCCTGTTCGACCTCGGTGTTCTTGCGCTCGACTTCCTGGTTCTGGTGGGCCAGCAACTGCGCCTTCTCCTGCAGCTCGCCGTTGGTCTGCTGCAGTTCCTGCTGCCGGCGCTGCAGCTCTTCGGCCAGCGACTGCGACTGGATCAGCAGGTCTTCCGTCCGCGTGCTGGCTTCGATCGTGTTGATCACGATGCCGATGGATTCGGTCAACTGGTCGAGGAAGGCCTGGTGGGTCGAGCTGAAGCGCTCCAGCGAGGCCAGCTCCAGCACGCCGCGCACGCGGCCTTCGAAGACCACGGGCAGCACCAGCACCTCCATCGCCGCGGTCTCGCTGAGGCCGGACGCGATGCGGAAGGCGGTGCCCGGCACGTTGGTCAGCAGGATCTTCTCCTGGTCCAGCGCGCACTGGCCGACCAGCCCCTGGCCGAGCGCCAGCTCCTTGCCGTGCGTGGCCAGGCCGCCGGAGGCGTAGCTGGCGATCAGCTTCAGGCGGGGCATCTCGCCGCGCATGTTGAGCACGAAGAACTCGGCCTGCTGCACGCCGACGACGGGCGCCAGTTCGCTGAGGATCAGCTGACCGACGGTGACCAGGTCCTTCTGGCCCTGCAGCATCCGCGTGAACTTGGCCAGGTTGGTCTTGAGCCAGTCCTGCTCGGTGTTCTTCTGCGTCGTGTCCTTCAGGTTGCGGATCATCTCGTTGATCGTGTCCTTGAGGGACGCGACCTCGCCTTGCGTCTCAACGGTGATCGAGCGCGTCAGGTCGCCCTGCGTCACGGCGGTGGCGACCTCCGCGATCGCGCGCACCTGGGTGGTCAGGTTGGCGGCGAGCTCGTTCACGTTCTCCGTCAGGCCCTTCCAGGTGCCGGACGCGCCCGGCACCTTGGCCTGGCCGCCGAGCTTGCCCTCGACGCCCACCTCGCGCGCGACGGTGGTCACCTGGTCCGCGAAGATCGCGAGCGTGTCCGTCATCGAGTTGATGGTGTCGGCCAGCGCGGCGATCTCGCCCTTGGCCTCCACGGTCAGCTTCTGCGCGAGGTCGCCGTTGGCCACGGCGGTCACGACCTTGGCAATGCCGCGCACCTGGCCGGTCAGGTTGCCGGCCATGAAGTTCACGTTGTCGGTCAGGTCCTTCCAGGTGCCCGACACGCCGCGCACCGTGGCCTGGCCGCCGAGGCGGCCTTCGGTGCCGACCTCGCGCGCGACGCGGGTCACTTCCGCGGCGAACGACGAGAGCTGGTCCACCATCGTGTTGATCGTGGTCTTGAGCTCCAGGATCTCGCCGAGCACGTCGACGGTGATCTTCTTGGAGAGGTCGCCCGCGGCCACGGCCTTGGTCACGTCGGCGATGTTGCGCACCTGCGAGGTCAGGTTGGACGCCATCGAGTTGACCGAGTCGGTCAAATCCTTCCACGTGCCGGCCACGCCCTGCACGTCGGCCTGGCCGCCGAGCTTGCCCTCGGTGCCGACCTCGCGCGCGACCCGGGTCACTTCCGCGGCGAAGGAGCGCAGCTGGTCCACCATCGTGTTGACGGTGTTCTTGAGCTCGAGGATCTCGCCCTTGACGTCGACGGTGATCTTCTTGGAGAGGTCGCCCGCGGCCACGGCGGTGGTGACCTCGGCGATGTTGCGCACCTGCGAGGTCAGGTTGCCGGCCATGAAGTTCACCGACTCGGTCAGGTCCTTCCACGTGCCGGCCACGCCCTGCACGTCGGCCTGGCCGCCGAGCTTGCCTTCGGTGCCGACCTCGCGCGCCACGCGGGTCACTTCCGCGGCGAAGGAGCGCAGCTGGTCCACCATCGTGTTGACGGTGTTCTTGAGCTCGAGGATCTCGCCCTTGACGTCGACGGTGATCTTCTTGGAGAGGTCGCCCGCGGCCACGGCCTTGGTCACGTCCGCGATGTTGCGCACCTGCGAGGTCAGGTTGCCGGCCATCGAGTTGACGGAGTCGGTCAGGTCCTTCCAGGTCCCGGACACGCCTTCCACGCGGGCCTGGCCGCCCAGCGAGCCTTCGGTGCCGACCTCGCGCGCGACGCGGGTCACTTCCGACGCGAACGAGCGCAGCTGGTCCACCATCGTGTTGATGGTGTTCTTCAGCGTCAGGAACTCGCCCTTGACGTCGACCTCGATCTTCTTGGACAGGTCGCCCTGCGCGACGGCGGTGGTGACGTCGGCGATGTTGCGGACCTGGTCGGTGAGGTTGCCGGCCATCGAGTTGACGGAGTCGGTCAGGTCCTTCCAGGTCCCGGCGACGCCCTTGACCTCGGCCTGGCCGCCGAGCTTGCCTTCGGTGCCGACCTCGCGCGCGACCCGGGTCACTTCGGCGGAGAAGTCGCCGAGCTGCTCCACCATCCGGTTGATGGTCTTGGCGGTGTGGAGGAACTCACCCTGCAGCGGGCGGCTCTCGACCTCCAGCGCCATGGACTTGGTGAGGTCGCCCTCGGCGACCGCGCCGATCACGCGCGCGGCTTCACTGGTGGGATGGACGAGATCGTCGATGAGCGCGTTGATGCAGTCGATCTGCTGGCCCCAGAAGCCGCGCAGTTCGGGCAGGGTGGCGCGCTGCTTGAGCCGGCCTTCGCGGCCGACGACCTGTCGCAGGCGGGAGAGTTCGGCGGCCATCGAGGCGTTCTGCTCGACCACCTCGTTGAAGGCGTCGGCGAGCTTGCCGGCGACGCCGGTCCAGTGGAAGGGCAGCCGCACGTCCGGGTCTCCGCGGCGCAGCGCATGGAGCGCCAGCAGCATTGCATTCAGGTGCTCGGCCGGGACCACGGCCACCCCTTCTTCCAAGACGCTCATTGAGGACTCCCGACGGCCGTCTGATCGCGGCTCAACCGATCGACTTTAGCCGTGCGACAACGCGGGCGGGACCTGGGTTTAGGAGGGCCGGGCCGGGCACGCAGCTTGCCGATATGCGGTGTGGACGGACGGCGGATGCCGCCCGCGCTTTGTCGTGCGCGGGCCGCTGTTGCGTCGTGTTGCATTCAGGGAGAAGACTTCGATGTCCGATACATCGCCTCACGCGGCGTCCCACACGTCGCCGCACGCGCTGAGGGTCCTCGTGATCGACGACGACCCGGAGGGCGCGCGCAGCCTCAGCGAGTTGTTCCGCTGCTATGGCTGCGCGACCTCGGTCGCCTACAGCGGCCGGGTGGGGCTGCGCCTGTTGAAGCTGTTCAAGCCGGAGCTGGTGTTCGTCGACTTCGACATGCCGGACATGAACGGCCTGGAGGTGGTGTCCGAAGCCAAGCTGATCGACGCCGAGGCCGGCCGCCATGTCATGTACGTGTGCCTGACCGGCGGTGGACCGGAGATCACGGACGAGTCGGCCGGGTCGGCCGGATTCAATCGCCTGCTCTACAAGCCGCTGAACGTGACCGACCTGCTGGCGGTATTGCTGGCGGCAAGACCGGGCAATTTCGCGGCAGGAAGCAACGCGCCGGCGATCCGTCCCGCGCGTCCGATGTACAGGGATCGCACACCGAAACACTGAGTGTGGCGGCGACGCCATGGCGAATGTCGACGACGCAGCTCGCTGATGCGCTGGCAATCAATTGCTTGCCAAAAGCAATCAATTGGCGGAGCATGCCGCCATGTCCGATCCTGACCGCATCGAAGCCGTCCGCCGCTTCAACCGCTTCTACACGCGCCGCATCGGGGTGCTCAACGAAGGCCTGCTGGATTCCCCGTTCAGCCTGACCGAAGGGCGCATCCTTTTCGAGCTCGCGCATCTCGAGAACAGCGACGGCATCACCGCCACCGACCTCGGTCGTCTGCTCGACCTCGACGGCGGCTATCTGAGCCGCCTGCTGCGCGACCTGAAGGAACGCGACCTCGTGCGTGCGACCCGCAGCGCGGTCGACGCGCGCCAGTCGCTGCTGCAACTGAGTCCCGCCGGGCGCAAGGCCTTCAAGCCGCTGGAGCGGCGCTCGCAGGAGCAGGTCGGCGCGTTGCTCGGCCAGCTTGGCGAGGCGCAGCAGACCGAGCTGCTGCAGGCCTTCCGCCGCGTGCAGGGGCTGCTGGAAGCGCCCGACGACAAGCCCGCGAAGCAGGGCTTCATCCTGCGCCCGCACCGGCCTGGCGACATGGGGTGGATCGTGTCGCGGCACGGCGCGCTCTATGCGCGCGAGTACCAGTTCGACGTGCGCTTCGAGGCCCTGGTGGCGCGCATCGCCGCCGACTTCATCGAGCGCTTCGATGCCCGCCGCGAAGCCTGCTGGATCGCCGAGCGCGACGGCGCCAACATTGGCAGCGTGGCGCTGGTGCAGGCGCGCGACGAGACGACGGACGTGCCGATCGACGGCACCGCGCAGCTGCGGCTGCTGCTCGTGGAGCCGGCCGCGCGCGGGCTCGGACTGGGCGATCGGCTCGTCGCCGAATGCCACCGCTTCGCACGCGAGGCCGGCTACCAGCGCGTGCGGCTGTGGACCAACAGCCAGCTCGATGCGGCCAAGCACATCTATCGCAAGGCGGGCTACCGGCTGACGGGGACAGAGCCCTTCCAGGGATTCGGGTTGGACCTTGTCGGCGAAACTTGGGAACTCGATCTTGAAAGGAGCGCGTGACGGCGCCGCTGTCGGCGACGTTCGCGACATCCTCCTGTTTCCTTCCCGACCATGACTCTCGATCAATACCTTGACTGGAGCGGCCTGCGGGCCGACCTCGCCGACGCCGCCTCTTCCCCGTCGTTCACGGAGGCCGTGCGCGCGCACCGGGCGGCGCTGCAAGCGCTGCTGACACCGGAAACGCTGGCCGCCTCGCCGGTGAGCTGGAGCTTCCGCGTGCCGGAACTCGGCGAAGGCGGCGCCTGCTCCCTGTTCGGCCAGTTGGCGGAGCAGCCTTATGAGCTCGCCGGCATCCTGGGCGGGCAGGGCGCTGACAACCAGCGCCTGCTGGCCGAAGCCACGATCGTCACGCGCTATTACCGCGAGCACAGCCGCAGCCACTGGTTCGGCGTGTATCAGGCGCGGCGCAAGTCCGCCGACGAGTCGGTGCTGGTGAAGCTGGCCTACTTCGGCGCGGAGAGCCGCGCCGAGTTCCCGTTGACCGAGGCCTTCGCCGCAGGCAGCAACAACAGCGCCGTGGGCCTGAGCGGCCGCGCGCGCCTGATCAACGACGTGGCCGCGTTCGTGGCCGAGGGCGGCGGCTACTACACCTGCGATCCGAAGGTGAAGGCCGAAGCCTGCCTGCCGCTGTTCGACGCCGACCGGCGCGTCGTCGGCATCCTCGATTCCGAAGCCTTCGACAAAGACTTCTTCGGCGGGGACGAGCTGGCGCTGGTGATCGCCGTGGCGATCACGCTGTCCGGCGGCCTGATCGCGCAACCGCAGTGAGGCGCGGAGGGCCCGAGGCGGAGCACCGCCTCGGAATGCGGTCCTGCCACCGCCGCCTCACGCCACGGTGATCACGATCTCCGCGTATTCGCTCGGCACGACCAGTCCGCGACCGCCGCCGACGTCGAGCTCATCCAGCAGCGCGCGGATGTCGTCGCTCAGCGCGGCCTGGCCCGCCGGATCCAGCGCGCCGAAGGCCTTGTGCGTTGGACCGTAGTAGTCGCGGAAGACCTGCAGGAAGTGGTCCGCCGAGCGATAGCGGAAGTTGAAGTGCCTGCGCTGCACCCGCAGCTCCTGCGCCTTCGGCCCGAACAGCGTGACCAGATGCGACTCCGCGCCCCACAGCGCCGGTGAACGCACGCCCGCCGGTGGCGGCACGTGCGCGCCGATCGTCTTGAACAGCCGGCCGATGAAGCCTTCGGGCGTCCAGTTGGCCAGGCCGATGCGACCGCCCGGACGGACCACGCGCAACAGCTCGCGCGCGGCGCTGGCCTGGTCCGGCGCGAACATCACGCCGAAGGTGGACAGCGCCACGTCGAAGCTGCCGGCCTCGTAGGGCAGCGACTCGGCGTCCGCCACCTCGAAGCGGACGGAGAGACCTTCGGCCTCGGCGCGGCGGCGGCCGCGATCGAGCAGCGCCTGGACGTAGTCGGTCGAGGTCACGTCGGCATACCGGCGCGCGGCGGCCAGCGTCGCGTTGCCGTTGCCGGCGGCGACGTCCAGGACGCGCTCGTCGGCACGCAGGTCGACCGCCTCGGCCAGGGACTCCCCCACGATCTGCAGCGTGGTGCCGACGATGGTGTAGTCGCCGCTGGCCCAGGTGGCCTGCTGGCGTTGCTTGATGGCGGTGTAGTCCGGCACGGCGGTGCTGCCGACAGCGGAGGCGGGAATGTTCGCGGGGGTCGTCATGTCTCGGTTCCTTCAAACTGGGGGGTGTCCGGCGGTGCGTCCGTCGGTGTGCCTATGATTCCGAGGCACCGCGCCGGGCGCTTCACCCGATGTCGCGCCGCTTTGCTCGAACGTCCGCCGTCGCGGCGGCATCGGCCATGTCCCACGACCCCCACGACCCCCACGACCCCCACGCGGCTCCCACGTCCGACTCCCCGTCCGACCTTCCGTCAGACCGCTCGTTCGACCGCTCGTTCGACCGCTCGTTCGACCGTGCCTCCGATCGCCTGTCCGACCCTCTGTCCGATGTGCTGCGCAGCGTGCGCCTGCGCGGCTCGGTGTTCTTCCATGTCAGCTGCCGCGACGACTGGGCCGCCTGGGCGCCGCCGTCGCGTGAGCTCGCGCCGGCGGTGATGCCCGGCGCCGAACACGTCATCGAATACCACCTGGTGGTCAAGGGCGAGTGCTGGATCGCCCTCGACGGCGAGGCGCCGCGGCGCCTGCAGGCCGGCGACATCGCCATGCTCCCGCATGGCGATGCCCACGCGGTGTCCAGCGCGCCTGGCTTGCACCCGGCGCGCGGCGACGGTCTGCTGTTCC
This sequence comes from Roseateles sp. UC29_93, assembly GCF_042695725.1. Classification (NCBI taxonomy): domain Bacteria; kingdom Pseudomonadati; phylum Pseudomonadota; class Betaproteobacteria; order Burkholderiales; family Sphaerotilaceae; genus Roseateles; species Roseateles sp. UC29_93. Next base: position 5,689,451 of record NZ_CP170545.1, on the reverse strand, counting down.
AGCCCGAGGAACCGAAGCCCATTCCTGTGACCTACCGCGGCTTCATGGTCGAGCCCGGCCTGCTGCCGTCGGAGGACGCGAGCACCGTGCTGCTGTGCGGATTCATCGCCTGCGATCTGCGGCCTTTCAATCCGCTGATCGACGCGCTGCCGCGGCTGCTGGTGCTGCCGCGGGACTCGGTCGGCGAGTGGGTGGCACCTATGCTGTCGCACGCGGCCAGCGAGACGGTGAGCCGGCGCGCGGGCACGGCGGCGATGCTGGAGCGGGTCAGCGAGATGGTGTTCGTCGACGGCGCGCGCCGCTACCTGGAGAGCTTGCCGGCGGCCTCGCGCGGCTGGCTCGGCGCACTGAAGGACCGGCAGGTCGGCCACGCGATCACGCTGATGCACGGCGATCCGTCGGCGCCGTGGACCCTCGAGGAACTGGGGCATCGCGTCGGACTGTCGCGGTCCGCGTTGCATGAGCGCTTCGTCTCGCTCGCCGGCATGCCGCCGATGCAGTACCTGACCCATTGGCGGATGCAATGCGGCGCGCGGCTGCTGCGCGAGAGCCGGGCCGCGGTGGCGGCGATCGCGCTGGAGGTCGGGTATGACTCGGAGGCCGCGTTCTCGCGCGCCTTCAAGCGCGCGGCAGGACTGCCGCCGGCGACGTGGCGACGGGCGCAGCAAGGGAGCGCGGCGGCCTGACGTCCCCTTCCTCAAGTCCCCTTCCTTGATGACGCGCCGGCCCGCCGGCTGGCCTTGGCGGGCCGCTCGGGATTACGCTGGCGGTGCCCACTCCTGGAGCCCGCCGTGAGCCTCGAAGAAAGCTTCCGCGACAGGACCTTCGTCGTCGACGACCCGGATGCGCGCATCCGCCGCGACGACGATCTGATGGCCTTCGTGCCGTCGCCGGGCGGCGGCTTCAAGACCATCGCGAAGGGCACGTCGGTGACGATCGTCGCGGTCAGGCTCGAGGAGGCCGGCAGCAAGAAGCGCATCGTCTTCGGTCGCGCGGCGGCGGCCGCCGGCGGGGATGTCCTCGGCTGGACGTCGACGCGCAACCTCGCCGGCACCTTCATGAACGAGACGATCGGCCTCGTGCCGCCCGAGCCCGGTGCCAACCGCTTCGGCCCGAATGCCGCGTGGGACAACGGCGAGTTCCTCGAGCAGCTCGACCTCGTCGCGATCGTCGACTCGAACCTCGAGATCGAGCGCCTGGCGATGAAGACCATCGCGCCGTTCGCCGCGCTGGTGGCGGCCGCGAAGGACGACGGCGTCAGGATTACGCTCAACAGCGGCTTCCGGTCCTACCCGGAGCAGAAGCTGCTGCACGACGGCTTCGTGCGGGGACTGCCCGGATTCAACACGGCGGCGAAGCCGGGCTTCTCCAAGCACCAGAACGGCATCGCGTTCGACCTCTCCGTCGCGGGCGGCGACGGCAACCCCACCTACGAGTGGCTCAAGCGGCATGCCACGTCCTTCGGCTCGTCCGCACGGTGAGCCGGGAGCCGTGGCACTGGGAGTTCGACGAGGCCCGCGCGCAGCGGGCGCTCGCGAGCGGCACCTTCAAGACGCCGAATGTGAAGGACTGAACGAAGCGCGCTTACTCCCTCTCCCGCTTGCGGGAGAGGGCAGGGGGAGGGCCGGCGGCCTCGGCCGTCCACCGGCACTGGCGCCGGTCAAGCCGCCTGCGCGCCCGGCCGTCCCGCCTCCACCGCAAAGCGCGCCGCCGTGAACATCGCGCTCCTCGCGTCCCACGGCGTCTGCACGCTGCGCAGCTCGGCTTCCAGCCGCTCGGCGCGCAGCTCGAAGCGCATGTAGCCGCGCTGATCGCTGCGGCCATAGCGGATGTGGGGATTGAAGGGCAGGGCCTTGTCCAGCCGCGACTGCTCCGAGCCGTTGCTGGAGATGGACGTGCCGCAGAACTCGCTGGCCAGCACCGGGGCTGTCGGGTCGTCCCAGTCGAGCTTCAGGTCGGACACGTAGTTCGCGTGCACGTCCCCGCCGAGCACCACCGCGTTGGGCACCTGCCGTGCCGCCAGGTCGCGCAGCAGCCGCTCGCGGGCGAAGGGGTAACCGTCCCAGCCGTCGGTCCAGTAGCGGCCCGGCCCCTTCGCCGGATCCTGCGAGTTGAAGCGGGCCATCAGCGTCTGCTGCGCGAGCAGATTCCAGGGGCGCGTCGCGTCCCAGCTGTCGCGCAGCCACTGCTCCTGCGGCGCGCCCAGCAGCGTGCGCTGCGGATTGCGCAGCGTCGGGCAGTCCTTCAGGTCGACCGTGTTGGAGCCGCCGCGGCCCGGTTTCGGGCAGGCCTGCGGATCGCGCCACGAGCGGTCGTCGATCGTGACGAGCCGCGCCAGGTTGCCCCAGTCGTAGCGCTGGTTCAGCGTCATGTCGGCGCCACGCGGACGCAGGTGCTTCGGGAAAGGCTGGTGCTCCCAGTAGGCCTGCGCGGCGGCGACGCGGCGCTCATGGAAATCGGGGGCCAGGTCTTGCGACACGTCGCCCGCCCAGTCGTTCTGGGTCTCGTGGTCGTCCCAGGTGAGGATCCACGGCGCGTTGGCGTGCATCGCCTGGAGCTGCGGATCGCTCTTGTATTGCGCGTAGCGTTGGCGGTAGTCCTCCAGCGTGCGGCACTGGCCGCCGTGATGCCGACGCGGCGCCTTGCTGTCCACCGCGGTGGCGGATTCATAGATGTAGTCGCCGAGGAAGAACACGAGGTCGAGCTCCTGCGTCGCCATGTCGCCCCAGGCGGCGTACTCGCCGTGGTCGTAGCGCTGGCAGGACGCGATGGCGAAACGCAGCGAGGCCGCCACCGCGCCCGCCGCCGGCGCGGTGCGGGTCCGGCCGATCGGGCTCCGCTGACCCAGCGCGCGGAAGCGATACCAGTACCAGCGGTCGGGCCGCAGGCCCGCGGGTTCGGCGTGCACGCTGTGCGCGGTACCCGGTTCCGCGTGTTCAGTGCCGCGCGCGACGACGGCCTTGAAGGATCCGTCCTCCGCGAGTTCCCACTGCACCGGCACCTGGGCCGGCAGCCGGTCGCCGATCAGCCGGGTCCACAGCACGACGCGTTCGGCACGGGGGCTGCCGGAGGCGACGCCCAACGCGAACAGCGGCGCGCTGGCGGCGTCGGCATGGCGGAGCAGTGCCGGGGCGCAGCCGGCGGCGAGGGCGGCCTGCAGCAGGCCGCGGCGCGAGGGGGTCCAGAGGCAAGTCATGACCCCGGAGCGTAGCCGCGAAGCCTGACGGCCCCGTGACCTCCCGGCTGACCTGTAGCGGGCTGCATCAGGCGTAAGAGTTGGTCAAGGCGAGGCAAAGAACCTGGAAGGATCGTTGATCATTCGCCGCCTTTTTGCAGATTCGTATGTCGCACTCATGACGGTTCCCTACCCCAAAGCGGTCGTTTCCGCTGCCGCGTTCATCGCCGCAGCGTCGTTCGCCGCATACAAGGCGGGAGGCAGCAGTCAACCCGAACCCAGCGTGAGCGCTGCCGCGCAGGGCGGCGGCACCAACGCACGCGCCTTCGCCGGCATGGGGCCTGTGCGACCGCCGGAGCCTTCGGCACCGGCGATCAAGAAACCGAAGTTCGCCTTGACCGGCGCGGTGCCGATGCCGCCGCCGATCATCCCGCCGGCGCCCGTTCCGGCGACCGTGACGGCGCGATCGAGTCCGTCCGTGCCGATGCGCTTCGCCGTCTCCAGCGTGTCAACGCAGCCGGTGGAGCCCGCGCCCGCGCCGGTGCGCGCCATGGCGCTCTACCTGCCGGGACCTTCGTCCGCGCCTTCGCCTTCGCCTGCACCCGCTCCCGCGCCGACACCCGCTCCCGCGCCTGCACCGGCGTCGGCGCCCGTGCAGGTGTCTCCGCCCCGCGCCGACGGTCACGCCGGAACTGCTGGGCGTCGAGCTGGCGCAGACGCATGTGATCCCGGCCCACGGTCGCATCCTGCAGTCGCCCAACGAGGCCAAGCTCAACAAGAGCCGCAAGCTCCAACTGGTCGCCGACCGCGCGGCGCTGCTGATGCTGCAGCCATCCACGACGGCGGGCTCGGTGGGCTCGCTGCTGGTCCGCGTGAAGCTCGCGGACGGTCGCACGCTCGGTCCGCTGACGATGAACACGCCGGGCCGGCTGCCGACCTCGGACGGCGGCGGTGTTGCGTATTCGTCGGTCAAGTACAGCGCGCTGCTGCCCAAGGAATGGATGCAGATCGGCGCGACGCTGGAAGTCGGTCAGACCGATTTCTCGTCGCCGCGGACGATCGCGCTGACCGTCACGCCGGCCACGACGCTGAAGCATCACACGGTGCCGATCTACCTGTTCGGCGCGCGCGCGTCGCAATCGGTCGTGCCCGACTTCAACCTCAGCGCCTTCTCGACGGCGGGGTATCCGATCGACCTCGAGTACCGCGAGAAGCTGCCCATCGCAAAGCTGGACGCGCGCCTCGCCGGCGCGGTCACGATCGACCAGCTGGCGGTGCCCGGCCGCAACGACGACAAGTTCTGCTATCCCGCGATGACGGTGTCCTCGTGGGCCGACTACCGCGCCATCGATGGCGACACGAACGCCCGGATGCTGCGCCTCCTGCGTGACCTGCGCGGCTGGACGGCCAACCGCGACCAGGCCTTCGCGGCGGGCTTCTACGGCTTCGTCCAGACCCTCAGCGGCGGCAGGCAGGTCGCGGCCTCGACCGGCGGCGGACTGGGCGGCAGCGGCGTGGCCGTGTCGGGCGGCGACTACCGGCCGGACACGATCTACTCGGCGATCTTCAATCACGAGATGGGCCATGCCTACGGGCTGCCGCACGCCGATGCCGCGGCGGAGGCGGGCGACGATCCGTACAAGCTGGGCACGAAGAGCGGCTCGGCCTGGGGCTTCGACAGCGTGAAGCAGCAGCTGCTGACAACGCGCGAGTTCAGCGGCCAGTCCTGCGACACGCGCACCGTCGACGGTGTCTGCTATCAGCGCACGCCGATGTCCGGCGGCGACGACGACCGCAACGCGGCGAGCTACCGGTGGAACGCGTTCTCCGACTACCAGGCGGCGGTCCTGCAGCAGGGCTTCCTGGACAAGCTGTTCCCGGACTCGACCTTCGACGGCGGCTACAAGCGCTGGAACCGCACGACGGGCGCCTTTGAGAAAGTCTCCAACGACGACCGCGCGCGTGCCGGCACGGACGTGTTGCAACTGGACCAGCAGGTGCAGACGGTGATCGGCACGGTGTCGCACTTCAATGCGGCGCCGACGGCCAGCACGATGGTGGTGACGCCGGCGTGGACCGGCAACCTGCCGCAGCGCATCGATCCGACGGTGCAAGCCGATGTGGACCGCCTCCTCAGCGACAAGCCCGGCGGCTGGAGCGGCTACTACTGCGTGACCAGCGGCTGCGACTACACGCTGGTGGCGACCTACGCCGACGGCACGGTGCTGCGCCACCTGCTGCCGATCGGGTACCGCGACTGGAACAAGCCCAACGATGCAACGGGCTACAAGCGCGGCGCGAAGGACGCGACCAGCGCGGACAACTTCGCGACCTACGCGGTCAACCTGCCGACCGGTCGCGGCGGGCTGGTGAAGCTGCAGCTGTTCAGCACGCCGCACGGTTCGCTGTGGCAGACGCGGTTCACCGCGATGAACGCGGCGGACTTCGGCGGTACCTTGCCGCTGGTGAACGAGTGGACGCCGGCCGACGGCACCACCGGCGGCCGAGGCGCGCCGGGGACGACGCAGTTCGACACGGCGTCGTGCAAGGTCGGCGCGGTGGTGAAGCGGCCCGCGCGCTGACCCTTCAATCCGCCGTCATGTTGGCGCTGCGCGCCACCTTGCCGAGCCGTTCGTACTCCTGCGCCGACAGCGTCGCGAGCTCCGCGGCGGTCGATGACTTCGGCGAGAACCCGGCGGCGACCAGCTTCTCCTTCACGCCCGGATCGGCCAGCGCGGCCTTCAGCGCCTGCTCCAGGCGGCGCACGACCGGCGCGGGCAATCCGGCGGGACCGTACACGCCGAACCACGGTTCGATCGCATAGCCCGGCAGGCCGGCCTCCGCGAGTGTCGGCACATCCGGCAGCGCCGGATTGCGCTGCGAGCCGGCCACCGCCAGCGCGCGCAGCTTGCCGGCCTGGATGTGTGGCAGCGACGCGGGCAGATTGTCGAAGGCGACGGGGATCTGGCCGCCGATCAGGTCGGTGATCAGCGGCGCGCTGCCCTTGTAGGGCACATGCACCCACTCGGTATGGCTGAGCTGGCCGAACAGCACGCCGGCCAGATGCATCGAGGTGCCCGCGCCGGCCGTGCCGAAGGGCAGCCCCGGATTCTTCGCGACATGGGCGCGCAACTCGGCGACGGTCTTGACCGGCAGGGACGGTCCGACCTCGAGGACGATCGTCGAGTTCCCGAGCAGCCCGATCGCGCTGAAGTCCTTGCGCGGATCGAAGGACATCTTCTTGTAGATGTGCGGGTTCAGCGCGTTGGTCGAGATGGCGCCCATGCCGACCGTGTAACCGTCGGGCGCGGCCTTGGCGACCGCGTCCATGCCGAGGTTGCCGCCGGCGCCGCCACGGTTCTCGATGACGACGGCCTGCCCCAGCGTCTGCGACATGTGCGCGCCGACGGTGCGGGCCACCAGGTCGGTGGTGCCGCCGGCCGCGTAGGGCACGATGAAGCGGATCGGCTTGGTGGGGAAGGCGTCCTGCGCGAAGGCGGGCAGTGCGGCCCACGCGCCGAGCAGGGCTGCCGCGGTCGTGGCGAGGATCGCGCGGCGGGAGGAAGCGCGGCACGACAGGCCGGAGGCGGCGGAGCGCATCGGGCGGAGGACGGGCCGGGGGGCAAAGCGGGGCATGGACATGAGGTCTCCTGATCTTGTGGATCGATGAGACGTCGATTCCCCGCGCATCACGAGCGTGATTACCCGGGCGGAGCGTGCGGCGGACGCGCAGATCGCCCGTCGTCCGGCAAGGCGCGCGCCTCGCCCGGACGCCTCGCGAGGGCTGGCCTGCGAAGGGAATGTGCCGCTCAATCCGGTTTGATCTTGGCGGCGGTGATCAGCTTCGTGTAGCGCTCGCGCTCCGCATGCAGGTGCTTGGCGAAGGCCGCGGCGTCGCCGGGCGTGCTCTCGCCGCCGGCCTGGGCCAGGCGTTCCTTGACCTCGGCCGACTGGGCGGCCTTGACGGCGGCGGCGCTCAGCGCGGCGAGCACCGGCTTGGGCGTGCCGACCGGCGCCATCAGGCCGTACCAGACCGAGGCCTCGAAACCGGGGAAGCCGGACTCCGCGATCGTCGGCACGTCGGGGAACAGGCTGGAGCGCTTGGCGCTCAGCACGGCGAGCGGGCGCAGCTTGCCGCTCTTCCAGTGCGGCAGGATCTCGAGCGCGTTGAGCGCCACCACGGGCACCTGGCCGCCGATGACGTCGGTGAGCGCCTGGGCGCCGCCCTTGTAGGGCACGTGCATCAGGTTGATCTTGGCGGCGCTGGCGAACAGCTCGACGGCCAGATGCGGCGTGGAGCCGTTGCCCGGCGTCGCATAACCGACGGATTCCGGCTTGGCCTTGGCGGCCTCGACCAGCTGGGCCAGCGTCTTGTACGGCGACTCCGGGTTGACCGCGATGATGACCGGCACGCGGCCGATCAGCGCGACGGGGGCCAGGTTTTTCTCCGAGTCGTACGGCGGCGGCTGGTAGAGGGCCATGTTGGCCGCGACGGCGTTGGCGGCCATCAGCAGCGTGGCGCCGTCGGCCGGCGCGGACACGACGGTGCGGGCGGCGATGTTGCTGCCGCCGCCGGGTTTGTTGTCGACGATGACGGGCTGCTTCAGCTCGGCCTGCAGCCGCACGGCGACCGCGCGGGCGACCACGTCCACGGCGCCGCCGGCCGAGTAGCCGACGACGATCTTGAGCGGACCGGCGGGGAGGGATTGCGCGAACGCGAGCGGGGCGGCGAACGCCATCGCGGCGCCGGCCCAGAGGAATGCTTGTCTCTTCATGGGGACCTTGTGGGGGAATCGGCGCCGGAGACGGCGCGCTGCGGGTCGGACCGGGAGGAGCCGCCCGCGCGCATTCTGGTCGGTGGCCTCGCCGCGACCAATGCTGGAATGGCGCTAGCTGTTATGCCGGGGCGGCATGGCGGGGGACCGGTGTGAACGCGTCACATCAGGTCCTCTGGCGAGACCTGGGGAATCAACGACGCATGCTTTGCGATGAACTCGCAACGATGTTGGAGGCGTGCGGCCATGGCATCCAGCAATGCCGGGGGCACGCCTTGCTCCTCCAGCATTGGACGTGAGTCCTTGAGCGCCTTGGGCAGTCGGGTGCTCAAGGCCCGGATTCGCGTTGCCAGTTGTCGCGGTGCGAGGGCGCATTCCAGGGCCATGCTCGCCCACTGGAATGCGCCGAGTTCGTCGAGATGGAACGCATCGCCGATGCCCATGGCGAAGCTCGTGCTCATGTGCTCGTCGGCCACGGCTTCGACGTCCACGAGGTCGTAGGCGGGCGCCAGGCGCAGCAGCCCGGGATGCCGTTCGATGAAGAACGACCAGTTCTTGCCATGCGCATCGGTGTTGCCGATGAGGACGTTGAAGATCACGCGATCCAGGAGTTGCGATTGCATCTCGAGCGGCGACGTGCCGATCGCAGCGAGTCCGAACAGCTGCTGCATCGACGCCCCGTCGCGCAGATGCTTCACCGCGTCCTGATCGCCGTAGGCGCGTTCGTACTTGAGCTCGGGCGTGAGCCCCAACGCCTGGCAGGCGTCGATGATGTGCAGCCGCTCGACCCGTCCGTCTGCCGAGCGCCTGCGATCGAAGCGCTGGACCAGCAGCACTGGCTCCGGCACGTGGAGCAGGCGGGTCTTGGCGGCCGGAATACCGACGGCGGCGGCGAGGTGCATGCAGACATGCTCGATGGCCGGAAGCTCGCCGAAACGTGGATCGAGCGGTGCTGGCTTGAGGATGACCGTCGAGGCGAAGTCGCCGCCGTTGGCGAGGAAGAACTCGTTGTCGTCCTCGAAGACTGCGATCTTGTCCTGAAGCCCGGCAATCGACAGCCTGACCTTGCCGTCCCAGACGGAGAAGGGCGTCTGGAGGCGCCCCCCGGATGCGTTCGCTCAGCTCTGCGGGCGGCAGCGGGCGCAGTGTGCTTCGACCGATGTCGATCCGTGGCGGCGTCGATGCATCGGCCAGACTGACGCTCAGCGCGCCCGCCGTCTCGGTGCCCAGGGCCACCAGCAGTCCCGCCAGATTTGCTTTCGACAAGCCATTCGCCTGTGCCGCCACGTCCAGGGCCTGCCCTTCCGGCATGAGGTTCTGGAAGAACGCTCGGGCGATCGCGGAGCGCGTCTCTGGCGATAGGTCCCCGAATCGCGCCGGACCCGATGCCTGCGAGAGGAGTCGCGGCGCCATGTGCATCTGGGGGCTCAGAGGGAAGGTGCCGGGCCAGTGCTCCCACTCTTCGGCATAGCTGAAATCGAAAAGCGTGCCAGCCGGGTCGTACGCGAGAGTCCCAACGCGACGGTCTGCCGCCCAGATCGCGAGCTTGATCACTTTGCGGGTCCTTCCACGCGTCCGTTCAGGGAGCGGGTGCGTTCGGCGCTGGGGCCTCCCCATGGAATGGGGTCAGTCACGCGCAGATGCTGGAGCGCGCTCGCGGCCTCGTAGTGCGTCACCAGCGGCGTCGTGAAGAAGGCGACGCCGAGATCCCGCGCGACGCGCAGCGCCGTACCCAATGCCACCGTCCCCTTGCCGCCTTCAAGATCGCTCATCGTCGCCTTGCTGATGCTCAGCGCCTCGGCGGCGGCTTCAAGGGTGATGCCTGCCGCCGTCCGGGCAGCACGGACTGCCTGCCCGAAGGCCAGGGCGTCCCGAACCATGGGGTCGGGAAAAGGTTCGCGAACAACTTTGCGCATCTTTCCTCCTGTTTTACCAGGACTATACGCCTATCAGGTCAATGGAGTTGTATTCGGATGGTTTGGCAGGTTTTTACTATCATGCGTCATTTTAAGCATCTATCCGCCTGCTTTGCCAGGATTTAAGGCTCACCGTTTCCGCTTGACCTTCGGGGCGAACAGCGCCTCCGCCTGCTCCAGGAACATCCGTGCCAGCGGCGCGCGCGGGCTCCGTGCGCTCCAGACGAAGCCGCTCTTGCGGACCGGTGCCGTGCCGGGCAGCGGCACCTTCTGGATCGACAAGCCGCTGGACCACAGCGCCGACCAGTCCGGCAGCAGCGAGATCCCCAGCCCCTGGTCGACCATCGCGGCGATGGACATCAGGCCGTTGATCTCCAGCCGCCGTCGCGGGGTCAGGCCTTGATGGCGCAGGTAGCGGTCCGCCAGCTGACCGCCGAGCACGGGAGCGGTCGTACTGGATGAAGGGCTCGGTCTGGAGCAGGTCGTGCGCGTCGCGCCGGGCGAGCTCCTTCGGCGCCACGACGACGAGCGGCTCCGTCATCAGCTCGCGCCACTCGCAGGTCTTGGGGATCGTGAATTGAGGCTCCACCACCACCGCGGCGTCCAGGTCGCCGGCCGCGACCATGCGCACCAACTCCGTCGACGCGTTCGAGACGACCGAGACCGAGAGGTCGGGATGGCTCGCGTAGAGACGCCGCAGCACCGGCGGCAGCACCGTCGTCAGCGCCGAGACGAACGCGCCCAGCCGCAGTTCGCCCAGCTGCACCTTCTCGTTGGCGAGCGCGCGCAGGTCGCGCTCCTCGCGCAGCATGTTGCGGGCACGGTCGAAGATGTTGAGCCCCGCCGCCGTCGGCTTCACCGAACGCCCCGAGCGCCGGATCAGCGCCGTGCCGAGGTCGTCCTCCAGCGCCTTCAGGCGCGCGGCCACCGCCGGCGCGGTCATGTCGAGCCGCCGCGCGGCCTCCGCGATGGAGCCGCACTCCACCGTCGTCACGAAGCTCTGAACGTAGCGCAGATCCATCCCGGCGTCCTTCATCCGTCGCCCCGACCGGGCGGCTTCGGAACATAAGGAATTTTTTGCTCTGAAGCAATGGGAAGCAAATTGTTCTCAGGTCGTCTTTGGCCAACCATCGCTACCCACAACGACTCATAACAACCCCGCTGACCACAGCCAGGAGACAACATGCCCCGTTCATTGCCGCGCTCATTGCCCCGTCCCGTGCTTCGGACTTCCGGCGTCCGTCGCCGCCAGGTCCTCGCCGTCGCCGCCGCGGCGGCGTCGTCCTCGCTCGTCCTGGGCGGATCCGCCGCCGCCGCGACCTGGCCGGACAAGGTCATCACGATGATCGTGCCGTTCTCGCCCGGCGGCGCCACCGACATCATCGGCCGCATCCTCGCGGCGGAGCTGTCGACGGGGCTGGGCAAGCAGGTCATCGTCGAGAACCGCGCCGGCGCGGGCGGCAACCTCGGCGCGCAGGCGGTGGCCAAGGCCGCGCCCGATGGCTACACGATCCTGATGGGCGCGATGACCTCCCACGCCACCATCGCGACGCTGGAGAAGGGCAAGGTCCGCTACGACCTGGTCAAGGACTTCCAGACCGCGGCCGTCGTCGGCAGCGTGCCCTTGGTCTTCGTGGCCAACCCCTCGGTGCCGGCGAAGTCGCTGAAGGAGCTCGTCGCCTACATCCAGGCGAATCCCGGCAAGACCTCCTTCGGCTCCTCCGGCGCCGGCGCGCCGCAGCGCATGGCGTCGGAGATGCTGAAGCTCCAGGGCAAGCTCGCCACCGACAACATCCCCTACCGCGGCAGCGGCCCCGCCGTCACCGACCTGATCGCGGGTCAGATCCAGTTCATGGCCGAGACCGTGCCGGCGGTGCTGCAGTTCATCAAGGGCGGCAAGCTGACGCCGCTGGCCGTGGCGGCGTCCGCGCGGGATCCCAACCTGCCCGACGTGCCGACCACGGCCGAGGCGGGCTTCCCCAGCCTGCTGGCGACCTCGACCTTCGGCGTGCTGGTGCCGGCGGGCACGCCGGCGGACGTCGTGTCGCGCCTGAACGCGGAGATCTACAAGGCGCTCAAGAAGCCCGAGGTGCTGGCACAGTTGGCCCAGCAGGGCGTGGTGGCGCAGGCGCCGCTGACGCCGGCCGCCGCGCAGGAGCGACTCAAGGGCGAAGTGACGACATGGGCCAAGGTCATCGCCGCGGCCAACATCAAGGCAGACGAGTGAGGCAGTCGTGAGCGATCAACCCAAGGGCCTGAAGAAGGGCCTCACCCACTACGGCGACCAGGGCTTCTCCCTGTTCCTGCGCAAGGCCTTCATCAAGGGCGCGGGCTACACGGACGATGCGCTGGACCGGCCGGTCATTGGCATCACCAACACCGGCAGCAGCTACAACCCGTGCCACGGGAACATGCCGCAGCTGCTGGAGGCGGTGAAGCGCGGGATCATGCTCGCCGGCGGGCTGCCGATGGACTTCCCGACGATCTCGGTGCACGAGAGCTTCTCGGCCCCGACCAGCATGTACCTGCGCAACCTGATGTCGATGGACACCGAGGAACTGGTGCGCGCGCAGCCGATGGACGCGGTGGTGCTGATCGGCGGCTGCGACAAGACGGTGCCGGCGCAGCTGATGGGCGCGGCGTCGGCGGGCATCCCGGCGATCCAGCTGATCACCGGCTCGATGCTGACCGGCAGCCATCGCGGCGAGCGCGTCGGCGCCTGCACCGACTGCCGCCGCTACTGGGGCAAGTACCGCGCGGACGAGATCGACGACCAGGAGATCGCCGACGTCAACAACCAGCTCGTTGCGAGCGTGGGCACCTGCTCGGTGATGGGCACGGCCAGCACGATGGCCTGCGTGGCGGAGGCGCTCGGCATGACGGTGCCGGGTGGTGCCTCGCCGCCGGCCGTCACCGCGGACCGCATCCGCGTGGCCGAGCAGACCGGCGCGCAGGCGGTCGAGCTGGCGCGCAAGGGCCTGACGATCGACAAGATCCTGACGCCGGCCGCGTTCGAGAACGCGCTGCGCGTGCTGCTCGCGATCGGCGGCTCCACCAACGGCATCGTGCACCTGACCGCGATCGCGGGCCGCATGGGCATCGACATCGACCTCGCGGGCCTCGACCGCCTGGGGCGCGAGACGCCGGTGCTGCTCGACCTGAAGCCGTCGGGCCAGCATTACATGGAGGACTTCCACCACGCGGGCGGCATGGCGACGCTGCTGCGCGAGCTCAAGCCGCTGCTGCGCCTGGAGGCGCTGACGGTCACCGGCCGCACGCTGGGCGAGGAGATCGAGCGCGCCGGCGAGGGCTTCCCGCAGGACGTCGTGCGGACCTTCGACCGGCCGATCTATCCGCAGGGCGGCCTGGCCGTGCTGCGCGGCAACCTGGCGCCCGGCGGCGCGATCATCAAGCAGTCGGCGGCGGATCCCAAGCTCATGGAGCATGAGGGCAGGGCGGTCGTCTTCGAGGACAGCGCGGACCTCGCCGCGCGCATCGACAGCGACGACCTCGACGTCACCGCCGACGACATCCTGGTGCTGAAGAACATCGGGCCGAAGGGCGCGCCGGGCATGCCCGAGGCAGGCTACATCCCGATCCCGCGCAAGCTCGCGCGGGCCGGCGTGAAGGACATCGTGCGCGTGTCCGACGGCCGCATGAGCGGCACGGCCTTCGGGACGATCGTGCTGCACGTGACGCCGGAGGCGGCCGTGGGCGGTCCGCTCGCCCACGTGCGCAACGGCGATCGCATCCGCCTGAGCGTGAAGCATCGGGAGATCGCGCTGCTGGTCTCCGACGAGGAGCTGGCGAAGCGTGCCGCCGAGCACCCGGTCGTCGAGCCGACGGCGGAGCGGGGCTATCGCAAGCTGTTCCTGCAGACCGTCACGCAGGCGGACCAGGGCGTGGACTTCGACTTCCTGCGCGCGGTGAAGACGAGAGGCAAGGCCCCCGAAGACCGCTGAGCACTGTCTTACCCCCCTCTCCCGCTTGCGGGAGAGGGCAGGGGTGAGGGCCAGCGGACTAGGCAGTCAGCAAGACGGCTTCCGCACTTCCGCCGCCGCTGGCCCTCACCCCCACCCTCTCCCGCAAGCGGGAGAGGGAGCAAGAGGTCGCGGATCCTCGACGGAGCGGGTCGGTTCCTCAGGCTGGCTGCGTCAGCTTGACGATCGCCGGCTGCACGACAGCTGCAAATGCCTTCGGGTCGTCCACGGCGCGGGCCACCAGCATGGCACCGTGCACCACCGCCATGAAGGCGCGCGCCGACGCGGCCGGGCTACCGGGCAGATGGAACTGTCCGGCCGCGACGCCGCGCTTGAGCACGGACGCGAGCCACGCACCCAGGTCGTGGAAATGGCCTCGCACCTCGATCGCGACTTCCTCGGGGATGGTCGGCATCTCGGTGGCGAGCATCGCGCAGATGCAGAACGGGTGTTCGCCGCTGCGGATGCAGCCAGCCCAGTAGTCCGCGTAGGCGTTGAGCTCGGCCACCGGGTTGTCGATCTTCTGCACCAGGCCGGCGAGGCCGTTCCTCGCTTCCTCGCGATAGAGCGAGACGACGCGCTGGACCAGCACCGCCTTGCTCGGGAAATGGTGATGGATGCTGGCCTTGGTGATGCTGACGCGTTCGGCCAGGTCGGCGTAGCTGAAGCTGTTGTAGCCGCCCGAGACCAGCAGCGATCGCGTGTGCGCGACGATCTCGGCAGCCTTGGGGGAGAGCTCGACGGTCATGGGGCCTGCATCGGATGAAGGAGCCCCGATTCTACGGGTGATCTACCAGTTGGTAGATCACAGGGACTCGTCCAGCATCTTCCGGTAGTCGCTCGCCGAGGCCTCGCGCGGATTGGTCTTGTGGGTGTGGTCGTGCAGCGCGCGGTCGACGATCTGCTCGTAGAGATCGACCGTCACGCCAATCTCGCCAAGGCCGGCGGGCAGTCCCAGCCGCTGGTTCATTGCCTTGACGGCGGCGGCGAGTTCGTCGGCCGGCGTGCCTGCCTGCAGGTTCATCGCATGACCCATGCGGGCGATCTTGTCGTCGCGCCGCATCGAGTCGTGCATCCCGTTGAAGCGGATCACCGCCGGCAGGAACACCGCGTTCAGCGTGCCGTGGTGCAGCCTGGGCATGAGCCCGCCGAGCGCGTGGCTCAGCGAGTGCACGCAGCCCAATCCCTTCTGGAAGGCCAGCGCGCCCATCGTGCTCGCGGCCATCATGTCCAGGCGGGCGTCGATGTCGTCGGGATGCGTGGTGGCCCGTTCGATCTGGCGCCAGCCGCGGCGCAGGCCCTCCAGTGCGATGCCGTCGGCCGGCGGATTGAAGGCCGACGACATGAAGGTCTCCATGCAATGCGCGATGGCGTCCATGCCGGTCGCGGCCGTCAGCGAGGCGGGCAGCTTGCGCGTCAGCTCCGGATCGCAGACTGCCGACTTGGGCATCAGCTCCCAGTTGTGGAAACCGAGCTTGCGGCCGTCGTCCACGATGATGATCGCGCCGCGCGCGACCTCGGAGCCGGTGCCCGCCGTCGTCGGCACCGCGATCAGCGGCACGGCCTGGGACGTGATGTTGCCGGCGCCGCCGAGGATGGTGGCGTAGCGCGTCAGCGGGCCGTCGTGCCTCGCGGCGATCGCCACCCCCTTGGCCAGGTCGATGCTGGAGCCGCCGCCGACGGCGATCAGCCCGTCGCAGCCGTGGGCGCGGAACAGCTCGACGGCCTCGCGCACGGCGGCCTCGGTCGGGTTGGGCGGCGTACCGTCGTAGACGGGCAGGGCGGCCGCGTCGATCGGCGACGCGGCCCAGGCCTCGAGCACCAGGTCCAGCACGCCGGCCGCGCGCACGCCCTTGTCGGTGACGATCAGCGGCTTGCCGATGCCGGCGCGCACGCATTCGGCACCGATCAGCCGGCGCGCGCCGGCCTCCAGGTGGATGTGGGTGAGGTACTGGATCAGGGCCATGGGCGACGTCCTTTGCCTGGTGATGGCGGGCCGCATCGGCGCGGGCCCGCGGGGTCTGGGAGAATCCCGCGATTGGGGTTTGGCAGCAGCCGAGCCTACGTCCTGGAGTTCCCGTTGAGTAGCACCTTGTTGACACCGCGGATGGCCGCGGTGCTGGAGCGCATCCACCGCGCCAACCGCCCGTCGTTCCACAGCCTCACGCCCAAGCAGGCCCGCATCGCCTACCTCATGGGCGCCGAGATCCTGGACCTGCCGCGGGCGCCGCTGCCGCGCATCGAGAATCTGGCAATCCCCGGTCCCGCCGGCGACATCGCCGCGCGCCTCTACGCCCCGTTCACGCGTGAGGACGCGGCCGCGCGGGACGCGCGCGGCCTGCCGGTGCTGCTGTACTTCCACGGCGGCGGCTTCGTCATCGGCAGCCTCGAGACCCACGACAGCCTGTGCCGCCAGCTGGCGCTGCGCACCGGCGCCGCGGTGATCGCGGTCGACTACCGCCTGGCGCCGGACCATCCGTTCCCGGCCGCGGTCGACGACTGCTGGGCCGCGCTGGCATGGCTGGCGACAGCCGCCACCGACCTGGGCCTGGACCGCGCGCGCATCGCCGTCGGCGGCGACAGCGCCGGCGGCACGTTGGCCGCGGTGACGGCGCTGCATGCGCGCGACATCCGTGACCGTCTGGGCCTGTCGCTGGTGATGCAGCTGCTGATCACGCCCGGCGCGACGGCGCATGCGGACACCGACTCGCACCGCCGCTTCGCCAAGGGCCATCTGCTGGACGCCGACACGATCGCTTGGTTCTTCAACCAGTACATCCCGACGGAACAGCGCGACGACTGGCGCTTCGCGCCGCTGCAGGCCGAGGACCACGAGGACCTGGCGCCCGCCACGCTCATCCTGGCCGAGGCCGATCCGCTGATCGACGAAGGCATCGCCTATGCCGACCTGCTGCGCGCCAGCGGCAACGAGGTGCGGCTGGAGCTGTACCGCGGCGTGACTCACGACTTCATCAAGATGGGTCGTAGCATTCCGGAGGCCGAGCAGGCGCTCGATGCCTGCGCGGACGCGCTGAGGACGGCTTTCGGCCTGCCGGCGCCGGTTTCCGTTCCTGCTCCTGTTCCTGCTTCCGTTCCTGTTTCCGATCGCGCTTCCGATCCCGCCTCCGATCCCGCTTCCGGGACGACGACTTCCTCGACCCCGACCCGGGGCTTCCGCATGAGCACCACCGCGCCCCACGCCCTGACCCGCGACCGCTTCCGCTTCTTCGAACGCCTGCGCGTGCGCTGGGCCGAGATCGACGCGCAGCAGATCGTCTTCAACGGCCACTACCTGACCTACTTCGACACGGCGGTGGGCGGCTACTGGCGCGCGCTGGCGCTGCCCTACGCGCCGACGATGCAGGCGCTGGAGGGTGACCTCTTCGTCCGCAAGTCGACGATCGAGTACCTCGGCTCGGCGCATTACGACGAGCTGCTCGACATCGGCGTGCGCACGGAACGCGTGGGCACGAGCTCGCTGACGGTGAGCTGCGCGGTGTTCCGCGGCGACGAGTGCCTGGTGCACGGCGAGCTGGTCTATGTCTTCGCGGATCCGGTGGCGCGCGTGCCCAAGGCGGTGCCCCAGGCGCTGCGCGACCTGCTGCTGGGCTTCGAGCGCGGCGAGGCGATGACCGAGGCGCGCGTGGGCAACTGGGCGACGGTGGGCGAGGACGCGCACCGCATCCGCCAGGCCGTTTTCGTCGAGGAGCAGAAGATCCCCCGCCGAAATGGAGTGGGACGCCGCCGACGAGAGTTGCACGCACGCGGTGGCCTACAACCGGCTGGGCCGGCCGCTGGCGACGGGCCGGCTGCTGGAGCACGTGCCGGGGGTGGCCAAGATCGGGCGGATGGCGGTGCTGTCGCCGATGCGCGGCAGCCGCGTCGGTCGCCAGGTGCTGGACGCGCTGATGCAGGCCGGTCGCGAGCAGGGCTACCGCGAGGTGCTGCTGCATGCGCAGCTGAGCGCCGAAGGGTTCTACACCCGCGCGGGGTTCCAGCGGCGCGGGCCGGTCTTCGAGGAGGCGGGGATCGCGCACGTGGAGATGGTGCGGGGTTTGTAAGACGGGTGCATCCGTCCTGGACCTCTCTCCGTAAGTGGATGATGTGCGGCACTGACGCCGCTCCTTCTGCCATCCGACCAAGGAGATTTCCATGAAGCGAATCGCCGCTACCGTTTTTCCCGCTCTGGCCATCGCCGTCGCCACCTGCGCGAGTGCGCAGGCCTCCCGACCGTCCGCGGACGTGCTGGCCCGCCTGCCTGACCCCGGCGAATGCGACCGCGAACGCGATCGCGGTGAAGGTCCCCGACGTCCCCCCGGCGCTTCGCCCCGCAGACGGCTCGCGGTTGGTGCTTCAGGTCCATGCCATCGGCGTCCAGATCTACGAATGCGCCCAGGCCGCCAACGGCGCCTGGGAGTGGCAGTTCCGCGGGCCCGAAGCGACGCTCTTCGACGCGCGCAATGCCAAGGTCGGCGACCACGGCGCCGGACCGTTCTGGCGCCTGGAGGATGGCTCCCGCATCGTCGGCCAGGCCAAGGCATCGTCTCCGTCGCCGACGGCGGGCGCCATTCCCTGGCTGCTGCTGACGGTGAAGTCGCGCAGCGGTACCGGCGGCCTCGATCCCGTCGACGCCGTGCAGCGCATCAACACGGTGGGCGGTGTCGCGCCGCCGGCGCAGGAGTGCGTCGCGGCGGCCACCGGCCGGACCGTCCGGATCGACTACACCGCCGACTACCTCTTTTGGGGTTCCACCCCGTCGCGGTGAGGTCCGTCTTGACCGATCATCCCGGGTCCTGGCAGTGACCCCGGCGATGCAAGCGAATCAAGATCTCCCCCACCTGATGGCCCGCGTGGCGCTGCGCGACCGCGCGGCCTTCGAGCTCGTCTATCGACTGACGAGCGCGCATCTGTTCTCCGTCTCCTTGCGTATGTTGAGGAACGAACAGCGCGCGGAGGAGAACCTCCAGGAGGCTTACGTGAGCATCTGGCACCACGCGCAGGCCTACCGGCCCGATGCCGGCACGCCGATGACCTGGATGATCAACATCGTCCGCAACAAGGCCATCGACCAGCTGCGCTCGCGCCGCAACGAGGACGAGCACTCGGTCGAGCTCGACGAGGACGCGCTCGCCGTGCCGGCGGATGCGGCCGGCGAGCCGCTGCAGCTGCTCGAGCAGAACCTCGCCGACGCCCGCATCGGTGCCTGCATGCAGGCGCTGTCCGCGCAGCAGCGACAGGCCCTGGCGCTCGCGTACTACCGCGGCATGGTCCACACCGAGATCGCCGAAGCGCTCCATGCGCCGCTCGGCACGATCAAGGCGTGGGTGCGCCGGGGGCTCGATCGCCTCAAGGCCTGCCTCGAAGCCGGGGGAGTGACCGCGCCATGAACTACAACCGACCCGAGCTGGTGGAACACCTCTCGCGCGAGTACGTGCTGGGCACGTTGCAAGGACCCGCGCGGCGTCGCTTCGTCGCGCTGATGCGCGACTCACGGCCGATCGCGCTTGCGGTCGCGCAGTGGGAGCAGCGCATGGCGGTGATGGAGCGTTCGCCGGTGCCGATCCAGCCGCCCGTCACGACCTGGCAGGGCATCGAGCAGCGCTTGTTCCCGCGCGCTCAGCAAGCGCAATCGACCCAGGCGAGCGGCGGCTTGAGCGCCGTGCTGGGCTGGCTCACCGGTCGCGCGGCCGGCGGCGTCCTGGCGGGCATGCTGCTCGCGGTGGTGCTCGTGAAGACGGTGCCCACCACGGTCGGTCTGGAGCCCGCCTCGGAAGCGCTGCCCGCGAGCTACGTCGGCGTGCTCAGCGCGGAAGCCGCGCCGCCGTCCGTCGTCGTGAGTTCGAAGCGCCACGGCAAGCTGCTCACCGTGAAAGTGCTGCGCCCCATCGCCGTGTCTGAAGGCCGTCGCGCGACGCTGTGGGCCATCCCGAAGGACGGCGCGCCGTTCGTGGTCGGCACGGTCTCCCCATCGGGTCAGACGCAGATCGCGTTGCCGGCCGAGTCCGAGAAGCTCTTCTTCAGTGTGAGCCGCGTCGCGATCAGCCTGGAGTCGAGCGATGGACCGGCACCGACGACGCCGTCGACCTTCGTGCTCGAAGGGGCCTGCGTCAAGGTGTGGTGAGGCCCGGGTGAGGGCGGCATCAGCCGTCGGGCGCCCGACGAATCGTTACAACGAATTTTCGAAGCCGGGTGCGTCCGCCGTCATGACAAGCCCGTAAGTCAAGGAGCAGGATGTCCTGCATCACGCTCGAGGAGCAACACATGAAGACCATGAAGCTGCTGTCCCTGGTGGCCGCCGTCTGGGCGCTGGCCGGTTCCATCCCGTCCGCGCAGGCCGCCGACATGTCGCCGCCGCCGTCGGCCGCGCCGGCGCCGGCGGTGAACCGCCTGGCCACCGCCCGTCAACTGATCGAGGCCCGCCAGTGGGAAGCGGCCCGTGACGAACTGAAGCGCGTCGACGATCGCCGCAACGCGGACTGGAACAACCTGATGGGCTACGTGTCGCGCAAGGCCGGCAATCCGGACCTGGCCGCATCGGAGCGCTACTACGACGAGGCGCTGCGCATCGATCCCCATCACCGCAACGCGTTGGAGTACTCTGGCGAGCTCTACCTGATGAAGGGCGACCTGCCGAAGGCGCAGGCCCGTCTGGCGTCGTTGGCCACCGAGTGCAAGTCGTCCTGCGAGCAGCACACGGAGCTGAAGGAAGCCATCGCGCGCTACCAGGCCAACGGCAACAAGTACGTGGCCCAGGGTGGCTGGTAAACCAAGGAGCTTTGAATGAACCTCGTGAAGTCGTTGTGCCTGGGCCTGTTCGTGTCCTGCGGCGCCATGGCGGCGGCCCATGCCGCCGAGCTGACCGTGAACCTCGCCGCCGCGCAGGCGGATGGCGCCGGCCCCTCGGTCGGCACGGTGCGCATCGTGGAGACGCCCTACGGCCTGGCGTTCTATCCGCAACTGACCGGACTGCCGCACGGCGTGCACGGCTTCCACGTGCATGAGAACCCCTCGTGCGCGCCGTCGACGACCAACGGCACGGTCACGCCGGCCGGCGCCGCGGGCGGGCACTTTGATCCGCTGGGCAGCAAGCGCCACGGCGAGCCGTGGGGCGACGGCCACCTGGGCGACCTGCCGCCGCTGTACGTGTCGCACGAGGGCCAGGCGACGAACCCGGTGCTGTCGCCGCGGCTGAAGAAGATCGACGAGGTGAAGGGTCACGCGTTGATGGTCCATATGGGCGGCGACAACCACTCCGACCATCCCGCGCCGCTGGGCGGTGGCGGGGCGCGTGTCGCCTGCGGCGTCATCGGCGGTTGAGCCTCCCTGATCGGGCACGCGATGCCCGAGTCGTGGCGACGACACGTTCGCCCAATGCAAAGGGCCCGAAGGTTTGCACCTCCGGGCCCTTGTTCTTTGGCGAGGGGCAGGGGACTCAACATCCCCCGCCGATCTCGCGACCGAGCGACCGTCAGGTCGCTCGTTGCATCACGCCACCGACTTCGCCGTTTCCGCGTATTCCTCGATCTGGTCGAAGTTCATGTAGCGGTAGACGCTCGCCTTGTCGGCATCGATCACGCCCATGTCCTTGAGGTACTCCTCCTTGGTCGGCAGGCGGCCCAGGCGGGACGCGATGGCGGCCAGCTCGGCCGAGCCCAGGAACACGTTGGTGTTCTTGCCCAGACGGTTGGGGAAGTTGCGCGTGGAGGTGGAGATCACCGTCGCGCCCTCGCGGACCTGCGCCTGGTTGCCCATGCACAGCGAGCAGCCCGGCATCTCGGTGCGCGCACCCGCCGTGCCGAAGGCGGCGTAGTGGCCTTCCTTGATCAGCTCGCTCTGGTCCATCTTGGTCGGCGGCGCGACCCACAGCTTGACCGGGATGTCGCGCTGGCCGCCCAGCAGCTTGGCCGCCGCGCGGAAGTGACCGATGTTGGTCATGCACGAGCCGATGAAAGCCTCGTCGATCTTCGTGCCGGCGACTTCGGACAGCACCTTGGCGTCGTCCGGATCGTTCGGGCAGCAGACGATCGGCTCGGTGATGTCGGCCAGGTCGATCTCGATCACGGCCGCGTATTCGGCGTCCTTGTCGGCTTCCAGCAGGTCGGGCTGGGCCAGCCAGGCTTCGACCTTCTCGATGCGGCGCTGCAGCGTCTTCGCGTCGGCGTAACCGTCGGCGATCATGTTCTTCATCAGGACGACGTTGGAGCTCAGGTACTCCTTGATCGGCGCCGGATTCAGCTTGATCGTGCAGCCGGCGGCCGAGCGCTCGGCGGAGGCGTCGGACAGCTCGAACGCTTGCTCGACCTTCAGGTCGGGCAGGCCTTCGATCTCCAGGATGCGGCCCGAGAAGATGTTCTTCTTGCCGGCCTTGGCGACGGTCAGCAGACCGGCCTTGAGCGCGTACAGCGGGATCGCGTGCACCAGGTCGCGCAGCGTCACGCCCGGCTGCATCTCACCCTTGAAGCGCACCAGCACCGATTCCGGCATGTCCAGCGGCATCACGCCGGTGGCCGCGCCGAAGGCGACCAGGCCCGAACCTGCGGGGAACGAAATGCCGATCGGGAAACGCGTGTGCGAGTCGCCGCCGGTGCCGACGGTGTCGGGCAGCAGCAGGCGGTTCAGCCAGCTGTGGATCACGCCGTCGCCCGGACGCAGCGACACGCCGCCCCGGTTGGAGATGAAGGCGGGCAGCTCGCGGTGCGTCTTGACGTCCACCGGCTTCGGGTAGGCCGCGGTGTGGCAAAAGGACTGCATCACCAGGTCGGCCGAGAAGCCCAGGCAGGCCAGGTCCTTCAGCTCGTCGCGGGTCATCGGGCCGGTCGTGTCCTGCGAACCGACGGTCGTCATCTTGGGCTCGCAGTAGGTGCCCGGACGCACGCCCTGGCCTTCCGGCAGGCCGACCGCGCGGCCGACCATCTTCTGCGCCAGCGTGAAGCCGGCCTTCGTTTCGGCCGGTGCCTGCGGCAGGCGGAACAGCGTCGAGGCGGGCAGGCCCAGGAACTCACGCGCCTTGGCGGTCAGCGAGCGGCCGATGATCAGGTTGATCCGGCCGCCGGCGCGCACTTCGTCGAACAGCACGTCGCTCTTGAGCTTGAACTCGGTAACGGTCTCGCCGTTCTTCACCAGCTTGCCTTCATACGGCAGCACGTCGATGACGTCGCCCATCTCCAGCTTGCTGACGTCGACCTCGATCGGCAGCGAGCCCGAGTCTTCCTGCGTGTTGAAGAAGATCGGCGCGATCTTGCCGCCCAGCGTCACGCCGCCGAAGCGCTTGTTCGGGACG
The DNA here is from genome assembly GCF_042695725.1 of Roseateles sp. UC29_93. Lineage (NCBI taxonomy): Bacteria > Pseudomonadati > Pseudomonadota > Betaproteobacteria > Burkholderiales > Sphaerotilaceae > Roseateles > Roseateles sp. UC29_93. The sequence goes on along the minus strand of NZ_CP170545.1, from coordinate 5,666,325 downwards.
AAGGGGATGTCCTGGCCCGTGGCCCAGATCACCGAGTTGGTCGCCGACTTGCGCGACGAGCCCGTGCCGACGACGTCGCCGACGTAGGCCACGACGTGGCCCTTCTTCTTCAGTTCCTCGATGAACTGCATCGGGCCGCGCTTGCCGTCTTCCTCGGGCTTGAAGGCCGCGTCCGGACGCGTGTTCTTCAGCATCGCCAGGTAGTGCAGCGGGATGTCGGGGCGGCTCCAGGCGTCCGGGGCCGGCGACAGGTCGTCGGTGTTGGTCTCGCCAGGCACCTTGAAGACGGTGACGGTGATCTTCTTCTCGACCTCGGGGCGCGAGGTGAACCACTCCGCGTCGGCCCAGCTCTGCATCACTTCCTTGGCCTTGGCGTTGCCCGCCTTGGCCTTGGCGGCGACGTCGTTGAAGTAGTCGAACATCAGCAGGGTCTTCTTCAGGCCCTCGGCGGCGACGCCGGCGACTTCCGCGTCGTCCAGCAGCTCGATCAGCGGATGCACGTTGTAGCCGCCGACCATGGTGCCCAGCAGCTCGGTGGCCTTGGCCTTGGAGATCAGGCCCACCTTCAGGTCGCCGTGCGCGACGGCGGCCAGGAAGCTGGCCTTGACCTTGGCGGCGTCGTCCACGCCCGGGGGCACGCGGTGGGTCAGCAGGTCCAGCAGGAACGCGTCTTCACCGGCGGGCGGGGTCTTGATCAGTTCGATCAGCTCGGCCACCTGCTTGGCGTCGAGTGGCAGCGGCGGAATGCCGAGCGCGGCGCGTTCGGCTTCGTGTTGGCGGTAGGCTTGCAGCATGCGAACTCCAGTCGTTGTCTCTGCTTGGGTCAAAAGGCGGGTCTGACCGGTCATGGCGCGCTGGGCACGATGACCTTGAGGCCCTTGAAATAGTCTCGGAAGAATCCCTGGTCGCGGGTGATCAGGCCGTCGCACTGCAGCATCGCGTGCGCGCCCACCAGGAAGTCGGGCATGGCGCGCGACGACGAGGCGTTCGCCCCCTTGTCGGCCAGCCGTTGCTTGAACTTGCGTTGCATCTCGCCGGCGCGGATCGCGGCGCGCTGGTCGATGGCCAGGAAGCTCAGGCCCATCTCCTCCAGCGCGTCCATCACCTCGGAACCATGGCCCAGGCCGGCGGTCACCTCGGACAGCACGACGTCGCACAGCACCACCGGGCCGCTGGACAGCGCCAGGCGCAGGGCGGCCTCGGCCGCGTCCGCGCCGGGCGCGTCGCCCAGGAGGTCGATGAGGACGGAGCTGTCGACAGCAATCATCGGATCAGGCGTCCGTCGATTCGTCCGGCGCGCGGCCGCGCAGGTCGCGCATCACGTCGTCGGTGGCGGTGCCTTCGGGCAGCTTGAAGCGGCCACGGGCGCGGGAGATGGCGTCGTCGACGTTCTTGCGCAGGATGATGCGCGCGCCGTCGAGCTCGACCTTGAGCGTCGTGCCCTTGGTCAGGCCCAGCGCGTCGCGCACGGCCTTGGGCAGGGTGATCTGACCTCGTTCGGCGACGGTGGCTTCCATGCGGGCTCCTGGCGATGCTGGGAGATTAGACGACGGCTCTGGCGAATTCATGACCGTTCAGTGCGGCGTCGCACGAACGGTATGAATCAGAAAGTATGCATGAATTGTACGTACTTTCAGCCCATGAAAGCCAGCGTCAGCACCGGAAGCCCGACTCCCGAAGTATGGATAGGGGCGGTGGACAAGAAAAAGCCGCCTCGAGAGGCGGCTTCGTCCAGCGGGCGCGAAGGCTTTACTGCGCGCTCGGTGTGATGCCCAGGCCGCCACCGGCGGGAGCCGAAGCGGAACGCGCGGCTTCGATCGCGGCGCGTTGTTCCGGGTGGACGCACTCGTCGACCAGGCGCTGACCGGCCTTCACGTCCAGCAGCATCGACTTGTTGGCGATCTGGACCATCAGCGTGCGGCCGGTGACGTCTTCCAGGCGCAGGGCGCCGGTGGTCGACAGCACGGGCTTCATCACGAAGGTGTCCTTCTTGAAGGCCACGTTGATGTAGCCCACGTCCTTGGCGTTCGGCTCGATGGTGATCGACTGCTTGAACTCGCACTCGTACAGGCCCAGGTAGGCGCGCTTGGCGGCGGCCAGCTGTTCCTCGTTCGCTTCCGGCAGCGGAGGCGGCGGGGTGGGCGTCTTGGCGGCCGGCTTCTTGGCGGCGGTCTTCGCCGGTGCGGGCTTGGCGGCCGCGGGCTTGGCCGGCGCCGCGGGCTTGGCGGTGCCGGTGTTGGCGGCGGGCTGGGCGGCGGCGATGCCGGTGGTCAGCGTCAGCGCGGCGGCAGCGGCGCCGGAAAGGAGGAGGGCGGTCAGTCGCATGGGGAGGACGTGAAAGTTGGACCTGAGGGACCTTGGATCACCAGCCGAAGCAACGGCCGGAAAAACGAAACGCCGGAGCTCGGCGATGCGCGATTGTGACTGCGCGCGCGTCCCCTGAAGCGGGGATTTAATGTGTCAAACCGTTGATCGTTGCTAGGGTCTTCACGGGGTGTTCGTGCCGTCACAGGGGCGATGGATGCGGCGCAAACCACGCTTGCTCGACCTCTGTCGGCAGGCTCTGCCCGGTGCCGTGCGCGCGCTGCAGCAGATGCCAGAACAGACGGTAACTGGCGCGGTCATGGAGCATGTCGCGGTGTTGGATCGGCGCCCATTGCGCGGCTTGCGCGGCCTGCAGGATGTCGATGGCTTCGTCGATCTCCGCGACGCTGGGCGCGAAGGCGTCGATGATCGGCTGGATCTGGTTCGGATGGATGCTCCACATCCGCGTGTAGCCGAACTCGCGCGCGGGCGCGCTCGGCGGCGGACTGGATCGCGCGTTCGCTCTTGAACTCGGTGACGACGCAGTGCGACGGCGTCTTGCCGTAGCTGTGCGCGGCGGCGGAGATCGCCAGCTTCGCGCGTTGCACCAGCGGGTGCGTGAACTGGCCCTCGACCGTCAGCGCCGAGCGCGGGATAGCGCCGCGATGCGCGGACACGAAATCCATCAGGCCGAACGAGAGCGATTCGATGCGCGGATGCGCGGCGATCGCCATCACGTCGCGCAGCGCGCCGTGCGTCTCGATCAGCGTGTGCAGCGGCAGCGGCTTCCTGATCGCGTGGCGCTTCAGGCAGTCGTCGATGAAGGCGATCGCGCGGCTCAGATCCTCGATGCCTTCAGGCTTCGGGATCATCAGGAAGGCGAGCTTCTCGCCGCCGCCGGCGATCACCGCCTCGACATCGGCCTCGAAGGCCGGATGCCTGAACGGATGCACCCGCACGCCGACGCGTCCATGGGCGTTCAGCGAGCCGTTCAGCAGGTGCAGCACCAGCAGCATGTGCTCGGCCTCGCCGCCGACGGGCGCGCCGTCCTCGCAATCGAGCGTGATGTCGAAGACCGGCCCCATGCGCACCTGCAGTTCGAGGCTCTTGAGCATGCGCGCCTCGACGCCGCAGTAGTGATCGACGACCGGCAGCACGACGGGCGCCTGGCCTTCTTCGAACAGGGCCTGGGCAGGGGTGAGGAGGGTGCTCATGCGATGAGGAGGGGCGATGAGGAGGTCTGGAAAGAAGAAGGGCCGGCCTTCTTGCGAAGGTCGGCCCAACGATACTGCCTTCAGCGACGGACCGGCGAAGCCTGGTCCCTATCAAGCAGGGCACGAGGATCTGGCTTTGCCAGGCCTCGGAGCCGCCCCTTGAGGGGACGCCGAAGGCGGTAGGGGTGGTTTACAGAAGGTGCTTCACGCCGTTTTGTTCTTCCAGCAGTTCGTCCAGCGTCTTCTTGATCGCGCCTTGCGAGAACTCGTCGATCTCCAGGCCTTCGACGATCTTGTACTCGCCGTTCTCGACCGTCACCGGGTAGCCGAACATGACGTCCTTCGGGATGCCGTATTCGCCGTTGGACGGCACGCCCATCGTGACCCACTTGCCGTTGGTGCCCAGGGCCCAGTCGCGCATGTGGTCGATGGCGGCGTTGGCGGCCGAGGCGGCCGACGACAGGCCGCGGGCGGCGATGATCGCGGCGCCGCGCTTGCCGACGGTCGGCAGGAAGGTCGTGCGGTTCCACTCTTCATCGTTGATCAGGGCCTTGACCGACTGGCCGTCGATCGTGGCGAAGCGGTAGTCCGCGTACATCGTCGGCGAGTGGTTGCCCCACACGGCCAGCTTCTCGATGCCGGCGACCGGCTTGCCGGTCTTGGCGGCGATCTGCGAGGCGGCGCGGTTGTGGTCCAGGCGCAGCATGGCGGTGAAGTTCTTGGCCGGCAGGTCCGGGGCCGACTTCATCGCGATGTAGGCGTTGGTGTTGGCCGGGTTGCCGACCACCAGCACCTTGACGTTGCGCGAGGCCACGGCGTTCAGGGCCTTGCCCTGCGCGGTGAAGATGGCGCCGTTGATCGACAGCAGTTCCGAGCGTTCCATGCCCGGGCCGCGCGGACGCGAGCCGACCAGCAGCGCGTAGTCGGTGTCCTTGAAGGCGGTCATCGGGTCGCTGTGGGCCTCGATGCCGGCCAGCAGCGGGAAGGCGCAGTCTTCCAGCTCCATGATCACGCCCTTGAGCGCGTTCTGGGCCTTCTCGTCGGGGATCTCCAGCAGTTGCAGGATGACGGGCTGGTCCTTGCCCAGCATCTCGCCGGAAGCGATGCGGAACAGCAGGGCATAGCCGATCTGGCCGGCGGCGCCGGTGACGGCGACGCGAACGGGTTTCTTGCTCATCAGGGTCTCCGAGAAGTGCGAGTGAATGATGCGTGAGGCGCAGTCCGCGCCAGCGGCGGCAAGTGTAGGACAGCGCGGCCCCGGCACGGATCGCGAAAGGGTCTTCTTCGCCCACCGGTCTGGGGAGTTGCCCCCAAAAGTAGCGCACGACCATTGCGCGGAACTGACACTCTTCTGTCTTATATAAGACTAATCCGGTCGGACTCCCTCCGGAGGGTGGACGCTGCATTCGGGTTTGTGCTCGAATCGCGCCCCATGTCGCCCCCCGCCGCACCGGTCCACCCCGTGACGCCGCTCAATGAGCTGGCGCGCGCGGAAGCCGCGCCGTCGTTCAGTCCGCTGTATCGCCAGATCAAGGGGTTGATCCTGAAGGGGCTGCAGGCCGGCGAATGGAAGGCGGGGGAGACCATCCCCAGCGAGATGGACCTGGCGGCCCGCTTCGGGGTGAGCCAGGGCACCGTGCGCAAGGCCGTCGACGAACTGGCCGCCGACAACCTGCTGGTCCGCAAGCAGGGCAAGGGCACCTTCGTCGCCACCCATGCGGAACAGCAGCAGCAATACCGCTTCCTGCGCCTGACGCCCGACGCCGACGAGGCCTCGTCGCTCGGCCGCCAGCTGCTGGACTGCAAACGCCAGCGCGCACCGGCCTTCATCGCCAAGCTGATGCAGCTGCGCGCCGGCGATCCCGTGATCGAGATCCGCCGCCTGCTGCACAGCGGCGGCCATCCGGTCGTGCTCGACGACATCTGGTTGCCCGGCACGCTGTTCAAGGGGTTGACGACCGAGCGGCTGCTCGAGCATCGCGGCCCGTTCTACAGCCTGCTCGAAACCGAATTCAACGTGCCCATGATCCGGGCGCAGGAAAAGATCCGTGCGGTCGCGGCGGAGGACGATGCCGCCGCGCTGCTGCAGGTGACGCCCGGCAGTCCGCTGCTGAGCGTGGAGCGGCTCTCCTTCACCTACGGCGACAAGCCGGTGGAGTTGCGCCGCGGTCTCTACAACACTTCCCACCACTTTTATCGCAACAGCCTGAACTGATGCTTTCGCGTTGCGGCGCTGACGTTTTCATGGCAACGCCGGAAGACGACATGCGCCCAGGACACCCTTGAGGGGTGTTGCGTTGCCATAAAATCTTCGGGTTTCACATTGATTACAAGGTCGGACATGACGGACGCCACCCAAGCCACCAAGAAGAATCGACCGGTCTACACCAACATCCATGTCACGCAGATCGTGGCGTACCGCTTGCCGCCGGCCGGCATCGTCTCGATCCTGCATCGCATCAGCGGCCTGCTGATGTTCTTCCTGCTCCCGTTCGTGATCTGGATGTTCGACACCAGCCTCACGTCGGAGATCTCGTACGAGACCTTCACCGCGGCCTTCGTGTCCGGCATCGGCTTCCTGCCGGGCTGGTTCATCAAGCTCGTGACGCTGGGCCTGATCTGGGGCTACCTGCACCACTTCATCGCCGGCGTCCGCCACCTGTGGATGGACGCGACGCACAGCGTGAGCAAGCAGCAAGGGCACGTCAGCGCCGTCGCGACGCTGGTGCTGAGCGTCGTGCTGACGCTGGCGCTCGGCGCGAAGCTGTTCGGCCTGTACTGATCAGGCCGCGACCGGGCGGCGCGGGCCGTGCGGTCGGACTGAATTCCGACGATTGACCCAAGAGGCAAATCAACAATGACCACCTACGGAACCAAGCGCATCGTCACCGGTGCGCACTACGGTCTGCGCGACTGGATGATCCAGCGCGCCACCGCGCTGCTCATGGCGCTGTTCACGATCGTGCTGCTGGCGCAAGTGCTGTTCACCAGCCAGACCATCGGCTACGACCTGTGGGCCGGCATCTTCAGCAAGCAATGGATGAAGTTCCTGACCTTCGCGCTGATCGTGTCCCTGGCGTATCACGCCTGGGTCGGCGTGCGCGACATCTGGATGGATTACGTGAAACCGGTGGGCGTGCGGCTGTTCCTGCACACGTTCACGCTGGTGTGGTTGACGGGTTGCGCGGGTTGGGCGATCCAAGTGCTCTGGAGGCTGTAAGAAATGCAAATCGGAACCTCGCTGCCCAAGCGCAAATTCGATGTGGTGATCGTCGGTGCCGGCGGCTCCGGCATGCGCGCGTCGCTGCAACTGTCGCTGGCCGGCCTGAACGTGGCCGTCCTGTCCAAGGTTTTTCCCACCCGCTCGCACACCGTGGCCGCCCAGGGCGGCATCGGCGCCAGCCTGGGGAACATGTCCGAGGACAACTGGCATTACCACTTCTACGACACCGTGAAGGGCTCGGACTGGCTGGGTGACCAGGACGCCATCGAGTTCATGTGCCGTGAAGCGCCCAAGGTCGTCTACGAGCTCGAACACTTCGGCATGCCGTTCGACCGCAACCCGGACGGCACGATCTATCAGCGCCCGTTCGGCGGCCACACCGCCAACTACGGCGAGAAGCCGGTCCAGCGCGCCTGCGCCGCGGCCGACCGCACCGGCCACGCGCTGCTGCACACGCTGTACCAGCAGAACGTCAAGGCCCGCACCAACTTCTTCGTCGAGTGGATGGCGCTGGACCTGATCCGCGACGCCGATGGCGACTGCGTCGGCGTGACCGCGCTGGAGATGGAGACGGGCGAGATCCACATCCTCGAAGCGAAGACCGTGCTGCTGGCCACCGGCGGTGCCGGCCGCATCTTCGCCGCGTCGACCAACGCCTTCATCAACACCGGCGACGGCCTGGGCATGGCGGCGCGTGCCGACATCCCGCTGCAGGACATGGAGTTCTGGCAGTTCCACCCGACCGGCGTGGCCGGCGCGGGCGTGCTGCTGACCGAAGGCTGCCGCGGCGAGGGCGCGATCCTGCGCAACGCCAACGGCGAGCGCTTCATGGAGCGCTACGCCCCGACGCTGAAGGACCTGGCGCCGCGCGACTTCGTCTCGCGCTGCATGGACCAGGAGATCAAGGAAGGTCGCGGCTGCGGTCCCAACAAGGACTACGTCGTGCTGGACATGACCCACCTGGGCGGCGACACCATCGCCAAGCGCCTGCCGTCGGTGCTGGAGATCGGCCACAACTTCGCCAACGTCGACATCACGAAGGAACCGATCCCCGTCGTGCCGACCATCCATTACCAGATGGGCGGCATCCCGACCAACGTCCACGGCCAGGTCGTCGCCCCCAAGGGCGACAACTACAAGGACATCGTCAACGGCCTGTACGCGGTGGGCGAATGCTCCTGCGTGTCGGTGCACGGCGCCAACCGCCTGGGCACCAACTCGCTGCTGGACCTGCTGGTCTTCGGTCGCGCCGCGGGCAATCACATCGTGGACGCGGTCAAGAACGGCGGCAAGTCGCACAAGCCGCTGCCCAAGGACGCCGCCGACCAGACGCTGGCGCGCCTGAACCGTCTGGAGTCCAACACCGGCGGCGAATACGCGCAGGGCGTCGCCGACGATCTGCGCGCCGCGATGCAGTCGCATGCCGGCGTGTTCCGCACCAGCAAGCTGCTCGACGAGGGCGTCACCGCCATCGCCGCGATCCGCGAGCGGGTCAAGAACATCACGCTGCAGGACAAGTCCAAGGTCTTCAACACCGCGCGTGTCGAGGCCCTGGAAGTGGACAACCTGATCGAGGCCGCGCAGGCGACGATCGTGTCCGCCGCCGCGCGCAAGGAATGCCGCGGCGCCCACACGGTGAACGACTTCGAGCGCGGCGCGGACGATGCGGAATTCCCGTTGGGCCGCAACGACAAGGAGTGGATGAAGCACACGCTGTGGCACTCCAAGTCCAACAGCCTGACCTACAAGCCGGTGAATCTGCAACCGCTGACCGTCGATAGCGTCCCCCCGAAGGTCCGTACTTTCTGACCGGCCGCAGGAGCACTCAAACATGATCAAGCGCACCTTCAAGATCTACCGCTACGACCCGGACAAGGACGCCAAGCCGTACATGCAGACCATCGAGCTGGAGCTCGCCGGCAACGAACGCATGCTGCTGGACGCCCTGCTCAAGCTCAAGGCGGTGGATCCCTCGCTGTCGTTCCGCCGCTCGTGCCGCGAAGGCGTCTGCGGCTCCGACGCGATGAACATCAACGGCAAGAACGGTCTGGCCTGCCTGACCAACCTGCGTTCGCTGCCGGACGTCATCATCCTCAAGCCGCTGCCGGGCCTGCCCGTGGTCCGCGACCTGATCGTGGACATGACGCAGTTCTTCAAGCAGTACAACTCGATCCGTCCGTTCCTGGTGAACGAGGAAGCGCCGCCCGAGAAGGAGCGCCTGCAGTCCCCGAGGAGCGCGACGAGCTCAACGGCCTGTACGAGTGCATCCTGTGCGCGAGCTGCTCGACGAGCTGCCCCAGCTTCTGGTGGAACCCCGACAAGTTCGTCGGTCCCGCCGGTCTGCTGCAGGCCTACCGCTTCATCGCCGACAGCCGCGACCAGGCCACCGCGGAGCGCCTCGACAACCTCGAGGACCCGTACCGCCTGTTCCGCTGCCACACCATCATGAACTGCGTCGACGTCTGCCCGAAGGGTCTCAACCCGACGAAGGCGATCGGCAAGATCAAGGAACTGATGGTGCGCCGCACCGTCTGAGCCTGCTCGCGCGAACCTACGCACACGCATGAACGCCGCCGACACCAACACCCTCATCGATGAGAGGGATCTCTCCAAGCTCAAGTGGCGCTGCCGCCGCGGGCTGTTGGAGAATGATCTTTTCATCGAGCGGTTCTTCCGGCGGCACGAAGGCGCGTTGACCGAATTCCACGCGGAAGGCCTGCGCCAGCTGATGGACCTGTCGGACAACGACCTGCTCGATCTGATGCTGGCCCGCAAGGAACCGGCCGACGAGCTGGACCGGCCCGACGTTCATGCCGTGCTCGCGATGCTGCGGACTCCTCAGTAACCAGAACCCCCGAAGTCATAAGGAATGCCCATGACCCCGTCTGACGTCAAAGCCACCCTGTCGTTCTCCGATGGCAGCCCGCAAATGGATCTGCCCCTGTACAAGGGCACCATCGGTCCGGATGTGATCGACATCCGCAAGCTTTACGCGCAGACCGGCAAGTTCACGTACGACCCGGGCTTCCTGTCGACGGCGTCGTGCAACTCCACGATCACCTACATCGACGGCGACAAGGGCGAGCTGCTGTACCGCGGCTACCCGATCGAGCAGCTGGCGACCAACTGCGACTACCTCGAGACCTGCTACCTGCTGCTGTACGGAGAGCTGCCCAGCCCGTCGCAGAAGGAAGAGTTCGTCAACCGCGTGACCAACCACACGATGGTCAACGAGCAGATGCAGTTCTTCCTGCGCGGCTTCCGTCGCGACGCGCATCCGATGGCGGTCATGACCGGCCTGGTGGGCGCGCTGTCGGCCTTCTATCACGACAGCACCGACATCAATAACCCCGAGCACCGCGAGATCGCCGCGATCCGCCTGATCGCGAAGATGCCGACGCTCGTGGCGATGGCCTACAAGTACACGATCGGCCAGCCGTACATCTATCCGAAGAACGACCTCTCGTACGCCGGCAACTTCATGCGCATGATGTTCGCCACGCCGTGCGAGGAGTACAAGCCCAACGACGTGCTGGTCCGCGCGATGGACCGCATCTTCACGCTGCATGCGGACCACGAGCAGAACGCCTCGACCTCGACGGTGCGCCTGTGCGGCTCGTCGGGCACCAACCCGTTCGCGGCGATCGCCGCGGGCGTGGCCTGCCTGTGGGGTCCCGCGCACGGCGGTGCCAACGAGGCCTGCCTGAACATGCTCAACGACATCCAGCAGATGGGTGGCGTGGCCAAGATCGGCGAGTTCATCAAGCAGGTCAAGGACAAGAACAGCAACGTCAAGCTGATGGGCTTCGGTCACCGGGTCTACAAGAACTACGACCCGCGCGCCAAGCTGATGCGCGAGACCTGCCACGAAGTCCTGAACGAACTGGGCCTGCACGACGACCCGCTGTTCAAGCTGGCGATGGAGCTGGAGAAGATCGCGCTGGAAGACGAATACTTCGTCGCCCGCAAGCTGTACCCGAACGTCGACTTCTACTCCGGCATCGTGCAGCGCGCCATCGGCATCCCGGTGCCGCTGTTCACGGCGATCTTCGCGCTGGCCCGCACGGTCGGCTGGATCGCCCCAGCTGAACGAGATGATCGGCGACCCCGAGTACAAGATCGGCCGTCCGCGTCAGCTCTTCGTCGGCGCCACCAAGCGCGACGTCACGCCGATCGCCCAACGCTGATCAGCAGACGCCGAGCCGGAACACCGGCTCACCCCACCAAGCCCCTGTGCCTCGGCCCAGGGGCTTTTCTTCATCTGGACCGGCATTTGAATATTTGAGGCACGGGGTTCGCCCCGGCCTGGCGCCCATTGCCCTTGGGGTATGCTCTGCAAACGTTTGCAATTGACTGAACCAGCCAGTTTGGCACGAGCAGAGGACCGGATCGACCGATGAGCACCATCAAGGATGTGGCCGCGCTGGCGGGGGTGTCCTTCACCACGGTGTCGCATGTGCTGAACAACACGCGACCGGTGAGCGCCGAAGCCCGCGCGCGCGTGCTGGCGGCGGTCGACGAGATCGGTTACCTGCCCAGCGCGGTGGCCCGCTCGCTGCGGCGCAGCGAGACCAAGATCGTCGGCGTGCTGGTACCCAACGTGCGCAACCCGTTCTTCGCGGAGCTGGTCGTCGGTGCCGAGGAGTGGTGCCGACAGGCGGGCTACTCGGTCTTCCTCTGCAACTCGGACAACGACCCCAAGCACCAGCAGGCCTACCTGCGCACGCTGCTCGAGAAGCGCATCGACGGCCTGCTGCTGAGCTCCGCCGGCGATGCCGAGACGCTGGCCAGCACCTTCCGTCATGCGAGCGTGCCCGTGGTGACCGTGGACCGCCTGGTGCCCGGCGCGCGCGCGGACCGCGTCAGCGTGAACAACCAGCTGGGCGCCTTCGAGGTCGTCCGCCATCTGCTGGAACTGGGCCATCGCCGCATCGGCTGTGTGAGCGGCCCCGCCGAATTCGAAGTGACGACTGAACGCGTCGCCGGCTGGCGCAACGCGCTGCAGCAGCGCGGCCTCGAGGCGCGCGCGGAGTGGCTGGCCGAGAGCGACTTCAGCACCGCCGGCGGCTACGAGGCCGTCAAGGCGCTACTGACCCGCCAGCCCGAGCTGACGGCCGTCTTCACCTGCAACGACCTGATGGGCATGGGCGCGCTGCGCGCCGCCGCCGAACTCGGACTGAACGTGCCGCGTCAGCTGTCGGTCGTGGGCTTCGATGCGATCGAGCTCGGCAGCTATGTCTATCCCGCGCTGACCAGCGTGGGCTGCTCGATCCGCGAGCTCGGCCGGGAGGCCGGTCGCGCGCTGATCGAGCGCATCGAGAATCCCCAGGCGCCCTTCAAGGACCTGCAACTCGTGCCGCAGGTCGTGCTGCGCGAGAGCACCGCGGCGCCGTCGTCTCCGGAGCTTTCATGACTTCAGCAAAGGCTGCGGCCACCGTGGTGGTGGTGGGCAGCGTCAACATGGACCTCGTGGCCCACGCCGTGCGCCTGCCCGCGCCGGGCGAGACCCTGATCGGCGAGGCCTTCGCCGGCACGCCCGGCGGCAAGGGCGGCAACCAGGCGGTGGCCGCGTCGCGGCTCGGCGCCGAGGTCGCGCTGATCGGCCGCGTCGGCATGCGCCAGCACGGCCAGGATCTGCTGAAGGCGCTGGAAGCGGAGCGGGTGCATGTCCAGGCGATCCGACGCGACGAGGCCGCGTGGCCCGGCGTGGCGGTGATCATGGTCGCGAGCGAGGGTGGCGAGAACGCGATCGTCGTCGTGCCCGGCAGCAATGCGGACCTCGACGCGGCCGACGTGGAGCAGGGCGGGGCGTTGCTGCGGCAGGCCAAGGTCGTCGTGGCGCAGCTGGAGGTGCCGGTGCCGGCGATCCAGCGCGCCTTCGAGATCGCCCGCGAGGCCGGCGTGATCACGGTGCTGAACGCCGCGCCCGCGCAGGACCTGCCGGCCGCGCTGCTGGGCCTGAGCGACTGGCTGATCGTCAACGAGACCGAGGCGCTGCAACTGGCCCGCGCCGTGGCGCTGCCCGGCGATGCCGACGGCATCGCCATCGCGCGCGCGACCGCCGCGCATCTGCGAACGCTGGGACCGCGCCACGTGCTCGTGACGCTGGGCGGCGCCGGCGCGTGGCTGCTCAGCGACGAGCATCCGGAGGGGCTGCATCTGCGCGCCTCCCGCGTCGATGCGGTGGACACGGTCGGTGCCGGCGACACGCTGGTGGGCGGTCTCGCGGTCGGTCTGGCCGAGGGCCTGGTGCCGGCCCGCGCGGCCGCGCTGGGGCAGTTGGCCGCGGCGCTCGCGGTCAGCCGCACCGGCGTGCAGCAGGCGATGCCGCACCGCTCCGAGCTGCCGGAATTGCCCGAGCTCGCCACGTTGACGGCGAACGGGGCACACTCCGCCGACGGCAACTCCTGACCCTGGAGCGCAGTACCCCATGGACAGCAAGATCCCCCGCTTCCGGCCGCGTCCCGGTCCTCTTCGACACCGACCCCGGCATCGACGACGCGCTCGCGCTCGCGCTGCTGGCCTGCCATCCGCGTTTCGAGCTGGTGGCCGTCACGACGGCCTTCGGCAACGGCCCCGTCGCCACGACCACGCGCAACGCGCGCGGGCTGACCGCGCTCTACCGCAAGGATGTGCCCGTCGCGGCCGGCGCCGAAGGCCCGCTGCGCGACGAACGCCGGCGCAAGGATGCCGCGCACGTGCACGGCGATGACGGACTGGGCGGCGTCGCCGACCGTCTGCCGGCGCCGACGCGGCCGCTCGATCCGCGGCCCGCACATCAGCTGATCTGCGACCTCGTCAACGAGCGGCCCGGCGAGATCACGCTGGTGGCCGTCGGTCCGTTCACGAACCTGGCGCTCGCGCTGGCGCACGATCCGGCGATCGCCGGCAAGGTCAAGCGCGTCGTCGTGATGGGCGGCGCCTTCGGCCTGAAGGGCCACGGCGGCAACGTGACGCCGGTGGCCGAAGCCAACATCCTGGCCGATCCCGAAGCCGCGGACCAGGTCTTCACCGCGGCCTGGCCGGTGACCATCGTCGGTCTGGACGTGACGCAGGAAGCGATCATGCGCGAGGCCGACCTGGCGAAGCTGCGCGGCCGCGGCGAGGGCGCGGGCGACCTGCTCTGGCAGGCCACGCGCCACTACCAGCAGTTCTACGATGCGCGCGACGGCATCGGCGGCATCTACGCGCACGATGCCAGCGCGGCGGCGATCCTGTTGGTGCCGGACGCCTTCACCCTGCGTGCCGGCCCGGTGCGCGTGGCGCTGGAAGGCATCGCCACCGGCCAGACCATCCAGGATTGGCGCGGCGAGCACGGCAGCGGCACGCCGTGGAGCGGCCATCCGGCGCAGCAGGTCTGCGTCGAGGTTGATGCGGCGCGCGTGCTGGCGCTGTTCGACGAGATCTTTTGAGCATTTGAGGAGACCCCCATGACGACCCAAGCCGTGAAGCTGCTGTTGCCCCGCTGGCTGATCACCATGACCCCGGACAGCCCGGTGCTCGAGCAGCACGCGCTGGCCATCGAAGGCGAACGCATCGCCGCCGTCCTGCCGCTTGAGGAAGCGCTCAAGCGCTACGCCGACGCCGAGCGCGTCGAGCTCCCGAACCACGTGCTGATCCCCGGCCTGATCAACGCCCACACGCATTCGGCGATGTCGCTGTTGCGCGGCGTCGCGGACGACCTCGCGCTGATGGACTGGCTCAACAACCACATCTGGCCGCTGGAGCGCCAGTGGGTCAGCGAGGACTGGACCTACCAGGGTTCGCTGCTGTCCGCGGCCGAGGCGCTGCGCGGCGGCGTGACCTACCTGAACGACATGTACTTCTTCCCGACCGCGATGGCCCGCGCGGCGGTGGACAGCGGCATCCGCGCCGGCGTGTCGATCAACGTGATCGACTTCCCCACCGGCTACGCCGCCAACGCGCAGGACTACATCGAGAAAGGCCTGGCCGCCTACGAGCAGTTCAAGGGCGAGAAGCTGCTGGACTGGACCAGCGCGCCGCACGCGCCGTACACGGTCTCGGACGAGACCTTCATCCAGCTGCGCGAGCTGGCGGAGAAGTACGACCTGCAGATGCACTGCCACATCCATGAGACGCAGGACGAGATCGACGGCAGCATCAAGCAGTACGGCGAGCGCCCGCTGGCGCGCCTGAACAAGCTCGGCCTGCTGAACGCGAAGATGATTGCCGTGCACATGGTCCACCTGAGCCCCGAGGAGATCGACCTCGTCGCGAAGCAGGGCGTGCACCTGGTCCACAACCCGAGCTCCAACCTCAAGCTGGCCTCGGGCGTGGCGCCGGTGAAGGCCCTGGAGGCGGCCGGCGTCAACACCATCCTCGGGACCGACGGCGCGGCCTCCAACAACCGCCAGGACATGTTCAGCGAGATCCGCGCCGCGGCGCTGCTCGCCAAGGGCGTGACCGGCGATCCGCTGACGGTCTCCGCGCGCACCGCGCTGGAGATGGCCACGGTGCGTGCCGCCAAGGCCATGGGCCGCGCGAACGATCTGGGCACGCTGGAAGCCGGCAAGCTGGCCGACGTGGTGGCCGTGGCGCTGGACTCGATCGAATGCCAGCCGGTCTATCACGCCGACGCGCAACTCGTTTATGTGGCGGGGCGTGAACATGTCACGGACGTCTGGGTGGGCGGCCGTCAGGTGCTGTCGAATCGCAACGTTCTGACCTTCGACACGCAGGCTTTGCTGGGGCGGGTCACGGACATCGTGGCTAAGATGCGCGCGGGGCGCTGATCCCCCCTGAACGTGGGGGTCGCGGCGCCGAGGGGCCGGCGGCGAACTGACCGTCGGCGTGCTGGAGACACAAGCCGGCCGCCACCGCGAGCCGGCGGGACAGACCACCATGAGCAAGCCTACACGGAACCGGCCCCTGAGCCGGTTCGCCGCCTCCATCGCCACCGCCCTGGTGGCCTTCGGCCTCAGCGCCGCGGCCCGCGCGGACATCCTGATCGGCCAGACGGCCGGCTTCACCGGCCAGGTCGCGGCCAGCGTCAAGGAACTGACGCTGGGCGCTAGGCTCTACATCGACAAGGTCAACGCCACCGGCGGCGTCAACGGTCAGAAGATCGACCTGCAGTCGCTGGACGACGGCTTCGATCCCAAGCGCGCCGCCGCCAACGCGCAGACACTCATCGACAAGGGCGCCGTCGCCCTGTTCCTGACGCGCGGCACGCCGCACACGCAGGCCGTGCTCCCGCTGCTGGAAAAGGGCCAGGTGCCGCTGATCGCGCCGTCCACCGGCGCCATGCTGCTGCACAAGCCGGTCCATCCCCTTGTCTTCAACGTGCGTTCGACCTACCAGCGCGAGGCCGAGCGTGCCGTCCAACTGCTGCTGGAGATGGGCAACACGCGCATCGCGCTGGTGCAGGTGAACGACACCTTCGGCGCGGACGGCATCGTCGGTGCGATGGCGGGCTTCAACGACCGCAAGATGAAGCCGGTGGCCCACTTCACCTATGAGCGCGAGAAGCCGGACATCGCCGGCGTCGTCAAGCAACTGATCGCCGCGGACCCGCAGGTCGTGCTGATGGTCGCCTCGCAGCAGATCACCGCCGACACGATCAATGCGCTGCGCGCGGCCGGTTCGCGCATCCTGGGTGCCACCCTGTCGAACAACGCGTCCAACGGGTTCGTCCAGCTGCTGGGCCAGAACGCCGCCGGCATCATCGTGTCGCAGGTCTTCCCGAGCGAGCGCTCGACCAACGTGCCGATGGTCCGCGAACTCGGCGACCTGGTGAAGGCGAATCCCGCCGAGTCCAACGGCCAGGTCACGCCGGCCATGATGGAAGGCTTTGCCTCCGCCAAGGTCCTGGTCGAGGCGCTCAAGCGCGCCGGCAAGGATCCCAGCCGCGCCGCCATCCAGAAGGTCCTCAACAGCATGACCCGCTTCGATCTGGGCGGCATGGAGGTGGGGTATTCGCCCACCGACCACACGGGCACGAACTACGCGGACATCGCGATCATCGATCCGCGAGGCCGCTTCCTGCGCTGAATCCAGGGGTCGAAACTTCCCTTCGCGACGGGCGCCTTCGGGCGCCCGTCCTGTTTTTCCTGACGCGCAAGCCGGCCAGACAAGTCGCCGTCGGGCGGTTTTCAGCGACTGAGTCGGTGCTCCCGCCCAGGGCCTCGATATCGGCAATGGCGGCCCGAGAATGGGTCAGACCGGCCCGCTTATTCGAAACGACCTCCTCGAACGACACGAATTCGTTGGTCGACCAATGAATTCGTCATTCGAATCGCCGGAGGCTGACATGTTTAAGTCGATAAATGCATTCATGAGTGATTAGCAAACTGATCGCAGTCGGTGACACTGCCGCCAACAGTTTGCGAATGGATTTGTGTCATGCGAAATATGTATGCGATCTCGATCGGCTTGACGCTCGCCGGCGTGGGATGCCTGGTGGCCGAGCGGACCGAGTCGTCGCCCCCCGGGCATCCCTTATTTGAACTTACTGTCATTGGTTATCTGCTGGCGATTGGTGGACTGATGCTGCTGATCGCCTGCCTGGCCGCCAGCACGGAAGGCTGGATCAAAGGCCGATGGCATCGGGTCGCGCGGCCCGTCGACAGGGAGTGGGACCAGCCGCCGCCGCGAATCCTGGACCACCACTGAATTCAGTAGTCTGGCGTTTTCGGGTTTACTTGCTTCGGTGATTGCTCGTTTCTGCTCGCTCGCGAAACTGTGCCCGCCTCTGGGCAATGGGATAACGAGTGAGAAGGAGCCAATGAATGAGTATCGCCGTCGTGATCATCGAGGACGACCCCACCGTCATGAAGAGGTTGGTGGACGTGATTTCGAACAGTAGCTTTTGCGAGGTGGTGGGCATCGCCAAGAATCGCGGAGAGGCCGTGGCGGCGATCCTCGCCAACCGCGCGGACCTGTACATCGTCGACCTGGGATTGCCGGACGTGGACGGTGTCGAACTGATCCGGCTGATCCAGGACAAATGCCCGGAGTCGCGCAGCGTCGTCGTCAGCACCTTCGGCGACAGCAAGCATGTGATGCGCAGCCTGCGGGCGGGGGCCAGCGGCTATCTGCTCAAGGAGGAGATCCAGCCGTCGATGGTGGACAAGCTCGTCAGCGCGCACAACGGGCAGGCCCCGCTGAGCCCGGCGGTCGCGCAGCTGGTCGTCGAGCGGATCACGATGCTCGAGAACAACGTGCGGCCGCATGTCGACCGGCAGAAGGTGCTCCGTGACCTCGGGCTGGGCGAGCGGGAATGGGAGGTCCTGCGGCATCTGGTCGATGGCCTGCCCATCGTCGAGATCGGACGCCGGCTGAGCATCTCGCATCACACCGTCAACCAGCACCTGCGCAGCGTCTACCGCAAGCTCGGTGTGAAGTCGCGGGCCATGGCGGCCAACGCCGCGCGCCTGCACGGTCTCATCGATGAGTAGTCCGAGGCGGAGCTCGCTGAAGACGGTGTTCTTCTGGCTGACCTTCTTCATCCTGGCCTTGCTGGTCGTGGCGACCAGCAGTCTGGCGACGCGGGTCTACCGCGTGGAGGGGGCCCAGGACCTGGAGATCGTCGAAGCCACTTCCGCTGCGCGCGATGCGGGTCCGGAGATCCCCCGGCTGGAGGGGCTGATCCTCGCCCACCAGGGGGGCTTCGCCCTCCCTTACTTTCACGACGTCAGCCAGTCGGCCGGATTGAAGCGGGCGAGATTCCGGATCGACCTGGACCGCTATCTCGCTCGCCCGGCGCCGTGCTGCGAGACGCCGGCTGGCACGCCTTTCCGGCAGGAGTCGCGGATCCCAGGCACCAGCCTGCTGATCAGCCAGGCCCTGGATGGCATGGACGTCTACCTCAACGGCGTCTGGGTCGCCGGCCTGCCGAAGTCGACCGCCGACGCGCGCTACAAGTGGTACCGCCCCTTGCAGGTGCCGCTGGCGCGGAGCCTCGTGCGGCCGGAAGGCAACGTGCTGACGGTCGAACTCACGACTTGGGACCGGCAGATCCACATCGCGCCGATCTACATCGGGGACCTCGACACCATCTCCTACATCGGCGAATTGACCCTGTTCGTCGGGACCTCGCTGGCCAATGCGTCCAACGTGTTCTGCCTGCTGGCGGGCATGTTCATGCTGGGCGCCTGGCTGGCGAACCGGCGGGAGGGCGCCGTGTTCCTGCATGCGGGGGCGACGACGGTGTTGTGGTCGGTGCTGTTCTCGCTGGTGCTGTTGCCGTACGTCCCGGCCGCGATGCTGCCGCTGTGGCTCTGGGCCCAGTACGCCTGCATCGGCGGCGTCGTGGTGGTGCTGACGCTGTTCATCTTCGCCTTCGTCGACGAGCCCCTGGGCCGGGGCGGGATGCTGGCCCTGTTCGGCGCGGGCGCGTTCGCGGCGCTCACCTATCCGCTGCTGGATCTGCGCGGGCGGGAATGGCTGGACACCTACTGGCTGCCCGTGCTGCTGGTGTTCCATCTCTACGCCTGCTCGCGCCTAGCGTTGCACGTGGCACGCACACGCTCGCGCACGGCCATGTCGCTGCTGTTCCAGTCCGTGCTGGCGCAGGTCTTCGCGCTGCGCGACCACAACGCGGTGCGACAGCTCGTGTCCTTCCCGATGCCTGATGCAGGCTGGTCGCTCTCCCATCTGCTGGTGACGCCGATCTTCCTGAGTCACCTGAGCGTGCCGCTGCTGCTGTTCGTCGTCGCGCAGATCCTGCTGACGAAGTTCCAGGCGAGCGTGAAGCGCGTCCGCGACAACAACCGCATCCTCACGGACACGCTGCAGCAGCGCGAACGGGAGCTGTTGATCAGCTACAACCGGCAGCGCGAGATGGAGACCGAATCCGCCGCGCAGGCCGAGCGGGACCGGATCTACCGCGACCTGCACGACGGCATCGGCTCCAAGCTGGTCACGACGCTGTTCAGCGTGCGAGACCGCGACATCGACCATGACCGTCTCGAGCGCGGGCTGATGGATGCGTTGAAGGACCTGCGCGAGATCATCTCGGTGACGGAAGTCCACGAGCAGCGGACGATCCACGACATCCTGTTCACCTACTGCAGCAACCTCGACGAATCGCTCACCCGGGCCGACTTCCAGATCGAGTACGACATTCCCGAAGGACCCGAGATCGTGCTGCTGGCTGATCTTTCCAGGCAGGTGATGCGCATCGTGGAGGAGTCCGTCGCCAACACCATCAAGTACGCCCAGGCGAGCCGGCTCTCGATCCGCATGACGGTGCAGCAGGGCGCGCGGCTGGAAGTGCTCATCGAGGACAACGGCCAGTCCGGGGCGGCCCAGCGCGACGCGCGCGCGGAGATGTCCGGCGACGAGTCGCCGCTGACCGGAGGAACCGGCCTGCACGGTCTGCGGCGCCGCGCCGAGCGCATCGGCGCGGTCTTCCATTTCGAACGCACGCCGCAAGGCGCGCGCACCTGCTTGAGCCTGCCGTTGACGATATTGCCGGCCCAGGACTCAGCAAACGAGTCGGTCGACGACTGTTCCCAGTCGGAAACCGCTGCATTGCCACTGAGCTGAGCCATCGAACGTTTGGCCGTTCCTGGAAATACTGATATCCCCGCCCGGGCATCCGGGTCTGCCGACGATTTCCATGGTCATGCAATCTTCCCGACCCTCCCGCAACGGCGTTACGGTAGCCCGGCTGCTGATTCAACCCGAACCGGCCAGTTCCCGTTTCGCACGCCAATCCATCATCGACGGATCCGTCGAACCGATGGGACAGGAACTGTGCTTCCGATGGAGCGCCGGCTCGCGCCGCGCGCCGCCGCCCAGTGCCTATGCGACCAGCCTGCTGCTCAGCCAGGCCCTGCTCGACGGCGGCCTGGCGCATCGCCGTCCCGGCTGCCTGTTCATCGACATGGACGCGGCGACCCTGCTCAGTCCGATCGGGGATGTCCTGTGCGGCTCGCTCGGCGCGATCCAACTGCCCGTGGGCATGCCCGTCCAGGAGTCGGTGACCCGCCGCATCGCGCAACTGCATGCGCGAGGCTACCGCTTCGCGCTGGCGGGCGTGGTGTCGCCGGATGATGCGCGTACCGCCTGGCTGCCGATGGTCTCGTTCGTGAAGCTCGATGTGTCGCTGGCGCCGGTGAGCGCCTGGGCGACGGTCCAGGAACTGGCGTGCCAGGCCGGTGCGACGCTGATCGCCGACCGCATGACGGAGTCCGCGGACTACCTGCGCCTCAAGGCGCTGGGCGTGCGCTACTTCCAGGGCGATCTGCTGATGGCGCCGCAGGAGGAGTCGCCGCGATCGCTGCCGAGCTGCGACCTGGACGTGCTGGGGCGCCTCTTCCGCCTGGTGCGGCATGGCGCGCCGCCTGAGGCGTTGGCGATGACGGCGGCCTCGGACCCGGCGCTGGTGATCCGGCTGCTGATGCTCCACCGCCTGCATGCCGGCCGGGCGCGACCGCCGGAGACCCTCGCCGAGACCTTGGCGGGAGTGCCGGAGCCGGTGCTGATCGGCTGGCTGCACGTGCTGCGCAGCAGCACCTTCGACCTGACGCCGAGCACCCAGAGCTGGTCGCACGCGGTTCGCGAGCAGATCCACAACTATCGCGCGCGGCTGATCGGCGCACGCATCTGCTGCAGTCCGGCCGAACTGGAGGCGAAGGTCTTCGATCTCTATCGGCGGCTTTGTGCCCGCGATGTGTGACGGGCAGGATGCTGAAAAAGCGAAGCCCCGCATTGGCGGGGCTTCGCTGTGTTCGGATGACGAGTTCAGCAGTCAGTGGATCGGTTCGTCCGGCCCCGGCCCGGCGGTGAGGCCGGTGGCGACGGTGAAACCCGAATCGCCCAGCGAACCGGCTTCCAGCTCTTCCTCCGTGGCCTCGCGCACATCGTGCACCGTCACGTGGATGCGCAGGCCGACACCGGCCAGCGGGTGGTTGCCGTCCAATACGATGTGCTCCGGATAGACCTCGGTCACGGTGTAGATGCGGTCGGCGGGCATGTCGGGCGTCGACGCGCCTTCGGGCAGTCCTTCGAACTGCATGCCGACATCGATGTTCTCGGGGAACACCTCGCGCGGCTCGAAGCACACCAGGGCGCTGTCGTAGTCGCCGAACGCGTCCTCGGGCTCGAGCGCCACGCTGACCTCGTCGCCGGCAAGCTTGTCGGCGAGCGCTTCCTCGACCTTCGTGAACAGGTCTTGACCGCCGTAAAAGAACTCCATCGGCGGGTCCAGCACCTCGACGGATTGGCCTTGGGCGTCCTCGAGTCTCCAAGTCAGGGAGACGACGCAGGGGGCAGTGATTTGCATCGCGCAATTCTCTCAGACAATGCGCGCCCATGACCTCCAAGTCCAAGTCCCCCCAGACATCCCCGATCCCGTCCAAGCGAGCCCCGGCCGCTTCCGGCGCCTCCGGCATCGACATCGACGCGAAGCTGCCGCTGCTCGGCGGCCTGAGCCCCGCGCAGTTCATGAAGCGCCATTGGCAGAAGCAGCCGCTGCTCGTGCGCCAGGCCTTGCCCGGCGTGGTGCCGCCGATCGATCGCGCCAGCCTGGCCCGGCTGGCGGCCAGCGACGAGGTGGAATCCCGACTCGTGTCGCAGCAGGACGGCGATCGCTGGACGATGCGCCAGGGCCCGATCGCCAAGTTGCCCGCCTGGAGCAAGCCGCAATGGACACTGCTGGTGCAGGGGCTGGATCTGCACGTCGAGCCGGCTGCGGCGTTGCTGAGCCGCTTCCGGTTCGTTCCCGAGGCCCGGCTCGACGACCTGATGCTGTCGTATGCCAGCGAGGGCGGCGGCGTCGGTCCGCATTTCGATTCCTACGACGTCTTCCTGATCCAGGTCAGCGGCCGTCGCCACTGGCGCATCGGCCGATTGGGCGTGTCGACCACCGGCGAGCTGCGCGAGGACGTCCCGCTGAAGGTGCTGGCGGACTTCGAGCCGGAGCAGGACTTCGTGCTCGAGCCCGGCGACATGCTGTACCTGCCGCCGGGATGGGCGCACGACGGCGTGGCCGTCGGCGGCGACTGCATGACCGCCTCGGTGGGTTTCCGTTCGCCCTGGCGCAGCGAGTTGGCCAATGAACTGCTGGTCCGCCTGACCGACGACGAGGAAGCGCCGCGCGGCGACCGGATGTATGTCGACCCCCGTCAGCCGGCGACCGGCGAGCCGGGACGCATTCCCGAGGCGCTGACGGCCTTTGCGCGCGAAGCGGTGCTGAGAGCGGCCTCGCAGCCGCTGGCGCTGGAGCGCGCGCTGGGCGAGGCGCTGACCGAGCCCAAGCCCCGCGTCCTCTTCGAACCCGGCGCCGCCTTGCCGCCGGGGCAGGGGGGCGCGGCTGAGCGCCCGCACCCCGCATGATGTACGACGCGGCCCATGTCTTCATCAATGGACAATCCTTCCGGGCCGGCGGACGCGATGCGACGCTGATGCGCCGGATGGCGGACAGCCGAGCGCTGTCTCCTGCCGAGGTCGCGAAACTGAGCGACGGTGCACGCGATTTGCTGGATCAGTGGACCGAGGACGGGTGGGTGAACCCCGCCTGACCGCTCCCGCCGCCATCCCACGCCAACGTCACGAGGAGTTCGACATGTCGCCGGAACCCACGATGCCAGAAGCTTTGACGCCCGGACTCGTCGAAACCGCCGCGGAGGTCCGGCAAATGCTGCAGCAAGCGCTGCAGCGGGCTGCGGAGCAGGGCGGTCGCGAGCTGTGCTGGCTGGACCCGGACTTCGCCCACTGGCCGCTGTCCGATCCCGCGCTGCTGGATGCCCTGCATCGATGGGCGCTGCCCCACCGCAAATTGCGCCTGCTGGCAGCCCATGACTACGAGACGCTGCGGCGCGTCCATCCTCGTTTCGTCCAGTGGCGCCAGGCGCATGACCATGTGGTGCAGGCGCGCGCCTTCGATCCCGCCGACCTCGCGGAGCGCAGCACCCCCGCTCCCATGGGCCTGCTGCTGGCACCCGGATTGCTGACGATGAAGCTGTGGACGCCGGCGCGGGCCTCTCTTTCGGTACAAGACGCCCGCGAAGAAGCCATGGCCCGCGAGTGGTTTGACGCTATTGAGCAACGGTCTGCCGACTCGTTCGCCAGCAGCACCCTAGGCTTGTAAGGAGATTACAAACTGGTGGCTATAATTGCTGGCTAGGCGGGGGAAGCGCTCGAGGTTTCTCACGTCTTGGTCTGCTGAAGTTCGTACTTGTCATCTGGTACGACTTCATTAATTACCGGTAATTGATTGTTCGTCTAAAAGTTACTTGAGGACAAGTATGAAAAAGTCGATCCTGTTGGCCTCCCTGCTGGCCGTTGTTGCCCTGACCGCTTGCGGCAAGAAGGAAGAAGTCGTTGCTCCCGTGGCCACCCCGGCTCCGGAAGCTTCGGCTCCCGCTGTTGAGGCCTCGGCCCCGGCTGTGGAAGCTTCGGCTGCCGCTTCCGACGCTGCTGCGCCCGCTTCGGCCGCCAGCAACTAAGACGATCTCTCGTCCTGAGAAAGCCGCAAGGGTTCGCCCTTGCGGCTTTTCTTTGCCTGTTCTTTGCCTGTTCTTTGCCTGTCCTTTGCCTGTCCCAGGCCCATCGCCTTTGCCTCTTCCCCGCTTCGGGAATCCGCGCGCTGAGCGCCCCGCGCTGGTATTAGAGTGGAGTTTACCTAGCCTCGCCCAACCGAATGTGGCCGGTCGCTCCCGACGAATGGCTCGCCAATGAAAACGCCACCGGAAGGTGGCGTTTTTGTTTTGCGCAAACTGATGGCGTACGGTGGTCCGCCATCCAGGGAGATCAGCGCACGTCTTCCATCAGCAGTTGCAGGATGCGCTTGGCCATTTCGTTGGTCTGCTGCTGACCCTTGTCGTCCAGGATCATGACGGTCGAGGTCGTGCCCTCGGTCTTGACCGACACGCGATAACGCACCGCGGTGGACGCGCTGGTCGCGCCGAACAGACGCTGGAAGAAGTTGGGCTCTTCCTTGCCGGCCTGGTTCGGATCGGCGTAGCGCAGGAAGAACAGGCCCTGCTTGCGGTCCCGGTCCTCGATGGTGAAGCCGTGGCGGTCCAGCGACTGGCCGACCCGGCGCCAGGCGCGGTCGAAGTCCTCGTTGATCTTGAGCTGATCCGGCACGTCCGCCAGCGAGCGCGGCGCGTTGCCGCGCGGCGCTTCGGCGAAGGAGGGCGCCGGCTGCTGCGCGTTGGCGACGAGCGTCTTGGCGTCCTCTTCCTTGCCGCCGAGCTTGAGCATCAGGCGCGAGGTCATCTCGGCTTCCAGCTCCGGATCGGAGGGGCGCGGCTGCCAGCCGGTGTCGTCGCGTTGCGAGTTCGTGTAGACCTCGACCAGCCCGCGGTGCGTGACGTAGATGTCGGTGCCGCCCTGCTCGTTGCGCTCCAGGCGGGTGCGGTACTTGTCGCGTTCGCCGGTGGAGTACAGCGAATCCAGCAGCGAGCCCAGCGTCTTGCGGATGAAGTCCTGCGGCAGCTTGGCCTTGTTCTCGGCCCAGTTGGTTTCCATCAGGCCGACGTTCTGGTCCTCGGACTCGATCGTGAAGCCGCGGTCCTGCCAGAAGCCCTTGACCTGCGGCCAGAGCTGCTCCGGCGGCAGCGTGCTGTGCAGCCAGCGGGCGTTGCCCAGGCGGTGGAATTCGATCGTCCCGGCCTTGTCCAGCGCGACGGGCGCTCCGGCGGTGGCGACGGCCTGGCGCTGGGCGTTCGGCTGTGCGGCCAGTTGCGCGGCGCTGATCGGGCCGGTGGGACGGTTTTCCTTGGGCAGCTGCGTCAGGTCCGGCGGCACGTCCAGGCCGGTGGTCTGCTTGGCCTGGGTGCGGTAGTCGACCTTGTCGCTGCTGGTGATGCTCTCGAACGTGCTGCACGCCGTCAGCGAGGCCAGCGCCATCAGGCAGGCCACGCGCACCGGAGTGGGCGCGCCGGATTCAGAAAGGGAACGAGTCACGCTGGAGATCTCCGAGGTAGGTCGCTGCGGCCCGCGGCCGCTGAAGGAAAAGGGTGCGGCCGGCGCGCGCCGGCCGGGGGTGATTAGAGCAGGCCGGCTTCGCGCATGGCGCCTTCGACCAGATCCTGGCCGGCGGCGGTCAGCGGCGTCAGCGGCAGGCGCAGGTTGTTGGGGCAGCGGCCCAGCTTGTTCAGGGCCCACTTGCTCGGGGCGGGACTGGGTTCGCAGAACAGCTGCTTGTGCAGCGGCAGCAGCTGGAAGTGCAGCGCGGTGGCCTCGCGCACGCGACCTTCGATCGCGGCCATGCACATCTCGTGCATCGCCTTGGGCGCGATGTTGGCGGTGACGCTGACGGAGCCGCGGCCGCCCATGAGCATCATCGCGATGGCGGTCGCGTCGTCGCCCGAGTAGATGCTGAAACCTTGCGGGGCGTGCTTGATCAGCCAGGCGGCGCGCTCGACGTTGCCGGTCGCGTCCTTGATGCCGAACACGCCGGGCAGCGAGGCGCAACGCAGCGTGGTCTCCACCGACATGTCCGCCACCGTGCGGCCGGGCACGTTGTACAGCATCATTGGAATGTCGACCGCCTCGGCGATCGCCTTGAAGTGCTGGTAGATGCCTTCCTGCGAGGGCTTGTTGTAGTAGGGGACGACCGACAGCGTGGCGTCGGCGCCGACCTGCTTGGCGAAGCGGCTCAGCTCGATGGCCTCGGCCGTGGCGTTGGCGCCCGTGCCGGCGAGGACCGGCTTGCGGCCCTTGACGTGCTCGACCGCGACGCGGATGACTTCGCGGTTCTCTTCCATCGTGACCGTCGGGACTCGCCGGTCGTGCCGACGACGCCGATGACGTCCGTGCCCTGGTCGATGTGCCAGTCGATCAGGCTGCGCAGCCCATCGAAGTCGATGCGGCCATCTTCATGCATCGGCGTGACCAGCGCGACGATGCTGCCAACAATTGCGTTCATTGAGGATTCCTCTGGATCGGCGGATTCTACTGAAGCGCCGGGGCGCTTCCGGGCCTGCGCGCTCAGCGCAGCCGGTATCTCGGGTAGACCCCAGGCGGCACATCGCTGTCGCCGCCCCTGCCGCCGCCGCCGTCAAGGCCGGCTGCGGTCGCGGCACCGGCGGCGGGCCGGTTCTCCCGAACGGCAGCAACGCGCTGGACATACCGGCCGTTGACGGCGCCGCCCCCGGTGACGGGGGGCTCCGCCTCGATGAAACCGTCCTCGTAGGCGATCACGCGCAGGCCGTCGACGGCGGCCAGCAACTCGCCGGGCCGCAGCAGGAAGTCCGGTCGCGCGGGCCGGCCGACCGTCTGTTGTCCATCGGTAAAGGTCTCGTAAATCAGCCAGCCGCCGGGCGCGACGGCCTCGATGACGCGCGGCAGCAGCGGGCGCCACAGATAGTTGGTGACGAGCACGACGTCGAAGACGCGGTCGGTCAGCGGCCAGGGTCCCTGCTCGATGTCGGCCTCGATCAGCTCGACGCGGTCGGAGAGCCCGGCGAGCGTCGCCAGCGCCGCGGCGTCGCGGTCGACGCCGGTGACGGCCACGCCTTCGCCCGTCAGCAGGCGCAGATGGCGGCCGGAGCCGCAGGCCAGGTCCAGCGCCGTGACACCGTCGCGGTCGCGCCAGGCCTGCGCCCAGCGCAGCACCCAGTCGCTCGGGAACGGGGGGCTGGGGAAAGAGGAGAAGCTCATGCGGGGCGTTGTTCCTTCTTGAGGGCCTTCATCGCCATGCGATCGACCATCGCAGGCGCCAGCAGCTTGAGCCAGCGGCCCAGCTTGCCCTTGGCGGTCATGACGATGTCGCGCTCGCGGGCCAGCGTGCCGTCGAGGATCAGTCTGGCGCACTCCTGGACCGGCATCGCGCCGCGTTCGTCGAGGCTGCTCAGCCCCGAGGCGTGCCCCTGCGCGTTGAAGCCCCGATAGCGGATCTGCGTGTCGACGACGCCCGGATAGGCGATGGTCACGCTGACGCCGCTGGCCGCGACCTCGGTGCGCAGCGCCTCGAAGAAGCCGGTCATCGCGAACTTGCTGGCGCTGTAGGCGGTGCGACCCGGGATGCCCAGCAGGCCGGCCAGGCTCGAGACCGCCACGATGCGGCCCTTGCTGGCCTTGAGCGCCGGCAGCGCGGCCTGGGTGCACCAGGCCGAGCCCCACAGGTTGATCTGCATCAGCCGCTGGTACCAGGCGAGGTCCTTGACCTGGTCGAAGAGCGCATGCGCCGACATGCCGGCGTTGTTGACCAGCACGTCGATCGCGCCGAAGGCGCCCAGCGTCGTGCGCACGAGTTCCTGGCAGTCTTCCTGCGACTCGACGTCGCAACGCTGCACGCGGGTGTGGGCGCCGAGCGACTCGCACTCCGCCGCCACCTTCTCGAGCTTGTCGACGCTGCGCGCCGCCAGCACCAGCGAGAGCTTGGCGCCCTCGCGCCGCGCCCATTGACGCGCCAGTTCGGCGCCGATGCCGTCGGAGGCGCCGGTGATGATCACGACCATGTTGTCTCCGTTGTCGTTGCGCTCGTGGCGCTGGTTGTACTCGTCGTCAGATCGTCAGAGAGAAAGCCCGGTTCGGGAACCGGATCAGGTAGATCAGAAACAGGCCCAGATCGCATCGCCCAGCTGCTGCATCAGCGAGGGCTGCGCGTAGGCCAGGAAGACCGCCGCCAGTACGCCGCACGCGCCCAGCCACGCCACGATCCGCCAGAGTCCGCGTCGCCTGCCTGTCATCGTGTCGCTCCGTCGCACACCGTCAGGCGGCCGCCGCGGCGTGCCGCGTGATCGCGGTCTCGCGCACCGGCAGGTTGGCCAGCATCGCCATCACGCCCAGCGCGATGGCCAGGTACCAGACGACGTCGTAGGACCCCGTCGCGTCGTAGAGCTTGCCGCCCAGCCACACGCCCAGGAAGCTGCCGATCTGGTGGCTGAAGAACACGAAGCCGCCCAGCATCGACATGTGCTGCACGCCGAAGATCTGCGCCACGATCGCGTTGGTGGGCGGCACGGTGGACAGCCAGAGCACGCCCATCACCGCGGCGAAGACGTAGACGCTGGCGGGCGTCAGCGGCACGGACAGGAAGACGATGATCGCGATCGAGCGCAGCAGGTAGATGCCCGACAGCAGGTAGCGTTTGGGCAGCTTCTGGCCCAGCGTGCCGGCAGCGTAGGTGCCGAAGACGTTGAACAGGCCGATCAGCGCCAGCGCGTTGGTGGCGACCTGGGGCGTGAGGCCGTGGTCCTTCAGGTAGCTCGGCATGTGCACGCCGATGAACACGACCTGGAAGCCGCAGACGAAGTAGCCCAGCATCAGCAGCTGGAAGCTGCGGTAGCCGAAGGCCTCGCGCAGCGCCTGGCCGATGCTCTGGTGGTGCGCGCCGTGGACGGCGTCGCGCGCCGGCTCGCGCAGGCCGAAGGCCAGCGGGATGATCAGGCAGGCGGCGATCGCCAGCACGAACAGCGCGTTCTGCCAGCCGGTGTAGCCGATCAGCCAGTTCTCGACCGGCACCATCAGGAACTGCCCGAAGGAGCCCGCCGCCGCCGCCACGCCCATGGCCCAGGAGCGCTTCTCCGCGGAGACGTTGCGGCTGATGACGCCGTAGATGACCGCGTAGGTGGTGCCCGACTGGGCCAGCCCGATCAGCACCCCGGCGCTGCCCAGGAAACCGGCGGTCGACGACGACACGGCCATCAGCGCCAGCCCCGCCGCGTAGAGCAGGGCGCCGGCGATCAGCACGCGCAGCGCGCCGAAGCGGTCGGCCAGCATGCCGGCGAAGGGGCCGGCGGCGCCCCAGGCGATGTTCTGCACGGCCAGCGCGAGGGAGAAGGCCTCGCGGGTCCAGCCGCGGTCCATCGTGACCGGCGTCAGCCACAGGCCGAAGCCGTGGCGGATGCCCATCGACAGCGTGACGATCGCGGCGCCGCAGATCAGCACCTGCCGCATCGACAGGGTGCGGGAGGAGGAAGGGGGGATCGGCATCGCGCTCATCCGGTCAATGTAATGGCTTCATGCGCGTTCCGCTGACGCCTGGATGACGCGGGGCGGCCGCGCTCCCTCCGAAGGGCGATCGATCGGCGCGCCCGCGGCGTTCAGGCGCGTGGGGTCGAGGCGTCGCGGGCGCTCGTCTTCGTGCCCTTGGTGGACTTGCCCGCGGGCTTGGCCTTCGAGTTGGACGATTTCTTCGTGGACTTCGCGCCGGACTTCTTGCCGGAGGACTTCTTCTGCGCGCCGGCGGCGGAGTTCAGCGCGTTGTTCTCTTCGCCCGCCGTCGCGGCGACGTCCTCCAGCTGCGTCAGCACGCGGCCCTGCTTGATGCGCAGCAGCGGTTTGTCCAGCGCGTCGAGGTCCTCGAGCGGGTTGCCGATCAGCACCAGGAAGCTGGCTTCGCAGCCGGGCCGGAAGCAGCCGAGCTTGCGGTGCGGGAACAGGGCCTTCGGCGTGTCCACCGTGGCCAGTCGCAACAGCGCCGGCTTGTCCAGCACGCCCAGTTGCTCGAGGTGGTGGAGCTCGCTCAGCGCGTTGCCGGTGAAAAGGTCCGAACCCACGAGCAACTGGGCACCGGCCGTCCTGAGCCGCTCCAGGTTCTGCTTCTGCACGGCCTCGATGCGCGCGAGCAGCTCCGGCGCCGGCTGGAACAGCCGCGTCGCCACGGTCGCGGTGATGATGCCGATCTTCTTCTCCGCGGCCAGGGCGGCGACGTCGGGCGCAATCAGATGGGTTTCGGGATCCTCGCCATGCTGCGGAAAGTAGCCCGGCAACTCGGCGATGAAATCGGCGCCGGCGCGCACGACGGCGGCGAAATCGGCAGCGCTCTCGATGTGGACCACGACGCGCCGCTGCTCCGCATGCGCGCGGCGGACCACCTCCGCCACGACCTCGGGCGTCACGCCCAGGCGGCCGCGTTGCTCGGGCACCTGGCGCAGCTCGGGGCGGTCGTGGTAGCTCATGATGACCTTGACCAGGTCGCTGTGGCGGCCGGCGATCAGCGGCCACTTCTGGCCGACCTGCTCGGGCGTGTCCATGACCAGCACCGCCTTGTCGACGATCTGGTCCAGCGCCATCGGCGGCGTGCCCGACTGCAGCATCGCCAGCGGCTGGCCGTCCGACGAGGTGATGCAGGCGGTGGCGAACAGCACGTCCGGCGCTTCCGGCTGCGAGATGCGGGCGCGGATCGGCTCGATCGCGGCCGGGTCGGCGCACAGCATCGCCGCGTAGAACACGCCGTCGCGCAAGTAATCCTGACCGAACTTGTCCAGGCCCCAGGCGCTCTGCAGGTTGTGGTTGTGCGCGTCGGCGAGCGGCGCCACCAGCGTCTGGCCGCGCAGCTCCAGCAGGCGGTTGACCTTGCGGGGCCGCTTCTCGACGAAACGGCCGTCCTCGACGTAGAGCGTGCCGCTCTGCAGCTTCTCGCCGTCGAACCAGCGGGCGTGGCGCAGCTCCATCGCCATCTCCGGGCTGGCCTTGTAGTTGTCGGCCCGGGCCGGTCCCGCCCCGAGGAGGGCGGCCAACACCAGGGCGAGGGGGGCCAGGGGCGCCAGCAGCGGGCGCGAGGAACGGGGCAGGAGCGACATCGGACCAGTCGGGCGGGGGCGTGCGGACAAGCGGCGGATGCTACGTCAGCGCTCCCATGCCGTCGGGGCTCCAGCGGTAACGGGACGTGCGGGAGCGCGTGTGGCGTGCGGCATGCGCGCGAAGGCCGTCTCGTGGGGGTGGAAACCCCCATGGGAACGACCCGTGCCCGCAGGCGTCCGGAAGCGTCGCCGACGCTGCATAGAATCCCGCCCCATGGCAACCAAAGCAGTCACTTCCACCGGCAGCGCTCCTGGCAGCTACGGCGAAGGCTCGATCCGCGTCCTCAAGGGACTCGAGCCCGTCAAGCAGCGCCCGGGCATGTACACCCGCACCGACAACCCCCTGCACATCATCCAGGAGGTGATCGACAACGCGGCCGACGAGGCGCTGGCCGGTCACGGCAAGCGCATCGCCGTCATCCAGCACACCGACGGCTCGATCACCATCGAGGACGACGGCCGCGGCATTCCCTACGGCCTGCACCCCGAGGAAGGCGTGCCGGTCGTGGAGATCGTCTTCACACGACTGCACGCCGGCGGCAAGTTCGACAAGGGCTCGGGCGGCGCCTACAGCTTCTCCGGCGGCCTGCACGGCGTGGGCGTCTCGGTGACCAACGCGCTGGCCAAGCGGCTGCAGGTGACGGTCTATCGCGAGGGTCAGGTCGCGACGCTGGCCTTCTCCGGCGGCGACGTCATCGAGCCGGTCGCCACGCGCAAGGCCGAGCTCAAGACCGGCGACCGCAAGCAGGGCACGACGGTGCGCGTCTGGCCCGACGGCAAGTACTTCGAGAGCGCCGACCTGCCCAAGGGCGAGCTGGTGCACCTGCTGCGCTCCAAGGCCGTGCTGATGCCCGGCGTCACGGTGACGCTGACGCAGGAGAAGACCGGCGAGACGCAGACCTGGACCTACAAGGGCGGCCTGCGCGACTACCTGATGCAGGCGCTGCCGGCGGATCCGCTGATCCCGCTGTTCGAGGGCGAGCAGTTCGCGACGGCCTCCGAGAGCGAGAACTTCGCCGAGGGCGAGGGCGCGAGCTGGTGCGTGGCCTTCACCGAGGAGGGTCAGGTCATGCGCGAGAGCTATGTGAACCTGATCCCGACGGTGGCCGGCGGCACGCACGAGTCCGGGCTGAAGGACGGCCTGTTCGGCGCGATCAAGGGCTTCATCGAGATGCACGCCCTCGCACCGAAGGGCGTGAAGCTGATGGCGGAAGACGTGTTCTCGCGCGCCAGCTTCGTGCTGTCGGCCAAGGTGCTGGATCCGCAGTTCCAGGGCCAGACCAAGGAACGGCTGAACTCGCGCGACGCACTGCGCCTCGTGTCGGCCTTCGTGAAGCCGGCGCTGGAGCTGTGGCTCAACCAGCACGTCGAGCACGGCAAGAAGCTGGCCGAGCTCGTCATCAAGCAGGCGCAGACGCGCCAGCGCGCGGCGCAGAAGGTCGAGAAGCGCAAGAGCTCCGGCGTGGCCGTGCTGCCCGGCAAGCTGACCGACTGCGAGAGCACCGACCTGCTGCACAACGAGCTGTTCCTGGTCGAGGGCGACTCCGCCGGCGGTTCCGCCAAGCTGGGCCGCGACAAGGAGACGCAGGCCATCCTGCCGCTGCGCGGCAAGGTGCTCAACGCCTGGGAGGTCGAGCGCGACCGGCTGTTCGCCAACAACGAGATCCACGACATCTCGGTGGCCATCGGCGTCGATCCGCACGGCAAGAACGACGAGCCGGACCTGTCCGGCCTGCGCTACGGGAAGATCTGCATCCTCTCGGACGCGGACGTCGACGGCGCCCACATCCAGGTGCTGCTGCTGACGCTGTTCTTCCGCCACTTCCCCAAGCTGATCGCCACCGGCCACGTCTACGTGGCGCAGGCCGCCGCTGTTCCGCGTGGATGCGCCGGCGCGCGGCAAGAAGCCCGCGGCCAAGCTCTACGCGCTGGACGAGGGCGAGCAGACCGCGATCCTCGACAAGCTGCGCAAGGAAGGCGCGCGCGAAGGCAGCTGGAGCATCAGCCGCTTCAAGGGCCTGGGCGAGATGAACGCCGAGCAGCTCTGGGACACGACGCTGAACCCCGAGACGCGCCGCCTGCTGCAGGTGCAGTACGGCGAGCTGGACTTCGGCGACACCGAAGGCGCCATCAACAAGCTGATGGGCAAGGGTGAAGCGGCCGCGCGGCGTGAGCTGATGGAGCTGCACGGCGACTCCATCGAAGTCGACGTCTGATTCCCGGACCGCGCCATGCTGGAACACCGCGTCACGCTTCGACCCACGATGCTGTCCGACCTGGACTTCGTCGTCGGCGTGGAGCAGGACGCCGGCAACCGGCCCTTCATCACGCCGTGGGAACGCACGCAGCACGAGGGCGCCGTCCGGTTCCCGGACGCGCGGCATTTCATCGTGGAGCTCGATGCCGAACGCGCGGGTTTCGTGATCCTGCAGGGCTGCCGCAACCCCAACCGCTCGGTGGAGCTCAAGCGCATCGTGCTCGGCCCGAAGGGGCAGGGCGTCGGTCGCCTGTGCGTGCGGCTGCTCAAGAAGATGGCGTTCACGCAGCTGGGGGGCGCACCGCTTCTGGCTGGACGTGAAAGGCCGCAACACGCGGGCGCAATCGCTGTACCTCAGCGAGGGCTATGTCGAGGAAGGCCGGCTGCGCGAATGCGTGCGGGCCGAGCCGTTGGCCGATGCTGAAGGCGTCATGGGCGAGGGCTACGACGACCTGATCGTGATGTCGCTGCTCCAGCGCGAGTACGAGGCGCGCGCCGCGCAGGGCCTGGAGGCGCCATGAGCCATGGCCGCCCCACGCCGCGCGGACGCGGGCTGCGCAAGCGGCTGGCGCTGAGCATCGCCGTGGCCTTCGCGGCCAAGATGTCGCCGGCGCATGCGGAGCTGTGGGGTTACGTGGATGCCGATGGCATCGCGCGATTTCGCGCCGGTGCAGGTGGACAGCCGCTTCCAGCCGGTGATGTCGCCGCTGAGCGGCATCCGGCGCGTGCCGGGCAAGACCGACCACGGCCAGCGCATGCTGACCTGGCTGGACATCGCGCCCGAGGTCAAGGCCGTGCAGCCGTATCTGCGCGAGGCCGCGGCCGCGACCGGCATCGACGCGGAGTTGCTCAAGGCGATCATCGCGGTCGAGTCCGGCTTCAAGCCCGACGCGGTGTCGCCGCGCGGCGCGACCGGTCTGATGCAGATCACCGCGGTCACGGCGCAACGCTACGCCACGCCGGAAGAGTTGCGGCGCACCGGCTACCTCCAGGATCCGCGCACCAACGTGCTGATCGGCGCGCGGATGCTGGCGGACCTGACACGGCGCTTCGGCCGCCTGGACGCGGCGCTGGCGGCCTGGAACGCCGGCGAAGGCGCGGTGCGTCGCGCAGGCGGCCACATGCCCGACATCGACGAGACGCAGGCGCACGTCCACCTCGTGATGGAGCTCTACTGGGCGCTGCTGCAGCGCAGCCTCGGCAGCCGGGCCAGGCAACTGACGATGGTCGCGGCGCCGCTCGAATGAGCGGTCGTGGCGACCGGCGGACGCCGAAGGATTCCTGAGCAACAGATTCCCGGGAACGTTCCCAAGCACCTTCCCAAAGACATTCGCAAGAACATTCGCAAGAACGTTTTTCCAGACATTCGCAAGCAGATTCGAACGACCGGCGCAGGCCGGCATGAGAGAGATGACCCAAGAGACCTTTGATTTCGAGAACCCCAACGGCGCCGGCGGCCCGGGCGGTCAGTCCCCATCGGGCGACGCGCTGACGCTGGCGCAGTACGCGCAGCAGGCCTACCTGGAATACGCGCTGTCGGTGGTGAAGGGCCGGGCCTTGCCGTCCTACAGCGACGGCCAGAAGCCGGTGCAGCGGCGCATCCTGTTCACGATGGAGCGGCTCGGCCTGGGCTTCACCGGGACGACCGGCGCCAAGGCGGTCAAGAGCGCTCGCGTGGTCGGCGAGGTGCTCGGGCAAGTACCACCCGCACGGCGACCAGGCCGCGTACGACGCGATGGTGCGCATGGCGCAGGACTTCAGCCAGCGCTATCCGCTGGTCGACGGCCAAGGCAACTTCGGCAGCCGGGACGGCGACAACGCCGCCGCGATGCGGTACACGGAAGCGCGCCTGTCCGCCTACTCGCGCCTGCTGCTGGACGAGCTGGACCAGGGCACGGGTCGACTTCCAGCCCAACTACGACGGGTCCGAGAGCGAGCCCCGCGAACTGCCGGCGCGGCTGCCGTTCGTGCTGCTGAACGGCGCCTCGGGCATCGCGGTAGGCATGGCCACGGAGATCCCGAGCCACAACCTGCGCGAGGTCGCCGAGGCGGCGGTGCTGCTGCTCAAGCGACCGGATGCCAGCGACGATGAGCTCTTCGGCGTGATCAAGGGCCCGGACTATCCGGGCGGCGGCCAGTTGATCAGCTCGGCGGACGAGATCCGCGCGGCCTACAGCACGGGCCGCGGCAGCCTGAAGGTGCGCGCGCGCTGGAAGATCGAGGACCTCGCCCGCGGCCAGTGGCAACTGGTCGTGACCGAGCTGCCGCAAGGCGTCAGCACGGCCAAGGTGCTCGAGGAGATCGAGGAGCTGACCAACCCCAAGGTCAAGACCGGCAAGAAGACGGTGACGCCGGAGCAGCTGCAGCTCAAGGGCGCGATGCTGGCGGTGCTGGACAAGGCCCGCGACGAGTCCAACAAGGACGCGCCGGTGCGCCTGGTCTTCGAGCCCAAGAGCCGCACCGTCGACCAGCAGGACTTCATCAACACGCTGCTCGCGCAGACCAGCCTGGAGACGACGGCGCCGCTGAACCTGACGATGGTCGGCGACGACGGCCGGCCGACGCAGAAGACGCTGCGCAAGATCCTGACCGAGTGGATCGGCTTCCGCCTGAACACGGTGACGCGGCGCACGCAGCATCGCCTGGACAAGGTCCGCGACCGCATCCACATCCTGGAAGGCCGCCACGAGATCCTGCTGCACATCGACGAGGTCATCGCGCTCATCCGCCACTCGGACGAACCGAAACCCGCGCTGATCGAGCGCTTCAAGCTCAGCGAGCGCCAGGCCGAGGACATCCTGGAAATCCGCCTGCGCCAGCTGGCGCGACTGGAGTTCATCAAGATCGAGCAGGAGCTGAAGAACCTGCGCGAGGAGGCCGGCAAGCTCGAGGAGATCCTGTCCAACCCGTCGGTGCTGCGCCGCACGGTGGTCAAGGAGATCGAGGCCGACGCCAAGCAGTACGGCGACGACCGCCGCACCGAGATCAAGGAAGACAAGCGCGCGGTCGCCGAGGTGCGCATCGTCGACGAGCCCGTGACGGTGGTCGTCAGCCTGAAGGGCTGGGTGCGCGCGCTCAAGGGCCACGAGGTGGATCCGGCGGCGCTGGCGTTCAAGTCCGGTGACTCGCTGTACGGCGTGTTCCCGTGCCGCAGCGTCGATCCGCTGGTGGTGCTGGGCACCAACGGCCGGGCCTACTCGGTGCCGGTCTCGGCGCTGCCCGGCGGCCGCGGCGACGGCCAGCCGATCACCACGCTGATCGAGCTGGAGTCGGGCACCCAGATCGCGCACTACTTCGCCGGCGCGGCGACGCAGAAGCTGCTGCTCGCGGGGACGGGCGGCTTCGGCCTGGTGGCCGAGGTCGGCGACCTGGTCGGACGCCAGAAGGCGGGCAAGAGCTTCCTGAGCCTGGAAGGCGAGGAGCGCCCGCTGCCGCCGTCGGTGGTGCCGGCCGGGGAGGTCGCCGGCGTGCAGGTCGCCTGCCTGTCGATGACCGGTCGCCTGCTGACCTTCGCGATGGACGAGCTCAAGCACCAGCCCAAGGGCGGTCGCGGCCTGACGCTGATCGACCTGGACGCGAAGGATGCGCTGGTCAGCGTGGCCGCGTTCACGACCCATCTGCTGGTCAGCGGCACGATCCGCGGGGGCAAGGCCCGGGAAGAGCCGCTGAAGGGCGTGGCGCTCGCCGGCTACGCCGGCAAACGAGCCAAGAAGGGCAAGCCCTGCGACGTGATGCAGAAGCCGATGCGCATCACGGCAGGGTAAAGCTGAGGGATCGTCTCCCCGGTCACCGCCCATCGCCTGTTCGATCGGCGGCGTGCCTGAAGTGGGCACACATGGGACAAGGGAAAGGGACAAAACCTGGCCCTTGTCCCCTGCGGATGTGACACGCCAGTGACGCACCGCAACAAAAGTCGCCGGTTTGTGCAGGACGCGAACCCATGCTGCAGTGCAAACTCCGTCACGAATCAACTCGACTGACGGGATCGGCAGCCATGAAATTGAAGTCTCTCGTGCTGGCGCTGGGCGCCGCGCTGATCGGTGGCGCCGCGGGCGCCGCGACCCTGGATCCGGTGTTTGTCACGCCGACGGTGACCCCGAGCGGCAACAGCTTTTCGGACGTGGTCCTCGGATCCTTCACCCTGACGCAGGCCTCGGACGTCACCGGCTCGGTGCTGGCGGCAACCACCATCAGCTTCGGCAACGGCTTCACGGTGCCGCTGCAGTCGGTGAGCTTCAGCTTCGCGGGCCTGAACGGGCTGACCGACCTGGATGCGAGCGCGGCTGGCTTCCATTACGCCAACCTGGCCGCCGGTACCTATCAGCTCCTCGCCAGCGGCACGCTGGGCGGTGCCGGCTTCGGTGGCATCGCGGTGCTGTCGACGACGGTCAACGTCGCCGCGGCGGCTGCCGTGCCGGAGCCCGCGACCTACGCGCTGATGCTGGCCGGTATCGCCGGCATCGGCTTCGCGGCGCGTCGTCGTCGCCAGGACTGATCGGCATCCGGGCCGCGGGTTGCGGCCACTGCCTCGACGGCCGCGTGAGTGGCCGTTCTTCATTCGGCCGCTCACGCGGCCGTTTGTCTTTCAGCCGCTCAACGCGGCCACAGCGCCTTCAGCCATCGCGGGCGCCACGACAGCGTGGCCGCGATGGCCGCTGCCGAGCCCGCCAGCAGCATCAGCCAGACCAGCGCGGCCATCGACGGGTGATCCGCCTGCAGGCACAGGCCGAGCGACAGCGCCAGTGCGAGCACGCCGGCCGCGCGGAGATTCCGGACGGTGGCCGCCGTCGGCGCGGCTTCGCCGTGGACCTGCTCCCAGTGGGTGTCCATCGCCAACGCCAGCCAGCCGAAGCCCAGCACGGCGTTCACGGCGGCAGCGCTCAACAGCACAACGGGCTCAGCCATGACGGACTCCCGCGGTCTTGAGGGCGGACGGCGAGGCAGGCTCCGGCGACGCTGAACGCCTGGCCCTTTGCGCCAGCTTGCTGGCGGCGAACAGGGCGATGGCGGCCATCGCGATCAGGCTCAGGTCCGCGCCGGCCACCGGCCAGTAGCCGGCCGACAGTGTCTTGCCGAGGTGGTCGCCCGTCGTGACCGCATTCGCGATGACCGCCG
Source organism: Roseateles sp. UC29_93 (assembly GCF_042695725.1). Taxonomy (NCBI): domain Bacteria; kingdom Pseudomonadati; phylum Pseudomonadota; class Betaproteobacteria; order Burkholderiales; family Sphaerotilaceae; genus Roseateles; species Roseateles sp. UC29_93. Next base: position 5,627,766 of record NZ_CP170545.1, on the reverse strand, counting down.
ACGCCGCGCCCAAGGCGATCGCCCAGCATTGCTCGCGCCAGGCCGGATTCATGCGCGCCTGCGCGACGGCGCCGCCGCGGAGGAAGGCATGCACCATCGTCAGCGCCCAGGTGCTCCAGAACACGTTGCGCTCCCACGCGCCCTTGTCGGCGAGCGACTCCGGCAGCAGGCGGTTGGCGATCAACATCGCCATCGTCGCGACCAGCATGCCGGTGACGGTCGTCACCGCCAGCGCGTCCACGATGCGGCTGCCCTGTCCGCCGGCCTTCGCGTGCTGCTGCTTGCGCTTCTCCACGAAGAACAGGAAGCCCGTCGCGATGCACACGCAGCCCAGCAGGCCGCCCAGCACGTAGAGCCAGCGCAGCAGCCAATGCCGGAAGTGCTGCAGGTGCAGCCCGGTGAGGAACTCGTTGACGCTGTCGACGGCGGTGCGCGGCGGATCCTCGCGCAGCAGCTCGCCGGTGGTCCCCTTGAAGTGGATGCCTTCGCCGGTCAGCGCGACGCGGTCGGTGCCGGCGCGATACACGCTCACATAGGCGTTGGCATCGCCGACGTGCTGCACGTTGACGAAGCCCACGTCGCCTGCCATGCCCTTGGCCGCCCAGCGACGCTGCGCCTCGGCCACCATCGCGTCCACCGAGGCCAGCGGCGCCGCGGTGCCGGCGCGCTCGTGCGGCAGGCCGGTCTCCTGTGCCTCCACGCGTTCATGGAGGTCGTGCAGGTCATGCAGCTGTGTGTGGGCGACCGGGAAATAGATGCCCGCGAAGATCACCAGCCCCGTGAACGCGAAGAAGAAGTGGAAGGGCAGCGCCACGACGCCGGTGAGGTTGTGCAGGTCCAGCGCGCTGCGCTGCACGGTCTTGTTGCGACGGAAGGTGAAGAACTCGCGGAAGATCTTGCGGTGCATCACCACGCCGCTGACCAGCGCCGCCAGCATCATCAGCGCCGAGAAGCCGACGATCCAGTAGCCCAGGTCCTTCCACGTGACGTGCAGGCTGTAGTGCAGCGGATAGAAGAACTCGCTGCCGATGCGCAGCTGACCCTGCGGCAGCACAGCGCCATTGCGCGGATCGAGCGCATGGACCGCGAAGACGGTCTCGTCCGGATCCTTCGCGTTCGGGACCTTGAAGCCGGCAAACACCGACACCACCGGATCGCGGTGGGTCGTGTACGCGCCCCAGCTGCTGAAGACGTCGAAGCGCCCGGGCAGCGGTCCGTTGACGCGGCCTTCGAGCAGCGCGACGGTCTCCTTGGCCGGCTGCATCTTCTCGAAGGCGGGCTTGAGGATCTGGTCGAAGGACGGCATCGGCTGCGGCTCGAAGCGCGAGGACGGGATCGCCCAGCGGTCGATCTCGCGGTCGAAGACCGACAGCGCGCCGAAGAAGAACACCACCATCAGCACGAAGCCCAGCACCAGGCCGAACCAGGTGTGCAGCCAGGCCATCGACAGCCGGAAATTCTGGAACACGGTCCGATCCTTTCGCGTCAGGCGAGCAGCGCGCGCTGGATCAGCGCGGCTGCCCCGGTCATGACGCCGCCGCCGGCCAGCAGCACCGCCCAGCACAGGCCGACGCGGCGTGCCGCGAAGGTCCAGAGGAACACCACCAGGAAGAGCAGCACGCCCAGGATCGCGCTCAGGTGCTCGGCGTCGTGGAAGGGCATGCCCAGCGCATAGAGCCCGCTGTGCGCGATCGCGATGAAGCCCCAGCAGAACGCGTAGCCGCCGAGGATCGCCGCGCCGATGCGGGAGAGAAGGGCGAGCGGAGGTCGTCGGCCAGTGCCTCGAGCGGGGCGGGTAGCGGCATCAATCATGAGCGGGCAGGCATCGGGGAGATGTGAATGCGAGGCATTATCGTCTCGGCAATGGCCCAACCGAATGAAGTTCTATCTCTCGCCAGCAGGTCTTTGCTGGATGCGCCAACGAAAAAGCGCTCCCTCGGGAGCGCTTTGTCTGGCAGGTGGGACGTGGATCGACGAGTGCGGGGTCAGAGCCGCGCCATCGCCTTCGCGCACTCGGGCACCAGCGCCGGGCCCTTGTAGATCAGGCCGGTATAGAGCTGGACCAGATCCGCGCCGGCCTGCAGCTTGGCCCGCGCATCCTCGCCGCCGAGAACGCCGCCGACGCCGATGATCGGATAGCCGCTGCCCAGCGCCGCGCGCAGCAGGCGGATCACCCGGTTGCTGGCCTCGAAGACCGGCGCGCCGGACAGGCCGCCGGTCTCGTTCGCGTGCGGCAGGCCCTGCACGGCCTCGCGCGAGATGGTCGTGTTGGTCGCGATGACGCCGTCGATGCCGTGGCGCTTCAGGCTCGCGGCGATGACGGCGACCTGCTCCTCGTCGAGGTCCGGCGCGATCTTCACGAACAGCGGGACCTGCCGCCCGCTCTCGTCCTGCAGCGCCAGCCGACGCGCCTGCAGCGGACCGAGCAGCGCATCCAGCGCCTCGTCGCTCTGCAACTGGCGCAGGTTCTTGGTGTTGGGGCTGGAGATGTTGACGGTGATGTAGTCGGCATGCGGGAACACGCCTTCCAGGCCGATCAGGTAGTCGTCGACGGCATGCTCGATCGGCGTCGCGGCGTTCTTGCCGATGTTCAGGCCGAGCAGCCCGCCATGGTGACGGAAGCTGTGCGAGCGCTTGACGTTGGCGATGAACGCGTCCAGCCCCTCGTTGTTGAAGCCCAGGCGGTTGATCAGCGCCTGCTTGGCCGGCAGACGGAACATGCGCGGCTTGTCGTTGCCGGGCTGCGCCTTGGGCGTGACGGTGCCGACCTCGATGAAGCCGAAGCCCATTGCGCCGAGGCCGTCGATGCAGCGCCCGTTCTTGTCGAGGCCGGCCGCCAGGCCGATGCGGTTGGGGAAGCGCAGTCCGGCGACGGTCACCGGATCGGACACCCGCGTCTGCGCCCAGGCGCATTGGGCGGGGGTGTTCTGCAGACGGGCGATGCTGCCCAGGGTCAGTTCGTGCGCGTGTTCGGGATCCAGACCGAACAGGAAGGGACGGGCGAAGCCGTAGGGGATGAGAGCCATGATGGGGCGGATTGTCTCATCGCCCTTCGCGCGACCCTGGCCGCGCCTACTCCTGGCGTGCGAACGGTGATGGGGGACTCCCCCTGGCCCGTTCGGGCCGGGGCCTGGCGGAGCCTTCGGGGCGGCTCCCGCCGCGGGCCCGCCGGCGCTGGTGTCAGGTGGGTTCCGGGCGATCCCATGGCGCCACGTCGCCGAACCGTTCGACACAGAAATCGATCAGCGCGCGCACCTTCGGACTCGGAAAGCGGCTCGGCAGGTAGACCGCGTAGAGCACGTTGGCCTCGGCCGGACCGCCCAGCGGTGTCCAGTCCGGGAGCAGGGCGGTCAGGCGGCCCTCGCGCAGGTCGCGACCGATCGCGTAGGTGGGCAGCACCGCCAGGCCCATGCCGGCCAGCGCCGCCACCCGCAGCGACTCGCTGCTGTTGGCCGTGAGGCCGCTCTCGAAGCGCAGAGCCCCGGAGATCTCGACCTCCGACTCGCCCTCGGCGGCATGGCGGAAGCGCCAGCGCTCCGGCGCGTGCAGGTAGCCGAAGCGCAGGCAGCGGTGGCCGGCCAGGTCCGCGACCGCCGTCGGCGTGCCATGCCTGGCGAGGTAGTCCGGCGACGCACTCAGCACGAAACGGATGTCGGCCAGCTTGCGCGCGACAAGCCCGGGACTCGGACGCCCCGTCAGGCGCATCACGACGTCGAAGCCTTCCTCGGCCAGGTCGACATAGCGGTCGTTGAGGCCGAGCACGATCTGCAGCTGCGGATGCAGCGCGCAGAACTCCGCCATCAGCGCGGTGAATTGCAGGTTGCCGAAGGCGGTCGAGGTGCTCAGCCGCAGCACGCCGCGCGGCTGCTCGCGCTGGCCGGCGAGTTCCGCATCGAGCGCCTGCGCCTCCTCGATCAGGCGCTGGGCACGCTCGTAGACGCTGCGCCCCTCGGCGGTGGGGCTGATGCTGCGGGTGGTCCGGTGCAGCAGCCGCGTGCCGAGCTGCTGTTCCAGCCGCGCGACCTGCTTGCTGACGGCGGACTTGGTCGCGCCCAGCAGCTTGGCCGCGCCCGAAAAGCTGCGTGCGTCCACGACGCGGGCAAAGGCTTGCAGGTCTTCCAGGCGGCCCATGACGGTCCCTTGATTGTTCTCGATCTGGAAACTCTAAAACGAATCGCTGATGGATTGTGTCCAGGGGCTTCCATTTCTAGAGTTCGTCTCATCGACGTTCACCTGGGAGTTCGCCATGACGACCTCAACCCTCACCACTGCCACGCCGCATTCACCGCAGTCGTCCCCGGCGTCACGCCGGCTTCCACGGCTGGCTGGCGGCACGCGACCCGACCGTCTCGGCGCCCTGGTGGCGCTGAGCCTGCCGGCGCTGTTCATCCTGCTGTGGAGCACGGGTTACGTCGCCGGCAAGCTGGCGCTGCCGCACGCGGGACCGTTCACGCTGCTGGCGCTGCGCTTCGGGCTGGCGGCGGTGGTGCTGCTGGCCGTGTCGGTCGCGACGCGCGCACCGTGGCCGAAGACGGCGCGGGCCTGGATCCACCTCGGCGTCGTCGGCCTGCTGATGCAGGTGCTGCATTTCTCCGGCGTCTACTGCGCGATCGCGTGGGGTCTGCCGACCGGCGTGGCCGCGCTGCTGATCGGGATGATGCCGCTGGCCACCGCGATGGGCGCCCACCTGTGGCTGGCCGAACGGATGAGCGCCGGCCAGTGGCTGGGCATGCTCGGCGGCGCGGCTGGCGTGGCGCTGGTGATCGTCGACCGGCCGCTGGGCGGTGGGGCGTGGATGGCCTACGGCGCGGGGCTGCTCGGGCTGGCCGGCCTGGTCGCCGGCACGCTGTACCAGAAGCGCTTCTGCGCCGGCATGGACCTGCGCACCGGCAGCGGCATCCAGATGACGGTCTCCGCGCTCACCGTACTGGCGCTGGCCTGGTGGCGCGAACCCGGGATGCCGGACTGGAGTCCGGAATTGATCGGCTCGACGCTGTGGCTGGGGCTGGTGAACTCGATCGGCGCGTTCAGCCTGATGTTCGTGATGATCCGGCGCGGCCAGGCCGGCGCGGTGGCCAGGCTCTTCTACCTGATCCCCGGCGTGTCGGCGCTGATGGGCATGGGGCTGCTCGGCGAGCACTTCGGCGCGCTGGCCCTGGCGGGCTTCGTCGTGTCGGCGGCCTCGGTCGGACTGGCCTCGATGTCGCGGGCGGGCGGATAATCGGCGGTTCAATTTCGCGTATCGACGCCCGAGAGGGCGCAGCGCCGCCGCCATGAAGCACCTCGACCACCCGCAGCACGATCGCGAGATCGGTTCCGCCGATTCCACCCGCGACGACACCCGCACCGACGACACCCGCATCGATGCGGTCCGCCCGCTGATCTCGCCGGCGCTGCTGCTCGACGAGCTGCCGCTGCCGGAGGCCTCGCTGAAGGTCGTCGAGACCGCGCGCCGCGAGATCAGCGACGTGCTGCACGGCCGCGACGACCGGCTGCTGTGCATCGTCGGGCCGTGCTCCATCCACGACCATGGCCAGGCGATGGACTACGCCCGGCTGCTGAAGGACCTGCGCGGCGAGCTCGAGCAGGACCTGCTGATCGTGATGCGCGTGTACTTCGAGAAGCCGCGCACGACGGTGGGGTGGAAGGGCTACATCAACGACCCGCACCTGGACGGCAGCTTCCACATGAACGAAGGCCTGCGGCTGGCGCGCCAGCTGCTGCTGGACGTGACGGCGCTGGGCCTGCCCGCGGGCACCGAGTTCCTGGACCTGCTGTCGCCGCAGTACATCTCGGACCTGATCGCCTGGGGCGCGATCGGCGCGCGCACCACCGAGAGCCAGAGCCACCGCCAGTTGGCGTCGGGCCTGTCCTGCCCGGTGGGTTTCAAGAACGGCACGGACGGCTCGGTGAAGATCGCCGCCGACGCGGTGCTGGCGGCGCGCGCGAGCCACGCCTTCATGGGCATGACGAAGATGGGCCTGGCCGCGATCTTCGAGACCCGCGGCAACGACGACTGCCACCTGATCCTGCGCGGCGGCAAGGCGCCGAACTACGACGCGGCGTCGGTGCAGGCGGCGGCCGAGGTGCTGAAGGCCGCGGGGCTGCGCGAGCAGTTGATGATCGACTTCTCTCACGCGAACTCGTCGAAGAAGTATGAGCGCCAGATCGACGTGGGCCACGATGTCGGCGCGCAGATCGCCGGCGGCGATGCGCGCATCACCGGCGTGATGGTCGAGTCCCACCTGCAGCCGGGTCGCCAGGACCTGCTGGCCGGTCAGACCAAGGCCGACCTGCTGCCGGGCGTGTCGATCACCGACGCCTGCCTGGGTTGGAGCCAGACCGAACCGCTGATGCGCTCGCTGGCGGCCGCGGTGCGTGAACGTCGAGAGCGTCGCGAGCGTCGCGTGGCCTGAGCCCATGTGGCGCACGATGACGACGCTGGTGGCCCATCCGTGGGCTTACCCAGCGTTCTCGGTCGTGCACCTGATCGGGCTGGGCGCGCTGTTCGGTGGGCTGCTGGTCTTCGAGCTAAGGACGCTGGGTCTGCGGCGCGAGCTGGATCCGTCGTCGCTGGCCCGGCTGGCGATTCCCGCGGCCTTGGCGGGCTTCGCGCTGTGCGCGGTGTCCGGCGCGGCGATGTTCGCGATCCAGCCCCAGGAGCTGTGGGTCAATCCGGCGTTGCGGATCAAGGTCGCGCTGATCGCGCTGGCGGGCCTGAACGCCGCGTGGTTCCACTGGCGCGGCGGCGTCCGCGCGCAGGATCGGCTCGGGCGCTGGCAATGCCTGCTGTCGTTGGGGATTTGGGTCGCTGTCATCATCTGCGGGCGCTGGATCGCGTTCGTCTGACTTCCCACCCGCCGGCGCGTCTTTCAAGGAGGCTTCGATGGAACGTCGTCTGTTGCTGGCCGCGCTCGCGGCCGCGCCCCTGATGCCCGCCACCGTCCGCGCCCATCACGGGTGGAGCGGCTTCGACCAGGATCGCCCGTTGTATCTCGAAGGCAAGGCGCTCAAGGTCGCCTGGCGCAACCCGCATGCGGAACTGGACCTCGAGGTGCCGGAGCGGCTGGTGCTGCCGGCGGACCTGAAGCAGCGGACGCTGCCCAAGCAGACGACCGCCGTCGACGGCCAGGCGCTGCTCGCGAAGACGCAGGTGCCGACGCGGCGCGACCGGCGCTGGGAGGTCGAACTCGCGCCGCTGACGCGGCTGGAGGCCTGGAAGGTCGAGGAGATCAGGCCGGGCACCGACGTGTCGGTGATCGGCTTCGCCGCCCCGGGCGAGCAGGGGGAGGCGGTGCTGCGGGCGGAGTACCTGTTCGTCGGCGGGAAGGTGTACGGACTGAGGTCGTCGCCGGCGTGAGCGGCGGAGATAATCCCGCCTTTCCTCTCCCGCCATCAACGACGAGCCTTCGCTCGATCCCTTCGCCATGACCCAAGACGAATTGAAGACCCTGGTCGGCCAGGCCGCATTGCAGTACGTGACGCCGGACACGGTGGTGGGCGTGGGCACCGGATCGACGGTGGACAAGTTCATCGACGCGCTGGCCGCCAGCGCGATCCGCATCTCGGGCGCGGTGTCGAGCTCGGTGCGCAGCACCGAGCGGATGAAGGCGCTGGGCATCCCGGTGCTGGACGCGTCGGAGGTCGAGTCGCTGCAGGTCTACATCGACGGCGCCGACGAGATCGATCGCCAGGGGCACATGGTCAAGGGCGGCGGTGCGGCGCTGACGCGCGAGAAGATCGTGGCCGATCTGGCGAAGACCTTCGTCTGCATCGCCGACGAGAGCAAGCTGGTCGACGTGCTGGGCGGCTTCCCGCTGCCGGTCGAGGTGATCCCGATGGCCGCCGCGCAGATCGCGCGCCGTTTCCGGGCGATGGGCGCGGAGCCGGTGCTGCGCAAGGACTGCGTGACGGACAACAGCTGCCAGATCCTGGACGTCAAGGGCCTGAAGATCACGGACCCGGCCGCGTTCGAGGCCGAGGTCACCCAGTGGCCCGGCGTGGTCACCGTCGGCGTCTTCGCCCGCAACAAGGCGGGCGTGTGCCTGCTCGGGACGGCGCAGGGCGTGAAGACGATGACGTTCTGAGCGAACGCCGGAGGAAATGACGTCGGGGCCCCGCGGGGCCCCGATCTTTCTTCTGCTCCCCGAGCGCTCAGCGCAGCCGGAACACCGAGATCGCGGTGGCCAGCCGTTGCGACTGCTCCTTGAGGCTCTCGGCCGCCGCCGCCGATTCCTCGACCAGCGCCGCGTTCTGTTGCGTCATCTGGTCCAGCTGGCCGATGGCCGCGTTGACCTGGTTGATGCCGTCGCTCTGCTCACGCGACGCGGCGCTGATCTCGCCGATGATGTCGGCCACGCGCTGCACGCTGGCCACGATCTCGGTCATCGCGCCGCCGGCGTCTTCCACCAGGCGCGAGCCCGACTCGACGCGCTCGACGCTGGCGCCGATCAGCGTCTTGATCTCCTTGGCCGCCTCGGCGCTGCGCTGTGCGAGCGAACGCACCTCGCTCGCAACCACCGCGAAACCGCGGCCCTGTTCGCCGGCGCGCGCCGCTTCCACGGCCGCGTTCAGCGCCAGGATGTTGGTCTGGAACGCGATGCCATCGATGGTGCCGATGATGTCGGCGATGCGGCGCGAGCTGTTGCTGATGTCGCCCATGGTGCTCACCACCTGACTCATCACCGAGCCGCCGCGTTGCGCCGTCTCCGCTGCCGAGCTCGACAGCTGGTTGGCCGTCATCGCCGAATCCGCCGTCTGGCGCACGGTGCCCGTCAGCTGCGTCATCGACGCGGCAACTTCCTGCAGGTTGGAGGCCGTCTGCTCGGTGCGCGCGCTCAGGTCGTGGTTGCCGGTGGCGATCTCCGCGCTGGCGGTGCCGATGCTCTCGGCCGAGCCGCGCACGTCGCCGATCAGCTTCAGCAATTGCGATTGCATGCCACCCAGCGAGCCGAGCAGTTGGCCCGTTTCATCACGGCCGCCTTGAGGCACGCGCTGCGTCAGGTCGAAATGGGCGATGGCGTCCGCCACTTCGGCGGCACCACGCAGCGGGCCAGTGATCGAGCGCGTCAGCGTCACCGCGAACCACACGCCGAGCGCCAGCGCGACCAGCGAGAACACCAGCAGCGCGGTCCGCGCCCGGCCGTTGGTCGCGTCGACCTGCTTGGCGGCGTCGTCCAGCAAGCTGCGCTTGTGTTGCACGATGGCCTGGATCGCTTCCTGGAACTTCGCCGCGGCCGGCTGGAACTCGCGGTCGAAGACTTCGCGAGACTTGTCCGCGTCACCGGCCTTCTTGGCGGCGGCCACCGCGTCGCGGGTGCTCAGGTAACCCTTGCGGGCCTCGCTGAGCGTCTCGAACATCTTGCGTTCCTCGGGCGTGACCATGTAGCCGTCGAGCTGCTTCTGCAGCTCGCCCGACTGCTTGGTCGATTCGGCCGAGGTGGCGGCGAAGAACTGGGCCAGGCTGGGGTCCGCGCTGACCGCGATCGCGCTGGTGCGGTTCACACCATTGGTGATGTTGCGGTACCAGTCGGACGCGACACGTTCGGCGGCCAGATCCTGGTTGAGCATCACGTCGGTCTCGGCGGCCACGCGGCCCAGGGCCAGGTAGCTCAGGCCCGAGCCCACGAAGGCGATCAGCAGCACCAGGCCCAGCACCACGCCGAGCCGCTGGCCGATCGATCGGCCCGCCACGAGATGAATCATGAATGTGTCTCCCGAGATATTGAATCCGCTTGGATCCGTTTGGATTCGTATGTCTGCGCCCATGCGGGCGCGCGACGCCTTGACGGCACCTTCGCTTCATATCGACGCGTACGTGAAGAAACTTAAATGGTTCGACGGCGGGGCGCCGGACAATGCGCCATCCGTCACGACCCCGTCCCTCACCGATGTCCGCCATGTCCGACACGAGTCTCCCGACCGCCGAGCGCGGCAGCTTCCTGCAGGTGATCGCGCATTACCACGTCAAGCCGGGTCTGGGCGACCAGGTCGGCGCGCTGCTCGTCGAACTGACCGAGGCCACGCGCCGCGAGGCCAAGAACCTGGCGTATGCGTTCTACCGCTCGCCGCAGGATCCGGACCGCTACGTGATCCTCGAGCAGTACACCGATGCGAGCGGCCTGGACGAGCACCGGGCCTCCGAGCATTTCCAGCGGCTGGGCTTCGGCACGATCATCCCGATGCTGGTGTCGCGCGAGGTGACGAGCTACGTCGTGCGCGTGGGCGCCGACGGCAAGCCGGTGGACGCCGTCAAGGCCTGACCCCCCGAAATGACGAGAGGTGTTGACGCCGCGCAAGGGGAGGTCGAATCCCCCCGCCGCTTCCCCCGAAAGTTGAATCCGCAACTTCTCTCGCAGTGGCAGAGTAATGGCCATGGATGGGCGACGCCCGTCGTCGCAATGGGGAAGTTCATGCAGTTCAATGAAGAAGGACAGCGCGCAAGCGCGATGGGCGGAAACGCCGAACTGGCGCTGCAGGTGCAGATGCTGAAGACGCGCTTGGATGTGGTGTTGCCGACCCTGGCGACGCGAGAGCAGCTGCAGCAGGAGGTGGGCGCGCTCCGCGGGGAGATCGGCACGGTGCGTGCCGAGATCGGCAGCCTCCGGTCGGAAATGCATCAGGCGTTCACCAACCTGCTGAAGTGGGGCGTCGGCGTCGCGTTGACGTCGATCGTGGCTGCGGCGGCCGTCGTGACGGCCATGGCGCCGATGCTCCAGCTCTCGCCGCGCGGTCGGGATGCCCTGGCATTGGCGATGGTGGCCGACAAGGCGCAAGACCTGCAGCGCGAGTAGGCGCTCTACGTCGTGGCCCGGTGCGCCTTGGCGGCAAAGCGGGCTGGATCGAGCGCGTCCGCGAGGCTCGATTCCACCGGCCACGGTGCGCCAGTCAACTGCGCGGCGACGAGTTCGGCGCACAGCGTCGCCCATGTGATCCCACGCGAGGCGAGGGCGCCCAGCACCATCAAGCCGGGCTGACGCGGCCAGAAGCGCACCTGCTCGGCGCGGCGCTCGGGCATGGCGGCCGGCAGCGCGCCCACGATCGGAAGCCGGTCCGGCACCAGGCTGCGCCAGCCCACACGACCCGCGACGGGCATGTCATCGGGGAGCGCGGCCGACGGTAGCAACGAACGCAACCGATCCATGTTCTGTGAGTGGTCCGACGCACGGAGCGTGGGGTCCATGTCGCCGCCATCGGTGCTCGCGCCGAAGCACAGCGTGCCGTCGGGGAGAGTGAGCGCGTAGCCCAGTCCCGCCACCGGCATCGCCAGCATCGGCGGGGACAGGTCTTGCGGCATGAGGCTCAATTGCCCGCGCTGCGCCACCCATGGCCACGACGGGCCGGCCGTCCATGCGGAGGCCAGCGGAGCGCTTCCGATGCCGCCACACAGCACCACGGCATCCGCGGTCGCGATGGATTCGCCGACGATGTTCAACGCGGCCCAGCGACCGCTGGCGTCGTCACGATGCAGTCGTTCGACCGGCGTGTTCAAACGCAACTGGAAGCCGTCGGATCGCGCCGCCTCATCCAGCCACGCCTTCACGAGCGCCGGCGGCGACACCGCGCCTCCCCCTGCGAAGAACCATGCGGGTTGGGTCAATGCAAGGCCTGCCTTCGCTCCCGCTTCCTCGGCGCTCAGGGCCTGCGCATAGTCGGCGGGGAGCCCGCTGCGCGCCAACAGCGCCTGCATCGATGCCAGCGCCTGGGGATCGCGCTCGACGCGCAGCAGTCCCCATTGCAGCCAGGGCAGGGCGGGCGCGATGCGGCGCAGTTCGCGCTCCGTGGCGAGCGCCGCGGCGCGGCTGAAGCGGGCATGCGGACCGTCCTCGGCGTGGAGCGTGCCGTGGAACAGTCCGCCTGGATTGCCGGAGGCCTGCGCCGCGGTCGTTGCGCCGCCTTCGAGCACCGTGACTCGCAAGCCTTCCCGCGCCAGCACGCGCGCGCAGGCGGCGCCCGCCAGCCCGGCGCCGATGATCAGCACGTCCTTGGCCTGCGGCGCGACGGCCGTCCGGCCCGGCGGCACCGGCGCCCGATGGCGAGGAGCGAAACGCGCCACGGTCGTTTGCCACTTGCCGCCGGTGCCCGGTCGCTTCCGGACCTCGAAGCCCGCCGCCGTCAATCCGTCGCGCACGCCGCGGGCGACGCTCCAGGTCGCCGCCGTGGCGCCCGGCGCGGCCAGCCGGCCGACCTGCTTCAAGATGGCGTCGTCCCACAGTTCGGGGTTCTTCGCCGGCGCGAAGCCATCGAGGAAGAAAGCATCCACCGACGCCACCAGCTCCGGCATCCAATCGTGCGCGTCGCCGAACGCCAGCATCAGCCGGACGCGGCCTTCGTCGAAGTCCAGCGTGTGCAGGTTGGGCGTGGGTGCCGGCCAGGCCTCGAGCAACTGGCGCGCCAGCGCAGGCTCCGGCGACGCCGCATGAGCGCGCTCGAGGTCGTCCTGCGTCAGCGGATGCTTCTCGATGCTGAGGAAGACCAGCCGCTCGCAACGCGCCGGGTCCTCGCGCCACGCGGCCCAGGTGGCGAGGAAGTTGTTGCCCAGGCCGAAGCCCGTTTCAAGCACGACGAAGTGCCGTCGACCCGCCCACCGTTCCGGCATCTCGTTGCCGTCGAGGAAGACCTGCCGCGCCTGCGCGAACGCGCCGAAAGGGGCGTGGTAGAGATCGCCGAAGTCCGGCGCGTTCGGGATGGCGCCGGAGAAATCGACGCGGGCCGGAAGGATGGGCGCGGTCTTCATGGGGACGGGGAGTGGCCGCGAGTATGCCCAATGCGGTCTCGCACGGCGGCACGGAGGCGGAAACGACAACGGCGCCGGTGAGGGCGCCGTTGCATCACGGAAGGTCCGGGATCAGGAGTTCGACTTCGGACGCGTCAGTGCCGCGCCTGCCGGACGGTTGCCCTGGCTGCCGTGACGGCTGCCCTGGCCCTGGCCTTGACCTTGACCCTGAGCTTGGCGCTGACCGCCTTGACCTTGTGCCTGACGCTGACCTTGACCCTGGCCGCCTTGGCCTTGTCCCTGGCGCTGACCTTGCGGCTGGCCGCCGGCTCTCTGGCCGCCGCCTTGCGCACCCTGCGCCGGACGGCCCTGGCCCTGACCGCCGCCCTGCGGACGGCCGCCCTGGCCCTGCGAGCGGCCACCGCCGCCACCACCACCGCCGCGACGGCCACCACCACCACCGCCGCCACCCGCCGGACGCGGCGAGCCCGAGGACTTGCCCAGCCCGCCGTTCAGCACCATGCGGCCCAGCACGATGGGTTCGGGCTTGGCGTTCGGGTCCGGCTCGAAGCCCGGCACGACCTCGCGCGGGATCTCGCGCTTGATCAGCTTCTGGATCTCGCGCAGGAAGCCTTCCTCGTCGACGCACACCAGCGACAGGGCCTCGCCCTGCGCGCCCGCGCGGCCGGTGCGGCCGATGCGGTGCACGTAGTCTTCGGCGACGTTCGGCAGCTCGTAGTTGATGACGTGGGGCAACTGGTCGATGTCGATGCCGCGCGCGGCGATGTCGGTCGCGACCAGCACCTTCAGGTCGCCGCTCTTGAACTCGGCCAGCGCCTTCGTGCGGGCGCCCTGGCTCTTGTTGCCGTGGATCGCCATCGCGGTGATGCCCGACTTGTCCAGGTACTCGGCCAGACGGTTCGCGCCGTGCTTCATCCGCGTGAACACGAGCACCTGGTGCCAGTCGTTCTTCGTGATCAGATGGGCGAGCAGTTCCTTCTTCTTGTCGCGGTCGACCGGGTGGATGCGCTGCGCGATCGTGTCGGCCGTCGCGTTGCGGCGCGCCACCTCGATCAGGCCCGGCTTGTCCAGCAGGCGGTCGGCCAGCGCCTTGATCTCATCGCTGAAGGTCGCGGAGAAGAGCAGGCTCTGCTTCTTCGCCGGCAGCAGCGCGAGCACCTTCTTGATGTCGTGGATGAAGCCCATGTCGAGCATGCGGTCGGCTTCGTCCAGCACCAGGATCTCGACCTTGGACAGGTCCAGCGTGCCTTGCTGTGCGTGGTCCAGCAGGCGGCCCGGCGTCGCCACCAGGATGTCCACGCCCTTGCGCAGCTGGCTGATCTGCGGATTCATGCCGACGCCGCCGAACATGACCATGCTGGTCAGCGGCAGGTACTTGCCGTAGGTGCGCACGCTTTCCTCGACCTGGGCGGCCAGCTCGCGGGTCGGCGTCAGCACCAGCGCGCGGATCGCGACGCGTCCCTTGGCGTCACGGACGGGCTTGCTGGCGGACAGGCGCTCCAGCAGGGGAAGCGTGAAACCGGCGGTCTTGCCGGTACCGGTCTGGGCGCCGGCCAGCAGGTCGCCGCCGGTCAGGACGGCGGGGATCGCCTGGCTCTGGATGGGGGTGGGGGTCGAGTAGCCGGCATCGGCGATCGCGCGGAGCAGGGGCTGGGAGAGCCCCAATGCGTCAAAACTCATAAGCTGCTTTGTTGGTGCCCGAACGGGCTTTGTGTGCAGCACGCCGGCCCGGTGAGGGCTGGCGCCAGTCTTCGGCTGCCGTGGGAGAGCGTGAGCTCAAAAGATAAAGCCGCGGCAAGACTGAGCCGCGGCGATGGGGGCATTGTAGCTGACGGGGTCTGTCACCCCTGTGAGCAATTGGTTCGGTCGACGAGCCTCGCCCCATTCCTCTCCCTCGATGCGGAAGAGGGGGAAGAAGAGGGAACGCGTGCACCGCAAGGGCGCAAATACGGCGATCCGGACAGCTTCCAGCAAGCTCGGTGACAGGCCTCACTCAGGCAAGCGTGTCGGTGTCCGCAGCCGTGTTTCAGTGCGGTAAACCGTGGGTAAAAAGGGTGGTGAGGCCCGTCCTGATCGGCGTTCAAACGGGATTGCGGCGGCATAGTCTTGCGCCAATGTGTCCACTTGTCCCATCGTCATGAGCGCCCTGTTTCCCGATCCTGCCGCCGGCACCCATCTGCTGCTGCTGGACCCCGACCCGCATGCGCGCCTGCGATTCGCCGGCCTGATGCGGGCCTGGGGCTTCCGCGTCACCGACAGCGCGGAGGCGGCCCTGCTGGACCGCGTGCCGCTGCTGCCGGTGGACCTCGCCCTCATCGATCCCAGCGACGCCCGCGAGGCCGGCTGGGGCGCGCTGACCCGATTGAGACAGCGCTCGCGGATGCCGGTGATCGTGCTGCTGCAGCACGACAGCACGCTGGAACGCGTCCTCGCCCTGGAGCGCGGCGCGGACGCGGTGCTCCCCGAAGGACGGGGAACCGCGCGAACTGCAGGCCCGCATCAAGGCGTTGCTGCGACCCCGCGAGGGCGATGCGGCCGAGGTGCTGATGTTCGGCCGCTTCAAGCTGGAGCCGATGACGCGTCGACTGTCCGGACCGGGGGGCTTCTGCGTGGTGCTGTCACAGAGCGAATACAAGCTGCTGCGCGCCTTCCTCGAACGTCCGCACAGCGTGCTGCAACGCCAGGAGCTGCTGCACCTGGCGCGCGGCGACGGCGTCACGGCGCTGGAGCGCTCGGTGGACCTGATGGTGTCGAGGCTGCGACAGAAACTGAACGACGATCCGAGCTCGCCGCTGATTCGCACGGTGCGCGGCATCGGGTATCTGTTCGATCCGCCGTTGCGCTGATGCACGAATGCGGCCGCTGGCCCTCACCCCCGACCCTCTTCCGCAAGCGGGGAGAGGGAGTTCGATCTGCCTTACTTCGGGGCGACTGAGGCCCAGCGCAGTTCGAACCAGTTGTCGGGACGGTGGACCACCGTCACGTTGGCGCGGGTCGCCCACGGGATCATCTGGCGGTGCAGCGGGATCAGGTGCGTCTGCGCGCGGAACTCGCGCAGCGCGGCCTTGATCAGTTCCTCGCGCTTCTTCGGATCGGCTTCCTCGCTGGACGCGGCGGCGAGCTGATCGAACTTGTCGTCCCGCCAGTTGCCGAAGTTGTACTGGCCGACCGACTTCTCGCCGCGGTTGCGCATCAACGGCGTCATCGCGACCTCCGCGTCGGTGATGCTGCCGCCCCAGCCGTACATGTAGAGGCTGGTGTCGAGCTTCTCCAGCTTGGGGAACATCAGCACGCGCGGTTGCGCGTTCACGCTGACCTTGACCTTGAGCTGCGCCCACATCGAGGCCAGCGCCAGACAGATGCGCTCGTCATTGATGTAGCGGTTGTTGGTGCAATCGAGCGTGACCTCGAAGCCGTTGGCATAACCGGCGTCGGCCATCAGCTTGCGCGCCGCGGCCAGGTCGAAGGGCAGGCGCGTCTCCAGCTGCGGATCGTTGAACGCGCCCAGCGGCGACGGCGTCAGCCCGCCGGTGGGCAGGCTCAGGCCGTTCATCAGCTTGGTGCGCATCGCGTTGATGTCGATCGCCTGGTACAGCGCCTGCCGCACGCGCAGGTCCTTGAACGGGTTCTTGTCGCCGGGCACCTTGCCGTAGAGCAGCTTGTCGCGCGACTGGTCCATGCCGATGAAGACGATGCGGTTCTCCGGGCCTTCCTGGACCTTGACCTGCGGCGTCTGCTTGAGCTTCGGGATGTCGCGCGGCGACGGGTCGAGCACGAAGTCGATCTCGCCCGACACCAGCGCGGCCAGCCGGGTCGCGTCGTTGGCGATCGGCGTGTAGACGGCGTCCTGCACGTTGCCGTCGAACTTGCCCCACCAGGCCGGATTGCGCTTGAAGGTCGTGCGGATGCCGGGCTCGCGGGCCACCATCGTGTACGGCCCGGTGCCGTTCGAATGCGTGGCCGCGTAGGTCTCCTGCTTGTCCTTGAAGTTCTGCGGCTTGACGACGTTGTGCTGTTCGCACCATTTGCGGCTCATGATGAACAGCGTGTCCAGGTGCTGCAGGAAGATCGGATTGACCTTGTCGAGCTGGAACTCGACCGTGTGGTCGTCGATCTTCTTCGGCGTGCCGACGGCCTGCGCGTAGACGCTGATCTGCGAATACGGATCCTTGGCCCGGTTGATCGAGAACACGACGTCGTCCGCCGTGAACGGCGTGCCGTCCTGGAACTTCACGCCCTGGCGCAGCTTCAGCCGCCACAGCGTGGGCTTGAGCTGCGTCCATTCGGTGGCAAGACCCGGCACCAGGTTTAGGTTGCGGTCGCGCGAGACCAGGCGCTCGTAGACCTGGCCGTTCATCGCGTTGGTGACGATTTCGTTCTGCGAATGCGGATCGGCCGTCTGCATGTCGCCCTGGCTGGCCCAGCGCAGGGTCTGCGCGTGCGCGGCGCCCAGGAGCCCCAGGCTCAGGGCGATCGTGAGCGGCCAGGCGCCCAGGGCGGCCGATGTGCGCGAACGAACCGGGATGGCGCGCGAGATGGAGCGCGAGATGGAACGGAACAGCATGGTGGTCATCTCTGAGGGAACGGGCAGGGCGGTCGAGTTCAGGGGCACCGGCGGAAGCTGCGACAATGCACGACTATTGCCCGGGCGCCCCGCCGCCCACGCAGGCTCCGGCCCCACTGTCGCACCCGCTGCTGCAGGCGGCCCCAGGGCTCCAGGTCAACCCACGAAACGCTGAAGAACCATCGCCATGGCTCAATACGTCTTTTCGATGAACCGCGTCAACAAGACGGTTCCTCCGAAGCGCCACATCCTCAAGAACGTCTCGCTGTCCTTCTTCCCCGGCGCCAAGATCGGCGTGCTGGGCCTGAACGGCTCGGGCAAGTCCACGCTGCTGAAGATCATGGCCGGCGTCGACAAGGAGATCGAGGGCGAAGCCGTCCCGATGCCTGGCATCAAGATCGGCTACCTGGAGCAGGAGCCGCAGCTGAATCCGGACCAGACCGTGCGCGAAGCGGTCGAGGAAGGCATCGGCGGCGTGCTGGCCGCCAAGAAGCGCCTGGACGAGGTCTATGCCGCCTACGCCGAAGAGAACGCCGACTTCGACGCGCTGGCCGCCGAGCAGGGCGAGCTGGAGGCGATCATCGCCGCCGCCGGCTCCGAGAACACCGACCTGCAGCTGGAACTGGCCGCCGACGCGCTGAACCTGCCGCCGTGGGACGCCAACATCGGCGTGCTGTCCGGCGGCGAGAAGCGCCGCGTGGCGCTGTGCCGCCTGCTGCTGTCCAAGCCCGACATGCTGCTGCTGGACGAACCGACCAACCACTTGGACGCCGAATCGGTCGAGTGGCTGGAGCAGTTCCTGCAGCGCTTCCCCGGCACCGTGGTGGCGATCACCCATGATCGCTACTTCCTGGACAACGCCGCCGAATGGATCCTGGAACTGGACCGCGGCCACGGCATTCCCTGGAAGGGCAACTACTCCGACTGGCTGGACCAGAAGGAACGCCGCCTGGAGCAGGAACAGAAGACCGAGGACGCCCGCGCCAAGGCGATGAAGGAAGAACTGAAGTGGGTGCGCTCGAACGCGAAGGGCCGCCAGGCCAAGAGCAAGGCGCGTCTGGCCCGCTTCGAGGAACTGAGCGACGTCGAATACCAGAAGCGCAACGAGACCAACGAGATCTTCATCCCCGTGGCCGAGCGCCTGGGCAATGAGGTGATCGAGTTCGAAGGCGTGACCAAGTCCTTCGGCGACCGCGTCCTGATCGACAACCTGTCGTTCAAGGTCCCGGCGGGCGCGATCGTCGGCATCATCGGCCCGAACGGCGCCGGCAAGTCGACGCTGTTCCGCATGATCCAGGGCGTGGAGCAGCCGGACAGCGGCACGGTGAAGATCGGCAAGACGGCCAAGCTGGCCTTCGTCGACCAGAGCCGCCAGAGCCTGGACGCCAACAAGACCGTGTGGGAGGACGTCTCCGGCGGTCTGGACAACATCATCGTCGGCAAGTTCGTGATGCCGTCGCGCGCCTACATCGGCCGCTTCAACTTCAAGGGCAACGACCAGCAGAAGATGGTCGGCCAGTTGTCCGGCGGTGAGCGCGGCCGTCTGCACCTGGCCAAGACCCTGGCCCAGGGCGGCAACGTGCTGATGCTCGACGAACCGTCGAACGACCTGGACGTCGAAACCCTGCGCGCGCTGGAAGAGGCGCTGCTGGAGTTCGCCGGCTCGGCGATGGTGATCTCCCACGATCGCTGGTTCCTGGACCGCATCTGCACGCACATCCTGGCCTGCGAGGGCGACTCGCAGTGGTTCTTCTTCGACGGCAACTTCCACGAGTACGAAGCCGACAAGAAGAAGCGCCTGGGCGAAGAAGGCGCGCGACCGAAGCGCGTGCGTTTCAAACCTATTGCGTAACCTCCGCAGCTCCGCTTCGGGCGCTCCGCGTCGTTGCAAATCCTCGCCATAGCTGGGCTATGGCTCCGGTTTGCGCCTAGCGGAGCCTCCCGAATCGGAGCCGCGGCGGTCACGCAATGCCGAGCGGTGTGCAGACGCCAATCCGCCCGCGATGTCTCGATTTCAAGAGGCACCGCGGGCGTTTTTCATTGGCGCTGATTCATTTCACGAATCTTTACGGCGCGCCCACGGCCAATTGACGCGCGCCCTCGACCATTTCCTCACCCCAGAACGATTTGGAGATCCCGAGATGGTCAAGAGCTTCTCCCGCCCCCTCAAGATGCTGGCCCTGGCCGCGACGATGAGCGTGGCCGCCCTGGCGGCGCACGCCCAGACGGCACCGGGCGACGCGCCGCCGCCCCCGCCGCACGGCATGCACCGCGGTGGCCCCGATTTCGGCGGCCCCGGCTTCGGCCCCATGGGCCCGATGCACGGCAAGCTGCTGAAGGACGCCGGCGTCACCGATGCGCAGCGGGCCCAGATCAAGCAGATCTTCGACGCCGCGCACAAGGACCTGAAGACGCAACGCGACACCGAGCGTCAGCTGCACGAGCGCATGCAGGCGCTGTTCACCGCGCCGACCGTCGACGCCAACGCCGTCGAGCAGGTGCGCCAGCAGATGCACGCCGCGCATGACGTCGAGTCCAAGCGCATCACGCTGGCCATGATCGACGCGTCGCGTGTCCTGACCCCCGAGCAGCGCGCCAAGATCGCCCAGTTGAAGGACCAGCAGCGCGAGAAGATGAAGGAGCGCATGAAGGACCGCGCCGAGCGCGCCAAGGAACGCCGCGGCGCCAACGAGGCCAACCCGGTCCCGAAGCCTTTCACTGACCGCTGAACGCACGAGGCCGGCTATGCTTCAGTCTTTCGATGAGTCCGCGGCGCGCGGCCTGGCCGATCCGGCCCGGTCGGTGGCTGCACCGCAACGCCCGATGAACCCACGACTGCTCCTGATCGACGACGACGCCCGGCTCACCGCGATGCTGGGCGACTACCTCAGCAGCGCCGGCTTCGACGTCAGCTTTGCCGGTTCGCTGGCGCAGGGCCGCACCGAGCTCGAGGCCGGCCAGTTCGAACTGCTGGTCCTGGACCTGATGCTGCCCGACGGCGATGGCCTCGAGTTCTGCCGCCAACTGCGCAGCGACAAGCGCTGGCGCCGCCTGCCGGTGCTGATGCTGTCGGCACGCGGCGAGCCGATGGATCGCATCCTCGGCCTGGAGCTGGGCGCGGACGATTACCTGCCCAAACCCTTCGAGCCCCGTGAGCTGCAGGCCCGCGTGAAGGCGCTGCTGCGCCGCACCGAGCCCCAGGCGATGGGCGACGAGGTGCTGCGCTTCGGCCGCCTGGAGATCGACCTGGCGGCGAGACAGGTGCGCCTGGACGGCAATGCCTGCGACTTGACGAGCCACCAGTTCGACCTGCTGGTCGTGCTGGCGCAGAGCCCGGGCCGGGTGCTGTCGCGCGACCAGATCATGGACGCGCTCAAGGGCCACCCGCTGGAGGCCTTCGACCGCTCGATCGACGTGCACATCTCCCGCATCCGTTCGGTCATCGAGGACGACGCCAAGAACCCGCGCCGCGTGCTCACGGTGCGCGGTGCCGGTTACGTGTTCGCTCGCAAGCAGGACGCCGAAGGCCTGGAATGAAGGCTGCGACGCAGTGAAGGCGCTGTACCTGCGCATCTACATCACCGTCGTGGTGGTGTTGCTGGCATTTGCGCTGGGCTCGGCGTGGCTCTTCCAAGGCCGCATCGAGCAGGAGCGCGGGACCTTCGAGCAGGCCGCCTCGGAGCGGCTGGTGGCGCTCGCGGTGCTGGTGCAGCGCGCGCTGCCGCCGGTCACCGCGTCGACCGACGAGCAGGCCGACGCCGTCGAGGACTGGGGTCAGCGCCTGCGGATGGCGCTGGCGCTGGAGGATTCGCGCGGACGCCGTATCGGCGCTTCGCCGCTGTTCGAGCGCCGCGAGGACCTGCCCGGTTCGCGCGTGCAGCGCGTGCCGCTGGACGACGGGCGGCACCTGCTGTTCCTGCGCCTGGCCCGCCCGCCGGGCGCATCTGGGCCGACCGGCCAGGACAAGCTCGAAGCCGACGCGCGTGCCGCGAGCGGTCCGCACCGGATGCAGCGCGAGCGCCGCGATCCGTTCGTCGATGGCCCGCCGCCGAACGACGTGCGCAGTCCCATCCGCCGCGAGCCGCGGCCCGAAGTCGAGCAGATGCGCCAGCGCATGCTGGACCGTTTGGAGCAGCAGCGTCGCGAGGATGCGGCGAACGGCTCCTGGCTGCCCGGTTGGATCCCCCGCCCGAGCGGCGAAGCCCTGGCCGTGCTGCTGGCGGTGCTGTTCGTGGCCGTGGCCGTCGGGGCCTATCCGGTCGTGCGCCGGCTGACGCGCCGGCTGGAGTCGCTGAAGTCCGGTGTCGAGCAGTTCGGCTCCGGCGATCTGAGTTTCCGCGTGCAGGACAACGGCAAGGACGAAGTCGCCGCGCTCGCGACCAGCTTCAACCTCGCCGCCGAACGGATCGAGGCTTTGCTGAGATCGCAGAAGAGCCTGCTCGCCAACGCGAGCCATGAACTCCGCTCGCCGCTGGCGCGGCTGAAGATGGCGTTCTCGATGCTGGACGACGCGTCGCCGGCCCAGCGCGCGCGCCTGGGGCAGGAGATCAACACCAACATCGTGGAGCTGGACGCGCTCGTCGAAGAGGTGCTGCTGGCGAGCCGGCTGGAAGGCGGCGCGCAGTCGCTGCGGCTGGAGCCGGTGGACCTGCTGGCGATCGCCGCCGAATCGGCCGCGCTGGGTGACGCCGAGCTCGAGATCGAGACCGGCATCGCCCGCCTGCCGCTGAACGGCGACGACCGCCTGCTGCGACGCGCGCTGCGCAACCTGCTCGAGAACGCACGCCGCTACGGCGGGCCGGTCGTCGAGCTCAAGGTGCGCCGCGCCGGGCAGGATCGCGTCGAGTTGCAGGTCTGCGACCGCGGTCCGGGCGTGCCCGAGCCGATGCGCGAGCGGATCTTCGAGGCCTTCTTCCGTCTGCCCGGCCATGCCGAGGTGTCGGGCGGCGTGGGACTCGGCCTGAGCCTGGTGAAGCAGATCGCGACGGCCCACCAGGGCACGGTGCGATGCGATGCCCGCGAGGGCGGCGGCAGCTGCTTCGTGATCACATTGCCGCTGAACGTGGCTGGCTGACGCTCAACGCCCGATCTCCCGGCGATGAACGAGGGCCAGCAGGACGCCGAGCCCGATCGCGGCGGCGGCAAGTCCGACTGAGGCAGCGCTCCAGAACCCCATCGCGCCCTGCATGATCGCGGGCAACGCGACGGCATGGTCGCCGAAGACCAGCCAGTAGCCGCCGCCCAGGCCGAGCCCCCAGATCGCGAACGCGTAGATGAGCATCGGCGCGGTCGCAATGTGATGGGCGCGCAGCACGAAGGCGGCCACGGTCTGGCCGGCGTCGGACACGTGGAAGAGCCACAACCAGCCCAGCAGGGGCAGCGCGGCGGCGATGACGGCGGCATTGCTGGTGTAAAGGCCCAGCACCTGCTCCCGCAGCGAGAAGACCACGCCGCCGAGTACGAACGCGATCGCCAGCGCGATCTCCAATCCATGCCAGCCGAGCCGGCGCGCCGCCGCATAGTCGCGCGCGCCCATGGCCTGCGCCACGAGCGTGCTGCAGGCGTTCGCCTGCGACAGCGGCAGCATGAACATCATCGCCACGAGGTTGGCGCAGAGCTGGTGCCCCGCCACCGGCGTCGTGCCCAGCCGCGCGATGAAGATCGCCATGAAGGTGAAGCCGGTCACCTCGATCAGCACGGACGCGCCCATGGGCACGCCCAGCTTCAGCAGCCGCATCAACGTGTCCTTGCGTGGGCGATGCAGCCCGGTCCGAGCGAAGCCGAACGCGGCATAGAACGGATCGCGACGCAGCACGGCCAGTGCGATCAGCAGCTGACTCCACATCACGATTGCCGTCGCGATCGCGCAGCCGACCGCGCCCAGCGGTGGCACGTGCAGCGGCCCCAGCGTGAATCCGCCGATCAGCAGCGCGCTGGCCGGGAACTTCAAGAGCAGTCCGCCGATCTGCAACGCCATCACCGCCTTCGGTCGCGACACCGCCGTGTTGAAGCCGCGGTAGGCGGTGAACAGCAAGGCCGCGGGCAGCGCGATGCCCAGCATGCGCAGGTAGTCGCGGATCTTTGCGGCGATCTCGGGACTGACCTGCGAGATCGCGAGGAAGGGCTGCGGGAACCACAGGATCAATTCGCCGATCACCGTGAGCGCCAGCGCGAGCCACGCGGCCTGATGCAGGCTGTCGCCGGCTTCGGCCATGCGCTTCGCGCCGAAGAGCTGCCCGGCCACCGGCGAGATCGCCAGCACCACGCCCATCAATCCCACGAACACCGACGTGTAGACGGCCGAGCCAACCGCGAGGGCCGCGAGGTCGATGGCGGAGTGGCGGGCGACGAGCAGCGTGTCGATCGTCGAATACGCCAGCACTGCGAGTTGCCCGATGAACACGGGCCACGCGAGCGGCAGGATCTGGCGCAGGCTCGCGAGGCGGCCGTGGAGCGCAGCGCTCAAGCGGGATCCTTGTCGGCGGCCGCTTGAGCGTCGGCGCCGGCGGCGTTGCGCCGCTCGATCGCCCGCTCCGCATAGCGGTTGAAGCGCCACGCCGTGCCTTCGATCGTGATCCGCCGCCAGGTGGCGCGTTTCTCTCCGGGCGTCAGCACCGGCCAGTTCTGGACCTCGTCGAAGCTGCGTCCGCAGCCCTTGCAGAGTTCGTCGCCCTGGCTGGTCGAACAGATCGCGATGCAGGGCGCGTCCGGCGTGGTGTCGTACCAGCGCGTCCAGGCCGCGAGCGCGCGCGGCGGCATCGAGTCCTCGTCGCACTCGGTCTCGTGATGGAAGACCATCAGCGCATAGACCTCCGCCAGCGCGCGCAGCTCGGGACCCAGCGTCACGCCGTCGCCCGGCGAGCGCTGTCGCCACCAATTGATGGCGGACTCGATGTCGGTGATGTGGATGCCGGCCATCTGTGCGTGCTCAGTAGTCGATGCCCATCGCGCCGCGCACCTCGCGCAGCGTCTTGCGTGCCACCGCACGGGCACGTTCGGTGCCGACCTCGACGATCCAGTGGACCTTCTTCGGATCGGCGAGCAGTTCGTCGGCGCGGGCGCGCCAGGGCGCCTGCTCATCGTGGATCGCCTCGATCAGCGGCTGCTTGCAGTCCAGGCAGCCGATGCCCGTGCTGCGGCAGCCCGACTCGACCCATGCCCGCGTGTCGCTGTCGGCATAGACCTTGTGCAGTGCCCACACCGGGCAGCGCTCGGGCTCGCCCGGATCGCCGCGACGCACGCGCTGCGGATCCGTCTGCATCTTGCGCACCTTATCGGCGACGACCTCCGGCGCGTCGCGCATCGCGATCGCGTTGCCGTAGGTCTTGCTCATCTTGCGTCCGTCCAGGCCGGGAAGTCGCGAGTTCTCGGTCATCAGCGCCTGCGGCTCCGGGAACAGCGGCGCCGAGGGCTGCCGGTAGAGGTGGTTGAAGCGTCGCGCGACCTCGCGCGTCACCTCGACGTGCGGTGCCTGGTCCTCGCCGACCGGCACGAAGGCCGCCTTGTAGATCAGGATGTCGGCCGCCTGAAGCAGCGGGTAGCCGAGGAAGCCGTAGGTCGCCAGCTCGCGGTTCTCGGCCACGAGGTCCTTGTAGCTCGGCATCCGTTCCAGCCAGCTCGACGGCGTGCTCATCGCCAGCAGCGTGAACAGCTCGGCGTGTTCCGGCATGCGGCTCTGGATGAAGAGCGTCGCCTGTTCCGGATCGACGCCGGCCGCCAGCCAGTCGACGACCATGTCGTAGACGCTCTGTTCCAGGCCTTCGCGGTGTTGGTAATGCGTGGTCAGGGCGTGCCAGTCGGCGACGAAGAAGAAGCAGTCGTAGGCGTCCTGCAATCGCACCCAGTTCTTCAGCGCGCCGTGGTAATGGCCGAGGTGCAGCGCGCCCGTCGGACGCATGCCGGAGAGCACGCGCTGGCGCGGGGTGAGGGTGGGTTGGTCGGTCATGGCGGAAGGCTGGGGCGGTGGCCGCACCGGCGCGCGGCGATCTCGGGACGAGGTCGGACATGCGACGGCGGGAGGGCGATTGTAGGGAGCGTCGGCCCGGTCGACGCCGGTCATGGCAGTGCGCTGGCGCCGATGCCCTTGGCTACACTGCCGGCCCATGAAGAACATCGTGATCCTGATCTCCGGGCGAGGCTCCAACATGGAGGCCATCGTCCAGGCCTGCACGGCCGGTGGATGGCCGGCCCGCATCGCCGCGGTGATCAGCAACCGGCCGGATGCCGCCGGGCTTGAATTCGCGCGGGCGCATGGCGTCGCCACCGCGGTCGTCGACCACAAGGCCTTCGGCAAGGGAGACGCCGCGCGCGCTGCGTTCGATGCGGAACTGCAGCGCGTCGTCGATGGCTTCGCCCCCGATCTGGTGGTGCTGGCCGGCTTCATGCGCATTCTGACGCCGGCGTTCACCGGTCATTACTCGGGGCGCATGCTCAACATCCACCCGTCGCTGCTGCCGGCATTCACGGGGCTGCACACGCACCAGCGCGCCATCGAGGCCGGCTGCCGCGTGGCGGGCGCGACGGTGCACTTCGTGACGGCGGAACTGGACCATGGTCCGATCGTCGCGCAGGCCATCGTGCCGGTGCTGGACGGCGACGACGAGGCGGCGCTGGCGGCGCGCGTGCTCAAGGTCGAACACCGCATGTACCCGAGCGCCGTGCGCTGGTTCGTCGAGGGGCAGCTCGCGATCCAGGGCGCGCGCGTCCTCCATCGCGGCGGCGAGCCGCAGATGTTCAACTGACCGCATGGCCGCACGACCCGTCGCAGGCTGCGCCGAGGGCTGAATCCCCGGCCGGGCGTTCAGCCCAGCATGCCGGCAAGGAAGTTGATCGTCAGCGCCAGCACGACGGTGTTGAACACGAAGGCCTGTATCGCCTGCACCAGCACCAGTCGCCGGATCGGTCGCGCGCTGACGACGACGTCCGAGGTCTGTGAGGTCGCGGCGACCGTGGCCGCGAAATAGAAGAAATCCAGGTAGTCGGGAGCGTCCTCGTCACCGGGGAATTCCAGCCCGTGGGGCGCCTTCGGGCCGCAGTGGAACAGCGACGCATACGCCAGTCCGAACTCCACCGGAAGCAGCAGCCACGAACCGGTCAGCGTCGCCGATGCCACCAGCAGGTGCGGCCAGGCCTTCAACAGGCCGGCCTCTTTCACCTGCGCCAGTTCCAGCGCGATCGCCGCCATGCTGGCGGCACCGCCGAGGATCGCCAAGACCAGCACCGTCGGCGCACCGTCCGCGACGGCGCCGGCCTGCTCCTCGACGTCTTCCGCATCGGTGCGGAACATCATCCAGCCGATCAGCACGAGGTAGGTCCAGACGCCGGCGCTCCAGCCCAGCAACGCGCGGGTGTGCCAGGCCAGTTCGACCGGCCAGGCGGCCGCCAGCAGTGCGCCGGTGGCCGCGCCGATCAGCAGGCGGGGGCGGCGCTTGATCTGGTGCAGCAGGGGCATGGGCCGATCCACGCGCAATCAGTCCGGGATCCGGGCGAAGCGCGGTTGCGTCACCCCGTCGACGTCGACGGAGCCGAAGAACATGCCGTAAGGACGCACCCACAGGCCACTGTCGTTGTAGAGCGGCACGTAGAGCACGAGGGGCTCCAGCGTCTCGCTGTGGCGGACGACGCCGCGGACCTCGTACTCGCCGCCCTTGTAGTGGCGGTAGCGCCCGGTGGGCGCCTCGGGCAGCGGTTGCAGCGGATCGCCGGCGCCGTGCGCGGCAGGGGCTGGGACGGTGTGGGAGGCGCTCATGGGCAGGGTCGTGACGGCGGGAATGGGGCAGGGCGCGGGCCTGACGCCGGAGCCGGGGATAATCGCGCGATGCATCCTAATGCCCTTCTTGAACTCTGCGCCGAACTGGTGGACAGCCTGCTGCTGTTCGACAAGCCCGCCGACGCCCTCGTTTCCGATTTCTTCCGTGCGCACAAGGCGCTTGGCCAGCGCGAGCGCCACACCATCGCCGAAACCGCCTACGCCGTGCTGCGCCAGCGTCCGGTGCTGCAGCATCTGGCCCAGTCGGGCCGCGGTCCGATGTCGCGGCGGCTGGCGATCCTCGCCTGGGCCGGCAGCGACACCTTCCTCCGCGCGGCCACCGATGACCAGGAGCAGCAATGGCTCAAGCAGGTGGCGAAGGTCGACCGCAGCAAGCTGCCGGAGAAGCTGCGCCACAACCTGCCCGACTGGCTGGTCGAGCCGCTGAGGCAGCGTCTGGGTGATGAGCAGTTCTGGCAACTGGCGGACGCCGTCAACGTGTCCGCGCCCCTGGACCTGCGTGTCAACCTGCTGAAGGCCAAGCGCGAGGACGTGCAGGCGGCCTTGAAGGACAAGGGATTCGCGTCGTCGCTGACGCCGTTCTCGCCCTGGGGCCTGCGGCTCGAAGGCAAGCCGGCGCTGCAGAAGCTGGACGTCTTCACCAGCGGCCAGGTCGAGGTGCAGGATGAAGGCAGCCAATTGCTGTCCTTGCTCACCGAGGCCAAGCGCGGAGAGATGGTCGTCGATTTCTGCGCCGGCGCCGGCGGCAAGACCCTGGCGCTGGGTGCCGCGATGCGCAACACCGGTCGGCTGTACGCATTCGACGTCTCGGGGCATCGACTCGACAAGCTCAAGCCGCGCCTGGCGCGCAGCGGGCTGTCGAACGTCTACCCCGTGCAGATCAGCAACGAACGCGATGAGCGCGTCAAGCGCCTGGCCGGCAAGATCGACCGCGTGCTGGTCGATGCGCCGTGCTCGGGCCTGGGCACGCTGCGCCGGAATCCCGATCTGAAATGGCGCCGATCCCCGAACAGCGTCCTGGAATTGCACGACAAGCAGCTGGCCATCCTGAACAGCGCCTCGCGCCTGCTCAAGCCGGGCGGCCGCCTGGTCTATGCGACCTGTTCGCTGCTCGATGCCGAGAACGAGTCGGTCGCCCAGGCCTTCGCGGAGGCGCATCCCGACTTCGTCCTGATGCCCGCGCAGGACGTGCTGACCCACGCCCAGGTCGACGCGACCCAGGCGGCACAGCTGTCCGAGAACGGCTATCTGCGCCTGTGGCCCCATCGTCACCAGAGCGACGGCTTCTTCGCCGCAGTCTGGGAACGTAAGAAATGAGCCTGCCGACCGGATCTGGCAGGGGGTCCTGTCAGCGGCATGTTTCTTATTGCGAACGGGCCATCGTGTCTGTTCGATCACGTCTTCAGGCCCTTCCGGTCGTGAAGCGTCAAAAGACCGACGGGAAAGCGGCTTACATCTGGGCGATTTCTAGAGTGCGTCGCCTACAATCGGGGCTTCCTGTGGACAACTGGCTCCTCGCGAGCAGGGTTAGGACCGAATGAACGTATTGATGTCTGTGCACGACGCCATCCTGGCGTGGATGATCGACGGCCTCACCGGCGCCAGCTGGTGGCAGATCGTGGTCTTCACCCTCGTGGTGACGCATATCACCATTGCTGGCGTCACGATCTTCCTGCACCGCGCCCAGGCGCACCGGGCACTCGACCTGGGTCCGATTCCGTCGCACTTCTTCCGCTTCTGGATGTGGCTGACGACCGGCATGGTCACTCGCGAATGGGTGGCCATCCACCGCAAGCACCACGCGAAGTGCGAGACCGAGGATGATCCGCACAGCCCCGTCACCCGCGGCATCAAGACGGTGATGACGCGTGGCGCCGAGTTGTATCGCGCCGAAGCCAAGAACGAAGAAACGATCAAGAAGTTCAGCCATGGCGTGCCGGACGACTGGATCGAGCGCCATGTCTACACCGGCCGTTCGGTGTGGGGCGTGTCCCTGATGATGATCATCGACCTGGCGCTGTTCGGCGTGGCCGGCATGGCGGTCTGGGCGGTGCAGATGGCCTGGATCCCGTTCTGGGCCGCCGGCGTGATCAACGGCGTCGGTCACTATTGGGGCTATCGCAACTTCGAGGCGCAGGACGCGTCGACGAACGTCTCGCCGTGGGGTGTGATCATTGGCGGCGAAGAGCTGCACAACAATCACCACACCTATCCGACGTCGGCCAAGTTCTCGGTCAAGCCTTTCGAGTTCGACATCGGCTGGGGCTACATCCGTGCGATGGAGATGATCGGCTGGGCGAAGGTGCGCAAGACCGCGCCCCAGATGAAGACCGGCGAACTCAAGGCGGTGGCCGACAAGGACACCCTGGAGGCCATCATCGCCAACCGCTATGAAGTGATGGCGCGTTATGCGCGCGGCCTGCGCGGCGCCTGTAAGGCCGAGCTGCTCCAGTTGAAGGCTGCGGGCGAGCAGCACAGCGTCAAGTTCCATCAGTTCAAGCTGGCGACCCGCTGGCTGCATCGCGATGCCGAGAAGATCCCGGCTGCCTATCAGGAGCAACTGAACGGCGCCCGCGCGGCGAGCCCGGTGCTCGACAAGCTGGTGACGATGCGCGAAGAACTGCGTCAGTTGTGGACCCGCACGAACGTGTCGGCTGAGCAGCTGGTGCATGACCTGCAGGCCTGGTGCCGCAAGGCCGAAGAAAGCGGCATCGCCGAACTGAAGGCCTTCGCGACGGGTTTGCGCACGGTGCGCGTCTGAGCGAAGGTCGGCTCATCGTGCCCCGAGGTCGGCCAGAGTGATGGCCGACACCCAGGCGGAGATGAAGCAATGCAAAGGGCGCCCCTACCGGGCGCCTTTTTTCTTGGCGGCGCCCATAATTTGTTGAACTCTCAGACAAGGAGATTGACATGATGGCCTCGACCCTTTTCAAGCGCACTGTGTTGTTCGGCCTGATGGGCGCCAGCCTGGGCGCGATCGCCGCGGCTGCGCAGGCTCAAGCGGAAGTCAACTTCATCAAGCCGGAGAACTTCTCCGACATCGGCTGGGTCGGCGTGGACCGCGACAACGCCATAAAGCAACTGGAAGAGCACTTCAAGGCGCTCGCCGCGCGCGAGCTGCCCGGCAAGCAGCTCAAGATCGACGTCACCGACGTCGACCTCGCGGGGGAAGTCGAACCGCATGTCCGCACCGATCGGCTCCGCATCCTTCGATCGGTGACGATTCCGCGCATGAGCTTCACCTATACGCTCAGCGAGAACGGCCAGGTCCTGAAGTCCGGCAAGGCGGACTTGAAGGACATGGACTACCAGAATGGCGTCGGCAACCGCTACTTCGACTCCGAGCCGCTGCGCTATGAGAAGAAGATGATCGACGACTGGATGGCGCGCGAACTGCTTGGCAAGGCGCACCTGGCGCCGACCCGCTGATCGCGATGGGGGCCGTGACGCCCCTTTTCGGTCGCCCATGAAAAAACCCGCCGATAGGCGGGTTTTCTTCTTCAAGGACCGGGCTGAATCACTTCAGCTTGGTTTCCTTGTACAGCACGTGCTTGCGTGCCTTGGGGTCGAACTTCATGAATTCCAGCTTTTGAGGCGTGGTCTTCTTGTTCTTGTTGGTGGTGTAGAAATGACCGGTGCCGGCAGTGGATTCCAGCTTGATCTTCTCGCGTCCGCCTTTGGATGCCATGGTGTCGCTCCTGGTTCAGTGATTAGGCTTGACCGCGCGCGCGCAGGTCGGCCAGCACGGCGTCGATGCCCTTCTTGTCGATCAGACGCAGCCCGGCGTTGGTGATGCGCAGACGGACCCAGCGGTTTTCGCTTTCGACCCAGAAACGGCGGTATTGCAGGTTCGGGAGGAACCGGCGCTTGGTTTTGTTGTTGGCGTGGGAAACGTTGTTCCCGACCATGGGCTTCTTGCCCGTGACTTCGCAGACGCGTGCCATGAGGACACTCCGATACTTGTCATCCGGCGACCGTCCCAATCGTCTCGACCTCGCTGTCGAGTCGCGGGCGGCGGCCTCACCTCGCCATAGGGTGGCGGTATCCCATCTTCCTCGCGTCAAGATCCTTCACAGGTTGATGGCGCGGGGAAACGAAGAGTGTAGCAGAAACGAACCGGCCCGCGCAAAGGCGGGCCGGTCAGTGAGCCTCGGGGGGGGGCCCGTCCAGGGGCGCCACGGTCGCGCAGAGCGGAAGGGTCAGGCTGATTCCTGCTCCAGGAAACGCTGAGCATCCAGCGCCGCCATGCAGCCGGTGCCGGCACTGGTGATGGCCTGGCGATACACATGGTCCTGCACGTCGCCCGCGGCGAACACGCCCGGCACGGTGGTCATCGTGGCGAAGCCTTCCAGACCGCTCTTCGTGCGGATGTAGCCGTCCTTCATTTCGATCTGGCCCTGGAAGATGTCCGTGTTGGGCTTGTGACCGATCGCGATGAAGCAGCCCTGCAACTTGATGTCGGTGGTCGTGCCGTCCTGCGTGCTCTTGATGCGCACGCCGGTCACGCCGCTCGCGTCGCCCAGCACCTCGTCCAGCGTCTGGAACGCGTGCAGTTCGATCTTGCCGGCCTTGACCTTGTCCATCAGCTTGTCGACCAGGATCGGCTCGGCGCGGAACTTGTCGCGACGGTGGATCAGATGGACCTTGCTGGCGATGTTGGACAGGTACAGCGCTTCCTCGACCGCGGTATTGCCGCCGCCGACGACGCAGACTTCCTGCTCGCGATAGAAGAAGCCGTCGCAAGTCGCGCAGGCGCTGACGCCGCGGCCCATGAACGATTCTTCCGACGGCAGTCCCAGGTATTGCGCGGAAGCGCCGGTGGCCAGGATCACCGCGTCGGCCGTGTAGACCGCGCTGTCGCCGGTGAGCGTGAACGGACGCTTGGAAAAGTCGACGCTGTTGATGTGGTCGAAGACGATCTCGGTCTGGAAACGCTCGGCGTGTTCCTGGAAGCGCTGCATCAGTTCGGGGCCTTGCACGCCCATCACGTCGGCGGGCCAGTTGTCCACTTCGGTCGTGGTCATCAACTGACCCCCTTGCGCCATGCCCGTCACCAGAAGCGGCTTCAAGTTGGCACGCGCCGCATAGATGGCGGCGGTGTAGCCGGCGGGGCCGGAACCGAGGATCAACAGCTGGGCGTGGCGGGTGTTTTGGCTCATGACGGGGGAAATGGGGATGCGTTCAACGGACGCAAGGGTCGACAGCCTAAGGGGACCGGCGGGCGGCCTATGGCGTTGACCCTATGAACAGGCGTGAACAAATTGGCACAATGCATCCATTCTAGGTGGCGGGTCTCTCTGCCATCCTGACAACCACGATTGACCCTAACCCCCGACAGGAGGCATCCCTTCATGGCCATGTTGTCCAATTTGGATCTGATCCGCAGGGTTCCCTTGTTCTCCCTGCTGACCGCCGACCAGGCCCAGTCCATCGCGGACAGCGTCGTCAAACGGCGCTTCAAACGCGGCGAGTTGATCGTCGAGCAGGGCACCAAGTCCAACGCGCTCTTCATCCTGCTCAACGGCCGCGCCCGCGTGCTGACCGCGGACAGCCGCGGCCGCGAAGTCATCCTCGCCGTGCTGCAGCCTGGCGACTACGTCGGCGAGATGAGCCTCATCGACAACGAGCCGCACTCGGCCACGGTCCGCGCCGAGGTGCAGACCGACATGCTGGTGCTGGGCCGCGCCGATTTCGGACGCGGTCTGCCGGATTCGTCGAGCCTGGCCTACGGCATCCTGCGCGGCCTCGTCGCGCGGCTGAGAAACGCGGACCGCCAGATCGAGTCGCTCGCGCTGCTCGATGTCTACGGTCGCGTCGCGCGTACGCTGCTGGACATGGCGGAGGAAGAGAAGGGCGTGAAGATCATTCGCGGCAAGGTATCGCGGCAGGACATGGCGAAGGTCGTCGGCGCGTCGCGCGAGATGGTCAGCCGCGTCATGAAGGACCTGGAGGACAAGGGCGTCATCGAGACGCTCGAGAACGGCTCCGTGGTCATCAAGGAACGCCTGCAGCACGACTGAGGCGCCAGAGACTGACGCTTCAACGTTTCTTCACCTTGGTGAGGAGCCCCGCGTCCGGGACGCGGGGCTTGTGCGTCACAATCGAGGAATGAGTTTTCCCGGTTCCCTGCTGGGCGGCGGTGACGACGCCGCTCCGACCGAGCGCCCCGCGCCGGCACGCAAGTCCAAGAAGGCCGCGCCGCCCGCCGCGCCGCCCGCGCCTCCCAGTCCGCTGCGCACGCCGCTGTGGCTGCTGATCGGCGCGCTGGTGTGGTGCCTGGTCTTGCTCGCCATGGTCAGCCATGACCGCGCCGATGCGGCCTTCAGTACGGCCGGCACCTCAGCCCCGGCGCACAACCGCGTCGGTGCGCTCGGCGCCTGGATCTCCGACCTGATGCTGTTCGGCTTCGGCTACTCCTGCTGGTGGCTGATGCTCATCTCGCTGCGTGCGTGGCTGAGCGGCCTGGCGCGCATGCTGCGCGCCGACGGCGGCCCGATGCTGACCTTCAAGGAGCGCCTGCCGACGGTAGCCGGCCTCGTTCTCCTGATGGCCGCGAGCTGCGCGCTCGAATGGACCCGCCTCTATGGCTGGGAGTCGCACCTGCCCGGACATGCCGGCGGCGTGTTGGGCTACCTGCTCGGACCCGCCAGCATGAAGCTGCTCGGCTTCGCGGGTTCTGGCGTCGTGTGGATCGCCGCGCTGGTGGCCGGCGTGTCGTTGGCGCTGAAGTTCTCCTGGCTGCGCGTGGCCGAGCAGATCGGAACCAAGATCGAACGTCTGATCGAGAAGCGCGAGGTCCGTCGCGAGATCGCCGAGGACAAGCGCGTCGGCAAGGAAGCCAAACGCGAGCGCGAAGCGGTCGTCGAGGTCGAGCGTCTGGTCGAGGAAGAGCATCACATCCCGATCGTCATCGAGCCGCCGGTCGCCGAGGTGCCGAAGTCCACGCGCGTCATCAAGGAGCGCCAGCAGACGCTGTTCACCGATCCGACGGACGCGAAGCTGCCCCAGGTGGACCTGTTGGACGCGCCGCCGCCGCGCATCGAGACGGTGACGCCCGAATCGCTGGAGATGACCAGCCGCATGATCGAGAAGAAGTTGAAGGACTTCGGCGTCGATGTGCGGGTGGTGGCGGCCTCGCCGGGGCCGGTGATCACGCGTTACGAGATTGAGCCGGCGACCGGCGTGAAGGGCTCGCAGATCCTGGGCCTGGCCAAGGACCTGGCGCGCTCGTTGAGCCTGACCTCGATCCGCGTCGTCGAGACCATCCCGGGCAAGAACTACATGGCGCTGGAGCTGCCGAACGCGCGCCGCCAGACCATCCGGCTGTCCGAGATCCTGGGCTCCCAGGTCTACGCCGACGCCGCGTCGCCGCTGACGATGGGCCTGGGCAAGGACATCGTCGGTCTGCCGGTGGTGGCCGACCTGGCCAAGATGCCGCACTGCCTGGTGGCCGGCACGACCGGCTCGGGCAAGTCGGTGGGCATCAACGCGATGATCCTGTCGGTGCTCTACAAGGCCGAGGCCCGCGATGTCCGTCTGATCCTGATCGATCCGAAGATGCTCGAAATGAGCGTCTACGAAGGCATCCCGCATCTGCTGGCACCCGTCGTGACCGACATGAAGCAGGCCAGCAACGCGTTGAACTGGTGTGTCAACGAGATGGAGCGGCGCTACAAGCTCATGTCCAAGATGGGCGTGCGCAACCTCGCGGGCTTCAACAAGAAGATCGCCGACGCGGCCGAACGCGAGGAGAAGATCCCCAACCCGTTCAGCCTGACGCCGGAAGAGCCGGAACCGCTGGAGCGTCTGCCGCACATCGTCGTCGTCATCGACGAACTGGCCGACCTGATGATGGTCGTCGGCAAGAAGATCGAGGAACTGATCGCCCGCCTGGCGCAGAAGGCGCGGGCGGCCGGCATCCATCTGATCCTCGCGACGCAACGTCCGTCGGTCGACGTGATCACCGGCCTGATCAAGGCCAACATCCCGACGCGCCTGTCCTTCCAGGTATCGAGCAAGATCGACTCGCGGACCATCCTCGACCAGATGGGCGCGGAAGCGCTGCTGGGCATGGGCGACATGCTCTACATGGCGTCGGGTACCGGCCTGCCGGTGCGCGTGCACGGCGCGTTCGTCAGCGACGACGAGGTGCATCGCGTCGTCGAGTACCTGAAGGAGCAAGGCGAGCCCAACTACATCGAAGGCATCCTGGAAGGCGGCGTGCTGGACGGCGATGGGGGCGGCGATGGGCTGCCCGGCCTGACAGCAGGCGGCGACGGCGAATCCGACCCGATGTACGACCAGGCGGTGGGCATCGTCCTGCAGCACAAGCGGGCATCGATCTCGCTGGTGCAGAGACATCTGCGCATCGGCTACAACCGGGCCGCCCGTTTGCTGGAGCAGATGGAGAAGTCCGGTGTCGTCTCGGCGATGGCCACCAACGGCAACCGCGACATCATCGTGCCCAAGCGGGACGACTGACGGCGTCACCGGACGCGACCACTGAACGCGACGAATGAACGCGACGAATGAACGCGACGAATGATTGAGGCTTCCTCCATGCTCCGTATCCTGACCCGTGGCATCGCGGCGATCGCCGTCTGCGTCACGCAATTGGCTCACGCCGACGGCGTGAGCGCGCTGCAGCAGTTCGTCACCGAAGTGAAGAGCGGCCGCGCGGCGTTCACGCAGACCGTCACCGCACCCGATGGCAAGCGCAAGAAGACGACGACCGGCACCTTCGAGTTCCAACGCCCGAACCAGTTCCGCTTCAGCTACGCCAAGCCGGCCGAGCAATTGATCGTGGCCGACGGCAAGGAAGTGTGGATCTACGACCCGGATCTGCAGCAGGCCAGCGTCCGCAACATGGACCAGGCGTTGGGCGCGACGCCGGTGTCGCTGCTCGCGGGCGGCGACCTGTCGAAGGATTTCACGCTGAAGTCGTTGCCGGCCGCGAACGGCCTGGACTGGGTGCAGGCTACGCCCAAGCGCAACGACAGCGGTCTGCAGAGCCTGAAGCTCGGTTTCAAAGGTCGCGAACTGGGCGCGCTGGAGATCGTCGACGGTTTCGGCCAGCAGTCGGTGATGCAGTTCAGTGCGATCGAGCCGAACGCCAAGGTGTCGGCCGACCGCTTCCGCTTCAACCCGCCGCCGGGCACGGACATCGCTCGCCAACCCTGAGCGGCGTCTGAGTCAGCATCGATGAGCAACGCGTCGCTCTTTCCGGACGAGTTCGATTCCGTCCCGGGCGGACGGCCTGCGAGGGCCGCACCGAGCCAGCACGCACCGCTGCCGGAACGGCTGCGGCCGCACAAGCTCGACGAGGTCGTCGGCCAGCGCCACCTGCTGGGTGAGGGCATGCCGCTGCGTGTCGCGCTCGAGAGCGGCCGGCCGCATTCGATGATCCTGTGGGGTCCGCCCGGCGTCGGCAAGACGACGCTGGCGCGCCTGATGACGCAGCACTTCGATGCACAGTTCATCGCGATCTCCGCGGTCCTGGGCGGCGTCAAGGACATCCGCGAGGCGGTCGACCGCGCGCAGGTCGCGGCGGGGCAGGGGCGGCGCACGATCGTGTTCGTCGATGAGGTCCACCGCTTCAACAAGGCGCAGCAGGACGCCTTCCTGCCGCACGTCGAGTCGGGGCTGTTCAGCTTCATCGGAGCGACGACCGAGAACCCGTCGTTCGAGGTGAACTCGGCGCTGCTGTCGCGGGCGACGGTGCACGTGCTGAAGTCGCTGGACGAGCAGGACATGCGCGAACTGCTGACGCGCGGGCGCGAGGCGCTCGGCGCGCCACCGGTGAGCGAGGCCGCCACGCTGCGCTTGATCGGTTATGCCGACGGCGATGCGCGGCGTCTGCTGAACACGCTGGAGACCGTGGCGCAACTGACCCCCGCGGGCACGGCGGAGATCGACGAGGCACTGCTGGAGCGCACGCTGGGCGAGCAATTGCGGCGCTACGACAAGGGCGGCGACCAGTTCTACGACGTCATTTCGGCGCTGCACAAGTCGGTGCGAGGCTCCCATCCGGATGCGGCGTTGTATTGGCTGGTGCGGATGCTCGACGGCGGTGTCGATGCGCGCTACATCACGCGGCGACTGGTCCGGATGGCCAGCGAAGACATTGGAAACGCCGATCCGCGTGCACTGCGGATCTGCCTGGACGCGGCCGAAACCTATGAGCGTCTCGGGTCGCCGGAAGGCGAGCTCGCGCTGGCGCAGGCGGTCGTCTATCTGGCGATCGCGCCGAAGTCGAATGCCGTCTACAACGCCTACAACCAGGTCCGCACGCTGATCAAGCAGGACAGCTCGCGGCCGGTGCCGGTCCACCTGCGCAACGCGCCGACGCGTCTCATGAAGGAGCTCGGCTACGGCAAGGCCTATCGCTACGCGCATGACTTCCCCGGTGCGTACGTGGCCGGCGAGCAGTACCTGCCGGACGGCCTCGAGGATCGGCGCTTCTATGAACCCGTGCCGCGCGGCCTGGAGATCAAGATCGGCGCGCGGCTCGACGAATTGCGGCGGCTCGACGCCGGAACGCTCGGACAGGACGATGCCCCCGGTCGAGGCGGCACCGATGGCATCGGCGAAAACGGTGAAAACGGCGAGGCCTGATCGATGAGTGCGCGGATCGTCAGCGTTGTGACCGCGGTCCTTCTGATGTTGGTGTGGACGGCGGGCG
This sequence comes from Roseateles sp. UC29_93, assembly GCF_042695725.1. NCBI lineage: Bacteria > Pseudomonadati > Pseudomonadota > Betaproteobacteria > Burkholderiales > Sphaerotilaceae > Roseateles > Roseateles sp. UC29_93. The sequence continues at coordinate 5,590,016 of NZ_CP170545.1, read as the reverse complement.
CGTTGCCCGCGAGCGCCGCGCCGGTCAAGCCGGGACTCGCCGGACCGTCGGCGTCGCGCCTGGCGCAACCGCCCGAAGGCCCGACGCTGACGCGCATCCGCGAAACCGGGGTCGTCGTCATCGGTTACCGGCCGGCGTCGGCACCGTTCAGCTATCTCGACGCGCAGCTGCGGCCGACGGGCTATTCCGTCGAACTCTGCGAGCGCGTGATCGCGTCGCTGCGCGTGCGGCTCAAGCTGCCCGACCTGGAGGTGCGACGCGTCGCGGTCGGTTCGGCGACGCGCATGCCGATGGTCAGCAACGGCACCTTGGACATGGAGTGCGGCATCACGACCAACACCGCCGAGCGCGCGCGCAGCCAGGCATTCTCGGTGACGATCTTCGTGGCCGAGACCAAGCTGATGACGCGCCACGGCGAGAAGGTGCAGAGCCTGCTCGACCTTCGCGGCCGGCCGGTGGTGAGCACCATCGGCACGACCAGCATCCAGCACCTGGCCAAGGTCAATGAGCAACAGGGGCTGAACATCCGCATCGTCGCGGGGCTGGACGATCCGGACGCATTCCAGCTGCTGCGCAGCGGCCGCGCCGACGCGTTCATGATGGACGACGTGATCATCCGCAGCCTGCTGGCGCAGCAGGGTGCGGCGGTCTCGACGGACGACTACGTGATCTCCGATCGCGCGTTGACCGTGGAGCCCTATGCGATCGGGCTCAATCGCGACGATCCGATGTTCAAGACCATGGTCGACGACGTACTGACCGGCCTGTACCGCAGCGGCGAGATCCACACCATCTACAGACGCTGGTTCGAGTCGCCGCTGCCGCCGACGGGCATCAACCTGAAGCTGCCGATGAACGCTGCTTTCCGGCGCGTGGTCGCTCAGCCGACGGACTCGCCGGATCCGGAGCGCTACCGCTGAACGGCGTACCTGCCGGCGTCCGATCGCCAGCGATCGTGCCGGAGCAGCCTTCGCGACCGTTCAGCAGTTCGACGAAACGCCGTGCGGCGAGTCCGAGCGGCCGCGTCTGCGTCCAGACGACGTCGACGTAGAGCTGCAGGGCGGTCGTGAAGTTGCCTGCGGGAATCTGCACCAGTTCCCCCGAGGCCAGCGCCGCGCGCACGAACCCCGACGGCAACCACGCCCATCCTAGGCCCGCGGACACCATCCGCAAGGCCGCCACCGGACTGTCGGTGCGCCATTGCACGCGGGAGACGGCGATCCGCTTGTCGACGTCGCAGGCGTCACGACCGGCGACCAGGATCTGACGTTCGCCGATGAGGTGCTCGTCGCGGAGCGCTGAAGGATCGCGCGCGAGCATCGGATGCGAGGCTGCCGCGACGGCGATCAGCGTTTCGCGGGCCACTTCCTGGAACTGCTCCGACGGGTCGAGTCCTTGTCGTTCGAAGACGAGGGCCAGTTGCGCGCGGCCGGACTTCAGCATCGCGAGCGCGTCCGCCTGCGGCGCGGTCAGCACCTCGACGTCCAGCAGCGGGAACTCGGCGGACAGCGTCGTCAGTGCATCGCTCCATGGCGTTGCTGCGACGAGCTCGGGCACGACCGTGATCGTCAGCGAGGGCTCCAGCCCTTGGGTCATCGACAACGCATGGCGGTTGAGCTGGCCGAGCTGCTCGGCCAGCCGGCGCGCCTGCGGCACCAGCGCGAGCGCCTGCGCGGTGGGGACGGGTTCCCGGCCGGCGCGGTCGAAGAGAGGGAGGTCGAGCTGAGCTTCCAGGTTCGCGATCGTCATGCTGACGGCTGAGGGCACGCGCCCCAGCGCGCGCGCCGCAGCGGAGAACGAACCGTGGTCGATCGCCGCGAGGAAGACGCGGAGGTTGTCGAGGTCGAAAGCCATGGTGCTCCGTGATCTGTCAGGCAATCTGATGGATGCTGACTTTAACTATCAGGGCCACGAACATACAGTGGCGTCCATTCCACTTTCAAGGAGATGGCGATGGTGTGGGGCGTGTTGTTTCTGGCCGGATTGTTCGAGATCGGCTGGGCCGTCGGCCTGAAGTACACGGAGGGGTTCACACGGCCATGGCCGACGGTGGGCACCGTGGCGGCGATGGTGACGAGCGTCGTGCTGCTGGGCTGGGCGCTGAAGCATCTGCCGGTGGGGACGGCCTACGCGGTGTGGACGGGCATCGGTGCCGTCGGCACCGCGATCGCGGGCATCGCGCTGCTGGGCGAGTCGGCGTCGCCGGCGAGGCTCGCGTGCATCGGCCTGATCGCCGCGGGCATCGTCGGGCTCAAGATCGTCACGCCGCAGTAAGCCCGCCAACTGCCGCGTCGTTCGCGGTTGCCGACCGGCGCCTGATCAGTTGTCAGCAGAAGGTCCTCGGCGCCTGTTGGCTGTAGCGAGCGCAGGGCATGGCACTTGCCGACGAAGGTCATCGAAGACTTCCGGAGACTCCCATGCCCGACTTCAACGAACCCCGGGACAAGGCCTACGACCACGAGCAGGAGGCCGCCTACTGGCGCGACAACTACGCCAACCGGCCCTACATCCAGCAAGGCGACACGCATGACGACTTCGGTCCGGCGTATGCCTATGGGGTCGATGCGTTTGCCCGCTATCCGGACCGGGACTTCGAGGACTTCGAAGCCGAGCTGCATCGGGACTGGGGCAATCAGCGCCAGGGCTCGTCGCTCGAATGGGCGCGCGCCAAGCCCGCGGTGAAGGACGCCTGGGATCGCATCAAGGAGGCGTCGAACATGCCGCCCTCGACGCGCTAGGGAGTTCCTTCAGAGGCAGCGGAGGCCGGTGCGGACGCGGCCTCCGCCGGCAATCCGAACAGCGCGTTCGTGTCCGCGTTGGGATCGGTGCGCTCAGCCTGGCCGGCGTCGATGCCCTGGAGCATCTCCGTCGCCTTGTCCATGTCGACCGCTTCCGCCTTGTCGAGGAACGCCGTCACCGTGACCGGGAAGAAGATGACGATCGCCACCAGGATCAGCTGCATCACCACCCAGGGGATCGAGCCCAGGTAGATATCGCTCGAAAGCACCCGCTTGGGCAGCGCGCCGTTCTTGAACAGCGTGTCCGAGATCCCTCTCAGGTAGAACAGCGCGAAGCCGAACGGCGGGTGCATGAAGCTCGTCTGCATGTTCACGCAGAGCATCACGCCGAACCACACGAGGTCGATGCCCATCTTGTCGGCGACCGGGCCTAGCAGCGGCAGGATGATGAAGGCGATCTCGAAGAAGTCGAGGAAGAACGCCAGGAAGAAGATGAAGAGGTTGACGACGATCAGGAAGCCGATCTGACCGCCGGGCAGGTTGGAGAGCAGGTGCTCGATCCACTTGCCGCCTTCGACGCCCTGGAACACGAGGGAGAAGGTCCGCGACCCGATCAGGATGAACACCACCATCGCGGTGATGCGCATCGTGCCGATCATGGCGTCCTTGACCACCGGCCAGTTCAGCCGCCGGTGCGACGCCGCCAGGATGAACGCGCCGACCGCCCCCATCGCGCCGGCCTCGGTGGGCGTGCAGATCGCCTTGTCGATGCCGGGCAATCCGCCCATGGAGCCGAGCACCGCGAAGATCAGGATCGCCGACGGGATGATCCCGCGCAGGCACTTCGCCCACAGCGCCCAGCCGTCAAGGGTGCGCGCCTCCTTGGGTACGCCGGGCACATGCTCCGGCCTGAAGCGCGAGACCATGAAGGTGTACAGCGCGAAGATCAGCACTTGCAGGATCGACGGTCCCCAAGCGCCCTTGTACATGTCGCCGACGGGCTTGCCGAGCTGGTCCGCCAGCACCACCAGCACCAGGGAGGGCGGCACCAGCTGCGTGATCGTCCCCGAGGCGGCCAGCACGCCGGTGGCGTAGCGCATGTTGTAGCCGTAGCGCATCATGACCGGCAGCGAGATCATCGCCATCGCGATCACCTGACCCGCCACCGTGCCGGTGATCGCGCCCAGGATGAAGCCCACGATGATCACCGAGTAGCCCAGCCCGCCGCGCACCGGCCCGAAGAGCTGGCCCATCGAATCGAGCATGTCCTCGGCCAGGCCGCATTTCTCCAGCAACGCGCCCATCAGCGTGAAGAAGGGGATCGCGAGCAGCAGTTCGTTGGAGAGGATGCCGAAGACGTTCTGCGGCAGCGCCGACATGAACGACGGCGGGAACCAGCCCTGGCTCACCGCGAAGAAGCCGCAGGCCAGGCCCAGCGCGGCCAGCGAGAACGCCACGGGGAAGCCGATCAGCATGATGATGATCAGCCCCGCGAACATCAGCGGGGGGAATTGCTCCATCGTGATCATTGCAGCGGCCTCTCGTAGTGCGTGTCCATCTCGACGAGATGGGCCAGGTAGCCGATGCGCTTGATCACCTCCGAGATCCCCTGCAGGAACACGAGCGCGAAGCCCGCCGGCAGCGTCAGCGCGGCCGGCCAGCGGATCAGCCCGCCGGCGTTGCCTGACACCTCGCCGCTGGTGAACAGCTTCCACGCATAACCGCCGTAGCCGAGCGCGGCGACGGTGTCCTCCGCGCGCATGCCGGTGGTGAGCTTCACCAGGAAGAAGTCCCACGACAGCCAGCCCGCATACCCCATCACGGGGATCAGGAAGACGATGAGTCCGAACAGGTCGACGTAGACCTTGCCGTGGCCGCGCAGCCGCGTGTAGAGGATGTCGACGCGCACATGCTCGTTGAGCCGCAGCACCTGCGCGGCGCCGCCCATCACGCAGGCGGCGAACAGGTACCACTGGATCTCAAGGAAGGCGTTGGAACTGATGTCCAGGCCGTAGCGGATCACCGCGTTCGCGGCGCTGATAAAGCACGACAGCAGGACAGCCCAGGCGGCAAGCGTGCCGAACCGGTCCGTCAGCCAGTCGATGCCCTTGGCAAATGCAAGCAGGGCTTTCATCGACGAGTCCAGGTCTCCATCTCGAACCCCGACGGGGGCTCGCTTCTTGTGTATAGACGTGGACTGTAGCCAGCGGGGGCTGTCGGGAACCTGAATTCGGGAGGGGCTGCGGGAAAGCCCCGACATGCGAAGAATGGAGCGTTGATCGAGGCGACCGGGGTCCCTTTTCTCCGTGTCCCTCCTTCGACTGCCTCCCGGCAGTCGAATTCCCTCCTTGACCTCCGAAAAGGGCCCCCGGTCGCCTCGATCTGAAGCACCGAGGGGCTCTCGTCGGCTCAGAGTTGGGTGGCGGCGGCGAAGAGGCGCGTGGAACGCGCGCCGGAACGGCAGAACGCCAGCACCGGCTTCGGCACTTCGTCGAGCAACGCGCGCATCGCGGCGATCTCTTCCGGCGATTGATAACCGCCCTGCACCGGCAAGTGGCGATACACCAGTCCCGCGGCTTCGGCCGCGGCGCGGACCTGCTCGCTGGTTGGCTGGTCAGGGCCGTGCTCGAAATCGGGCCGGTTGTTGATCACCGACTTGAAGCCGGCTTCGGCCAGTGCAGCCATCGCCTCCGGCGTCAGCTGCGGCGCGACGCAGAAATCGGGCGTCAATTGTTGGACGGTCAGTTCCATCGCGAACTCCTGTCGTTGAGTCGAAGCGAGGAGGGCGCTCAGCCCGCCAGCGCCGCTTTCACCGCCGCCGAGACCAGGCCCATGTCGGCCTTGCCCGCCAGCTTGCCCTTCACGGCGCCCATCACCTTGCCCATGTCGGCAGGGCCCTTGGCACCCAGCTCCGTCACGATGGCGGCGACTTCTGCCTTGATCTCGTCTTCGCTCAAGCGCTGCGGCAGGTAGACCTCCAGCACCTTCAGCTCCGCGGTTTCCTTGTCGGCCAGGTCCATGCGGCCTGCCGCCGTGAACTGGCTGATCGAGTCCTTGCGCTGCTTGATCAGCTTGTCGACGATGGCCACCAGCATCACGTCGTCCACCACGACGCGTTCGTCCACTTCCTTCTGCTTCACCGCGGCCAGCAGCAGCCGGATCGTGCCCAGGCGTTCGCTGTCCTTGGCGCGCATCGCCGTCTTCATGTCTTCGGTGATCTGTTCCTTCAGGCTCATGAGGGCTCCTTGGTTCCTGGTCTCGATGGAGATGTCGTAATGTCGCGCAGAAACAGAAAAGCCCGCGGCAGCGTCCTGCGCGGGCTTTCTGTGCTGTTCCGGCGGTGGGGATCGTCAGTGGACGGGTCCCCGGTGCCGAAGCGGTCCGATCAGGCGATCAGTACAGCTTCTTGGGCAGCTGCATGCTGCGCACGCGCTTGTAGTGACGCTTCACGGCAGCCGCCTTCTTGCGCTTGCGCTCGGCAGTCGGCTTCTCGTAGAACTCGCGGGCGCGCAGCTCGGTGAGCAGGCCCAGCTTTTCAATCGTGCGCTTGAAGCGGCGCAGGGCCACGTCGAACGGCTCGTTTTCTTTGACGCGAATGGTGGTCATGAAATTCCTTCAAATAGCGCTCGGTGTTCGCGAGGAAGGGCTTGCCTTCGAAGCGGAGTATCCGGATTCCACTTCCGAATCGACGCGCAGGGTTTGCCAGCAAAACGAGGATTCTAGCCTTATTTTTGACCGGTGACCACTCAACTCGATGCAGCCGCGCCGCGCAGGAGACAACGTCTGGTTCCCGCCAGCGTGTCCCCTGTGAAGGCCGCATGCTCGCCTTGCAGGCGGGTGTGACATTTTCACGCCTTGTCCCCGCCGGAGCGCAGGCCCGCCTCGCTGGGCGAAGTGCATCGCTCTCGGCCCAAGCCGTGGCAAGCTAGGATGCCGCACCCCAAGCTTAGGGGGAGTGGCACCTCTGTCCTGCCATCGGCACTTGCCCCGGCGACGGACGCCCATCTACATTCGATCCACCACCATTCGACCGCGAGGGGCCTCCCCCTGGCCCGGCCCGACCCATGGAATTACAAGCCGCCGCGACGCCCGCGCCTGCCAGTTTCGATGCCTGGCTGGAATCGTCGGGAACGCCCCAGACGCCCGTTGCGGCCGGCTTGCTCAGCCTGCTGGAGCCGACCGGCGCCTGCCTGACCGTGAAGTCGATGGCGACCGGACGTTATGTCTTCGCCAGCCCGGGCATGAGCGAGCTCTTCGGTCGCCTGGAGACCGGCATCGTCGGCGCCACCGATGCCGAGCTGATGCGCGGCGACGAAGTGCAGGCGATGCGACGCTCCGAGCAGGCCACGCTCGCGCAGCGCGGCGTGGTGAGTTCCGAGCACCGGCTGGAGATCGGCGGACGCCGTCGCGAGTTCATGGTCATGCGCGTGCCGCTCGGCGCGGAGCACGTCATGGCGCTGTGGAGCGACAAGACCGAAGAGCGTCACCGCGAGACGCACCTGCAGCGCGCGCTGCAGCAACTCGAGCAGCAGCAGAAGTCGCTCGAACAGATGCGGCGCGAGTTGCAGCAGGGCAGCGGCCGCGACGAGGTCTCTGGCCTCTACATGCGCGCGCAGTTCGACGATCAACTGCTGCGCGAGATCGATCTCTCGACCCGCGAGCACCGCGAGTTCACGCTGGTGCTGATCGCGCTGGATCCGGTGGCGCCGGAGGCCGGTTTGGGCGAGGAGGCGCGTCAACGCCTGCTCGAAGGCCTGGGGCGCATGCTGCGCGCCAACACTCGCGCGATGGATGCGGCCTGCCGCATCGGCGACGACCTCTTCGCGGTGCTGTTGTCGGGCGTCGGCCTCGCGACCGCGCATGCGCGCATGGAACAGCTGCGCCGCCAGTGCCATGCCCAGATCGTCGTGCTGCATGGGCAGGACATCGGCCTGTCGTTGTCGATGGGCGTGGCGAGCTTCCCGCATACCGCCTCGCGCCAGGAGGAACTGCTGGGCGCCGCCGAGATGGCGGTCAAGGAAGCGCAGCGGCGCGGCGGCAATCAGGTCGTGCTGGCGTCGATCCCGTTCGGGATGGGCGGCTGAGGCTGCTGCTGGACCGAGCATCGCGCTCGCCGGTCAGGCGAGCAACTTCTGAAGGTGCTGCCATTCCGACGGCGTCACCGGCGTGATCGACAGCCGGTTGCCCGGCTGCAGGGTGCGCATGCCCGGCAAGCGCGGGATCGCGCTTCATCTCTGCCAGGCTCAACAACCGGGTCTTGCGCACGAAGCGCACGTTGACGTGCTGCCAGCGCGGTTCCTCGCGCCTGGCCTTCGCATCGAAGTAGTGACTCCCGGGATCGAACTGGGTCTCGTCCGGATAGGCCGTGCTGCTGACCTCGGCGAACCCGGCGATGCCCGGCTCCGGACAGGACGAGTGATAGAACAGCACGCCGTCGCCGATGCGCATCCGGTCGCGCATGAAGTTGCGTGCCTGGTAATTGCGGACACCGGTCCACGGAAGTTCACCGGCGGCCTGCAGATGGTCGATCGAGGCCTCATCCGGTTCGGACTTCATCAGCCAGTACTGCCGGGAATCGTGCGATGCGGTGCTCAAGGCGGAACCCTCATGGCGATGGCCGATCAAGCTCGACCATGAAAAAACCGCGCGTGACGAAAAAATCAGGCGCGGTTTGGGAAGAGGTGTCCACGGCGAACCGTGAGCCGCATTCCTGAACCCTAGGGGTACAGGTGGGCGAGGTCAGCAGGGCTTCGGGTTCATCTGACGCGAGACGCTCACACCAGCTCTGCAATGTTCCAAGCCCTTGCTCGCGAAAGCATCGGTTCAAGGAAATATAAAACTCACGCGAACGCAGTGGACAGGATGGATTCTACGCGCCGCGACTCCGCGTTCACAGCAGTTGCCCGTCTTGGACAAGGGCTTCATCGAGCCGCTTCATCAGCGTTTCAAGATCGGGTACGGTGGTGCCGCGCGCGCCACCGGCGATTGCATCCGTTGCATCGTCAGGCGCCACTGCCGGTGCGTTCGATTCGGTGAGCGAATAGGCGAGGTTCAGGGCCGCCAGCACCGCGATCCGTTCGCGTGCCTTGATGCGACCCGCGTCGCGGATCGCACACATTTCCTTGTCGACACGCGCCACGGCCTTCTGCAACGCGGCTTCGCCGCCCTCCGGGCAGCCGAGCAGATAGCTCTGGCCCATGATCGTGACTTCCATTTGCTTCATGCGCCCGTCTTTCGAGAATCTGAGGGTTCAGTGCCGTCGCCGCTCTCCAGCAGGTCCGCCGCCTCCAGCGGGAGACGATCCAGCAGGGCGTCGACGCGCGCGCGCGCCGCGGCCAGTCTGGAGCGCAGGCTGTCGCGCTCCAGGGTGAGCGCCTGGACCTGTTGCTCGAGCAAGCCGTTCGTGCGTTTGAGTTCCTCGTGACGCACCAGCAGGCGCTCGACGCGGTCGACTAGGTCGTTGATGCTGGACATGGCTTCCCTGACGGATGAACGCGCGGATTGTAGGGGCGGGGTTCGCTCAGCGCGCCGCAGCCATCGGGGCGCTGTCACATTGCGCGACGACGGCGCAGCGTTCGCACAGCGGTCGACGTGCCTGGCAGACGTAGCGGCCATGAAGGATCAGCCAGTGGTGCGCGTCGACCAGGAATTCCTCCGGCACGCGTTGAAGCAATTGCTGTTCGACTTCCAGCACGTTCTTGCCGGGCGCGAGGCCGGTGCGATTGCCGACGCGAAAGATGTGCGTATCCACGGCCATCGTCGCTTCGCCGAAGGCGACGTTGAGCACCACGTTCGCCGTCTTGCGACCGACACCGGGCAAGGATTCGAGCGCCTCGCGGCTTTGCGGCACGGCGCCGCCGTACTGCTCGACCAGGATGCCGCAGGTCGCGTAGAGGTTCTTCGCCTTGGTCTTGTAAAGGCCGATCGTCTTGATGTATTCGGCGAGCCGTTCCTCGCCCAGGTCCAGGATCTTCTGCGGCGTGTTGGCGACGACGAACAGCCGTCTCGTCGCCTTGTTGACGCCGACATCGGTGGCCTGCGCGGACAGCAGCACCGCAGCGAGCAGTTCGAAGACGCTGGCATATTCCAGTTCGGTCTGCGGCGACGGATTGGCGCGGCGGAGGATCTCGAAGAATTCGCGGACTTGCGTTTGATTCATGGCGAGCGGGAAACGGCTGGCGATGGGCGGGGCGGGATCGAAGAGAGGCAGCGTTCAGGCGCCGCGCTTGGCACGGGCCCGCGCGAGCGCGGCCTCGATGACGGCGCGCTTGCGGTCGATCTGTGCCGCGTCGGTGAGCCGCGTTTCCTCTTCGAGGTGATCGAGCTTGTGCTGCGCCTTGGTTTCGAGGCGCGCATCGTGCTCATGCTGGTCGCGCGTGACACGGATCTCGTGCCAACGGTAGCGCTCGCGAGCGCGCTCGGCCTGCGGCGCGCTCCATGCAGCCCAACCGCTTCGCCCCGGCGTGACGTCCGCCAGCGAGATGCAGTCGACGGGGCAGACCGGGATACACAGTTCGCATCCGGTGCAGTCCGCGTCGATGACGACATGCATCTGCTTGTTGGTTCCGATGATCGCGTCGACGGGACAGGCCTTGATGCACAAGGTGCAGCCAATGCACCAGCCTTCGTCGATGACGGCAAGCCGGCGGGGTCCCTCGATACCGTGGTCCGGATTGAGGGGCGACGGTTCGCGATCGGTCAGCGTGGCCAGGCGCGCGATGCCTTCGGCACCGCCGGGGGGGCACTGGTTGATCGCCGCCTCGCCGCTCGCCATCGCGTGGGCGTAGGAGTGGCAGTCGGGATAGCCGCAGCGCGTGCATTGCGTCTGCGGCAGGGCCAGGTTCAGGCGTTCGACGAAGTCGTCGAACGCGGAGGAGGTCGGTTCAGCGGAGGCGGCGGCGGCGGGATTCACTCGGTCGGCTTGCGCGGCCGGCGGGCCGCAGCGGGACGGGCGGCAGCACGCTTCGTCGCGGCGGGCTGGTGCAACGGGGCCGCATCGTACTTCGCAATGAAGTCGCGGATCACCGGATAGACCTTCTCGCGCCAGCGGCGGCCCGAGAAGATGCCGTAGTGGCCGGCACCGACCGCGTCGTAATGGGCCTGGTTCTTCGCGTCGATGCCGCTGCACAGCTCGTGCGCCGCCTTGGTCTGGCCGGCGCCGGAGATGTCGTCCAGTTCGCCTTCAACCGTGAGCAGTGCGGTCTGGGTGATGTCCTGCGGGCGCACCAGGTCGCCGCCCACTTCCCACGTGCCGTTCACCAGTGCGAAGTCCTGGAACACCGTCTTGATCGTGTCCAGGTAGTACTCGGCCGGCATGTCCAGCACGGCGTTGTACTCGTCGTAGAAGCGGCGGTGGGCGTCGACGTTGTCGTCGTCGCCGCGGACCAGGTCCAGGAAGTAGTCGTAGTGCGAGCTCAGGTGGCGGTCCGGATTCATCGCCACGAAGCCGGTGTGCTGCAGGAAGCCCGGGTAGACCTCGCGACCGGCGCCCGGGAAGTTGGTCGGAACGCGGTAGATCACGTTGTTCTCGAACCAGCTGTAGCTCTTGTTCATCGCCAGGTTGTTGACGGCCGTCGGGCTGCGGCGGGCGTCGATCGGACCGCCCATCATCGTCATCGAGCGCGGGGTGGTCTCGCCCTTGGAGGCCATCAGCGAGATCGCCGCGAGCACCGGCACCGTCGGCTGACAGACCGAGATCACATGGCAGTCCTCGCCGACGTGGCGGATGAAGTCCTGGACGTAGTAGATGTAGTCGTCAAGGTGGAAGGCGCCAGCCGCGAGCGGCACCATGCGGGCGTCGGTCCAGTCGGTGATGAAGACCTTGTGGTCCTTCAGCAGCTGCTTGACGGTGTCGCGCAGCAGCGTGCTGTGGTGGCCTGACAGCGGTGCGACGACCAGCACGGTCGGTTGCGCCTTCATCTTCGCCAGCACGGCCTGGTCGTCGGTGTAGCGCTTGAACCGGAGCAGACGGCAGAACGGCTGCTCCAGCGCCACCAGTTCCTGCACGGCGACGTCGACACCGTCGACTTCGACGCTGTTGATCTCGAACTCCGGCTTCTCGTACTCCTTGGCCAGCCGGTGCATCAGGTCGAGGCCCGCGGACATCCGGTGCGACAACGGCGTATGGGCGAAAGGCGACAGCGGGTGGCTGTACAGCTTGGCCGTGGCGCTGGCGAATTCGGAGAACGGGCTCAGCAGCGCGCGTTGGGTTTCATAAAGCTGGTAGAGCATCTGGCGGACCTCTGGAGGGGGGAGTGAGGCGAAGGCTGGCACCCGTTGTGCAATGCAGCAATTCTAGTGCCCGGCTTCTTGCAGTGTGTGTCGCCGGTGCGCCGAGCAAGGCGGGAGGAGGGACTTCGAACCGACGCATTTCGCCATAAATGCGCAGGGCCGGCCCGCTTGCGGCGGGTCCGGCCCTGTGTTCGGAGGCTGATCGTGCGATCAGCGCATCGAAGTGTGGTGTCGGAGAGGAGCCCGGAGGTCAGGCCTTCTTCACGGCGGCGATCGCGGTGGCGACCGGCTTCAGGTTCTTGCTGTTCAGCGCGGCGACGCAGATGCGACCCGAATCGACGCCGTAGACGCCAAACTCGGAACGCAGGCGCTGCATCTGCTCGGCGCTCAGGCCGCTGTAGCTGAACATGCCCTTCTGACGGGTGACGTAGCTCAGGTCGTCGGTGATGCCGGCGGCCTTGAGCTCGGTGACGAGCGCCTCGCGCATCTGCTTGATGCGCACGCGCATGCCGGCCAGTTCCTCTTCCCACTGGGCCCGCAGCGTCGGGGTCGACAGCACGGTCGCCACGACCTGGGCGCCGTGCGTCGGCGGGTTGGAGTAGTTCGTCCGGATGACGATCTTCAGCTGGCTCAGGACCTTGACCGTTTCCTCGGCCGAGGCGCAGACCACGCTCAGTGCGCCGACGCGCTCGCCATAGAGCGAGAAGCTCTTGGAAAAACTCGTCGACACGAAGAAGTCCAGGCCCGCGGCCAGGAATTGCTGGATCACGGCGCCGTCCTCGGCGATGCCTTCGCCGAAGCCCTGGTAGGCCATGTCCAGGAAGGCGACCAGGTTCTTCGCCTTGACCACTTCGACGACCTGGCTCCACTGCGCGGGCGTCAGGTCGTAGCCGGTCGGGTTGTGGCAGCAGGCGTGCAGGACGACGACCGTGCCGGCCGGCGCGGCGTTGAGCGCCGACAGCATGCCGTCGAAGTTGATGCCGCGGTTGGCGGCGTCATAGTAGGGGTAGGTGTCGACCGGGAAGCCGGCGTTGGTGAACAGCGCGCGGTGGTTTTCCCAGGAGGGGTCGGAGATCAGGACCTTCGCGTCCGGGTTCAGCCGCTTGAGGAAGTCGGCGCCGATCTTCAGACCGCCGGTGCCCCCGATGGCCTGGACCGTCGCGACGCGCTTGCTCTTGAGCACCTCGCTGTCGGCGCCGAAGACCAGGCCCTGCACCGCCAGGTCATAGGCGGCGATGCCGTCGATGGGCAGATAGCCGCGCGGCTTGGGCGCGGCCTGCATCTGCGCTTCCGCCGCGGCCACGCAGGCCAGCAGCGGCAGCTTGCCGTTGTCGTCGTAGTAGACGCCGACGCCCAGGTTGACCTTGTCGGGATTCGGGTCGGCGTTGAATTGCTCGTTCAGACCCAGGATGGGGTCGCGAGGGGCCATGGCGACGGCGGCGAACAAGGACATGGAGGCTTTCCTGACAAACGGTGGAGAGGACTGCGCTACGCTGTCGCGTCCTGACGCCCGAGGCGCCTCCTGAGCGCCCAGCGAAGCCCGCCGATTGTAGGCAGGGAACATGCGTTGCCCCTGGGAAACCCTGATGAGTCGATCCTCCGCCGCCAAGCCTGAAACTCCCGTCGCCAAGGGGGAGAGCCCCGCCTCGCCAGAGGTGGACACCGCCGGCGCGGGCGAGTCGCCGAAGGGCGAATTCGTCTCTTTCGAAGGCTCTCCCTTCCAGCTGTTCCAGCCGTACCCGCCCGCGGGCGACCAGCCGACGGCGATCCAGCAACTCGTGGACGGCGTCAACGACGGCGAAAGCTTCCAGACGCTGCTGGGCGTGACCGGCTCAGGCAAGACCTTCACGATGGCCAACACGATCGCGCGGCTCGGACGCCCGGCCATCGTCTTCGCGCCCAACAAGACGCTGGCGGCGCAGCTGTACAGCGAGTTCCGCGAGTTCTTCCCGAAGAACGCGGTCGAGTACTTCGTCAGCTACTACGACTACTACCAGCCCGAGGCCTACGTTCCGCAGCGCGACCTGTTCATCGAGAAGGACAGTGCGATCAACGAGCAGATCGAGCAGTTGCGGCTGTCCTGCACCAAGAGCCTGCTGGAACGGCGCGACGTGGTGATCGTGGCGTCGGTGTCGGCGATCTACGGCATCGGCAACCCGAGCGATTACCACCAGATGGTGATGACGCTGCGGGTCGGCGACAAGGTCGGTCAGCGCGACGTGATCCAGCAGCTGGCGCGCATGCAGTACACGCGCAACGAGATGGAATTCACCCGCGGCCACTTCCGCGTGCGCGGCGACACGATCGACGTGTTCCCGGCCGAGCACTCGGAGCTGGCGCTGCGGATCGAGCTCTTCGACGACGAAGTCGAGGGCCTGGTGCTTTTCGATCCGCTGACCGGACAGATCCGGCAGAAGATCCCGCGCTTCACGGTCTATCCCTCGAGCCATTACGTGACGCCGCGCGACCGCGTGGTCGCCGCGATCGAGACGATCAAGGAGGAACTGCGCGAGCGCGTCGCCTTCTTCATCAAGGAAGGCAAGCTCGTCGAGGCCCAGCGGCTGGAGCAGCGCACGCGCTTCGACCTGGAGATGCTCCAGGAGGTCGGCCACTGCAAGGGCATCGAGAACTACACGCGTCATCTGTCGCAGGCCGCGCCGGGCGATCCTCCGCCGACGCTGGTGGACTACCTGCCGCCCGACGCGCTGATGTTCCTGGATGAGAGCCACGTGCTGATCGGCCAGTTCGGCGGCATGTACAACGGTGACCGGGCGCGCAAGAGCACGCTGGTCGAGTACGGTTTCAGATTGCCGTCGGCGATGGACAACCGGCCGCTGAAGTTCGAGGAGTACGAGCGCAAGATGCGCCAGGCCATCTTCGTCAGCGCGACGCCGGGTGACTACGAGAAGCGTCAGGCCGGCAACGTCGTCGAGCAGTTGGTGCGGCCCACCGGTCTGGTGGATCCGATCGTCGAGGTGAGACCGGCCGTGCATCAGGTCGACGATGTCCTGCAGGAGATCCGCGACCGGGTGGAGATCAAGGAACGCGTGCTGATCACGACGCTGACCAAGCGCATGGCCGAGCAACTGACCGAGTACCTCAGCGACAACGGCGTGAAGGTGCGTTACCTGCACTCGGACATCGATACCGTCGAGCGGGTGGAGATCCTGCGCGACTTGCGGCTCGGGACCTTCGATGTGCTGGTGGGGATCAACCTGCTGCGCGAAGGCCTGGACATCCCCGAGGTGTCGCTGGTGGCGATCCTGGATGCGGACAAGGAAGGTTTCCTGCGCGCGGAACGCAGCCTGATCCAGACCATCGGGCGGGCCGCCCGGAACGTGAATGGCAAGGCGATCCTGTATGCGGACCGCATGACCGAGTCGATGAAGAAGGCGATCGGGGAGACCGAGCGCCGGCGCGCCAAACAGATCGAGTTCAATGAGGCCAACGGCATCACGCCGCGCGGCGTGGTCAAGCGCATCCGCGACCTGATCGAGGGCGTCTACAGCGACAAGCCGGGCCGCGACGACGCCAAGGTGATCCACGACGCCGCTGAAGTCGAGGCCCTGAGTGAAAAGGACCTGAGCAAGCGCATCACGCAGCTGGAGAAGCAGATGCTGGAGCACGCGCGCAACCTGGAGTTCGAGAAGGCCGCGCGGCTGCGCGACCAGCTCTCGCAACTCAAGGAGCAGGCGTTCGGCGCGGCCGTGCACGACAACGTCGTACCGATCACGGCCGGCAAGGGGAAGTAGGCCGCTTCTGGTCGAGGCTCCCCGACTTCGCGTGGCCGAGCGCGGGCACTCCACGGGGCAGGGGGCGCCCCTCCAGGGACCCCCAGCCCCATTCCGGCCCCAGTGGGAACTGGGGACTGCGAGTTCGGTGGTGCGGGCTGCGTCAGTTCTCGATGACGCGGAAGAAGTGCGTCCCGTCGCGGTCGAGCTGCGCGATCAGTCCGAACTCCCAGTCGAGGTAGGCCTGCATTGCGTCGCGCGGGTGATTCGTGCCCTCGTAAGGGCGCCGATAACGGTCGTCGCGCGGGAAGGCCAGGCGCGGATTGGCGGACTCGATCGGCAGGCCGGCGTCATACCAGGCCGTCGTGCCGCCTTCGAGCACCAGCAGTTCGCGCCCCTCTGAAGCCAGTTCGGCCGCGAGGTCGGCGGCGACGAAACGCGGGAGCACACCCAGGTTGCCCGTGAGCACGACGCGACGTGCCGGCGGGATCACCGTCCGAAGCGCATCAGCGAGCCGCGCCCTTGGGCTCCACCACGCGCCGGGGATGTGACGGACGATGTAGGTGATGCTCGGCGCCACGTCGACGACGACCGTATCCGGCTGCTCCCGATCCGCCTCCTCGGCGCGCCAGCGGGCGAGCTCGGCGGGCGTCACGGTCGCGACCGTCGGCGAGAGCGGCTGCGGCGGCAGGTCGGGGCCGGTCTCGGTGTGGGCGGTGGCGTCGGGCGGCAGCACGGCGACCTCCCACCCCATCTGCGCCAGCCAGGCCGCGGCCATCGGCGCGCGGACGCCGTCGTCGTCGGCCAGCACGATGCGCGCGCCACGCACCGGCACATGGTGGTCCGTCTCCTGGACGAGCTGCCCGCCGGGCGCGTTGCGGAAACCGGGGCGGTGGCCGCGGCCGTACTCGGCGGCGCTACGGACATCGAATCGATAGGTCGACCGTCGTGCATCTTCCAGCCATTCCGCGAGAACGGAGGCATCGATGCGTTGCACGTGAGCCCGGCGGGCGAGGGCGGCCGCCCCTTCTCTCGCGGCGGACAGCTCGCCGACCGGCACGTCCTCGTGCGAGCGTCCCTGGCCCTGCGCGAGCGTGAGGCCGGCGAGCGTCCATCCGATGGTCCCGTTGCGGAGCGCGGCGACAGGATTCGGCACGCCGGCGTCGATCAGCGACTGCGCGCCGATGAGGCTGCGAGTGCGGCCGGCGCAGTGCACGACGATCGTCGTCGACGGATCGGGCGCGAGGTCGCGCGCGCGCCGCACCAGTTCGCCGCCAGGCGTGCTGATCGAGCCCGGCAGGCTCATCGTGCGGTACTCGTCGAAGCGGCGGGCATCCAGCAGCACGATGTTGTCTCGACGCGCGAGCCGTTCCTGGACTTCCTCCGCCGGCAGTGATGGCGTGTGCCGGCGCGCTTCGACGAGTTCGCCGAAGGCCTTGCTCGGAACGTTGACGTCGCGGAAGAGCTCCAGGCCGTCGTCGCGCCAGGCGGACAGGCCACCCGCGAGCAGGGCGACATCCGTGTAGCCCAGCGACTGCAGCTTGCGCGCCGATGGCGCGGCGACGCCTTCGCCGTCGTCGTAGACGACGATGGGCACGTCGCGGCGGGGCAGGCGACCCCAGGCGTCGAGCTCCAGCCGCGAGGCCGCGAGATTGGCGGCCCACAGCGGATGGGCTTCGGCGTAGGCGGCCTCTTCGCGGACGTCGAGCAGGGCGATCTCCACGCGCGCGAGCAGCGCGGCGCGGACGTCGGCGGGCGTGCGGGTCGGCAGCGGCGCGGGGTGCTTCGGGGCCGGCGGACGGGGCAGCCCTTGGGCGGTTCCCGTGTCGGAGTTCAGGACGGACATGGCGATGCTCCTTGCGATCGGACCGGGGCGGTGCGGGTCGGGTGACGGGGCGGTGTTCAAGCCGGGCGCCACACGGGCGATTCCTGGACCGCGATGCGGCGGGGCAGGATCTGCGCACCGCTGAAGGCGTCGGCGATGCGCTGTTGCTCGGACAGGGACTCCGGGTCGACCGGGCGGACCGCATAGCTGCGGCGCTCGTTCGCGGCGGCGACGATCGAAGCGTCCAGGCCAAGCACCGGCGCATGCCATTCGGCCGCGGCGGCGGGGTTCTTCTTCACCCACTCGCCGGCACGCTGAAGTTCGTCGTAGACGCGCTGGAGAACCTCGGGATTCTGTTGCGCGAACGAGGTGGCCGCCAGGTAGAAGCGCCGGTAGGCGGCGATGCGGGTGCCGTCGACCAGGATGCGCGCGCCCGACTGGCGCTGTACGGCGGCCAGGAACGGATCCCAGACGACCCAGGCGGCGATGGCGCCGTTCTCGAAGGCCGAGCGGCCGTCGGCGGGGTTGAGGTAGGCGGGCTCGATGTCGCGGATCGACAGGCCGGCCTGGCTCAGCGCTTCCAGCAGCAGGTAGTGCGCGCCGGCGCCCTTGGCGAAGCCGATCTTCCTGCCCTTCAACTGGGCGATGCTGGTGATCGGCGAATCCTTGCGGACCACGATGGCCTGCGCGGTGGGCGAGGGCGTCTCGATCGCGTAATAGGTGAGCTTGGCCCCGGCGGCGAGCGCGAACGGCGGGACGGCGTCGGCCACGTCCGCGCTGAGGTCGAGCGCGCCGATATTGAGCGCTTCCAGCAGCGGCAGGCCGGAGGTGAATTCATGCCAGCTCACGGCGACCTGCTGCGGCGCGAGCGCCTTCTCGAGGATGCCGCGAGACTTGAGGAACAGCGTCAGCGTGCTGGACTTCTGGTAGCCGATGCGCAGGGTCCTGGCCTCGGCCGCGCGGACCGGGAACGCGGGGAGGGCCGCCGCCCCCGCGAGGGCGGCGGTTTGTGCCAGCCATTGGCGGCGGGAGGTCTGGAAGCGCAGGGAAACCATGGCAGCGTGCTCGAGATCGAGCGTGAAACAGGGGAACGCCGCAGGCTACGGATCCAGGCCGGGGATCGGAAGGAAGCAAAGCGAGGATCGATAAACGCGCTCTGCTCAAGCGCGTTCGGGATGTCAGCCCGCCCGCGGATCGTCACGCTGAGGCGTGGTGCCGGGAGCCGGGGAGGGCGCGGCTTCCTCTTTTAGCGCCCACTCCAGTAGCGCCGCCGTCTTCTCGTCGCCGAGGTCGATCAGCTGCAGGCGAGCGGCGCGGACGGTTTCGATTTGCGTGAGGTTCATGGCAGGGCTCCAGGGTGGGTGTGATGGGTCGATGAGCAAATTCTGGTCCCATGTGACGGTCCTGCCGATCGCGGATCTGCCGAATGGCAATCGGCGGCGCCGGCGCCACAATGCCGCCCCATGCCTGCCGAGCTCTCCATCCTCTTTGTCTGCACGGGCAACATTTGTCGCTCGCCGACGGCCGAAGGCGTGCTCCGTCACCAATTGGTGGAGATGGGGCTGGCGGACCGCGTCCACGTCGACTCCGCCGGCGTGCAGGGCTGGCATGCCGGCGAAGCCCCGGATGAACGCTCCCAAGACCACGCCCGAAAAAGGGGCTATGAGCTCTGCGATCAACGGGCGCGCGCGCTTCGCACCGATGATTTCGAGCGCTTCGACCTGCTGGTCGCCATGGATGGCGGCCATCTGCGCGAGCTCCGACGCCGCTGCCCTGCTGCGCTGCAGCACAAGATTTCCCTGCTGCCCGGGGAGATCGAGGTACCAGATCCGTATTACGGCGGTGCCGACGGCTTCGAGCAGGTGCTCGATCTGCTGGAGTCAGGCTGCGGTCGTCTGGCGCAAATCGCAGCCACTCGACTGGCCTGAAAGGGCCCCCTCGACCCCTGTCCGGGGTAACCCGAGCAAGCTTCTTCTTAATTGAGTAAAATGGTCGGACTTAGCGGGGGTTAACCCTGCTCCGTGAGTCGACCCGGCGTCAGCCGAGCCGCCGCCTCCATGTCCTGTAGCCCGACAAGGGCGCCAAGGAGAAGTTCGATGCGTCTCACCACCAAAGGTCGTTTTGCCGTCACCGCGATGATCGATCTGGCCCTGCGCGAAAACGGCGGGCCCGTCGCGCTGGCGGCGATCAGCCAGCGCCAGCAGATCTCGTTGTCCTATCTCGAACAGCTGTTCGGCAAGCTCCGCCGCCACCAGCTGGTCGAATCCACCCGCGGTCCTGGCGGCGGTTATTCGCTGGGCCGCCGCTCCGATGAGATCACCGTCGCCGACATCATCGTCGCCGTTGACGAACCCATTGACGCGACCGGTTGTGGTGGCAAGGAAAACTGCATGGGCGACGACACCGGCCGCTGCATCACGCACGACCTGTGGACGGCGCTGAACAACAAGATGATCGAGTACCTCGACTCGGTCACGCTGCGCAAGCTCGTCGACGACCAGCTCGCCAAGGGCGTCACCGTCGAGGAAGCGCCGATCAAGCGCGCCATCTCGAGCACTCCCGTCGTCAAGCCCATCCGCATCACCGCGCCGAATTCCGTGTTCGCGCTCGGCAATGCCATGAGCAAGTGATCCCGGCCCTCCGGTCCACGTCAACCATTCAGTAGTCGATAAGAAGAACGTTCCCATGGACATGACCCCGCACTTCCCCATCTACATGGACTACGGCGCCACCACGCCGGTGGACCCGCGCGTCGTCGACGCGATGATTCCGTGGCTGCGCGAGCACTTCGGCAATCCGGCGTCGCGCAGTCACGCGTGGGGCTGGGAGGCGGAAGAAGCCGTGGAGAAGGCGCGCGTCGAAGTCGCGAAGCTGATCGGCGCGGACCCGCGCGAGATCGTCTGGACCTCCGGCGCGACCGAGTCGAACAACCTCGCCATCAAGGGCGCGGCGAACTTCTACCAGTCGCGCGGCAAGCACCTGATCACGATCAAGACCGAGCACAAGGCCGTGCTCGACACGACGCGTGAGCTGGAGCGCCAGGGCTTCGAGGTCACCTACCTCGACGTCCAGGAAGACGGCCTGATCGACCTCGACGTGCTGAAGGCGGCCATCCGCCCGGACACGATCCTGATCTCGGTGATGTTCGTGAACAACGAGATCGGCGTGATCCAGGACATCCCGACCATCGGCGCGCTGTGCCGCGAGAAGGGCATCGTCTTCCATGTCGACGCCGCGCAGGCCACCGGCAAGGTCGAGATCGACCTGACCACGCTGCCCGTCGACCTGATGAGCCTGGCTTCGCACAAGTCCTACGGCCCCAAGGGCATCGGCGCGTTGTACGTGCGTCGCAAGCCGCGCGTGCGCCTGGAAGCGCAGATGCATGGCGGCGGTCATGAGCGCGGCCTGCGTTCGGGCACGCTGCCGACGCATCAGATCGTCGGCATGGGCGAAGCCTTCCGCATCGCCCGCGAGGAAATGGCCACCGAGCTGCCCCGCATCAAGGCGCTGCAGCAGCGCCTGCTGGACGGCCTGAAGGACATCGAGCAGGTGTTCATCAACGGCGACCTGACCCGCCGCGTGCCCCACAACGTCAACGCCTCGTTCAACTACGTCGAGGGCGAGTCGCTGATCATGGGCATCAAGGGCATCGCCGTGTCGTCGGGCTCGGCCTGCACGTCGGCAAGCCTGGAACCCAGCTACGTGCTGCGCGCGCTGGGCCGCAGCGACGAACTGGCGCACTCCTCGCTGCGCATGACGATCGGCCGTTTCACGACCGAAGAGGAAATCGATTACGCCGTCTCGCTGCTGAAGGACCGGGTCGCCAAGCTGCGCGAACTGTCCCCGCTGTGGGACATGTTCAAGGAAGGCGTCGATATCAGCAGCATCCAATGGGCCGCGCATTGAGCGCCCCTCATTGATAGCGGCGGATTGATCGCCATCTGATCATTACGAACAAGGTTGTTGGAGAACACGACATGGCATACAGCGACAAGGTCATCGACCACTACGAAAATCCCCGCAACGTGGGCGGCTTCGACAAGGGCGACGAATCCGTCGGCACCGGCATGGTCGGCGCGCCGGCCTGCGGCGACGTGATGAAGCTCCAGATCAAGGTCAATCCCGCGACCGGCCTGATCGAGGACGCGAAGTTCAAGACCTACGGCTGCGGCTCGGCGATCGCGTCGAGCTCGCTGGTCACCGAGTGGGTCAAGGGCAAGACGCTGGACCAGGCGCTGTCCATCAAGAACAACCAGATCGCGGAAGAACTGGCCCTGCCGCCGGTGAAGATCCACTGCTCGATCCTGGCCGAGGACGCCATCAAGGCCGCCGTGGACGACTACCGTGCCAAGCACGGTTCGAACGCCGAGGCGGGCGCCACCGCCACCGCCTGAGGTCAGCGATGTCCGTCACCCTGACCGAAGCCGCCGCCCGGCACGTCACGCGCTACATCGCCAAGCGCGGCCGTGGCGTGGGCGTGCGCCTGGGCGTGAAGACCACCGGCTGCTCGGGCCTGGCCTACAAGCTGGAGTACGCGGACGAGGTGACCCCCGAGGACGTGATCTTCGAGGGCCATGGCGTGAAGGTGCTGATCGACCCGAAGAGCCTGCCGTACCTGGACGGCACCGAGCTGGACTTCGTCCGCGAGGGCCTGAACGAGGGCTTCAAGTTCCGCAACCCTCGCGAAAAGGACCGCTGCGGCTGCGGCGAGTCTTTCCGCGTCTGAGTTCGCAAGCGAAGAGAGGCGCGGCCACGGTGCCGCGCTTTTTTGTTCGTGCGATTGATTCGGCTTCGCGCCGAGCGTGAGTTCATGAAACTCGACGACGACGACTTCATCCTGTTCGGCTTGCCGCAGCGCTTCGCGCAAGACGGCGCCGAGATCGCCGAGCGCTGGAAGGCGCTCGCGGCCAAGGTGCATCCGGACCGCTTCGCCGCCGACGGCGCGGCGTCGCAGCGTCTGGCGATGCAATGGGCGCTGCGCGTCAACGAGGCGCACCAGCGCCTGCGCGATCCGCTCAAGCGCGCTTCCTACCTTTGCGAACTGCGCGGCGCGCCGATCCAGGCCAACGAGAACACCCGCATGCCCGCGGCCTTCCTGATGGAGCAGATGGAGTGGCGCGAGTCGCTTGACGAGGCGAAGACGCCCGACGCGATCCTGGCCATCGACAAGCAGGTCGCGGACCGCGAACGGGCACTGCTGGCGCAGGCCGGCCGCCAGCTCGATGACGAGGACAACGCCGCCGGCGCCGCCGAATCGGTGCGCGCGCTGATGTTCCTGACGCGTTTCCGCTCGGACATCGACCATCGACTGGATGCGCTCGAGCCTTCCTGAACCCGGCATCCGATTCGACATTCGATTCGACCTTCGAAGAACAAGACAACACACCATGGCCCTGCTGCAAATCTCCGAACCCGGCGCGTCGCCCGATCCCCATCAGCGTCGCATCGCGGTGGGCATCGACCTCGGCACGACGCATTCGCTGGTGGCGGCGATGCGCCACGGCGTCGCCGAGTGCCTGCCGGACGAGCAGGGTCGCGTGATCCTGCCGTCGGCCGTGCGCGTGATGCCGGAAGGCCGCCGCCAGTTCGGTTACGAGGCGCTCGCCGCGCAGGCTGAGGATCCGGAGAACACCATCGTCTCGGTGAAGCGCTTCATGGGGCGCCGGCTCGACGACATCGCCAACCGCGACAAGCTCCCCTACCGCTTCGAGGACACGCCCGGCATGCTGAGCGTGGTCACCCGCGAGGGCCTGAAGTCGCCGGTCGAAATCAGCGCCGAGATCCTCGCCACGCTGCGCCAGCGCGCCGAGGACACGTTCAACGACGACCTGTTCGGTGCCGTCATCACGGTGCCCGCGTACTTCGACGACGCGCAGCGCCAGGCGACCAAGGATGCGGCCCAGTTGGCGGGCCTGAACGTGCTGCGTCTGATCAACGAGCCCACCGCCGCCGCGATCGCCTACGGGCTCGACAACGGCAGCGAAGGGCTCTACGCCGTCTACGACCTGGGTGGCGGCACCTTCGACATCTCGCTGCTGCGCCTGACGAAGGGCGTCTTCGAAGTGGTGGCCACCGGCGGCGACGCGCAACTTGGCGGCGACGACTTCGATCGCCTGCTGGCCGACTGGGCGCTGGCGCAGGCGGGCTTGAGCGTCAGCAGCGCGGCGGACAAGCGCCGCGTACTCGTCGCCGCGCGTGAGGCCAAGGAAGCGTTGACCGATCACGAGCGCGTGACGCTGAGCGCCGCGCTGGATGCCGGCGCGCTGAGCGTCGAGGTCTCGCGCGGTCAGTTCGACGAGCTGGCCCAGCCGCTGGTCAACAAGACACTGCTGGCCGTGCGACGCGTGCTGCGCGACGCCAAGGTCACCGCGGATGAGGTTCAGGGCACGGTGATGGTCGGCGGCTCGACGCGCATGCCGATCGTGCGTCGCGTCGTCGGCGAGCTGTTCGGTCGCGAGGTCCTGACCAATCTGAATCCCGACGAGGTCGTTGCGCTCGGCGCCTCCGTGCAGGCCAACCAGTTGGCCGGCAACAGCGCCGATGGCGAGATCCTGCTGCTGGACGTGATCCCACTGTCGCTGGGTCTGGAGACGATGGGCGGCCTGGTCGAACGCATCATCGAGCGCAATGCCACGATCCCCGTGGCGAAGGCGCAGGACTTCACCACCTTCAAGGACGGCCAGACCGCGCTGGCGGTGCACGTGCTGCAGGGCGAGCGCGAACTGGTGAGCGAGTGCCGCTCGCTGGCGCGCTTCGAGTTGCGCGGCATTCCTCCGATGGTCGCCGGCGCCGCCCGCATCCGCGTGACCTTCCAGGTCGACGCTGACGGCCTGCTGAGCGTCTCCGCGCGCGAGCTGGGCTCGGGCGTCGAGGCGGCGGTGCAGGTCAAGCCGAGCTACGGGCTCTCCGACGACCAGATCGCGACGATGTTGCGCGAGGGCTTCGCGAGTGCCGAGGGCGACATGGTCGCCCGCAAGCTGCGCGAGGCGCGCGTCGAGGCCGAGCGGATGATCCTCGCGACCCAGTCCGCGCTGCGCGCCGACGGCGACCTGCTCAGCGACGCCGAGCGCGCCGAGATCGCCGCGCTGCAGACGGACCTGCTCGCCAAGGCGCAGGCCGACGACGCGGTCGCGAACGCCGATGCGATCGATGCCGCCGTCGAGGCGCTGGCCAAGGGCACCGAGGCCTTCGCCGCCGCGCGCATGAACCGCGGCATCCAGCAGGCCCTGACCGGCCGCAGCATCGATCAGGTCTGACCGCAAGCCGACGCCCAGCCGGACAAGCTCAGCTCGCCAGCCTCAAGGATACCTCCCCATGCCTGTCATCAAGATCCTTCCCCATCCCGAATACGCGCCCGAGGGCAAGTCGATCGAGGCCCCCTCGGGCACGACGATCTGCGAGGCGATGCTCGACAACCACATCGACATCGAACACGCCTGCGACCAGGTCTGTGCCTGCACGACCTGCCACGTGATCGTGCGCGAGGGCTTCGCGTCCCTGTCCGAGATGGAGGAGAACGAGGAAGACATGCTGGACCGCGCCTGGGGTCTGGAGCCCAACTCGCGCCTGTCCTGCCAGGCCATCCTGTCCAACAAGGACGTGACGGTCGAGATCCCCAAGTACTCGATCAACCACGCCAAAGAGAACCATTGAGCGTCTGAGCCCATGCGCGTCCTCGGCATCGAATCCTCTTGCGACGAAACCGGCGTGGCGCTGGTCGACGCGTCCGGCGATGGCGTGCCGACGCTGCTCGCCCATGCGCTGCACAGCCAGATCACGATGCACCAGGCCTACGGCGGCGTCGTGCCCGAGCTGGCCTCGCGTGACCATATCCGCCGTGTGCTGCCGTTGACGCGCGAAGTTCTTGCGAGCGCCGGCCTGTCGCTGGCGGATGTCGACGTCGTCGCGTACACGCAAGGTCCCGGCCTGGCTGGCGCGCTGCTGGTCGGTGCGGGCGTTGCCGCCTCGCTGGGCGTCGCGCTTGATCGGCCGGTGATGGGCATCCATCACCTCGAAGGGCACCTGCTGTCGCCGTTCCTCTCGGCGGACCCGCCGGAGTTCCCGTTCGTCGCGCTGCTGGTGTCCGGGGGGCACACGCAACTGATGCGCGTCGACGACGTCGGCAGCTACGAGCTGCTCGGCGAGACCATCGACGACGCCGCCGGGGAAGCCTTCGACAAGTCGGCCAAGCTGCTCGGGCTGCCGTATCCCGGTGGTCCCCATCTGTCGAAGCTGGCGGAGCAGGGGAATCCGGAAGCCTTCGCGCTGCCGCGCCCGCTCATGCACAGTGGCAAGCCGGACTTCAGCTTTGCCGGCTTGAAGACGGCGGTGCTGACGCAAGTCCGCAAGCTCGAGGCGCAGCCCGGCGGCATCACCGAGTCGCAGCGGGCCGATCTCGCGGCCTCGACGCAGGCCGCCATCGTGGAGGTGCTGGTCAAGAAGGCGTTGCTGGCGCTGAAGGAAACCGGCCTGAAGCGTCTGGTCGTGGCAGGCGGCGTCGGCGCGAACAGGCGCTTGCGAGAGCAGCTGGATGCAGCCTGCGAGAAGCGCCGCGTGCGCGTCCACTATCCCGAGCTGCACCTGTGCACGGACAACGGCGCCATGATCGCCCTCGCGGCCGGACTGCGTCTGCAGCGCGACATGGCGAACCTGACGCGCGATGGTGGCTTCGAGGTCAAGCCGCGCTGGGACCTGTCGCAGCTCGCCAGCCCGGCGCAGCTGTGATGCGCTGGACGAGGAGGGCGGCGGTCGCGCTGACCGCTGCGACGGCTGTCGCTTCCGCGCTTGCCGCAGGTGTCGTGCTCGCTCAAGTCGCCCCGGCCGCCGCCGTCCCGCCTGTCCCGGTGACGCCTGCCGCTCCGATCCGGCTCGCCTTGATCGAGGGGCTCTCCGGTCCGCTCGGCAACGGCGGCGAGGCTGTCTTCCGCAATCTCATCTGGGCGACCGAGCGCGTCAACGCGCGTGGCGGCGTGAAGCTGCCGGGCGGCGCGCGCCGTCTGGAGATCGTCCGCTTCGACAGCAAGGGCTCCGTCGAGGAGTCGCTGTCGATGCTGCGCGCGGCGACGGACCAGGGCATCCCGGTGGTCCTCCAGGGCAACAGCTCGGCCGTTGCGAGCGCGCTGATCGGCGCGCTCGACAAGCACAACACCCGTGAGCCCGACCGCCGCGCGTTGTTCCTCAACTATGCGGCCGTCGACCCTGCGCTGACCGGTGCGCAGTGCAGCTTCTGGCACTTCCGTTTTGACGCCCATACCGACATGCGGCTGGCCGCGCTGGTCGAGGTGATCGCCCAGGATCGGAATCTCAAGCGGCTCTACCTGATCGGGCAGGACTACAGCTTCGGCCAACACCTGCGAGAGCAGGCGAGGGCGATGCTGGCGCAGCGTCGTCCGGACCTGCAGATCGTCGGCGATGAACTCCACCCGCTCGGCCGCGTGAAGGACTTTCTTCCGTACGCGACGAAGATCCGCGCCAGTGGCGCCCAGGCCGTGCTCACCGGCAACTGGGGCAACGACCTGACGCTGCTGATCAAGGCGGCCAAGGACATCGGCCTCGATGCACGCTTCTACACGTTCTACGGCAACGCGCTGGGGGTGCCCGGCGTGCTGGGCGAGGCGGGCGTCGACCGCGTGCTGGCGGTGGCGGAGTGGCATCCGAACGTCGGCACCGTGGACTCGGAGCGCTTCTATGCGACCTTCCGCCAGCGCTTCCCGAAGCCGGAGCACGACTACCTCCATGCGCGCATGCAGCTGATGGTCGAGATGCTGGCCGCTGCGATGGAGAAGGCCGGCAGCACCGATCCGAAGGCGGTCGCGCTGGCGCTGGAAGGTTTGAGGCTCGATGGTCGGCCGCTCGGCGTGGCTCACCAGGGCTGGATGCGGCCGTCGGATCACCAGCTCCAGCAGCCGCTCTACGTCAGCGTCATGCGCCGTGCCGGCGAAGCCGGCACGGCCCACGACAACGAGGGGTCCGGCTACGGCTTCCGCACGCTGCGCTTCCTCGATGCGGCGCAGGCGGAGCAGCCTTCCAGCTGCCGGATGAAGCGGCCCTACTGAAAGGTATGGTTTGCGGCTATACTCCCCGGCTGTCCTGTCAGGTTCATCCTGGCGACGGCAATCAGCACGACACGGGTCGGTTTCACCTGTGATCGCAAGTCCAACCTCGGAAACCGTCTGCGCACCTGACGCCTTCACTGGCCATGCCGGCGGACCTTCCGAATCATTCCGGAACAAGGAACGCATCATGTCCAGCTTCGACCAAAACAAGGCCGAGATCGTCAAGGCCAACGCGCGCAGCGCCAACGACACCGGCTCGCCGGAAGTGCAAGTCGCCCTGCTGACCGCGCGCATCAACGAGCTGACCCCCCACTTCAAGCTGCACGCCAAGGACCACCACGGCCGCCGCGGCCTGCTGAAGATGGTCAACGCGCGCAAGAGCCTGCTGTCCTACCTGAAGAAGAAGGACGCCGACCGCTACACCGCCCTGATCCAGAAGCTGGGTCTGCGCAAGTAATCGGCGCATGAAAGCAAAGAGCCTGATTGGTCTGACTCCAACAGGCTCTTTGTCGTTTCTGCGTGCCGTCGGCCGGAGTGTTCCGGCAGGCGGCCCGACCGGTCCGCGGACCGGTCGGACAACGGAGTTGAACTGACGTGGCGCCGATGTGTCATTCCAAAGCGTTTGCCGGTGGCAGCCGGACAAGCAGCCGCTCTGGAATGGCATCCCGCCAAACCCAGTTTCACTCCCGGTCTCTGTGCCGCACCGCAAGCGGCGCATCCCTGAACTGAGGAGAACTCGAATGAGCATGTTCAACAAGGTCGTGAAGACCTTCCAATGGGGCCAACATCAAGTCGTGATGGAGACCGGCGAAATCGCCCGTCAGTCCTCCGGCGCCGTGCTGGTGAACATCGAGGACACCGTGGTGCTGGCGACCGTCGTCGCCAAGTCCTCCCCGAAGGCCGGCCAGGACTTCTTCCCGCTGACCGTCGACTACATCGAGAAGACCTACGCCGCCGGCAAGATCCCCGGCAGCTTCTTCAAGCGTGAAGGCCGCCCGAGCGAGCTCGAGACCCTGACCTCGCGCCTGATCGACCGCCCGATCCGCCCGCTGTTCCCGGAAGGCTTCTTCAACGAAGTCCAGGTCGTCGTCCACACGGTGTCGCTGAACCCTGAAGTCCAGGCCGACATCGCCGCCCTGATCGCCACCAGCGCCGCGCTGGCCATCTCCGGCATCCCGTTCAACGGCCCGATTGGCGCCGCCCGCGTGGGCTACGTCAACGGCGAGTACGTGCTGAACCCGGGCAAGACCCAGCTGATCGACTCCAAGCTGGACCTGGTCGTCGCCGGCACCGAAGCCGCCGTGCTGATGGTCGAGTCCGAAGCCGACCAGCTGAGCGAAGACATCATGCTGGGCGCCGTGACCTTCGGTCACGACCAGGGCAAGGTCGCCATCGCCGCGATCAACGAACTGGTCCGCGACGCCGGCAAGCCGTCGTGGAACTGGGTCGCCCCGGCCAAGGACGAGGCCTTCATCGCCAAGGTCACCGCCCTGGCTGAGGAAGACCTGCGCGCCGCCTACCAGATCCGTTCGAAGCAGGCCCGTACCGAGGCCTGCCGCAGCGCCTACTCGAAGGTCAAGGCCGCCCTGACCGCCGAAGGCACCGCCTTCGACGGCGTCGAAGTCGACGGCCTGCTGTTCGAGATCGAAGCCCGCATCGTCCGCGGCCAGATCCTGGCCGGCGAACCGCGCATCGACGGCCGCGATACCCGCACCGTCCGCGCCATCGAGATCCGCAACGGCGTGCTGCCGCGCGCCCACGGTTCGTCGTTGTTCACCCGCGGCGAAACGCAGGCGCTGGTTGCCGCGACGCTGGGCACCGACCGCGACGCGCAGACCATCGACGCGCTGGCCGGCGAGTACTCCGAGCGCTTCATGCTGCACTACAACATGCCCCCGTTCGCCACCGGCGAAACCGGTCGCGTGGGCAGCCCCAAGCGCCGCGAAATCGGCCACGGCCGTCTGGCCAAGCGCGCGCTCGTCGCCGTGCTGCCGACCAAGGAAGACTTCCCGTACTCGATCCGCGTGGTCTCGGAAATCACCGAGTCCAACGGCTCCTCGTCGATGGCTTCGGTCTGCGGCGGCTGCCTGTCGCTGCTGGACGCCGGCGTGCCGCTGAAGGCGCACGTCGCCGGCATCGCGATGGGTCTGATCAAGGACGCCAACCGCTTCGCCGTGCTGACCGACATCCTGGGCGATGAAGATCACCTGGGCGACATGGACTTCAAGGTGGCCGGCACGACCTCGGGCATCACCGCGCTGCAGATGGACATCAAGATCCAGGGCATCACCAAGGAAATCATGCAGGTCGCCCTGGCGCAAGCCAAGGAAGCCCGCCTGCACATCCTGGAAGCCATGGTCGGCGCTCAAGGCACGGCCAACGCCGAGATCTCGCAGTTCGCGCCCCGCCTGTACACGATGAAGATCAATCCGGAGAAGATCCGTGACGTGATCGGCAAGGGCGGCGCGACCATCCGCGCGCTGACCGAAGAGACCGGCACGCAGATCGACATCGGCGAAGACGGCACGATCACGATCGCGTCGACCGACGGCGCCAAGGCCGAGATCGCCAAGAAGCGCATCGCCGAGATCACCGCGGAAGCCGAGATCGGCAAGGTCTACGAAGGTGCGGTCACCAAGATCCTGGACTTCGGCGCGCTGGTCAACATCCTGCCCGGCAAGGACGGCCTGCTGCACATCAGCCAGATCGCGCATCAGCGCGTCGAGAAGGTCACCGACTTCCTGAGCGAAGGTCAGATCGTCAAGGTCAAGGTGCTCGAGACCGACGAGAAGGGCCGCATCAAGCTGTCGATGAAGGCGCTGCTGGACCGCGATGCGGCCCCGGCCGCTCCGTTCCACGGCGAAGGCTCGGCCGAGTAATCGGCGAAGCGGCCCGGCAGCTCACGTCATGAAGGCCATCGCCATCACCCAGCCCGGCGGACCGGAGGTCCTGCAGCTGATCGAGCGCGCCGCCCCCGTCGCCGGGGCTGGCGAGTGCCTGATCCGCGTGCAGGCTTACGGCATCAACCGTCCGGACGTGCTGCAGCGCAAGGGTGCCTATCCGGCGCCGGCTGGTGCCAGCGATCTTCCAGGACTGGAAGTCGCGGGCACGGTCGAGTCGGGGGATGCCCAGGCGCTGGCCGCCGCCGGCCTCCAGGTCGGCGACGCGGTCTGCGCGCTGGTGGCGGGTGGTGGTTATGCCGAGCTCTGCGTGGCGCCGGTGGCCCAGTGCCTGCCGGTGCCGAAGGGCTGGAGCATGGTCGAGGCGGCGAGCCTGCCGGAGACCTTCTTCACCGTCTGGAGCAACGTCTTCGAGCGTGCCCGCCTGCAGCCTGGCGAAAGCCTGCTGGTCCACGGCGGCAGCAGCGGCATCGGCGTGACGGCGATCCAGTTGGCGAAGGCGCTGGGCTCGACGGTGCTGGTCACCGTCGGCAACGCGGACAAGGCGAAGGCCTGCCTGGCGCTCGGCGCCGACGTCGCGATCAACTATCGCGACCAGGACTTCGTCGAGGAAGTGAAGACGGCGACGGACGGTCGCGGCGTCGACGTGATCCTGGACATGGTGGCCGGCAGCTATGTCGCCCGCAACGTGCAGTGCCTGGCCGACGACGGCCGTGCCGTGATCATCGCGGTGCAGGGCGGCGTGAAGGCGGAGTTCGATGCGGGTCAGGTCTTGCGCCGCCGTCTGACGATCACTGGCTCCACGCTGCGTCCGCGTCCGATCGCCTTCAAGGCCGGCATCGCTCGCGCGCTGCGCGAGCGCGTATGGCCGCTGCTCGAGTCGCGGGCGATCTCGCCGGTGATCTTCAAGCAGTTGCCCGCGTCGGAAGCCGCCGCGGCGCATGCGCTGATGGAGTCGGGCGAGCACGTCGGCAAGATCGTGCTGAGCTGGTGAGCGGTCCGCTCATCCGCAGGATTTTTCGGATTCAAGGGAGTTGATCTGATGCGCAAGAAACTGGTGGTCGGCAACTGGAAGATGCACGGCACCCGTGCGTCCAACGCCGTGCTGCTGGCGGGCCTGAAGGAAGCGGGTCCGTGGAACGCCCAGGTCGCCGTGTGCGTGCCGTTCCCGTACATCACGGACACGGCGCTGGCGCTGACCGGCACGCAGGTCGCCTACGGCTCGCAGGACGTGTCCACGCACGAGCAGGGCGCCTACACCGGCGAGGTGTCGTCGGCCATGCTCGCGGATCTGGGTTGCCGCTACGCGATCGTCGGCCACTCGGAGCGCCGCGCGTACCACGCCGAGAGCGACCAGCTGGTGGCCGACAAGGCCAAGGCCGCGCTGGCGCACGGCGTCACGCCCATCGTCTGCGTCGGCGAAACGCTGGCCGAGCGCGAGGCGGGCCGCACCGAGGAAGTCGTCAAGCGCCAGCTCGCGGCGGTCATCCACACGCTGACGCACTGCATCGGCGAGATCGTGGTGGCCTACGAGCCGGTGTGGGCGATCGGCACCGGCCTGACGGCCACGCCGGAGCAGGCCCAGCAGGTCCACGCGCTGCTGCGCCAGCAACTGCGCGCGGCCACGCAGAAGGCCGATCAGATGCAGATCCTGTACGGCGGCAGCGTCAAGCCCGACAACGCCCCCCAACTGTTTGCGCAGCCGGACATCGACGGCGGCCTCATCGGAGGCGCCGCGCTGAAGGCGGCCGATTTCGCGGCGATCTGCCGCGCTGCCGGCTGATGCCCGGCGTTCAAGGTTCCTGGAGAAAATAGCAATGCAAGTGATGATGAATCTGGTGCTGGTGCTGCAACTGCTCGCAGCGCTGGCGATGATCGGCCTGGTGCTGGTGCAGCACGGCAAGGGCGCCGACATGGGTGCGTCGTTCGGCAGCGGTGCCTCGGGCTCGCTGTTCGGCGCCACCGGCAGCGCGAACTTCCTGTCGCGCTCGACGGCCGTTGCGGCGACCATCTTCTTCGTGTCGACGCTGGCGCTGGCCTACATGGGCAGCCATCGCGACGGCGGCATCGGTTCCGGTCCGTCGGCGGGCGAGCAACTGCTCGAACGCGCCGCCGTGCCGTCCGCGCCGGCCTCGGCCGCGGTGCTGCCTGGCGCGTCGATCGCTCCGCAAGCGGCGCCGTCGGCTGCTGCATCCGGCGCCTCGAACTGACAGAGGTGGGCGGCAAGCGCAAGCACCTCGACAAAATTGCTTTGGTTTCCTTTTGGGGCTCAGAAAGCACTATAGAATTCGAGGCTGTCTGAAACGCGAGCCGTCAAGACAAGGTCACTGAAAGGTGACGACAAGCCGACGTGGTGAAATTGGTAGACACGCTATCTTGAGGGGGTAGTGGCGAAAGCTGTGCGAGTTCGAGTCTCGCCGTCGGCACCAGAATAAATCGGCCTGCCATGGTCTTCGCGATCTAGCCGGAAAGCCGGATCGAAGGTGATCAAGCAGGTCGTAGGACTCAGGAAATCCCAGCGCACATCCCGTGTGCGAATTTCCGGAGGACAAGGCGGGCGCGGTCCGTGAGCGATTGGATAATCGCTGGCGGCGCGCCCGTTGCTTTTGCCGAATCGTTGGTCGGCCCTGGCCCGCCAATCTTCGGTGACACGTCGGGAATTGGTTTTCCCGGCCATAAAACGAGAGCAAGTCGTGAGCCTGGAACAATACCTGCCCGTCATCCTTTTCATCCTGGTCGGTTGCGGAGTGGGTATCGCCCCGCAAGTACTGGGCTTCCTGGCGGGCCCGCGTCGCCCTGATGCGGCGAAGAACAGCCCCTACGAATGCGGCTTCGAGGCCTTCGAGGACGCGCGCATGAAGTTCGACGTGCGCTACTACCTCGTCGCCATCCTCTTCATCCTCTTCGATCTGGAAATCGCCTTCCTGTTCCCGTGGGCCGTCTCGCTGCGCGAGATCGGACCGGCAGGCTTCTGGGCGATGATGCTCTTCCTCGGCATCCTGGTGGTGGGCTTCGCCTACGAATGGAAGAAGGGCGCGCTCGACTGGGAGTGACGACCCGATGGGCGGATCCGCGATGACGCGCCGGATCCGTGAATGCTTCAGGACACGGCGCCCGTTTCGGGCGCGTGTCCGTTAGGGAAGGGCGACGCGTCAACGCGGCGTTAATGCAACGTCCGCAGTCACGAAGTTCCTTCTCCGCTGATCTCGAAAGATGGGAATTCGATATGGGTAACGAAGGCGTAATGAAGGAAGGCTTCATGACCACCCAGCTGGACAAGCTGGTGAACTGGTCCAAGACCGGTTCGTTGTGGCCGATGACCTTCGGTCTTGCCTGCTGCGCGGTCGAGATGATGCACGCGGGCGCCGCCCGCTACGACATCGACCGCTTCGGCATGCTGTTCCGTCCCAGCCCGCGCCAGTCCGACCTGATGATCGTGGCCGGCACGCTGTGCAACAAGATGGCGCCGGCGCTGCGCAAGGTCTACGACCAGATGGCCGAGCCGCGCTGGGTGCTCTCGATGGGCAGCTGCGCGAACGGCGGCGGCTACTACCACTACAGCTATTCGGTCGTGCGGGGCTGTGACCGCATCGTCCCGGTCGACGTCTATGTCCCGGGCTGTCCGCCGACCGCCGAGGCGCTGCTCTACGGCATCCTGCAGCTGCAGGCCAAGATCCGCCGCGAGAACACCATCGCTCGCTGAGCAGAAGCAGGCAGACCCCCATGACCATCAAACTCGACACCCTGCAGGCGGCCCTGCACAGCGTGCTGGGCGACCAGATCGTCGCGTTCAAGCGCGAGCTGGGTGAAATCACGATCACCGTCGCGGCCAAGGACTACTTCAACGTCGCCAAGCTGCTGCGCGACCACTCCGAGCTGCGCTTCGAGCAACTGATCGACCTGTGCGGCGTGGACTACTCCGCCTACAAGGACGGCGCCTACGAAGGCGCGCGTTTCGCGGTCGTCACCCACCTGCTGTCGATCAACAAGAACTGGCGCCTGCGCCTGAAGGTCTTCGCGCCGGAGGACGACTTCCCGTCCGTCGCCGCCGTGACCCCGATCTGGAACGCCGCCAACTGGTTCGAGCGCGAAGCGTTCGACCTGTACGGGATCATCTTCGAAGGCCACGAGGACCTGCGCCGCATCCTGACCGACTACGGTTTCATCGGCCACCCGATGCGCAAGGACTTCCCGGTGACGGGCCATGTCGAGATGCGCTACGACCCCGAGCAGAAGCGCGTGATCTACCAGCCGGTCACCATCGAGCCGCGCGAGATCACGCCGCGCGTGATCCGCGAAGACAACTACGGGGGGCCTGTGAGCATGCCAGCCGAAATCAAGAACTACACCCTGAACTTCGGCCCGCAGCATCCGGCCGCGCACGGCGTGCTGCGCCTGGTGCTGGAGCTGGACGGGGAAGTCATCCAGCGCGCCGATCCGCACATCGGCCTGCTGCACCGCGCCACCGAGAAGCTGGCCGAGACCAAGACCTTCATCCAGTCGCTGCCCTACATGGACCGCCTCGACTACGTGTCGATGATGTCCAACGAGCACGCGTACTGCCTGGCCATCGAGAAGATGCTCGGCCTGGAAGTGCCGGAGCGCGCGCAGTACATCCGCGTGATGTTCGGCGAGCTGACCCGCATCCTGAACCACCTGCTCTGGCTGGGCGCGCACGGCATCGACTGCGGCGCGATGAACATCCTCATCTACTGCTTCCGCGAGCGTGAGGACATCTTCGACATGTACGAGGCGGTCTCGGGCGCGCGCATGCACGCGGCCTACTTCCGTCCGGGTGGCGTGTACCGCGACCTGCCGGACTCGATGCCGCAGTACAAGGTCAGCAAGATCAAGAACCAGAAGGCGATCGACAAGCTCAACGAGAACCGCCAGGGCTCGCTGCTCGATTTCATCGAGGACTTCTGCGCCCGCTTCCCGGCCAACGTCGACGACTACGAGACGCTGCTGACCGACAACCGCATCTGGAAGCAGCGCACCGTGGGCATCGGCGTCGTCACGCCCGAGCGCGCGCTGAACCTGGGCCTGACGGGTCCGATGCTGCGCGGCTCCGGCATCGCGTGGGACACGCGCAAGACGCAGCCCTACGACGTCTACGGCAAGATGGACTTCGACATCCCGGTCGGCACCAACGGCGACACCTACGACCGCTACTGCGTGCGCGTCGAGGAGATGCGCCAGTCCAACCGCATCGTCCAGCAGTGCGTGAAGTGGCTGAAGGCCAACCCGGGTCCGGTCATCACCGACAACCACAAGGTGGCGCCGCCCAGCCGCGTGGCGATGAAGACCAGCATGGAAGAGCTGATCCACCACTTCAAGCTGTTCACCGAAGGTTTCCGCGTCCCCGAGGGCGAGGCCTACGCCTCGGTCGAGCACCCGAAGGGCGAGTTCGGCATCTACCTGATCAGCGACGGCGCCAACAAGCCGTACCGCCTGAAGATCCGCGCGCCGGGTTATTCGCACCTGGCCGCGCTGGACGAGATGGCCCGCGGACACATGATTGCCGACGCGGTGGCCGTGATCGGCACGATGGACATCGTGTTCGGTGAAATTGACCGTTGAGTGGTGACCGCATGAGCAGCACTGAAATTGTGAGCACCGGGTTCGTGTTGAGCGAGGCCACCGCGGCCCGCTTCGCGCGCGAAGTCGCCAAGTACCCGGCCGAGCAGGCGCAGTCGGCCGTCATGGCCTGCCTGTCCATCGTCCAGCAGGAGCAGGGCTTCGTGTCCCGCGAGGCCGAGGACGCGATCGCGCAGTACCTGGGCATGCCGGCGATCGCCGTGTACGAGGTCACGACCTTCTACAACATGTACAACCAGCGCAAGCTGGGCCTGTTCAAGCTGAACGTCTGCACCAACCTGCCGTGCCAGCTGCGCGACGGCCAGAAGGCGCTGGACCACCTGTGCAAGAAGCTGGGCGTCGAGGCCGGCGGCACGACCGCCGACGGCGTCTTCACCGTGCAGCAGAGCGAGTGCCTGGGCGCCTGCGCCGACTCGCCGGTGATGCTGGTGAACGATCGCCAGATGCTCAGCTTCATGAGCGCCGAACGTCTCGATGAGCTGGTGGATGCGCTCAGAGCGCACCATGGCCAGCAATCTGTGGCCAACAAGAACTGAGGGACCTGGACGATGACCAACATCGCGAACATCGACCTCTCGAAGTGGCAGGCCACGGGTGCCGAGACCTGCTTCCACGACCGCAACATCACCCCGCAGATCTACGCGGGCCTCGATGGCAAGAACTGGTCGCTGAAGGACTACGAAGCGCGCGGCGGCTACCAGGCCCTGCGCAAGATCCTCGCCCAGGGCGAGGGTCAGGGCATGACCTCCGACCAGGTCATCGCGGAAGTGAAGGCCTCCGGCCTGCGCGGCCGCGGCGGCGCGGGTTTCCCGACCGGCCTGAAGTGGAGCTTCATGCCGCGCCAGTTCCCGGGCGCGAAGTACCTGGTCTGCAACAGCGACGAGGGCGAGCCGGGTACCTGCAAGGACCGCGACATCCTCATGTACAACCCGCACATCGTCATCGAAGGCATGGCGATCGCGGCGTACGCGATGGGCATCAAGGTCGGCTACAACTACATCCACGGCGAGATCTTCGAGGTGTACGAACGCTTCGAAGCCGCGCTGGAAGAGGCCCGCGCGGCCGGCCTGCTGGGCGACAACATCCTGGGCAGCAACTTCAGCTTCCAGCTGCACGGCCACCACGGCTTCGGCGCCTACATCTGCGGCGAGGAAACCGCGCTGCTGGAATCGCTCGAAGGCAAGAAGGGCCAGCCCCGCTTCAAGCCGCCGTTCCCGGCCTCGTTCGGCCTGTACGGCAAGCCGACGACCATCAACAACACCGAGACCTTCGCGGCGGTGCCCTGGATCATCCGCAACGGCGGCCAGGCCTACCTCGAGGTCGGCAAGCCCAACAACGGCGGCACCAAGATCTTCTCGATCTCCGGCGACGTCGAGCGTCCCGGCAACTACGAGATCCCGCTGGGCACCTCGTTCGAGAAGCTGCTCGAGCTCGCCGGCGGCATGCGCGGCGGCCGCAAGCTCAAGGCGGTCATCCCCGGCGGCTCGTCGGCCCCGGTGCTGCCGGCCGACGTCATGATGCAGTGCACGATGGACTATGACTCCATCGCCAAGGCCGGCTCGATGCTGGGTTCGGGCGCCGTCATCGTGATGGACGAGACCCGCTGCATGGTGACCAGCCTGCTGCGCCTGTCCTACTTCTACGCGCACGAGTCCTGCGGCCAGTGCACCCCCTGCCGCGAAGGCACGGGCTGGATGCACCGCGTGATCGAGCGCATCGCCCACGGCAAGGGCCGCGTCGAGGACATCGACCTGCTGAACTCCGTGGCCGACAACATCCAGGGCCGCACCATCTGCGCGCTGGGCGACGCCGCGGCGATGCCGGTGCGCGCGATGCTCAAGCACTTCAAGGGTGAGTTCATCGCGATGATCGAACAGGCCCAGCAGAACAAGGCGCCTGCCGCGTCGTCCCCGTCCGCCTCGGCGAAGTCGCCGGCGCACGCCTGATCGGAGCCGCTGAGAAGAACTATGGTTGAAATCGAACTCGACGGCCAGAAGGTCGAAGTGCCCGAAGGCAGCATGGTGATGCATGCCGCCGAGAAGGCCGGCACCTACATCCCGCACTTCTGCTATCACAAGAAGCTGAGCATCGCGGCCAACTGCCGCATGTGCCTGGTGGACGTGGAGAAGGCGCCCAAGCCGCTGCCCGCCTGCGCGACGCCGGTGACGCAGGGCATGATCGTCCGCACCAAGAGCGAGAAAGCCATCAAGGCCCAGCAGGGCGTGATGGAGTTCCTGCTGATCAATCACCCGCTGGACTGCCCGATCTGCGACCAGGGCGGCGAATGCCAGCTGCAGGATCTGGCCGTCGGTTACGGCGCCAGCGCCTCGCGCTACTCGGAAGAGAAGCGCGTGGTGTTCCACAAGAACGTCGGCCCGCTGATCTCGATGGAAGAGATGAGCCGCTGCATCCACTGCACGCGCTGCGTCCGCTTCGGCCAGGAGATCTCCGGCGTGATGGAGCTGGGCATGGCGCACCGCGGCGAGCACAGCGAGATCCAGACCTTCGTCGGCCGCACCGTGGACTCGGAGCTGTCGGGCAACATGATCGACATCTGCCCGGTCGGCGCGCTGACCAGCAAGCCCTTCCGCTACAGCGCCCGCACCTGGGAACTGTCGCGTCGCAAGAGCGTCAGCCCGCATGACTCGACCGGCGCGAACCTGATCGTCCAGGTCAAGAACAACGAAGTGATGCGCGTCGTCCCGCTGGAGAACGAAGCCGTCAACGAGTGCTGGATCGCCGACCGCGACCGCTTCTCCTACGAAGCGCTGAACGGCGACGAACGCCTGACCACGCCGATGCTCAAGCAGGGCGGCGAGTGGAAGTCGGTCGACTGGACCACCGCGCTGGAATACGTCGCCAACGGCCTGAAGCAGGTCAAGACGGAGAAGGGCGGCGCGTCCATCGCCGCGCTGGGCTCCGAGCACAGCACCGTCGAGGAACTGCACCTGCTGGCGCAACTGGTGCGCGGCCTGGGCAGCGAGAACATCGACACGCAGCTGCGCGTCGTCGACCCGGCGCTGCGCGCCGCGGACGGCAAGGCGCTGTGGCTCGGCACCTCGATCGCATCGTTGTCGCAACTGGACCGCGCCTTCGTCGTCGGCTCGTCGCTGCGCAAGGACCACCCGCTGTTCGCGCAACGCCTGCGCCAGGCCGCCCGCCGCGGCGCGCAGATCGTGTCGCTGGCCGGCTCGGTCGAAGACTGGAAGATGCCGGTCGCTGCCGCGATCACCGCCGCGCCGTCGGCCTGGGTCGCTGAACTGGCCAACGTCGCCGCCGCCATCGGCGCCGCCAAGGGCGTGAGCGCGCCGGTGCAAGGCAACGCGACCGACGCCGCCAAGGCGATCGCCGACACGCTGCTGTCGGGCGAGCGCAAGGCCGTGCTGATCGGCAACGCCGCGATCCAGCATCCGCAGGCCGCGACGCTGCTGTCGCTGGCGAACTGGATCGGCGAGCAGACCGGCGCCACCGTCGGCGTGCTGTCGGCCGCTGCGAACAGCGTCGGCGCGCAGCTCGTCAACGCCCGTCCGGGGCAGGGCGGTCGCACGGCGGCCCAGCTGCTGAACGACCAGCCGGCCAAGGCGCTGCTGCTGCTCAACACCGACCCGGTGCTGGACGGCGCGAACGCCGCCGCCGCCGCCAAGGCCGTCAACGCGGCCGAGATGGTCGTCGTGCTGACGCCGTTCAAGACCGGCCCGGTGGTCGAGTTCGCCGACGTGCTGCTGCCGACGGCGCCGTTCACCGAGACCTCGGGCAGCTTCGTCAACGCGGAAGGCCGCCTGCAGAGCTTCGTCGGCGTGGCCAAGGCCCGCGGCGAGACCCGCCCGGGCTGGAAGATCCTGCGCGTGCTGGGCAACCTGCTGAGCCTGCAAGGCTTCGACTTCGACAGCTCCGAGCAGGTCCGCACCGCGGCCCTGGGCTCGTCGCTGGACCTGACGAACCGCCTGGGCAACACCGTGTCGGCCCAATCCGCCGCAGCCGCGCCGGTGCAAGGCCTGGAACGCCTGACGACGGTGCCGATCTACGCGACCGACGCCCTGGTGCGCCGCGCCACCTCGCTGCAGCTGACCCGCGACGGCCGTGACGCGGCGATCGCCTCGCTGCCGCAGGCGCTGTGGACCGAACTCGGCCTGACCGAGCAGGGTGCGCAGGTGCGCGTGACGCAGAACGGCGGCGAGGCCGTGCTGGCCGCGCAGCTGGACGCATCGCTGCCCGCGACCGTGGTGCGCATCCCCGCCGGCATCCCCGAGACCGCCGCACTGGGCGCGTTCACCGGCGCGATCGCCGTGACCAAGGCCTGAGGACGAGACGACGATGGAAAACTTCTATAACGCCGGCGCCTCGCTGCTGGGAGGTGTGGTCTGGCCGGTGGTCTGGAGCGTGCTCAAGATCATCGCCGTGCTGCTGCCGCTGCTGGGCTGCGTCGCCTACCTGACGCTGTGGGAACGCAAGGCCATCGGCTGGTCGCAGATCCGTCCGGGTCCGAACCGTGTCGGTCCGCTGGGCCTGCTGACCCCGATCGCCGACGCCGTGAAGCTGATCTTCAAGGAGATCATCGTCCCGAGCGCCGCGAACAAGGGCCTGTTCTTCCTCGGCCCGATCATGACGATCATGCCGGCGCTGGCCGCCTGGGCGGTCGTGCCCTTCGGCCCGGGCGTCGCGATTGCCGACGTCAACGCCGGCCTGCTGTTCCTGATGGCCATCACCTCGCTCGAGGTCTACGGCGTGATCATCGCGGGCTGGGCCTCGAACTCGAAGTACGCCTTCCTGGGCGCGTTGCGCGCCTCGGCACAGATGGTCTCCTACGAGATCGCGATGGGCTTCTGCCTGGTCGTCGTGCTGATGGTGACCGGCTCGATGAACGTCAGCGCCATCGTGACCAGCCAGGAGCAGGGCTGGTTCGCATCGCACGGCGTGAACATCCTGTCCTGGAACTGGCTGCCGCTGCTGCCGATCTTCCTGGTGTACTTCATCTCCGGCCTGGCCGAGACGAACCGCCACCCGTTCGACGTCGTCGAAGGCGAATCGGAAATCGTGGCCGGTCACATGATCGAGTACTCGGGCATGTCGTTCGCGATGTTCTTCCTGGCCGAGTACGCCAACATGATCCTGGTGTCGGCCCTGGCGGTGCTGATGTTCCTGGGCGGCTGGTCGGCCCCGATCTCGTGGTCGCTGCTGGGCATGGACACGCCCGCGTGGATCCAGCACTCGATGGCGTTCTGGAACTGGTTCTGGCTGTTCGCCAAGACCTTCTTCGTCGTGACCTGCTTCCTGTGGGTGCGCGCGACCTTCCCGCGCTACCGCTATGACCAGATCATGCGTCTGGGCTGGAAGATCTTCATTCCGGTCACCCTGGTGTGGCTCGTCGTGGTGGGTCTGTGGATCCAGTCGCCGTTCAATATCTGGAAGTAATCCGAGGTATCCGCTGTGATCAAGGACCTAGTCAAGAGCTTCATGCTCACCGAGCTGCTGAAGGGCATGGCCCTCACCGGCCGGCATTTCCTCTCGAAGAACATCACGGTGCAGTTCCCGGAAGAGAAGACCCCGCTGTCTCCTCGCTTCCGCGGTCTGCACGCGCTGCGCCGGTACGAGAACGGTGAAGAGCGCTGCATCGCCTGCAAGCTGTGCGAGGCCGTGTGCCCCGCCATGGCGATCACGATCGAATCGGAGGTGCGCGCCGACGGCTCGCGCCGCACGACGCGCTACGACATCGACCTGACCAAGTGCATCTTCTGCGGCTTCTGCGAAGAGAGCTGCCCGGTGGACTCGATCGTCGAGACCGACATCTTCGAATACCACGGCGAGAAGCGCGGCGACCTGTACTTCACCAAGGAGATGCTCCTGGCGGTGGGGGGACCGGTACGAGCCGCAGATCGCAGCCAGCAAGGAGGCCGACGCCAAGTACCGCTGACCGGTCCGGCGGTCGTCTTCACCGCGCCGCGAGGCGAGGGGAGAGGACCGCGACCGGCGGCCTGCTTGCAGGACATCGCATGGATATCACTACCGCGCTCTTCTACGTTTTCTCGTTCGTACTGCTGGCCTCCGCGGTCCGTGTCATCACGGCCAAGAGCACCGTGCACTCGGCCCTGTTCCTGATCCTCTCGTTCTTCAGCGCCTCCTGTCTGTGGATGCTGCTGAAGGCGGAGTTCCTGGCCATCACGCTGGTGCTGGTCTACATCGGCGCCGTGATGGTGCTGTTCCTGTTCGTCGTGATGATGCTGGACTTCGAGTCCACCGCCGTGCGCGAGAGCATCTGGAAGCACCTGCCGGTGGCCAGCCTCGTCGGCGCGGTCATCGCGCTGGAGATCGCCGCCGTGCTGATGGGCGGCTTCCGCGGCGTCGAGAACGCCCCGGAGATCCCCAACATGGCGCAGCTGGGCAACACCAAGCTGCTGGGCATCGAGATCTACACCAACTACCTGTTCCCGGTGCAGATCGCCGCGGTGCTGCTGCTGGTGGGGATCATCGCGGCGATCGCGTTGACGCTGCGCGGCCGCAAGGACTCGCGCCACCAGGACGCGTCGCAGCAGGTGCGCGTGAAGAAGGCGGACCGCCTGCGCATCGTCAAGGTCGCCCCGACCGTCGAAGCGCCGTCGCTGCCGGCGGCTGACAAGAACGAAGGAGCCGCGTGATGGGTGCGCTGAGCCTGAACCATTTCCTGATCCTGGGCGCGTTCCTGTTCGCGCTGTCGGTGATCGGCATCTTCCTGAACCGCAAGAACCTGATCGTGCTGCTGATGGCCATCGAGCTGATGCTGCTGGCGGTCAACATGAACTTCGTGGCGTTCTCGCACTACCTGGGCGACATGGCCGGCCAGGTGTTCGTGTTCTTCATCCTCACCGTGGCGGCCGCCGAGTCGGCGATCGGCCTGGCGATCCTGGTCGTGCTGTTCCGCAACCGCAGCAGCATCGACGTGGAAGAGCTGGACGCCCTGAAGGGCTGACGAGCGTCAGGAAGCGAGAAAAACAATGTCTGCAACACTCTCTCAGAACATGCTGCTGGCGGTGCCCCTGGCGCCGTTGGCCGGCGCCATCGTGGCGGGCCTGTTCGGCAAGCAGGTGGGCCGCCGCGGCGCCCACGTCGTGACCATCCTCGGCGTGCTGGTGGCGCTGATCATCTCCGTGATGACGCTCAACGCCGTGCTCGACGGCGCGCGCTTCAACCAGACCGTCTACGAGTGGATGGTGCTGGGCGGCCTGAAGATGGAAGTCGGCTTCATGATCGACGGCCTGTCCGCGATGATGATGTGCGTGGTGACCTTCGTCTCGCTGATGGTGCACATCTACACCATCGGCTACATGGAGGAAGACCCCGGCTACCAGCGCTTCTTCAGCTACATCTCGTTGTTCACCTTCAGCATGCTGATGCTGGTGAT
Source organism: Roseateles sp. UC29_93 (assembly GCF_042695725.1). NCBI lineage: Bacteria > Pseudomonadati > Pseudomonadota > Betaproteobacteria > Burkholderiales > Sphaerotilaceae > Roseateles > Roseateles sp. UC29_93. Next base: position 5,546,563 of record NZ_CP170545.1, on the reverse strand, counting down.
GTCCAACAACATGCTGCAGCTGTTCTTCGGCTGGGAAGCGGTGGGCCTCGTGTCCTACCTGCTGATCGGCTTCTGGTACACGAAGCCGACGGCGATCTTCGCCAACATGAAGGCCTTCCTGGTGAACCGGGTCGGCGACTTCGGCTTCATCCTGGGCATCGGCCTGCTGGTCGCCTACGGCGGCTCGCTGAACTACACCGAGACCTTCGCCAAGTCGGCGGAACTGGCCAAGATCGGCTTCGCGAATCCCTTCGGCGGCGAGCCGTGGATGATGCTGAGCGTGGCCTGCATCTGCCTGTTCATCGGCGCGATGGGCAAGTCGGCGCAGTTCCCGCTGCACGTGTGGCTGCCGGACTCGATGGAAGGCCCGACCCCGATCTCGGCGCTGATCCACGCGGCGACGATGGTGACGGCCGGCATCTTCATGGTGTCGCGCTTCAGCCCGCTGTTCGAGCTGTCCGACACGGCGCTGAGCTTCGTGCTGGTGATCGGCTCGATCACGGCGCTGTTCATGGGCTTCCTGGGCATCATCCAGAACGACATCAAGCGCGTCGTCGCGTACTCCACGCTCTCGCAGCTGGGCTACATGACGGTGGCGCTGGGCGCCTCGGCCTACTCGGTGGCGGTGTTCCACCTGATGACGCATGCGTTCTTCAAGGCGCTGCTGTTCCTCGGCGCGGGCTCCGTGATCATCGGCATGCACCATGACCAGGACATCCGCAACATGGGCGGCCTGCGCAAGTACATGAAGGTGACCTGGATCACCTCGCTGCTGGGCTCGCTGGCGCTGATCGGCACGCCGTTCTTCTCGGGCTTCTACTCGAAGGACTCGATCATCGAGGCGGTCCACGCCTCGCACCTGCCGGGCGCGGGCTTCGCCTACTTCGCGGTGGTGGCCGGCGTCTTCGTGACGGCGTTCTACAGCTTCCGGATGTACTTCCTGGTCTTCCACGGCAAGGAGAACTTCCACCACAAGCCCTTCCCGGGCGAGCACGACCACCACGATGATCACGACGACCATCACGGTGACGCGCACGACCACACCCCGCATGAGTCGAAGTGGGTGGTGACGGTGCCGCTGGTGCTGCTGGCGATCCCGTCGGTGCTGATCGGCTTCTTCACGATCAAGCCGATGCTGCACGGCGACTTCTTCAAGGACTCGATCTTCGTGAACCACGAGGTCCATCACGCGATGACCGAACTGGGCGAGGAGTTCCACGGCGCCGTCGCGATGGCGGTGCACAGCCTGCAGACGCTGCCGCTGTGGCTGGCGATCGCCGGCGTGGCCGTGGCCTACTGGTTCTACATGATCAGCCCGGCGATCCCGGCCGCGATCGCGCGCATCTTCCGCCCGATCGTGACGATCCTCGAGAACAAGTACTACATGGACTGGTTCAACGAGAACGTGCTGGCCCGCGGCGCGCGCGCGCTCGGATCCGGCCTGTGGAAGGGCGGCGACCAGGGCGTCATCGACGGCGTGCTGATCAACGGCTCGGCGCGCACGGTGGGCGGCGTCGCCGGCCTGGTGCGGCTGATCCAGACCGGCCACCTGTACTGGTACGCGCTGGTGATGATCCTGGGTGTCGTGGGTCTGATGACCTGGCAGCTGTGGCCTTACATGGGGCCCCAATTCAAGGCCCTGTTCGGCCTCTGACGCGGGCGGAGAATAAGAATGTTGCTAAGTCTCTCCATTTGGCTGCCCATCGTCTGCGGTGGCCTGCTGCTCGCGCTCGGGCGCGACAACAATGCCGGCGCGGTGCGCTGGATGGCGCTGGTCGCGGCGGTCGCGTCCTTCCTGGTGACGCTGCCGCTGATCAGCGGCTTCGACAACTCGACGGCGGCGATGCAGTTCGTCGAGGTCGCGACCTGGATCCCGCGCTTCAACATCCACTACCACCTGGGCGTGGACGGCATCTCGATGTGGTTCGTCCCGCTGACGGCCTTCATCTCGATCATCGTGGTGATCGCGGCCTGGGAAGTGATCGACACGCGGGTGCACCAGTACATGGGCGCCTTCCTGATCCTGTCGGGCCTGATGATCGGCGTGTTCTGCGCGCTCGACGGCATGCTGTTCTACGTGTTCTTCGAGGCCACGCTGATCCCGATGTACATCATCATCGGCGTCTGGGGCGGACCTCGTCGCGTGTACGCGGCCTTCAAGTTCTTCCTGTACACGCTGGCCGGCTCGCTGCTGATGCTGATCGCGCTGCTGTACCTGTACAGCCAGTCGGGCAGCTTCGAGATCCTGCTGTGGCACAAGCTGCCGCTGGGGATGCCGGCGCAGACCCTGCTGTTCTTCGCCTTCTTCGCGGCCTTCGCGGTGAAGGTGCCGATGTGGCCGGTGCACACGTGGTTGCCGGACGCCCACGTGGAGGCGCCGACCGGCGGCTCGGTGGTCCTGGCGGCCATCATGCTGAAGCTGGGCGCCTACGGCTTCCTGCGCTTCTCGCTGCCGATCGCGCCTGACGCCGCGCGTCACTACGACTGGTTCATCATCGGCCTGTCGCTGATCGCCGTGATCTACATCGGCCTGGTGGCCATGGTCCAGCGCGACATGAAGAAGCTGGTGGCCTACTCGTCGGTGGCCCACATGGGCTTCGTGACGCTGGGCTTCTTCATCTTCAACGAGCTGGGCGTCGCCGGCGGCCTGGTGCAGATGATCTCGCACGGCTTCGTGTCGGGCGCGATGTTCCTGTGCATCGGCGTCCTGTACGACCGCGTGCATTCGCGTGAGATCGCCGACTACGGCGGCGTCGTCAACACGATGCCCAAGTTCGCGGCGCTGGCGGTGTTCTTCGGCATGGCCAACTGCGGCCTGCCGGCGACGGCCGGTTTCGTGGGCGAGTGGATGGTGATCCTGGGCGCCGTCGGCCACAACTTCTGGATCGGCCTGCTGGCGGCCACGGCGCTGATCTTCGGCGCGGCCTACACGCTGTGGATGATCAAGCGCGTCTACTTCGGCGCGGTGACCAACGACAACGTCCGCAACCTGACCGACATCAACGGCCGCGAGTTCCTGATGCTGGGCGTGCTGGCGATCGCGACGCTCTACATGGGCGTGTACCCGAAGCCGTTCACCGACGTGATGCATCAATCCGTCGACGCGCTGCTCAAGCACGTCGCGGTGTCCAAGATCCAATAAGGGCCCAACACAATGAACGACATGAACTGGGTCGCGGTCTATCCCGAAATCCTGTTGCTGGCGCTGGCCTGCGTGGTCGCGCTGGTGGACCTGTTCGTCACCGACGCGCGCCGCACGACGACCTACTGGCTGACGCAGCTCAGCCTGGCGGTGGTCGGCGTGATGCACTTCGCCGCGATGGGCGACGTGCCCACCGAGACGATGCAGGGCATGCTGGTCGTCGACCCGCTCAGCCACCTGCTGAGCGGCGTCAGCGCCATCGCGCTGATCGTCACGCTGGTCTACGCGCGTCCGTACGCCGAGTCGCGCGACATCCTCAAGGGCGAACTGTTCACGCTGAGCCTGCTGGTGCTGCTGGGCGTCAACGTGATGGTGGCGGCCAACAACTTCCTGACCACCTACCTGGGTCTGGAGCTGATGAGCCTGTCGCTGTACGCGCTGACGGCGCTGCGTCGCGATCACACGATCTCGACCGAAGCCGCGATGAAGTACTTCGTGCTGGGCGCGCTGGCCTCGGGCTTCCTGCTGTACGGCCTGTCGATGATGTACGGCGCCACGGGCTCGCTCTCGATCCCGCGCGTGTTCGAGGTCATCTCCACCGGCACCGTCAACAAGGGCGTGCTGGTGCTGGGCGTGGTCTTCGTCGTCGCCGGCCTGGGCTTCAAGCTGGGCGCCGCGCCTTTCCACATGTGGGTGCCGGACGTCTACCAGGGCGCGCCGACGGCCGCGACGCTGCTGATCGGCGGCGCGCCCAAGCTGGCCGCGCTGGGCATGACGCTGCGCCTGCTGGTGGAAGGCATGCTGCCGCTGGCGACCGACTGGCAGCAGATGATGCTGGTGATGGCGGTGGCCTCGCTGGTCGTGGGCAACCTGGCGGCGATCGCGCAGAGCAACCTGAAGCGGATGCTGGCGTACTCGACGATCTCGCAGATGGGCTTCGTCGTGCTGGGCCTGGCTTCGGGCGTGGTGAACGGCCAGCCGGACCTGCATGCGCTGAACGCCTACAGCTCGGCGATGTTCTACGCGATCACCTACGTGCTGACGACGCTGGGCAGCTTCGGCCTGATCATGCTGCTGGCGCGCCAGGGCTTCGAGTCCGAGCAGATCAGCGATCTGGCCGGTCTGTTCAAGCGCAGCCCGTGGTACGCCTTCGTGATGGCGATCTATATGTTCTCGCTGGCCGGCATCCCGCCGATGGTGGGCTTCTACGGCAAGCTGGCCGTGCTGCAGGCGATGGTCACGACGGGCCAGTCGCTCTACATCTGGCTGGCCGTGATCGCGGTGCTGCTGTCGCTGGTGGGCGCGTTCTACTACCTGCGTGTCGTGAAGGTCATGTTCTTCGATGAACCGACCGACCACAGCCCGCTGAGCGCCCCCGCGGACGCCCGCGTGGTGATGTCGCTGAACGGCGCCGCGGTGCTGGTGCTGGGCCTGGTGCCGAGCGGTCTGCTGGCACTGTGCAGCCAGGCCGTCACGCGCGCGCTGGCGCACTGATCGCCGGCGACGGCGGGCGGAAACGGCAGCGGCCGACGACGGGATACGGAGCACGACCATGGATCAAGGCGTTTCTGTCTGGATGGTGCTGGTGGTCGCGCTTGTCGCGGCCAACCTGCCTTACCTGAGTTCGCGCATCCTGCTGGTGGGGCCGCGTCGCGATCCCAAGGCCGGCGGCTGGCGCCTGCTGGAGCTCTTCCTGCTCGCGCTGGTGACGCTGGCCGTGGGCTTCGGCCTCGAGTCGCAGCAGGGCCAGCGTTTCCCGCAGGGCTGGGAGTTCTACGCGGCGGCGCTGGCGATGTTCGTGACCTTGGGCTTCCCGGGTTTCGTATGGCGCTACCTGCGCCGCTCGCGGGCCAAGGTGCGAGAGTTCGATGACGAAGAAGCTGCCTGACGCCAACCGACCCGATGACGACGGCGTGATCGGCATCCCGCCGGCCGCCGATGCCGACGAACATCTGCGCGAAGCCCCGCTGGCGTCCGAGTGGATCCTTCGGGGCAATTTTCTTCATGTGAAGCGCGACCGCGTCGCGCTGCCCAATGGCCGGGAGGCCACGCGCGAGTACATCCGCCACCCCGGCGCGGCGGTGATCGTGCCGCTGTTCGACGACGGCCGCGTGCTGCTGGAACGCCAGTACCGCTATCCGATGGGCCGCGTGGTGCTGGAGTTCCCCGCGGGCAAGCTGGATCCGGACGAATCTCCGCTGCGCTGCGCGATGCGTGAGCTGTTCGAGGAGACCGGCTTCCGCGCGCGCGAGTGGGCCTACGCGGGCGTGCTCCACAACGCGATCGCCTATTCGGACGAACGCATCGAGATCTTCTTCGCCCGCGGCCTGATCGCCGGCGAACGGCAGCTCGACGACGAGGAGTTCCTCGACCTGCTGCCGGTGGCCGAGGACGAGCTCGACCGCATGGCCTTCGACGGTCGCGTCACCGACGCGAAGACGCTGATCTGCCTGCAATGGCTGCAGCGCTGGCGGGCCGGCGCATGGCCATTGGACTGGATGCCGGCGGACGAAGCGTCCAGCCGCTAGCATCGGTCCATCATGCTGGTACTGAACCTGGCCTGCGAGGCCGGCCATGCCTTTGAGGGCTGGTTCGCCTCCGCCACCGATTTCGAGTCGCATCAAGCGCGCGGTCTGCTGAGCTGCCCGCTGTGCAACAGCGCGGCCGTGCGGCGGATGCCAAGCGCGCCGCGGCTGAATCTCTCTTCCGCCGCCGAGCCGACGACGGCGAAGTCGCGCACGAGCGGCGCCGAAGCGCCGTCGCTGCCTTCAGGGCCCTCGATGCCGGACGGCGTGCCGCCGATCGCGATCGAGATGCAGAAGCAGGTCCTGCAGGCGGTTCGCACGCTGATGGCGAAGACCGAGGACGTGGGCGACCGATTCGCCACCGAGGCGCGCCGCATCCATTACGGCGAAGCCGAGGAGCGCGGCATCCGCGGCCGCGCGACGCCGGACGAGGCGCGCGAGCTCGCGGACGAGGGCATCGACATCGTCGCACTGCCGGTGCCCGATGCGCTGAAAGACCCTCTCCAGTAACGACCTGACGCCGCTTGGGATTGCGGGCGACACCGCCGCGGGTGTCGAATGCCCCGTCGCATCTCTTGAGGAATCAGGTTCATGAAGACTTTCCGTTTGCTCACGTGTGCCGCGGCGGTGACCGCGTCCCTGGCCTTTGCGCCGATGGCGCCGTCCCTCGCGGCGTCGGCCGCACCGGTGGCCGCGCAGAACGGCATGGTGGTGACCGCGCAGCACCTCGCGACGCGGGTCGGCGTCGACGTGCTCAAGGACGGCGGCAATGCCGTCGACGCCGCGGTGGCGGTGGGCTACGCGCTTGCGGTCGTGTACCCGGCGGCGGGCAACCTCGGCGGCGGCGGGTTCATGACGATCCAGCTGGCCGACGGCCGCAAGACCTTCCTCGACTTCCGCGAGAAGGCCCCGCTGGCCGCGACGGCCAACATGTACCTCGACAAGGACGGCAACGTCATCAAGGGCCTGAGCACGCACGGGCACCTTGCGGTGGGCGTGCCGGGGACGGTCTCCGGCATGGAGTACGCGCGGGAGAAGTACGGCACGATGAAGCGCCCCGCGCTGATCGCGCCCGCGATTGCGCTGGCGGACCGCGGCTTCGCGCTGGACCAGGGCGACGTCGACATGTTCCAGACGGCCACGAAGGACTTCGTGGCGGACCCGGCCTCGGGCGCGATCTTCCTGAACAAGGGCAAGCCCTTCCAGGCCGGCGACAAGCTGGTGCAGAAGGACCTCGCGAAGACGCTGCGCGAGATCGGTGCCAAGGGCACGGACGGCTTCTACAAGGGCTGGGTGGCGAAGGCGCTGGTCGAGTCCAGCCAGGCCGGCAAGGGCATCCTGACGCAGGCCGACCTGGACCAGTACCAGACGCGTGAGCTCCTCCCGGTGGAATGCGACTACCGCGGCTACCACGTCGTGTCGGCGCCGCCGCCGAGCTCCGGCGGCGTGATCATCTGCGAGATGCTGAACATCCTCGAGGGCTACCCGCTGCGGCAGCTCGGCTGGGGATCGGCGCAGGGCGCGCACTACCAGATCGAGGCGATGCGCCATGCCTACGTCGATCGCAACAGCACGCTGGGCGATCCGGACTTCGTGAAGAACCCGCTGCAACGGCTGTTGGACAAGAACTACGCGGCCAAGCTGCGCGCGGCGATCGACCCGGCGAAGGCGGGCGTGTCGATGGAGATCAAGCCCGGCGTGCCGCCGCATGAGGGCAGCAACACGACGCACTACTCGATCGCGGACAAGTGGGGCAACGCGGTGTCGGTGACCTACACGCTGAACGACTGGTTCGGCGCGAAGGTCACGGCGGCGAAGACGGGCGTGCTGCTCAACAACGAGATGGACGACTTCACCTCCAAGGTCGGCGTGCCCAACATGTATGGGCTGGTGCAGGGCGAGGCGAATGCGATCGCGCCCGGGAAGCGGCCCTTGTCGTCGATGAGCCCGACGATCGTCACCAAGGACGGCAAGCCGGTGATGGTGGTCGGGACGCCGGGCGGCAGCCGCATCATCACGGCGGTGCTGCAGACGATGCTCAACGCCATCGACTTCGACATGAACGTGCAGGAGGCGGTGGACGCGCCGCGCTTCCACCAGCAATGGCTGCCGGACGTGACCAACGTCGAACCGTATGCGTTCTCGCCGGACACGCGCAAGCTGCTGGAAGGCATGGGGCACAAGCTGGGCGCGCCGCATCCGGCGAACCACCTGGCGGCGATCATCGTCGGCGCGCCGTCGCTCAATGGGAAGCCGGTGGGGAACAACCGCTTCTACGGCGCGAACGATCCGCGGCGGAACACGGGGCTGGCGGCCGGCTATTGAGGCGTGCGGCCGGGGCGGCCGTTCAGTCCAGCAGCGTCGGCGTGATTCGCAGATCGATGATCGGCATGGCCCCGTCCACGGGCGCGACGTTCAGGTGGGAGGGCTGCGCGTTGGCCATCACCGACTCGTTCGCGTACAGCGGGCGTCCGCCCTGGCTGGCCACGAAGGTCACGAAGAGATCGCCGAGCAGGCTGCCCGGCGGCTGCCGGCGCGCGGTGAAGACGAGCTTGACCTGATCCGGCGTGGGTTTGTCGAGCGTGCCGCCCATCAGCACCATGGCCTGCTCGCCCTCGCGGACGATGAGCCGCATGGCCGATTTGCGCTTGTCGCTCGCCTCCTTCGTGCCGGTGGTGACTTCCACGGCGATGTCGAGGCTGATGCGGGCTTCGCCCGGCGGGATGTCCGCGGGCTTGGGCTTGGTCGCGTGCACGGCGTTGGCGGCGCCCAGCGCCAGGGCGGCCAGCAGCGTGGCGCCCAGCAGGCGGCGGACGAGGGAACGCGGCGGGTGACGCAGCATGGCGACTCTTTCTATCAAGGGGTGGGACGAGCGCCAGCCGGACCACGGCTGGAGTGGCGAAGGGGATTGCTGGGCACGCAGCAGCGCGCGGCCGTAGTCGGCCTCGCGGCCGGGGAAGCGGCGCATCACGGCCTGGTCGCAGGACACCTCCTGGTCCGCGCGCATCGCGCGCAGCGCCAGCCACGCCAGCGGGTTGAACCAGTGCAGCGCGCAGAGCGCGGCGGCGAGAGCGTTCCAATGGTTGTCGAAGCGACGGCGATGGACGTCCTCGTGGGCGAGCACCAGCGGGCGTTGGATGGCGTCGAAGCGTTGCTCGAAATCCGGCGGCAGGACCAGCCGGGCCGGCCACAGACCGACCAGTGCGGGGCCTTGTTCGCCGATCCAGTGGCGGGCGTGCGCGTCGCGCGTCAGCGTCGCACCGAATCGGCGCTGCAGCCAGACCATGCGCGCGACGATGACCATCGCACCGACGGCCCAGAGCGACAGCCAGAGCATCGCGGATGCGAGCGGCGAGCCGGCAACCGCGGTCGACGACTCCACCGGCGGGGCAATGATCATGCGCATCTGACCAGGCGTGTAGGTCAGGGGCGGGCGGCTCGCGGGGAGCAGGTCGACCAGCAGCAGCGCCGGCAGCACCAGCCAGGCCGCGTAGGCCAGCCCGGGGCTGAAGCAGCGTGTCAAGGGACGACGCAAGGTCAGCAAGGCGACCGCGACGAGGGCAACGAGCGCGCTCTGCCGGAGCAACGCATGGAGCAGGGCGTCAGTCATCGGCGGCGTCTCCCTTGCGGGACCTGCGCGGCTTGGCGGCGCGCTGCTCGTGGTCGTCGATCAACTGCTTGAGCGCCTTGACGTCGCTGGCCTTGAGCTGGCGGCGCGCGGAGAAGTGCGACACCAGCGGCGCGAGGCTGCCGCCGAACAGGCGGTCGAGCAGCGAGAGGCTCTCGCTGTGCGCCCAGTCGGCGCGCGGGAAGCGCGGCGCGTAGAGGAAGCGCCGGCCGTCGCGCTCGGCGACGAGGGCGTCCTTCTTCAGCAGCCGGTTCAACAACGTCTTCACCGTGGCGAGCTGCCAGTCCTGCCGGTCGGAAAGCGCCGCGGCGATGTCCTCCGCCGACAGCGGCGAGGAGCGCCAGAGCACTTCCATGACCTCGGCTTCGGCGGAGGTGATGGGCGGGAGATCGTCGGGCATGTGATTCCGTTTACGCGTGTAATCGAATGAATGATTACAGCTGTAAATGGAATCGTCAAGCCCTCAAGCCCTCAAGCGCTTAAGCCCAGGGACCACGTCCGGTGGCCTTGCGTTGATCGATTACTGAGCGGCGGACGCTCCGGACGCCGGGACGGCTGGTTCGGCGGAGCCGGGTCCGCGCCAGGGCTTCAGCGCGTCGTAGCGTTGAGGCAGCGTCAGGGAATCGCCCCAGGATCCGTAAGTCGGATTGGGGATCGGCACCCAGGTCAGGCCCCAGCGTTTCGCGTGGTCCTGCTCGACGTACTTCGCGCGGGGCACGAAGTCGTTGAGGTCGTCGCCGACGAGCATGGCGATGCGATGCGTGCGCGCCACCGCCAGGCGCCTGGCGCTCTTGTCGGATTCGGCCCAGTCCGCGCGGTCGCCGCGCAGCATCAGGTCGCCGGGAGCGACGGGGCGGCCCAGCACCCGTTCCAGATTCGCGAGCGTCTGCGCCTTCTGTGGGCACGCGGCGTGAAGGCCTTCGGTCCGTAGGGGCCGTTGGCGGGGCAGGTCCGGTTGGTGACGAAGACGACACGGAAGCCGAGGGCGCGCGCACGGGCGATGAACTCGGGCGCTCCCGGGATCGCGGTGGCCTGCGCGGAAGCGACCCAGGCGGCCCACGAGGCGCTGTCGTAGGGCTTGCCGGCCTGGATGCGCCACGCCTCGTACGGCGAGTTGTCGACCACCGTCTCGTCGACGTCCAGCACGATCGCCGGCGGCTTGCGGGCGAAGCCGCCTTGCGCGGCCTGCTCGAGCGACGCGGTCTCGTGGGTGGCCTTGCGCGCGGCGGGGAGGCGGGCGGTCGCGGCGCGATAGACCGCGAGCGTCGCGGCCTGCCGCTCCGCCGCGGTCTGGAACCACAAGGTGGCCGTCACGCCTTCACGGCCGATGATCGGTGGCTCGCTGGCGGAGACCGCCGGAGCCGCCGATGTGACCTGCGCCATCGAGACCATGGCGGTCATCGGGCTCATCGCCACGACCGCGGCCAGCGTCGTGCGTGTGAGGCGGAGTCGGATCGCTGCGAGGCGCATGCCGGTGACTTTCTCGTGGTTCGGAACGCGTGGATTGTGCGATGGCGCGGGCTCATCCCAATTGATGATGCGCGGGCCGGGGCCGCGGGATATACGGATGACGTTGCCCACTCGCTCCTCGCCATGCAAGCTCCCTCGCCCGGCTCGCCCGGCTCGCCTGCGACGCATCGACGCGGTGGCCGTGTCTGGCTGACGATGGGGCTCGTCTGGTGCGCGCTCGCCACCACCGTGGCGTTGTTGCAGCCGCCTGGGCCAGTGGACTCGGCACTGCCGGTCACGCGCGTCGAGCGCGGTCTCTGGGAGTGGTGGCTTCTGCCCGTCGAACGCAACGCGTTCCGGCGCCTGCCCGATGTCAGCGGAAACCTCACGTCCATCGCCGTCGACGACGACAGCCAGCGGTGGTGGCTCGCGAGTGACGACGGCGTCACGATCGAGACGCTGGACGGCGGCGCGAGTTGGCACTCGGCGGATCGCCCCGGCACTTCCAGGATGAGGGAGGTGCGCCTCGACGCGGCTCACCCCGTCGGCGCGGTGATCATGGAGAGTGGTCGCATGTTCGTCATGGACGAACAGGCCCGGCGTTGGTCGGAAGCCGGCTACGGGTCGTCGGCCATCGCGTCGTCGAGCGTCGTCCAGTCCGTGAACCGGCCACCACCGCGCGATGTGAAGGCGCCGCCGGTGCAGTCGCTCCCGGTGCAGGCGTCCCCGGCACCGGCCTATCAGGAAGGGGACGGCTTCCGGCTCCTGACGGTTGTCCGCTTGGATGACGCGGGGCGGCGCGCGTGGGCGCTGGGGAAGAACGGCCTCCTGATCACGTCCGACGATGGCGCGCTGACGTGGTCGCCGGCGACGAGAAGGGCCTTGGACGGGCTGCTGAGCGTCGACTTCTCCGGCGACGGCGAACGCGGCTGGGCCTACGGTGCCAGCGGCACCGTGCTGAGGTCCGACGACGGCGGCAAGACCTGGCGCTCGCAGCCGGCGGGCATCGCGGCGGGACTGGGCGTGCTGCGCGTCAGCGCCGACGGCAAGAAGGCTTGGGCGATGGGCGCGAAAGACGACAGCGTGCTCCAGACCACCAACGGCGGCCTGCTGTGGGAATCCGGGGACCTGACCGCGCCGGACGCGCAAGCGGCGATGGCGCGTCCGCGTCAACCGCTGCGGCCGCCGATGCCCTTGCCCTTTGGCTTGCGCACGGGCTACATCGGCGCGGACGGCCTGCGCGGCTGGGCCGTCGGCGAGGGCGGCCTGCTGCTGACCACGCGCGACGGTGGCCGTACCTGGATTGATCCCCGTGTCTATGCGCGCTATCCGGCGCCTTGGTACTGGCTCGCTCTGCTGCTGTCGGTGCCGATGTTCCTTCGCGCCTGGCGGTCGTTCACGCAGGCGCGCCAGGTGGTGGCCGGCATGGCCGACACGCCGGCCACCGACGCGGCGTTGACCGACCCGAAGCAAGACCGGCTCAACTTCGAGCCGCTCGCCGCGGGCATCTCCCGCTTCCTGCGCAACCCGGCGACCGAGCCGCCGCTGACGCTCGCCATCACCGGCGACTGGGGTTCGGGCAAGAGCTCGCTGATGGGCCTTGTCTGCGCGGACCTGCGCAAACACGGCTCTCGGCCGATCTGGTTCAACGCCTGGCACCACCAGAAGGAGGATCACCTCTTCGCCGCGCTGCTGGGCGCGCTGAGCAAGCAGGCGCTGCCGCCATGGCTCAGCCTCGATGGCATCGGCTTCCGGCTGCGCCTGTTGTGGCTGCGCTCGCGCAAGCACTGGGCGTTCACGGTGCTGCTGTGCGCGGCGGCGGCGTTGATCCTGACCTTGCACGCCGGGATGAACGATCCCGCGGCGGAGGCGCAGATGCTGCGGCGCGTCGACCAGGTGCTGGGCTCGCTGGTAGGGCAGGAGCCCGCGAAGACCGCTGCCGCGCCGACAAGGACGGCGGCGGGACCGGCGTCGGATGCCGCTTCGAGCACGACGCCGAGCGCACCGCCCTTGCCCTGGGCGGAATGGCTCGCGCTGTTGACGGTCGCGGGCACCACGCTGGCCGCGCTGCGCAAGGCGCTGACGGCCTTCGGCGCGGATCCCGCCGCGCTGCTGGCCGGCGGGCTTCAAGGGATGAAACCCAAGCTCGCCGCCGAGCAGAACAGCTTCCGCACGCGCTTCGCCGAGCAGTTCGGCGAGGTCTCGCGCGCCTTGCCCGAGCGCGTGGTCGTCGTCATCGACGATCTCGACCGCTGCCGGCCCGAGGCCGTGCTCGAGATCATGGAAGCGGTGAACTTCCTGACCTCGTCGGGGCAGTGCTTCGTGCTCTTCGGCATGGCGACCGACAAGGTGCAGGCGGCGCTGGCGATCGCGTTCGAGCGCATCGCGAAGGAGCTGGCGAGCGCGTCCGCATCCGATGCCAACGCCAACCCCGAGCAGGCCGCGCGCGAACAGCGCCGCGCCTACGCGGCCAACTACTTGCAGAAGCTGATCAACCTGGAGATCAAGGTGCCGACCGCGCAGTCGTATGAGGCGTGGCGGCTGCTGACCGACGATCCGGCGATGGCCGCCTCGTCGTCGTGGCGGCGCGAGGCGATGCAGGGGCTCCGTCGCCACGCGATGTGGTTGGCGCTCGCGGGCGCGATCGCAGGCGGCGTGAGTCTGGGCGTCCTGCTGCGCCCGCAGCTTCCGTTGAAGGCGCAAGCGCAAGACCTGGCAACGGGGCCTGTGTTGACGGCCGCGTCCGCCCCGGAAGCCGCCGCTGTCGCGAGCGCCGCGAGCGCGCCGCGCTGGGTACCGACGCCGGGCCTTGGCGCATCCGATCCGACGCTGGCCTGGGGGCGATCCCCCGCGCAGTCGGCGACGCGGGTCCTCGTGCAAGCCGGCGCGGACAGTCATGCGGATGAATGGATCGTGGCCGGCGTGCTGGTCGTCGGCGCCGCGTTGGCGGGACTGCTGCTCCTGCGCGCCGCGAGCCGGCGCCATCGCGAGGCCACCGATTCCAAGGACTTCCGCGACGCGCTCAAGGTCTGGACCGAGCTGGTCCGCGAGTCCGCCCACACCCCGCGCGCGGTCAAGCGCTTCGGCAACAAGCTGCGCTACTTCGAGATGCTGCAGCAAGGGGAAGCGCGCGATCGCACGTTGCTCGATGACCTCAAGGCGCGGCTGCGCCGTTTCGCCACGAGGGACGACGACGCGCCCTCGGCGGCGAACCCGCCGAGCGCAGAGCCGAATCGACGGATCGCCGCGCAGCAGCTCGTGGCGCTGGGCGCGCTGCACGAAGCCTTCGGCGCAGACTGGCTGTCGCGATTCCGGTCGGATCTGGGTCACAGCCGGCCAGGCGACTTCTCGACGTTTTCCCAGTACGACGACGTGCGACTGATCGATGACGCGGAGCGCTTCATCGCGAAGCACGAACTGCTGTTCGGCACCGGATGGCCGCCGCGTCCGGAAGAGGTGGAGGTCTTCGCGCGCCTGCTCGACGGGATCCGCATGCCTGGCGAATCGGAGGAGGTCGACATGCGCGGGCCATCCGAGAACAGCGCGGCAGCAAATGCGGAGCCGGATTCGGAGCTGCCTTCGCCTTCGCCTTCGTCCAGTCGGCCCGAAATGAAATGACCGGTCGCTGCCGATCGATCGCTCTCAGGCCGTCACCGCGGTCAGCAGGTCGTGCGGATGGACCATCAACTCGCGCACGACGCGCAGCGTCGCGTACTGGTGCAGGACCGAGGTGAAGGCGGGCGCTTCGAGCAGCAGTCGCCAGACCGGGCGCAGCAGGGAAGGGGTGACCGGCGAGCCGTCCTCCAGCCGCATGGCGACGTCCAGGCTGGCCTCCGCGGAGAGCAGTTGCATGCGGCTCGCCGCGTTGAGCAGCCGCGGCGCGCGCTCCTCCGGACCGTCGCAGCAATAGAGCACGGCGCGCGCCAGATCGCCCTGCTCGGTGGGCAGCGTGCTCAGCGAGGCGCCGCGCAGGCGCACGTCGCCATCGTTCGAGGCGAACCCATAGGTCGTGCCGATGTCGGCCTGCGCCAGCAGGCGCAAGCCGCGCAGCAGACGGGGCAGGTCCGTCGTCGCGGCATCCGGGGAGGCCTTGGCTTCGATGAGCAGGCAAAGGTCCCAGTCCTCGTCGCCAGGCTCCGCGGTCCCATGGCGCCGCAGCAGTGCCACGTCCCATTCGCTCTTCGCGCGTTGCGCATCGCCGGGGAAGGAGGGCGGCACCCGCAGCGAAGTCGCGACCCGGTATCGCGTGCCACCAACACCGGCACTGATACCAACACCGGCACTGATACCAACATCGCCGTGGCCCGTGCCGACACCGCTGCCGCCTTCCGCATTCATGCGGCTGACGAGCGCGTCGAGCGCCTCGGTGGCCAGCGCCTCCACCGCGTCGCCGCGCTGCTGCGCGCCTGCGCCGCTGGCGGCCGCCTGCTCGCTGCCGGCGACCGGTCCTTGCCGGTCCCACAGCGCGCGATAACGCGCCACGAGTGCATCCGAGGACAGCGCGTCGAGGCGCCGGAGATGCTTCATCGCACTGTCGTCGGCGAGGCGCTCGAGGCCGCGAAGGAGCAGCGGTTCGGTGCGAACCTCGGGCAGGTCGCGCAACGGCGCGATGACGTCGGAAACATGCGCCCAGTCGCCCGCTTCGCCCGCGGCGTGAAGCGCCAGGAGCGCCTCGCGCGCCGGGCCCGGCGATCGGCGCTGCGTCTTCGCGGGATGGGCGAGGGCGTTGACCGCGGCGCGGACCGCGCGACGATCGCGCTCGGCATGCGCGCTGAGCGAGGCGTACTCGCGGACCACCGCCGAGCGGTGGCGCAACACCATGGCCTGGAAGGCGGGGTCGCCGCCGCTTTCCGCGATGTCGTCGCCATGCGTCTTGAGCGGACGCATCGCCTCGCCGATCAGGTCGGCGAGCGCGTCGAGGAACAGCGTCTGCACGGCGTCTTCGGGTGCCTCCCCGCGGGCGAGTGCCGTCCGTGCGTGTTCGATCGCGACGGCGAGCGCGGTCGCCGCGCCCGCGGCGCGAGCGTCCTGCAAGGTCGCCGGCAGCGCGGGCGCGCGATACCGCCGGGCCGTCCGCCGCAGCGCGTCTTCGAGGAGCGGGGGCAGGGCCTGCGACACCTCAAGCGCCCATGGCCATCGACCACGCCAGCCCGATCGCCGCGCAGGCGCCGAGCAGGGGGAGCACGCCCCACTTGAGGCGGAACAGCGCGAACGCCGCGGCGGCGGCGATCAGCGCGGACACGAGGTCGAAGCGGCCATGCAGCCCGTCCGACCAGAACACGTGCCCGGCGAAGAAGCAGGCGAGATTGACGATCACGCCGACGACGGCCGCGGTGATGGCGGTGAGCGGCGCGCTCAGGCGCAGGTTGCCGTGCGTCGACTCGATCAGCGGTCCGCCGGCGAGCACGAGGACGAAGGACGGCAGGAAGGTGAAGAAGGTGACCACCGCGGCCGCGATGGCGCCGGCGAGGAAGGGCGCCTCGGGCCCGAAGGGTTGCGTGTTCCAGCCGCCCATGAAACCGACGAAGGCCACCACCATGATCAGTGGGCCGGGCGTGGTCTCACCGAGCGCCAGCCCGTCGATCATCTGAGGCCCGCTGAGCCAGTGATGCTGGTCGACGGCGCCCTGGACCACGTAGGGCAGCACGGCGTAGGCGCCGCCGAAGGTCATCAGCGCAGCCTTCGTGAAGAAGCCGCCCATCCGCGTCAGCACGCCGTCGGCGCCGTACAGCAGCACCAGCCCGCCCATCGCGACCGCCCACAGGCCGAGACCAACGCCGAGCACGCCCAGCAGCCGGCGTCGCGTGAAGCGCGCATGCGGGGGGCGTGGGCGTGTCGTCGTCGATGAGCGCGGGGCCGTAGCCGCTCCGGGCCGCGTGGGGCCCGGCGCCGGAGAACGCCGCCGGCGCCAGGCGCGCGCCGACGGCACCGACGACGCCGGCCGTCAGCACGATCAATGGGAAAGGGGTGTCGAAGGCGAAGATCGCGACGAAGGCCGCGACCGCGATGGCCCACAGCCAGCCGTTCCTGAGCACGCGCCCGCCGATGCGATGCGCCGCATGCAGCACGATCGCCGTCACGGCGGGCTTGATGCCGTAGAACAGCCCGGCGATCACCGGCTGGGTGCCGAAGGCGGCATAGACCCACGACAGCGCGACCAGGATCAGCAGCGACGGCAGGACGAAGAGCCCGCCGGCGACCAGCCCGCCCCAGGTCCGGTGCATGAGCCAGCCGATGTAGGTGGCCAGTTGCTGGGCCTCCGGGCCGGGCAGCAGCATGCAGTAGTTGAGGGCATGCAGGAAGCGCCCCTCGCTGATCCAGCGGCGCCGTTCGACGAGCTCGGCATGCATGATCGCGATCTGCCCGGCGGGGCCGCCGAAGCTGATGAATCCCAGCTTCAGCCAGAAGCGGAAGGCTTCCCGGAATCCGACCGCGGGGGGGCGGTCCGGCGGAGGGGAGACAGGGCGGGTCATGCGGAGATCGAATGGCGGCGGGCCGGACGCGAGGGCCGGGCGATGGCAGCGAAGTGTGCCTCATCAGGCGCCATGGCAACATCGCGCTTTCCGACGCCACGACGACCTTGCCCATGCGCGCCCCTGTGATCACGATGCTGCTCGCCACTGCGTTGACCGCGACCTTCGCACCGGCCTTCGTCAAGGCCGATCCGCTGCCCCCGGCCGCGAAGGCCGAAGTCGCCGCGCTGCTCGACAAGCTGACCGCGTCGTCCTGCCAGTTCAACCGCAACGGGGACTGGCACTCCGCCGCCGAGGCGAAGACCCACCTCGAGCGTAAGCTGAGCTACCTCGAGGACAAGAACCTCGTGAAGACTGCGGAGCAGTTCATCGACCTCGGCGCGTCCAGGAGCAGCATGAGCGGCAAGCCCTATCTCGTGCGCTGTGGCGGCACGACGCCGGTCGAGAGCAAGACCTGGCTCACGCGCGAGCTCGCGACCGTGCGCGCCGCGGGGAAGGGCGCCTCGGCGCCTTCGCCCGCGCGTTGAACTCATCTTGCTGACGCGCTTGCGCTGAAGCGATCACGCTGAAGTGCTCACGCTGAAGCTGTCCAGCCGAGTCGCTTCAGCGGGTGGTGCTCGCCTGGAGCTTGCCGAGGATCGCGTAGGCCGCGTCCACGCGCTCCGGGATCGGCCAGCTCCGGTTGCCCAGCAGCACGACGCCGATGCGTTGCGTCGGCACGAATACGACGTAGGCGCCGAAGCCGCGCGTCGAGCCGGTCTTGTTGAACAGCCGCGGTCCCGCCGGCGTGTGGTCCAGCGGCTTGACCGCCGTGGTCACGCGCCCCAGCGCGTTGCCCGCCTGAAGCTGCGCCAGCGACACCGGCCACGGGTACTGCTCCCAGCCCAGGCCCTGCGTCATGCCGTCGACCTGGAAATGGCCGACGTGCGTGGCCTCGACCGCCTGGCGGGTCGTCGGGTCAAGGCCGCCGGGATCGATGTTGACCTGCATGAATCGCACCAGATCCGCCGCCGTCGTCTTGATGCCGTAGGACTCCGCGTCGAACGCGCCCGGCGAGACCCGCACGGCCATGTCCTGGATCGCCCCCTGGAGCTCGACCTTGTCGTAGCCCGTGGCGTAGTCGGCCATGGCCGCCGTCGGCACCCGCAGGTAGGTCTCGCGCAGGCCGAGCTGGGGCAGCAGGTCCGCCTCGACCGCATCGGCGTAATCGCGTCCCAGCGCCGCGGCCGCAGCGCGGCCGAACAGGCCGATGCTCGGATTCGAATAGCGCCGCTTCTCCCCCGGCGCGAAGTCCGGCTTCCACTGCTGGAGATAGCGCAGCATCGACGCCTCGTCGGTCACCGCGTCGGGCACCTGCAGCGTGAGGCCGCCGGCCGTGTAGGTGACGAGGTTCAGCAGCGTCGCGCGGTCGATCGGATGGCCCTTCAGCGCGGGCAGGAAACGGCTGGGGTGGTCCGACAGCTGGAGCTTGCCTGCCACCAGCGCCTTCGCGCCCAGCGTCGCGTTGAAGGTCTTGCTGACGGAGCCGACCTCGAACAGCGTCCTGTCGTCGACCGGCTGGCCGGACTGCTTCGACGCGACGCCGTAGTTGAAGACGTAGGACCGTCCGCCGACCGTCACGCCGACGGCCATGCCGGGGATGTCGTTCCTCGCCATCATCGGGCGGACCGCCGCGTCGACGGCCGCGTGGATCGCCGCGGCATCATGCACGGGGTCACGCACGGGGTCAGTCGTTGCCTGCGCGGAGAAGAGCGCGAGACCGGACGCGGCGAGCGCCGTCAGTTGTGCCGTCAGTCGCGCCGCGGCGCGTGGAATCCCATGCATCGATGAAGCCTCGTTGGAATCGTTGGAATCGGTCCGCGCGAGATGCGCGGCGTTCAACCCGGACCATAGAGGCTGTCGCCCTCCGGCTGAAGGCGAAAGGCGCGTTACGGGCGGCCGCCGTAACGCGCCCCTGATCTCAAGGCTGGACTTCGAAGACCAGCATCTGGTTGCGGTCCGTCAGCGAGTCCGCCGTCGGGAAGTTGTCGTCGGCGACGACGACCAGGCTGCGCTTGCCGTTGGGCAGCTTCGGCCCGAAGGTCATGCCTTCGAGGTTGGCGATGCCGCCGAGCTGCGTCTTCAGCGTCTCGAAGTCCAGCACCAGCTTCTTGCTCACCGGCGTCGCGCCGGTCAGCGAGGGGGCCGTCAGCACGTTGGTCGCGTTGGCGGTGTCGATCTCGTAGAGCCGCACCTGGTTGCCGATCACGCCGACCGAGAAGCTGCGCTCCAGCACCAGGAAACGCGTCGCCGACAGCGCCAGGATCTCCGTCGGACCGTTGACCGTGAACTGGTCGGCCGGCACCGGCGTGGCCTGCACCTTCTCGATCGGATAGACGTACTGCGCGTTGGCCACGCCGCTCGCGCGATCGAAGCGCGTCAGGCGCGACGCGCTGCCCGCCGCCGGCGTCGGTGTGGCGCCGTCCTGGATCAGCGCGCCTTCCATCAGCACCCAGGCCGACTGGGCGTCGGGCGAGAAGCTCAGGCCCTCGAAGACCAGGTTGCCGCGCGGGCCGGTCTCCTGCGCGCTCATCTGGAACATCGCCGGCAGGGTGTACTCGCGCACGTGGCCGCCCTGCGGCGAGATCTCGCGGATGAAGGGGTTGATCACGCGCGGCGGCGTACTCGTCAGCGTGCGGTCGCCCTCGCTGAGCCAGACCCAGTTGCCGGTGACCGGATCCACGCGGACCGACTCCGGATCCGCGACCTTTGCGTCCGGCACTTTGGGATAGACGCTGCCGTCCGGCTGCTTCATCGTCACCACGCCGGTGAAGCTCACCGCGCTGAAGGTGTTCGCGTCGAAGCTCAGCTTGGCGGTGTAGAGGCGGGGCGCGCCGGCGGAGTCCGTCGTCGTGCGGTCGTCGCTGATCAGCACGTAGGTGTCGGTCTTGGGGTCGTAGTCGACGCCGGACAGCCCGCCGACGACCGTGCCCGCGTAGTCCATCCGGCGCGGCAGCACCTGCTGGCCGATCAGGCGCAGGCTGGAGACGGTGATGTTGTTGTTGCCGTTGATGGGCTCGCCGGCGTCGTCGTCGCTGCCGCCGCAGGCGGCCAGCGCTGCGGTCGCCACCAGCAGCGGCACGAGGCCGCGGGTCGCGGCGAGGGAGCAAGCGATGGAACGGCGGAAGGACAGCGTCGAGGTGAAGGACATGACAGCGATGGAGGTCGTGATGCGTGTCATGTTCGTTGCGCAAGGTTGCGCCGAGGTGACAGGCCGTCGCTATCATTCGCACCCGCCGCGCCGCATCATTTCGAAACACATGGCCGGCCGATCAGGGAGAAGAAGTCATGCGAGCCGTGCTGCTCATCATCGTTGTCGCCATCCTGGGTGTCGTCGGCTGGAAGAAGCGCGACGAGATCCCGTTCCTGCGCGATGCCGCGCGGCAGGTCGAGCGCCAGGCAGAGAAGGTCGAGATTCCCAAGAACCCCTTCGCCGAGAGCCCGCCCGTCACGGCGGATGACCCGCGGACGAATCCGGTCCCCGGCCGCGCGCGCCGCTGCCTGGTCAACGGCAGCGTGCTCTACACCAACGATGCCTGCCCGGCGGGCAGCACCGAGCAGCAGGTCAAGGGCGGCACGATCACCGTCATGCCGGCCTACAAGGCGCCGCCGGCGCCTGCGTCGGCCAGCTCCGGCATCCCCAACGCCCGCGACCTGCTCAAGCCCAAGGGCGGCACGCTGAAGGACCAGGCGCACGAGAAGGCGATGGAAGGCCTTTGAGGCCTCGGCGCCTGCCTCGGACGAGGTCCGCGCAGGGTCAGGTCTTGCGTCCCACCTTGCCGACCGTCTTGACCGGCAGCACCGCCAGCAGCACGCGGCCCACGCCGAAGACGGCGATGCCGAGGCCCCACGCGAGGAGCTTCACCAGCGAGCAGGCGCTCATCGCCAGTAGCGCCACGCCGGCAAGGCGGGGCATGCCGAGGGTGTCGATCGCGACCGCGGCCAGCGTCGACAGGTCTTCCAGCGCGTCGGCGCCGAAGGCCAGCGCCGGCAGCCAGCCGATGGCCAGCAGCAGCCGTGACCGCGACTCGCCCGGGTGGCGCCATCCCGCCATCCACGTGAACACGCGCGACGCGAGCCGCGACAGCAGGTAGGCCGCCGCCAGCAGGAAGAGCAGGTCCCCCGCGAGGCCCCAGAAGATGCCCGCGCGGTTCTGGCGGATCCAGTCGAGGTGATCGGGCCAGCCGTGGACCACGACGTGGACCAGGAAGCCCGCCTGGTGGCGAGCGAACTCCCACGGCGCCACGGCGCTGCGCATCAGGCACTCCCACCAGCCGCCCGGCGCCGGCAGCCTCGACTGCAGGAAGGGCAGCTGCTGCAGGTTCCAGCCGGAGAGCAGCAGGAAGACCGCGCCCGCGAGGACCGCGAACAGCAGCCACGGCAGCGACCGCCGCTCGTCCCAGACGCTGGGGCCCTGGAATGGCGCGGGCGGCGACTCGGGCGCCACGTCGACTGGGATCTTCTGCCTGCCCTTGGGGATGCGGACGACCTCCGTCGTCATGCGCCGCACCGTCATGCCGGCGAGCGCCCAGAACGGCGTGTCGTGGAGCGCGTCGTGGCGCAGCGGCAGCGTGCCGACGAAGGACTCGGGCAGCGGCATGCCGAAGGCATCGCTGCCGGCGGGCAGGCTGGACAGCGGCGGGACGCCGAGCTCGGCCGCCACCTCGTTGACCATCCACACCATCGACGCATCGGGCAGGCCGGTGCGGCCGTGGGGATAGCGACGGCTCTCCGCCGATTGCGCCGGATAGCTGCCGCCGACGTCGCAATGCACGCCCGGGGACCAGAGCTGGCGCAGCGTGCGCACGATCGGGCGGTTGAAGCGGTCGACCCCGGGCACGTCGACGCGGCTCGGCGAGTCGTAGACCCGCGGCAGGAAGGGCCAGCGGTGCTCGTCGAAGGCCAGCGCGTGGCGGACGTTGAGCATGTGCCGCTTGTCCGCGAAGGTCGCCGTGGCCGGGTTGTCGCGCGAGCCGAAGGGCGGCAGGCCGACCGATTCGACGGTGTCCCAGACGCCGACCCAGAAGACGTCCGCGGGCCGCGCGAAGTTGCGCCGGACCTGCTCCGCGAGCCGGTTGCGCGTGGCCGCGGTCGCCTCCTCGCCGCCCTGGGCGCCGCGCGCGCCTTCCTGGCCCGGTCTGGCGAACCCGCGGTGGACGAAGCGCGCCAGCGAGCGCCGCCAGTTCTTGCGGCCCTCGGCCTGCTCCTCGATCGGCGGCTGCGAGAAATAGATCCGGACCAGCGTCGGGATCAGCTCCTCGTGCTCGGGGCGCAGGATGCCGAAGAGGTTGACCATGCCGACGATCGCGCGCGCCGTGAACGCGCCCCGCGAGAAGCCGAAGCAGAAGATGCGGTCGTCGATTCGCTCGTCGAAGTGGCGCATCAGGAAGCGGTAGCCCTCGCCGATGTTGTCGTAGACGCCCTGGCCCGAGGCCAGCCCGGCGATGCGCGCCCAGCGGCGCTTGATCAGGTCGATGAGCCCGGTGGGCGGCGCCGAGTCGGGCGAGCCGACGCCGGGGTCGTAGTACAGCAGCGAGTCGATGGCCGGCCGCCGGCTGCGCAGGTAGCCGAACAGCTTGAGGACGTTGGTGTCCTCGATCCCACCGGTCAGCGTGTTGTTCGTGCCGTCGCAGAACAGCACGAGGTTGCGCTTGCGGAGGTCGACGCCGCCGGCGCCTGTCGTGCTCGTGTCCATTGGCATCCCCCTCTGTGCTTCTCTTGGCGAAGGTGGAAGGCTAGGGCGGATGGGCACGGCGGTCATCCCCCAAGGAAGGGACCTTCACGCGACGGTGCTCGGTGGCACCGGGGATCACGCCATGACCGATCACGCGGGGCTCCAGCGTTTCCCCTGCCTTGAGGATGGCGGAGCGAGCTTGCGTCGGTAAGGTGCTCGCGCGCACAACAACGTGGCGAGGCATGGATGACCGTGGAGCTCGACGACCTCAAGGAGGCCGCGGATGAGTCCGCGAATCACACCGGCAAGGCGTTGGCGTTGTTCCAGTTCGCCGGGGCCTATGTGGCGTTGTCGCTCTTCCAGCTGAGCGACTCGGACTTTGTCCTCGGCCTCGGGCAGACCTTGCCGATCATCAACGGCACCGTGCCGACGGAGCACTATCTGGTCCTCGCGCCGTTGCTGCTGCTCGTGCTGCATGTGGCGCTGCTCCTTCAATGGAGGACGCTGCGGCGGAAGGTCGATCTCTTCATCGGGCGCAGCGTGGCTGAAGGGATGGCGAGCGCGCAGGCGATCGACCTGCTGCATCCGTTCCTGCTGACCCGGTCCGCACTGCCGAGCGGGCCGGACCGGATCCTGCAGGGGGCCGCGAAGCTGCTGACATTCATCGGTCTGGTGGCCATCCCCTTGCTGCTCCTGCTGGCGATTCAGATTCGCGGTCTGGCCTTCCATTCGGCGTCGATGACGATGCTGCACCGTTTCGCGGTGCTGACGGACCTGGTCGCGCTGTGGGCGCTGATGCCACGCCGCGCTGCCGGCACGCAACGCGCGTGGCGGTCCGCGGGCTTGTTGGGCAGCGTGCTGGTCGGGCTCTACGCGATGGCGGATGCCGTGGTTCCCGATGCGTCGGTGCGACAGCTGCCGGACAGGCTGACGGACTACATCCGGCCCCGCAGGCTTGATCTGCGCGGTGCGATCCTGCAGCCCAGGCTGGCGACGGCCACGGAAGGGAAGCCGGCGGCTCAGCCGCTTCTGAACCTCCGGGCGCGCGACATGCGGTTCGCGGATCTTTCCGGGGCGGTACTGACACGGGTGGATCTTTCCGGCGTGGATCTTGGCGGTGCGGATCTCCTGAAGACTCGGTTCGTCAGTTCGGTCTTCAGCGCGAGCGATGCCGCGGATGACAGTGCCGGAGAGAAGGGACGCAGACGCACCAGCTTTGCCTTTGCCAGGGCGACGATGGCCGATTTTCGCGGGCAGGATCTTTCGAACGTCGATTTCACCGGCGCTGTCGCGATCAACGCCAGGTTCACAGGCGCCAGGATGAGCCGCACCACGCTGAAGGCAGCCTCGATGGATTTCG
Source organism: Roseateles sp. UC29_93 (assembly GCF_042695725.1). Taxonomy (NCBI): domain Bacteria; kingdom Pseudomonadati; phylum Pseudomonadota; class Betaproteobacteria; order Burkholderiales; family Sphaerotilaceae; genus Roseateles; species Roseateles sp. UC29_93. The sequence goes on along the minus strand of NZ_CP170545.1, from coordinate 5,522,273 downwards.
CGGACCTTCGGGCGGCTGATCTCCATGAGGCCGACCTTCGCCTGGCCAGCCTGATCGCCGCCGATCTGAGGTTCGCCAGATTCCTGCAAGCGGATCTGACCGGCACGGACATGCGGGGGGCGATCCTCTTTCAGGAATGCGTTCACCATGGCGCGCCTGCATCTGGCGGATCTGACCTATGTCCGATCCCAATGGCTGGATGCCAATGAGCGCGCGCAACTCAAGGCGGTTCTCGACCTTGCGGATGAGGATCGAGAGGCGACCGTGCGGGCATGGAAGCGGATCGAGGACCAGGAACAGGTGCCCACGCGCAACACGGTCTACGGCCTGCTGGCCGAATGGGGGCACTGGATCCGCTACGACTACCTGCCGATGCCGGCGGAGATCCGCGCGTCGATGTCCCGCGAGAGTTATCTCCCGCTGCTGCAGGGCCTGATCGCGGACGAGATCGCGCGGGAACCTCAGCTCAAGCGGGCGTTTGAGCGGCGGTGGATGCTGGAGTCCTGGTGGATCGAGGTGGTGAATGCCAGGAACAAGGTGCCCGACGAGAGTCAGCCGCATGAGCCGTCTCCGGGCCTGATGCGTGCACTGCTGATGGACCCCGCCCTGCTGGTCCGAGCGATGACCAAGGGGTCGCCCGATCTGCAGGACGAGCGTTTCAAGCCGTGGAGCGATGCGCTGGACGACCGTGGTGTCCTGAAGAAGGATGCGATGTCCAGCACGCCAGTCTGGTTCCCCTCGATGGCGAAATTTCTTCGTGGGGACCTGGCCGATCAGCGGCAGGGACTGATCGAACTATCGACCACGCTGCGCGAGGCTGCCAGCGCGGGCGATGACCTGGCGTACGCGACGCTGGCGCACGCGCTGGCGGGGTCGCCGGGTCCGCAGGCCGCGGACACGCAGTCGTGGCTTCAATCGACGGCGGTGGCCCGCAAGCCGGATGCAGGCACCGCGTTGGCGATCGCGGCGACGCTGAAGGCCGGCTCGGCGCCCTGGCGGCGCGTGCTCGAATCGGTCAGTGCCCCCTCCGCGGGCTTGGATTGGGAACTCGGTCGGGTTCTGAAAGATGCCCAGAGGGCGGAAAGAGCCGCCGCGAACGGGAGCGTGGAGGCGGGTCTCGTCAAGGGGGGCCTCAACTACCACGCGCTCCGGTCGGAGCGACCGGGAAAGCCGCCAGCGGACAGTCGGGCGGCGAAGGAACGCATCGCGGCTGCGCGACCGGCCGGCGACAGGAAGGGGACGGCGACAGTGGCGAAGAGGACCGACGAGGAACGGGAGGACCAGGAGAACGAGGCGTGGAGCAAGATCGCCAAGGCCGCGTTTCGCGGACATCCCTTGCCCAGTACCAGTTGGGCATCTTGTTCGCCGATGGCGGCGATCATGAACGCGCGGTGACCTGGTTGTCGCAGGCCGCGTTGAGCGGCGGGACCGATCAGTTGAACGGCCTGGCATGGCTGCTGGCGACGTGTCCGGACGCGAAGCTTCGAAACGCCGACAAGGCCATCACCTTGAGTTCCCGGGCGCTGAGACAGGCGCAGCAGGAGTCGCCCGGAGAGGCCCCGTTCATGCTGCTGGACACGCATGCCGCTGCCTATGCGGCCGCAGGGGAGTTCCTTCACGCCGTCGATCTGCAACGGGAGGCGATCGCCGGCCTGCCAAAGGATCTGGGGCAGGAGGAGCGCCGCGGGTATCAACAGCGCCTGCAGGCCTATCAAGCTCGTCGCGCTTGGCTGGACTTCCCGACACGGCCCGGGCGTTGAAGAGGGGCTCCCGCTCGCCACCGCGTCTCGAGGGGGTGGGTTTCCCCGCGCACGGCGCGCCATCCAGGGATATGTGTCGGGACAGGGAGGAGACCCCGCCCAGAGGCGTCCGGCTGAGGCACCATTCAGGGCATGCCGCTTTCCGATCCGCAACACCTCGTCGATGGCGCCGTGCGCCGCCGGCGCCGCATGACGGCCTGGCTGATCGGCGCCAACCTCACCGTCGCGCTGGTGCTGGGCGCGCTCGTGGCGCATGTGCTGGTCACGTCCCATCGCGCGTATGCGGCGCAGGCGCGCGATGTCTCCGAGGGCCTGGCCGCCGTGGCGCAACTCAACGTCGCGGCCGAGATGGGCCGCGTCGACGCGGTGCTGCGCGCGACCGCCGGCGAGATGGAACGGCTGCTCGAAGCGCCGGGCGGCGCCTCCGACGCGGTGCTGAACGAGGTGCTCCACGCGCGCTTCGGCCTGCTCTTCGGCATCGAGGCCCTGCGCGCCGCCGACGCGTCCGGGCAGGTGCGCTGGGGCACGCGGCTGCCGGCCGACGCGCCGGCGTGGATCTCCGATCGCGACTTCTTCATCAAGGCCCGCGACCTCTCGAAGCCGCTGACGCAGGTCACCGGGCCGCTGGTCTCGCGGGTGTCCGGCAACTGGGTGATCGGCTTCGGACGGCCGCTGGTGGTGCGCAACCGGTTCGCGGGCGTTCTGTACGTGACCGTGGGCGTCGATCATTTCCGGCATCTCTTCGAACGCTACGACCTCGCGCCGCTCGACGCGATGACGCTGCGCCGCGACGACCTGCGCCTGGTCGCGCGCATGGCGCCGGGCAGCCCGGCGCAGGGCGGCATCGGCGAGACGCAGGTCTCCGACAAGCTGCGCGAGATGCAGGCCGCGCAGCCGCGCCAGGGGACCTTCGTGTCGACGGTGACGATCGACGGGCAGAACCGCACCAGCGCGTACCGCGCGCTGGACGACTGGCCCTTCGTCGTCTACGCCGGGGTGAACAACGAGCGCTTCTTCAAGCCCTGGCGCCAGCAGGCCTGGACGGTGGCCTCGCTGGCCGTGTTGGCCTGGCTGCTGGTGGCGCTGGCGGCGTGGCAGGTCCATCGCGTGACGCGGCGGCAGGATGGCGCGATGCAGGCGCTGGCCGATCAGGGCAAGCGGATCCAGGCGCTGATGCGCGTCTCGGCCGACGGCATCCACATCGTCAACCGGCAGGGTCGGCTGGTGGAGTTCAGCGACGCCTTCGCGGAGATGCTGAAGTCGACGCGTGCGTCGCTGCTGGGGCGGCACATCTCGAGCTGGGATGCCAACCAGGACGAGGCCGCGATCACGCGCTGGCTTGCCGGGGTCAAGGCCGGGGACCGGCAGCGCGTCGACGTGCAGCACCGGCGCGACGACGGCGAAGTGATCGACGTGGAACTGCAGCTGAGCGTCACCGAGATCGGCGGGGAACTGATGGTGTTCTCCTCGGGCCGCGACGTCACGCAGCAGCGGCGGCTGCTGCGCGAGCAGGCGGCGATGCTCGAGAGCGACCTGGTCGGCATGGCCAGGATCTCGCGCCGCACGATCAGCTGGCGCAACCGCGCGCTGGAGCGGCTGCTCGGTTACGGGCCCGGTGAGCTGCAGGGCGTGTCGGCGCGGGTGTTCTATTGGGACGACGCGCAGTTCGAGGAGGTGGGCCGGCAGGTCTACGCGGCCTTGGCCGAGCACGGCTACTACCGCTCGCAGATCCGGATGCGGAGCAAGACCGGCGAGGCGGTGTGGGTGGACTTCGGCGCGGTGCCCTTGTCGGACACGGAGATCTTCGCGATGGCGGTCGACATCACGGCGATGAAGGCGGCGCACGAGGACCTGGCGCACGCGGCCTTCCACGACGCGCTGACGCAGCTGCCCAACCGCGTGCTGTTGTACGACCGGATCGAGCAGGCCCTGGCGCTGGCGCGGCGCGAGCGCCAGCAGGTGGCGGTCTGCTACCTGGACCTGGATGGCTTCAAGGCGGTCAACGACGCGCAGGGGCACGACGCCGGCGACCAGTTGCTGCAGACGGTGGCGGCGCGCCTGACGGCGGGCATCCGCCCGCTGGACACGGTCGCGCGGCTGGGCGGCGACGAGTTCGTCCTGGTCCTGACCTGCATCGAGGACGGGGAATGGCGCACGGTGCTGGCGCGCGTCATCGACGCGATCGGCGAGCCGATCGTGTTGTCGTCCGGGGCGAAGGTGGCGGTGGGCGTCACCGCCGGGGTCGCGGTGTTCTCGCCGGACGACACGGTCGGCGCGCACGAACTCATCGAGCGCGCGGACCACGAGATGCTGCGGGGGAAGCGCGATGGGAAGGGGCGGGTGAGGGCAGGGTGAGGGCCGGTTGAGGGCGGGGTGAGGAAGCATCTCGTTGCATCGCGAGGTTAGGGATGTCGCGCACGACGACAGAACCTAGACTGACTCGGACGTGATCGCGGTTCAGGCCTCTCGGACGGGAATGGGAAGGTCGCCGGTTACGAATCGGACAAGACATTCCTTTGGGGGAGCAATTGGCGCCATCGGCCTGGATCGCCTTTACCGGGTCGTGCGACGCCGGTCTGCATGAGCGCTGCGTCTCGCTGCTCACGCGCGCGGGCATCGCCGTGAGCGCTTCAGCGCCGGAGGACGGCGCGGCGTTGGGCCTGGTCGTCTTCGGCGCGTGCGACGACGAGGTCCTCACCTTGCTGCGACGACATGGCGACAGCGCCCTGGTGCTGGCGATCTGCGTCGGCGCCGAGGCGCTGTCGAGCGCGGTGCAGTGGCACCTCGTCCATGCCGGCGCGCGCGATGTGCTGCAGTGGCCCGAGCTGCCCGCGACGGCCGACGAGATCAGCGCGCGGCTGCAGCAGTGGCTGCGTGTCGACGCCCTGGTCGATTCGCCGGCGGTCGCGTCCTGCCTGGTCGGCACCAGCCCGGCGTGGCGGCGCTCGATGCGCAGCGTGATCGAGGCGACGGTCTCCACCTCGTCGTCGGTGCTGATCACCGGCGAGAGCGGCACCGGCAAGGAGCTGATCGCCCGGCTGATCCACGACCTCGACCCGCGTCCCGACAAGGGCGAGTTCGTCGTGGTCGACTGCACGACCTTGTCGCCCGAGTTGTCCGGCAGCGAGTTCTTCGGCCATGAGCGCGGCGCCTTCACCGGCGCGGTCGGATCGCGCGAGGGCGCCTTCGCCCTGGCGCACAAGGGCACGCTGTTCCTCGATGAGGTCGGCGAGCTGCCGTGCGAGTTGCAGGCCCGGCTGCTGCGCGCGGTGCAGGAGCGCCAGTACAAGCGCGTGGGCAGCAACACCTGGCAGCACAGCGATCTGCGCCTGGTCTCGGCCACCCACCGCGACCTGGAGCGCGGCATCGCCGAGGGCAGCTTCCGCGCCGACTTCTACTACCGCATCGCCGGCTGGCGGTGCCGCACGCTGCCGCTGCGCGAGCGCAAGGACGACGTGCTGCCGCTGGCGCTGCATTTCATGCGCGAGCTGCTCCCGTCGCAGGCCGAGCTCACCATCGACCCGGCGGTGCGCGAGTTCCTGATCGCGCGCGACTACCCCGGCAACGTGCGCGACCTGCGCCAACTGGTCACGCGCATCTGCCAACGCCATTGCGGCCGCGGGGCGATCACGGTCGGCGACATTCCGCCGGAAGACCACACGGTGCCGGGCGCGCCGCCGCTGTGGCCGGACAACAGCTTCCGGTCGGCCATCCGCTCGGCGGTGCAACTGGGCATCGGCATGAAGGACATCAGCCAGCGCGCCACCGAACTGGCGGTGGAGATGGCGCTGGAGTGCGAAGAGGGCAACCTGCAGCGCGCCGCGACGCGGCTCGGCGTCACCGACCGAGCCTTGCAGATCCGGCGCGCCAGTCAGCGGGCGCTGGTGTGAACGCGGCGCGCCGCCGCGCCCGCGCGGTCAGGCGCAGCAGATTGCCGCCGGTGACCAGCGCCTCGTCGGACGCGGACAGGCCCAGCGCGCGCACCTTGGCCAGCTCGACGCCGGGATGCAGCCACGGGCCGTCGCTGCCGAACAGCAGCTTGTGCGCGCCGGCGCGCCGCACGGCCTCGGCCAGCAGGTCGAAGCGGCGCACGCCGGAGGTGTCGGCGTGGATGTTGGCGTGGCGGACCAACGGATCGATCAGCGCGCGCTGCGCGCGCCAGTCGTCGGAGAAGCTGCCCAGGTGCGGCACGATGAAATCGACATCCGGGAACTCCTGCGCGAGCAGCTCCGCCTGCGCCACCTCGCCGACCACGTCGTAGAGCACCGGCAGCGCGTGCTCGCGCGCCGCCTCGCAGACCTCGCGCGAGATGTTGGCATCGTGGCGGTGCAGCTTGATGCCGACGAAGCCGTGGTCCTCGACGCCGATGCGCACCAGCTCGCCGATGCGGCCGCGATCGCGCGCCGCGTGCACGAAGACGAAACCGATCCAGCGCTCCGGCTGCGCGGCCACGATGCGCGCGACCTCGGCGTTCGCCCGCCCGTAGTCGGAGTGGAAGGCCGCGAAGATCACCGTGCGCCCGATGCCGGCCTGCGCGGCGCGCCGGGCGTAGTCGCGCAGCGGCGCGCCGCTGTCCCACGGGCCGGTGAAGCCGTCGCCGGGGCCGGCGTGGCAGTGGCAGTCGATGATCATGGGGATGCTCGTCGTCAAGCCGGGCCGATCTGCTCGAACTCCCAACGCACGCCGCGCGGCAGCACCAGCTGACCCGGCGGCATCGGGTCGAAGGGTTTCGGATCGATCGGTGTCTTGCGCAGGGCTCGTGTCATCGCGGTCTGCAGCTGCGGCGGCAGCACGTTGACGATCTTCACGGGACCGCGGGTCATCGACGGCTTGAAGGGCAACTGCGCATCCGTGAGGTCGTCGGAGCGGCGCAGCAAGCGCGCCAGCGCGAGCTCGACCATGCGCACCACGCCGGCCACGCCGTGCGCGCCGCGGTGGCCGTGCACCTTGGCCAGGTAGTACTGCAGCTTCGGGTGGGCGCGGTTCAGCGCGATGTGCGCCGGATCGCCCATGCGCCGCGCGAAGGTGTCGCTCATGCCGACCTTCAGGATCTTCGGCTTCGCGTCGGTCACGCCGGCCGCGGCAGGCTCGAACGCGATGTACACGCCGCCGAAGCCCGCGAACGAGCTGCCGGCCCGCACGATCTGCGCCCGCGAGTAGGACTTCGGCAGCCAGCTCAGCCGCGCGTTCAGCGGGCCGAAGGCGCTTTCCTGTTCGGCCTGCTGTTCGCCTTCCTGTTCCCCCTCGCCCTCACCGAACTCACCGGCGCCGAACTCACCGGCGCCGACGCCGCCGAACTCGGCCTCCTTCACCGGCGCGCTGCGGCCCCAGGTGCGCCACAGGTCGGGGATCGCGTTGCCGTCGCCGACCTTGAAGCCCGACCCGCCGTCGCTGAGCTTCAGCGTGTCGACGGCCCATTGCCCGACGTGGTACCAGATGTCGGGACCGGGGTCGTTCTCGCGCGAGGCACTGCTCTGGCGGTGCGCCAGGATCGTCTTCAACCCGATCTTCGCGACGAGGTAGCGCACCAGCCGGCGGCCGGCTTCCAGTTGCGCCGGCGTGACCTGGTCGCGGCCGTACTTGTCGCCCTGCCACCACTTGCCCTTGGTGTTGGGGAAGTTGCCCGCGAACTCCACCGCCACGCTGCCGTGGTTGAAGCCGTTGCTGGCCCAGACCATCGCGAGCTCCGGATGCAGCTGCAGGATGCGGCCGTCGGCCATGATCGCGAAGTGCGAGCCGATCTTCAGGTAGTCCGTCAGCGCGTTCTTGCGGTTGCGGCAGCAGGCCATCTGGTGCAGCACCAGCGCCTTCACCTGCGCGGCCGGGCGCATGCCGTGGCGGTTGCTCTTGTCGGCCTTGTCGGTCAGGTCGATGATGCCGGCGCCGGCCGCGCTTGCGGCGCCCGCCGCACCCGCCAGCGTGCCGACGATCTGGCCCGCGACCTGTCCGATGCGGCTGCCGATGCCGCCGATCATGTCGCCCAGGCCCCATTCGCCGACAATCTCGAATTCACGCGTGTCCATGTGCATCTCCCGGTGGATGGCTGATCAGACGCCGTGCAGCACCAGCGTCGAGCCGCGACGCGTCCAGCGGCCGCCCGTTGCGCGTGCCCGAACCGCCCGATGCGCCGGGCCGGCCCGGCAGCGCGCGGCCGCTGAAGTGCGGCAGGTGCTGCTGCGCGGCGGCGGCCACGGCGGCTTCGAACTCCGCCGGCGCCGTGCCGTCGGTGGCCTGCTGTGCGGCCGTGCCGGCGATGCGCACGAAGCGGCGCGCCATCTCGAACTCGCGGTCCTCCAGCTCCAGGCCTTCGAACTCCATCTCCAGCGCCGAGCTCACCGCGCTGCCCAGCGCCGTGCCCAGCGCGGTGCCGACCCCCGGGATCGGGATCATCGACCCGAGCGCGCCGCCGACGAAGGGCAGCGCCTTCTTGGCCACCGCCTTCAACACGCCCGAGAAGGGCTTGGCGATCTTGCCGACCGTGCCGGCGACCTTCTTGACCCCCTTCCACAGCTTGCCGAGGAACTGCTCGAGCTCGGCCTCGCTGGACACCGACAGCAGCTCGGCGGCGAGGGCGATCTCCTCGGCCTCGCTGAACGGCGAGCCGCTACCGCGTCCGTATTCGCCCTGGCCCTCGTATTCGCCTTCGTACTCGCCCTCGTATTCGTACGCGCCTTCGAACTGGCTCTCGTGGGGGCCTTCGTAAGGGCCCTCGTACTGGCCCTCGTATTGCCCTTCGTATTGACCCTCGTACTCGCCTTCGCCTTCGTACGCCCCCTCGAATTCACCTTCACCTTCCGCGGCGAACTCGAAGGTCTCCTGGGCGCCCCCGCATCGGGGGCAGTTGCAACGGATCGGATGCATGGTCATCTCCTCGCTGGGGGCATCGGGCGCCGCTGCGGGACCGGGGTCGGCGGCAGCAGCAGGGGCGGGTTCAGGTGGCGCGTACGGCGGCACATCGGGCGGCGCATAGGGCGACGCCAGGCATTGCTGCATGCAGCGCTGATAGCGCGATCCGGGGCCGCCCCAGGCCGGCCACGGCGTGGGGTCCCAGGCGGGGCCGCCATAGCGCCCCCAGGGCGACGAGCGCGAGGGCCGCGACGCATGCGATGGCGGCCGTTGCTGTGAACGCTGCTGTGAACGCTGCGGGGATCGTTGTGGCGATCGCCGTTGCGACGACGGAGAGCGGCGCTGCGAGCCACCGTAGCGCGAGCCGCCGGAGCGGCCACCCCGGTAGCCGCGCTCGAACTCCTCGGACGCGGTCTCGAATTCGTTGCCGGTGGACAGCAACTCAAAGGATGTCGTGGGATTCATGGAGCCTCCGCAAGGAAGGGGTGGAAGGGCCGCCGCAACGCCGCCAGGGCCTGCATCAGCGCCTGCACGGCGCGCTCGATGCAGGCCGCGGTGTGCGCCGCGGTGATCACGAAACTCAGCCGTGCCTGCGCCTGCGATCGCGATGGCGACGGCCAACGCGACTGCGGACGCCACTGCGTGTGCGACGCCGGATGCGACGCCGGATGCGACGCCGGATGCGACGCCGGATGCGACGCAGGATGAAACAGCGGATGCGACGGCGGACGCGACGGCGCCGCCACGCCTGCGGCGTGCAGGACGGTGCGGACTTGCCGCTGCAGCAGCGCGGCGTGCAGCGCCGGCATGTCGATGCCGGGCAGCGGCGCGAGCGACTGCACCGGGAAATCGCCGCCCATGCAACGCAGGCGCAGCGCGGCGAGCCGGCCGCGGAACTCCCGCACGCGCTGCATCAGCCGCGCGCGCAGCGCGTCGCCGAAGCGGCCGTTCAGCGCCAGCGCGTGGCGTGCCGCCTCGATCACCGCCAACGTCGGCGGGCTGGTGTGGACGCGCGTCTCGCTGCGGGTTTCGAACCAGCGCAGCGTCGCGCTGCTGCCGGAGAGCACCGCCATCGGCACGCCGAAGCCTTTGGCGAGCGATGCGCCGACGATCACCGGCGCGCCCTCGAGGCCGTGCCGGCGCACCGAGCCGCCGCCCGCCGGCCCGAGCACGCCGAGTGCCTGCGTGTCGTCGAGCACCAGGCAGCCGCCGTGGCGCGCGGCCGTCGCGGCGTAGCGGGCGATCGGCGACTGCTGCTCGCGGCCCGGACGGAAGCCGTCGCAGACGATGAGCAGGCGCGGACCCGCGCCGTCGGTCCCCGCGGACCCGGCGGCCTGGATGGCCCGGGCGGCGCCGGCGGCGAGGCGTTCAAGGCCGTCCGCATCCGACGCCGCGAAACCGTGCACCGTCGCACCGCGTGCGGCGGCGCGCTCGATGCCCCAGCGCGCGATGGCGTAGGTGCCGTCCTCCACGCAGATCACGGTGCCAGGTCTTGCCAGCAGGCCGAACAGGTCCCAGAACAGGTGCAGCGTCGACGGCAGCAGCGTGGCCGCCTCGCAGCCCTGCAGCGCCGCCAGCTCGCGCGCCACCGCCTCGGCGCCCGGCGGCGCCTGCAGCGCCGCGGGCCGGCCCAGGCTCAGGGCCGGCCAGTTCCGGGCGCTGCCTTCCGCGTGGCGCAGCCCCAGGTACAGGGACGAGGTGAAGTCCAGCATGACCGCGACTCCGTCAGGCGTTGCGCTGCTGCTGGGCCAGCCGACGCTGCATCAGCAGCGAGGGCAGCATCGCGTCGGCGCTCGGATCGGCGGTCTCGCTGCTCAGGTCGATGCCGGTGGCCGCCCGGTAGGCATGGATGTAGCCCTGGATCTGCGGCCGCCAGTAGCGGGCGAAGTTGAAGGCCGGGGTCGGCTCGAAGACCTCGCTCCAGTTGCCGACGCGGATCGCCAGCATCACCTGCTCGCCGAAGATCGCCAGGTTGCGGAAGTGCACGACGCTGGTGTCGGTCCAGCCCTGCAGCTTCTTCATCGCATCGACGCGGTCCATCCACGGCTCGGGGTAGGCCACCATGATGCGGCTGGGCAGGAACTCGCGGAACTCGGGCCGCCCCAGCAGCCATTGCTGCATCAGCATCTCGATGCGCGCGGTGGTCGCCAGCTCGCCGAAGTTGTTGTGCGCGCCCTGCGACATCACCAGGTGCACCTCCTTGAGCGCGTTCAGCACCGGGAAGGCGTCGGCCTTGACCGTGGTGTCGTCGTCCTGCTTGTAGAACGCCGTCAGCAGCCGCAGCAGGTGGTGGAAGCCCTCGAGGAACTGCGAGCGCGAGTCGGCGATCCGGAAGTCCTTCACCGCCTTGCCGCGCAGCGTCAGGCCGTACTGGTGGGCGTACTCGGCGTTGCGGCGGTTCACGGTGAGCCGGTGCTGCTCGTCCTGCGTGTAGCCCCACAGCAGGCTGTTGAGCGGCCGCAGCGGATCGATCTCGAGGTTGGCGAGCGGGTCGGGCGTGGTCGGCGAGCCGCGGTTCTGGAAGCGCCGCGTCACCGCGTTCATCGTCTGCACGAGCATCGCTTCCTCATGCCAGTACGACCAGATCAGCTCGATCAGGCAGGGGTTGGCCAGCTTGTCGTGCACGAAGCCGACGGCCAGGTTCGCGCCGTCGGGGTTGCCCTCGATGATCGGGATGTCGGGCAGCTTGCGCGCCACCAGCGCCAGGTAGGGCAGCAGGCCCCCGGGCTGTTCGAGGTAGTCGTCGAAGCTGCCGCGCGCGTCGTCGAAGGCCGGCAGGTCGCGCCGGTCCAGGTAGGCGTTGTCGTGGCGCGGGCGGAAGGCCCGGTCGTGTTCGCCGCCTTGCAGCACGCCGCAGTTGACCATCACGAACGCCTCGGTCGCGGCCTTCAGCACCCGGTACGAGTCGCTGTCGTTGAAGGGCAGGAAGCGCTTCAGCGAGAGCTTCTCGAACGCCTCCTTCTCGGCTTCGAAGCCGCGTCCGGCGTTGCCGCTTCCGCCGCCGTGGCCGAAGCCGCCGCGGTCGCCGTCGCGGTCGCCGTTACGGTCGTTGTGGCGGTCGTTGTGACGGTCGTTGTGACGGTCGCCGTGGCGCGGACCGTGCCGCCGGCCACCGAACAGCACGTCCATGAAGCGCAGGTAGTGGTTGAAGCCCAGCGCATCGGTGCCGTTGCGGATGGCCAGCCACAGCGCCATGTCGTCGGTCGGCTCGGTCCCGGTGCGGCTGAGGGCAATGCCGAGCTGACCGGAGACCGGCTGCGTCGGCACCGACCCGGCGTGGCCGGTGTGGGCCAGCGTCAGCACGGCCGGCGGCTGTCCCGCGGCGGCGCCCAGCGCCGGGGAGCGCAGCTCGTAGACGAAGTCGACGCGGCCGGCGCGCCGACACGGGGGTGGAGAAGCTGGTGAAGCTGCCGTCGTGCGACAGCTCGGTCGAACCGTGCGGCGGCACGATGTGCAGCTGCGGATTGACGGTGTGGTTGACCGTGGCCTTCAGGTAGTCGCCGACCTGGGGCGGGCGGCAGTCCAGCGTCTCGCAGTCGCGCGTCATCCAGCGCGCTTCCAGCTGGGCGCAGAACTCCGGTTCCAGGTCTTGCGTGCGGGTGTCGCAGTCGCCGACGGTGAAGCGGGCCGAGTAGGTCCGCGGGTGGTGCAGGAAGCCGAGCACGTACTCGCCCGGCGCGACGTCGTCGAAGCACAGGTGGCCGTCGCCGTCGCTGCGCTTGAGCAGCAGCACCTGCTCGTCGGCCGGGTGGGACCCGGCGGCGAGCCCGGTGGTGTGGAACAGGCCGACCTGGGCCTGGGCGATCGGACGGTGCGCGCCGCCGCTGTCGCGCACCCGGACCTCGATCGAGGACCGGCGATCGGTATCGTGGTCGTGATGGTGCTTGCTCATGAGGGTTCTCCTTCGGTGACAGTGAAGCTGCGGCCCTGCGCCGCGGCGCAGGCCTGCGTGGTGTCCAGCGTGCTGGCCAGCGCCCAGTGCGTGAGCAGCTTGCCCAGCAGCAGCGATTCGTCCTCGGGGCTGAGCCGGCCGTCGCAGCGCGCCTGGCCGATGACCGCGAAGACGAGCGACGGCGGCGCCCGGTACATCAGCGCCGGCACCCGGGTCCAGAGCCGGAACAGCGCCGAGAGCCGCGCCGGACGCCGTTCGGCCACGTCCAGCACCTGGGCCAGCGTGCGGCCGCGCAGCGCCGCGGGGCGGTGCTGCACGAGCACGCTGACGAAGGCCGGCATCAGCGCCTGCAGGCGATCGAGCAGGCGCAGCGACTCGGCGTCCAGGCCGCGGGTCGGATAGAAGGCTTCCCACATCGCGGCCAACCGCGCCCACTGCGGATGCGGGTAGAGCGCGTCGCCCATCGCGCAGCTGAGCTTCACGCGCAGCCAGGGGACGGGGTGCGGGTCGTCGACGTTGATGCGGAAGACGAAGGCGCGCGGCAGGCTGACCACGGCCATCAGCCCGGTCGGCGCGGCCACGCCGATGCGCGCGACGGACCAGAAGTCGGCCACGATCTCGCTGATCCAGCGTTCGTACAGGCCCCAGGCCACGGCGCCGTCGCCGGCGCCTTGCTGCAGCCCGCGCAGCACCGGCCGCAGCGAGTCGACCAGCCCGAGCAGCGCCGCCGCCTGATGACCGACCTCGTGCACGAGCGACGAGGCGATGCCGCTGCCGATCATGCGTTCGCGCGGCACGCGGATCACGGCCACGGGGCTGGTGCCGCCGCCGGGCAGCCGGGTGCGCGCGCGGCGAATGGCCGCGCCGGGGCCGCGGTCGAGGTAGCAGATCACCGGCGGCGCGCGGTAGTAGCGGCCGCGCAGCGCGAGCGCATCGGCCGACAGCACGTCCAGCCCGGACAGCCAGACGCCGCTCTCGCTTTCGCTGCGCTGCGTGACGACGTCGCTGAAGAGGTCGAACTGCGTCAGCACGGCGTTGAACTTGAGCCGCAGGTAGGCGAAGCGGCGTTGCGCCTCGGCGGCGCTGGCGCGTTGCGCGGCGCCGCTGTCGAGCCAGCCCATGAAGCCGTGGACCAGGCGGCGCAGCTCGCGCCGGCCGGCGATCAGGTGGCCTTCAATCGCGCTCTGCGCGGCCGGCAGCAGGTTGGCCGCGGGCACCATCGGCTCGACCAGCGCGAAGGGCTTGACCCGCGCCAGACGCGTCAGCAGCGCACGCGATTCCTGCATCAGGAACCACGCGGGATAGGTGCCGATGGCCATGGTGGTTCACGCGCCGAAGATGACGATGCGATGGCCGCGGCGCACCCAGCGGCCGCTGGTGGCGGCGCCCGGGCGTGCGGCGGTCGGCGGGGCGGATGCGGCGGACGCACCGCCGGTGAGCAGGCCCGGCGCGTGCTGCTTCGCGGCGGCGACGGCGGCCTGCTGCGCGACCGCGCGCGGGTCCGCGTTGGGCGGCGCGGAGGCGGCCTGCGCGGCGGTCTGCGCGGCCAGACGGACGAACTGCTTGGCGCCTTCGAACTCGCGGTCCTCGCCGGCCATCTCGGCTTCGAGGCCGAGCGCATTGCTGGCGGCGTTGGCCAGCCCGCTGCCGATCTTGGCGCCGAGCGGCCCGCCGAAGTAGGTGCCGATGGCGGTGCCCGCCATGGGCAGGGCCTTCTTGGCCACGCCCTTGAGCACGCCGCCGACGGCCTGCCCGATGGGGGAGCGCGCGAAGGAGCCGACGGCCTTGGTTGCGCGGCTGACGAGGTCGCCGAGGAAGCGGTCGAGCTCACCTTCGTTGGCCACGGACAGCAACTCGCCGGCGAGCTCGAGTTCTTCGGCCTCGTTGAAGGCGCCGGATTCCGTCGACCACTCGTTCTCTCCGAATTCGAACTGCTCGTTCTCGTACTCCATCTGGGTGCGGTCGATGTCGTGCATGGTGGGCTCCTGGTTGCGGTGGGGTGAGGAAAGGAGGCCGGGGGCGTGATGGCGCGCGGCCAGTGCGAAGGCGTCCCGGGCCGCCCGCTGCGGTGAGGGCGGGAAGGGCGCGGACAGGCGGGCAGGGGCGGTGACGAGATGGCGCACGGCGTCGGCGGACAGGCGCACGAAGTTGCGCGCGAGCTCGAACTCCTTGTCCTCGGGGCTGAGGCCCTCGAGTTCGAGGCCCGCAGCGCGCGTCGCGGCGGCGAGGGGCTGGTTGCCGCGCGGGCAGCCGGTGCAGGGGAGGACGCGGGCGGCGCTCTGGAGCAGCGCGCCTTGCAACGCACGCGCCGCGGCGGGATCGACGGACGTGCCGAGCTGGCGGGCGGTGCGGGCGATCAGATGGTTCAGCGAAGCGGCCAGCGCGGGCGCGGTGCGCGCCTCCAGCAGCTGGGCGGCGAGCTCCAGCACCTGGCCTTCGTTGAACACGCCGGCCGAGGCCGGCGTGCGCTGCGCGACGGCGGCCAGCGGACCTGGCGAGGTGCCTTCCTGAGCCTCGGTCTCGGGGCTGTAGTCGACCAGTGGATGCGACATGGGGCGGTGCTCCTTGCCTCATCTTTTGCAAGCACCGTGCCACTGCGCGGGGACGTGGATCTACCTGGGCAGCAGCCCCGAAAGCCGTCGAAGACGGCGAAGCGCGCTTCGCTTTCCCGCGTGGCGAGGGCCTGAAGGGCGAAATGAGCTTCGCGTGTCGCCGCGCGGCGTTTGTTTGAGCCGCGCTTGAGCCGCGCGCCAGGCGAGGCATGCCGATTGCTCGGAGACGATTTCCTCAGCCATTTCCAGGAAGGTTCCGCCATGAGCAAGTCCTCAGGCCATCGTGATCATCCCGAGCATCAGGTGCGGGAGTCCCACGTCGACGAGCGCATGACGGTCGTCTTCGCGGGCCAGACGCTGGCGGATTCGCGCGACGTCGTGCGGGTCGACGAGGATGGCCACCCGCCGCGTTTCTATTTCCCGCGCGGCGATGTGCGGCAGGATCGGCTGAAACGCACGGCGACCTCGACCGAATGCCCGTTCAAGGGCACGGCGAGCTACTTCGACGTCGACGTCGACGATCAGCGCGTGAAGGACGCCGTGTGGTCGTATGAGACGCCGTTCGATGAGCACGAAGGGCTCAAGGAACGGATGGCGTTCGATGAATCGAAGTCGGAGGAGCTGGTGGTGCGCAGCCTGCCGTGAGGTCGTGCCGTCGTGAAGGCGCGCACGCGTCGCCGTTCAGCGAGGTCAAGCGCGGGCGACGAGCGTCCTCTTCGCGTCCACGCCGTTCGATCTCCTGCAACGCCTGGCGCAGTTCGGGCGACATCGCGCCTTGAGAGGCGGGCGTGGACGGTGGGGTTGGCGTGCAGGCCGTGGCGCAGAGCAGCACGGCGACGGTGAGCACGGTGGATCGCATCAGGGCCAACGGTGGAACCTCGAAGTTTTTCTGAACCAGGACGCGACCGAGGCCAGTCCGATGCCGCCGGCGAGCACGGCGGCACCGAGGTGCAACCAGAACCAGGTGCTCCGCGCTGCTTCGATGTCGGCGAGTGTTGCGACCGGTCGGCCGTCGGCTTCCAGCTCCCACAGGGTGGGCGGACGGTCGGTGTGAACGGCATATCGGACCTTTGCCGTGCGGGACTGTTGATTGCCGCCGAATCCTGACCCACCGGCCGCACTGATTTCCGTTCAAACCTGACCCACGTATGAACCCTAGCCTGCCGCAACTTGCGGCAGGAGCATTGGAGTGATTGACGTGGCGACACTAAGTGTCATCAGGCGATGGGCCCTGCGTGAGCAGTTGTCCATCCGAGAGATAGCCCGGCGCACCGGCCTGTCTCGCAACACCATCCGGAAGTACCTGCGCAGCGACGACAAGGAGCCGTCGTACGCCAAGCGAGAGAGCCGCAGCCGGCTCGATCCGTTCGCGGAGAAGCTGGCCCAGTGGCTCAAGACCGAGTCCGGCAAGAACCGCAAGCAGCGGCGCACCTTGAAGCAGATGCACGCTGAGCTTATGGAACTCGGCTACGACGGCTCCTACAACCGCGTGGCCGCCTTCGCGCGGGACTGGGCGCTCAAGCGCCAGGAGGCCCAGAAGACCACGGGCCGCGGCACCTTCGTGCCACTGGTCTTCGAGCCCGGCGAGGCCTTCCAGTTCGACTGGAGCGAGGACTGGGCCGTGCTCGCCGGCGAGCGCACCAAGCTGCAGGTGGCGCACTTCAAGCTCAGCCACAGCCGGGCCTTCTACATGAGGGCCTACCTGCTGCAGACGCACGAGATGCTGTTCGACGCTCACAACCACGCCTTCCGCGTGTTCGGTGGCGTGCCCAAGCGCGGCATCTACGACAACATGAAGACCGCCGTGGACAAGGTCCTGAGCGGCAAGGCGCGCGACGTCAATGCGCGCTTCGCCGCGCTGGTCAGCCACTACCTCTTCGAGGTCGAGTTCTGCAACCCAGCCTCGGGCTGGGAGAAGGGCCAAATCGAGAAGAACGTGCGCGACGCCCGGCACCGGCTCTGGCAGCCCGTGCCAGCCTTCCCCTCGCTGGACGCGCTCAACGTCTGGCTGGAGGAGCGCTGCAAGGCGCTGTGGACCGAGATCTCACACGGCAAGCTGCCAGGCACCGTGCACGACGCTTGGCAGGAGGAGCGGCCGCTGCTGATGCAGTTGCCACGCCCCTTCGACGGCTTCATCGAGCACACCAAGCGCGTCTCACCGACCTGCCTGGTCACCTTCGAGCGCACCAGGTACAGCGTGCCGGCGTCGTACGCCAACCGGCCGGTGAGCCTGCGCGTCTACGCCGACAGACTCGTCGTCGCAGCCGAAGGCAACATCATCTGCGAGCACCAGCGGTTCATCGACCGCCGGCACGACACGCTCGGCAAGACGATCTTCGACTGGCGTCACTACCTGGCGGTGCTGCAGCGCAAGCCTGGCGCGCTGCGCAACGGCGCGCCGTTTGTCGAGCTGCCGCAGGCCTTCAAGCGGCTGCAGGCCGAGCTGCTCAAGAAGCCTGGCGGTGACCGAGAGATGGTCGACGTCCTGGCGCTGGTCCTGCACCACGAGGAGCAGGCGGTGCTGGCAGCCGTCGAGCTGGCCCTGGAGGTCGGCGTGCCGACCAAGATGTACGTGCTCAACGTGCTGCACCGGCTGGTGGACGGGAAGGCCGCGCCACCGCCCGTGGACGCCCCGCACGCGCTGCGCTTGACCAACGAGCCGCAGGCCAACGTGAACCGCTACGACGCACTGCGCGAAGAAAGGAAGGTCCGCAATGCGTGACTCAGCAACCAACGGGCTCATGACCGCGCTGCGCGAGCTCAAGATGTTTGGCATGGCGCAAGCCGTGGGCGACCTGGCCGAGCAAGGCGCACCGGCGTTTGAAGCCGCGCAGCCCTTCCTGGCTCAGCTGCTCAAGGCAGAGTCCGCCGAGCGCGAGGTGCGGGCCGTCGCGTACCAGCTCAAGCAGGCCAAGTTCCCGGTTTACCGTGACTTGGCTGGCTTCGAGTTTGCGCACAGCGAGGTGAACGAGGCGTTGGTGAAGCAGTTGCACCGCGGCGAGTTCATGGACCGGGCCGAGAACGTCGTGCTGGTCGGTGGGCCGGGCACGGGCAAGACCCACCTGGCCACTGCCATCGGCGTGCAGGCGCTAGAGCATCACCGCAGGCGAGTGCGCTTCTTCTCCACGGTAGAACTCGTGAACCTGCTGGAGCAGGAGAAGCTGAACAACAAGACGGGCCAGATGGCGCACCGGCTCGCCCATATGGACCTGGTGATCCTCGACGAGCTCGGTTACCTGCCGTTTAGCTCATCGGGCGGCGCGCTGCTCTTCCACCTGCTGAGCAAGCTCTACGAGCGCACCAGCGTCGTCATCACGACGAACCTGAGCTTCAGTGAATGGGCCAGCGTCTTCGGCGACGCCAAGATGACCACAGCCTTGCTGGACCGGCTCACCCACCACTGCCATATCCTTGAAACCGGCAACGAGAGCTACCGGTTCAAAAACAGCTCAGCACAACCCACCCAGAAGGAGTCCAAAACCAAGAAGTTACCCACAGCCTGAGCCTCAGTGGCTCGAACAAGGGTGGGTCAGGATTAGATGGAAACGGCGGGTCAGGATCGAGTGGAAATCAACAGGCTGGGCCTTGCTCGATCCGGAAGGACAGTCGGGGCTCTATCCTGCCGGTCTCGCTCGAATTGCCGCCGAGGTTCTTTCAGCTCCGTTCACCACCTTGACGCCTACGGGCGGAGCCCAACTCGCCCGCTTGCTCGACGACAGGTCTTGAGCACATCGCCCCGGCGTAAAGCGCCTCAACTGACCTTCCGGAACAATGAACAACGAGCGCCCGACGTGGCGTGGTGTGAAGCCCGTTGATGGATCGTGCATGCTCTTCTCTCGCGGATGTCTGTCTGGATTGATTCCATTTTTTCCGCGCGATGAACGCGCCTCCGACCGGTAGACGCAAGAGCTGCAAACAACGGTAAGCGTCAAGAGACGCGCTACCTCGCAGGAGTTAGGCGCGAACGGCCTCGCCGCCGGTGCGGCTGCCCTTTCGGCTGCCTGGTCGGCTTCCTGTCCGGCTTGCCGCGGCCGATCCACGTGGCGCCTCTGCCGCATGCGCGGGACGTCGCGGCGGCATCGTGAGCAGGATCGCCGCAATGCCGAGTGCCGCCCCCGCCGGCACGTCCAGCACGTGGTGCTGGTACGTCGTCAGCACCGAGACCCCGATCAGCGCGAACCACGCGTGCAGGACCAGGGCCCACCCGCCGCGCGCCACCGGCGCGAAGCGCGCCCAGATCAGCACCAGCACGCCGATGTGCAGCGACGGCGCGCGGTTGTAAGGCATGTCGCAATGGCCGAGCAGGTCGAACATCAGACCGATCGCGCCGTCGGTCGGCGGTCGCTCGAAGGTGAAGCGCAGCGGGAATGCCGCGTAGCAGAGCACCGACACGATCAGCACGAGGAGCAGCCGCAGCACGTGACGCCGAAGGCGTTCGGCGTCCGCGTCGCTGAAGAACGACAACGCGAAGAAGACGCAGATCGAGAGGTAGGGCACCACCGTCCAGCCCACGAAGGGAATGCCGCGTTCCCACGCGAACACGCCCGCGCCGACATCGGTCCGCAGGCTCGTCATGTGGTTGGAGGCCGTGTAGAGCGCGGCATACGCCGCCGAGGTCGCCACGGCGCAGGGCAAGGGCCGCCAGGCTTCGGGCCACGGCATCGGGAACGGGATCGAAACGCGCATCGGGATCTCCGCCGCGGGCAACATCACCCGCCTATCCCTGATTACGAGATCCCGTCCCCGAAGCGGACATCGCCGCGCTTCAGCGTTGCAACTGAATCGGCTCGCGCTGCGCGGTGCGGATCGCGCGGACCTGTTCGAGCAAGCGGTCGGCCTCCGCGTTGTTGCGCAGCGCGCGTTGCGCCTGCGCCAGAGCGCTGAGCGCATCCGCCACTGGCGGACTCTGCGTCGCGTCGTAGAGCAGCCGGTGCAAGCGCACGGACTCCTGCAGCAGCGGCACCGCCGCCTCGGCCTTCGTCTGTTGAAGCAAGGACTGACCCAGCACCAGCGTGGCGATGGCCTGGTTGTCCCGTTGGTAGTCGGCATGCCAGCCGCTGTCGATGGCGGCGAGCGCCTGCCGCGCCTGCGCTTGCGCCACGTCGAGATGACCGGCGTTCAGTTCGAGCCAGGCGGACTCGACCTGCTCCGTCACGGGCTCGCTGGCGGCCGGGGCGGGCGGCACCTTTCTCGCGGCGCGCTGCGCCTGCAGGCCCGCCAGCGCCTCGCGCGCCTGGCCGCTCTGGACCTGCCAGCGTCGAAGTGCCAGGCTGTAGAGCCTGCCCGGCGGCTTGCCGGCGGGGGTGGCCTGTCTCTGGCGCTCCAGCAAGGTCTGGGCTTCGGCCAATCGGCCAAGGCTCGTCAACGCCATTGCGCGGTCCGTCAGCACCTGCTCGTCCATGCCGTCAGCCGGGTGGGGCTTTCCAAGCACGGCCACGTCGTCGCTGCTGACGGCCAGCGCGGCTTGCGTCTGGCCGTAGTTCGCCAGTGCGCGCGCCTGCCACATGCGGACCCAGCGGCGCTGCGGAAGATCGGCCGGCGCGGTCTCGCTCCAGCGCCAGGCCGGCGCCAGCGCCGTCAGGCTGTCGCGGAAGCGCCCGCCCAGGTTGAGGAAGATCGCGAGGTGCGTCTGCGTCTCCGCCACGCGCACCGCGTTGGCGTTGCGCGCGACCTCCGCCGCCACGCCCTTGCGCATGCTGGTCTCGGCTTCGGCGTATCGGCCCAGCGCGCGCTGGGAGTGGCCGAGGAATTCGTAGAGCAGCGACAGCTCGCCGGCCCCCAGCGGCGGATGCGCTTCGCAGAGCTGGACGGCTTCCGTGTAGGCCGCCTGCGCGCGCTCGAACGACCGGTCGTACAAGGCCGCATCGCCCAGGATGTGCAGCACCAGCAGCAGGTCGGCGTTGGAGTGGCCGCGGCGGGCGATCGCCAGCGCGCGCTCGGCGAAGGCCATCGCCAGCTCCGGTTCCGCGCGCCGGTTCAGCGAGGCCTGGCCGATCTCCACCTGCAGCCGCGTCGGCGAGCTGTTGTCCTGGCGCGCATCCAGCAGGGCCGTGGCCTCCTTCAACTGCGCGGCGGCTTCCTTCCGCTTGCCGTCCAGGGCCAATGCGTTGGCCAACGCCGCCATCGCCAGTACCGCCTCGTCGCTGGCCGGACCGTGCAGCTCGCGCGCCACGCTCAGGCGCTGACGCTGCAGGTCGACCTCGCGCGCGTTCAGACCCAGGTCCTGGTACATCGAGGCCAGCACGGTGAGCAGCCGGAGTCGTGCGGCGGGCGCGTCCTTGAGCTCGGCATTGATGCGTTCGGCGCCGCGGTCCAGCAGCTCGCGCGCGGTCGTGTCGCGGGCCTTCGCCGGGTTGGCCTGGTCGGCCGTGTTCGCGCGGAACACGCCTTCCAGGAAGCCCTGCACGGCCTGGGCCGTGGCGGCTTCGGCCTGGGCGCGCTGGGTCTGCAGTCCTGCCTGATGGGCCTGCCACAGCGCGACCGACGCGCCGGCGATCAGCGCGACCGTCGCGATGGCGCCGGCCGTCACCGGCAGCCGGTGTCGTCGCACGAGCTTGGCCAGGCGGTACGCGAAGCCATCGGGTCGCGCCTGCACCGGCTCGCCGGCCATCCAGCGGCGCAGGTCCTGCGCGAAGGCGTCCATCGTCGGATACCGTTCGGTGGGGACTTCTTCAGCGCGTGGTCCAGGATCGCATCGAGGTCGCCACGCAGCTGCCTGCGCAGCGAGCGGTCGGCCCACGGATCCGAGCTCCCGCTGGCGGTGCTGGCACTGCTTGCGCTGTCGGCGCTGGCAATGTTGCTGGCCCGCGGGACGTCCGCCGAGGCGATCACCTCTTCCAGCTCCGCCGCACTGCCGCGCTTGAGGCGATACGGTCGCACGCCCGCCAGCACCTCGTAGGCCACCACGCCCAGGCTGTACACATCGCTGGCCGTGCCCAGCGGGTCGCCGCGGATCTGCTCGGGGCTGGCGTAGTCCAGCGTCAACGCGCGGCCCGAGAACTCGGTCAGCGCGGTGCGCTGCGTGCTGTCGCCTTCGAGCAGCTTGGCGATGCCGAAGTCCAGCAGCTTCACCTTGCCGTCGGGCGTCACCAGGATGTTGCTCGGCTTGAGGTCGCGATGCACGACGAGTCGCGCATGCGCATGCCCGACCGCCGCCATCACCTGGAGCAGCAGCGCGACCCGCTCGCGCACCGACAGCGCCCGGTCGCGGCAGTACGCGTCGATCGGCACGCCGTCGACATGCTCCATCGCCAGGAACGGCCGGCCCTGCGCGTCGATGCCCGCGTCGTACAGGCGGGCGATGTGTTCGTGCTCGAGCGTCTCGAGGATCTCCCTTTCCCGATCCATCCGCTCGGCGAGGCTGTCGCCCCAGACGAGGCGCGGCAACTTCAGCGCGACGCGCCGGTGCATCAGGCCGTCCGCCCGTTCGGCGAGCCACACCGTGCCCATGCCGCCGCGGCCGATCTCGGCGATCAGCCGGTAGGCGCCGACGCTGCTGCCCGGAAGGACGCCGTCGAAGGGCAAGGGCCTGTCGGCCGGGCCGTCCGCCGCGAACAGGCGAGGCAGCGTGTCGAGGAAGTCATCGGTCTCGACCTCGGCCTGATGCGCGAGCAGGGCGCGCAGCGCCTCGCGATGCACGGCGTGTTCGCCGATCAGGCCTTCTCAGCCAGGCCTTGCGCGCGGTCGGCGAGAGGTTGAGCGCCTCGTCCAGCAACGCGCTGATCGCGGGCCAGTCGCCTTCGAATCTTGAAAGGGTCGTCATGCGTTCATCCGACCCGCGACGGCGCCGTCAGTCCCGCAGCGCGTGGGCCAGCAGCAGCCGGGCCTTGTCCCAGTCGCGGCGCACGGTGCGCGCGGACAGGCCCAGCGCTTCGGCGATCTCCTCGTCCTCGAGGCCGCCGAAGTAGCGCATCTCGACCACGCGTCCCAGCCGCTCGTCGACACGGCCGAGGTCCTCCAGCGCGGCATGCACGGCCAGGATCTCGTCGGACGCCGCGGGGAGGGCGCCGATGAGCTCGGAGTTCAGCGTGACCTGTTCGGCGTCGCCGCCGCGGCGGTCCGTCTTCGCCTGGCGCGCCGCGTCGACGACGATCGATCGCATCACCGTGGCCGCGTAGGCCAGGAAGTGGCCACGGTCCGAGGGCGTCAGCGAATCGCGCTGCAGGAACTTGAGGTAGCACTCGTTGACGAGCGCCGTCGTCGCCATCAGGCCATCGCCGGAACCGCGCGAGAGCCGCCGGTGGGCCACCTGCCGGAGCTCGGGATAGAGCAGCTCGAAGATCCTGTCGAACGCGCCGCGGTCGCCTTCGCGCGCCCGTCCGATCAACTGCGTCACTTCCCCCATGTCGTGGTTCCGTCCAAAACGAGGTTGGTGACGGCCATGGTAGCGCGCGCCCCGCGCGGCCCGGACGGCGGCGCGTCCCCGAGTTCTGACGGGCTTGTTTCATCTGGTGTCACTCCGTCCGGCGTGAGGCGCGGGCGATCGGCGGCATCGGCGGCATCGGCAGCGAGGCGGCGCCCGGAAGCGGCGGGCGCAGCCGCACGGTCGACAGCAGGCATGCGCAGGCGCAGGCGAGGGACAGCGCCGCGAGGGCCCCCGTGTGGGGGAGCGAGCAGGACGAACACGGTGCCGAAGGCCGCCTTGCCGAAGAGCCCGCCGACGTAGCCGCGCAGGAAGTGCGCGGCGGCGCGGTGTCCGCCGTTGGCGTGTTCGGCCATGGCGACCGGGCCGGTGATCAGCGGCAGCGACGAGAGCAACCCGGCCGCGAAGCCGCCCATGGCCGGACCGATGAGCGTCGCGATCGCGGTGAGCGTGCCCGCCATCGCGGCGACCAGCCACATCGAGCGCCACATCGAGCTGTCAGGTCGGGTGAAGGGCCGGGAGTCGTGCCGGGAGTAGAGGCGTTGGGCGGACCGTGGAGGGAGCTGCTGACGTGACACGATCTCCGCCCCGAGTCGGGGCATCGCCACGAAGGTGACGGCGCAACTGCCGAGCGCGAGCATCAACGCGGCGCTGAGGTCGGCACTGGCCGCCTTCGCCGGCAGCGCCATGGCCATCGCGCCGCCCAGCCCGCAGGCCAGCGCGACAGCGGCGCCGCCGTAGCGGGCGGCGCGTGCGTAGCCCAGCGCGAAGACCGCCAGCATCGCGCAGGCGGCGACGCTGCCGATCGCGGCGCTGATCGCGAAGGCCATGCCTTCGTCATGCGCCAGCCAGGCCAGCGTCGGCGCGGTGATCGTCGGCAGCGCGGCGACAAGACCTGCCACCCGGCGCCCGCCGTGGCGCGCCGCCGCCATCACCAGCAACACCGTGCCTGCGGTCAGCAGGCCCTTGAACAACTCGTCCATCGCGCTCCCCCTTGGGGACGGCGAGCAACAACACGCCGTCCTGCCAAGGTGAACGAGATGGGCGGTCGAGGACGGACAAGTGGCCGGAACCTCAAGCAGGGGACAAGGAATCCGGTCGTCCGTGGACGCCGGATGTCCGGCGCCTGTCCGGGATTTCGTTCAGTGAGGTAGCAGGTGCTGTGACGGTGGGGCGACGCAGCGCCCCCTTCCCGTCACTGATCGATGCCACCGCGTCATGGCGCAGGCGCGGCGCCGCCCGTCATCGGCCGATGGTCGTAGCTGAACACCTTGGCGATCTGCCAGTTCGTTCCGTCGAAGCGCCACAGGATGGAGTAGCGTCCCTGCTGGATGCAGTCGGCCTCGCCGGCTTTCACGAAGCAGTGCCGTCCCATCTGAAGGGCGCCGATCTTCGCCATGGGGTAGACCTCCATCGTGCCTTCCAGCACGCGCCGCTGCAGCTTGCCGCAGATGTTCTTCCGGACGGCCTGGATGAACTGATCGCGGTTCATGACGCGCCCGTTGAGGTCATGGAAGAACTCGACGTCCGGCGCGTAGAGCGCCTGCAGCGTGTCCGTGTCGCAATGGTTGAAGGCGTCGAAGTGGCGCTGGTCCAGCTTGGCGATGAGGGCCGGCAGGTCGGCATCCGGGATGCTGGGGTGAACGGACTGCGCCCGCGCCGCACCCGCGGTTGCAAGCGCCACGGCTGCGAGCAGGCAGGCCGCCTTACGCATAGGCGTAGAACAGCGCCGCGAAGAAATGGCAGACGCTGCCGCCCAGCACGAACAGGTGCCAGACGAAGTGTGCGTAGCGCAGCTTGTTGTCGAGGAGGAAAACGAAAGCGCCCAGCGTGTAGCTCAGGCCGCCCGCCACGAGCAGCGCAAGACCTGGCCCCGGGGTGCGCTCGATCAACGGCCCGATGGCGAAGACCACCACCCAGCCCATGGCGAGATAGAGCGCCGTGGACACCAGCGGGTGGCGCAGCCGGTTCAGCAGCTTGATCGTCACGCCGAAGGCGGCCGCGGCCCAGACGGCGATCAGCAGCGTCACGCCCGGTCCCGAGTGCAGCACGCCCAGCGTGAAGGGCGTGTAGCTGCCCGCGATGAAGACGTAGATCGCCGCATGGTCCAGGCGCATCAGCCATGCCTTCAGCCGCCCGTTGGCCAGCTTCGCGGGCAGCGCGTGGTACAGCGTGGAGATGCCGTACAGCAGGATGCCGCTGGACGCGAAGATGGCCGCGGCCACGACGTCCGCCACCTCGCCGTGGTTCATCGCGCGGATCACGAGGATGGGGAGGGCGGCGATCGCCAGCAGGGCGCCCAGGCCATGGCTGATGGCGTTGGCGATCTCTTCGCCCAGGGTCTGCGGGCGGTCGGCGGGGAGGGGGCGGTCGGTCATGAAGCGGGTCCAGGGGCTGACCGTTCCAAGTATGCACGCAGCCGTCAGAGGGCCCGTCGGGGACAGGTCTTTCGCGGCGCTGGCGACGCTGAAAAACAGCCAGACCTATCATGGCTCAACCCTGGAGATTGCCTTGCCTCACTTCACGCTTCATCACAGCGCCAACCTGACCGACCTCGACGTGGGGCGCTGCCTCACCACGGTGAACGCCGCGCTCGCGGAGTCGGGTCACTTCGAGGAAATCGACATCAAGAGCCGGGCGTTCCAGGCGGAGCAGTTTCTCGTCGGCGTGGAAGCGCGCGGCCGTGCGTTCGTGGCCGGCACGCTCTCCGTGTTGACCGGGCGCAGCGACGACACGCGGCGCGAGATGGGGGCGATCGCCTTGAAGGCGCTGGTGGCCTGCATTCCGGCCACGTCGGAACTTCACATCCAGGTGTCCGTCGAGGTCGTCGAGATCCAGCGGGAGACCTACGCGAAGGCAGTCATCGCCGGTTGAGCGCCGCGGAGCTTCGATTCCGTCAGATCGGACTCAGACCAGCAGCAAGCCCAGCACATGCTCATCGACGTAGTGCGCCTGATCCGCGCGCTTGTAGAAGTCCCTGAGCGTTCCTTCCACCACGAACCCGAGGCGCCTGTAGAACGCCAGCGCCTGCTCGTTGTCGGCCTCGGCGTAGAGTTCGACGCGGCGGATGCCGTCGGCGCGGAAGTGGCGGAGGGCGTCGTCGATCATGGCCCGGCCGATGCCTTGTCCATGGCGTGCGGGATCGACGGTCAGCGTGCCCAGCAGGAGCACGTGACTCACGCGACCCGGATAACGTGTGGCCCGGTAGAAGCCGCCGATTGCGCCATCCACTTCCCAGATCCAGAAGGCGCCGCTGCGCACGAGCTCCTCGAAGATCGGCACGAAGGACGCAAGCTCCATCGGCTCGTACGTGAGGTAGGGAACGACCTTCGGATGGGCGTAGATCGCGAAGACCGGTTCGAGGTCTTCAGGACGGGCGAGGCGTCGCGCAGGGCTGGTCATCGTGGGCATTCAGTTCGCAAGATCTCCCGCCGCGTGGATGTGCGTGACGCTCGCGACCCACCCGGTGAGGGGCGAGTCGCGAAACGACAGCCATCGGCTGCGCATGCGGGAACGGGCGCTGGATGCTATCGCGACATCGCCGCGACATCGCCGCGACATCGCCGCTTCAGGCGGGCGTGGCTTCCGGCAGCTTGGCGATGACCTTGATCTCAAATTGGAAGCCTGAAAGCCACGTGACGCCGATCGCGGTGGCGGTCGGGTAGGGCGCCTCGCCCCAGAACTCCGCGGCGACTTCCCAGGCGCGCTCGAAATGGGTGTGCGGGTCCACCATGAAGACCGTCACGTCGATGACGTCCTTGAAGCCGCAGCCGGCCGCGGCGAGGATGGCGTTGAGGTTCTTGAACGCGAGACGCACCTGGTCGTCGAGCTCCGGCTCGGGAGAACCGTCGGCGCGACTGCCGACCTGGCCGGACACGAACAGCAGGCCGTTGGAACGGATGGCGGGGGAATAGCGGTGCAGCTCGTACAGGGCGTGGCGGTCGGGCGGGGAGACGACGTCGCGGGTGGGCATGAGCGGAGTTCCTTCAAGGGGGTTGCGGATGCAGTCACTTTAGGAATCCGGCGGTCGCCGATAAACAGGCAGTCCGCACAATCAGTGTTTGGAGCGACCAAACAATGGAACGCACGCGATGGTGCGCATCGCTTCAGTGCCAAACCGTCGGTCTGTCGTACACCGCATCCCTGCGCCTTCGTCGCGCAGGCGCCGGCGACATGATCGCCCAGTCCGCGTCCACGCGTACCGGAGAACGAGCCAGTCGATGAAGCCGCAATGGGTCCGCCACGCGGGTCGTCATCTGCGGCGGACGCACGACAGTTTCTGTAACTTTTCCTACCGCCGGAAGGGGTGGTTCGCCAATCTGGCCGGCGCTTGAAGATACTCCGGCGTTTCGCGCCTCAGGGGGAGCGTCGCATGGTGCGGCGGCTGAAGGCGCATCGAAGTCCGCCATGCTCCATGCCATCACCGACCGTCGCGCGCGCGGCGTGCCATCCACCCGTTCATCCCGTCTGCTGATCCTGGCCATGATCGCGGGCGCCACCACGGCACTGACAGCCTGTGGCGGCGGCTCCGAGCCGGATGCGGTACCGGAAGCAACACCCGGCACCACGGTCGCGACCTTGGTGCGCGTCGCCGCCGAACCGGCAGGGAGTCACTGTGCCGCGGGCGGCACGCGCATTGAATCCGGCAGCGACGCCAATTCGAATGGCGTGCTCTCCGACGCGGAGGTGTCCAGCACGCAGTACGTCTGCAACGGCCTGGCCGGCACCCCCGGCACCCCCCGGCGCCGCGGGGCCCGCCATGCTGGTCCGCGTCCGCGCGGAAGCCGCCGGCGCGAATTGCGCACAAGGCGGCTCGGCCGTGCTGGCCGGCCTGGATGCCAATGGCAATGGCGCGCTGGAAGACAGCGAGGCCAGCAGCGTCGCCTATGTCTGCCGGGGGGCGGACGGCAGCAATGGCTTGAACGGATCGAATGGCTCCGCAGGTCCTACCGGTCCTACGGGCCCCACCGGCCCCACCGGCCCCACCGGCCCGACCGGCCCCTCGGGGTCTTCCGGCCTCGACGCCCTGGTCGCGGTCGTCGCGGAATCGGCCGGCGCCAATTGCGCCTATGGCGGCCAGCGCGTGCAGTCGGGCAGGATGCCAACCGCAACGGCGTGCTGGACGCCGGCGAAGTCACCGCCACCTCCTACGTCTGCAGCGCCGCCCCGGCCGACACGCGCTGGGTGGAGGTGACCGGCGCCGCCGTGCAGGCCGCATCGAACACCGGCTATCTCGCGAATTCGAACGCTTCCGTGGTCATCACGCTGCCGGCCTCTCCGGTCGTCGGTGACTGGATCAAGGTCACCGGAGTCGGCGCCGGCGGCTGGACGATCGCGCAGAACGCCGGCCAGCGGATCTCGACCCTCGGATTGCCCGGGGGCAACACGGTGGCCTGG
Organism: Roseateles sp. UC29_93; assembly: GCF_042695725.1. NCBI lineage: Bacteria > Pseudomonadati > Pseudomonadota > Betaproteobacteria > Burkholderiales > Sphaerotilaceae > Roseateles > Roseateles sp. UC29_93. The sequence continues at coordinate 5,493,464 of NZ_CP170545.1, read as the reverse complement.
ACGCCTCAGGCGCCGACCGGGACCTGGGCCGCGACCGCCGTGTCCGCCGACGGCACGCGGCAGGTTGCCGCCTCGGCGTCCGGCGAGCTCTATACCTCCAATGACACCGGCTCTCAATGGACGCTGCGGCTCGTCGGCCAGACCTGGTCCGGTGTCGCGATGTCCTCCGACGGACTGCGGATCCTGGCGTCGACCAACGGGGGCGCCCTTTATCTGTCGACGAACGGCGGCCTGAGCTGGTCCGACGACGGCAGCAGCCGCGCGTGGTCCGCCGTCGCCAGTTCGGCGGACGGCCAGCGCCTCGTGGCCACGGCCTACCTCGGACAGATCTGGACGTCGCCCGATGGCGGCACCAACTGGACGGCACGCGACAGCAATCGCGCCTGGCGCACCGTCAGTTCATCGGCCGACGGGCGCGTGCTGGTCGCCGGCACCAATGGCGCGCAGCTGTATGTCTCGACCGACTTCGGCGTGACCTGGACCCCGCGGGCCTCGGCCCAGTTCTGGTGGGGCACGGCGGTGTCCGCGGACGGCCAGCGGCAGTACGCGACGGTCGACACCGGCGCCATCTGGCGCTCCGACGATTTCGGCACCACCTGGGAAGCCGTGACGACGGGCCGCGACTGGCGCGGGATCGCCACCTCGTCGGACGGCCGTTATGTCGTGGCGGCCACGAGCGGCGGCGCGCTGTATGAATCGCCGGACGGCGGGCAGTCCTGGCGGCCCACGGCCGACGCCGGCGCCTGGACAGCCGTGGCCAGCAGCGCGAACGGCCTGACCCTGCTGGCCGGCAAGTCCGGCGGCGCGCTCTATGGGGGCGTGCGCCGGTCATCGACGACGCCGGGCGTGACCGGGTCGCTGTCCGGCGGGCAGGCGGACACACTGCAGCTGCAGTATGTCGGCGGCGGCGTGTTCATGCCGATCAGCTACGTGTCGGCGAATCTCGTTTTCACGCCGCAGTAGCCGACGAAGCAGTAACCGACGACACGTCAGCCGTCGACACATCGGCCGACCAGGCCGCAGCCGAAGTCGCATCGGTCGACGCCGGAGATCCAGATCGCCGCTTCCTGCGTATAGGGAGCGTCCTCTGCTTCCGGTCGTCTCCATGGATCTCGACATCTCCTCGATCGCCGTCCGGCTCGCCGAGCGCGGCCTGCTGCCCGAGGCCGCCGTGCGGCTGGGCATCCGCCGCCTGCTGCGGCAGCGGCTCGACGAATCGCATCACCACGACCACGAGACCGCTGCGGCGCTGACGCAGGCCTTCCTGGCCTCGCTGCGCGCCGCGCCGCTGGCCGTGCAGACCGAGAAGGCCAACGAGCAGCACTATGAGCTGCCTGCCACGCTGTTCGAGGCGATGCTCGGCCCACAGCGCAAGTACAGCTGCTGCTGGTGGCCCGAGGGCGTGGACACGCTCGAGGCCGCCGAGGAGGCGGCGCTCGAGGAAACCGCGGCGCGCGCCGGGCTCGCCGACGGGCAGTCCATCCTCGAGCTCGGTTGCGGCTGGGGCTCGCTGAGCCTGTGGATGGCGGCGCGGTTCCCCGCGGCGGAGATCCGGGCGGTGTCGAACTCCGCGTCGCAGCGCGCCTTCATCGAGGGGCAGGCCCAGGCGCGCGGACTCCGCAACCTGCGCGTGATGACCTGCGACTTCAACGCGTTCGGCGAGGACGGCAGCCTGGACCGTCGCTTCGACCGCGTCGTGTCCGTGGAGATGTTCGAGCACCTGCGCAACTGGCCGCGCGCCTTCCGCAAGGTCGCCGGCTGGCTGCGCGACGACGGCCGCTTCTTCATGCATGTCTTCGCGCACCGCGAGGCGCCGTACGCCTTCGAGGTCCGCGACGCCACCGACTGGATGAGCCAGTACTTCTTCTCCGGCGGGATGATGCCCAGCGACGACCTCGCGCTGCTGTGCCAGGACGACCTTGCGCTGCTGGACCGCTGGCGCTGGGACGGGCGCCATTACGCGCGCACGGCCGCCGCCTGGCTGGAGCGCTTCGACGCGCATCGCAGCGCCCTGTGGCCGATGTTCGAGTCGGTCTACGGCGCCGCCGACGCGCCGATGTGGTGGCAGCGCTGGCGGCTCTTCCTGTTGTCCGTCGAGGAACTGTTCGGCTACGACCGCGGGCAGCAGTGGTGGGTCAGTCACTACCTCTTCGCCCCCCGACGTTGAGGCCGACGCCATGCCAGTTGTCGAATCGCTGCCGGCCTTGCCCGCGCTGGGTCTCACCGGCCTGCTGATCGCCGTCGCCATCGCGGTGCCGACCTGGCTCGCGAGCATCCCGCTGCGCGATGCGAGCCTCGCCGATCGCGTCTGGTCGGCGTTCATCGCGGTGCCCGTCGCGTTCTATGTGTGGAAGACCGGCGGCGACGCGCGTGCCCAGGTCATGCTGGCGATCACGGTCGCGTGGGCGTTGCGGCTCGGCGTCTACGTGACGGTGCGCAATTCGGGCCACGGCGAGGACCGCCGTTATCAAGCCATCCGGGCACGCAACCAGCCGAACTTCGCGCTCAAGAGCCTGTGGCTCGTGTTCCTGCTGCAGGCGGTGCTGGGATGGATCGTCAGCTGGCCGATGCTGGTCGCCAGCGACGCGGCAGGCGAAGCGGGCCGGGTGCCCTGGGGCGTGTGGGACAGCCTCGGTGCCGCGCTGGCGGCGGGCGGTCTGCTGGTCGAGGCGGTCGCCGATGCGCAGCTCGCGCGCTTCCGCCGCGATCCGGCCAATCACGGGCGGGTGATGGACGGCGGCTTGTGGCGCTATTCGCGCCACCCCAACTACTTCGGCGAAACCTGCGTGTGGTGGGGCCTGGGCGTGATGGGGTGGGTCGCCGGCGGATGGGCGGGCGCGTGGGTGCTGGCCTCGCCGCTGTTGATGACCTTCCTGCTCTTGCGCGTTTCCGGCGTCACGCTGCTGGAGAAGGACATCGGCGAGCGCCGCCCCGCCTATCGCGACTACATCGCGCGCACGAGCGCCTTCATCCCGTGGCCGCCGAAGCGCGGAGACGTGCGATGACCGCGGCAATGACTACGGCAATGAGTGCGGCACCATCGCCGCGAGCATTCCGCGGTGCCGCTGCTGCTGCGGCCTTCGTTGCCCTTGTGGCCATGGGCGCTGTCGGGCCCGCCGCGCCGGCCCGGGCCGAGAGCTGGAACTTCGAGGTGCGCCTCGATGGCAAGCCGATCGGCACGCATCGTTTCACCGTCGACGGCCCGGCCGAGGCGCGCGAGGTCACCAGCAACGCCGCCTTCGACGTGAGGCTGCTCGGCATCAACGTCTTCCGCTATCGCCACGAGGCCCGCGAGCGCTGGCGCGGTGATTGCCTGCAGGAGATCCGCAGCCGCACCGACGACGATGGAAAGCCGGTCGAAGTCGATCGGCGTCTGGCCTCCGCCATGCCCGGCGAGCCGGCCTGCCTCATGAGTTACGCGTATTGGAATCCCGCGCTGATTCGTCAGCAGCGCTTGCTGAATCCGCAGACCGGCGAGGTGGACGAAGTCCACATCGAGCGCCTGCCCGACGCGGCCATCCCCGCAGGCGGCCGCGACGTCGACGCGTCGAGGTGGCGGATCACGTCGACGGCGCCTTCGTCCGGCAAATCCGCACCGGCCCGTCAGGTGCTCACGTTGTGGCGTGATCGGACGGATGGTCGATGGCTTGGCCTCGATGCGCAGGTCAAGGGCGATCGCGTGCTGACGTACCGCCTGCCTTGAACCGGAGACCCCCATGAGCTTGCGAGAAGATCCCATCCCCACCCGCGCGCCGGCCTGGCGCTGGCCGCTGGCCTACCTGATGACGCTGGTCGTCTTCCTGGCGATGGACGCGGTCTGGCTGAGTGCCACTTCCGGCGCGCTCTATCAACCGGCCATCGGCCACCTGATGGCGCCCACCGTCGACTGGCGCGCCGTGGCGGTGTTCTATCCGCTGTACATCGTCGGACTCGTGTTCTTCGCCGTGGCGCCCGCATTGGCCGAGGGCCATCCGATCGTGGCGCTTTGGCGCGGCGCGCTGTTCGGCTTCCTCGCCTACGCGACCTACGACTTCACCAACCAGGCCACGCTGCGCGACTGGCCCTGGCACGTGACCGCCATCGACCTGGTCTGGGGCGCGATCGTGAGCGGCGTCGCCTCGGGCGCCGGCGCGGCGATCACCGCGGCTACATGCCGACGAGCGATCCGAACGCAGCGGGCGATGAGCCCGTCGAAATGCAGGCGGCCTTCGACGGCCGCCACGCAGATGCACTCGCTGCCGTCCTGCACCACCGGTTGATGGTGGACCTCGCCGTCGGCGAGGTCGAAGTCGCCCGGCCCGAACAGCGCCCGGCCGTCGTGGAAGCGACCGTAGATGATCTGCGTCAGCTCGGTGCCGCGATGCGTGTGCTGCGGCAGGTACTTGCCGGCGCCGATGCGCAGCAGGAAGACGTTGGCTTCCGGCGAGCCCGGCACCGTCACGCGGCTCCAGCGCATGCCGGGGCCGATCCAGCGCCAGCGCGTCGCGCTGCAGCCTTCCAGGGCCTTCGGCCAGACCGCGCCCGCGGGCAGCGGCGGCGGGGCCGGCACCTTGCGCGGCATCGGGCTGCCCGTGGCGCGCTCGGCCTGCTCCAGCTGATCGATGCGATCGAAGGCCCTCGCCAGCGCGTCTTCGCGCAGGGGCGCTTCGGCTGCTCGTCGAGCACCACGCCGCCGAGGGCGCGCAGCATCGCCACGCGCTCCCGGCAGGCCGGGCACAGCTCCAGGTGGGTCTCCGTCACCAGCTGCAGACCGATCGGCAGCGCGCCGCTGACGAGGGAGAGCAGCAGCTCGTCGGCGGGGTGATGGCGGATGTCGAGGGGCGGCAGCATGGTCGAGGAGGGCAACGGGATTCGGGACATCAGAGATCGACCAGCCGGCGCAGGTGCGCCACGGCCAGCCGGATCCGCGACTTGACGGTGCCCAGCGGCAGGCCGAGTTCGGCCGCGATGCGGGCATGCGGTTCGTCGTCGTAAAAGGACAGGCGCAAGACCTGGGCCTGTTCGGGCGGGAGCCGGTTGAGCGCCTCGCGCACGCGACGGGACAACCGTGTCGCCTCGACGTGGTCGGCGACACCGGGCTGGTCGGCTTCGAGCCGGTCGAATTCGAAACATTCGTCGCCGGCGCCGTCCAGTTGATGGCGCCGCGCGGCGTCGATGCGCAGCCGGCGTGCGATCGTGAAGATCCAGGTCGAGAGGGCCGCCTGCGCCGGATCGAACAGCGCGGCCTTGCGCCAGACCATCACCAGCGTGTCCTGCGCCAGGTCCTCGGCCGCGCCGTCGGTGCTGCCGGTGCGGATCAGGTAACTCTTCACCCGCGGCGCGAAGTGCGAGAACACCCGGCCGAAGGCCTCCCGGTCCCGCAGCTCCGCCACGCGGCGCATCAGCGCCGGCCAGTCGTCCCCGGTGGGGGGCGGCGACGCGCTGCGGTCGGGATCGATCGGGACGATCTTCAAGTGGCGGGCTTTCGGCGAGGGCCTGGCGGCCGACACGGCGGTCGACGCAGGGGACGATGACACGGACGCGGCGTCCGGCGGGGTGGCCGGAGCCGAGGGGGGTTCGTCGCGTCGCAGGGGGCCCATGGACGCTCTTACGCGGCGAACGGCGTCCCGGATCATCGCTCGGCTTGCGGAGGACCACCATGCGGGCGACCCTCGCCCGCGCACTGGGGAGATCCTTCACGAGGGAAGAATCCAAAACGCGGCTGCCCGCGTAGAAGCGCCAAACAACCAGAACGACCAAGGACGCGCCCATGGACCGCCCCGATCCACGACCCAGTTTGCCGATGCCACTCGTCGACGAAGGACGCCGGTTGCGGGTGGCCGTCGTCGGCGCCGGGATCTCCGGGCTGTCCTGCGCCTGGCTGCTGTCGCAGCGGCACGACGTGCAGGTCTTCGAGGCCGAGGCGCGAATCGGCGGGCACAGCCACACCGTCGACGCGCCCTGCGGGTTGCTGCAGGTGCCGGTCGATACCGGCTTCATCGTCTACAACGAGCCGGCCTATCCCAACCTGAGCGCGCTGTTCCGCCACCTGGAGGTGCCGACGCGGGCGTCGGACATGTCCTTCGCGGTCAGCCTGAACGACGGCGGGCTGGAGTACGCCGGCACCGACCTCAACGGGCTGTTCGCACAGCGCGGCAACCTCGTCCGTCCGCGCTTCTGGGGCATGTTGCGCGACCTGCTGCGCTTCTATCGCGAGGCGCCCCGCGACGCCGCCGCGTGCGGCGACCTGGCGCTCGACGACTACCTCGACGCGCGCGGTTACGGTCGCGCCTTCCGCGACGATCACCTGTACCCGATGGGCGCGGCGATCTGGTCCTCGGCGGCGGCGGACATCGGACGGTATCCGGTGGCCGCGTTCGTGCGCTTCTGTGAGAACCACGGGCTGCTGAAGCTGACCGACCGTCCGATCTGGCGGACGGTCGACGGCGGCAGCCGCGAGTACGTGCGTCGCCTGACGCGGGGCTTCGAGGACCGCCTGCATCGCGACGAGCCGGTGATCTCCGTCGCCCGCGAGCCCGGCGGCGTGCGGTTGCGCACGCGGCGCGGCGCGTGGACGCCGGTCTTCGATCACGTCGTGCTGGCGACGCATGCGGACCAGTCGCTGCGCATGCTGACCACGCCGACGGCGGAGGAGCGGCGGCTGCTCGGCGCGTTCCCCTACACCCGCAACCTCGCGGTGCTGCATCGTGATCCCGCGCTGATGCCGCGCCGGCGGGCCGTGTGGTCGAGCTGGAACTACCTCGCGGGGCGGGGTGATGGTCCGTTCCAACTGCCGCCGACCGTCACGTACTGGATGAACCGGCTGCAGCCGCACCTGCCGCAAGGTCGCAGCGCGGTGCCGCTGTTCGTGTCGCTGAACCCGGCGGTGGCGCCGCGACCCGAGCATCTGATCCGCACCGACGTCTACGAGCATCCCCGCTTCGACATCGCTGCGATTGCCGCGCAGCGCGAGCTGTGGTCGCTGCAGGGGCAGCAGCGCACCTGGTTCTGCGGCGCGTACTTCGGGGTCCGGGTTCCACGAGGACGGGCTGCAGGCCGGGCTCGCGGTGGCCGAGGCCCTCGGCGGCGTGCGCCGGCCGTGGACCGTCGCGGGCGAGTCCGATCGCATCCACCTGCCGCGGGCGGTGTCCGCATGAGCAGGCGGCCGGACGCGGACCTGCACTCGGCGATCTATCGCGGGCAGGTGATGCATCAGCGCTTGAAGCCGCTGCGGCACCGGCTGCGGTACCGGATGTTCACGCTGCTGCTCGACCTCGACGAACTGCCCGCGCTGGATGCGCGGCTGCGCTGGTTCTCGGTCGGGCGATTCAATCTCTTCAGCTTCCGGCCCTCCGATCATGGCGACGGCACGGCCAGCGACGTGCCGGGCTTGCGCGCCCACGTCGATGCGCGCCTGGCGCTGGCCGGCCTGCCCGTCGGCGGGGCGGTCCGGCTGCTCGCGATGCCGCGCCTCCTCGGCTACGCCTTCAATCCATTGAGCGTCTGGTTCTGCGATGCGCCGGACGGCACGTTGCGCGCCATCGTCTACGAGGTCAACAACACCTTCGGCGAACGGCACAGCTACCTGATCGAGGTCGACGAGGCGCAACGCGCTGCGCCGCTCATCGAGCAGCGCAGCGGCAAGCGGCTGTATGTGTCGCCGTTCCTCGGCATGGACCTGCAGTACCGCTTCCGGATCGAGCCGCCGCGCGAGCGGCTCTCCATCGGCGTCAGCGTGCATGAGCAACAGGGCGAGGGCGTCAACAACGGCGTCAACAACGGCGTCAACGAGGGCGTCGGCGCCGGCAACAGCCTCAGCCAGGGTGACCGCGATGCCGATGGCGCGGCCGTGCTGAACGCTCGGCTCGACGCCGCGCGCTCGCCGCTGACCGATGGCGCGTTGCTGCGGCTGCTGGTGACGCATCCGCTGCTGACGCTGAAGGTCGTGGCGGGCATCCATTGGGAAGCGCTGCGCCTGTGGCTCAAGGGCGCGAGGCTGCACGAGCGGCCGACCGCGCCCAGGCATCCGATGACGGTCGTCCGCTCGCGCGGGACCGATCCGGCCTGAGCCGGCCCGATCCGAACCCACCCGATCCGAACAGACCGAACAGACCGGGCCCGACCCGGCCGATTCTTCCGAGGCGACCTTGCATGCATGACGACACGAGCGCGTTCCTGACCGCCCCCGCGGTCCTCGAGATCACCCCCGCGACGCTGGGCGGCGACCGGCTGGGCGCACGCCACGAATCGCTGCGGCGCGTGCTGTCCCGCATCCAGCTGGGGCGCCTGGCGCTCACGCTGCCCGATGGCCGCCGCGTCGAGGCCGTCGGTCCTTACCCCGGCCCGGCCGCGACGCTGCACCTGCATCGTTGGCGGCCGGCGTTGCGACTGCTGCTGCAAGGCGACCTGGGATTGGCGTTCTCGTACCGCGACGGTGACTGGAGCACGCCCGACCTGACGACGCTGCTGTCGTTCGGGATCGCCAACGAGACGGCGTTCGGCGCGATCGCCGAGACGCGCGGTCCGGCGCGTTGGTTCTCGCGCCTGCTGCATCGCGCGAACGCGAACACGCGCAGCGGCAGCCGGCACAACATCGCCGCGCACTACGACCTCGGCAACCGCTTCTACGAACGCTGGCTGGACGACAGCATGCTGTACTCCAGCGCGCTGTATGAGGAGGCGGCCGACCCGTCGCATCGCGAATCGCCGCCCCCCGAAGCGCCGACTCCCGAATCGGCCGGCGAGACCGCGGGCAGATCCGCTTCGGCGTCAGCTTCGGCGTCGGCCTCAGCCTTCACCGCCAGTTCCGCCAGCTCCGATGGCGGCGCCGACGCCGTCGACTCGCTGGAGCGCGCCCAGGCGCGCCGTCTGGATCGCATCGTCGAGCTGCTGGACCTGCGCGCGGGCCAGCGTGTGCTGGAGATCGGCTGCGGCTGGGGCACCCTGGCGGCGACGCTGGCCAAGCGCTGCGGCGTGGAGGTCGTCGGACTGACGCTGTCGACCGAGCAACTGCGATTCGCGCAGGCGCGCGCCGAGCAATGGGGCGTGGCCGACCGGGTCGACCTGCGGTTGCAGGACTACCGCGATGTCGATGGCCGCTTCGACCGCATCGTGTCGATCGAGATGATCGAGGCCGTGGGCGAGGCGTACTGGCCGGTCTACTTCGCGACCTTGCGTGACCGGCTGAAGCCTGATGGCGTGGCCGTGCTGCAGGCGATCACGATCGACGAGCAGCACTTCGAGCGTTATCGCGCGAATCCGGACTTCATCCAGCGCTGCATCTTCCCCGGCGGCATGCTGCCCACGCCGGAACGCATGGCCGAGGAGGCCCGCAAGGCCAGCCTCAGCTTCTCGACGCAGGCGCGTTTCGGACGCGGTTATGCGGCCACGCTGGTCGAATGGCGCCGTCGTTTCCTGGCCGAGTGGCCGGCGATCGAGGCACAGGGATTCGACCTGCCGTTCAAGCGCCTGTGGGAGTACTACCTCTGCTACTGCGAAGCCGGATTCCGCGCCGGACGGGTGGACGTCGGGCTGTACCGCCTGGCCCCTGCAACCTGAGGCGACTTGCCATCGACGCGACGCGGGGAGTTCCTACAAGCTGTAACTGCGATACCCCCGGCACATGGCTCCTCGCCGCGCTTGGGTAGCATGTTCTTTCCATCCAGCCACCGACGCTGCTCCAGCCGATTCCGCCCGATGTACGACCGCCCGTTCACCGCCCATTCCCTTGAAGTCGCGATCTCTGAATTGCTTGCTGCCACCTCGGATGGCTTCGACCCGGACCTCGACGCGCGGATCACCGATGTGTTGAAAGGCCTGCGAGAGCAGCTCGACATGGATGTCGTTTTCGTCTCGGAATTCCAGGATGGGGAACGCGTGTTCCGCTTCGTTGACGGGGAGTCGGCGATCGAGGTGCAAGTCGGCGATTCGGCGCCGCTGGAGCAGAGCTACTGCCAGCGCATCGTGGAAGGCCGAGCGCCGGAGTTGATGACCAACGCCGCCGCGGTGGCCGCCGAGTTGAAGCTCCCGCCGACACCGGTGCCCATCGGCGCGCATCTGAGCGCCCCGGTCGTGCTGTCCGATGGTCGCGTCTTCGGCACGGTGTGCTGTTTCAGCCTCCAGCCCAATCCAGGACTGCGGTTGGAGGACCTCTCGCGGCTGAAGGGGTGCGCGCGGCTGGTGGCGCGCAAGGTCGAGGCGCAGGACTTCCTGGACACGCTGCCGTTCGAGAACGATTGAGCGGGATCCCGCGGCGGCTGGTGCGGTGCCTTAGGTGACCTGTCTGCCACTTTCAAGCGATCCTCGGTACCCGTCGTCCTTCTAATCAGTGACGTCTTTGTCGTCCCAGGAAGGGACGTGAAAAGCGTCGGAGATCTTTACATGATCATGACATGGTCATGATCGTATCCAAACGAATCAACGGCTTACGCGTTTGGCACAGCCCTTGCTCCTGTGGCGTCGGTTCATACGACAACAGAGGGAAGAGGATGTTCAAGAAGACGTTGATGGCACTGGCCATGACCGTGATGGCAGGCGTCGCTGCGGCGGCACCGGTGGTGGTCAAGGGCTCCATCTACAACATCGATGGCAATGGCGATGGCCAGCTGGATGGCCGGAAGATCTCGCAGGTGACGTTCAGCGTGTCGGCAGGTACGCATGTGTTCTTCGACTCACTGGTGCGCGAGTCGACGGGTGTCGACCTGAACGGCGACGGCGTGATCACCGGTTTCGACAACTACATGATGCTGCTGCAAGGCGGCAACGCGCTCTTCGCGCAGGACGATTCGGGCGAGACTTACGGCGACGGCTCGGTCCATTACTACGACTCGGCTTACGGCTACACGTTCTCGCAAGCTGGCGCCTACATGATCACCCTGGGTCAGCTGAGCTACAGCGCCCAGGACGCATGGGCGGGATATCAGCTGAACAACTTCTTCGGCAACTACGACGGCCCGAGCAACGCCTTCGGCGCCTGGCAGCTGACGATGACGGCGACCAACGGCACGCTGAACGTGTTGTCGGTGGACGGCCAGAGCGTTCCCGAGCCGGCATCGCTGGCGCTGGCCGGCCTGGCGCTGGCAGGCCTGGGCGTGGCGCGTCGCAAGCAGACCCGCAAGGCCTGATCGACAGGCTGAGCCGCGCGGCCTCCGGGCCCTGCGGGCGCAGAGCAAAGGGAGGCCCACGGCCTCCCTTTTCCATGTGGCGTTCAACATGTCTTCTGCTGCGGGTGCTGCATGCGCCGCGGGTGCCGAGGGTCAGGACTTGAGGTCCCGCTGCGGCATCGCCCAGCGATAGAGCTGTTCCTCGAAGCCCGCCAGGGCGATGACGCGCAGCAAGACGTCGAGTTCATCGAGCACCTGGCCCATCACGGCATGGTCATGGGCGAGCCGGGCGGCGGAGTCGTCGGCGCGCATGACCTCCACGTGGTGCTGCAGCAGGTGGATGCGGTCGCAGATGCCGTCGAAGGCGGCGCGTGTGGTGAGCTTGCGGTTCAGCACGTGGCACCTCGATGCGGCAGTCGACGCTGCGGGGATGAGGACCTCGATGGCGCGGCGCGGACGGTCGTCGAGGGCGGGGAGCGGTGGAAGTTCGGCATCGGTCAGACAGGTCATGGCGTCCTTCCCGGGAGGCGGAGCAATGAGCCCACGGGAAGAGCGGGTTGATCCGCGCGATCGGGGTGGGCGAGATGTCGAAACACGTCAGGAAGGTCCGTGTGGCCATCCTCGCGGAGTGGCCCATCTCGCCCGGTGAACACGCGGAATAGGGGGCGAAAGTGGCCGCTCTATCGGGGCGGCCTGCCGCTTCCATGCAGGTGCTTCGAACACCTGGGACCTATCGTCGCGAATGACCGCCCTTTCGCGCCATGACCGACTTCAGTGCAAGTGGCCGACCTGATGCCTGGGATCGGTAGGGGCGGGGACTTGGATCCGGGGTGTGCTTCGAATGCCGCGCTGAATGATTGAAGACGCGGTGTCGCAGGCGAGTCACTTCAGCTTGTGATCCTCGCGCTTCGCCTCTTGCATGGCCTCGGGCTCGAGTTCTTCGGCGGAGCGGTTCAAGTGGATGAACAGGCCCCAGCCGGCGACCAGGGCCCCGACGGCGAAGACCATCACCGCGGCGTGGAGCAGCAGCGTCGAGTCTGAATGCGCGGCGCGGAAGGTGGCGACCAGCGCCTCGATCGCGAGCGCGACGACGATGACCACCATGAATCGCGAGAGGAATCGTCGCACCCGCGTCGGCGCGCTGATGTGGGCGGTGCGGATCACTTCCTCTTCGGTGATCGTCTGTGCGATCTGCAGCGCGACCACCGCGGCGGCAAGCACGCCCATCGCTTCGATGACCAGTTGCGCGGCCTCGTCGTTCCAGTCGAGGTGGAGCGCCATCCAGGCTTCCTTCGCCGCGATGGCCAGCAGCAGCAGCGCCATGGCCGTGAAGAGCAGCGCCAATGCGCCGTGGACGACGGAGAAGCCCCGAAGGAGCAGCGGAACGGTGTCCTCGTCGGAGGACGTCGGCTCGCGGTCGGGGGAGGGCGCGTTGGGCTTCATCCCTTCACGTTAGGCGACGCGTGCCGTGAAGTCTGTAGGAAGGGCCGCCATGCGGATGACGGACGGGGCGCGAGCCGGAGAATCGTCCCGCATACTATCGAGCGGTCGGCGTGGCGGAAGGTAGACGCAGTGCCACAGCAGTCCCCGTCAGGGGTGCAGGCTTCGACACCTGCCGCCGACCCCCACAAGAAGGAAAGCGCTGTGAAGACGATCGACGAGATGTTGAACCTGGACCTGATCACGGTGGCGCAGCACCAGGAGATCGACGCGTGGATCACGCGTGCCAGCTCGCCGGAGGAGATCCTGCAGATGCCGGCCGAGCTCTGGCAGGCCGTCGAGCGCGCCAGTGAGGCGATGGGCGTCGACGTGGATCTGCTGCGCCCGCCGGCCCTGGACGCCGGCGGTCACGCGGTCGAGTAAGCCTCAGCGTTTCAGGGTGGCCGACAGCTCGGCCAGTCTGGCGAATTCCGCGCGGTGGCCGTACCGGTCTTCACCCCGCGCGCCCCGGGCGAGCGGCACGAACTGCTCCGGCCCGTAATTGCCGATCAGCGAGCTGCCGCGCAACCACTGACCCCATGCAGCGACCGCCACCGCGAAACGCGTGTCGGCGTCCTGCGCGGCCAGCGCCGGCATCGTTGCTGGTTTGGCGACCGGCAGTTCAACCAGTTGGCTTGTCGACTGGCCCGGCGCCTTGTAGCGCAGCTTGATCCACGCCAGCTCGCCGTTCTTGCCGACGCGCGGCGATGCCTTGGCCGCCGCCTTGCCCTCGTTGCCGTAGCGCAGCGGATCGACATTGCCCTTCGCGCCGGCCGGCACGAACTCGTACAGCGCCGTGACCTGGTGACCGGCGCCGATGTCGCCCGCGTCGACCTTGTCGTTGTTGAAGTCCTCGCGCTTGAGCGCATGCAGCTCGTAGCCGATCAGGCGGTACTCCTGCACCGTCGCCGGGTTGAACTCGACCTGCAGCTTCAGGTCCTGCGCGATCGTCGCCAGCGTCGAGGTCATTTCGTTGACCAGCACCTTGTGCGCTTCCTGCAGCGAATCCAGGTAGTGGTAGCTGCCGTTGCCGGTGTCGGCCAGCTTCTTCATCAGCGCTTCGTTGAAGTTGGACTGGCCCACGCCCAGCGCCGTCAGCGTGACGCCGCTGTCGCGCTCGCCCTCGATCATCTTCTTGAGCGTCTCCTGGTTGGTCTCGCCGACATTCAGGTCGCCGTCGGTGGCGAGTAGCACGCGATTGATGCCTTCCGGGATGAAGGACTCGCGGGCCTGCGCGTAGGCGAGTTTCAGGCCACCTTCGCCGTAGGTGGCGCCGCCGGCCTGGAGCTGATCGATCGCGCTGTTGATGGACGCCTTGCGGTCGCCGGGCGTCGGCGGCAGCGCGATGCGCGTGCCGTTGGCGTAGGTGACGACGCTCACCCGGTCCACCGGACGCAGCTGCGCGGTCAACAGCTTCAGCGCGGACTTCACGAGAGGCAACCGGTCCTCCGGACCCATCGAGCCGGACACGTCGACGAGGAACACCAGGTTCGCCGGCGGCAGGCTCGCCTTGGCGATGTCCTTGCCCTTGATGGCGATGCGGATCAGGCCGCGCTCGGCATTCCAGGGCGAGGCCAGCACCTGCGCGCGGACCTTGAACGGATCGCGCTCGCCGGTCTCTGGGCCGGGGGCGTCGAAGCCGAAGTAGTTGACCAGTTCCTCCACCCTCACCGCGTCCTGCGGCGGCATCTGGCCGCGGTTGATGAAGCGGCGGACGTTGGCGTAGCTGCCGGTGTCGACGCTGGCGCTGAAGGTGGAGACGGGCAGTTCGGCGGCGCGCTGCCAGGGGTTGTCGGAGAAGGCCGTGTAATTGGCCGTCGAGGCCGGCGGTGGCGGCGTCCATTGGGGCGCGTAGGCCGCGACGCTGACCGCCGCGCGCTGCCGCTGTTCGGCGATCGGGGCGGGCGCCGCCGGGGCCGCCGCGATGATGGGCATGAGGGGCCCCGGGGAAGGTCGTGGCGGCGGTTGCTCGGTGGGTGCCGCCTTGGCGTCGGCGGCGCGCGCGGATTCTTGCGCGCGTTGGTCCGAGGCGCGCTGCTCCGGCGCCGGCGACGTGGTGCAAGCGGCCAGCGTGGCGAACGAGACCGCCAGCAGGGCGGACTGAGCGACGGCGGAACGGGACGGGAATGACATGGGTGCTCCCTCTGTGGTGCGGCCGGCCGGCGCCTCGGACGCCGTCCTGGCCGGATGCGGATCATCGTGGCGACGACCCGATCGACGGTCAACGGACCCGAGGGGGGATGGTTGACAGGTCGCAGTCCCCGCAGCGGGGGAGAGCGGGGACCCCTCCGGCGCGTGTAAACTCCCGCCCTTCACCGTATTACCGACGCTGCTCCAGGCAACCGGTCGCCCCTTCGGGTCCGAGGCCGTTGAGTGTGTGACTTCGGGCAGGTGTTTCTCAGTTCATTTACCGGAGCCAACATGGGCAACAAGATCATCACGGAAGCCGACCGCAAGGCCGCCCCCCGTCCCGTCGCGCCGAAGGGCGTGACCGTGACCTCGCATCGCGGTCAGAAGAGCAGCCTCGAGCGCGGTTCGCACACCCGCTCGAAGAAGAACCCGGGCAAGCGTCCGCACTCGGGTTGAGGTCGCGGGGAGTTCCTCCCCATCGATCCGACAACAGGCCCATGCCCTCCGGCGGGGCCTGTTTTGCTTTCAGCGAGGCCCGTCCACCGGACCTCGCGCCGCTGCCCGATCAATCGCCATGATCCGCATCAACGAACTCCGACTGCCCCTCAACCACCCCGAGGAGGCGCTGCGCCCCGCCGTCGTCGACCGGCTCGGCATCTCCGACGCGCAGCTCACCGCCTTCACCGTCTTCAAGCGCAGCTACGACGCCCGCAAGAAGACCGCGATGGTGCTGATCTACTCCGTCGATTGCGAGGTGGGCGACGCCGCCGCCGAAGCCGCGCTGCTCCAGCGCCACGCTGGCGACACGCACATCAAGCCCTCGCCGGACACCGCCTACCAGTTCGTCGGCCATGCGCCGGCCGACTTCTACGCCGCCGGTGCCGCTGACGCTGCCGGGGCCACGGGTGTCGCCGACGCCACCGGGCGTCCGCGCCCCATCGTCATCGGCTTCGGTCCTTGCGGCCTCTTCGCCGCGCTGATCCTGGCGCAGATGGGCCTGAGGCCCATCGTGCTCGAACGCGGCAAGCAGGTCCGCGAGCGCACCAAGGACACCTGGGGCCTGTGGCGCGAAAGCGTGCTCGACCCCGAATCCAACGTCCAGTTCGGGGAAGGGGGCGCGGGCACCTTCTCCGACGGCAAGCTCTACAGCCAGATCTCCGATCCGCGCTTCCTCACGCGCAAGGTCCTGACCGAGTTCGTCAAGGCCGGCGCGCCCGAGGAGATCCTCTTCGTCAGCAAGCCGCACATCGGCACCTTCCGCCTGGTGAGCATGATCATCAAGATGCGCGCCGAGATCGAAAGCCTCGGCGGCGAGATCCGCTTCCAGCAGAAGGTCACCGACGTGCTCATCGAGCCTGGCACCGATGGCCAGCGGCACGTGCGCGGCGTGATGCTCGAATCCGGCGAGCAGCTGCGCGCCGATCACGTCGTCATCGCGCTCGGCCACAGCGCGCGCGACACCTTCACGATGCTCCACGCGCGCGGCGTGCACATGGAAGCGAAGCCGTTCTCCATCGGCTACCGCATCGAGCATCCGCAGTCGATCATCGACAAGGCCCGCTTCGGCCCGAACGCCGGTCATCCCATCCTCGGCGCGGCCGACTACAAGCTGGTCCACCACGCGGGCAACGGCCGCTCGGTCTACAGCTTCTGCATGTGCCCCGGCGGCACCGTCGTCGCGGCGACGTCGGAACCGAATCGCGTCGTCACCAACGGCATGAGCCAGTACTCGCGCAACGAGCGCAATGCGAATGCGGGCATCGTCGTCGGCATCACGCCCGAGGACTATCGCCAGGACGGGAAGAAGGACGGCAGCACCGTCAATCCGCTGGACGGCTTCGCGTTCCAGCGCTTCTGGGAATCGCGCGCCTACGAGCTCGGCGAGGGCAACTACCTGGCGCCGGCCGCGCTGGTGGGGGACTTCGTCAAGCGCCAGCGCAGCACCGCGCTCGGCAGCGTGGAGCCGAGCTACAAGCCCGGCGTCACGATGACCGACCTGCAGCAGAAGGGCTTCGGCAGCCTGCCCGAGTACGCGCTCGCCGCGATTCGCGAGGCACTGCCCGCTTTCGAGCGCCAGATCCGTGGCTTCGCGATGAACGACGCGGTGCTGACCGGCGTCGAGACGCGGACGTCCTCGCCGCTGCGCATCACGCGCGGCAAGGACTACCAGAGCCTGAACGTCCGCGGCCTGTATCCGGCCGGCGAGGGTGCCGGCTACGCCGGCGGCATCATGTCCGCCGGCGTCGATGGGATCGAGGTGGCCGAGGCGGTGGGCCGCAGCCTCCTGGGCATCAAGGACTGACCCCGACTCCCTGCCGCACTGCAATCCGCGCCGCTACCCGCGCCGCCCCCCTGCGCCGCTACCCGCGCACCATGCCGCATCGCGGCAGAGGGTGCCGGGGGCGCCGGGGAGGAATGCGGAGCCTGCGACGCGATTGACGACACGGGGCCCCCGGCACCCTCTGCCGGCGCTCGGTGCCGGCAGTTCAGACCGCCTGCCAGAGCGTCGGCGAAGCCGCCGGATTCCATCCCGCGCCGGCCCAGGCCGTGTGCGCCTGCAGGCAGCGGTACTGCTTGCCCTGATAGCTCACGATCTGCCCGGCCGTGTAGCTCGATCCCTCCGCCCATGCGGGCGCGCCGCCCGGCGGGTTCGTCGGGGGCGTCGTCGGCAGGATGACGTCCAGTGCGTAGCTCGCGCCCGAGTTGGCGTTCTGCAGGTAGACGTCCATCACCGTCGCGCCGCCCGGCACGACGACATTGCCGCCCTGCAGGGTGCCGACCTTCACGTAGCCCGAGGTCTGGTTCACCTTGGTCGCGATCTGGCCCAGCCACGCGGCCTTGGTCGCCGCGGCGGTCAGCGACACCGAGATCGTCTCCAGGTCATTGCCCGCGCCATTGAACACGCGCAGCTTCACCTGGCTGCCCGACGGCAGGTCCTGCGCCGCCGAAACCTGGCCGATCTGCTTCAGCCCCGAGGGCGTGCCGGGTGGCGTCGTGCCGCCGCCGAAGTCCACGTCGGAGCAGGCATAGAACGCCTCGGTGCTGTCCGCCCGTTGCCAGGCGGAGAACAGCACATGCTTGCCGGTCCGCCGCGGCAGGCTGAGCTTCATCGTGTAGGTCTTGCCCGTGGTGACGATCTGGTCGGGGCCGAGTTGCTGCACCTGCTCCAGGTCGGACCAGCGCAGCGGCGAGGTGCTCGGGTTCCAGCCGTCGCGCGTCAGGAAGAAGGTCCAGTTCAGCGAGCGGTGCGGCGCGGTGGCGTTGTAGCGGTACTCGTACTTGCCGTCGGCGCCCGGCGAGTAGGCCGTGGTGGGCCAGTCCGCGCGCGCCAGGTCGAAACCCTTGAACTTCTCCTGTCCGCCGGCGCAGATCTTGAGGTCCGGCACCACCGCCTTGTGATTGCCGTTGGCGGCCGCCTGGTTGACGCCGTTCCAGTCGTAGATGGCCTGCTCCCCGCCGAAGGCGATCGCGGCCTGGCAGGCCGGCAGTGACGGATTCTTGTAGCAGTTGTACTGACGCGAGATCGGGGAACTCAGGTGCGCCGTGCGCGAACGCGGCGCTGGGCGCCAGCGCCGCGGTCATGGCGGTCGACAACGTGGCCAGCGCGGCGGCACCGGCGGATCGGGGCTCGGAAGTTCATGCAGGTCTCCTGGAAATGATGATGGAAGCGCTTTGTGGCGGATGGGCCCGACATCGCACCAAAGCAGTACCACCATAGGACCTGAGGAATACCAAAACAAGCCAAACAACAGTAACGACGGTCGCTGAAGATTTTCCAGCTTTCGTTTAAGGCGAAGGGATTATCATGAACGACCGCAGTCTTGCTCTCTGAGCGAAGGCTACAGTTCAACCCAGCCGCCGCCATACCATGCGCCTCGACCTCACCACCTTGAATCTCGTGCTGGCGATCGAACAGACTCGATCCATCACCCGCGGGGCCGAGCGCGAGCATCTGGCGCTGGCGGCGGCCAGCAAACGGATCTCGGACCTGGAGACGCGACTCGGGGTGCAGTTGTTCGAGCGTCGCGCCCGCGGCGTCGAGCCCACCGAGGCCTGCCGCGCGCTGGTGCGCCACATCCGCTCGTTGCATGCCTCGCTGCATGCGCTGGAGAGCGAAGTCGTCGAATTCGCCCGCGGCATCAAGGGCCATCTGCGCATCGCCGCCAACGCCGGTGCGATCGCGGAAGCGTTGCCGCCGGATCTGGCCGCGTTCTCGCAGGCCCATCCGCAGATCCGCATCAGCCTTGAGGACCAGACCAGCGCCGAGGTGCAGGCGGCCGTCGCCGAAGGCCGCGCCGATGTCGGCGTGTTCACGACGCCGCTGCTGGACAACCGGCTGCAGACCTGGTCCTACCGCACCGGCCGTCTGGCCGTGCTGGTGCCGGCCGGCCACGAACTCGCCGGGCGCGAGTCGGTCAGCTTCGACGACCTGCTGGACCACGACCTCGTCGGCCTGCACGGCGGCGCCGCGGCACAGGAACTGATGATGCAGGAAGCCATGGCCCGCGGCCGCACGCTCAAGGCACGGCTGCAGGTGCGCGGCTTCGACGCGATCGCGCAACTGGTCGAGGCCGGCCTGGGCGTCGCGGTGCTGCCCGACGCACCGTCGCGCCGTTTCGCGCAGGTCTTCGACGTGAAGCGCCTGACGCTGGATGAAGCCTGGGCCCAGCGCGACTATGTTCTGGGTGTGGCCCGCCAGGAGCGCCTGCCGACCGTCGTGCAGCGCTTCGTCGACGCGCTGTGCCCTGCCGCCAAGGAGGCCGCCGCCGCGGGGGCTTCCGCCACGCCCGCGATGCCCGCGAATCAAGTTTCCAAGGCCGGCTCGAAATGAGCCGCAAAGACAGCCATCTTTCCCTGAAGTGATGGAGAGCCATCCCATGACCGCCAACATCTCCAACGCCGCCCACGCCGGTTCGCCGCGTACCCTCTACGACAAGCTCTGGGACGAGCACGTGGTGCATACCGAGGAGGACGGCACGTCCGTCCTCTACATCGACCGCCACCTGGTCCACGAGGTCACCAGCCCGCAGGCCTTCGAAGGCCTGGACCTGGCCGGCCGCAAGGTCTGGCGCCTGTCGGCCAACCTGGCCGTCAGCGACCACAACGTGCCCACGACCGACCGCAGCCAGGGCATCGCCGATCCGGTGTCGCGCCTGCAGGTCGACACGCTGGACAAGAATTGCGACCGCTTCGGCATCACGCAGTTCAAGATGAACGACAAGCGCCAGGGCATCGTCCACGTGATCGGTCCGGAGCAGGGCGCCACGCTGCCCGGCATGACGGTCGTCTGCGGCGACAGCCACACCTCTACGCATGGCGCCTTCGGCGCGCTGGCGCACGGCATCGGCACCTCCGAGGTCGAGCACGTGCTGGCCACGCAGACGCTGCTGGCCAAGAAGGCGAAGAACCTGCTGATCAAGGTCGAGGGTCAGGTCATGCCCGGCGTCGGCGCCAAGGACATCGTGCTGGCGATCATCGGTCGCATCGGCACCGCCGGCGGCACCGGCTACACGATTGAGTTCGCCGGCAGCGCCATCCGCGCGCTGTCGATGGAGGGCCGCATGACCGTCTGCAACATGGCGATCGAGGCGGGCGCGCGCGCCGGGCTGATCGCTGTCGACGACACGACGATCCAGTACGTCAAGGGCCGCCCGTTCACGCCCGCCGGCGTCGAATGGGACCAGGCCGTCCAGTACTGGCGCACGCTGCACTCGGACACGGGGGCGAAGTTCGATGCCGTCGTCGAGCTCGACGCGGCCCAGATCCGTCCGCAGGTCACCTGGGGCACCTCGCCCGAGATGGTCCTGTCCATCGACGACCGCGTGCCCGATCCCGACAAGGAGAAGGACGCCGTCAAGCGCGGCGCCATCGAGCGCGCGCTGCAGTACATGGCGCTGGAGCCCAACAAGGCGATCAACGACATCCGCATCGACAAGGTCTTCATCGGCAGCTGCACCAACAGCCGCATCGAGGACATGCGCGAGGCCGCGGCGGTCGTGAAGCGTCTGGGCGGGCGCGTCGCCGGCAACGTCAAGCTGGCCATGGTGGTGCCGGGCTCCGGCCTCGTGAAGGCGCAGGCCGAGGCCGAAGGGCTGGACCAGATCTTCAAGGCCGCCGGCTTCGAATGGCGCGAGCCGGGCTGCTCGATGTGCCTGGCGATGAACGCCGACCGGCTGGAGCCGGGCGAGCGCTGCGCCTCCACCAGCAACCGCAACTTCGAAGGCCGGCAGGGCGCCGGCGGCCGCACCCACCTGGTGAGCCCCGCGATGGCCGCCGCCGCCGCGATGGAAGGCCACTTCGTCGACGTGCGCCGCATCGCCTGAGGATCGAGGATCAAGACATGGACAAGTTCACCGTGCACAAGGGCCTCGTGGCCCCGATGGATCGCGAGAACGTCGACACCGACGCGATCATCCCCAAGCAGTTCCTGAAGTCGATCAAGCGCAGCGGCTTCGGCCCGAATCTCTTCGACGAGTGGCGCTACCTCGATCACGGCGAGCCGGGCCAGGATCCGGCCAGCCGCAAGCCCAATCCGGACTTCGTGCTGAACCAGCCGCGCTATCAAGGCGCGTCGGTGCTGATCGCGCGCAGCAACTTCGGTTGCGGCTCCAGCCGCGAGCACGCGCCGTGGGCGCTGCAGCAGTACGGCTTCCGCGCGCTGATCGCGCCGAGCTTCGCCGACATCTTCTTCAACAACACCTTCAAGAACGGCGTGCTGCCGATCGTGTTGCCGGAGCGCCAGGTCGCGCGCCTGTTCGACGAGGTGTTCGCCTTCCCCGGTTATCAGCTGACCGTGGACCTGGACCGCCAGGTCGTCGTCAAGCCCGATGGTGAAGAGCTGCCTTTCGATGTCCAACCGTTCCGCAAGTACTGCCTGCTCAACGGCTTCGACGACATCGCGCTGACGCTGCGCCACGCCGACAAGATCAAGGCCTTCGAAGCCGAACGCATCGCCACCAAGCCGTGGCTGAACAATCGAATTACTCGCTGAGGACCCTATGAAGATCGCAGTCCTGCCTGGTGACGGCATCGGCACCGAAATCGTCGCGGAGGCCGTCAAGGTCCTGGACGTGCTCGAACTCCCGTTCGAGCTCGAGACCGCGCCCGTCGGCGGCGCCGCCTACGAGGCGTCCGGTCACCCGCTGCCCGAAGCGACGCTCAAGCTTGCGCAGGACGCGGACGCCGTGCTGTTCGGTGCCGTCGGCGACTGGAAGTACGACAAGCTGGAGCGCGCGCTGCGCCCCGAGCAGGCCATCCTCGGACTGCGCAAGGCGCTCGGCCTGTTCGCCAACTTCCGTCCGGCGATCTGCTACGAGCAGCTGACGCACGCGTCCAGCCTCAAGCCCGAGCTGGTCGCCGGCCTGGACATCCTGATCATCCGCGAGCTCACCGGCGACATCTACTTCGGCCAGCCGCGCGGGCGCCGCACGGCCGTCGACGGCCACTTCCCCGGCAGCGAGGAGGCCTTCGACACGATGCGCTACTCGCGCCCCGAGATCGAACGCATCGCCCACGTCGCCTTCCAGGCCGCGCGCAAGCGCAACAAGAAGGTGACCAGCGTCGACAAGGCCAACGTGCTGGAGACCTTCCAGTTCTGGAAGGACGTCGTCACCGACGTCCACAAGGCGTATCCGGACGTCGAGCTCGACCACATGTACGTCGACAACGCCGCGATGCAGCTGGTCAAGGCGCCCAAGAAGTTCGACGTCGTCGTCACCGGCAACATGTTCGGCGACATCCTGTCGGACGAGGCGGCGATGCTGACCGGCTCCATCGGCATGCTGCCCAGTGCCTCGTTGGACAAGAACAACAAAGGCCTCTACGAACCGAGTCACGGCAGCGCGCCGGACATCGCCGGCAAGGGAATCGCCAATCCGCTGGCTACAATCCTTTCCGCTGCCATGATGCTCAAGTTCTCCCTCAACCAGCCCGAAGCCGCCGCTCGCATCGAGTCGGCGGTTCAGTCCGTGGTGGCCCAGGGTCTGCGTACCGCGGACATCTGGAGCGAGGGCACCCAGAAGGTGAGCACCCGCGAGATGGGTGATGCCGTCGTTGCCGCCATTGCGTCCAGCAAGGGCTCGGTCACGACCATTGCCACGACGACCAAAACCATCAAGAGCTAGTCCGCTCCGGTTCGTCTCGCCCCACCTCACACACCCGGCGAAGCGAGCCGGGCAGGCTCCCAGGGTGTGTGACGGTGTTTGGGCGATGCCCGGCCAGCAATGCCGGGCCTTTCAATGAACGAAGGTACGCAAATGACGACATTGGTTGGTTTGGTGGGGTGGCGCGGCATGGTCGGCTCGGTGCTGATGGACCGCATGGCGCAGGAGCGCGATTTCGATCTGATCGAGCCGCTGTTCTTCAGCACCTCGAACGCGGGCGGCACCGCTCCGGCGTTCGCCAAGAACGAGACGGCGCTGCAGAACGCCTTCGACATCGAGCAGCTCAAGCGCTGCGAGATCGTCATCACCTGCCAGGGCGGCGACTACACCAACGAGGTCTATCCCAAGCTCCGCGCCGCGGGCTGGAACGGCCACTGGATCGACGCCGCGTCCTCGCTGCGCATGGCCGACAACGCCGTGATCGTGCTGGACCCGGTCAACATGCCGGTCATCAAGAACGCGCTGTCCAAGGGTGGTCGCGACTGGATCGGCGGCAACTGCACCGTCAGCTGCATGCTGATGGGCGTGGGCGCGCTGTACAAGGCCGGCCTGGTCGAGTGGATGTCCACGCAGACCTACCAGGCCGCGTCCGGCGGCGGCGCGCAGCACATGCGCGAGCTGCTGACCCAGTACGGCACGCTGAACGCGGAAGTGAAGGCGCTGCTCGACGATCCCAAGAGCGCCATCCTCGAGATCGATCGCAAGGTCATCGCGAAGCAGCGCGCGCTGTCCGGCGACGAGATCGCCAACTTCGGCGTGCCGCTGGGCGGATCGCTGATCCCCTGGATCGACAAGGACCTGGGCAACGGCATGTCCAAGGAAGAGTGGAAGGGCATGGCCGAGACCAACAAGATCCTCGGCCAGGGCGAGGGCTTCGGTACCGCCGCCATCCCGGTCGACGGCTTCTGCGTGCGCGTGGGCGCGATGCGCTGCCACTCGCAGGCGCTGACCCTGAAGCTGCGCAAGGACGTGCCGCTGGACGAGATCGAAGCCATGATCGCCGCCGACAACGAGTGGGTGAAGGTTGTGCCCAACACGCGCGAGGCCACGATCAAGGACCTGACCCCCGTCGCCGTCACCGGCACGATGACGATCCCGGTCGGCCGCATCCGCAAGCTGGCCATGGGGCCTGAATACGTCGGCGCGTTCACCGTCGGTGACCAGTTGCTGTGGGGCGCGGCGGAACCGCTGCGTCGGATGCTGCGCATCCTGCTGGATCGTTGATCCGTGCCTCGCCGGCCGTCGTCGGCGAGACGCCGGCTGGCGCGCGGTGTGCTGAAAGCGGTGGCTCTGCCATCGCTTTTTTTCATGCCGATTAGGGATTGCCAGGGGAGGGGCCCGTTGCCTTCTAGCGACAAGGCGGTAACCACCTGTGTATCTGCGCTAGCTCATCGTTGTTATTCATGAGCTACCTCAGCAACGATGCGTATATGCTTGCCACCGTTGTGATTTTCTACCGCGGGAATGGCTGGGAGCCTGCCCGGGCGCATCAGTCGCACAACAACAATACGTCAGACAGGCGGTCCTTTGGATGGTCCGCCTTGTTGCTTTGGGGGACGCCTTGAAAAAACATGCGAGCGCATATGCGCGATTTGCGCTGAGCCAGGTGGCCGCGGTCACCGTGTTGGGACTCGCGGCGGGTTCCGCCTACGGCCTGGGGCTTGGAAAACTGACGGTGCAGTCGGCGCTCGGCGAAACGCTGCGCGCGGAGATCGACGTCAGCAGCCTCAGCCCGGAGGAGGCCAGTTCGCTCAAACTGCGCGTGGCGCCGCCCGAGTCCTATCGGGCGTCAGGTCTTGACTACAACGCGGTGCTGGCCAGCACGCAGGTGCAACTGGCCCGTCGCGCCGACGGCCGACCCTACCTGCGCCTGAGCAGCGACCGCGCGGTCCAGGAACCGTTTGTCGACGTCATTCTCGAGGTCAACTGGTCGAGTGGCCGCCTGACCCGCGAGTTCACGCTGCTGTTCGATCCGCCGAGCAACACCAACGTCGCGCGTTCGAACGAGCCGACCACATCCCCGGTGATCTCCGCGCCGGCTTCGACGCCGGCCGTCGTCGCGCCGCCGCCGGTGGCCCGCACGCAGGCGCCGGTGTCGTCGGCGCCCGCCACGCCGGTGAGCCAGCCGCCCGCGCCCGCCACGGCCCGTGCGCCGCGTCCGGCCCCGTCGCCCGCCGCGCCGGCACCGGCCACGCCCGGCTCCGAATACACGGTCCAGCCCGGCGACACGCTGTCGCGCATCGCGAATCGCACCCAGCCGTCCGGCGTCTCGCTGGACCAGATGCTGGTCGGCCTGTACCGCAGCAACCCGGACGCGTTCATCAACCAGAACATGAACCGGCTGAAGTCGGGCGCCGTGCTGTCGGTGCCGGGCAGCGAGTCGGTCCAGTCGATCACGCCGCAGGAAGCGCGCCGCGTCATCCAGGCGCAGAGCAGCGATTTCGGCGGCTACCGCCAGCGTCTGGCGGAAGGGGCCCCGGCCCTGAAGGCTGACGAGAACAGCCGCCAGGCCAAGGGCTCCGTGCAGGCCGCCGTCGAGGACCGCAAGCCCGCGACCTCGACCGCGCCGGACAAGCTGACGCTGAGCAAGCCCAGCGGCCTTCCCAGCGCCGAGTCCAAGGTGTCCAAGGACACCGAGAAGAAGGATTCGGCTGCCAGAGTGGCCGAGCTGACGCGCAACGTCGAAGAGTTGAAGAAGCTGTCGAGCGCGGCCTCGAAGCCGGCTGCGCCGACGACCGCCGCAGCCCCGGCTCCCGCACCGACGCCGGCCCCGACGCCTGCGCCGGCTCCCGCACCCGCACCCGCTCCGGCGGTCGTGCCGCCGGTGACGGTCGCCGCGAACGTCCCCGCCGCCGCGTCGGAAGCGCCGGCCGCTTCCGCGGCTGCCTCGGCCGCCGTGGCTGAGGCTGCCGCCTCGCGCCCGGTCGCTGCTTCGGCGCCGCGCGCCGTGCCGGCGCCCAAGCCCGAGCCGGAGGAGCCCGGCTTCCTCGACTCGCTGAGCGACTACCTGCCCGCGCTCGTGGCCGCCCTGGCGGTCATCGCCGGTGGCATCGGCTACAACCGCTGGCGCGCGCGCCGCGACGCGGCCTCGCGTTCCGAGACGGCCTTCGCGGAAAGCCGTCTGGCGCCGGACTCGTTCTTCGGCCATAGCGGCGGCCAGCGCGTCGACACGCGCGACGCGTCGACGACCGGCCAGTCGTCGATGAGCTATTCGCTGAGCCAGCTCGATGCGATCGGTGACGTCGATCCGGTCGCCGAAGCCGACGTCTACCTGGCCTACGGTCGCGACCTGCAGGCCGAGGAGATCCTGAAGGAGGCGCTGCGCGCCAACCCGGAGCGCCTGGCCATCCGCCTGAAGCTGCTCGAGGTCTACGGCAAGCGCCGCGACATCAAGGGCTTCGAGCAACTGGCCGTCCAGCTGTACGCCGAGACCAAGGGGCAGGGCGAGGATTGGGCGAAGGTCCAGGAACTTGGCCGTCAGGCTGATCCTGAGAATCCGCTGTACCAGCCCGGCGGCGCGCCGACGATGTTCGAGAGCGACGATGAGCGCCCCGAGCCGATGAACGCGAGCACCTTGCCCGCGACCGGCATGGCGCATCCGGGCGGCGGCGCGCTGGCCCGCGCGGCGGCGACCGCCGCGGCGGGTGTCGCGGCCGCCCCGCGCGACAGCGGCCCGTCCAGCCTGATGGATCTGGATCTGGACCTGGATCTGGGTTCGCCGCCGGCACCGGCGCCCGCGATGGCCGCCACGCAGGCGCTGCCGTCGGCATCGAGCCAGGCGCCGATGAACATGGACCTGGACCTGAGCACGCCGCCGGCCGCGCCGACCCCTGCCAGCGCCCGTGAACTCGAGTTCGATCTCGGTGACCTGGACGACCTGGGTGGCAGCACGCCCGCTCCGGCGCCTGCGCAGGATTCGTCGTCGCTGGACTTCGACCTGTCGAGCATCGACCTGGACCTGCCGACCGACGCACCGGCCAGCCGTGACGAGCGCACGATCGGCAAGGTGAACGACATCGAGGACATCGCGTCGATCGATCTGCCGGATCTGGATGCGCTGCCCGACGCCAAGCCGACGACGCGGGACACGATGAGCCTGGACGACCTGGGTGTCGACCTCGACAGCATCGACCCGAACGACGACGAAGCCCTGCAGCGTCAGCTGGAGCTGGCCGAGGAGTTCCGCCAGATCGGCGACACCGAAGGTGCCCGCGACGTGCTGCAGGAACTGGTCGGCAAGGCCGACGGTCCGATGCGTGCCCGCGCCCAGCAGATGCTGGACCAGCTTCGCTAAACTGCGAGCGGTTCACGACAAGGCGCTCGGCCTGGCCGGGCGCCTTTTCTTTTTGGCGTTCACTTTCCCCTGAGATCCGGAGACCTGCATGCGCGTGGCGCTGGGCGTGAGTTACCGCGGCGAGGCCTACAAGGGCTGGCAGAGCCAGCCCGGCGGCGGCACCGTCCAGGACGCGCTGGAGGCGGCGCTCGCCGAGTTCGTCGCGCAGCCGATCCGCACGATCTGCGCCGGCCGCACCGACACCGGTGTCCACGGACTGAACCAGGTCGTCCACTTCGATTCGCCGGTGGAGCGCGAGGTGTTCTCGTGGGTCCGTGGCGTCAACCGTTACCTGCCGCGCGACATCGCGGTCCAGTGGGCCGCCTTCCCCGGCGAGGACTTCCATGCGCGCAACCTGGCGCGCGGTCGCCGCTACTGGTACCTGCTGCTGGAATCGAACGTGCGCCCCTCCATCCAGGCTGGCGGCGTCGGCTGGACCTTCCGGCCGCTGGACGGCGACGCGATGCGGGATGCGGCCTCGCGGCTGGTCGGCGAGCACGACTTCAGCTCCTTCCGCTCCGCGGAGTGCCAGGCGGCGTCGCCGGTGAAGATCCTGCGCGGCATCGAGATCCACAAGCGCGGTCCGTACTGGCGCTTCGAGTTCGACGGCATCGCCTTCCTGCATCACATGATCCGCAACATCATGGGCTGCCTGATCGCCGTCGGCGCCGGGCAGAAGCCGCCCTCGTGGATGGACGAGGTGCTGGCCGCGCGTTCTCGTGATGCCGCGGCGCCGACCTTTCCGCCGGACGGGCTGTACTTCGTCGGCCCGACCTACGACGATCACCTGAACCTGCCGCGTCATACGGCGGCGATGGACTGGTTGCCCTGAGACCCGACCGCACCGGACCCCCATGAGCCGAACCCGCATCAAGATCTGCGGCCTGACCCGCGAAGCCGATGTCGACGCCGCCGTCGAGGCCGGCGCCGACGCGATCGGGCTGGTCTTCTACGAGAAGAGCCCGCGTGCCGTCGGCGTCGAACGCGCCGCCGCGCTGGCGCGGCGCCTGCCGCCGTTCGTGACGCCGGTGGGACTGTTCGTCAATGCCTCGCCCGAGGCGATTCACGCGGCGCTGGCCGCGATCCCGACGCTGACGCTGCAGTTCCACGGCGATGAAACGCCCGAGGACTGCGATCGCTGGTCGCGCCCCTATCTGCGGGCGGCACGGATGGCGCCCGGTTTCGATTTGCTAGACTTCGCGACTCGGTTCTCCCACGCCCAGGCCGTGCTGGTCGACGCCTTCGTCGACGGCTACGGTGGCGGCGGAAAGGTCTTCGATTGGTCACTGCTGCCTCCAAGCGTTCCCTCTCCGGTCGTTTTGTCTGGTGGGTTGAGTGCAGCCAACGTGATCGATGGCGTGCTGAAGGTGCGGCCCTGGGCCGTTGACGTCAGCTCCGGCGTGGAGGCCTCGAAGGGCCTCAAGGACGCCGGCAAGATCCGCCAGTTCTGCGATGCCGTGCGCGAGGCCGACCGCCTGAAGTCGGCCTGAATCCCTGCTTCCGTTCCCTGCAGGTTCGTGCGCGGGCATCCTCACCGAGGACCCCTCATGTCCAAGACATCGATTCCATTCACGACCGGCCCGTTGGCGGGCTATGCGCAGCCTGACGCGCAGGGCCGCTTCGGCCCCGTGTCCACCGCGAACTCGCACGGCTACTACGGTGGCCGCTTCGTCGCCGAGACCTTGATCCACGCGCTGGACGAACTCAACGAGGCCTACGCCCGCTACAGCCAGGACCCGGAGTTCATCCGCGAGTTCCAGTACGAGCTCGCGCACTTCGTCGGCCGGCCGAGCCCGATCTATCACGCCAAGCGGTTGAGCAGCGAGCTTGGCGGTGCGCAGATCTTCCTCAAGCGCGAGGACCTGAACCACACCGGCGCGCACAAGGTCAACAACACCATCGGCCAGGCGCTGCTGGCCCGCCGCATGGGCAAGAAGCGCGTCATCGCGGAAACCGGCGCCGGCCAGCATGGCGTCGCCACCGCGACGATCTGCGCCCGCTACGGCATGGAGTGCGTCGTGTACATGGGCTCCGAGGACGTGAAGCGCCAGTCGCCGAACGTCTACCGGATGAACCTGCTCGGCGCGCGCGTCGTGCCGGTGGAGTCGGGTTCGAAGACGCTGAAGGACGCGCTCAACGAGGCGATGCGCGACTGGGTCACCAACATCGAGTCGACCTTCTACATCATCGGCACCGTGGCCGGCCCGCACCCGTATCCGATGATGGTCCGCGACTTCCAGCGCGTCATCGGCGACGAGTGCCTCGTGCAGATGCCCGAGATGACCGGCAGACAGCCCGACGCCGTCATCGCCTGCGTCGGCGGTGGCAGCAATGCGATCGGGATCTTCTACCCGTACATCCCGCACGAGGGCGTGCGCCTGATCGGTGTCGAGGCCGCGGGGCAGGGCGTCCACACGCCCAAGCATGCGGCCACGCTGACCGCCGGCTCGCCCGGCGTGCTGCACGGCAATCGCACCTATCTGCTGCAGGACGACGCGGGGCAGATCATCGAGACGCATTCGATCTCCGCCGGACTGGACTACCCGGGCGTCGGCCCCGAGCACGCCTACCTGAAGGACATCGGTCGCGCCGAGTACGTCGGCGCCACCGATGCCGAAGCGCTCACGGCCTTCCACCGGCTGTGCCGCACCGAGGGCATCATCCCCGCGCTCGAATCGAGCCATGCGCTGGCGCATGCGATCAAGCTGGCGCCGACGATGCGTCCCGACCAGCATCTGCTGGTCAACCTCTCCGGCCGCGGCGACAAGGACATCGGCACCGTCGCCGACCTGTCGGGTGCCGAATACTTCGACCGGCCCTCGATGGCCGGCCACGCCGTGAAGGGAGGTGCGCAATCAGCCGTATCCAAGCCACTTTCGCCCGCCTGGGCGCCGAAGGCCGCAAGGCTTTGATCCCGTACGTGACCGCCGGCGATCCGTATGCGGATGTGACCGTCGAGCTGATGCTGGCGATGGCCAAGGCCGGCGCCGACGTGATCGAGCTGGGGGTGCCGTTCTCCGACCCCATGGCCGACGGCCCCGTGATCCAGAAGGCCAGCGAACGCGCGCTGGCCAAGGGCATCACGCTGACGCACGTGCTGGAGATCGTCCGGGACTTCCGCCAGCACGATGACGCGACGCCGGTTGTGCTGATGGGCTATGCGAACCCGGTCGAGCGCTTCGGTCTGGAGCGCTTCGTGACCGAGGCCAAGGCCGCCGGCGTCGACGGCGTGCTGGTCGTCGACTATCCGCCCGAGGAATGCGAGCGTTTTGCCGCGGCGCTGAAGGCGCAGGGCCTGGACCCGATCTTCCTGCTGGCGCCCACCTCGACGGACGAACGCGTCGCCCGTCTCGGACGGCTGGCCAGCGGCTACGTCTATTACGTCTCGCTGAAGGGCGTGACCGGCGCCGGGCACCTGGACACCGGCGCTGTCGCCGAGGCGATGCCGCGTCTGCGCAAGCACGTGTCCATCCCGCTGGGAGTCGGTTTTGGCATCCGCGATGGGGCGACGGCGGCCGCCGTGGCGCGCCATGCGGACGCGGTGGTGATCGGTTCGGCCCTCGTCCAGCTGATCGAGTCGCAGACAAGGGATAATGTCGCGATCCAGGCAGCGGCCTTCATCCGAGACATCCGCGCCGCGCTGGACGCCTGACGGGGCAAACTGCCCTGTTGCGCGTCTGGCGATAGACATAGGAGCCCGCCATGAGTTGGCTTGAGAAACTGCTTCCCCCGAAGATCCAGCAGACCGACCCCGACCAGCGCCGTACGGTGCCGGAAGGCCTGTGGATCAAGTGCCCGTCCTGCGA
This sequence comes from Roseateles sp. UC29_93, assembly GCF_042695725.1. Taxonomy (NCBI): domain Bacteria; kingdom Pseudomonadati; phylum Pseudomonadota; class Betaproteobacteria; order Burkholderiales; family Sphaerotilaceae; genus Roseateles; species Roseateles sp. UC29_93. Next base: position 5,462,473 of record NZ_CP170545.1, on the reverse strand, counting down.
AACGGTGCTGTACAAGACCGACCTTGAGCAGAACGTCAACGTCTGCCCGAAGTGCGGTCACCACCATCGCATCGGCGCCCGCGCCCGCCTGGATGCGTTCCTGGATGGCGAAGGCCGCTACGAGGTCGGCCAGGAAGTGCTGCCCGTGGACGCGCTGAAGTTCAAGGACAGCAAGAAGTATCCGGACCGGCTCAAGGAAGCGCTGGAATCGACCGGCGAGACCGACGCGCTGGTCGTCATGGGCGGCGCGGTGATGAGCATCCCCGTGGTCACCGCGTGCTTCGAGTTCGACTTCATGGGCGGCTCGATGGGCTCCGTGGTCGGCGAGCGCTTCGCGCGCGGCGTCGAGACCGCGCTGGAACAGAAGACGCCGTTCATCTGCTTCACCGCCACCGGCGGCGCGCGGATGCAGGAAGGCCTGCTCTCGCTGATGCAGATGGCCAAGTCCAACGCCGCGCTCACGCGTCTGGCCAAGGCGAAGCTGCCTTACGTCAGCGTGCTGACCGATCCGACGATGGGTGGTGTGTCGGCGAGCTTCGCGTTCGTCGGCGACATCGTTATCGCCGAACCGAAGGCGCTGATCGGCTTCGCCGGCCCGCGCGTCATCGAGAACACCGTGCGCGAGAAACTGCCCCCGGGCTTCCAGCGCGCCGAGTTCCTGATGGAGAAGGGCGCGATCGACATGATCGTCGACCGCCGCAAGCTGCGCGAGGTCATCGCCCGGAACCTGGCCATCCTGCAGCGGCAGAGTTCCGACGCGGTCGCCTGACGTCGCGACGGCGAACCGCCCCCGGGGCGGTGGCGGTACTCAGCACGGCCAGACCACTCCCGGTCTGGCCGTCTTCATTTGAGCCTTGGAATTCCTGATGTCCACCACTTCGAACGATCTGTCCATTCCCGTGTTGACCCCCGGCGGCGACGCGCAGCAGGTGCTCGACGCCTGGCTGGCCCGCTGCGAGCGGCTGCATCCGAAGGACATCGACATGACGCTGGCACGTGTCGCCGAGATGCGCCAGCGTCTGAACCTGAACTTCGGTCCCGGACACACCGGTCGTGATGGTCGCCGGCACGAACGGCAAGGGCTCGACCTGCGCGATGCTGGAGAGCGTCGCTCTGCAGGCGGGCTACCGCGTCGGCCTCTACATCAAGCCGCACCTGGTGCATTTCCAGGAGCGCTGCCGCGTCGGTGGGCGGCCGGTCGACGCCGCGGCGCTGCTGCCACACTTCGAGGCGGTGGAGCAGGCCCGCGGTGATCTCGCGCTGACCTATTTCGAATTCACCACGCTCGCGATCCTGCACAAGCTGGCATCCGAGCCGCTGGACCTGGTGATCCTGGAAGTCGGCCTGGGCGGGCGCCTGGATGCGGTGAACGTCATGGACGCCGATTGCAGCGTCATCACGAGCATCGACCTGGACCATACCGAGTACCTCGGCCCGGATCGCGAGTCCGTGGGCCGCGAGAAGGCGCACATCATGCGGCCGGGCAGGCCGGCCATCGTGTCCGATCCGATGCCGCCGGCCTCGATCGCGGCGTATGCCGAGTCCATCGGCGCCGAGGTGCGCCAGCTCGGACGCGATTTCAGCTATTCGGGCGATCGCCAGCAATGGCAGTGGGCGGGACGCGCGCGGCGCTATAGCGGCATGTCCTACCCGGCGCTGCGCGGCGTCAACCAGCTGCTGAATGCCTCCGGCGTGCTGGCGGTCTTTGAAGCGCTGTATGAGCGGCTCCCGATCTCCGCGCAGGCGGTGCGCGCGGGGCTGGCGCTGGTCGAACTGCCGGGCCGCTTCCAGGTGATCCCGGGCTCGCCGATGCTGGTGCTGGACGTCGCGCACAACCCGCATGCGGTGGCGGCGCTGGCACAGAACCTCGACCAGATGGGCTTCTACCCGCGCACCCGTGCCGTCTTCGGCGCGATGGCGGACAAGGACCTCGCCAACATCCTGGCGCGCATCTCGCCGCTGATCGACCACTGGCATTTCTGCGACCTGCCGATCGCGCGTGCGGCGACCGCCCAGGCGCTGCGGACACGTTTCGACGAGGCGCGCGCCGCCGGCACGCTGCAGACGCCGAAGGAAGTCGGCGCATCGCTGCACCCGGACCCCGCGTCGGCCCTGGCCGCGGCGGCGGCCGAGGCGGACCCCGCTGATAGAATTTTGGTCTTCGGTTCGTTCTTCACCGTGGGCGGCGTGCTCAAGAACGGCATCCCGAGACTGGGCGGCGGCGTCCAGCCGGAATCCGAGTCTTGAAGCGGGCGGCATTGAGCGCTTCGCAACGCTGCATTCGAATCTCTCGCAGTTGAAGTCGGCGGCCCTGTCCGTACCTACGGAGGGGCCGCTTTCCGCTCCGGGGCCCAGGGTCCCGAAGGCACTCCCGCGGCGACGGCGCGGCATCAACCAGGTTCTCCGAGTACATGGGTTTTCTGTCCTTCCTGAAGCGCGGTGAAGCGAACGACTCCGGCGACCGAGGCGGTGATCGGGCTGAGCGGGGCCGTGCCGGCGACGGTGCGCGAGGGCGCGCCCGCGGCGGCGCCGAGGCGGTCGACGATGTCCAGCAACTGCGTCTGCGGGCGCGCCGTCGCCTGATCGGCGCCGCGGTACTGGTGGGCGTCGCGGTGATCGTGTTCCCGTTGCTGTTCGAGACCCAGCCGCGTCCGATCCCGGTCGACCTGCCGATCGACATCCCGCGCAAGGACGGCGCCACGCCGCTGACCATTCCCGCGCCGACTGCTCCGACCTCGCGCGGTCAGACCGCCGGGGCGGATGCCGGCCGCGGCATCATCACCGAGTCCGCGGAGCAAGCCGCCGCCGACCGGCCGGTTCCGCCGCCGGAAGCGCCTCGCGACCCGGTGGCCGATCAAGTGGCCCAGGCCATGCCGCCCACGCGCATGGACACCAAGCCCGACGAGCGCGCGACGATCGCCGAGCCCGCCCGCCCGGCGCGCGTCGAGCCCAAGCCTGAACACAAGCCCGAGGTCAGACCCGAGACCAAGCCGGAACGCAAGCCCGAGCCCAAGGTCGACGCCAAGCCCGAACGCAAGCCTGACCCGAAACCCGACACCCGCTCCGCGGATGCTGCCCGCGCCCAGGCGCTGCTGGAGGGGCGGCCCTCTTCCGAGAGAAAGCCGGACGCGGCCGCGTCCGCCGCGCGTTTCATCGTGCAGGTCGGTGCCTACGCCGACGGCAAGGCCGCGCAGGATGTGCGCGTGAAGGTCGAGCGCATGGGCCTGAAGACGTACACGCAGGCGGTCGACACGGCGGACGGCAAGCGCATCCGCGTGCGGGTGGGGCCGTTCAATTCGCGCGACGAGGCGGACAAGGTCGCGGCGAAAGTCCGCGGCGGCGGCCTGTCGTCGGCCGTGCTGACGCTCTGACGGGCCGGCACGGAGACTGTCACGATGCACGACCATGAACCCGCCTCAGCGCACCTCCGATCGCCGCGATGAACTGGGTCGACCTCGCGCTGCTGAGCCTGCTCGTCATCTCGGTCCTGCTGGGCGCTTGGCGCGGCCTGGTGTTCGAGCTGATGACCATCGCCGGCTGGCTGGTGGCCTACGCGGCCTCGCCCTTCGTGGCGCCGTTCATCGAGCGCTTCCTGCCGGCGGAGAAGATCGGTCCGGCGCTGATCCACGCCCTCGGGCTGGTGCTGGCCTTCATCCTGGTGCTGCTGATCTGGGGTCTCGGTGCGAAGCTGATCCGGGCCTTGATCCACGCGACGCCGCTGGGTGTGCTGGACCGGCTCGGCGGCGCTGCCTTCGGCGTGCTGCGCGCGGTGCTGCTGGCGCTGCTGGCGACCGTCATCGTCGACATGACGCCGGCCGTGCGCTCGCAGCCCTGGGCCGAATCGCAGATCGCGCCCTGGCTGCAGGCCACGCTCACGCAGGTGAAGCCGCTGTTGCCCGCGGCCCTGCAAGACTTACATTCCGGCCTGAGCGTCACGAGCGCTCCGGCCGTCGTTTTCCTCCCGTTCCAGAAGCATTAAGGACCTCCCCATGTGCGGCATCGTCGGTGTGATTTCCAAGGCGCCGGTCAACCAGCTGATCTATGACGCGCTGCTGCTGCTGCAGCATCGCGGCCAGGACGCGGCCGGCATCGTCACGATGCAGGGTCAGAAGTGCTTCATGCACAAGGCGCGTGGCATGGTGCGCGACGTGTTCCGCACCCGCAACATGCGCGGGCTGCCCGGCAACGTCGGCCTCGGCCAGGTGCGCTATCCGACGGCGGGCAATGCCTATTCGGAAGAGGAGGCGCAGCCCTTCTACGTCAATGCGCCCTACGGCATCGTGCTGGTCCACAACGGCAACCTCACCAACGCGCATGCGCTGAAGGACGAGCTGTTCGACGTCGACCGCCGCCACATCAACACCGAGAGCGATACCGAAGTCCTGATCAACGTGCTCGCGCATGAGCTCGAGCGGGCCGGCCGCGACCTGCCGCTGACGCCGGCGCAGATCTTCAAGGCCGTGGGCACGGTGCACAAGCGGATCAAGGGCTCCTACGCCGTGATCGCCCTGATCGCCGGGCATGGCCTGCTCGCATTCCGCGACCCCTACGGCATCCGCCCCTTGTGCTTCGGCCAGGCGGCCGACGGCGAGGTCATGGTCGCCAGCGAGAGCGTGGCGCTCGAAGGCACGGCGCACACGCTGACGCGCGACCTCGCGCCCGGCGAGGCCCTGTTCATCGACACCCACGGCACGGTCCACACGCAGCAGTGCGCCGAGAACCCGACGCTGAACCCCTGCATGTTCGAGTTCGTCTATCTGGCGCGCCCGGACTCGGTGATGGACGGCATCTCGGTCTACCAGGCCCGGCTGAACATGGGCGAGACCCTGGCCCAGCGCCTGATCTCGACGATCCCGCCGAGCGAGATCGACGTCGTCATCCCGATTCCCGAGTCCAGCCGCCCGTCGGCGATGCAGCTCGCGCACCGCATCGGCAAGCCGTATCGCGAGGGCTTCGTGAAGAACCGCTACGTCGGCCGGACCTTCATCATGCCGGGCCAGTCCACGCGCAAGAAGTCGGTGCGCCAGAAGCTCAACGCGATCGGCCTCGAATTCAAGGGCCGCAACGTGCTGCTGGTCGACGACTCCATCGTGCGCGGCACGACCTCCAAGGAAATCGTCCAGATGGCCCGCGAGGCCGGCGCGAACAAGGTCTACCTTGCCTCGGCCGCGCCGCCGGTGCGCTTCCCCAACGTCTACGGCATCGACATGCCGACCAAGGAGGAACTGATCGCCCACGGCCGCTCGATCGAGGAGATCCGCCAGTTCATCGGCGCCGACGCGCTGATCTACCAGGACGTCGATGCGATGAAGCGCGTGGTCGGCCAGCTCCGCCCGGGTCTGAACGGTTTCGAGGCCTCCTGCTTCGACGGCACCTACATCACCGGCGACGTATCGGCCGAGGACTTCGCCACGCTGCAGGCGCAGCGCAAGTCGCAGCCGGAGGAAGAGGACATGCCGGCGCGCAGCCGCCTGGCGCTGCAGAGCGGCGGAGACCAGTGATGGGCAACGACAAGAAGGGGCGGCATCCCGCGCGTGGACCTGCCCGCCGACGTCCGGCTGGACACGCTCGCCGTTCGCGAAGGCCTGCCGCCGTCGCCGTGGGGCGAGAACTCGGAAGCGCTGTACCTGACCAGTTCCTTCGTGCATCCGGACGCAGCCACCGCCGCGCGCCGTTTCGCCAACGAGGAAGAGGCCTTCGTCTACAGCCGCTTCTCGAATCCCACGGTCATGATGATGGAGCGCCGGCTCGCCGCGCTCGAAGGCACCGAGGCCTGCATCGCGACTTCGTCGGGCATGTCCGCGATCATGCTGCTGGTCATGGGCCTGCTGAAGTCCGGCGACCACGTGGTGTGCTCGCGCTCGGTGTTCGGCTCGACCATCAAGCTGCTGCAGGGCGAGTTCGGCAAGTTCGGCGTCCAGACGACCTTCGTGTCGCAGACCGACCTGGCCGAGTGGAAGGGGACCCTGCAACCCAACACGAAGCTGCTGTTCGCCGAGACGCCGACCAATCCGCTGACCGAGGTCTGCGATGTCGCCGCGCTGGCGGAGATCGCGCACGCGCACGGCGCGCTGCTGGCCGTCGACAACTGCTTCGCCTCGCCCGCGCTGCAGCAACCGGCGAAGATGGGCGCGGACTTCATCATCCATTCCGGCACCAAGTACCTCGACGGGCAGGGCCGCGTCATCGCGGGCGCGATCTGCGCCTCCGCGAAGCACGTCGACGAGGTGTTCACCCCCGTGATGCGCTCGGTGGGCATGTCGCTGTCGCCGTTCAACGCCTGGGTCGTGCTCAAGGGCATGGAGACGCTGTCGGTGCGCATGAAGGCGCAGACCGCGAGTGCCGCCGTGTTGGCCGAATGGCTGGAGGCGCACCCCGGCATCGAGCGCGTGTACTACCCGGGCCTGAAGTCGCATCCGCAGCATGAGCTCGCGATGCGCCAGCAAGGCGGGCAGGGCGGGGCGGTCGTGTCCTTCATCGTGAAGAGCGGTGGCGAGGACGGCGGCCGCGCCGCGGCGTTCCAGGTGATCGACCAGACGCGCATCTGCTCGATCACCGCCAACCTCGGCGACACCAAGACCACCATCACGCATCCGGCCAGCACTTCGCACGGCCGGCTCACCGAGCCGCAGCGCCAGGCGGCCGGCATCACGCAGGGTCTGATCCGCGTCGCGGTCGGCCTGGAAGACATCGAAGACATCAAGGCCGACCTGGCCCGCGGTTTGAATTCCCTATGACGACTCCTTCCACCCCGGTCCGCACCCGCATCGCCCCGTCGCCGACGGGCTTCCTGCACCTGGGCACGGCGCGCACGGCGCTGTTCTCGTGGGCCTACGCGCGCCACCATGGCGGCGAATTCGTGCTGCGCATCGAGGACACCGACGTCGCGCGATCGACGCAGGATTCGGTCGACCAGATCCTGGCATCGATGCGGTGGCTGGGTCTCGAGTACGACGAAGGCCCGGTCTACCAGATGCAGCGCCTGGAGCGCTATCACGCGGTGATCGAACAGATGATCGCTGCCGGCACCGCCTACCGTTGCTACTGCTCGCCCGAGGAGCTCGCCGCGATGAAGGCGGGCCAGGAGGCGCGTGGCGAGAAGCGGCGCTACGACGGCACCTGGCGTCCGGAGCCGGGCAAGACGCTGCCCGCGATTCCCGCGGGCATCGAGCCGGTGGTGCGTTTCAAGAATCCGGTCGACGGCGACGTGACCTGGGACGACCTGGTCAAGGGACCGATCACGATCAACAACCGCGAGATCGACGACCTCATCCTGCTGCGTCCGGACGGCGTCCCGACCTACAACTTCGCGGTCGTGATCGACGACTGGGACATGAAGATCACCCATGTCTTCCGCGGCGATGAGCACATCAACAACACGCCCTGGCAGATCAACCTGTTCAACGCATTGGGCGCGGCGCTGCCGGCGTTCGGCCACATCCCGGTGATCCTGGGCGACGACGGACTGAAGCTGTCCAAGCGCCGCGGCGCGGTCAGCGTCACCGCGTATGAGGAGAACGGCTATCTGCCCGAAGCGATGCTGAACTACCTGTCGCGCCTGGGCTGGAGCCACGGCGACGACGAGCTCTACAGCGTGGCGCAGCTGGTGTCGTGGTTCGACGGCAGCCATCTCTCGAAGAGCCCCGCGCAATGGGATCCGGCCAAGCTGGAATGGGTCAACTCGCACTACATCAAGCTGGCCGATGACGCGCGTCTGGCGTCGCTGGTGGCGGTGCAACTTGGCAGGCGTGGCCTGGCCGCGCCGGAGCGCCTCGAAGCGATGTGCGCGCTGTTCAAGGATCGCTGCAGTACCACGGTGGCGCTGGCAGACTGGCTGGCGATGTATGTGTCGCCGGTGACGCCGAGCGAGGCGGACCGGGCCCAGCACCTGACCGATGCCGTGAAGCCGGCCGTGCTGGCGCTGGCGGACAAGCTCGACGCGCTGGCGAATTGGGACAAGGCGTCGATCAGCGCCGCGATCAAGGAAACGATCACGGCGCACGGCATCAAGATGCCGCAACTGGCGATTCCCGTGCGGGTGCTGGCCTGCGGTCGTTCGCAGACGCCGTCGGTGGATGCGGTGCTGGAACTTTTCGACAAAGAAATTTTGTTGAACCGCTTGCGTTCCGTTTAAAACTCGATCTATACTCTCGTTCTCGCTTGAACAGCGCGACGTTCGAAACGAACTTCGAAGCGGCAGACGATGAATTAAACGGGGAGCGCGAGCTCCCCGATGAAATTCAGAAAGCCGAAAAGAAGCCGGGTCGAATTCCCCGAAGGGGGTATAGCTCAGCTGGGAGAGCGCTTGCATGGCATGCAAGAGGTCAGCGGTTCGATCCCGCTTACCTCCACCAAACTTCAGTTTGCGTGGCGCGCGGTTCAAGGAAGAAGGTTCAGTCCCCTTCGTCTAGAGGCCTAGGACACCACCCTTTCACGGTGGCTACAGGGGTTCGAATCCCCTAGGGGACGCCAAGTTTCGAGCTTGGTTACTGACCAGAGATTGAACGAGAAAATCGAAAAATTCTTCGGAAATCGATTTGATCGTTGTCAAAATCAGGTACAGTAACGAAATCGACGCAGCGATGACGTCAAGTAATTGATGAAATCAAAGCAAGAAGAGTTTGATGCGACAGATCGAAAGGTCTTGAGTATCTGGAGTGGTAGTTCAGTTGGTTAGAATACCGGCCTGTCACGCCGGGGGTCGCGGGTTCGAGCCCCGTCCACTCCGCCAACAAAGTTGAGACTCGGGCGGCGTACCGATTCGATGCGAAAGCATTCGGGGGTATAGCTCAGCTGGGAGAGCGCTTGCATGGCATGCAAGAGGTCAGCGGTTCGATCCCGCTTACCTCCACCAGAACGCCTTCGGGTGTGACGGTTGCAAGGTACGCGCAGTTCGAGTCAAAACAAGCAGGTCCTGTCCCCTTCGTCTAGAGGCCTAGGACACCACCCTTTCACGGTGGCTACAGGGGTTCGAATCCCCTAGGGGACGCCAAGTTTGACAAGGCTTGGCTGCATCGCGGTTCTGTATAGAACTGATTGCTTGCAGCAGAACTTGTTCGCAAATGATATCGATGCACTCAATAGCGTCGTATCTGGAGTGGTAGTTCAGTTGGTTAGAATACCGGCCTGTCACGCCGGGGGTCGCGGGTTCGAGCCCCGTCCACTCCGCCAACATTAAAACCCTGTCGATGCAAATCGGTAGGGTTTTTTCTTTGGTCGTCGCTTCTGTTCTTCAATCAGATATCCGGATACTCGCGCTTGCGCTGCGCCGTATAACTCCACCAATCACGGGGAGGGCCGCCGTTCATGAAATCGACGGCGGCCATATAAGTATCCAGGACGCACGGGTCATGCCGCTGACCGGTGAGTTTGCAAATCCGCTTATACAGCGCGAAGGCATCGGCGCCCACGAGATCCATCGGCTGATGAATCCCCATCAACTCGAAATCCCGCACCATCGCCGGTCCGATGTCGGGAATCTGCCGCAGAGACGCGCATTCGGCGGCCGAGGCTGCTTTGCTGTGCGTCTTTCGCGCGCTCATGAGGGGGATGGCGGCGCTCAGTGAAAGCCGCCGGAACGGATCAGACCGACTGCCAGGCCTTCGATCGCAAACTCCTCATCGGGGGTGACCTCGATCGGTTGGAAGTCCGGGTTCTCCGGCAGCAGGCGAATGCCGTCGGCATGGCGCTGAAAGCGCTTCACGGTGACCTCTTCACCGATGCGCGCCACGACGACCTGGCCGTTGCGCGCCTCGCTGATCTTCTGAACGGCGAGCAGGTCGCCGTCCATGATGCCGATGTCCTTCATGCTCATGCCTTTGACGCGGAGCAGGAAGTCGGGCGCCTTCGAGAACATCGAGGGGTCGACGCTATAGTGCTGCTCGACATGTTCCTCGGCGAGGATCGGCGCGCCGGCAGCGACGCGGCCCACGAGCGGCAGCGTCAACTGTGCGAGGCTCGCCAGCGGCAGCGCGAACTGGCTGTGCTCCCGGGCGCGATTGACCTGACGCAAGGCGGTCGACGGCAGGCGGATGCCACGTGCGGTACCGCCGACCAACTCGATGACGCCTTTTCGCGCCAGAGCCTGCAGGTGTTCCTCGGCCGCATTCGCGGACTTGAATCCCAGTTGCTGCGCGATCTCCGCGCGGGTGGGCGGCGAGCCGGTGCTCTCGATGCTGTCGCGGACCAGATCGAAGATCTGCTGTTGCCGGGCAGTGAGTTTGGGCGGTGTATCCACGAGCAAGCCTTTTTTCCATTGAGGACCGGATGTCGAGAACGCGGCGACCCTGATGGTTCAAAAGCCGCCTGAGAATTCATCCAGCATCTGGATTTTTATACAGGAGACGAGAAATTGCAAAGTGTGGCCCAGACCCTCGTGATCATCGGCACCGGCGGGACCATCGCCGGGGCCTCCGGCAGTGCGACGGATAACGTCGGCTACAAGGCCGGCTCGCTGTCGGTCGAGTCGCTGGTGAGCGCGGTACCGGCGTTGGCGTCGAAGGCGCTCGAGGCTGAGCAGCTGGCTCAGCTCGACAGCAAGGACATGGATCACGCGACCTGGGCGCGACTCGCGCGTCGGGTGCGGGAGCATCTGGATCGCCCCGAGGTCCGCGGCATCGTGATCACGCATGGCACCGACACGCTCGAGGAGACCGCTTACCTGCTGCAACGCGTGCTCGCGCCGGAGAAGCCGGTGGTCCTGACGGCCGCGATGCGCCCGGCCACGGCCATCCAGGCGGACGGTCCGCAGAACCTGCTGGATGCGGTGGCTGTTGCCGAAGCCGAAGGCGTGCGCGGCGTCGTCGCGGTCGTGGCGGGCCAGGTGTGGTCCGGGTTGGAGCTGCGCAAGACGCACAGCTATCGCCTGAACGCCTTCGAGGCGGGGCCCGACGCCGGTCCGCTGGCCGTGGTGGAGGAGGGGACGTTGCGCCGTTTCCGCGACTGGCCGCAAGGCGAGGCGTTGGGTGTGGGTCTGCTTCCCGAAGACGCGTCGCGGTGGCCTTGGGTCGAGGTGCTCGGCAGCCACGCCGGCTCGGAAGTGCGTTCACTCGACGCGTGGCGTGCGGCAGGGCTCCAGGGGCTGGTGCTGGCCTGCACCGGGAACGGCACGCTGAATCGTGCGCTCGACGCGCCGGTGCAGGCGTTGAAGGACGCCGGCGTCCCGGTCTGGCGTACGACGCGTTGCGCGCAGGGGCGCATCGTCGGTGCGTCCGACGAGCCCGCGGCCGCGCTATCGCCCTGGACGGCGCGCATCGAGTTGATGCTCACGTTGCTGCGCCCGCGCTGATCTCATCGGGCCAAAGAATGTGCGCCAAAGAAGGCGCGCCAACGAAAAGCGCCGGCATTGCCGGCGCTTTTTTTCCATCGAGAGTCCGGAACGAGCCGGACCCGGATGATCAGACGATCGTCAGCGTGACGTCGATGTTGCCGCGCGTGGCGTTCGAGTACGGGCAGACCTCATGGGCTTCGGCGACCAGCTTCTCCAGCGCGGCGCGGTCCATGCCCGGCACGGAGATCTTCATCGACACGGCGATGCCGAAGGCGCCCGGCTTGTTGGCGTGGGGGCCGATGCCGACTTCGCTGGTGATCGAGACTTCGGCCGGCAGCGCGACCTTGTTGCGACCCGAGACGGCCTTCATCGCGCCGATGAAGCAGGCCGAGTAGCCCGCTGCGAACAGCTGTTCCGGGTTGGTGCCGGGGCCGCCGCCGCCGCCGAGTTCCTTCGGCGTGGACAGATCGACCTTCAGCGCGCCGTCGGACGATTGCGCGGTGCCTTGACGGCCGCCAGTGGCGGTGGCGGTGGCGGTGTAGAGGGCTTTTTCGATGGCCATGTGAGGCTCCTTGGTGGTGATGGGTGAGGGGTGAACGGACAACTCGGGGTCAGGTCTCGCCATCCCCGTCGACAGTGACGGGATCGGCGGGATCGCGTGCCAGATGGGTCAGTACATTGGCTCGCAATTCATGCAGGCGTCTTGTCAGCGACTCCAGTTCGGCGGGACCGCAGGCGCTGGCGCAGGCCAGTTGTTCGGGGATGGCGACGGCTTGCTCACGCAGTGCGCGGCCGGCGGGCGTCAGGTGGATCTCGACGCGGCGCTCATCGGCCATGGCGCGGCGGCGTTCGATGAGGCCGTTCGATTCCAGGCGTTTCAGCAGCGGCGTCAGCGTGCCGGAGTCCAGGTTCAAGCGTTGCCCCAGATCGGAGACGCTCGGGCCGTCGGTCTCCCACAGCACCAGCATCGCCAGGTATTGCGGATAGGTCAGGCCCAGGGGAGCCAACAGCGGCTTGTAGAGCTTCGTCATCGCCAGCGAGGTCGAATAGAGCGCGAAGCACAGCTGAACATCCAGCTTCAGCCAGTCCGTGCCCGCGGGCACCGGCTGGGCGCGGGTCGGGGCCGGGGCGGCAGCGACCTGCGGTTTGAAGCGCTTTGTGTTCGGCATGGGCTGAACTATAGCGAGCAATTAAATTGCTCGCAATTGAAATGGTCTTTATCTTCCATTGTTGAAGCCGACTATCGGGTGCGTTCCACAGGCCGCATGGAATGTCATAGCTTGCGGGATTACCCGGATTCCGAGCGGTGGGGGAAACCCGAGACACTGCGCGCGCCTCGACGAGGCGACAGCGACGCAACGCAAGGATCCTCACGAGGTCCGTGACGTCGGTGCAACCGGAAAAGCGGCATGGCGGCAGAGCCTGGGACCATGCCTATTCACAGGGAGTTTCATGAACACGTACCTCCAGCGGCGCTTGCCGCGCGTGCTCGCATGCCTGCTCGGCAGCGCCGCCGCCGCGATCGCCCAGACGACTACCGTCGTCGACAACACCTCGGCCGGCTTCACTGCTGGCTATGCATGGACGTCGAGCACTGCGGGCTCGCCGACTTTCGCAGGCGCGAACCACCTCGTGGCCAGCGGGCTGAGCAACATCATCGACAACACCTCGCCCAACTTCTCCACGATTGGCAATTGGTCGACGTTGACGGACGGCACCGGGATCTACGGAACGAACTACCTGTCGGCCCCGATGTCGTCGCGTTCAATCTATCGCTATCCCGCCGTGGTCGCCGACAACCGCTCCAACTCGGTCTACCGGTTCAACAACATGTGGGCGGCGGGCACGACCTTGTCCGGCTACTACGGCCAGGACTACGCCTACATCGAGCCCAACTTCGTCAACTATCCGAAGATCGTTCAGTACGAGGTGGACATCTTCAATCAGGGTGGGATTTCTGGAAGCCGGCAGATGACGCTGTCTGCGCATTGGCCGACGTCGTCGACCAACGCCACGAATACGGTGTTCCGTGTGCGTACCTATGGCGGCGCGCTCCTCGCTCAATACACCGTCAACCAACGCCAGAGTTCGGGCGAGTGGAAGCTGCTGGGGCCTGCGTTCACGGCCTCGTACGAGTCGCAGCTGAGGATCGAGGTCGATGCTACCAACGCGGATGGCCGCGTGATCGCGGACGCGATCCGGTTGGACACGGTGGACTCCGTGCCCGTTAACACCGCCAGATGGCAGTTGCCCTCCAACGGGCCGAGTGGCACGCAGGACGTCTATGCGCGTTGGCCCGAGGGCGGGCTCAACGGTCTGGCGGTGTGGACGGCAGTGGGCGGCAACGGCAGCAGCAAGCCGGTCCTCACCTATCAAAGCCAGATCGGCGGTCGCTGGATCAAGGTCGGCGAGGCGAGTCTGAGTGGTCCCCAATCGAACGCGGTCCTGCTCGAGGAATCGACCCTCAACGGGGGGCATTTGGCTGCGGACGCGATCGCCTATGTCCCGCAGAGCAGCTTCCCGTCTGCGCAGTGGTTCTTCAATACAGGGGGGGCGCCGACGGACATCTACGTCCAATGGTCGGCCGACGCTTCACGCGCGCCGGATGCCCGGTACATCGTCACCACGTATCTCGGATCCTCCTGTGCAGTGGTCGAGCGTGCGATCACGGTCGATCAGCGCGATGCGGGTGCCGCCACCGGAACCTACCTGGGGCGGTTCACGTCGGACCGCAGTTGCCCGGCGGAGACGAAGGTCGAACTGATGCCTGGCAACGGCGTGGGCACGCTGTCGGCGGACGCGGTCCGGTTCGTCACATTCTGACGGTTGATCCCGACCGCGTTCTGAACTGCGATGGTGCCGGCCTAGGCCGCGAACGTCTGCGCACAGTGGTCGGCTGATGATTCGACGCGACCTTCGTCAGCCTCTGACGAAGCAAAGGCGACGGACTCAGCCCGTCGCCTGGATCGCGTCCACCTGCTCGCTGAGCTCCAGCCACCGCAGTTCCGCGGCCTCGATCTCGTCGCCGATGGCCTTCAGGCGCTTGCCGGCGTCCGCGATCTGCGCGGGCGTCTGGCCCGCGCCCGACAGCTGCGCTTCCAGCGCGGCGCGTCGTCCGCCCACGCCTTCATGCGGGCGTCGATCTGCTCCATCTCCTTGCGCAGCGGGCGCGTCTGCTCGGACAGCTTCTGACGGGCCTGGCCGCTGAGCTTGCGGTCCTCGCGCTTGACGGGCGGGCGGCGCCACCGGCACGGCGGCCACGGGCGCCGCTGCCACGGCCACAGGGGCCGGCGCAGGGGCGGCGGCCGCGCTGCTGGCGCGCGCGCTGCGCAGGGCCTGCTTGGCCTCTTCCTTGGCGAGTTTCGCGGCCTCCTTGGACCGATCCAGCAGCCAGCGCTGGTAATCGTCCAGGTCGCCGTCGAAGGGCGCCAGCTTGCCGTCGGCCACCAGCCAGAACTCGTCGCAGACCTCGCGCAGCAGCGCGCGGTCATGGCTGACCAGCATGACGGTGCCCTCGAACTCGTTGAGCGCCATCGACAGCGCCTCGCGCGTCTGCAGGTCCAGGTGGTTGGTCGGTTCGTCCAGCAGCAGCAGGTTGGGGCGCTGCCAGACCAGCATCGCCAGCACCAGCCGCGCCTTCTCGCCGCCCGACAGGCTGCCCACGTCCTGGTTCACCATGTCGCCGACGAAGCGGAACTGGCCGAGGAAGTCGCGCAGCTCCTGCTCGCGGGCGTTCGGGCTGACCTCCTTGGCCAGGCGGATCATGTGCATCAGCGGGCCTTCATCAGGCCGCAGCACGTCCATCTCCTGCTGCGCGAAGTAGCCGATCGACAGGCCCTTGCCCTCGGTGATCGTGCCGCCCATCGCGCGCTGCATGCGCGCCACCGTCTTCACGAAGGTCGACTTGCCCTGGCCGTTCGCGCCAAGGATGCCGAAGCGCTGGCCGGCGAGCACCGAGCGGTCGATGCCGCGCACGATGACCTTCTCGCCTTCGTCGGTGTCGTAGCCGACGGACACGGTGTCGAACATCAGCATCGGATTGGGCAGGTTCAGCGGCTCGCGGAACTCGAAGCTGAAGTCCGACGCCGTCAGCACCGGCGCGAGGCGCTCCATGCGCTCCAGCGCCTTCACGCGGCTCTGCGCCTGCTTGGCCTTGCTGGCCTTGGCCTTGAAGCGGTCGATGAACTTCTGCAGATGCGCCATGCGCTCCTGCTGCTTGCTGAAGGCCTGCTGCTGCTGGAGCATGCGCTCGGCGCGCATCGACTCGAACGCGGTGTAGTTGCCGCCGTAGCGGTACAGCTTCGCATCGTCCAGATGCAGCGTGACCTTGGTGATCGCGTCCAGGAATTCGCGGTCATGGCTGATGATGATCATCGTGCCTTCATAGCGCTGCAGCCACGCTTCCAGCCAGACCAGGGCGTCCAGGTCCAAGTGGTTCGTGGGCTCGTCCAGCAGCATCAGGTCGGACGGGCACATCAGCGCGCGCGCCAGCTGCAGCCGCATGCGCCAGCCGCCGGAGAAACTGTTGACCGGCGCATCGACCTGCGCGCCCTTGAAGCCCAGGCCCATCATCAGCGCCTGCGCGCGGGCGGGGGCGTCGAGGCTGCCGGCGTCCATCAGCTGCGCGTAGGCATCGGCGATGGCGTGACCGTCGTCGGCGGCTTCGGCCTCGGCCAGGGCCTGGCGCGCGGCCATCAGGCGGACGTCCCCTCCAGCACGAACTCGGTGGCCGGCATGTCGGTCTCGGGCATGTGCTGCGCCACTTCGGCGAGCGCCCAGTGGCGCGGGATCTCCACGTCGCCCTTGTCGCTGTGCAGGCGGTCGGTCAGCAGCGAGAACAGGCTGGACTTGCCCGCGCCGTTGCGGCCGACGAGGCCGACCTTCTCGCCGGGTTGCAGCACGACGCTCGCGTCATCGAGAACGACCTTGGTGCCGCGGCGCAGCACGATGTTGCGCAGCGTGATCATGGGGAAACTCCTTGTTCGTCGTCATCGCCGAAGCCCGCGGCGACCAGCGCCTCGCGGGTCAGCAGCAGGACCTGGTCTTCGCCGGCGGAGGTCTCCAGCCAGGCGGATTCAAGTTGAGGGAAGGCAGCCTCGAAGAAGGCGCGCTCGTTGCCGATCTCCAGGACCAGCACCGCGTGCGGCGTCATCTGCGCGGGGGCGTCGGACAGCAGCGTGCGGATGAAGTCCATCCCGTCGGCGCCGCCCGCGAGGGCGAGTTCGGGCTCGGCGCGGTACTCGTGCGGCAGCGCCGCCATCGAGGTGCTGTTCACGTACGGCGGGTTGCACAGGATCAGGTCGTAGGGACCCTGCGCCGGCGCGAGGCCGTCGCCCTGCAGCAGCCGGATGCGATCGCCGAGCTGATGACGCTCGACGTTGATCGCCGCCACGGCGAGCGCCTCGGCGCTCAGGTCGATGGCGTCGACCGCCACATCGGGCCAGGCCATCGCGGCCAGCACGGCCAGGCTGCCGTTGCCGGTGCACAAGTCCAGCACGCGGGTGGTCTGGTCCGACAGCCACGCGTCGATGGTCGCGTCGGCCAGCAGCTCGGCAATGAAGCTGCGCGGCACGATGGCGCGCTCATCGACGTAGAAGGGCACGCCCTGCAGCCACGCCTCGCGCGTCAGGTAGGCGGCGGGCTTGCGCGTCGCGATGCGTTCGGCGACCAGTGCCTCGACCTTCGTCCGGCCAGCGTCGTCGACGGCGTCGGCCTCGTGCTCGTCCAGCGCGTCCAGCGGCAGGTCCAGCGCCCACAGGCCCAGCCAGGCGGCCTCGTCGAAGGCGTTCGTCGTGCCATGCCCAAACGAAACGCCCGCCTCACGGAGGCGGGCGGCCTGGGCCTCGATCAATTCCAACAGCGTCACAGCAGCAGATTCTCCAGGGTGCGTCGGTAGATGCGCGTCAGCGGCGCGATCTGGTCCAGCGGCACGTATTCGTCGATCTTGTGGATGCTCGCATTGAGCGGTCCGAATTCCACCACCTGCGGGCAGAGCTTGGCGATGAAGCGGCCGTCCGAGGTGCCGCCGGTCGTGGACAACTCGGCGGTCACGCCGGTCTCGGCCTCGATGGCAGCGCCGATCGCCGCCGACAGCTCGCCCACCGGCGTCAAGAAGGGCTCGCCGGACAGCGTCCAGTCCAGCGTGTACTCGAGGCCGTGGCGGTCCAGCAGCGCATGCACCCGCTGGCGCAGAGCCTCCGGCGTCGATTCGGTCGAGAAGCGGAAGTTGAAGTCCACCACCATCTCGCCCGGGATCACGTTGCCGGCGCCGGTGCCGGCGGCGATGTTGGAGATCTGGAAGGTCGTCGGCGGGAAATAGGCGTTGCCGCGATCCCAATCGCTCGCGGCCAGTTCGGCCAACGCCGGCGCGGCCTGGTGGACCGGGTTGCGCGCCAGATGCGGGTAGGCGACGTGGCCCTGCACGCCGATCACGCGCAGCTTGCCGGAGAGCGAGCCGCGCCGGCCGTTCTTGACGGTGTCCCCGAGGCGCTCGACGGAGGTCGGCTCGCCGACGATGCAGTAGTCGAGCCGCTCGCCGCGTGCGCGCAGGCGCTCGACGCAGACCACCGTGCCGTCACGCGCCGGGCCTTCCTCATCGCTCGTCAGCAGGAAAGCGACGCTGCCGCGATGGTCGGGATGCATCGCGGCGAAGTCTTCCGCGGCGACGACCATCGCCGCCAGCGAGGTCTTCATGTCGGCCGCGCCGCGCCCGTACAGGCGGTCGCCGCGCACGGTCGGGACGAAGGGATCGCTGCTCCACTTCGCGAGGTCACCGGTGGGCACGACGTCGGTGTGGCCGGCGAAGACCAGCAACGGACCGTCCGCCGACTGCCCGCGGCGCACGGCCCACAGGTTGCTGACGCGGAAGTCGTCCGGCCCGCTGTCCATGCGCTCGAGCGTGAAGCCCGCCCCGGCCAGCCGCGCGCCGATCAATTCCAGGCACCCGGCATCGGCCGGCGTGACCGACGGGCGGGCGATCAACTGCTCCAGCAGCGCGAGGGTCAGGTCGTCCATCGGTCGGTGGGATCGTGTGTGCGGCGCGGGCCTCAGCCCGGCTGCACGTCCAGCGTGATGGAGGTGAAGTTGGCGGTGTCCTCGGCCGGTTCTTCCCGCTTCGGTGCGCCGGGGCCGCCGGGCTTGACGCCGGGGCCGTCGTTCTGCAGACGCCAGAGCAGGTTGGTCGGCGAGTCGGCAAAGGCCAGACCTTCCTCGCGGGTGATCGTGCCCTCGGTGATGAGGCGGGCGAAGTGTTCCTCGAAGCTCTGCGAGCCCTCGGCCATCGACTTCTCCATCGCCTCCTTGACGCCGGCGAAGTCGCCTTGCTCGATCAGCTCGGCGACGAGCTTGGTGTTCAGCAGGATTTCCGTGACCGGCACGCGGCCGCCCGCGGCGGCGCGCACCAGGCGCTGCGAGACCACCGCCTTCAGGCCGGCGCCCAGGTCGTTCAGCATCGCCGGACGCGATTCCGGCGTGTAGAAGGACATGATCCGGTTGAGCGCGTGGTAGCTGTTGTTGCCGTGCAGCGTGGCGACGACCAGGTGGCCCGACAGCGCGTACGAGATCGCGGCGGTCATCGTTTCGCGGTCGCGGATCTCGCCGATCAGGATGCAGTCCGGCGCCTGGCGCAGCGCGTTCTTCAGCGCGATCTGCAGCGACGCGGTGTCGCGGCCGACCTCGCGCTGATTGACCAGCGAGCGCTTGTTGGTGAACAGGTATTCCAGCGGATCCTCGATCGTGAGGATGTGGCCGGTCATCGTCTGGTTGCGGTGCTCCAGCATCGACGCGAGCGTGGTGCTCTTGCCGGTGCCGGTCGCGCCGACCATCAGGATCAGGCCGCGCTTCTCGGTGATCAGCTTGGCCAGGATGGGCGGCAGGCCCAGGCTGTCCAGCGTCGGGATGACGTGCGGGATGTGCCGGAACACCGCCGCGATCGAGCCGCGCTGGCGGAAGCCCGACAGCCGGAAGCTGCCGACCTTGGGGATGGAGACCGCCAGGTTGAGCTCGCCGTTGGTGTCGAGCTCGGACATGTGCTGCGGGTCGACGACCTCGGAGATCAGCGCGCGCGGCTGGGCCGGGGTCAGGAGTTGATCCGACAGCTGCAGCATCTGCCCGTTGATCCGGATCAGCACCGGCATGTTGGCCGACAGGTAGGTGTCGGATGCGCCCTTCTCGGCCATCAGGCGCAGGATGCGCTCCATGTTTCCCGTGCTCATGCGGTCTCCTCCGGACGGATGATCTTCTTCAGCGTGGCGTCGTGAGGCTCGTGGGCTCAGGCGCGCAGCAGTTCGTTGATGGACGTCTTCGCGCGGGTGCCGGCGTCGACCTTCTTCACGATGATGGCGGCGTACAGGCTGTACTTGTCGTTCTTCGGCAGGCTGCCGCTGATGACGACCGAGCCCGCCGGGACGCGGCCGTACGAGACGGTGTCCGTCTCGCGGTCGTAGATCGGGGTGCTCTGGCCGATGTAGACGCCCATCGAGATCACCGAGTTCTCCTCGACGATCACGCCCTCGACGATCTCCGAGCGGGCACCGATGAAGCAGTTGTCCTCGATGATGGTCGGGTTGGCCTGCAGCGGCTCCAGCACGCCACCGATGCCGACGCCGCCGGACAGGTGGACGTGCTTGCCGATCTGGGCGCAGGAGCCGACGGTGGCCCAGGTGTCGACCATCGTGCCTTCGTCGACGTAGGCGCCGATGTTCACGTAGGACGGCATCAGCACGACGTTCTTCGCCATGAAGCTGCCGCGGCGGGCGACAGCCGGAGGCACGACGCGCACGCCGGCGGCGCGCAGCTGCTCGTCGGTCTGGCCGCCGAACTTGGTCGGGACCTTGTCGAAGAAGGTCATGTCGCCGGCGCCCATCTGGCGGTTGTCGTTCAGGCGGAACGACAGCAGCACGGCCTTCTTGACCCACTGGTGCACGGTCCATTCACCGACGGCCTTGCGTTCGGCCACGCGCAGCGTGCCGGCGTCCAGGGCGGCGATCACCTCGTCCACCGCCGCGCGCACTTCGGGGCTGTTGGCGGAGGTCAGGTTGGCGCGGCCTTCCCAGGCGAGGTCGATGATCGATTGCAGGTCTTGCGTCATGGTGCGGGGATGTGTTCGAGGGGATGCGGGGAGAGCGGTGTGAGTGAAGCCGTGAACGGTCAGGGCGACGGTTGAAGCTGCTTCACGAAGTCGACGATGCGGCGGGCGGCTTCCAGGCATTCGGCCTGTTCGGCCACCAGCGCCAGGCGGATGCGGCCGGCGCCGGGGTTGATGCCGTGGGCGTCGCGGGCCAGCAGGCTGCCGGGCAGAACGCCGACATTGTATTGAGCGAGCAGGCCCTGGGCGAAGCCAATATCGTTACCGTCTGGCACGGCCGCCCACAGGTAGAAACCCGCGTCGGGCAGGGCGACGTCGAGGACCTCGGCCAGCAGCGGCGTGACGGCGGCGAACTTGGCGCGGTACTGCGCGCGGTTGGCGACGACGTGATCCTCATCGTTCCAGGCTGCGATGCTCGCGGCCTGGATCAGCGGGCTCATGGCCGAGCCGTGATAGGTCCGGTACAGCAGGAAGCGCTTGATCCACGCGGCGTCGCCGGCGACGAAGCCCGAGCGCATGCCCGGCACGTTGGAGCGCTTGGACAGGCTGGTGAACGCGATCAGGTTGCGGAAGTCCGGCCGGCCGAGCCGCGCGGCGGCCTGCAGGCCCGACAGCGGCGCGGCGTCGGGGCCGTCGCGGAAGTAGATCTCGGAGTAGCACTCGTCCGACGCGATCACGAAGCCGTGCCGGTCGCTGAGTTCGAAGAGCGTCTTCCACTCGGACAGCGGCATGACCGCACCGGTGGGGTTGCCCGGCGAGCAGACGTACAGCAGTTGCGTGCGCGACCAGGTCGCCTCGTCGATCCGCGACCAGTCGGCGGCGAAGTTGCGCGCCGGGTCGGAGTTCGCGAAGGCCGGCGTCGCGCCGGCCAGCAGCGCGGCGCCCTCGTAGATCTGATAGAACGGATTGGGGCAGACGACGGTCGCGCCGGGGCGGGACGGATCGATCACCACCTGCGCGAGCGCGAACAGCGCCTCCCGCGAACCGTTGACCGGCAGGATCTGCGTGGCGGGATCGAGCGCCAGCGCATAACGCCGCTGCAGCCAGCCTGCGATGGCTTCGCGCAGCTTGGGTTCGCCGGCGGTGGCGGGGTAGCTCGACAGGCCCTGGAGGTTGGCCATCAGCGCGTCCTCGACCAACTTCGGCGCCGGGTGTTTCGGCTCGCCGATGCCGAGCGAGATCGGCCGGAACTCGGGGTTCGGAACGATGCCCTGGGTCAGGGCGCGCAACCGCTCGAACGGGTAGGGGTTCAGCAGCGCGAGCCTCGGGTTGACCGGCGGGCTGACCGGAGGCGAAACAGGGGTGGAACTCATGCGCGGAATCATAGGGGGACCGGGATCCGCTGCCGGTACTTACATCGACAACGCAGGCTTGCCGATCAGAGTGAACCTCGACATCCCGGCGCGCCACAGCGGCAGGCCAGGCGTCCCTCGTGATGGGTCAGGCCGTAGTCGACGGTGATCTCGTCGCCCGGGCCGAGATCGCGCAACGCGAAGAAGCTGATCTCGCCGTCCTCGACCTGGATGCGGGCATTCGGCTGGCAGCTGTGGTTCGTGAACCGCATCGCGTCCTGCGAGCGGCTCGCGTCGATCGCCCGTGCCGGTGACAGTTCCACCAGCATCAGCCGTTGGCTTTCCTGCGCGCGGCGGCGCGCCTCGGCGACGGTGATCGACTCGCCGGTCAGCAGGCCCAGCCGCGTGCCGGCGGGGATGGCCTCGGCCGCGAACACGCCGTAGCCGTCGATGCGGCTGCGCTTGAGCGCGACCGCGACGAACTGCGTGTCCGTGTCGTAGGCCAGGGCCATCCGGTGCCGTTCGGCGAGGTTCCGCGCAGCCGCTCAGCGCAGCAGGCCGCTCTCGAAGCCGTGCGCGGGCAGGTCCACCGCCGGCAGCGGCTTCCAGCCCTTCTTGCGGTGCTCGGTCACGACGTTCGTGTAGATGCCGCCGCGGACGTACCACTTCGCGGTGATGCGGATGAAGCGCGGGTTCGTGACCTTCACGATGTCCTCGAGGATGGTGTTGGTCACCTTCTCGTGGAATGCGCCCTCGTCGCGGTAGCTCCAGAAGTACATCTTCAGGCTCTTGAGCTCGACGCAGTACTGGTCCGCGATCATGTCGATCGTGAAGTGCGCGAAGTCCGGCTGGCCGGTCAGCGGGCAGTGGCAGGTGAACTCGGGGATCTGGAACTGGATGACGTAGTCGCGCTCCGGGGCCGGGTTGGGGAAGACATGGATCTCCTTGCTCGGGCGGCTCGGCGGATTGGGCGGCATGTCGCGCATCTTGGGCGGGACGGCCGTGTCAGCCTTCGCGGCCTTGATCGGTGCGACCATCTTCAGCTTCGAAGCCTTCAGTGCCTTGGTGGAGGACGCGGTCGACGCGGGCTTGACGGGGGTGTTCTTGGCCATGGGCGGGGGATGAATGCGGGTGGCGGCCGGGTCGCTGCTTCAGAGGGCGGCGGCGGCCGGAATGCGAAGGGCGCGATGGTATCATCCGCCGCGATCGAGCGCCCCGTCAAGGGGCGTTTCCACAATCAAATCAAAGGCTTAGATCACGTGACGGCTGCGACGGCCGGTGATCCCACCCGATGCGACTGAACTCGATCAAGCTCTCGGGCTTCAAGTCCTTTGCCGATCCGACGACCTTCCAGCTGCCCGGGCAGCTGGTCGGCGTGGTCGGCCCCAACGGCTGCGGCAAGTCCAACATCATGGACGCGGTGCGCTGGGTGCTAGGCGAAAGCAAGGCCAGCGAACTGCGCGGCGAGTCCATGCAGGACGTGATCTTCAACGGCTCGGGCAACCGCAAGCCGGCCAGCCGCTCCAGCGTGGAACTGGTGTTCGACAACACCAGCGCCCGCGCCGGCGGCCAGTGGAACCAGTTCACCGAGATCGCCGTCAAGCGCGTCCTGACCCGCGACGGCACCAGCAGCTACTTCATCAACAACCAGCCGGTGCGGCGCCGCGACGTGCAGGACGTGTTCCTGGGCACCGGTCTCGGCCCGCGCGCCTACGCCATCATCGGCCAGGGCACGATCAGCCGGATCATCGAATCCAAGCCCGAGGAACTGCGCATGTTCCTCGAGGAGGCCGCCGGCGTCTCGAAGTACAAGGAACGCAGACGCGAGACCGAGCTCCGCCTGCGCGACACGCGCGAGAACCTGACCCGCGTCGAGGACATCCTCCGCGAGCTCAACAACAACCTCGAGAAGCTGGAGCGCCAGGCCGAGGTCGCCGCGAACTACCGCAACCTGCAGGAGCAGGGCACGCTGAAGCTGCACCAGCTGTGGTTCCTGAAGCATCGGGATGCGGCGGGCGAGGCCACGCGGGTCAAGACCGAGCACTCGGAGGCGGTCAACGCGCTCGAGGCCCGGATGGCCGAGCTGCGCCAGCTCGAGGCCGAGCTGGAGACCATCCGTCAGGCCCACTACGGCGCCGGCGACGAACTGCACGCCGCGCAGGGCCGCATGGCCGAGGCGCAGATGGAGGTCAGCCGGCTCGAGGAGCGCATCCGCTACGTCGTCGAAGGCCGCCAGCGGCTGGAGCAGCGCCTGGTCGAGCTGCAGGCGCAGAACCAGCAGTGGCAGGACCGCGCCGAGCAGGCGCAGGTCGAGCTCGAGGACGTCGCCACCCAGATCGCCCAGGCCGAGGAGCAGAGCGAGGTCCTCGCCGCCCAGGCCGAGGAACAGGCGATGAAGTTGCCCGAGGTCGAGGACCAGGTACGCGCCGCGCAAGGCCGCGCCAACGAGCAGCGCACGCAGGTGACGCAGGTCCAGCAGCAGATCCAGGTGCTGGCCGCGGAGAGCCGCAGCGTCGACGAGCAGCTCAAGGGCCTGCGCGGCCGCCGCGAGCGCCTCGCGCAGGAGCGCCAGGGCCTGGCGGCGCCGCAGCACGACAAGCTCGACGAGGTGAAGCGCCTGTCGGTCGCCGCCGATGAACAGCAGGCCGTCGCCGACGCGCGTCTGGCGGAACTCGCCGAAGCCGCGCCCGCCGCCGACGAGGCCCGCCAGCACGCGCAGCGCGAATCGCAGCAGCAGGCCGCGAGGCTGACGGACATCGTCGCCCGCCTGACCGCGCTGCGCGCGCTGCAGGAGAAGGTGCAGACCGAAGGCAAGCTCAAGCCCTGGCTGGCCAAGCACGGCCTTCAGGACATCAAGGGCCTGTGGACGCAGCTGCACATCACGCCGGGCTGGGAAAACGCCCTCGAGGCCGCGATGCGCGAGCGCATGGGCGCGCTCTCGGTCGGCCGGCTGGAGACGGTGCAGGCCTTCGCGTCCGATCCGCCGCCGGCGCGGCTGGCGTTCTATTCGCTGCCCAACGGCGAGATCGTCAACACGCATCGCGCGCTGTCGCCGCTGAGCGACCTGCTCAAGCTGGAGTCCAACGGCCTGAAGGCGCTGCTGAACGACTGGCTCGAAGGCATCTACACGGCGGAGTCCATCGGCGACGCGCTGGCGCAGCGTCCGAAGCTGACCCATGGCGAGCTGATCATGACCCGCGACGGCCACGCGGTGAGCCAGTTCGCGGTGAGCTTCTACGCGCCCGACAGCGAGACCGCCGGCCTGCTGGCCCGTGCGCAGGAGATTGAGAACCTCGAGCGCGAACAGCGCGCGCAGACCCTGATCGCCGACGAGTCGCGCGCCCAGGCCGTGCGCGCCGAAGCGAGCTACACGGACGCGTCGCAGCGGCTGGCCGTGGTGCGCCGCGAGGCCTCGGAAACGCAGGCCCGCGCGCATCAGCTGCAGGTCGAGTTGCTGCGCCTGGCGCAGCAGACCGAGGCCGCCGTCGCGCGCCGCACGCAGCTCGACGACGAACTCGGCGAGATCGACGCGCAGCACGAAGCGCTGATGGAACGCCGCATGGAAGGCGAGGCGCGCTTCGAGGAACTGGATCTGCAGCTCGCGACGACGCAGGAGAAACATGCCGAGCTCGACGAGTCGGTGATCAACGCCGAGCGCAAGCTGACCGAGGCCCGCGAGCATCAGCGCGTGCTGGAGCGCCGCGCGCAGGAGGCGGTCTTCAGCGCCCGCGCGCTGGCGGCCAAGCGCGGCGAACTGCAGCGCGGCATCGAGACCTCGCGCCAGCAGGTGCAGGTCAACGAGCAGACGGTGCAGAGCATGGCGCAAGAGCGCGCCGAGCTCGACGACGCCGCCGCGCAGGCCGGCCTGCAGGACGCGCTGGCGCTGAAGATGGAGCGCGAGCAGGCGCTGGCCGTCGTTCGCGCCAACTACGACGACCTCAGCCAGCGCCTCAAGCGCAGCGAAGAGCAGCGCATGACGATCGAACGTGCGCTCGAGCCGCTGCGCGAGCGCATCACCAAGCTGCAGCTCGACGAGCAGGCGGCCGCGCTCGGCGGCCAGCAGTTCATGGAACAGCTGGTGGCGCAGAACGTCGACCTGGAGGCGCTGGCGAAGGGCGTCGAGGACGGCGGCGTCAAGCTCTACGGCCTGCAGGGCGAGATCGACCGCATCAACCGCGACATCGCGGCGCTGGGCGCGGTGAACCTGGCGGCGCTCGACGAGCTGGGCGCGGCGCGCGAGCGCAAGACCTTCCTCGACTCGCAGATGGCCGACCTCACCAGCGCGATCACGACGCTGGAGGACGCGATCCACAAGATCGACCTGGAGACGCGCGACCTGCTGGGCTCGACCTTCACCCAGGTCAACGAGCATTTCGGGCGCATGTTCCCGAGCCTGTTCGGCGGCGGCCAGGCCAAGCTGGTCATGACCGGCGACGAGATCCTGGACGCCGGCGTGCAGGTGATGGCGCAGCCGCCGGGCAAGAAGAACTCGACCATCCACCTGCTGTCGGGCGGCGAGAAGGCGCTGACGGCGATCGCGCTGGTGTTCGCGATCTTCCAGCTGAATCCGGCGCCGTTCTGCCTGCTGGACGAGGTGGACGCGCCGCTGGACGACGCGAACACGGAACGCTACGCGCGGCTCGTGCAGGAGATGAGCAAGATCACGCAGTTCCTGTTCATCTCGCACAACAAGATCGCGATGGAGATGGCCCGTCAGCTGATCGGCGTGACGATGCAGGAGCAGGGCGTGTCGCGCATCGTGGCGGTGGACATGGAATCCGCGCTGGCGATGGCCGAGCAATGAGGATGACGACGGTGATCGCGGCGCACGAAGCGCACGAGGCGCACGAGGCGCGCGGGGCCGCAGGAGCAAATGAGCGATGACGACGGACTGGAACCTGACGACGCTGTTGGCCGCGCTGGGCGGCGTGGTGCTGGTGGGGCTGCTGGCGCAGGGCTGGTGGAGCGCGCGCAAGGCGGGCCCGCGGCGCGCCGAGCCGATCGTGCCGGCGGGCGACCGCCAGGAGCCCAGCCTGGGCGCTGGTGGCGCCGCGACGGGCCAGTCGCCGGTCACGCTGGACGGCACGGCCGACGGCGAGGCGGTGGACTCGCGCACGATGGATCTGCGCACGCTGGACGAGACGGTGCCGGCGATGGCGCGGGCACGCAAGGCGTCGACGCGGATCGACGCGCTGATCGACGCGATCGCGACGATGACGCCGGAGTCGCCGGTGAGCGGCGAGATGGCGCTGTCGCACCTGCCGGGCAGCCGGCGCGCGGGCACGAAGCCGTTCCACATCGAAGGCCTGAACGCGGACAGCGGCGAGTGGGAACTGCCGCATCCGGGCCAGCGCTACGGCGAGTTCCAGGCGGGGCTGCAGATGGCCAACCGCAGCGGGGCGCTCAACGAGATCGAGTACTCGGAGTTCGTGCAGAAGATCCAGGGCTTCGCGGACGGCATCGGTGCGATGCCGGAGTTCCCGGACATGCTGGACGTCGTCGGCCGGGCGCGTGAGCTCGACCAGTTCGCGGCGGGCCACGACGCGCAGCTGGCGATCGTGCTGAAGGCGCGTGGCGCGGCGTGGACGCTGGGCTTCGTGCAGCAGGGGGCGCTGCGGCACGGGTTCGTGCCCGGATCGATTCCCGGCCGGCTGGTGATGCCGGCGGCCGAGGAGGGCGCGCCGCCGCTGCTGACGCTGAACTTCGATGCCCAGGCGGCCCTGGCGGAAGACCCGCAAGCCTCGGCGCTGCGGGAACTGACGCTGTCGCTGGACGTGCTGCAGACGCCGGAGGCGCTGGAGCCGTTCGCGACCTGGCAGGAATCGGCGCGCAACCTGGCCCGCGACTTCGAGGCCGACCTCTGCGACGACCGCAACCAGATCCTGAACCTGCATGCGTTCCAGTCGATCGGACAGGAACTGTCGGAGCTCTACAAGTCCCTGGCCGCGCGCGATCTCGCCGCGGGCAGCGCGGTGGCGAGACGCCTGTTCAGCTGATCGCCGAACGCGCCTTCGAATGAGCAACGGGCACCCGCAAGGTGCCCGTTGCTCATTCCGGCAGGCGGTCTGGGCGCCGCCGACCGGCCCACTTGGACGACCAGGCGCAAATTCGTGTCATCGGGACTCCGCGTTCATCTAGGTCGCTGGCCCGTTCGCAGAACTTTCAGTCATGGCGTGACAAGCGCACCATCGGCACAGTGAAGACGTGTGTGTTGATGGACGTGTACCCGGCAACGGGCACGGTGTTGAAGTGATGGAAATTCTCGAACCCGCGGCAAGCAGGCCGCGTCCATGGATGGCGCCTGCAGCCAACGCAGCGCTTACCCTTCCGACCGAGCCCGCTCCCGAGGTTGATCCGAACGTGTTCCTCCTTGCCACGACGTTCGGCTCCAGGGAACAACTGGCCGCGCTGCTGAAGGTCGACCCCGATGTCGTCACGAAGTTGGAGACTGCCCGGCAAGTCATCAGCTTCGTGGCGGCATCCCAGTCCTACCCGCTCTTCGGTCTCTTCCAGGCATTGCCAGGCGTGGCCGGAGCACCGTTGCGCTCGATACTGGGTCGATTCTTCGAGGCGATCGACGCCGGCGACGCATGGATGGACTCGCGGGATATCGGGTCCTTCTTTCGCGTGCCAACGCGCATGCTCGCCTGGGCGACGCCGCTGGAAGTGCTCCTCGGGCATCGTTTGTACGATGCATTGCCGGAGCGCGAGGCCAGTTGGCTCTTCCTGCAATCGCCGGAGTTTCGGCTCGGGTCAGTGCTCGGGGCAGTCAAGGACGAACTGCAGCATCGGAGGGTCCGATGACATCCACCCAGAAGTGGCTCGGCGTACCTCTGTTCAACGGCCGGGAGTTGGACCTGGAACTGGTTGATCCCGGCACTGTCACGCTGATTCGTGCCTACGATCATCCCGATGCCGACTGGAATCCACCTCCGGCTCGATTTCGAAACAATCATATCGATCCGCCCGTCGGTCACGAGAATGAATTTGCGGTGCTCTACACGGCATCCAACGTCCAGTCGTGCGCGACGGAAGTCCGCGCCCTGTTCTGGGACTGCTGGTCCAATCAGATTTTCTGGAAACCCTCTGTGGCCACACAACTTCGTGTTGTCCGATTCAGGATGCGGCAGCCGGGGCTCTTCATACCCATCGATGGGCCGAACCGTCATGTTCTCGGTCTCGAAGGCAAACTTGAGCCGGGCTACGAGTCGTCGCGCCGAATGGCGCTCGAGCTCTTCCGTCGATATGGCCATCTCGTGCATGGCCTGAGCTATGAATCGTTCCACCGCTTCCAGCCTGGCCGGGTGTATGCCATCTGGCATTCGCGCAAGGAGGAGATGGATTTGCAGCCAAGTGTGGAGCGCCCACGACTTGGAGATGATGTCGAGTTCCAAGCCTTTCTGGCCGCACACCCCTTCATCCAGCCTTTGGGAGAGGCCAGTCCGCTCACCTGGGGTGAGCTACATGAACTGGTCGCTTAATCCCTGGCCGTCGTCGACAGCTCGGGTGCGGTCGCCAACAACCGCCGCACCTCCTCATCCGTCGTCTGCTCGAACCGCTCGTACCACTGCCCGACGGAGCGGAAGCGCTCCGGCGTCCGCGCGCAGATGACCTCGTCCGCGTTCTGCGTGATCAGGTGGCAGGTCTCCGCCGACGACACCGGCACCGCCACGACGATCCTCGCCGGCCGCAATTCCCGCAGCGCCTGCACGCCCGCGCGCATCGACGCGCCCGTCGCCATGCCGTCGTCCACGAGGATCACCTGTCGGCCGTCGACCGGTGGCATCGGCCGGTCGCCGCGATAGAGCTTCTCGCGCCGGTGCAGCTCGCGCGTCTCGGCGCGGGTCACGAGGTCGATCGCGGAATAACTGATCGCCAGCTGCTGCAGCACCTGCGTGTTGAGGACGCGCACGTCGCCCGAGGCGATGGCGCCCATGGCGTACTCGGGCTGTCCGGGCAGGCCCAGCTTGCGCACGACCAGGATGTCCAGCGGCGCTTCCAGCGCCCGCGCGATCTCCGCCGCCACCGGCACGCCGCCGCGCGGCAGCGCCAGCACCGTCACATCGTCGCGATGCGCGTAGGCCGTCAGACGGCTCGCCAGTTGTCGGCCCGCATCGCGCCGATCCAGGAATCGCTGCTCAACAGCCATCAGCAACCGGGCACGTGACTCCGGATCGGGGACGTCGGAGGAGGGGCGGACAAGCAGCATGGCGTGGGCTTCCGGGGACATGATGGCCTCGCAACGGCGGTGTTTCCATCCCCAGGACAGAGCAAGCCGGATGCCCGTGCCGGCGTGGCCTCCCTCGGTTCACGGGCGCGCGATTTGCCGATGAGTGGATTCCATCGAATCCGCCGTCGAGGTCCCCATGCCCAGCAGAACCACCTCCACGTCCTCCACGGGCAGCCGCAAACCGGCCCCGCGCCCGGCCAGTCGGAGCACCTCCGGCGCGAGCCGCAAGCGCGCTTCCAATGCCGACCGGGCGTCGCCCGCAAAGGCGGCGCACCCCAAGGCCCGGGGCAAATCCGCCGACGCGGCGTCGACCCGGGGCGACAGCGACGACGCTCCCGCCGCGCGCCGCGCGATCTGGAAGGGCGCGATCAGCTTCGGTCTGCTGCACGTGCCGGTGGCGCTGTATCCGGCCTCCCGGGACCAGCGCGTCGACTTCGACTGGCTCGACAAGCGCACCATGGACCCGGTCGGCTACAAGCGCATCAACAAGCGCACCGGCAAGGACATCGACAAGACGCAGATCGTCAAGGGCGTGAAGCAGGAGAACGGCGACTACGTCCTGGTCTCCGACGACGAGATCCGCAAGGCCTATCCGACCACCACGCAGACCATCGAGATCGAGACCTTCGTCCCCGCGACCCAGGTGTCCTTCGTCTACCTGGAAAAGCCGTACTACCTCGAGCCCATCGGCAAGTCCGGCAAGGTCTACGCGCTGCTGCGCGAGGCGATGGCGGACGCCGGCCTCATCGCGATCGCACGGCTGGTGATCCACAGCAAGGAACACCTGGCCGCGCTGCTGCCCGCGGGACCGGCGCTGATGATCGGCATGCTGCGCTGGGCCAACGAGATCCGCCCCTGCGACGACCTCGACCTGCCCGCCGAGGGCAAGTCGGCGCATGGCTTCAAACCCGCCGAACTGCAGATGGCGCGCCAGCTGATCGACGAGATGAGCAACGACTGGCACCCCGAGGACTACCACGACGAGTTCACCGCCGCGATCCGCGCGCTGATCGCGCGCAAGGTCGACGAGGGCGAGACGGAGACCGTCACGCCGCTCGAGGCCGCGCCCGAATCGGCGGGCGAGGGCGGCAACGTCGTCGACCTCACCGAGCTGCTGCGCCGCAGCCTCGGCGGGAAGTCGAAGAAGAAGGCGGCCTGAGCGCCGCGGACAAGCGAGGAGCCGTTCGATGCCGACCGCAGCGCGCCAGGATCCGCTGTCCCGCTACCGCCAGAAGCGGGACTTCCGCATCACGCCCGAGCCGGACGATGCCGGACATGACGCGGGGCCTGCCCGCCCGCGGGCGAAGCGTCCGGCCCGCGGCAGCACATCGGCAACGACGTCGGCCCAGGCGCTGTCCTTCGTCATCCAGAAGCACTGGGCCAGCCACCTGCACTACGACTTCCGACTGGAGCTCGACGGCGTGCTGCTGAGCTGGGCGGTCCCCAAGGGGCCGTCGTACGACCCGAAGGAACGCCGCATGGCGATCCACGTCGAGGATCACCCGCTGTCCTACGGCGGCTTCGAAGGCACGATCCCGCCGAAGCAGTACGGCGCCGGCGAGGTGATCGTCTGGGACAACGGCACCTGGACGCCCGAAGGCGATCCCCACGACGGACTGCGCGACGGCAAGCTGGTGTTCCGCCTGCACGGGCAGAAACTGGCCGGGCTGTGGCAGTTGATCCGGACCTCGCGCGGCGACGCCAAGCGCGAGCAGTGGCTGCTGATCAAGAAGCACGATGGCCTGGAGCGTCCGCATGCCGAGTTCGACGTCACCGTCGAGCTGCCTGACAGCGTCATCCAGCATCCGTTGGGACGGGCGGCGGCGCGTGGCGTGGAGCCCGCCAAGCCTGCCAAATCGACCAAGCCCACCAAGCCCACCGGATCCGCCAAGGCGGTGAAGGCCGATGGCGTGTCAGCGGGCGGATCCGACGACCCGTCCACCGGCATCGGCGATGGCGCCGAACCCGACCTGAGCCGCGCGAAGAAGGCGCGGCTGCCCGCCGAGCTCACGCCGCAACTCGCCACCTTGGTCAGCGCGACCCCGCCCGGCGACTGGATCGCCGAGGCGAAGTTCGACGGCTACCGGTTGATGGCACGGGTCGACAAGGGCAAGGTCCGGCTGATGACGCGCGGCGGCAACGACTGGACCTCCCGTCTGCCGTCGCTCGCCGAGGCGATCAAAGGCCTCGACATCGACAGCGGCTGGCTGGACGGTGAGATCGTCGTGCTGCGCGACGACGGCGCGCCCGACTTCAACCTGCTGCAGAACGCGATCGGCCATCCGAAGCGCACGCAACACGAGGACATCGTCTACTTCCTCTTCGACCTGCCGTTCCTGAACGGCCACGACCTGCGCGAAGTGCCCTTGATCCACCGCCGCGCCGTGCTGCGCGCGTTGATGGCCGGCCACGAGGGCGAACGCCTGCGCTTCAGCGAGGACTTCGCGGTGCCGCCCGAGGAGATGCTCGCCGCCGCGTGCCAGATGCGGCTCGAAGGGCTGATCCTGAAGCGGCCGGACAGCGGCTATGTGTCCGCCCGCAGCGACGCGTGGGTGAAGCTGAAGTGCCAGCTGCGGCAGGAGTTCGTCGTCGTCGGTTTCACGGACCGGTCCGACGGCGCGAAGGCACTGGGCAGCCTGCTGCTCGGCTACTACGAGGACGGCGAACTCCGCTACGCCGGGCGTGTGGGCACCGGCTGGTCGCTGAAGCAGGCCGGCGAGATGCACCGGCAGCTCACGGCGATCGAAGTCAAGACGCCGCACTTCGACGAACAGACCATCGCCCGCAGTCACTGGGCCCGCATCACCGGCCGCGCCGGGGGCGTCGCGCGCTGGGTGAAGCCCACGCGGGTCGTCGAAGTCGCCTTCGCGGAGTGGACGCCGGACGGCCACGTGCGCCACGCATCGTTCCAGGGCGAGCGCGAAGACAAGGCGCCGAAGGACATCGGGCGGGAATCGGCCAAGCCCGCCGAGGCGGTCAAGGCGCCGAAGTCCTCCGGGTCTTCGAGCGCGGCGGCCAAGACCACGGCCAAGACCACGGCCAAGCGTTCGAGCAAGGCGAACGCATCGACCTCGGCCACTTCCGGACAGTTGCGCATCACGCATCCGGAGCGCGTCATCGATCCGTCCACCGGCCACACGAAGATCGAGCTGATCCGCTTCTACGAAAGCGTGATCGAGTGGATGCAACCGCACCTGGGGCGGCGACCCGTCGCGATCGTGCGCGCGCCCGACGGCGTCGAGGGCCAGCTGTTCTTCCAGAAGCACGTCGAGGGCGACGCGCTCATCGTCCTTCCCGATCCGGCCGCGCTGATGCACTTGACGCAGATGAACGCGATCGAGTTCCACACCTGGAACGCGCAGGACGACAAGCTCGACCGCGCGGACCGCTTCATCATCGACCTGGACCCGGGCGAGGGCGTCGCATTCCCCGCGGTCGTGGACGCGGCGCGCATCACACGCGCGCTGCTCAAGGAACTCGGCCTGCGGAGCTGGCTGAAGACCAGCGGCGGCAAGGGCCTGCACGTGGTGGTCCCGCTGGCGCGGCGCCACGACCATGCGACGGCGAAGGCCTTCAGCCAGGCCCTCGTGCAGCATCTGGCCGAGACCTTCCCGAAGAAGTTCTCGGCCAAGAGCGGACCGAAGAACCGCGTCGGGAAGATCTTCCCGGACTACCTCCGCAACGGGGAAGGGCAGACCACCGCCTGCGCCTTTTCGGTCCGCGCGCGCCCCGGCCTGGGCGTGTCGATGCCGATCGACTGGGACGAGCTCGACGACGTCAAGCGCGGCGACCAGTGGACCCTCGCCAACGCGCGCGACCGGCTCAGCTTCCAGAAGGCCGATCCGTGGAAGGACTACTGGACCAGCCGCCAGACCTTGACCCAGGGCATGAAGCTCCTGGGACTCTGAGCGCGGGTCTCAGTACTGCCAGACGCCTTGCACGCGCACGCTGTTCTCGCGGCTGCCGCCGGTTTCTCCGTGCGCGGCGTGCAGGGCCAGGGTCATGCCCGGACGCGGCTGAACCGTCAGGCCCAGGTCGGCCAGCACCCCCCGTGCCGGCGCCCGACGGCGCGCTGGTGACGAAGCTGTCCGCGCCCGGCAAGCGGACGCGCCGGGTGACCGTGGCCGGTCCTCCGAGGTGCTGCACGGCCGCCGTTGCCTGCAGGCCCCAGGAGGCGCCCAGCGCGACCCACCCGTCGATGTTCCCGTGCAGGCCGGCCATGCCGAAGGAACGACTGTCGCGCGCCTTGCCGCCGGTCAGTGCCGCGGCGGCGTCGCCGCGCTCGTTGAAGCCGTCCGCCCAGGTCACGAAGCGGCCGGCCTGAAAGAAGGGCTCGATCTGGCCGAAGGGCAGGCGAGCCGGCAGACCGACTTCGATGAAGCCCTCGGCGTGACGTGCCCGTTCGCTCGCCTTCAGCGCGGCGACGGTCCCGCCGCTGACCACCACGCGTCCGGTCTGGACACGCGACTGCGCGTAGGAGAGGGCGCCCCGCAGGTTGAAGCCGTGCCACGCCAGGCCGCCATACAGCGCCAGCGAGCCCGAGCGCACGTCCGCGCGGTCGTCGCCGTTGCTGGCCACCGTCTGCCGATCCGCGCCGATCGCGACGCCGAGGCGGGCGTCCTGCGCGCTCCACAGATCGATGCCGAACAGCAGCCCGTCGGACGTGGCGCCGAGCGTGTCGACCGCGTCGCCGACCAGCGTGCCGCGCGACTCGTAGACCGTGGCCCACAGGCCGCGACCCGAGTCCGTCGGGGGCCGTGTTCCCAGTGCGTTGCGCAACTGGCGATTCAACGCCAGTCGCTGCTGCGCCGCGGCCATCGCCGGCGCATTGAGAGCGCCCGCCTGCAGCCCGCCTGCCAGGTCTTCCAACGCGACTCCGACCTCGTTGCGGGGCAGTTTGACCAGCAGATCCGATGCCGGCGCGGTGTCCTCGTGCGACACCAGCGAGCCGGCCACGCTCTTCTGGTTGGGCGTCTGCGCCAGGTCCACGAAGGAGACCTGGTTGCGTCGCATCACCAGCGCGACGCCTTGCGACGTGTACTCGGGCGTCGGCGTCAGGAAGGCCAGGTTCGTGTCGACGGCGGAGAACCGGCCGTCGACCGCGCCGCTGCGCAGCAGATCGACGCGCTCGTTGGGTCTCCAGTCGCCGTCCTCCGCATCGACATGGAGCGACGCGCCCTCCACGGTCATCTTCCCGTCGACGATCAGGGCCGGCTGGCGGCTCGTGGCATCCAGCGGGACGTTCAACCGGGCGCCCGGGTCCAGGTGCAGGTCGCCTTTCATGCGCAGTGCCGCGCTGGCCGCCAGCAACTGCAGCGTCGCGTCCCTCGACACGCGGGCATTGCCGTCGATCGTGCCCTTGCCTTGCAGCCGGGCACCGGCGCCGATGTCGACGTTGCCGCGCAGCAGCGCGCTGCCGTCCGCGGCGGCACCGACGATGAGGCCGCCGGTGCGGACGCTGATGCCGCCCGCGGCCTGCGAGCCTTCCAGCGTCAGGTCGCCGGCGCCCGTCTTCACGAGCTGGCCGGTGCCGCTCAGGCGGCTGTCCAGCAGCGCGCCGCGCGGGACGTCGAGCTCGAGCACGGCGTTGTTCACGAGCGGGCCCGTGCCGAGGCGGGCCAGGTCCGTGCGGAGCGTGCCGGCCTCGATGCGCAGTGGGCCGGGGCCGGTGATGGTGCTGCTCAGCGTCAGGGTCCCCGCGCCCTGCTTGGAGACCGTGCCGCCGCCGGAGATCGTGTTGGCGAGCGTGCCGTCGACGGCCTGGTCCAGGATCAATGTCCCGTCGTTGCGGATGTCGCCGCCGCCGAAGCTGGACGTCGATCCCACCAGCGTGCCGGCGTTGATCGTGGTGCCACCGCCGTAGGTGTTGGTCCCTGTCAGCGTCTGGGTGCCCGGACCTGTCTTCACCAGTGCGCCGGCACCGTCGATCGTGCCTGCGAACGCATGGTCGCCGACGGTCTCCAGCGTGAGCGTCTGCGCGCCCAGGCGGAGCCTGCCCGACGCGTCGCCGCCGTCCAGGCCGCCCAGGCGTTGCGGTCGCCCCGCGGCGCCGAGATCCAGTCCGGTGCCCACGCCCTGGAAGGTGACGACACTCCCTTCGGGCAGGCTGCCGCCCGCCAGCGACAGCGTGCCCGTGATCAGCCGCGTGCCGCCGGCATACGTGTTGTCCAGGCTGGAGAGATGGATGGTCCTGCCGCTTCCGGCGTCGATGGCCACGCCGCCCGCGCCGCCGAGCGGGACTGACAGCTCCCGCGCCGTGCCGTCGGCATCGGCCGGCGCCGTGAGCGTCAGTTCCCGGCCGGCCAGCACGTCGACACCGAGCAGCCGGGCGGTCAGGTACAGACCGTCCCGGGCCGCGCCCGTGGACAGGCCATAACGCGTCGATGTGAGGGCCACGCGTTGCCCGCCCTGGACGACCTCGCCGACGGTGGTGTTCCCGACGGCTTGACCATCGATGCCGACGAGGCCGAGCCCGGCGCCATCGCCCAGCACCTGCCCGCCCGGGGCGGTGCGTGCCAGCAGCAGCGACACGCCGTCATCACGCGCCAGCAGCGGGCCCATCGAGTCGGCGGCCGGCGCGCCATGCAGGTCCAGCTCGACCTGGATCGTGCCGCTGCCCGACAGGTCCAGTGAACGAGTGATCAGCAACGGTCGCACGCTCGTGGCGTCGTCCGTGGCGGCCGGCGTGAAACGGATCGATCCGCCGTTCATCCGCAGCGTGCCGATCGAGCCGGTGTCCGCCCCGGCGAGCAGCCGGCCGCCGGCATCCACGCGCAGCGCGGCGGCGGAGAGCGATTCGGCCCCCGGCCCCGTCAGCGCGAGGCCGGCGTTGTCCAGGACCAGCGTGCCCGTGAAGGCCGTGGCGCCCGCAGGAACCGCGCTCATCGTCAGCAGGCGATTCGTGTCGCCAAGATCGACGGCCACGAGTCCGTCGCCGCCGATGTGGCGCAAGGCCGTGTCGGCGGCCAGGAGGAGCACGACCTGACCCTGGCCGCCGACCGTCACCGCGCCAGTGCCCAGCAGCGCCTGCTGCGCGACGACGATCCTGCCGTCCACCACGCTCAGTCCACCGGCCGCATCGATGGCCTGCTGCAAGGTCAAGGTGCCGGCGCCGCGCTTCTCGACGCTGCCGACGCCGGAGACGGCGTTCACCCAATCGGCATCGGTGGACTGGTCGATGCGCAGCACGGCGTTGTCGACGATCGCGCCGCTGCCGAAGCTCGCGGCCGAGCCCACGAGGGTGCCGGCGCTGATCGTCGTGCCGCCGGCATAGGCGTTGGCGCCGGCGAGTGTCAGCGTGCCGCTGCCGCGTTTTTCCAACGCTCCGGGGCCGGTGACGGTGCCCGAGAACGCGTGGTCCGACGCGTCGCCGGCGACCAGGGCGGCGGCACCGGTGCGGATCGTCGAGCCCGCCACGCCGTCCAGGCCGCCGATCGTCGTGACACCGGCCGTGGCCGTCAGATCGAGAAGGCTGTCGGCGCCGGTGAGCGCCAGCGCGGCGGCGGCGAGCGTGCCCGAGGCGCCGATCGCCAACTGGCCCTGCGCGATGTCCAGCGGCCCGTCCAGGCGGGTCGTGCCGCCCAGCGTCAAGGCGGCGCTCCCTTGCTTGACCCAGCGGCCGGTGCCGGTCAGATCCTGTGGCAGGGCGGCATCCGTGGCGGTGTCGATGCGCAACAGGGCGTCGTTGCGGATCGCGCCGGTGCCCAGCGCCGGCGCGGACGCACGCACTTCGCCGCCGCCGATCATGAGGCCGCCGGAGAAACTGCCGTTGCCCGACAGCGTCAACACGGCGTCGCCGGTCTTGGTCAACTGGCCGGCGCCGGTGACGGGGCCACCGAGGGAGAGGTCCGCCGCCGTGTCGATCGTCGCGTTGCCGTCCAGCAGCAGCCACCCGTTCATCGGTGCGACCGCAGCTTCCACGCTCAGCGTCGCGGTGGCGCCGGTGCCGACCCACAGCGCGCCGTTGATGACCGAGCCGGACTGCAGCCGCAGGAGGTTGTCGCCGCCGCTCCAGTGGACCGCGGCGCCGTCCTCGCCGGCTTGGGCCTGGTAGCCGCCGCTGGCCCCGCCGACCCCGCCGGTCAGCGTGCCTCGATTGATGAGCGTGAGGTTCGCGCCCTCGACGGCGTGGCCGCCTCCGCCGCCGCCCGCGGCACGGGCGCTGATGTCCGAGCTGCCCGCGCCACGGCCCCCGGCACCGCCGACGATGGTGCCGGCGTTGGTGAGCAGTCCTCCGCCGGACATCGTGACGCCGTTGCCGCCGCCCCCGCCGCCGCCCTTGGCGCTGTTGGTGGAACCCGGCTGCCCGGTGCCGCCGGCGCCGCCGTTGCCGCCGGCCACACCGCCGGCGGCGGTGACCTCGAGCGCGAGGGGCGAGGTGGCGAACACCCCCGCGCCCCCGCCGCCGCCCGAGGCGCCGTGGAAGCGCAGGAAGCCGGCATCGGGTCCGTCCTTTCCGTTGCCGCCGAGACGCAGGGCGGTGACGCCGGTGTCCGTCGAGATCAGAAGACCGACCGCGCCGCCCTGCACCGTGGGGGCGTTGGGACCGAGGCCATACCCTTGGCCTCCGGTGCCGTTCACGCTGTTGTTCCGCACCCGGTTGATCCCCGGCGATCCGCCCTGGCCGCCGGCATCGCCGCCCGTGCCGGTGAAATTGTTCGGGACGGCGCTGAACGGCGATGGGCCGAGGCGCCCTTCGCCGCCGGTCCCCGGCGCCACGCCGTTGTCGGCGGATGCCGTGGCCGGCCCGGACACCCAGCAGGCGAGCGAGATCGCGCCGATGGCCACGCCCAGGCGGCTGCGGCGGACGCCGGCCAGCGTGCCCGACTTGCCCGACGATCGGGGACGAGGGGGTGCAGACATGGGGGAACTCCAGTGGGAACGAGGCTTGTGACTCGGACCCGGGGCCCGCCGTGGGGCCAGCCTGCCGACCCACTGGAGGACGAGGTCCAGCGCGCCGGCACGGCGCCTGGCCGACGGGGCGGAGGCGCGATGCGAGCCCGGAATGAGTACGACGCGCGAACCCTGCGGTTCACGCCGGCCCACATCCCCCGCGCGCCGTCACGGCGCACGTCTGCACTGGCGGGTCAGGCAGGCGAGGGCACGAGCAGGGGCAGGCGCAGCTCGAACCGCGCGCCGCGGCTGGAGCCCTCGCTGTGCACCGAGACGCTGCCGCCGTGCATGCCGATCAGCTGCTTCACCAGCGACAGGCCGATGCCCAGCCCGCCCTGCGAGCGGTCCAGCGCGCGGTCGCCCTGCACGAACAGGTCGAACATCGTCGCCTGCAGCGCGGGCGGCACGCCGATGCCGTTGTCGCTGACGCGGATCAGCGCGATGCCGGGGCCGCCGGACGGGGACGGCTCCTCGCTCATCGCCAGCTCGATCCGGCCTTCCGGATCGGTGTATTTCGCGGCGTTCGTCAGCACGTTGGCCACGCACTGCACCAGCCGGGCCAGGTCGCCGTGCACGCGCACCGGCAAGCCGCCGGTGGTCACCGAGAAGTGGTGGCGCCGCTCCCGCATCAGCGGCTCCGCCGTCTCCACCGCCTGCGCGATGACCTCCGACAGCAGCACCGGCCCGCACTGCAGTTCCACCCGGCCCTGCGTGATCCGCGAGACGTCCAGCAGGTCGTCCACCAGCCGCGTCAGCGTCTGGACCTGACGGCGGATGATGTCCACCATCTTCGTCGAGCGTTCGTCCGGCAGGCCCAGACGCGACAGCACGTCGCCCGCGCTGCGGATCGGCGCGATCGGATTGCGCAGCTCGTGCGCCAGCATCGCCAGGAACTGGTCCTTCTGGCGGTCCGCCGCCTCCAGCCGCCGCCGCGCCTTCAGATGCGCGGAGATCTCGCGGAAGTAGCACACCACGCCCGGCGCGCCGTCCGCCAGCGGGATCCGGCTGATCTGCCATTCGTAGGCCTCGATGACACCCAGGTCGCTGCGCTCCTGGATGAACTCGGGCGTGTGGTACGGGTCGCCGGTCTCCAGCGTGCGCTGGAACAGGGACACGATCTGGTCCGACAGCGGATGGCCCCACTGCCGCTCCACGAGCGCGTCGAATCGTTCGCCGATCAGCGCGCCGACCAGCTCCGGCGGACCGCCGAAGGCCGCGCGCGCCGTCGGATTGGCCTCGCGCAGGCGCAGCGCCGTCCCGTCGTGCTCGACCAGGAACACGCCCATCGGCGCCTCGTTGAGCAGCGTCTCGAACTGCTCGGTGCGCAGCCGGAATGCCGCCTCCGACGATTGCCGCAGGCGCCGCAGTTCCAGCAGCGCGCCCAGCCGCGCGAGCAGCTCGCGCGACGAGAACGGCTTGATCAGGTAGTCGTCGGCGCCGGTGTCCAGGCCCTCGATGCGGGCCTCCTCGCCGGCCCGCGCCGACAGCAGCACCACCGGCACGCCGCCGAGCCGCGCATCCGCGCGGATCGCCGCCAGCAGCGCCAGGCCGTCCAGCCTCGGCATCATGACGTCGCTCAGCAGCAGGTCCGGCGGCTCGCGCCGCGCGGCCTCCAGGGCCTGCAGGCCGTCCGCGGTGAGCTCCACCGCGTAGTACGGCGACAGCAGGTCGCGCAGGTAGGCGCGCATGTCGGCGTTGTCGTCGGCGACGATGACCCGCGCGCCGAAGGTCGCGGCGAAGCGCTGGTCCGCCGCCGGCCAGCCGGCGCCCGGGTCGCGGCTGGTGTCGACGCCATCGGCGCCGGCGTGGCCGGGCGCGGCCTCCCGCAGCGGCTCCGGCGCGGGCAGCCAACGCAGCGCCTCGTCGACGTAGGCCCGCGCGCCGGTCGTGCTGGCTGGCGACGCGGGGACGCCGGCGCGCCCGTGGCGCTCCTCCGCCCGCTCGAGGCGTTCGACGTGCTCCGGCGGCAGGTGCTCCCACCCCAGCGGGAGCAGGACGCGGAAGAGCGTGCCCTCGCCATGGACGCTGGAGACCTCGATCCGGCCGCCGTGCAGGCGCACGAGTTCCTGCACCAGCGCCAGCCCGATGCCCGACCCCTCGTGGGTGCGCCCCTCCCGCGCCCGCGACGCGATGGAAACGATCGAAGACCTTCGGCAACTCGTCCGCGGGGATGCCGGTGCCGGTGTCGGCCACCTCCAGCACGGCGAGGGCCGGCTCGCCGCCGGGTTCACGTCTGGGTTCACGTCTGGATTCACGCAGCCGCACCGTCACCTGCCCCCGCATCGTGAACTTGAAGGCGTTGGACAGCAGGTTCAGGACGATCTTTTCCACATCTCGCGGTCGACGTAGGCGTGCGCGCCCAGCGGCGCGCAGTCGACCTCGAAGGCCAGCCCGGCGCGCTCCATCGCGGAGCGGAAGGTGCTTGCCAGGTCACGCGTCAGCGCCGCGAGGTCGCTCGCCTGGTAGCGCGCCTGCGAGCGGCCGGCCTCGATGCGCGAGAAATCCAGCAGCGTGTTGACCAGCCGCTGCAGCCGCGTGGCGTTGCGCAGCACCAGCGCCAGCCGGTCCCGCGCCGGGCCGTCCAGGCCGGGGCGCGGTCACCAGTTCCTCGAGCGGGCCCAGCATCAGCGTCAGCGGCGTGCGGAACTCGTGGCTGATGTTGGAGAAGAAGGCCGTCTTCGCCCGGTCGAGCGCGGCCAGCGATTCCGCGCGACGGCGTTCCGCCTCGTAGGCGGACGCGTCGGCGAGCGCCGCCGACACCTGGCCCGCGACCAGGTTCAGGAAATCGCGGTAGTCCTCGTCCAGCGGGCGGCGCGGGCTGACGCCCAGCACCAGGAAACCGGCGAGGTCCTTGCCCGCGCTGCGCAGCGGCAGCAGCACGGCGCGCGTCAGCGTCTCGGGCCAGGGCGGCAGCGTCAGCGACACGCCCAGCGCCGGCATGTCGGGCAGGTCGCGTGCCGCGCCGCCCGCGGCGAGATCCTGCAACGGCCAGCCGTCCGGCGGATCGAGCAGGCTGATGAGCTCGGGGAAGGGGACATCGGCCCCCTCCGCCCCCGCGCCGCCGGGGAGGCTGAAGCAGATGCGTCGCGCGGTCTGGCCGCCGGGTTCGTCCAGGTAGAGCGCCGCGAACGGCAGGTCCATCGGATAGTCGGACACCACGTGGCAGGCCCGCCGCGCGCATTCGTGCGGCTGGTCCGCGCCGACGGTGCGCGTCGCGAGGTCGCGCAGCACGCGCAGGCGGCGCTCGCCGATCACCCGGTCCGTGACCTCGGTGACGACGCACAGCATGCCGTTCACGCGCAGTTCGTCGTCGTAGACCGGGCTGTAGGAGAAGGTGTGATACGTCTCCTCGGCGAAACCGCTGCGTTCCAGGAACAGCAGCAGCCCCTCGTCCCAGGTCGCCTCGCCGGTCGCCTGCACATGGCGGATGCGGCTGTACGCGGCGTCCCAGACTTCGGCCCAGACCTGTTGCGAACGCGCCCCGAGCGCCCATTCGCGCTTCATGCCCAGCGTCGGCAGGTAGGCGTCGTTGCAGAAGAAGGTCATCTCCGACCCCCACGCCATCCACATCGCGTAGCGCGAGTCCAGCATCATCCGCACGACCGTCTTCAGCGCGCCCGGCCAGCCGTCCGGCGGACCGAGCGGCGTGGCGCTCCAGTCCAGCGCGCGCATGCGTTCGCCCATCTCGCCGCCGCCGTCCAGGAAATGGCGGCGGCGCGGCGCCGGAAGTGGCGCGGGGATCGGCGCGGAGGGGAGGCCGTCGGAACCGGCTGGCGAGGCATGCATCGGCAGAATTTTCCTTGTGAAAGCCCGATTCAAGCGAGTCCATGGGCCCCAAGCAAGCCGCGCACCCGCACCAGCCTGGTGAACCCGGGGCCTTCACGGGTCGGCGCCGAGGGGGTTTCTGGCCTGGACGGGCCACCCGGGCCGCGGGAGGCGCCCGCTACACTGGCGGCTCCCCCATTCCGAAAGCCGCCTTGAGTTCCAGCCTGCTGCTCATCCTCCTGCTGATCTGTGCCAGCGCGTTCTTCTCGATGGCGGAACTCTCGCTGGCCGCGTCGCGGCGATTGAAGCTGCGGCAGCTGGCGGACGAGGGCGACCACCGCGCCGCGCAGGTGCTGAAGGTGCAGGAACAGCCCGGCTATTACTTCACCGTCGTGCAGATCGGCGTGAACACGCTGGCGATCCTGGCCGGCGTGGTCGGGGAGGGCGCGCTGACGCCGCATTTCGAATCGCTGCTGCGCCCGCTGATCGACATCGACACCGCGCAGCGCGCCGCCTTCGCGCTGTCCTTCACCTGCGTGACCATCCTCTTCGTCGTGCTGGCGGACCTGCTGCCCAAGCGGCTGTCGATGAACGAACCCGAGCGGGTCGCGATGGCGCTGATCCGGCCGATGCTGTTCCTCACCCTCGTGCTGCGGCCGCTGGCCTGGGGACTGAACCACGTCGCCGACGGCCTGCTGCGGCTGCTGGGCCGGCCGATGAGCCCGGACAACACGATCACCCACGACGACATCCTCGCCCTGGCCGCGGCGGGCCAGCGCGCCGGCGTCGTCTCGGCGGCGGACCAGCAGGTGATCGAGAACGTCTTCGAGCTCGAGACCCGCACCGTCGAGTCGTCCATGACCTCGCGCGAGCGCGTCGTCTACTTCTCGCTCGACGACGACGAGGCGCTGATCCGCACCCGGATCGCGGACTCGCCGCATTCGACCTACCTGGTCTGCGCCGGCGAGATCGACCAGGTCGTGGGTTACGTCGACGCGACCGACCTGTTCCAGCGCGTGCTGCGCGGCGAGATCATCTCGCTGCGCGCCGAGCCCGCGCTGGTCAAGAAGGTGCTGATCGTGCCGGACCGGCTGACGCTGGCCGAGGTGCTGACGCATTTCAGGAACGCGCACGAGGACTTCGCCGTGATCGTCAACGAGTACTCGCTGGTCGTCGGCGTCATCACGCTGAACGACGTGATGAGCACGGTGATGGGCTCGCTGGTCTCCACCGCCGAGGAGGAGCAGCAGATCATCCGGCGCGACGACGGCAGCTTCCTGGCCGACGGCATCACGCCCATCCCCGACGTGCAGCGCGCGCTGGGCGTGGACGACTTCCCGCACCACGGCCAGTACGACACGCTGGCCGGCTTCCTGATGGTGATGCTGCGCCGCATCCCCAAGCGCACCGACGTCGTCGAATGGCACGGCTGGCGCTTCGAGGTCGTCGACGTCGACAGCCACCGCGTCGACCAGGTCATGATCGCGCGGGTGGGCGGTCCGCCGTCGGGGGACGCGGAGGCGTCGGGATCATCGGAGCGCGGAGACTGAGCTCCGCGCGCAGCGCCGCGTACCGCCGCAGCACCTGATGCGCATAGGCCAACCGCTTGGCCGGATCGCGCGCGTTGTAGGCGCCCAGCGCATCGACCGTGCGCCCCATCGAACGGAAGTTGCTGCCCAGGATCCACGCCCCGACCAGGATGTTGGCGCAGGGCACGCGCAGGTCGTCCTCCTTGACGCCATGCCGCGCCAGCACGGGCAGCCAGGAGGAGTTGATCTGCATCAGGCCGATGTCGGTCGAGCCGTTGGCATTGCGATGGACCGCGGCCGGGTTCAGGCCGGACTCCTGGCGCGCGACGGCCTTCAGCAGCAGCGGCGAAACGCCGTAGCGATTTCCCGCGAGCTGGAAGCAGCGGTCGAACCGGGCGTCGTTCAAGCGCGCCGTCCTTCCGACCGGTGGCACTTTCCCAGCCTGAGCCTGAGCCTGAGCCTGAGCCTGAGCCTGAGCCTGCGGCGGCATCGCGGCCGCCAGCGCCATCATCGCCGCCGCGATCGCGCGCCTCACAGGCCCCCCATGTCGGATTGAAGGCTGCTCTGCGCCTCCATGACGGTGCTCAGGAAACCGCCGAGCAGGAACAGCAGCAGCATGGCCGCGGCGACCATCAGCAGCCCGTTCAGGCGCGCGGCGGAGTCGGAGATGCCGAGCTGCAGGCGATCGATCGAGCCGATGCCGATCCGCACGAACGCGGCGACGGGGTCGCGGCGCTCGGCGGCGTCCTGCACGCGTTCCTCCATGCGGGGGTTGAGCACGCCGGTGGCGAAGGCGCGACCGAACTGCG
The DNA here is from genome assembly GCF_042695725.1 of Roseateles sp. UC29_93. Lineage (NCBI taxonomy): Bacteria > Pseudomonadati > Pseudomonadota > Betaproteobacteria > Burkholderiales > Sphaerotilaceae > Roseateles > Roseateles sp. UC29_93. Next base: position 5,417,602 of record NZ_CP170545.1, on the reverse strand, counting down.
CCGATTCACGTCCGGACAATCGCGACAGGATCTGCCGCAGGTGCCAGCGCATCCACGGGGCGCTGAACCGGCCCGCGCGCTCCAGCGACGCCCGCAGCGACACGCCGGCCCGCATCAGCGACGACAGCGAGATCACCAGCATCGCCCCGGAGAAATCGCGGTAGAGGCTGAACGGCGGGTGCCGGTCCAGCCAGCGTCGCGTGCGGCCCTGCCAGCGCGGCAGGGACCACACGAAGAGCCCGCCCGCGACGAGCACCGCCGCGCCCAGCGTCAGGCCGTGGTGGCGGATCGTCCACGCGACCGCGTACAGCGCGCGCCCCAGCGGCGGCCAGCGCTCCGGGGCGATCAGATCGGCCAGCACCGGCACCGCGTGCAGCGAGAAGGCCACCAGGATGGCGGTCATCGCGCCGAGCAGCAGCAGCGGATAGGCCACCGCCTTGCGCACCGCGCGGAACATGCCGTCGACCTTCTCGACGGTGCCGGACAGGAAGTGCAGGCCCTGGGCCAGGCGCTCATCGCCGCCGCCCTGCAACGCGTCGATCATGAGCAGCTCGGTCGGCGGCATGACGCCGTGCAGCGCGCGGGCCAGCGAGCCGCCCATCGCCGCGCGCAGCATGCGGCGGTACAGCAATTGGTCGCCGCGCGAGCGCCGGCGGGCGCGGGCCTCGAGCTTGCGCAGGATGGTGTAGAGCGGGACGCGATCCTCCAGCGCCGAGGCCAGGTCGTAGTAGAAATCGCCGCGCCGGCGGCGCAGGCGCCGGGCCGCCGCGCGCAGCAGCAGCCAGTCGAGCGGGTGGGTCATCGGGGCGGGCGCATGTCGAAGTGTGGGTCGAGGTCGAGGGCAGGGTCGCGATCGTGGTCCGGGCAGGGGACCGGGCCGAGGCGGATCGCGACGTCCGCGGCGGCGGGTTCAGGCATCGTCGGCGGCGAGCGTCTGGGCCAGCAGCGCCGCGCTGCCGAAGGTCCGCTCGAAGTGATAGGGATCGACGCGCCCGTGGGCGACGTCGTACAGCACATGCCCCCAGGCGTCCTTGCCGTCCATGTCCGGATCGGTGAACGGCGCCGTGCGGCGGCGCCGCCAGTGGCGCCGGGCCTCGGCGTCCCGGCCCTGCCGCAGCAGGTCCAGCAGACGCAGGTCCGGAACGATCACTTCCGCGCCGACCTTGACGCCGGCCGTGCCGTCGTGGGTGTCGTCGGCGCGTTCAGTGGTTCGGGCGGTCCGGTCGCTTCGGGCGCTTTTGGGGTCTCCGGCGCCTGCGGCGCCGGCGGGGTGTCCAGGGGTCATGCCGTCCCCGTAGTCGATGCCGGGCCGCCGGCAGTGCGTGCAGCCGTGCGCGCTGGCGCAGTAAATCTTGTCCGGGTCGAGGCCGAAACCCGCCTGCAGCGTCTGCAGCGTGTCCGCGCCCATGACGGCGGCGGCGGGGCGCTTGCAGTGCTCGCAGTTGATCGGCATCAGTACCTGGTAGACCATCGCGGAGAGGAACTCCGGATCGCACAGGTCCTCGCGGTCCAGTCCGAGCAGGCGCGACGAGAGCCGGCCCACGATGCCCAGCGCGGAGGTCGCATGGACCGTCGACAGGATCTTGTGCCCGGTCTGGATGGCGGCCTGCGCCATCGAGGCCGACAGGCCGTCGCGGATCTCGCCGAACAGGCCGACGTCGGGATCCATGCGCAGGAACGCCAGCATCGCGCCGTGGAACGGATCCGCGCCGCCCGCCGCGCCGCGCTGGATGGAGAGATGGCTGACGCCGGGCGTCTCGTACTCGACCGGATCCTCGATGGTGAAGAGCTTGCGCGAGCCGTCGCGGGCCAGCATGGTCATCATCGCGTTGAGCGTCGTGGTCTTGCCCGAGCCGGTGACTCCGGCGACGAACACGCCGCCCCAGGCCGAGGCCAGCGCCTCGCGCAGGCGGCCGGCCTGCCACGGCGTGAACCCCAGCGCTTCCAGCGACGCCAGACGCGGTCGACCGGCGTCGAGAGGTCCGGCGTCGGGTGATCCGGCGGCGTCATCGCGACCGCTGCCGGAGGCGCGCAACAGGCGGATCACCACGTCCATGCCGCCGACCGCGGGATGGCTCTGGTACCGGAGCGTCAGCCGCAGGCCGGGCAGTTCCAGCGGGATCATCGCGGCCTGCGGCACTGCGCCGTTGAAGGCGACCTCGGTGCGGGAACGCTCCTCGGCCAGCATCGTGTAGGCGGCCGACAGCCCGTCGACGGCGGTGCGCGCCGGATGGCGGTCCAGCACCCGCATGCGGCCGTCCAGCCGCACCCGGGCCAGCGCGACCGGCCCCCGCAGTTCGATGTGCAGGTCGCTCGCGCCGGCCAGGCGGCAGCGCTGCACGATGGCGCGGAACCATTCCAGCGGCGAGGAGCCCGCCACCATGGCGTCGATGTCGCGGGCCGTCTCGGCGGCCTGGCGTTCGTCGGCGGTGGCCTCGAGGGCTTCCAGCGGGGCGTTCACCCGCGTCGCCGCGCCAGCGAGCAGCGCGGCGAAGACCTCGGGCGCGGCGGTCAGGTGGCCGGCATAGGTCAGGCCTTTCGCCTTCCCGGCCTGGACGAGGCGATACCAGTCGGGCCGATGGACCTCGTCCACCGCCGACACGATGAGGAAGCGCCCGCCGGCCAGCGCGAGCGCCGCCAGCCGGTCCTGCTTGTGGCTGGCGACCGGCAGTCCGTCGACCGCGGGCGCGGCGAGCAACGCGTCCGCGGCGACGGACAGCACGCGCTCGAACGGAGGCAGGCGCGCCGGGTCGTCGACGTGGCGGCTGAAGGGGGAACTCAAGGCGTTGCTCAAAGGGAGGGCGCGCTGGACGGCGCCGCGGCTGCGGGGGCCGCGGGCAGGGGCAATGCCGTGGCGCGATGGACGGCGTCGCCGTCACCGCCGTGACCGCCATCGCCGATGCCATCGCCGCTGTCGTCGTTTCCGTCTCCGTCATCGAGCCGTCCAAGGCCGGCTTGCGCGGAGGCGCCGGCGGCGAGCGACCTGCCGCCGTCGAAGCGATAGCTCGCGGCCGCGGCTCCCTGTGCGGGTGGCGGCAGCACGAGGGGGACGAGGTGGACGTCCGCTCGCCGCGACCCGTTCGACACGCAGTCCCTCCGATGTCAGTCCGAGCACACGCCACGGTCCGACGCGGGTCTCCGGCCCGGACGAGCTGTCGACGGCATGCAGGCGCCCCCTCAACAGCACCTCGGCCCGCCAGCGGTCTCCGGCGGCCATGAGCGACCAGAGCCGGGGCAGCTCGGCGAGCGCGGCACCCCGTGCCGTTGATGGCGCCGGCACCGCCGGATCACCGGGCGGGCGCGGCGTGCCCGCCAGACGGGCCGTGGCGGCGGCCAGCTCCGCCGCCTTGTTGTGTCGCGCCACATCGACCAGGTGGCGCAAGCTGACGCCCGGCGTCGTCTCGGGCGCGCGGCTTCCGTCGCCGCCGGCATGGGCTGTCGACAGGGCGGTCGAGAAGGTCATCGACAGCGTCACCGACAGCGCCGCCTGCAGGCAGGACCCCAGCGCCGTCGCGCGGACCCGCCGGCAGTGTCGGGGAGTGAAGACGTCAGTAACGCAGGCCATGCGCGAAGAGGGATCCGGAAAGCTCATAGCTGATCTGTGACGCGGCGAAATTCAGGGTGAGGGTCTCCACGACGACGTACGGCGGCACCTGGACCAGCGGCAGGGACCAGACGCCGTCCTTCAAGCGCCAGACCATCCGGACGACCGGCTGCGCGACGAGGTCCGCGCGCTCCTGGTCCGCACCGGTCATGCCGGTCGTGGAGGCCGTGCCTGTCGTGGAGGCTGCATCTGTCGTGGTGCTCATGCCTGTCCTGGCTGTCGCGGTGCTCGTGGTGGTCGGGTCGCTGACGCCGGCCTCGCCGTCGAGGGACGGTCCCGGCGTGAGCGACGCGTCGGCGCCGCCGACGGTCGCCAGCTCCTGCAGGTGGCTGCCCCAGACGTTCATGGCCAGGCGCAACGGCGGCAGCCGCGCGGCGATGAGCGCCTCGCCCCGCCTCAGCGGCGGCTCGACGGTGTCCGCCAGCGCCGTCTGCATCGAGGCCGCGAGGGCGTCCTCGCCGGCCGACAGCTCGGGCCGCATCGATGGCGCGCCGATCACGCCGGCCGGCAGCCCGTCCAGCATCTCGAGGCTGCCGTGATGGCGCGCCCAGGTGGCGACGCATCCGTTCGAGCGATCGCAGTCGACCTGCTGAAGCGTCCATCCGGCGCGGCTCACGGGCAGCGCGGCGATGGCGGCACGCCAGCGGTCCAACGGGGCGAGGCCCGGTCGGCCCGCCTGCTCCAACAGGCTGCCCAGTCGGCGGGCGCGTTGGGCGGAGGCTTGCGCACGGGACGCCGCCGTCGCCGCGAGATGGCGCGCCGCGTCGAGCGTCGCGCGCTCCACCTCGCGCTGATGCCGCATCCACATCGTGAAGCCGACGCTCAGGCCCAGCGCGGCCAGGCCCGCGGCGAGCGCGGCCGGCCAGCGCGCAGGCAGCAGAGGCAGCAGGCGCGTGTCGCCGTCGGGCTGGCCGAACAGCAGGTCCGGTGCGAGCGCTTCGCCGATGCGGTCCTGCCCGGGCAGATGGCTGGCGACGCGGACCTCCTGGTCCGGATGCATGTCGCGGAACTCCTGCAGCACCGCCAGCGCCGCGTCGAGGTCGGGCAGCACGCGGTCAAAGCCTGGCACCGGCCGCCGCTCCATCAGGCCGACAAAGGCCACGCGCGTGCTCGTACCACCAGACGCTCGGGTGCCGATGCCGGTGCCGGAGGCGGCGATCAGGCAGGCCTCCGCGCCGCGTTCCGCGAAACGGGCCACGAGCAAGGCCACCGCCGAATGGGCGCGACGATGCAGAAGTCGATGCGCGCGTCGACCCGTGTCGATCCGGCGCGCCAGTCCCAGCAGGGCACCGTCCGGCAGTCGCGCGACGAAGCGGTAGCCGGCGGCGCGCGCCTGGCGCAGGTCGGGGCCCGGCTCGTCGGGCCGCGCCACCGGGTGCCAGTCCAGCCCGAAGGCCAGCCGCACGCCGGCGACGGCGATCACCCGGGCCACGCCGTGCTCGTCGAGACCGCGGGCCTCGCTGGCTTCGCGCGTTGCTCGGGCCTCGCGCCCCTCGGCGGTCTTGTCGTCGCCGCCCGGCGGTGTCGGTCGCGCGCCCATCATGGCCCCACCAGTCTTGGCGTGATCAGCACGACCGTCCCTTGTCTGGCGTGCATGCCGCGCCGCGCCAGCGGCACCAGGCCGCGCACCATGTCCGCGTCGTCGAGCTGGGTCTGCCGGCGCTCGAAGCCGGCCAGCACCAGCGTGCGACCGGCCGGCACGCTGATGCGCTGCAGGGTGCTGAAGCTCATCGTCTCGGGCAACTGCACCGACCGCGCCAGCTGGCCGCTGCCGCTGGTGAAGGCGCGCAGCTGCCGCAGCTCGCTGATCTGCAGCGCGGTCTGCAGCAGCACGAGGTGCGAATCCAGGATCACCGGCAGCACCGTCAGACCGAGGCCGGTCGTGAGCTTGCCGGGCTCCAGCGCGCCCGCGGTGGTCAGGCCGGTGGTCGGGCTCACGGTCGGCGCCGTCGCGCGCTGCACGTACGAGCGCGTCTGCAACGCGCCGACCGGCACCGGCATCCGGTTCGTGGTGGTGACCACGCTCGAATAGGCGGTCGACACGCGACCGTACTCCTGCAACGCCTTGGCGACCCACTCGCTGGGCGATCCGCGCGAGCCCGACTGGCCGAGCACGAAGCTCAGCGCCGCGGGCGTGCCCGCGCCCAGCGGACCGAGCGCCACCGGCGCGATCAGGTCCAGCTGGTTACCCTGGCCGAGCCGGCCCAGCATCAGGCGCCAGTCGATGCCGTTGCTGAACTCGTCGTTGAAGCTCACCTGCAGCACCTCGATCTCGAGCACGACCTGGCGCAGCAGGTTGGCGTTGAGCGCGTCGAGGTAGGTCTGCACGCGTTCGACGTTGGCGAGCGCGTCCGTGACGGTCACGAGTCCCGCGCGCGGATCCACCTGCAGCGCCGCGGCCGGGGAGAGCATCGGCTTGAGCGCGTCGGGCAGCCCGGCCCAGTAGTCGCTCTGCGCGTTGCCGTCGATCTTGGCGGCACCTCCGCCGGAGCTTTCCGCGCCGCCGAACACGTCGAACGACGCGCTCGCGTCCAGGCCGCCGGGCAGCGCCTTGACCGGCATCGCGCGCGTGACCACGCGGGAGAACACGATGCGTCCGCCGGTGTGGCGCCAGTGCAGTCCCGCCTGCGCCGCGATGCGGTCCAGCAGCGGACGCAAGGGGCCGGCGTGGTCGATCTCGACGGTGTTCTGGTGTTCCGGCGCGGAGATGTCCAGCCGCAGGGCGCCCGCCCGGCCGGCCCGGCGCAGCGCGGCGCTCTCCTCGGGCGCGGCGGTGGCCGCGTCGAAGGCCGGCCGCGGCGCGGGACCGGGCGCGTAGTCGGCGGCGCTGTGCAGCGCGTCCGGCGTCATGATCACCGGCAGGCCGATCGCGCGCGAGAGCAGTTCGGCCACCGCGGCCAGCGGCAGCCGACCCGGCGCGTGCAGGCGGATGTCGCCGAGGTGGTCCGGCAGCCGCTCGTCGCGGCGCAGCGGGATGGACCGGCTTGCGAAGCGCGGGGTCGGATCGCTCACGACGAGCGGCGGCGGTGTGGCCGGCTCGCGCAGCCGGGCCTGCAGCGCCTCGGCGCGATCGAGCAGGGCCTGCTGGGCCCGCTCGGTCTCGCGCGCGGCCGGCATCGCGCATCCGGCGATGGCGATGACGATGGCGACGCAGGCCGCCATCCCGCCGACGATCACGAGGCGACGGGGAGCGCCGCCCGGAGGATGCGGGAGGGACCTCGGCGACGAACGCAGCACCGAACGCAGCACCGAACGCAGCGATGGACACGGAGATGAGTGCGGAGATAAGCGCGGTGAGGACCGCGGGAAAGACGGCACGGGGAAGGTCCTCACTGGCGAGCACCATCGGGCAGGTAGCGGACGACCCGCACCACGCGGGTCCCCGCCTGGACGCGGGCCTGCAGCGGGAAGTCGGTGTCGCGCAACACGGCCATCGCCTGGGCCAACGCGTCCAGGAAGTTGCCGCGCAGCGTGACCTCGGCATCGATGGGGAAGTCGCGATCGACCTCCCACACCAGCTGCCAGCCCGCCTCGCGTGTCCAGCGCTGCAACGCCTGGTGGACGGTGCCGTCGACGCGGGCGAAGGTCCACCCCATCGCAGCGTCGGTCTCGAGGTCCGCCCGTGCGGCGGCGACCGGCCGTGGACCGGTGTCCGGCGGCAGGGGCGATGCGGAGACCGCCGCGCCGGACATCAGCGCGCAGACGCAGAGGAATCGTGACGAGACCATCGGTGCGCGTTCAGTTGGCCATCAACGCGTGGACGGTGACCACGGCGCTCTCGGTCTTGCATGCATCGACGAGTTTGCCGACGCCGATCGGCTCGGCGGAGCCGGGCACTTTCACGACCTTGTTGTCGGCGGGCTTCGTGTGCCTGATCTCGGCCGTCTCCTCGCCGACCCAGATGCCGTCGGCCACGAGCGCGAGTCCCCGCGCGACGCTGGCGCATTGCGACGTGGGAATGCCGGTGTAGCTCAGCGTGAACGCCTCGCCCTTCTTCGCGGCTCCGAAGTCGTCGTTGAAGCCCGCGACGAAGATCTGGCCGCCGAGCTCGTGCTTCACGGTGACGGCGTCGCCCGCCACGGTGACGGATCCGAGCGGGAAGGCGCTCAAGCCGTGCGCGCGGGCGGTGGTCACCTCGGCGAGGTTCACCGCGCCGGTTTTCCCGAAGCCGGCCACGTTGGCCCGGATCTGCGGCGCCTGCCGCAGCAGGGCGGAGCGGTCCATCTGCGCGTTGAGGTTGCGCATGCCCATCAGCACGATGACCATGACAACGATGATCACGCCGACCCCGATCAGGAGTTCGAGCAGGGTGACGCCGCGTTGCGGACGGGCGCCGGCGCGGCGGTGCTTCGAACGGGCGAGGGGCGCGGATGCGGTGACGACGTCGAGGGTCATGGGAACAGACCTCCTTTCCAGAGAGTGCGAGAAGACAGGGGTGCCAGCCGTGACCAGCGGTGGCTCAGTGGGGGTGCGCCACAATGCGCGCATGACTCCCTCGAGGTCCGCTTCCGTGTCTTCGCTCTCCGCCCAACACGCCACCGCCCGCGCCGCCGAACTCCGCGCGCTACTGCATCACCACGCCCACCTGTACTACGTGCTCGACACGCCGTCGCTGCCCGATGCCGAGTACGACAAGCTGTTCCAGGAACTGCAGGCCATCGAGGCCGCGTTCCCGGCGCTGCTGACGCCGGACTCGCCGACGCAGCGCGTGGGCGGGCAGGTGCTGGAGGGCTTCGAGCCGGTGAGGCACGTGGTGCCGATGTTGTCGATCCGCACCGAGACCGACACCGAGGCCAGCGGCGCCGAGAACTTCGACGCGCGTGTGCGACGCGAACTGGACCTGGGCGAGAACGCCGCGCCGGTCGAGTACGCGGCGGAGCTGAAATTCGACGGCCTGGCGATCAGCCTGCGCTACGAGCACGGCGTGCTGGTGCAGGCCGCCACGCGCGGCAACGGCGAGACCGGCGAGGACGTGACGCAGAACGTGCGCACGATCAAGCAGATCCCGTTGAAGCTCTCGGGCGAGGGCGCGAAGGCCGCGGTGCTGGAGGTGCGCGGCGAGGCCTACATGCGTCGCGACGATTTCGAGGCGCTCAACGAACGCCAGCGGGCCGCGAACGAGAAGACCTTCGTCAATCCGCGCAACACGGCCGCCGGGGCGATCCGGCAGCTGGACCCGGCGCTGGTGCGGCAGCGGCCGCTGAGCTTCTTCGCCTACGGCATCGGGGAGACGCAGGGCTGGGAGATCCCGGCGACGCACAGCGCGATGCTGGACGCGCTGCAGGCCTACGGCCTGCCGGTCAATGCCGACCGCGCGGTGGTGCGCGGCGCCGAAGGCCTGGTGGCCTTCCATCAATCGATCGGCGAGAAGCGCGATGCGTTGCCCTTCGACATCGACGGCGTCGTCTACAAGGTCAACAGCCGCGAGCTGCAGCGGCGGCTGGGCTTCGTCTCGCGCGAGCCGCGCTGGGCGGTGGCGCACAAGTACCCGGCGCAGGAGCAGGTCACGACGCTCGACCGCATCGACATCCAGGTCGGTCGCACCGGCAAGCTGACGCCGGTGGCCAAGCTGGAGCCGGTCTTCGTCGGCGGCACGACGGTCAGCAACGCGACGCTGCACAACCTCTTCGAGATGCGCCGCAAGGGCATCCGCGTCGGCGACCAGGTCATCATCCGGCGCGCCGGCGACGTGATCCCCGAGGTCGTCGGCAAGGTCGATGCGAAGCGCGCGAGCTACGTGCCCAACTTCCGCATGCCGAAGCACTGCCCGATCTGCGGCAGCGACGTCGTGCGCGAGAAGGGCGGCATCGACCACCGCTGCAGCGGCGGCATCTTCTGCCCCGCGCAGCGCAAGCAGGCGATGCTGCACTTCGCCGGGCGGCGCGCGATGGACATCGAGGGCCTGGGCGACAAGCTCGTCGACCAGCTCGTCGACGGCGGCATCGTCACCAGCCTGCCGGGGCTCTACAAGCTCGGCGTGGCCAAGCTCACCGCGCTGGAACGCATGGGGGACCGGAGCGCGCTGAACCTGATCGACGCGCTGGAGAAGAGCAAGCGCACGACGATGGCGCGCTTTCTCTTCGCGCTGGGCATCCGGCAGGTCGGCGAGACCACGGCCAAGGATCTGGCGAAGCACTTCGGCAACCTGGACGCGCTGATGGGCGCGACCGAGGAGCAGTTGCTGGCGGTCAAGGACGTCGGGCCGATCGTCGCGAAGAGCATCGCGGCGTTCTTCGCCGAGGCGCACAACCGCGAGGTCGTCGAGCAGCTGCTCGCCGCGGGCGTCGAATTCCCGCAATCGGAAGGGGCCGCCGCGGCGCCCGCCGGACCGCAGCCGCTGGCCGGCAAGACGCTGGTGCTGACCGGCACGCTGCCGACGCTGTCGCGCGATGAGGCCAAGGAGCTGATCGAGGCCGCCGGCGGCAAGGTCAGCGGCTCGGTGTCGAAGAAGACCAGCTACGTGATCGCGGGCGAGGAGGCGGGCTCCAAGCTCGACAAGGCGCGCGAGCTGGGTGTCACTGTCCTCGACGAGGAAGGACTGCAGGCGCTGCTCGCCGCGCCGCCGGACGTCGTCGACGCTGGCTGACTGCACAGGCCGCTGGCCCTCACCCCCGCCCTCTCCCGCGAGCGGGAGAGGGAGTGAGAATGCACCGAGCGGACCCTCTTACTCCCTCTACCGCTTGCGGGAGAGGGCAGGGGTGAGGGGCGCGCGCAGCGCGCGGGGTCTAGGGAGTCATGCAGCAGCGGTCTTCCGACGGATCACCATCGCCATGACCGCCGCCAGCAGGCAGGCCGCGCCGGCGACGTACAGCGCCGGGGCGTAGCTCAGCAGCAGGCTGCGGCTCAGCCCCGCGCCGTAGGCTGCGACTGCCGCGCCGATCTGGTGGCCCGCGAAGATCCAACCGAACACCATCCCCACCTTCGCCGCGCCGAAGCGCTCCGCCGTCAGGCGCACCGTCGGCGGTACCGTGGCGATCCAGTCCAGTCCGTAGAACACCGCGAACAGCGACAGCCCGTAGAGCGTGAACTCCGCGTTCGGCAACCACATCAGCGACAGCCCGCGCAGCGCGTAGTACCAGCACAGCAGCTTGCGGGTGTCGTAGCGGTCGCTGAGCCAGCCCGACAGGATCGTGCCGATGAAGTCGAAGATCCCCATCATCGCCAGCACCGAGGCCGCCGGCACCGCCGCCAGACCGTAGTCGCCGCACAGCGAGATGAAATGGGTCTGCACCAGGCCGTTGGTAGACAGCCCGCAGATGAAGAAGGTGCCGAAGAGCAGCCAGAAGGTCGGTTGGCTCGATGCTTCACGCAAGGCGGTGAACGGCGTGAGCCACGTGACCTTGGCGGCGGGCGCGGCCGGCGCCGCGGCAGCGGCAGGATCGGCGCCATAGGGCGCGAGGCCCACATCCGACGGCCGGTCGCGCATGAACAGCAGCACCAGGCTCATTACCGCCAGGCACAGCACGGCCAGCGGCAGCAGCGGGGCGCGCCAGCCCCAACGCTCGATCATCCAGGCGGCGATCGGCAGGCAGATCAACTGGCCGGTCGCGGCGCTCGCGGTCAGGATGCCCATGATCAGGCCCTTGCGCGTCGCGAACCAGCGGTTGGACACGATGGCGCCGAGCACCAGCGCCGTCATGCCGCTGCCCAGACCCAGCACCACGCCCCACAGCACGACCAGGTGCCACAGCTGCGTGACCAGCCCGGCCAGCAGCATGCCGCCGCCGACCAGCCCCAGCGCCACGCTGACGACGGCGCGCACGCCGAAGCGCTCCATCAGCACCGCCGCGAACGGCCCCATCAATCCGAACAGCGCGAAACGCAACGCCAGCGCCGACGAGATCTGGCTGGTGGACCAGCCGAATTCCTGCGCCAGCGGCTGCAGCATCGCGCCGGGCAGGCCCAGCGCCGCCGACATGAACAGCATCGTCAGGAAGGTCAGCCCGGCGATCACCCAGCTGAAGTGCAGACCCCGGTGGGTCATGCGTCGGGACATGGCGGCGGCAAGCATGCGGGAGGATCCTTCCAGGGGTGCCTGTTTTAATGATGGCCGCCATCGTATCGAGATTTCCGACGTCCGCCGCAGATTTGATGATGCCCCTACTCAAAATCGTGACATCGCGCCTCGGCCGGAAGTTGTAGCGGGGCTTCCTACAATGGTGCCCATCATGAAAGTCACCAAAGAGCAATCGGCTGCCAACCGCAAGGCGCTGGTCGACGCAGCATCCAAGTTGTACCGCGAGCGGGGCGTGGCCGGGGTCGGCCTGGCGGAGATCTCCCGCGAGGCCGGCTTCACGCACGGCGGCTTCTATGGGCGCTTTGCGTCGAAGGAGGAACTCGCGGCCGAAGCCTGCGACGTGGCCTTCGAAGGCTCGCTGTCGCGGCTGGGCGCGCAGCTGGAGAAGCACGGCGGCGACTACCAGCCTTTCCTCAAACGCTACTTCGGCGCCGCGCATCGCGACGCGCCCGGGGCGGGATGCCCGATGGCGGCGCTGGGCGTCGACGCGGCGCGCGAGGGCGGTCTGCTGCGCGAATCGATGAGCACCGGCATCGCCGCCTACCTGCGCGAGCTGGCCGTGCACCGGCCCGACGGCACGATCGTCGACGAGCCGACCGCGGAGGATGAAGCCCGCGCGATCGGCGTGCTGTCGACGATGGTCGGCGGGATGATCCTGGCCCGGGCCTGCGCGGGCGCGGCACCGGGCCTGTCGGACAGGATCCTCAGGACGTCGCTGGAGGCGACGTCGAAGGCAGCTTGAGCACACCCACCGCCAGCGCGGTGCCGAGCAGCACGACGAGGCAACCCGCGGCCATGCTGGCGCTCAGCGTCTCGCCGAGGAAGATCCAGCCCCACAGCAGGCCGAAGACCGGGATCAGGAAGGTCACCGAGATCGTGTTGGTCGGGCCGACGCGCTTCATCAGCCGGAAGAACAGGATGTAGGCGATGCCGGTGCACAGCAGCGCCAGCAGCGCCACCGCGCCCCAGGCGTGACCGCTCGGCATCGCGGCCGGACGCAGCGACCAGGCCGGCGCGGCCAGCAGCAGCGCGGCCGCGAACTGGCTGCCGGTGGCGACGGCCAGCGGGCTGGCGCCGGTGAGGTAGCGCTTGGTGGCGCTGGCGGCGACGCCGTAGCTCAGCGCGGCGATCAGGCAGGCGACGATCGCGAAGCCGCTGCCGCCGGGCTTGAACGAGGCCTTGTCCCAGGCCAGCAGCACGACACCCGCGAAGCCCAGCGCCAGGCCCAGCATCCGCGACCCGTCCAGGCGTTGCCCGAACCAGGCCCAGGCGACCAGCGCGCCCCACATCGGCGTGGTGGCGTTGAGGATGCTCGACAGGCCGGCGTTGATCGACAGCGCCGCGAAGCTGAACAGCGCGAACGGGAAGGCGCTGTTCAGCAGACCGACCAGCAGCAGGCCCTTCCAGTGGGTGCGCAGGTCGCCGAGTCCTTCGCGCAGGCCCAGCAGCGGGATCAGGAACAGCGAGGCCCCGGCCACGCGCACGGCAGCCGTCGCCACCGCGCCGAACTCCGGCGCGGCCACCCGCATGAACAGGAAGGACGCGCCCCAGATGGCGGCCAGGACCAGCAGTTCGATCAGATCGCTACGCTTCACGCGGGGGCCTCTTGGTTGTTGTCGTGCTTGCCGGGACGGCGAAGGGCCGGGGTCCCGGGAGAAGTCTCTATGGGCGAGGAGCGCAGCTTAGCGGGCAGGCCTCCTTCGATTGTCAGTAGGGCTTCCTTGCGGTGGAGGCCGCCGGCGTAACCGGTGAGGCTGCCGTCGGCGCCGAGGACGCGGTGGCACGGGATCAGCACCGACACCGGGTTGCGCCCCACCGCCGCCGCGACGGCGCGCACGGCCTCCGGCCGGCCCAGGCGTGCGGCGAGCTGGCCGTAGGTCAGGGTCTCGCCCGCCGGGATGCCGAGCAGGGCCCGCCACACGGCTTGCTGGAACGCGGTGCCCGAGGGCGACATCGGGGGAAGCGCCGCGGTCCGGCCGGCGAAGTAGTCCTTCATCGCCGCGACGGCGTCGCGCAGCAGCGCGTCCTCATCGTCGCGGGGAGCGGCGAGGGCGCCGGGATGGTACTTCTGGTCCTCGAACCACAGACCCGACAAGCCCTCGGCATTGCGCGCGATCAGCAGGCGGCCGAGCGGGGTGTCGGTCTCGGTCCAGGCAGTGTGGTGGCGGTGGTTCATCGAAACTCTCCTTGGTGGGCGGGAGGCTGGGCCTTGGTTTGGCGGGAGGTCCGCCAACTCCGGTGGGCCAAGCGCGGGCTCTCCACGAGGCAGGGGGCATCCCTCCGGGAACCCCCGGCCTCATTCCGGCCCCACAACCCTGGGTTGACTTCGCGTGGGTTTGGCAGCGGCGGACTTCGAAACGGACTTGGCGGCGGCCGATTTCGAGAGAGTCCTCGCAGCGGCGGATTTCGTTGCGGCATCCCGCCATAGTTGCAACACGGCGTAGCTGCGGTAAGGAGCGAAATGCTCGGCGGCAGCGATCAGCTCGCGCGGACGCAGCGGCTGGCCGGCGCGTGCTTCAAGGCATTGCTTCAGCACGACATCGCCCGGCAGATAGGCGTCGGGCCAGCTCCAGCCGCGCATCAACATGTAGTGCGCCGTCCACGGACCGAGGCCGGGCAGGGCGGCGAGCTCCGCGATCGCGTCCTCCACCGTGCCGCGGCCGTGGGCAAAGGCCAGCGTCGGCCATTGGCGGGCGAGGTGGATCAGCGCCTCGGCCCGGCGGCCGGGCATGCCGATCGGGGCGATGTCGTCGACCGTGGCGGCGGCCAACGTGGCCGGCGTCGGGAACACATGCGTCACGCCGGGCGGGGCGCCAGCGGCATCGGGCAACGGCTCGCCGAATCTGGCGATCAGGCGCGTGGCCAGCGTGCGTGCGGCCGCGACCGTCACCTGCTGACCGAGCACGGCGCGGATCGCGAGTTCGAATCGATCCAGCGACCCCGGCAGGCGCAGGCCCGCGGCGGCAGGACCGAGGGTCTCGCCGAGCGCGGCGGCGATGGCCTGCGGGTCGGCATCGAGGTCGAGCCAGCGACGCAGGCGCGGCATCAGCGGCGCGATCACCGGCCACAGCGACGCGCTCAGCGACAGGCGCACGCGCGGCCGTTCATCGCCGTCGGGGGGCAGTCGCAGCGACAGCCAGCCCAGCACGTCCGCCTGGCCCGGGCGCACCAGTCGCACGCTGCGCGACAGCGACAGGCGCTCGACATCGACCTGCTCAACACCTGGCACTGCGCGGGCGGCGAGGAAGTTCAGCAGCGCCGAGCTCAGCAGCGGCGGGCGCAGGTCCAGACGCAGCTCGGCGGTCTCCAGCGCGTTGCCGGATGCGCTCGCATCGGCCTCGGCGCCGCCCTTGCGCAGCGCGCTGGGACTCAGACGGTAATGTTCCTGGAAGGCGGCGTTGAAGCGGCGCAGGCTCGAGAAGCCTGCCGCGAGCGCGACCTCGCCGATCGGCAGCCGCGTGTCGGTCAGCAGCTGCTTGGCCAGCAGCAGCCGGCGCGTCTGCAGGTACTGCAACGGTGCAACGCCGTGCACGGCGGTGAAGACGCGGCGCACATGGCGCTCGCTGACGCCCAGGTGCGCGGCGAGTGTGGGCAGCGAGGCTTCCTCTGGCGCGCATTCGTCGAGCCAGCGTGCTGCTTCGCGTGCCAGCACCTCGGCGGCGTCCATCGTGCTCCATGGGCGTGCGGCCGGCGCCAGTTCGGGGCGGCATTTCAGGCATGGGCGGAAGTGGGCGGCCTCGGCCAGCGAGGCGCTGGGGAAGAAGCGGCAGTTCTCTCGCCGCGGCGCGCGCACCCGGCAGATCGGGCGGCAATAGACGCCGGTCGAGGTCACGCCGACGAACCATTGACCGTCGAAGCGCGCGTCGCGCGCCAGCAGCGCGGGGTAGCAGTGATCCGGGTCGAGAAGGAAGTCCATGGCAAGGATCATAGGAGCCGGTGTCCGGCGGTTCTCGCCGTTTTCGGACATGTCCCTCTTCCCCCTGGGGGCCCACCACGAGACGTCCGGAGGGAACCGGCCAGGGCCCCCTTTTCGGAAGTCGAGGAGGGAATTTGGAGGCCGGGGCGGCCGACAAAGGAGGGACATGGAGAAAAGGGGGCCCTGGCCGGTTCCCGATCGCTCGGTCCCAAGGAGCCTTGGCCGGTTCCCGATCGCTCGGTCTTGAGGCGGCTTGGCCGGTTCCCGAGGCGGCTTGGCCGATCCCCGTGCGCTCAATCCTGGCCCGGGAATTGCCCTCTGTAGCCCGCCGTGCACCGGGTTACACGGACCTCTCATAGGCGCTGCCTACAATGCGCCCCAGTTTCGAACCACCACCAATTCCTGCAAGGAAGCACATGCAAGTTCACGCATCCATCTTCAAGGCCTATGACATCCGCGGGGTCGTGGGCACGACGCTGGACGAGACGCTCGCCGAGCATCTCGGCAAGTCCTTCGGCACCGAGGCGATCAACGCCGGTGAGAAGGCCGTTGCCGTCGGCCGCGACGGCCGCCTGTCGGGCCCGTCGCTGGTGAACGCGCTGATCCGCGGGCTGAAGTCGACCGGTCTGGACGTCGTCGACATCGGCGCCGTCACGACGCCGATGCTGTACTACGTGGCCGCGACGCGCGGCAAGCATGGCTGCAACTCCGGCATCATGGTCACGGGCAGCCACAACCCGAAGGATTACAACGGCTTCAAGATGGTCCTGAAGGGCGCCGCCGTCTACGGCGAGCAGATCCAGGGACTGAAGCGCCGCATCGAGTCCGAGGACTACGCCACCGGCAACGGCCGCGTCGGCCAGATGGACGTCATCGCCGAGTACACCCAGCGCATCGTCAAGGATGCCAAGCTGTCGCGCCCGATGAAGGTCGTGGTCGACAGCGGCAACGGCATCCCGGGCGCGACCGCCCCGGCCATCCTGCGCGCGCTGGGCTGCGAGGTGGTGGACATCTTCTCGAAGGTGGACGGCGACTTCCCCAACCACCATCCGGATCCGTCGCGTCCCGAGAACCTCGAGGACCTCCGGCGCATCGTGCACGCGACCGACGCCGAGCTGGGCCTGGCCTTCGACGGCGACGGCGACCGCCTGGGCATCGTCACCAAGGACGGCACGATGATCATGCCGGACCGCCAGATCATGCTGATCGCCGCGGACATCCTGACGCGCCTGCCGGGCTCGGAGATCATCTTCGACGTCAAGTGCACGCAACGCCTGGCCCCGTGGATCGTGGAGCACGGCGGCAAGCCGCTGATGTGGATGACGGGCCACTCGCTGGCCAAGGCCAAGCTGAAGGAGACCGGCGCGCCGCTGGCCGGCGAGCTGTCGGGCCACATCTTCTTCGCCGAGCGCTGGTACGGCTTCGACGACGCGATGTACACCGCCGCGCGCATGCTGGAAATCCTCTCGCGCAGCGACGACCCGAGCAAAGTCCTGAACGACCTGCCCAACAGCGTCAACACGCCGGAACTGAACGTCCCCTGCAAGGAAGGCGAGCACCACGAGGTTGTCGCCAAGCTCAAGGAGATCGCCCAGTTCCCGAACGCCAAGGACATCATCACGATCGACGGCATCCGCGTGGAGTACGACGACGGCTTCGGCCTGGTGCGCGCGTCCAACACGACGCCGGTGCTGGTGCTGCGCTTCGAAGGCCACACGCAGGAAGCGCTGGAGCGCATCCAGAAGGAAGTGCTGGCCCAGCTCCAGCGCGTGAAGCCAGACATCACGTTCACGTCCGGCCATTGAGCGGCGCATCGTTGAGCGGCCCATCGTTGGCGGGCTCCTTGATCGCGGCATGGGGCATTCGCCTTTGAGTTCCGATTCGTTCAAGGAGCGCCTGGCGCGCGCGGTCTTCAGCACCGTGCTGAGGCTCGCGACGCCGGCCTACCTGGCGCGCGTGCTGCTGCGCGGGCGCGTGGAGCCGCTCTACGCGGTGCATCCGGGCGAACGCTTCGGCTTCGGCGAGGCGATCGCCCCGGGCGCGATCTGGGTGCATGCGGTCTCGCTGGGCGAGACGCGGGCGGCCGCGGCGCTGATCGAGCGCCTCCGCCAGGAGCGGCCCGGCATGCGGCTGCTGCTCACGCACACGACGGCGACCGGCCGGGAGGCCGGCCGCGCGCTGCTGCGCGACGGCGACACGCAGCGCTGGCTGCCCTTCGACACGCCCGGCGCGGTGCGCCGTTTCCTCAAGCGCACGCGGCCGTCGGTCGGCGTGCTGATGGAAACCGAGATCTGGCCCAACGTGCAGCACGAGACGCGGAAGGCGGGCGTGCCGATGGTGCTCGCGAATGCGCGGCTGTCCGCGCGCAGCCTGCGTCGCGGCGAGAAGTTCAAGGCGCTGCTGGCGCCGGCGGCGCGCAGCCTGCGGCTGGCGTTGGCGCAGACGGCGGCCGATGCCGATCGGCTGCGTCAGGCCGGCGTCGAGGACGTGCGCGTCTGCGGCAACCTGAAGTTCGACCTCCAGCCCGATGACGCGCTGCTCGCGCGAGGCCGCGCGTGGCGCGCCGGGCTGAACCGGCCCGTGGTGATGCTGGCGGTGTCTCGCGAAGGCGAGGAGGCCGCGATGCTGGCCGCCTGGAAGGCGGCGTCGCAGGCGAGGGCGCAGGCGGGTTCACCGCTGCTGCTGATCGTGCCGCGGCACCCGCAGCGCTTCGACGAGATCGCCGCGATGGTGACCGAGGCGGGCCTCACGCTCGCGCGCCGCAGCGCCTTCGGCACCAGCGACATCGCCACGCCGCCGCTGAGCGCGGGCGTGGCGGACGTGTGGCTGGGCGACTCGATGCGCGAGATGGCGCTGTACTACGGCCTGGCCGATGTCGCGCTGCTTGGCGGCAGCTTCGAGAAGCTCGGCGGACAGAACCTGATCGAGACGGCCGCCTGCGGCGTGCCGCTGTTCATGGGACCGCACACCTTCAACTTCGCCGAGGCGGCGGAGCTGTCGCTGCAGGCGGGCGCCGCGCGGCGCGTCGAGACGCTGACGCAAGGACTGGCTGAAGCGCTCGTGCTTCTCACCAAGGCCGATGAGCGTGATGCGATGGCGGCGGCGGCCACGGCCTTTGCCGCGGCGCATCGCGGCGCGGCGGCGCGGATGGCGGCGCCGATCCTGGACCTCCTGGCGCGCTAGGCGCCGCCAGTCCCGAACGCCCGCGAACGCCCGCGAACGGTCGCCTCGGCGCGGTTCAGGACGGGATCTCGCCCAGCGGCCGTGGCCTCAGAGTTCCTCGATGGCGTGGACCGAGAGCCACTCCTCGAAATTCTTCTTCGCGAGACTCGTCAGGATGCCTTGGAACAGCGTCTTGTCGCCCAGATAGAGGCTGTGACGGATCACGGTGAAAGGATTCATCCGGTTCTCGGAACTGTCTTCGAAGTGGACCTGGTATCGCTTGACGATGCCGATGTTCTCGCGCAAATACTGGTTGAACTCCGAGCGTGAAATGGACGGCTGCGCCGTCACGATCTCCTGAACGAAGCCATCCACCTTCTGCGGCACGAAGTCGAAGGTGGGGAAGAAATGGCTGGCGATCTTCAGGAAATTGAAGGCGTTGAGCTTCGCGCTGCGACGCTCGGTCGCCGGGGACTCGGGAGGCTCGGTACGCGGCGCTTCACCTGGCGCCGCACCATTGACGCCTTGCGGAACCGACGTTTCCGCTGGCTCGGCCGGCTCGTCCTCTTCCTTTTGAAGCTCCTCTTCGGTGGAGTCCCGAATCTGTCGGAACTCCCGGTCGGCCAGCTCGAAGAGCGCGGCCAGCGTGTTGATCCGGCGCTTCAGATGGTTGGGAATGGATTTCTTGTACTTGATCTTGTGATCCAGCACGCTCCAGGAGTCCTGCACGATCGTCCGTACCTGCACTTCGAACTGGAGGTCCGCATAGGCCCGGTATTCGGGCAACTCGAGCCGCGGGTTCTTGAGCTTGAGATCGAAATGCAGACCCTTGTAGCCGAACGAGGCCTCCGTGTTCTCGATGGTCGAGATCTTGTCGGTGACTTCGACCACCTCGAACTCGCTCTGGAGAATCGCGCCGATCTTCTCGATGTCGTCCTCATAGAGGCAGACGATGCGCAGGCCCACCAGGTCACTGACGTGGTTCCTGATCTCGTACGCCGTCGAGCCGGCTTCCAGGGCTTGACGGTATTTGAGATTGAATTTCTTGATGCACTCCTCGCGGTCCTTCAGCCGTGACTCGATCTTGGAGAAGGGCACCGAGCCGAGTTGCGGGAGCAGGTCCGTGAGGAGGCTGACCAGCGACCTGCTGGCGTTCTCCAGCATCGCCGAATTGGCGTCGTAGAAGACACGGAACTGTGCCTTCTCGCCCTCGAAGTCCAGACTCGCCATGGTTCTCCTCTCCATTGCGATCGCCGGCTTCCAACCGGCGACCGTCTCATCGATCGACTCGCCAGGGCGCAGCGGCCCTGCGACACCTGTACAGCGCTCAGTCCGGAAGCGGGTGCGCTCGTGCTCCTGCCCATCATCGCACCGTGCGCCGGCCGCAGTCGTCGGCAGCGCAGAGGCCCGGTCCAGGGAAACTCTGCACAACTCCCCGCAGCCGCCGCGGCGAGTCATGCAGCGCCGGCCTGGCAAGACCTGACACGCTTGCCCTGACGCAAATCCTCACGCTATCCTGCTCCGCGACCTGGGCGTGAGGGAGCATCAATGCAACATCTGATGAAGGCCGCCTTGGTGGCCCTGCTGTGGCTGGGAGCGGCCATGTTGTCGCGGTCCATGGCCCATGCCGCGACGCAGACCACGCTGGTCTGGCTGAGCAGCGGTATCACGTTCGCCGCTCTGCTGGTCAGCGCCCGCTGGGCCTGGCCGGCGCTTCTGGCGGGCGCCGGGGTGGCCGCGACCGTGTGGGGCCTCGTGGATCACCGGCTCGGGGTCGGTCCGGCACTGGCGTTCGCCGGCATCGAGGTGTCGAGCATGGCGCTGGGCGCCTGGATCGCGACGCTTGACCGACAGGATTCGCAGACGCCTCGCGGGGCGGCGCTCTTGATGGCCGGCGCCGTGGCGGCGTCGCTGATCGGGGCCACGCTGGCGACCTTGCTGTGGGGCTGGCAACGTCCGGACGCGGACCTCGGCGTCGAGTGGCGCGCGTGGGCGCTGTCGACGATCGTCGGCCTGCTGCTGGTCGCGCCGCTGGTCACCGCCTTCCAGGGCTTCCGCATCAGACGATCAGGCGGCCTGCCGATGGCGCCGTTCCTCGGCGGGGTGGTGGCATTCGCCGGCTTCATCATCGCCGTGCTGCTGGTGTTCTCGGACCAGGCCGCGCAGCGTTGGGGCGGCGTCGCGGCGACCTTGGCCTACGTGCCGATGCCTTTCCTGCTGGTGGCGTCGCTGATGTGGGGCGCTCGCGGCGGCACGCTGGCCACCTTGCTCGGCGCCTTGCTGATCATCGGACGCACGGCGCAGGGCGACGGGCCGTTCGCGTTCCATGAAGGCTTTCGCGGCGAGGCCGTCGTCGAGGTGCAGGGCTTCGTGATGGTTTGGGCGGCCGTGCTGCTGGTGACCCGCGCGCTGGCCGAAGGGCGCCGCGCCGCGCTTGCCCGCGCCGACGAGTGGCACCTGCGCTACGAGCGCACGCTGCAGGCCGTGGGCGTGGCCAGCGTCGAGTACGACGCCACCACCGGCCGGGCCACCTGGGGGGGCGGGTGCCGACCAGGTCCTGGGCCGCGCGGCGTCGGCCGCCGTCACTATCCAGGACTGGCTCGACTTGATCGACCCCGCGGAACGCGGCCTGGTGGAAGCCACCTGGCAGGCGGTGGCGCAGGGCGTGCGCGCCTCCAGCGAGCAGGCCTACACGCTGCGCCTGCCGGGCGGACAGGTGCAGCGCGTGCGCGAGCGGCTGGCCGCGGTGCACGGCGGCGACGGTCGGGTCGAGCTGGTCGTGGCCCTGCTGAGTCTGGCGGCCGGGGAGAAGATTCATGGCTGAGCCGGCCGTTTTCCTGATCCATGGCCTCGGCGGCACGCAGTACGACCTGGGCTCGATGCACAAGCGCCTGAAGAACGCGGGCTTCGTCACCTACTCGATCACGCTGCCGGGCCACGGCGGCCAGCCGTCCGACCTGCTCGGCGTGCGCGCCGAGGACTGGCTGGAGGCGGTCCGGGCCAAGTACCGCGAGATCGTCGACCAGCACGAGGTGCTGCATGTGATGGGCATGTGCATGGGCTCGCTGCTGGCCATCGAGACCTGCAAGCGCGAACGGCACGACAAGGGACGTCTGGTCGGCACTGGCGCCGCCGGTCTTCATCGATGGCTGGTCCACGCCCTGGTATCGCGGGCTGCGCCACCTGCTGTACCTGGTGCCGGGCGTGACGGACCGGATGCGCGTGGATGAGGAAGATCCGTACGGCATCAAGAACGATCAGCTGCGCGCCATCGTGCGCGCCAAATTCGAGCGCGGCGATGCCTTCGCCTACAGCTGGGTCCCGCTGGCCTGCATCCGCGAGGTGGATCGCTTGCGCCGCTTCGTGAGGAAGGACCTGACCCGCATTCCCTGTCCCACGCTGGTGATCCATGCGCGCGAGGATGAATTGACCAGCGTCCGCTCCGCCAATTTCCTCGTCGAGCACATCGGCGCCGGCAAGCGCGCCGGCCAGGCGCGCATGGTGATCCTGGAGAACAGCTATCACCTGATCTGCGTGGACAACGACAAGGAGATCGTCGCCCAGCGCACCCTGGAATTCTTCGGCGCCAGCGACTCTGGCCTGGGCATGAGCCGCGACGATCCGCGCATGAGCCGCGAGGCGATCGACGCGCTGCTGGCCGCCGCCCGCGCGGACCTGGAGCGCGCCGATTTCGCCGCCTTGTACGAGCGCGGCATCCCCGACTTCACCTGGTACCAGCCGGGGCACAACCGCAGCACCGGCATCTTCCGTGGCAGCAAGGGCCTGGCGCGCTTGCAGGCTTGGGCGGGCGAGGGGCTGACGTTCACCGCTTTCGGCACGCCGGTGCTCAATGTCGGGATGGCGGTGCTGCCGACGACGCTGAAGGCCGGTTCACTGGCCTCCCAGGGCGTGCTGGCGATCAGCCTGCATCAGGGGCGGCTGATCGAGGCACGATGGTTCCCGGACGAGCCCGCGCTGGAGGACGAGCACTTCGGCGGCGAGCCCGTGCCCGATGGCCCCAGCCCGGCCGAAGCGGCCTTCGAGGCCGCGGCCGCGCTGTCCCGGACGCTCGCCAGGGCGCCCGATGAGGCCAGTCTGCTGCGGCTGTATGCGCTGTACAAGCAGGGCAGCCTCGGCGACGCCACCGGCGAGCGGCCGGGCGTCCTGGACGTGGTGGGGCGGGCGAAGTACGACGCCTGGGCGAGCCTACGAGGTCGGCCGCGTGAGCAGGCCATGAGCGAGTACGTCGCGCTGGTGCAGCAGCTCAAGGCTGCCGATGCCCAGGCCGTCGCGGCCTGAGGCCGAAAGGCCTGGAAGGGTCGAAAGCGCCGAATGGGCCGAATGGGCCGACGCCGGCCTGTGTGTGCCGGTGCACAGACGGCGCGGGCGGATGCCCGCAACCTGATCTCCCATGGTGATGCATCAGCGTCAGGAGACAGAGTGAAGCCAGCCGCGTTCTACGACCTGAGTTCCGGATCCATCCGCTTCTGGGTGCTCGTTGGCGAGCAATTCATCGGCGCCTCCGTCCGGCGCGAGACGCTGCACTATCGCTACAGCCCCAACGGCACGAACGACGATCCGCTGCAGACCTTTCAGGCCCACACGGATGAACTCGAAGGGATCGTCCGACGCCGCATCGCCGGCGGCTCTCGCGAGCCCATCATGCTGCGCGATCACGACCTGAAGGTCGAATAGCCACTCGCGGGCCACTCGCGATGGCGCGTCGCGACAGGACCTCGCGACAGCACCTCGCGACGGGGGCTACTGGTTGCTGGTCGACCGGACCTCGCCGAGCGTCGTGACCCCTTGCAGGACTTTCGCGATCCCGTCCTGTCTCAGCGTCGTCATGCCTTCGGACATGGCCAGATGCATGAGCTCTTCCGCGCGCCCGCCGGTCTGGATGAGGCGGCGGATGGGCCGGGTGACGGTCAGCAGCTCATGCAGGCCCGCGCGGCCCTTGAAGCCGGTGTGGTCGCACTTGTCGCAGCCGGGCGAGTGGTACTGAAGCAGGTTGGGCTGGCCGTACAGGCCCTTCCACTCGGCGAGGACCTTCTCGCGGTCCGGCCGGTTCTCGGCCGAGAACACATGCAGGTAGTCGTCGAGCAGCTCGTTGAGCGTCGTGTCCGACATCGGTTCGGACTTGCGGCACGACGGGCAGATGCGCCGCACCAGCCGTTGCGCCAGCACCGCCAGCAGCGAGTCGGCGAAGTTGAACGGATCCATGCCCATGTCGAGCAGCCGCGTGACCGTCTCCGGCGCGCTGTTGGTGTGCAGCGTGGAGAGCACCAGGTGACCCGTCAGCGAGGCCTCGACCGCGATCTCGGCGGTTTCCTCGTCGCGGATCTCACCCACCATGATCACGTCCGGGTCCGCGCGCAGGAAGGCGCGCAGCGCCTTGGCGAAGGTCCAGTCGATCTTCGGATTGACCTGCACCTGCCGCAGCCCCGCCTGCGTGATTTCGACCGGGTCCTCGGCCGTCCAGATCTTGCGTTCCGGCGTGTTGATGTTGGCCAGCACCGAGTGCAGCGTCGTCGTCTTGCCCGACCCCGTCGGGCCGACGCACAGCACCATGCCGTACGGCCGCTCCGAGGCCGCCTTCAGCTCGCGCAGGTTGCGCTCCGAGAACCCCAGCTTCTCCATCGGGATCGGCTTGGCCGACGCCAGGATCCGCATCACCACGTCCTCGAGGCTGTTGTTGGTCGGGATGGTCGCGACCCGCAGCTCGATCTTGTGGCGTTCGGAGAACTTGGCGAAGTTGATCTTGCCGTCCTGCGGCTTGCGGCGCTCGGAGATGTCGAGGTCGCACATGATCTTGATCCGCGCGATCAGCGCGCTGCGATAGGTGTGCGGCAGCTCCAGGTGGGGCTGCAGCACGCCGTCCTTGCGGAAGCGGATCTTGACCTTCTCCTTGCCGGGATAGGTCTCGATGTGGATGTCCGACACGTTCTGGTTGTGCGCGTCGATGATCATCGTGTTGATCAGCCGCACCAGCGAGTTGTCGCTCTGCTCGATCTGCCGGTCCTTCTCCTCCTCGCGCGCCGTCTCGCGGGCGGACTGCTCCTGGCCCTCGCGCTCGAGCGTTTCGATCAGCTTGTCGGAGCTGTCGAGCTCGAAGTCCATCGTCAGCGCGGGCAGGGCACCGCCGATGGCGGAGACCGGCTGGTTGCCGAAGCGCTCATAGGCGCCGGGGATCGCGAAGGTCAGCGAGCCCAGGCGCGCCAGCGCCGGGACGACCTTGAGCTGGGTGATGAACTCGACCTCGTCGATGCAGTCGCGCCGCGTGGGATCTTCCATCGCCACGATCAGGCGCCCGTCGCGCAGCACCAGCGGCAGCACCTCCAGCCGCTTGGCGACGGAGAAGGGGAGCTTGCGCACCGAGTCCGGCTCGATCGCGAAGTTGTCCGCGTCGACCAGCGGATAACCCATCTTGCGGGCCAGCGCCGATTGCAGCTGCGCGCGCGTGACGATGCCCTTGCGCACCAGCAGCTCGCCCAGCGGGACCGAGCGGTCCTGCTTCTGCTGCGCCAACGCCTCGTCCAGCTGCGCCTGCGTGATCAGGTCCAGCGCCAGCAGCGCCTCGCCGATGCGCACCATCGGCATCTTGGCCTGCTGCTCGATCGCCTGCATCAACTGCTCGGCGCTGACGATGTGCTGCGCCACCAGGATGTCGCCGACGCGGCGGTCGCGCAGTTCACGCTGCTCGTCGGCGGCGGCGTCGACCTGCTCCTGCGTCACCACCAGCTGGCGCACCAGCAGGTCGCCGATGCGCTCGCCGACCTCGAAGCTGACCAGGACCTCGCGCGGCACGAACATGCAGCGCACCCAGTCGCTGGTCTCGCTGACCGGCGGGAAGAGGAACACGCCGAGCTCGGTCTCGTGGTGGCCGATGGTCGTGCCCTTCTGTTCCTCGCCGCCCTGGTAGACCAGCTTGAATTCGCTGCGCGGGCGCTGGTCCAGCGAGGTCGCGTCATCCGCCGTGGACGGATCGCGCGGCGGGACCTCGATCGCATGCAGCAGCTTGAGCGCCTTGAACTGCGAGAACTTCAGCGGCATCGCGTTGCGCGCCGGCGGCACGACGACCTGGGCCAGCCGCTCCGACGGCACCATCAGGATCACCTTGCCGACCGTGCGACTGCCGTTCAGGCCGAGGATCTCGCAGGCCTGCGGCTCACGCTGCGGGCGCGGGCGCGGATAGGCGGCGAAGGGCGGGGTGGGCCACTCGAACTGCGGTGCCGCTTCGGCCGGCGCGCTGCCTGGCTGGGCTGTGGGCCATTGAAGCGGCACGGACGGGTCGGTCATCGGTCGGTCTCCGCGGGGAATTTGTATCTGGACATTCTTGAAGCGGGAGATTAACCCGTTTGAAGAGTGGTCACTACCCAGATAAGCAGGTGGCATGCCTGACTGCGGCATCGGGCGAACCGTCCGCGCACCGGCGGGGGCCAGGTCTCGCGTCTAGACTCGTTGTCATGAAGAACCTTCTGGTCACGGGCTTCGACCCGTTCGGCGGCGAGGACGTCAACCCGTCCTGGGAACTGGCGCGATCGCTCAACGGCGAGGTGATCGCCGGCGCCCGTGTCGTGGCCGTGCAGCTGCCCTGCGTGTTCGGAGAGGCCCTGCACCGGCTGGACGAGGCCCTGCAGCGCGTGCGGCCCGCGATGGTGCTGGCGATCGGCCAGGCGGGCGGGCGCTGCGACCTGTCGCTGGAGCGGGTCGCGATCAACGTGGACGACGCGCGGATCCCGGACAACGCCGGCGCGCAACCGGTCGACGAGCCTGTCGTGGCCGACGGCCCGGCGGCGTATTTCTCGACGCTGCCGATCAAGGCGATCGTCGCCGGACTGCGGGCGGCGGGGTTCCCGGCGTCCGTGTCGCAGACGGCGGGCACCTTCGTCTGCAATCACCTGTTCTACGGCTTGCAGCACCGGCTGGACGGCCAGGGCGTGCGCAGCGGGTTCATGCACATCCCCTACCTGCCGGAGCAGGCCGCGCGCCATCCCGGCGCGCCCAGCCTGCCGTTGCCGACGCTGGTCGCGGCGACCCGGCTGGCGATGGAACTGGCCGTCACCGCCCAGGAGATCCGGGCCGGGGGCGGGCAGCTCGACTGAGCGCCAGGCCGCGGCGCAGCGATCGTCTGGTGGTTCTCGGTGAGGCGTTCACGCGCTTGACCGATGTCAATGAACGCCCACCAGGCGCAGAGCGAGGGGACACGATGGCCCAACTGAGGGGGCAGGCGGGGCGGGGCGGTCGATCCGGTGGATCCGGTCGATGGCCGCGTCCGTCGCCTGTCACCTTCGCGGGCACCGACCCGCTCATCGGAGTCCGCCATGTCCATTCGCCAGATCGTCCTCGCTGCGCTGACGGCCGCGCTGTCCGCGGGTCCTTCGGGGGGCGCCCGCGCCGCCGACGGCCGGGCCAGGGGCCAGTGCCTGGATCTGGCCCAGGCGGGCCAGCACGTGTGCGCGGGGCCCTCGGCCGACGAGCACACGCCCGGCGAATGGGCGTACGTCGCGAAGGGCGTCCGGTGAAGCGCGGCACCACCCTGTGGCCGGTCGCGGTCGGCATCGGCTGGCGCCAGCCCCATTACCGGGAGGTGATGGCGCACAGCGCGCTCGATCTCGACTTCCTGGAGGTGCACACCGAGAACTTCCTCGCGCCCGGCGGTGCCGGACGTCAGCTCCTGCTGGACGCCGCGCGCCGGTGCCCGGTCAGCCTGCACGGGGTGGGGCTGGGCCTGGGTTCGGCGGTCGGCGTCGACTACCGGCACCTCCAACGCGTGCGCGCGCTGATCGAGGCGGTCAAGCCCGCGGTGGTGTCGGAACACGCCGGGTTCACCCGCGTGCGGCATCGCCACGGGATCGTGCATGCGCACCAGCCGCTGCCGGTTCCCCTCAGCCCGCGCGGCCTGTCGCGGCTGGTGTCGCAGGTGGACGCGGTGCAGCAGGGCCTGGGTCGCCAGATCCTGATCGAGAACCTTGGCGCCCATCTGGCCTGGGACGAGGACGTGATCAGCGAGCCCGACTTCCTCAACGCGCTGGCCGGGCGCACCGGATGCGGGCTGCTGCTCGACCTGAACAGCGTGTTCGTCCAGGCGCTCAATCGCGGCCTGGACGACGAGGCCGCGTTGCGGGCTGGCCTGGGCTGGCTCGACGGCGTGGAGCCGGCCGCCGTCGGCCAGTACCACGTGTCGGGCCATTCGCGGGTGGACGGCCTGGTCTTCGCCGACCACGGCAGCGCGGTCGGGGAGGCGGTGTGGTCGCTGTACCGCCATGCGCTGATCCACATCGGCGCCCGGCCGACCCTGATCGAATGGGACAACGCGCTGCCGCCGCTCACGGCCCTGTGCGGGGAAGTGGCCCGGGCCCGTCGGGAGCAGGCCGCGCTGGACCGGGAGCTGATCGCGCCGCCGCCGCCGCGGCCGTCCTCGCGTCACGAGCGTGTGCGGCCGACGTCGCGCACGGCGGAGCGTGGCACGGCGCCGATGCTGTCGACGGCGGTGTGCCAGCCGCCCCCTCGGGAGCGGCAGGGCTTGCCCGACCTACACGACCTTCCCGACCTGCCGGATCTACCGGATCTACTCGATCTGCAGGCCTGCCTGGTGACCGCGCTGCTGGCGGGACCGGGCGCCGACATCGCCCTGCAGGCGCCTCCCGGGCTGCGCGCCCTGGCCGGCATCGCCGGCGGACTGCCCAGGGCGCTGCGGGCGTACCAGGCGCATCTCAGCGCCCAGGCCGAGCGCGCGCTGGCGGTGGTCTATCCGCGCCTGCGCGAGCGCGTGGAGGTCGATGAGCCCGGGAGCTTCGCCTCGCTGGCCTGGGCCTGCTGGCGCCGTCACCCGCCCGCCGACGGCGATCTGGGCGAGTGGGGCGAGGCGCTTGTCGGCCTGCTGGCCGGCGCCGAGGCCGAAGGCCTGCCGCCGCTGTGGACGGCGCTGGCCCGGATCGAATGGGAACTGCACCGCGTGGCGCGCATCGCGGATCCGCTGGCGGACCTGGACTCGCTCGCGCTGCTGGGACGCCTGCCGGCCGGCGCGGTGCGGCTGGTGCTCGCGGACCATGTCGCGCTGCATGGCTGCGACGCGCCCGGCCCGCGGGCCTTGCTCGAACTCGCCAGCGAGTCCTTCGGCAGCGGACCGCGCCACGCGCTGATGGTGTGGCGGGACGGTTGGGGCGGTCAGTCGATCGCGCTGGACGGCGTGACCACGCGCTGGTTCGAATCGCTGCGTGCCGGGCTGGATCTGGAGCGCGCCCTGCACGAGGTGGGCGCGGCCTTCGACTTCAGCGCCTGGCTCTCGACGGCGGTCACGCGCGGCTGGCTGGACCGCGTCGAGACCGTCGAGATGGCCGTCACTCCCTGGGGCGGAAGGTGATGATCATCACCCGCGGCACGGTGCCGTCGGTGTCGGTGGGCAGCTTCTCCGTCTTGTCGAGCGCGCGCGAGCACGGCGCTGTCGAAGTCCGGCAGCCCGCTCGACTGGACGATCTTGCGCGCGACGATCGTGCCGTCCGGACCCGCACGCACTTCGACCTCCGCCTCGGGGTTGGAAGCGCCGCCCGGATCGTTGTAGATGATGTTCGGACGCACGCGGGCCTTGATGCGGCCTGCGTAGTTCGCCGACGGGCCTGAGCTTCTCGCCGCCGTGCCGGTCGAGGTCGGTGCGCCCGTCCCGCCGGCCATGCCCTGGATGCGGCGCAGGTTCTCCTGGCGCTGCGCCTCGGCCTTGGCTTCAGACTCCTTGCGGGCCTTCTCGGCCTTGGCCTTGTCGGCGGCCTTGGTCTCGTCCTTCTTGGCCTCGTCCTTCTTCGCCTGCTCTTCCTTGGCCTTGCGGTCGCGTTCCTTCTGGTCCGCTTCGTCCTTCCTGCGCTGTTCCTGCTTGCGCTTGTCCTCGGCCTCGCGCTGCTCCTGCTCTTCCTTGAGCTTGCGTTCCTTGGCCTTGGCGACCGCGATGTCCGCGTCGCGCTGGGCCTGGACCTCCTGCGGGGTCGGTTGTTGCGGCTTCGGAGGTTCGGGCTGGGGTTTCGGCGGTTCGGGCTGCTTCTCGGTCGGCAACTGCTCCTTGGGCGCGGCGGCCTGCGGGACGGCGGACCACAGCTCCGCGTCCATCGCCGGCACCGGCGCCGAACGCCAGCTCACGCCGAAGCTCAGGGCCGCCACCAGCAGGATGTGCGCGACGATCGCGAAGCTGAAGCCGCGGCCCAGCCCGGGCGCGGGCGGCGGACGCAGGGGGTCGCGGTCCGGGTGGAATCGGGAGACCAGGGTGCTCATCGCGTGCGATCGTTGTCCGGTCTCAGCGGTCGGCCGCGGCGCCGTTCTTCACGGACAGGCCCACGCGCTGGATGCCCGCGCGCTGCAGCACGTCCATCGTCTTGACGACGGCCTCGTACTTCACGTTGCGGTCGGCGGAGATCACGACCGGCGTGGCCGCGTCGCCCTTCTGCGCGTCCTTGACGCGCGCGGCCAGCGCCTTGAGCGGCACCGGCGACGGATCCTGGTCGCCGTCGAGCTTGATCTTGAGCTGCTCGTCGGTACCGACGATCACCTGGATCACGTGCTGCGGCTGCGTGCGGCTGGAGCCGACGCTGGGCAGGTCGACGACGCCGGTGGTGATGAGGGGCGCGCTGACCATGAAGATGATCAGCAGCACCAGCATGACGTCGATGAACGGGACCATGTTGATCTCGTTCATCGTGCGGCGGCGCGAACCGCCGCGGGAGGACATCGCGGGCATGACCGGGTCTCCGGATCAGCGCTGCGCGGCCGGCGCGGGCTGGCCGGCGTTGCGTTGCAGGATGTTGGAGAACTCCTCGATGAAGGTCTCCAGCGTGATCGCGTTGCGGTCGATCTGGCGCGCGAAGCGGTTGTAGGCCAGCACCGCCGGGATCGCGGCGAACAGGCCGATCGCCGTCGCCACCAGGGCCTCGGCGATGCCGGGCGCGACGGTGGCCAGCGTCACCTGCGTCAGGTTGGACAGGCCGACGAAGGCGTGCATGATCCCCCAGATGGTCCCGAACAGGCCCACGTACGGCGACACCGAACCCACCGACGCCAGGAAGGACAGGTGCGATTCCATCGCGTCGAGCTCGCGCTGGAAGCTGGCGCGCATCGCGCGGCGGGCGCCGTCCAGCAGCTGGCCGGAGTCGACCACGCGCTTCTCGCGCAGCTTCAGGAACTCGCGCATGCCGGAGGCGAAGATGCGCTCCAGCGGTGCGCCGTCCTGGCGGTTGGAGACGTTGTTGTAGAGGTCGTTGAGGTTCTTGCCCGACCAGAACTCCTGCTCGAAGCCCTCGTTGCGCGAGCGGATGCGGCCCAGCGAGATGAGCTTGCTGAAGATCACGCTCCAGCTGGCCAGCGAGACCAGCAGCAGCGCGGCGATCACCAGTTGCACCGTGAGGCTGGCATGGGCGATCAGGGAAACGATGGAGAGGTCTTGGTTCATGAGGTCGACGGGCGGTGGTCGGGGATCAGGGGCGGATCGGCGGCGGATCGAGGACGGGATCGAGGACGAATTGTGACAAGACTGGCGGGGTCCTCGGCAAACGGCGGACCAGCCACATGCAAAGAAGCGTGTCAGCGGCGTCAGCGATGGGCGGGCGAGACCGACCCCGCGGCCCCCGGCGTCGGCTGCAGCGCTTGCAGGATGCGTGCCGGGATGCGCGCCGGTTTCAGGCTGATCGCATCGACGCAGCCGATGCGGATGCGTCCCTGCGTCAGCAGCTGCTCGCCGCGCCAGACCTGCTGGTCGATGACCAGGCTGGCGCGGCCGACCTCGGCCGGCACGACGCTGACGCGCAGCCAGTCGTCCAGACGCGCCGGCGCCAGGTAGCGCAGCGCGGTGTCGCTGACGACGAACATCAGGCCCTCGTCGCGGCGCATCGTCTCCTGCTCGAAGCCCAGGCCGCGCAGCCATTCGGTGCGGGCGCGTTCCATGAACTTCAGGTAGTTGGCGTAGAAGACGACGCCGCCGGCGTCGGTGTCTTCCCAGTACACACGCAGTTCGTGCTGGTGGACGGGCAGGGCGGGCGACGGGCCGGTGACGGTCAGCGGACCGCCGAGCAGCGCCGGGACGGTGGCGGCGCCCGGGTCGGCGCCGGCGCCGGATCGGGCGTCGGAGGAGAAGTCGGAGGAAGGGTCGGGCGCGGTCATGCGGCGCGGGCTTTCAGTTGGTCGAGGCGGACGCGGACGCGGTCGAGCGCCTCGCGGAGGTCGTCCATGCTGCTGGCGAAGGACAGGCGCAGGAAACGTTCGCCGAAGGCCGGGCCGAAGTCGCGACCGGGCGTCAGCGCGACCTGGGCGTGTTCCATCAGGTCTATGCACAGGTCCCAGCTGGACAGGCCGGTGCCCGAGGCGTCGGCCCAGGCGTAGAACGCGCCGTCGGGCACGACCGGCACGGGCAGGCCCATCGCCTCGAGCGCGGGCACGACGACGTCGCGACGGCGGCGCAGTTCTTCGCGGCGGCGTTCGTACTCGGTGATCGAGTCGGGTTCGAAGCAGGCCAGCGCGGCGTGCTGGGCGATCGTCGACGGACAGATGTAGAGGTTCTGCGCGAGCTTCTCGACCGCGCCGACCATCGCCGTCGGCAGCACCAGCCAGCCGAGCCGCCAGCCGGTCATGCCGAAGTACTTGGAGAAGCTGTTGATCGACACGACGTCGTCGCCGAGCGTCAGCGCGCTGCGCGCATAGCGGTCGTCGTAGCCGAGCGGTTGGTAGATCTCGTCGACGATGGTGACGCCGCCGCGCTCGCGCACGAAGGCGTGGATGCGGGCGAGTTCGTCCGGCGCGATCGAGGTGCCCGTCGGGTTGCTCGGCGAGGCGAGCAGCACGCCGCGGCTGCGGTCGTTCCAATGCGCGCGCAGCCGCTCGAGGCTGAGCTGGAAGCGCTCTCCCGCGGTCGACGGGATCAGCACCGGCGTCGCGTCGACGGCGGCGACGAAGTGCCGGTTGCACGGATAGCTGGGGTCCGGCATCAGGACCTCGTCGCCGGCCTGGAACAGCGCCAGGCAGGCGAGCTGCAACGCGGCGGACGCGCCCGCAGTGATGACGATGCGATCGGGATCGAGGGTCAGCTGTTGCGTCTGGCCGTACCAGTCGGCGATGCGCTGACGCAGCGCGCGCAGGCCGTTGGCCTGCGTGTAGGGGATGCGGCCCTCGGCGGTGAAGCGCGCGGCGGCCTCGCGGACGCCGGGGCTGGCGCCGAAGTCAGGTTCGCCGATGTTCAGGTAGATCATGCGCCGGCCGCCCCGGGCCGGATCACAGATCGCCGAGCGGGCGATCTCGTCGGCCCGCTTGGCGCACTCCATGACATAGAACGGGTCGATGTTCCCGACACGATTCGAAAGTCTCATGCGCGCCATCATAGGGTGAGACGCGGCGAGGTCCGCGTCGGGATCGCAGACGCCCGATCGATGGGGATTGATGCGGTCTTGGCGCGATCCTGAGACGACGCGGAGGCCGCCGTGAGGGCCTGTTGAAGCGGCCTTGACGCCAGCTTGAAGTGCCTGACAAGCGGATACCGATGAGGCGGAAAACATGTCAACGACGGGCCTTGGGACCCCGTTGGCAAGGGCATCGCAGTCAACCCCCTTCATGCCCATGCACCACTCGTTCCGTCTTGCCGCGCCTGCCGCGGCTGTCCTCGCGGTGCTCCTCGCCGGTTGCGTCGCGCCCACGCACACGACCGTCCATGCCGATGCGTCCTACCGCGCGCCGCCCACCTGGGCGCCCCTGCCGCCACCGCCGCCGCCCGCGCCGGTCGTCAGCGTCTACGTCGAGCCGCCGCTGGTGCAACCCGAGCCCGTCTTCGTCGACGTCGCGCCGCCGCCGATGCTGGTGGAGGTCCCGCCGCCGCAGCCCTATCCGGGCGCCGTGTGGACCGGCGGCTACTGGGGCTGGCAAGGCCGCTGGGTCTGGTGCACGGGGCGGTGGTCCTCGCCGCCGCGGCCGGACTATGTCTGGGTGCATCCCTATTACGAGCATCGCGACGGCGCCGTGGTGTTCGTCTCCGGCTACTGGGCGGCGCATGGCGTGGGCTTCGTCCCGCCGCCGCCGGGACTGCACCTCTCGGTCCAGATCGCGATCGGCGGCGGTGCCCGGCCGATGGGGCCGATGGGCGTGTTCGTGCCGCCGCCGCCGGGATCGCGTCCGGGCCTGATCGTTCCAGCGCCGCTCGGCACGCCGCCCGCCGTGGTGGTCAGCGCGCCCCCGATCACCAACGTCGGCATGCGCATCCAGCACAACACGCAGATCAACCACACGGTCATCAACAACACGGTGGTCAACAACACGACGAATGTGAACAACGTTCGCAACGAGACGAACATCACCAACGTGACCATCGTGGCGCCGGCCAGCTCGACGGCGAGCGGCAAGCCCTTCCAGGGCGAGGTGCCGGCCGCCGCGCATCTGGCGGCGGCCCTGCCGGCGGTCGTGCACGCGCCGGCGCCGGTGCCGCAGCAGCAGCAGCAGCAGCAGCAGCCTCAGCTAGCGCAGCATCAACAGCCGCAACCGCAACCGCAACCGCAACCGCAACCGCAACCGCAACCGCAACCGCAACCGCAACCGCAACCGCAACCGCAACCGGGAGTGCAAGCGCAGCAGCAACAGCAACAGCAACTGCATCAGCAGCAACTGAATCAGCAGCAGCCGGCGAACCATGCGGCGCCGATGCCGTCATTCAACAATCCTCCTCCATCGCCGCAGCCGTCGCGCGCGATGCAGGAGCCGGTCAATGCGCCCCCTGAGCGTGACCGGGCGCTTGAGCAGGCGCGTCCGCGCGACGGCGTGCGGGAGCAAGAGGTCCAGCGCGAGCGCGAAGACGCTCGTGCCCATGACGCGGCGCGTGAACGCGAAGCCGCGCGGCAGCGCGCATTGGAGACGGAGGCCGCGCGACAGCGCGCACCGGGGGCTGAGGCCGCGCGTCCCGCGGCGAGCACGCCACCCCCACGCCAGGCCGCGCATGCCGATGATCGCCGTGAGGACGCCCGGGCGCGCGATCACGACCGGGCGCGCGCGAAGGACAAGGAGAAGGACAAGCAGCGGGAGATCGAGAAGCAGCGCGAGATCGAGAAGGAGAAGGAACGCGAGCGCTGAGCGTCCAGTCTTTCAGCTCCACGGGTTCCAGGGGAGGCGCGCCGTCGCCGACGACAATGGCGGCGTGCCCTTGACGGACCCGTCGAATGAACGGCTCGATCCTGCTCATCCTGCTGTTGACCGTGTGCGTCGCCGCCTTGCTGTGGCGGCTGCATCTCGAGCGCACGGTGCACGCCCGCGCCCGCACCCGTGACGAGCGCGTGGTGGGCGTGCTCACCAGCGTCCTGCGCGCCAACCGCATGGTGCAGCGCATCGACGACGAGCGGGAGCTTCTGCGGGAGGCCTGCCAGATCTGCGTCGACGCGGGCTACGCCATCCTGGCCGCCGTCTATCAGAGGGACGGTGACCTGGCCCGCCGGGCCGCGTCTGCCGGGCCGGCGGCGGAGGTGCTGGCGAACGTGCCGGACCCGCTGGACCTGCGGGACGCGGAGATCCAGCGCAGCTACACCGCCCGGGTGCTCCGTGACGGCGTGAGTGCCGTCAGCAACAACTACGTCCTCGATGCGCAGGCGGGGCGATGGCGGGCGGAGGCGGTCGCCCAGGGCATCCGGGCCATCGCGTGGATCCCCGTGCGTCGC
Source organism: Roseateles sp. UC29_93 (assembly GCF_042695725.1). Taxonomy (NCBI): domain Bacteria; kingdom Pseudomonadati; phylum Pseudomonadota; class Betaproteobacteria; order Burkholderiales; family Sphaerotilaceae; genus Roseateles; species Roseateles sp. UC29_93. Next base: position 5,382,242 of record NZ_CP170545.1, on the reverse strand, counting down.
GCGGGCGAGGTCGAGTGCGTCCTGATGCTTTGCGCCCGGGAGGCGGACTTCTTCGACGCCGAACTGATGACCATGCTGGAGGAGCTGGGCGCGGATCTTTCCTTCGCGATGGACATCGTCGACGCGCGACGCGCCCGGGAGCTGAACTTCCGCGAGATCGAGGCCGGCCGGGAACGGTTCCGGCGCCTGTTCCAGGCCGCCCCGATCCCGATGGCCATCGTGGCGCTGAAGGACCGGCGCATCGTCGAGGCCGACCAGGCGCTGTGCCAGCGGTATGGGAAGTCCGAGGGAGAGATCCTCGGGACCTCGACGGCGTCACATGCCTACGGCGTCCTGCCGGAGGACAGGGATCTGTTCTACCGCGTCCTGGCGACGAACGGGCGGGTCCGCGACCTGCGGCTGCGATTGCAGGGCGCGAACGGCGAAGTGACCCCGGTCATCCTGTGCGCCGAACCCATCGAGCATCTGGGCGAGAGCTGCTGTCTGATCACGAGCCTCGAGCTGCAGCCGATGAACCTCGATGAACCCCAATGACCGATACCCGTTGACCGTTGACCGTTGACCGTTGACCGGTGACCGGTGACCGGTGACCGGTGACCGGTGACGGCGGGTGATCCGCGGAAGATCGACAGAGGTTGGGCGGATGTCGGGCGAGCCTTGCGGCAGAATGCCGCGTCCGCTCCATCGCTCATCTTCCGCGCCGTCTCCCTCCCGATGCCGTCGTCCCGCCGATTCGGTTCCCCCTGGCTGCTCCTGCTCGTGCTGGTGTGCAGTCTGCTGGGCCGTCCGATGCATGACGCGTGGCACATCGCGCATCCGTTCGGCGAGTCCGAGCGGGGGGCGGCCCTCGTGGCCGTCGTTGTTGCCGATGTCGATACCAACGTCGCCGCGATTGGTGGCGGAGAGGGGCCAGCCGGCCCGCAGGACGACGTCGACAACGTGGACGACGATGGCGGCCTGAAGTCCGACGCCTGCGCCTGGTGCCTGTTCCACGCGCAGGCCGCGGCGCCCGGCCGGGCGCCCGATGCGCTGCTGACCCACGCCGAAGCCAGCGCGCCCCCCGTGGCGCTGCCGCGCGGGCCGCTGCCCGCGCTCGTCTGGACCGTCGCGAAGCCTCGCGGACCGCCGTCCGCCTGAACCGTCCCTGCGCCTGGCGCGCAGTCATCCCCTCCGGTTCACTTCGCCGGGGAGCCGTCGACACGTCGTCGTGCGCTCCCCGGGGTCACTCCTTGCCTGTCATGTCCACCATCTCCGTTTCGCGTGCCGGTGTCGCACGCTCGTTCGTCGCATGCCTCGTCGTTCCTTCGCTCTGCGCAGCAGCATCGGAGGGCAGCGCCGACGCCACCCTCGATGCCGTTGCCGTGAACGGCACCCGTCAACCCTATCGAACCCTCGTCGTCACCGGCGCGATGAAGACCGACACCCCCGTGCGCGACCTCGCGCAGAGCGTGCGCGTGCTGTCCGAGACCCTGCTGGCCGATGCCGGCGTCACGCGGCTGGACCAGGCGCTGGACCTCGCGAGCGGCATCTCCCGGCAGAGCAACCTCGGCGGGCTGTGGGACAGCTATGCGATGCGCGGCTTCACCGGCGATCCGAACTTCGGCTCCGACTACCTGGTCAACGGCTTCAGTTCGAGCCGCGGCTACAACGGCGTGCGCGACACGGCGAACGCCGCCTCGGTCGAGGTCCTGAAGGGCCCGGCCTCCGCGCTCTACGGTCGCGGCGAGCCCGGCGGCACGGTCAACATCACGACCAGGAAGCCGCTGTTCGTGCCCGAGCACGCGCTCGGCTTGTCCGTCGGCAGCCACGGCAGCCACCGGACGACCGCCGAATCGACGGGCCCGCTGGGCGAGCGGCTCGCGTACCGCCTGACCGCCGCGCAGGAGCGCGTCGGCAGCGATCGCGATCACGTCGAGTCACGCCGCGCGATGGTCTCGCCGTCCTTCCTCTGGATGCCGGACGCCGACACGACCGTCTCCTACGAGCTCGAGTTCTCGAGGCAGAAGGCGACCTTCGACCGCGGCGTCGTCGCCATCGACGGCCAGCTCGGGCGCGTGCCGCGCCATGCGTTCTACGGCGAGCCCGGCGACGGCCCGACGGCCACGCGCAGCGTGGGCCATCAGCTTTTCGTCCAGCATCAGCTGAATGACGACTGGTCGCTGCAGACCGGCCTGAGCTACCGCGACAGCGCGCTGGCGGGCACGGCCACCGAGGCGCGCTTCGTGCAGACGGACAAGCGCACGCTGGTCCGCCAGCGTCGCACGCGGGCGTTCGACGGCACCGACCTGTCGGGCCGCTTCGAGCTGCTCGGCACCGTGCGCGCGGGCGGCCTCGCGCACCACCTGCTGTTCGGTGCCGATGCCTACCGCTTCGTCGACCGCCGGGAGCAGTACCGCGTCGCCACCTCGACGCCGATCGACCTGTTCGAGCCGGTCTACGGCGCGGCGCCGCCCGCGATGGCGCTCAACACCTGGACCCGCGAGACGCAGAAGTCCCGCGCCGTCTATGCGCAGGACCAGATGGACCTCGGCGAACGCTGGAAGCTGCTGGTCGGTCTGCGTCACGACCGCTACGACCAGTCGCTGCTCAATCGCCGCAACGGCGTCACGACGGACCAGTCGCTCGGCGCGACGTCGCCGCGCGCGGGCCTGGTCTATCAGCCGAGCGGCACGCTCGCGCTGTACGCGACGGCCTCGCGCAGCTTCCGGCCCAACAGCGGCGTGAGCCGCGCCTACACGTCGTTCCCGGCGGAGCAGGGCCGTTCCGTCGAGACCGGCGCCAAGTACGACGCCGCCGACGGCCGGCTGTCCGCCACGCTGGCCGTCTACCGCATCGCGAAGAACAACGTCCTGACGCCGGACCCGACCGATCCCGAACAACTTCTCCGTCGCGGCCGGCGAGGTGCGCAGCGAAGGCGTGGAACTCGACGTCGGCGGCGAAGTGGCCCGGGACCTGCGCCTGTCCTTCGCCTATGCGTTCACGCACGCGCAGGTGACCCGCGACAACAACGCGTTTCTCGTCGGGCGGCCGCTCGCCAACGTGCCCCGGCACAGCGCGACGCTGCTGCTGGTCCAGGGGTTTGCGCTCGGCGCCGGGCGGGCGACGGCGGGCTTCGGCGTGAACCTCGTCGCAGCGCGCGAAGGCGCCGTCGCGCCGCTCGCCGCCGCCGACGACTTCAAGCTGCCCGGTTACGGCACGCTCAAGCTGCTCGCCGGCTACCGGCCCGACAGGCACTGGACGTTCTCGCTCGACGTCGACAACCTGCTCGACCGCGTCTACTACGCCAGCGCCTACAGCCAGGTCTGGGTCGCGCCGGGCGCGGGGCGCAAGCTTCGTCCTGTCCGCGCGCCACGTCTTCTGAACCCGCGAGTGCCCATGACTGCCGCCGCCTTGTCCCGTCCGCCGTCCTCCCGCATCGCGTCGATCGACGCGCTGCGCGGATTCGTGATGATCGTGATGCTGCTCGATCACGTCCGCGAGACCTTCTACCTGCACCTGCAGGTCACGGATCCGATGACGGTGCCCGGCACGCCGCCGGAGCTCTTCTTCTCGCGGCTCGCGGCGCATCTCTGCGCGCCGGTGTTCGTGTTCCTGACCGGGCTCTCGGCCTGGCTCCACGCCCACCCCGACGGTGCGCCGCCGCGCGACGTCCGCGGCTTCCTGCTCAAGCGCGGCCTGCTGCTGATCGGGCTGGAGCTGACGCTGGTGAACTTCGCGTGGAGCGCGAGCTTCGGCGTGATCTACCTCCAGGTGATCTGGGCGATCGGCTTCAGCATGCTGGCGCTCGCGCTGCTGTCGGGGCTGCCGCGCTGGGCGCTCGTGGGCATCGGGCTCGCGATCGTCGGGGGACACAACGCGCTGACCGGCCTGTCGGTGCCGCCCGACGGCGGCTGGCGGGCCTTGTGGACGTTGATGCTGCATCGCGACTGGCTCATCCCGGAAGGGCTCGTCAGGGTGCGCGTGAGTTATCCGGCGCTGCCTTGGGTCGGGGTGATCCTGCTGGGCTTCGCGACGGGGCCGCTGTTCTCGCGCGCAACGCCCGTGCGGCAGCGGCAGCGCGTGCTGTGCGGCCTCGCGGCGGCCTGCCTGCTCGCGCTCGCGGTCCTGCGCGGCTTCAATCTCTACGGCGAGAACGCGCCCTGGGTCACCGGCGCCACGGCGCTGGACACGGCGATGTCCCTCCTGAACTTCACGAAGTACCCGCCGTCGCTGGACTTCCTGCTGTTGACGCTGGGGATCGGAGCAGTCCTGCTGGCCGCCTTCGAGCACGGGCGCCATGCCTTCCTCCGCGTATGCGCGGTCTTCGGCGGCGCGCCGATGTTCTATTACCTGCTGCACCTCTACGTGCTGCTGATCGGCTATCGCGTGCTGCTCGCGGTCTTCGGCCCCAACCAGGGCGTGCGATTCGGCGTGGATGCCGGCCAGTTCCCGCTGATCTGGCTCATCTGGCTGGGCCTGGTGCCGCTGCTCTATCCGCCGGTGAAGGCGTTCGCGGCCTACAAGCGGCGCACGCACCGGGCCTGGGTCAAGTACCTGTGACCGCACCGGGCCCCCAGCAGGCCCCGTGTGGGGCCCGGCACATCGACCCTCCCGGGCTCAGCGGACGAAGCGGTTGCCTTCCCCGACGATGGAGAGATCCGCGAAGTCCAGGCCCGAGTGATCGCTCGGGCTGTAGCTGATCTCCAGGCCGCCGATGTTGACCTTCTGCAGGCCTTCCAGCGTGTCGCGGAGCTTCTGCCGCGTCGGGTGCGGGCCGGCGCGGCGCAGGGCCTCCACCAGCACCTTGGCGCCGGCGAAGCCCTCGATCATGGCCGGCGTGATGTCGCCGTGGCCCTGGGCGGTGGCGAGCCCCTGCGCCTCGGTCACGATGGCGGCGGCGCGGGAGCGTTCATACGGGAAGACCTGCCCGACGATGATGCCGCGCGCGTTCTTGCCGAGCGAGGCGACGAAGCCCGACGAGGCGTTGTTGGACAGGGTCACGATCTGGACGCGCGAGCCGCTGTCGCGGATCGCGGCCACGCCGTCGACCACGGCCTGTCCCGAGCCCAGGAAGATCACGGCTTGCGCCGAGGTCGACTGCGTCTTGGCGACGGTCGCCTTGAAGTCGGGGTGGGCGCGGTCGAACTTCTCGACGAAGGCGGCCGACTTGCCGACCGCGGCGAAGCCCGTCATCACGCCGACCACCGCGTCCGCGCCGAACGAGTCGTCGACCTGGACCACGCCGATCTTGTCGATGCCGATCAGGCTCAGATGGCGCACCGCGCGTTCCGCTTCGCGCTGGTAGGTGGCGCGGACGTTGAAGAGCCACGGATGGACGGGCTTGTGCAGCGCCATCGCGCCGGTGGACGGGGCGATCAGGGGCACGCGGTGCTCGGTGAGCAGCGGCATGATGGCCTGGTTGTGCGGCGTGCCGCGCGTGAGGAACAGCGCCAGCACGTTGTTGTCGACGATCAGCGTGCGGGCGTTCTCCGCGGCCAGCTTCGGGTCGAACTTGTCGTCCAGCGAGATCAGCTTGATCCGCTCGCCGTTGACGCCGCCGGCCTTGTTCACGGCGTCGAGGTAGAGCTTGGCGCCGTCGGTCGTTTCCTTGACGCTGGCCGCGACCGGTCCGGTGAATCCGGAGGTCTGGCCGATGAGCACATCGGCGTGGCAGGTCGTCGCGAACAGGAGGGAGAGCATCAGCCCACAGAGATTTCTCACATGCATTCCTGGCAAGAAGTTGGGGCGCCATGATCGGGCGCGTGGCGGACGCGAGCGTCGTCGGCACGCCACGTCGGTGCGCGTGGGCGATCGTCGGAGCGAAGCGCCGTCTTGAGGTGCGAAATGTACGGCGATGTGGGGACGCCGCTGCGAGGGCTTCCCCGGTTCGGACACCGGCGGTTGCATGAATTACCTCGACGTCGGTAGCGCGGAGTGACCGGCGCGACCCTCGCCGTGATCAAGGTGATCGGGGGGGCGCCATCGACCTGCAGAGCTCGAACACCAGGCCGCGCAGCCATTGGTGTCCTGGATCCTTCTCGAGCCGCGGGTGCCACATCTGGGAGACGGTGATCGGCTCGGTCGGCACCGGCAAGGGCAGGGCGCGGAGTGCGCCCTGGATGAAGTCCGGCCGGAAGAAGGTCGACGGCACCAGGGCCACCAGGTCCGTCGCGGCCGCGATCGACAGCGCCGCGCGGAAGCTCGGCACGACGACGGCGACGCGACGCGCCAGTCCGCGTGCAGCCAGCACCTCGTCCACCGGGCCCGCGCGACGGCCCCGCCGCGAGGTGACCACGTGGGCGCAGGCCGCATAGCTCGCGGCGTCGAGTTCACGCGCCTCCAGCAACACGTGACCCTCGCGCACCGCGGCGACGAAATGGTCGCGATAGAGCGCCTGGATGCGCACCTCGGGGCCGGACTCGCCGAGCACGCCGATGTCGAGATCGATCAGTCCCTCGCGCAGCGGGCGCACGTCCTTGTCGGGCTTGGGGGCGAAGCGCAGGCAGACGCCTGGCGCTTCTTCCGCCGCGCGTGCGACCAGCGCCGGCGCGAAGGCCTCGATGAAGCCGTCGTTCGCGCGCAGCGTGAAGGTCCGCTGCAGCCGGCGCAGGTCCCAGCCCGCGCCCGCCGGCTGCAGCACGGCGCGCGCGCCCTGCGCCAGCTCGCGGACCTGGTCGCGCAGCGCCAGCGCGTGCGGTGTCGGCACCATGGTGCGGCCCGCGCGCACGAGCAGCGGATCTCCGGTGGCCGCGCGCAGTCGTGCCAGCGTGCGACTCATCGCGGATTCGCTGAGCCGCAGGCGCTCGGCGGCCCGCGCCACACTGCCTTCGGCGAGCAGCGCGTCGAGCGCGGTGAGCAGGTTGAGATCGATGTCGTCGGCCATCCGGCCACGCTAGCACGCGCGCGAGCAGTGCGGATGGCGTCGCATGCAGGGACTGCCTGCGCCCGGCGCGCTGGTCGCGTCGCCGGACCGCTCCTATGCTGGACGCACCTCCTGCCGAGTCGCCGTCCCGATGTCCGCCACGCCGTCCGCTTCATCCGCCACATCCACTGCATCCGCTGCATCTGCCGCATCTGCCGCATCTGCTGCGTCGGCTGCATCCGTCTCAACCGGACATCCGCCCGACATGCCCGACACCGACGGCGTGCCGTTGCCCCGACGTCACGCCGCGGTCGCCGCGCTGCTCGGCGCGATCGCGCTGGTGGTGCTGGACGGCGCGATCGCCAACGTCGCACTGCCCAACATCGCGCAGACTCTCGACAGCTCGCCGGCCGATGCCATCTGGGTCGCGACGGCCTATCAGCTGGCGGTGGTGATGTTCCTGCTGCCGGCATCGGCCCTGGGCGAGCGGCTCGGCTATCGGCGCGTGTTCGTCGCGGGCGTCTCGCTCTTCACCGCGGCCTCGGCGCTGTGCGCGCTGGCCCCCTCGCTGGGCTGGCTGGTGGCGGGGCGCTGCCTGCAGGGCCTGGGCAGCGCGGCGGTGATGCCGCTCGGCCTGGCGCTGCTGCGTTTCACCTATCCGAAGCGGCTGCTCGGACAGGCCATCGCGTACAACGCGCTGGCGGTCGCGGGCGCGTCGGCGGCCGGACCGCCATCGGCGCGGCCATCCTGTCGGTGGCCGGCTGGCCGTGGCTGTTCGCGGTGAACCTGCCGGTCGGCCTGCTGGTGCTGATCGCCGCGCGCGGATTGCCGAGCACGCCGGGCACGCGGCGGCCGCTCGATGTCGTGAGCGTCGCCCTCAACGCGGGGATGTTCGCGGCCTTCGTGCTCGGCGGCGACCAGGTGCTGGCGAAGCCGCTGGAAGGCGGCGCGCTGCTGATTGCGGCGATCGTCTGCGGCGCGCTGCTGGTCCGTCGCGAGCTGCAACGCGCGGCGCCGCTGATCCCGATCGATCTGCTGCGCTCGCCGTCGTTCCGGATGTCGATCATCGCGTCGGTGTGCTGCTTCACCGGGCAGATGGCGAGCTATGTCGCGCTGCCGTTCTACATGCATCACGTGCTGGGCCTGAGCGTGCTCGAGACCGGACTGCTGATGACGCCGTGGCCGCTGGCGGTGATGCTGGCCGCGCCCCTGTCCGGTCGACTGGCCGACCGCCTGCCGACGGCCTGGCTCTGCGCGGCCGGCGCGGGCGGTCTCGCTGCGGGGCTCGCGCTCTGCGCCGCATGGCCGGCGCAGACGGATCCACGGCCGTTGCTGGTCGTCTTCACCGCGCTGGCGGGACTGGGATTCGGCTTCTTCCAGACACCCAACAACCGCAACATGCTGCTGTCCGCGCCGAAGGAGCGCAGCGGCGCTGCCGGCGGCGCGCAAGGCGTGGCACGGCTGACCGGTCAAACGCTGGGCAGCCTGTTGATGGGGCTGCTGTTCACGTGGCTGCCGGCGTCACGGGCCTCGCATGCGGGGCTCGGCATGGCTGCGGGATTCGCGCTGGTCGCGGGGCTGGTGAGCTTGTGGCGAGGGCGCGCCACGTAGCGGCGACGCGTTCATTCTTTGACCGAATCGGTGTGATTCCCAGGGCTGGGTGAGATTCGGGTCTCGCCAGCAGGTGGAGACTGATCGTCTTCTTCGCTCGGGAGTCTTTCGATGCATTTGGCTTTCCCCTCCACCTTGTTTCGGCTCGAGGCCATCTGGCGCAAACTTCGCGCATCGTTTTCGCAAGAAGAGTGGGGCTTCCGGATCCTGACCGTCGTGATCGCCGTGGGTCTTGGGTGCGGCAACCTCACGTTGATGCGAGTCTCGTATTTCCTGGGTCAGGTGGATCAATACCAGGTGCTGTGCAATGGGCTGGCCCCCGCAGCTGCCGCGCCAATGAAAAAGGCCGACGCGTCCCTTGCGGGAGCAGCGTCGGCCTCGGTCCGGGTGGAGATCAGTTGCCGCGGACGGCCTTGACCTCGACGGGACGCAGGTCGATCGCGGCGCGGTCCAGCACGCCGTTGACGTACTTGTGGCCGTCCGTGCCGCCGAAGGATTTGGCCAGTTCGACGGCCTCGTTGATCGCGACCTTGTACGGGATGTCGATGCAGTTCTTCAGCTCGTACGCGCCGATCATCAGGATCGCGTGCTCGATCGGCGACAGCTCGGTCGTCTTGCGGTCCGCGTGACGGGCCAGCACCGCGTCCAGATCGGCCGCTTCCTCGATCGCGCCGTTGAAGAGCTTGTCGTAATGACCGCGGTCGGCCTTCTCGAAGCCGTCCTGCTCGCGCGTGTGCGCGTCGATCACGCCGAGGTCGTCGCCAGTCACCAGCCACTGGTAGATGCCTTGCAGCGCGTGCTCGCGCGAGCGGCGGCGCGCCGACTTGGCCGGCGCCTTCTTCGCGCCCGGCTTGCCTGCGCTCTTGCCGGCGGGGGTGTTGTCCTTGGTGTTCACTTGAGTTCTTTCAGCAGCTGTGCCATTTCGACGGCAACGGTCCCGGCATCGCGGCCCTTGTCTTCGGCCCGCGCCCAGGCCTGTTCCTCGTTCTCGACCGTCAGGATCGCGTTGGCGATCGGCAGGCGGTGGTCCAGCGTCAGGCGCGTCACGCCGGCGCCGCTCTCGTTGGCGACCAGCTCGAAGTGATAGGTCTCGCCGCGGATGATGCAGCCCAGCGCGACGAGCGCGTCGAACCTGCCGCTGACGGCCATCGCCTGCAGCGCCACCGGCACTTCCAGCGCGCCCGGCACGGTCACGTGGCGGATGTCGGCGTCCTGGACGCCCAGACGGGCGAGTTCGCCCAGGCAGGCCTTGGCCAGCGCCGTCGTCAACTCGTCGTTGAACCGCGCCTGGACGATGCCGACGCGCAGGCCCCGTCCGTCCAATCGGGTCGACTGACCCTTGTCAGATCCTTGCATGCGGTCCTCAGCAATTCTTGTCGTTGGCACCGGCCTGGGCGGCCTGGAAACCGGTCACTTCCAGCCCGTAGCCGGTCATGCTCGGCATGCGGCGCGGGCTGCCCAGCAGCTTCATCCGCTGCACGCCGAGTTCGCGCAGGATCTGCGCGCCGACGCCATAGGTGCGCAGGTCCATGGTCTGACGGGTGTCTTCCGACGCGGCCGGCTGCAGGCGCGCCAGCAGCGCGTCCGCGTCCTCGCCGCAGTTCAGCAGCACCGCGACGCCGGAGCCCTCGCGCTGGATCGCCGCCAGCGCCTGCGGCAGCGGCCAGCTGTGACCGCATCGGCCGGCGTCAAGCAGGTCCATTGCCGAGAAGGGCTCGTGCACCCGCACCAGCACTTCCTGGTCGGGCTGCCATTGGCCCAGCGAAAGCGCCATGTGGACGTTGTTCGAGCGGTCGCGGAAGACGTGGCAGTCGAAGCGGCCTTCGCGCGTGTCCAGCGGACGCTGCGCGATGCGCTGCACGATCGACTCGTTGCGGCTGCGGTATTCGATCAGGTCGGCGATGGTGCCGATCTTCAGGCCGTGTTCCTTGGCGAAGATCTCCAGATCCGGCAGACGGGCCATGGTGCCGTCGTCGTTCATGATCTCGCAGATCACGCCGGCGGGCGTCAGGCCGGCCATGCGCGACAGGTCGCAACCGGCTTCGGTGTGGCCGGCGCGCATGAGCACGCCGCCGTCCTGCGCCTGCAGCGGGAAGATGTGGCCCGGTTGCACGAGGTCCGACGCGACCGCGCCCTCGGCGACCGCCGCCTGCACGGTCCGCGCGCGATCGGCGGCGGAGATGCCGGTGGTGACGCCGGTGGCCGCCTCGATCGACACGGTGAAGGCCGTGCCGTGCTTGGTGCCGTTGCGGGTGGCCATCGGCGGCAGCTGCAGCTGCTCGCAGCGCTCGCGGGTCAGGGTCAGGCAGATCAGGCCCCGGCCATGCTTGGCCATGAAGTTGATCGCCTCCGGCGTGACGTGGTCGGCGGCGAGGACGAGGTCCCCCTCGTTCTCGCGGTCCTCTTCGTCGACGAGGATGACCATGCGGCCGGCCGCCAGCTCGGCGACCAGCTCGGGAATCGGTGAAATAGGCATGGGTGCGATTGTAGGCGGGGCGGCCCGGTGGTCGGACTCGCGGGGTTCCTCGGGAAGGTCGGGCGATCCTGGCGCTGCGAGGCCGACGCGCCCGATGCGGCTGAAGTCGATGAAGTCGCTGAAGTCGCTAGGTCGATGAAGCGGCGAGCGGCCGCAGTCTCAGCCGCAGATCGCCCCCGACGGACTGGCAGTCGACCATCCGGAAGCGCGGCGCCCCGTCGAGCGTCGTCAGCCCGCCCAGGTCGACCATGCCGCGGCCCTCGCCCAGCAGCATCGGCGCGACGTAGATCAGCAATTCGTCGATCAGTCCGGCCCGCAGCAGCGATCCGTTGAGCTTGTAGCCGGCCTCGATGTGGAGCTCATTGACCTGGCGTCGGCCCAGGTCGCGGATCGCCGCGCCCAGGTCGACCTTGCCTCTGGTCGGGTCGGCGACGGAGACCAGTTCCGCTCCGCGCGCCGCCAGCGTGACGCCACGCTCGCCCGGCTCGGCCAGGGCGTGATAGATCAGCAGTTGCCCGGGCGGCGCCAGCAGGCGCGCGTCCGGGGACAGCTCCAGGCGCGAGTCGATCAACACGCGCTGCGGCTGCAGCACGGTGTCGACGTCCCGGACATCCAGGCGCGGATCGTCCTCGCGCGCGGTGCCGATGCCGGTCAGCACGGCGCCGGCACGACGCCGCCAGGCGTGGCCGTCGCGCCGGGCCTCGGGGCCGGTGATCCATTGGCTGACGCCGTTCGAGAGCGCGGTCCGCCCGTCGAGGGACGCGGCGATCTTCATCCGCACGAAGGGGCGTCCGTGCTGCATGCGGGTCAGGAAACCGATGTTGAGTTCGTGCGCCTCGACGGCGGACGGGTGGTCGGTCGGCAGCACCTCCGTGGCGATGCCGGCGGCGCGCATCCGCGCGAGGCCCTGACCGGCGACCTGCGGGTTCGGGTCACCGAGCGCGACCACGACCCGTCCGACGCCGGCCGCGATCAGCGCGTCGCAGCAGGGCGGGGTGCGGCCATGGTGGGCGCAGGGTTCGAGGGTCACGTAAACGGTCGCGCCGCGCACGTCCTGACCCCGGGCTTGGGCATCGCGCAAGGCCATGACCTCGGCGTGGGCCTGTCCGGCGGCCTGCGTGTGCCCCTGGCCGAGCACGCGATCCTCGCCGTCGACGATGACGCAGCCCACTCGGGGGTTGGGGTCGGTGAGGCCGACCGCGTCGTGGGCCAGGCGCACCGCCTCGGCCATCCAACGGTCGTCGCGCGGCGGCGTGGAGATGCTGGATGCGGCGGAGGCGCCGGACGCACCCGAGGCAGTGGCCGGCGGCAGGCCGGAGGGCGGTTCGGGCGGCAGGGCGGGCGATCGGACGTCTTGCATGGCGCGGAGTCTAGCGGCGCGATCCCGGCGGGAGCTGCAGCAGGCCGGAGAGGGCAGGATCGGTGAGGGGGAGCAGGCTCTCGAGGGTGACGGACCGGGGCCGTCCGGTGCGATCCGTCCACTGCACGCGCACCTGCACAGGTCGCAGCGGCGGCGTGACGGCGCCGGCCCCGGCCTCCGGCGCGCCCTCGTCGGCGCCGCGGCCCAGCGCGTCGGCCGCGGGCACCGCGCGGCCCGCGATGGCGAACTCGATGTCCGGTCCTTCCCATGACAGCGCGGGGGAGGGGCCGCCCGGCTGCCAGCGCCAGCGCTCGAGTTCATTGTGGGCGAGGCGCAGGGCCTGATCCTGGTGGCGGGCCTCGTCTGCGGCCACGCGCAGCCGGGCCTGCAACGTCATGAGGGCCACCGCGCCGATGGACAGCAACACCAGCGCGACCAGCGCCTCGACGATCGTGAATCCGCTGCCGATACGGCGCCGGGCGCGACCGGATCGAGGATGGCGAAGGGATCGGGCAAGGGATTGGGGAAGGCACTTCATCGTGTCGGTGTCCAGCCGCCAGGGACCGGTACGAAGCTGCCCATCTGTCGATGGATGCGGTAGAGGACGGCGGCGTCATGGATCAATTCGACCGAGCCCGCCTTGTCGACACGGGCATCGCTGACCACCGCCCCGCGCAGCGAGGTCGGCATGCCGGCAGGCGGGTGCCAGTCGACGCCGTCCCGCGCGTAGAGCACGCCTTGTGGATGGCCGGGAGCGGCGAGGTCCAGCCGCCCGTCGACGATCAGCACAAGCGGCGTGCCGTCGAGCGCCGACGCTGGCCATTGGGACAGGTGCGCGTCGCCGTCGATCCAGATCAGGCGGCGCCCGCGCGCCAGCGCCTGGGCGAGCGAGCCGTCGCAATCGCCACCGCAGCGCAGTCGGGTGATGGCGGGCTGGTCGCGATAGCGTCCCGGCGGATAACCGAAGACCCGGAGAAAGCTCCCCGGCCCCTCCACCAGGGCGGACGGAGGCGGCACGCGCAGCGCGCTGAGGAGCGCGAGATGCTGGGCGGACTCGGCCACGCCGATCGGGCCGTTGGAGACATCGTCACAGTCCGCCCGGCGGTCGCTGCAGCCGCGTGCGATCAGCTTCAGCTGGCCCGGCCCACCCGCGTCGGCGAAGCGGATGCTGAACTGCGGTTGCGCTTCGCCATCGGCGCGCGGTCCGCCCGCATCCGCGTTGCCGGAGACCCCGCAGCGGCAGGACCATCGCAAGGGGCCGGAGTTCGTACAGGCCGGCGTTGTCGATGCTGCCGGTGCTGGCGCCGCTGCAGCTGCTGGTGGCGAGCCTGGCGCGTGATAGTAGCCATCGGCGCCGATCAGCAGGAATCGGCCGCGGAAGTCAGACGATGTCGCGCCGTCGACCGCTGGTCGAGCCGTCGCGGGCCGGCAGGCCTCGTCGATGGCGCCGCCGTTGAGCATGGCGACCGCCCAGGCCATGCCGGACTCGGCGCCCTCGGACGCCGTGGCGGCCCGCAGGTCGTTGGCCGCCACGCGCTGCGCCGTCGCCAACTGCCGCGCCGCCCAGGCGGCTCCGAGTGCCAGCACGCCCAGCAGCACCATGCACATCGCCAGCGTGCCGAGGCCTCGCTCGTTCCGCCGGGTCATGGGCAGGCTCCCGAGAGCGCGTGGTTGTGCAACTGGCTCAGCAGTTCGAGGTGATGGCTGACGCGCGGGTCATGCACGGCCTCGGCATCGACGGTCAAGGTCACCAGGCGCGCGGACAGGGTCGGCGGGCAGGCGGCGCCACCAGCGCCGGAGCCGGAGGCACAGGCCGGGTCGCAGGCATCCTCCAACGGATACGCCTGCGACGAGAGTCGCACCTCCAGCCGCCGCACGCGCAGCAGGTCGGGATCCGTCAGCGGTTGGTAGCGGCCCGCGATCAACTGGTCGATCCGACCGTCGTTCAAGCGGAAGCCGGAGGTCTCGCGGACGCTCCCGCCGCCGGGGGCGCTGCCGTCCCGGGCGAAGCTGTAGGTCAGGCGCCGGCCGGCGTCCTCGACCGTGAGATCCGCGTAGGGATTGCGGACCGGCGCGTCGGTATCGTCCTGCCAGACCCCGTCCTGCGCACGGTCCCAGAACGCTGCGCGACGCAGGTCGCGCAGCAGGAGTTCGGCGGTGGCGCGCAGTTCCTGCTGGACCTGCAGTTCCAGCATCAGCCGGTGGTGCTCGCCGAGCTGGACGCCCGCCATCGAGAACGCACCGGCCAGGAGCAGGAGGCCGATCGTCAGTCCGATCATGAATTCGACGAGCGTGAATCCTCGCGCGGATCCTCGTGTCGAACTGCGAATCAAGCCTTGGCAGAGGTGGTTCGTCATGCTTGCTCCATCACTGTGGCCAGCAGGCGTCTGCCTGCTCGACCCCCTTGCTCGTCGAATCCGGTGGTGTAGACCGCGCCGAGTTCCAGCCGCAGCGTCAGCACGCGGCATCGACGGTCGGCGGACTGGCTGCCTTGCGCGACGGCCTCGGCCCGGTAGCGCGTGGCGTCGGCCTGGACGAGGCGCAGCCGATAAAGCCCGCCCTTCGTCGTCGCGGGCTGCTCGATGTCTTCGAGGCGGTCGGCGTACCGCGGGCTGCGCGAGCGGAAACGCTCCTGCGCGAGCTGGATCTCCTGCAATGCCTCGCGCGCCTCGGCGCGCCGGCCCTTGATGACCCGATCGCGGAAACCGGGGAGCGTCAGCGCCGCCAGCACGGCAACGATCGCCAGCACGGTCAGGATCTCGATCAACGAGAAACCGCGGCGGCCCATTGGCTTGCCTTTTCGCATGCCCTGTCGCATGCCCTGTCGCATGTTCATTCGCACGTTGGTTCGCGCTGTCATGCGGGGCTTCATCGGCGGCTTGACCGGTGGCTTCACCGACGACGGCGTCAGTGGCGTCATCAGCGGCGTCATGCGCACCTCGGCAGGCGGTTCAGCGCGCCATCGGGCGTGCAACTGCGCACGCGGCCCGTGATGCTCACGATGTGACGGACCGTGCCGATGCTGGCGATGCGGACCTCGACCGTGCCGCTGACCGATACGGTCCCCTGGCGTCCGCTGAACAGCATCGAGGGCACGTTGGCCGTGACCTCCGGCCGTCCCCGGTCTTGCACCCAGCGCGCCTGCTTGATCGCCTGCGCGTCGGCGCGGCAGGTGGGTGGTGCATCCAGGTGGCAGTCGCAGCCACCGGCGGCGCCGGTGTGCAGCACGTAGCAGCGGCCGCTGCCGCTGACGGCGGATTCATCGCCGCCGAAGCGCAGGCTCACGTTGCGCGAGCCCTGGATCGCCTCGCTGCGAGCCAGTTGAAGATCGCCGAGAACGGTCTGCGCGGCATTCGCGAGTCGCTGGCGCCAGAGCCAGTCGCGCAGGTCGGGCCCGGCGAGCAGGGCCACGAGCACGACCAGCGCGACGCTGACCAGCACCTCGATGAGGCTGATGCCGCGCGGGGCGGTGGGGCGATGGCAGGGGAACGGGGAAGCGGAGGGCTGCAAGGAAGATCTCCCGAAGAGTTGCCAGGAACTCTAGGGAGACGGCGGCCGTTGCGCTTCGCCTTCAGGAGGGGAAAGCCGGCCCGCTGAAGGGGGCCGGCTTTTGGGGATGCGCGGGGGATGCGCCTGAAAAGTCCGTGAAGGCCGCGTCAATGACGCACGACTTCAGTGCCGCACACGCGCGGCGTCCCGCGACCTCAGATGTCTCGGATCAGCTGCCGGAACTCGTCGACGTCCTCGAACGAGCGGTACACCGAGGCGAAGCGCACGTAGGCGACCTTGTCGATGCGCTTGAGCTCGCGCATCACGTGCTCGCCCAGCTTGGTCGACGGGATCTCGCGCACGCCGGTGCTGAGCAGCTTCTCCTGGATGCGCTCCAGCGCCGCGTCGATCTGCTCGATGCTCACCGGCCGCTTGCGCAGCGCCAGCGTCATCGACGCGCGCAGCTTGCCCATGTCGAACTCGGCGCGCGTGCCGTCCTTCTTCACGACCATCGGCAGCGCGATGTCCGCGCGCTCGTAGGTCGTGAAGCGCTTGTCACAGGACTGGCAGCGACGGCGGCGACGCACCACGTCGCCTTCGTCGGACTCCCGGGTCTCCGACACCTGCGTGTCGCCGTGACCGCAGAACGGGCATCGCATGCGCCGCGGACTCCGCTCAGCGGTAGACCGGGAACTGACGCGTCAGCTCGGCCACCTGCTCGCGCACGCGGGCCAGATTGGCCTCGTCATGCGGGTTGTCCAGCACGTCGGCGATCAGGTGGGCGGTCTTGCGGACCTGCTCCTCCTTGAAGCCGCGCGTGGTCATCGCCGGCGTGCCCAGGCGGACGCCGCTGGTCACCATCGGCTTCTGCGGGTCGTTCGGGATGCCGTTCTTGTTGCAGGTCATGTGCGCCGCGCCCAGGATGGCCTCGGCTTCCTTGCCGGTCAGGTTCTTGGGGCGCAGGTCCACCAGCATCACGTGGCTCTGCGTGCCGCCGGAGACGATGCGCAGGCCGCGCTCGATCAGCGTGTCGGCCAGCACCTTGGCGTTGGCGACGACCTGCTGCTGGTAGGCCTTGAACTCGGGCGTCAGCGCTTCCTTGAAGGCCACCGCCTTGCCGGCGATCACGTGCATCAGCGGGCCGCCCTGGATGCCGGGGAAGATCGCCGAGTTGATCTTCTTGGCGATCGCTTCGTCGTTGGTCAGGATGATGCCGCCGCGCGGGCCGCGCAGGCTCTTGTGCGTCGTCGAGGTCACGACGTCGGCATGCGGCAGCGGGTTCGGGTAGACGCCCGCGGCGATCAGGCCGGCGTAGTGCGCCATGTCGACCATGAAGTAGGCGCCGATCTCCTTGGCGATCTTGCCGAAGCGCTCGAAGTCGATGTGCAGCGAGTACGCCGACGCGCCCGCGATGATCAGCTTGGGCTTCTTCTCGCGCGCCAGCGCTTCCATCGCGTCGTAGTCGATCGCCTCCTTGGCGTCCAGGCCGTAGGAGATGACGTTGAACCACTTGCCGCTCATGTTCAGCGCCATGCCGTGGGTCAGGTGGCCGCCTTCGGCCAGGCTCATGCCCATGATGGTGTCGCCGGGCTGCAGCAGCGCGAAGAACACGCCCTGGTTGGCCTGCGAGCCGCTGTTGGGCTGCACGTTGGCGAACTCGGCGCCGTAGAGCTGCTTCAGGCGGTCGATCGCCAGCTGCTCGACGATGTCCACGTACTCGCAGCCGCCGTAGTAGCGCTTGCCGGGGTAGCCCTCGGCGTACTTGTTGGTCAGCTGGCTGCCCTGGGCTTCCATCACCGCCGGAGAGGTGTAGTTCTCCGAGGCGATCAGCTCGATGTGGTCTTCCTGGCGCCGGGTCTCCTGCTGGATGGCGGCGAAGACTTCGGCGTCGACGTTGGCGAGGGTCTGTTGGGTGCGGTCAAACATGATGATGTCGGCTCAAGGGTTGGCGCCGCCCGGCCGGCAACGCATCGGCGCGGTCGCCATTCTTCTGGAATGACAGCGACCCGGCGACGGAGGACGGAACGACGGCGGCCCAGGCGAACGGCACGGACAGCCAGGGAGATCCCCGGCCGTTCGCGCTTCCCGGTGGTGGCCCACCTCGGGCGACGCCTGTGCGGAGACCGATCCGTCTCCGGGCAGGGCGCCCTGATCGCCAGTTGCGCGAAGCCCGCAGTGTAGCCGCACCGTCGAGGGGCGCCGGGCATCTCGTGACATTGTTCCCACGGCAGAGGGGTCGCCGGCTTCGCCCAATGAGAAACGGGTTCCCGTGGAACCCGTTGATCGAGGTCGCGGAACGAGCGTTCAGCGCATGACGGCGGTCATGGCGACCTGCTCGCCGGTCGAGGCCGGCGCGGACGCCGGCTCGCGGATCGGACGCGGCGCCGAGGGGCTGACGTTGCGTCCCTGGGCGACGGCCTTCAGCAGGTCCTGCTCGGCCAGCACGCGCGAGGCGTAGCCGGTGTCGTCGGGCAGGTTGGCGGCACCGACGTAGCGGCGCAGGCCTTCCTCGAGGCTGCCGGCGCGCTGGATGCACTCCTTGAGCACCTGCACGCCGACGCGCAGGTTGGTGACCGGGTCGAAGGCGGCCAGGTTGCCACCGAAGGCCTCGTACTTGTCGTCGTGGACGCGCGTCATCACCTGCATCAGGCCTTGGGCGCCGACGGCGCTCTGGGCGAACGGGTTGAAACCGGACTCGATCGCCATGATGGACAGGATCAGCGTCGGCTCGACACGGGCGCGCTGGCCGACCTCCCAGGCTTCCTTGACCAGGCGGCTGACCGGTTCCCGGCGCGACGCGGTAGCGTCTGGCCAGGTAATTGGCCACCAGCGCCTGCTGACGGGTGAGCTCCTTCGGATCCACTGCGGTGGCGCGGGTGATCGCGTCGGGCTCGGCCATCAGGGCGAGCACGTCGCCGGAGGCCTCGACGCGCGCCTCGTGGCGCGCATTGAGCCAACCCAGCACCTGGCCTTCCAGTTGCTGGCGCAGGTCGGCCTGGCTGGCGAAGACCAGCCCGACGGCGACGACGGCGAAGCCCACCAGGGCGAGCGTGTTGTGGCTGACGACCAGGAGGCCCTGGCCGATGTCCTTGACGAAAAGCACCAGGGCGGCTTGCGCCTGGCGGGGCAGGGATAGCAGGTCTGAACGCGCTGTCATGCGACTCCTTTCTCCGACCACGCCCGGTGTGTGTCTGGCGAGCCGCTCGAAGCGTTCACTCGCGGGACACCCACCTGGGGGTGGTGATAATGGGCCGGCTCGGGCGTCGTCGACGGCTCGGAGGGCTCTCAGAGGGCTCCGGGCTCTTGATGCGACAGACGGGCGATCCAGCGTCCATTGGCAGCACACCGGCTTCGCGTCCCACAGCGAAGACCGGGATAACCCTGGGGGTCAGGGCAGGGCGCGATTCTATGGATCAAAAATAACCCGTCAACCGTATGGGCCATGTTCTTAAATACTTTTGGTTATGAAGTACCGAGATCTGCGTGACTTTATGGGCGCTTTGGAGGCCATGGGCGAGCTGCGCCGCGTGGCCGAGCCGGTGTCTCCGGTGCTCGAGATGACGGCCGTCAGCGACCTGGTCCTCAAGGCGGAGGGCCCGGCGCTGCTGTTCGAGCAGCCGACCGGCTACCGGATGCCGGTGCTGGCGAACCTGTTCGGGACGCCGCGGCGCGTGGCGCTGGGCATGGGGGCCGAGTCGACCACCCAGTTGAGGGAGGTCGGCCAGCTGCTGGCGACGCTGAAGGAGCCGGAGCCGCCGCGCGGCCTGCGCGACGTGGGCAAGCTGGCGCAGATGGGCAAGGCGCTGTGGGACATGAAGCCGTCGCTGGTGAAGCGGCCGGCCTGTCAGGAGCAGGTGATCGAGGGCGACGACGTCGACCTGAAGCGGTTGCCGATCCAGACCTGCTGGCCCGGCGACGTCGGCCCGCTGCTGACCTGGGGGCTGGTGGTGACGCGGGGGCCGCAGAAGATCGCGAACCCGCGGCTGCGTCAGAACCTCGGTATCTATAGACAGCAGTTGATCGGCAAGCGGCAACTGATCATGCGCTGGCTGGCGCATCGCGGGGGGTGCCCTGGATTTCCGCGACTTCGGCATCGCGAATCCGGGACAGCCGTTCCCCATCGCCGTGGCGCTCGGCGCCGACCCGGCGACGACGCTGGGCGCGGTGACGCCGGTGCCGGACACGCTGTCCGAATACCAGTTCGCCGGCCTGCTGCGCGGCTCGCGGACCGAGGTCGCCGACACGAACGTCGGCGAGGCCGGCCGCATGCTGCAGGTGCCGGCGACGGCGGAGATCGTGCTCGAGGGCCACATCCCGCCGGCGGCGCCGGGCTTCACCGGCCACAGCGAGGACGGTATCCCGCTGAAGGAGAAGGGCGGCTACCTGCACGCGCTGGAAGGTCCCTACGGCGACCACACCGGGTACTACAACGAGCAGGACTGGTTCCCCGTCTTCGAGGTGAACCGGATCACCCAGCGCGAGGGCGCGATCTACCACTCGACCTACACCGGCAAGCCGCCCGACGAGCCGGCGGTCCTGGGCGTGGCGTTGAACGAGGTGTTCGTGCCCATCCTGCAGAAGCAGTTCCCGGAGATCGTCGACTTCTATCTGCCGCCTGAAGGCTGCAGCTACCGGATGGCGGTCATCTCGATCAGGAAGGCCTATCCGGGCCACGCCAAGCGGCTGATGTTCGGCCTGTGGAGCTACCTGCGCCAGTTCATGTACACGAAGTTCATCGTGATCGTGGACGAGGACGTCGACATCCGCAGTTGGCAGGACGTGATCTGGGCGATCACGACGCGCATGGACCCGGTGCGGGACACGACGCTGGTCGAGGGCACGCCGATCGACTACCTGGATTTCGCCTCGCCGGTCAGCGGGCTGGGCGGAAAGATGGGCCTGGACGCGACCAACAAGTGGCCGGGCGAGACGCCGCGCGAATGGGGCCGCGTGATCGAGATGCCGGCCGAGCAGAAAGCCCGTGCGGCGGATCTCTATCAGCGTTTGTTCGGGGGCTAGGAAATTACGGGTTCCCGGGCAACACGGCTTGAAAGGACCGGGAGGCGGACCTAAGGTTGTCTGGCCTTTCCGGCACTTCCTCTGGCGCAGTCTCTGCGCGCCAGGAGCCCTGCGGCAATTCGCCACGGAGCCCCAAAGGCGGCTGGTCCGCCCACCCCTTCCTCGTCCGGCACGTCCGGCGCGGAGGGGGTTTCTCTTTGGGCCGTCAATGACCGCCGACGTAGCCCAGCCATTCGTAACCCAGATAACGCGCCCGCGAGATGCCTTCCTGCGAGGGCAGCAGGTCGCGCCATTCGAACCCCGGCAGCGCCAGGCCGAGCGGCGCGGGGATCACCTCCACCTCCGCCGGCAGCGCCTCGCGGAAGGCCCGCAGCGCGCGGCGCATGTGTACGTCGTGCGTGACCAGCACGACGCGCCGGATCGGCTGCCCGCGCAGCAGCTCGGCGGTGAACTGCGCGTTTTCGCGCGTGTCGGTGGCGCGGTCTTCCTTGGCCGCGAGCGTGAAGCCGAATTCCTGCGCCGCGGTGCGTTCGGCCAGCGCTGCTTCGGTCATGCGTTCGTCCGAGGCGTCGCGTGGCGTGCCGCCGGTGAACATCAGCGGGATGCCGGTCCGTCGCGACAACCAGATCCCGTAGCGCAGCCGCTCGATCGACAGGGCCTTGAGCTGGGCGCCGCCGTATTCCGGCATCAGCTTGCGGGCGCCGCCGCCGAGCACGACGATGAGGGTCTCCTTGGGCGGGACGTCCTTCAGGCGCTCGACCCGCACCGCCTGCTGCGGCCCCAGCAGACGGTCCTGCAGCCACAGCGCGCCGAGCTCGGTGCTGCCGACCCAGACGGCGATCAGCCCGGTCGCGAACAGCGCGCCGGAGAGCCAGCGGCGGCGGTGCCGCAGCCACCACGCGAGCAGCAGCAGCGGAAACGCGCCGGTGGGCGGCAGCAGGAAGGCCGCGACCGCATGTATCAGGTCGTTCATCGAGAGCCGGGGATGGGTGTCAGGTGTTGAGGCCCGCCAGCATAATCAGCTTCCTTGACGACTCGTCCGGGTTTTGCCGGCTGTTCCGTGTTCTTCTCTGCTCTTCCCGTCTGGCCGCGACGCGCGCTGCGTGTGTTCGTGGGTCTGGTGCTCTTCGTCGTCGCGTTGCTGCTCGTGGCCTGGGTGGCGCTGCCGATGTGGATCGAGCGGGCGGGCGTGCGCATCGCTTCGGAGCAACTGGGGCGTCCCGTCACGTTGGGTGGGGCCAGCTTCACGCCGTGGCGGCTCGCGCTCACGCTGGACGAGCTGAAGATCGCCGGTCCGACGGCCGGCGCGCCGCCGCTGTTCGAGGTCCAGCGCGTGCGCACGGTGCTGTCGCCGCGATCGCTGTGGCATCTGGCGCCGGTGCTGTCGTCGCTGACGGTGGCGTCGCCGCGGGTGCGCGTCGCGTTGCTGCCCGATGGCAAGACCGATCTGGACGACATCGTCGCGAGGCTGGCCGCTTCGCCGAAGAAGACGCCGACGCCGGACGACGGGCCCGCCGAGGCGGCGCTCTACAACATCGAACTGACCGACGGCGAATTCCGCCTGGACGACCGCGGCGCCGGCATGGTCCACGAGCTGAAGGCGCTGCAGCTGGGCATTCCGTTCCTGTCGACGCTGGATGCGGACGTCGAGGTGCATGTGCAGCCGCGGCTGTCGGGACGCCTGAACGGCGTCGGCTTCCAGAGCGAGGGTCAGGTGCAGCCCTTCGCCGACACGCGCAGCGCGAGCATGACGGTCAAGCTCGACGCGCTCGACCTGTCGGCGTACCGCGCCTACTGGCCCAAGGAGCTGCCGATGCGGCTGGCCAAGGGCCTGGTCGATTCGCAGCTGACGCTGGATTTCAAGCAGCCGCCGAAGCAGCCGCCCGAGGTCAAGCTCAGCGGCCGGACGTCGGTGCGCGAGCTGTCGCTGCAGCGGCGCGCGGACGCTGGATCGGACGGCAAGGCGGACAGTGACTGGGAGGACTGGCTGCGCTGGCAGACGCTGAGCGTCGAGCTGGCTGACGTGCAGCCGCTCAAGCGTCAGGTGCTGCTGGGCGCGGTGACGCTGAAGCAGCCGGAGCTGCTGATGGGCCGCGACGCGCAAGGCCGCTTGTGGCTGCCGGAGATGTCCGCGGGCTCCACGTCGGCAGCCGCGACGCCGGCGCCGAAGGCCGTCGCCGCGTCGCCGAAGGCGGCGTCCTCCGATGCGGCGAAGACATCCGCCGCGGGCGCGGCGCCCTGGCGGGTCGGCGTGCAGCAACTGGCGCTGGAAGGCGGTCGCGTCGGCTGGACCGACGAGACGCTCCGTCCCGTGGCCCGATGGAACGTCGACGGCCTGACGGTCAAGGGTAGCGGACTGAGCTGGCCGTTGGCCGCGAAGGCTGCGCCGGTGGAGATCGCCGCGACGCTGTCGCCTGAAGGCGCGAAGACCCCGGCGACGTTGAGTGGCAAGGGCGAGGTCGGCAAGGCCGGCATCGCGCTCGCCTGGGCGCTGAAGGAGCTGGCGCTGGACGGCTTCGCGCCGTATCTGAAGGCGGCGACGCCGCTGTCGGTCCAGGGCCGCTTCGCCACGCAGGGTGCCGTGAGCGCGGGACCGGCGGGCGAGAACCTCAAGCTGTCGCTGAAGGCGCTCAGCCTCGACGACGTTCAACTCGCCGACGGCAAGAAGCCGGTGCTGGCGCTCAAGCAGTTGAGCCTCGACCAGGCGGCGCTCGCGCTGGACAGCCGCCAACTGACGGCCGGCCGGCTGGCGCTGGTGGCGCCGAAGGCGCAACTGGGCCGCGACAAGTCCGGCAAGTGGAGCTGGGACGCCTGGATGGGCGCCTCGGCCGCGTCGCACGCGGCGAGCGGGCAGGGCGCCGCAGTCGCCACAGGCGCAGCAACTGCCTCACGCCGACGCGAACCTGAAGGGCGCGGCGATCGCCTGACCTTGAGCGCGCCGGACCATCCCGAGCTGGCCGCTGCCAAAGCGGCGAACGATGCGCCGTGGACCGCGCAGATTGCCGAGATCGCCGTGGAAGGCGGCGAGGCAACCTTGCTCGATCTGGCGACGCATGTGCTCGACGACGAACCGGCCCGGCCGATCGGTGTTCAGGAACTGATGCTGAAGGTGTCCGGCATCGACTGGGACGGTCGGCAACTGCGCAAGCCGCTGCCCGTGCAACTGGCAGCGACGCTGCGCCGGCCCGACGCCACGCGCCGCAACGCGCGCGAGGTGCCGAAGTTCCGTTGGGACGGTCAACTCGCGCTGACGCCGCTGACAGCCTCGGGACGCCTGAGCGCCGAGCACTTGCCGCTGCACTGGGTCGATCCCTACCTCGATCCGTCCATCGGCATCCACCTGCAGCGTGCCGAGGGGTCGATGCGCGGCGGCTTCGAGTTCACCGAGACGTCCAAGGGACCGTCGGTGCGCGCCGACGGCGAGTTGCTGATCTCCGACCTCCGGCTGCGCCAGGCGCGGCTGCAGGACGGCAGACGCCGTTCGGCCGAGGACCTGTTGAGCTGGCAGGGCCTGAAGCTCGGCGGGCTGCGGGTGGCGCTGGCGCCCGGCGGAGCGCCGGACGTGAAGATCCAGCAGGCCGTGCTGGACGAGTTCTACGCGCGCCTGATCATCAACGAGCAGGGCCGCCTCAACCTGCGCGACCTGAACCAGACCGAGCAGGGCCAGGCCGTGGCGGCCGTGGCAGGCACGTCGGCGGCGTCCGCGCCGGTGGCGGCGACGGTGGCTCGCGCGACGTCGGCGCCGACACCGGCGACGGGGCCGTCCGGCGCGGCGTCGGCCGGCACTGCGCCGGTAGTCGGCGCGGCCTCGTCCGCGGCCGGCGATCCGCCGCTGCGGCTCAGCATCGGCGAGACACGCGTCAACGGCGGCAAGGTCGATTTCAACGACCGCTTCATCAAGCCCAACTACAGCGCCAACCTCAGCGAACTCACAGGGACGCTGGGCGCGTTCTCGGCCGGTTCGGCGGCGATGGCGCCGCTGCAGCTCAAGGGCAAGGTCGAGGGCACCGGCCTGCTCGACATCAGCGGCCAGTTGAACCCCAGCGGCGCGCCGCTGGCGCTGGACATCACCGCCAGCGCCACCGACATCGAGCTCGCGCCGCTGTCGCCGTATGCCGGCAAGTACGCGGGCTATGCGATCGAGCGCGGCAAGCTGTCCACACGGGTCCATTACCAGATCGAGCCCGGCGGTCGCCTGGAGGCCGACAACAAGATCGTGCTCAATCAGCTGACCTTCGGCGACCGCATCGACAGCCCCACGGCGACCCGGTTGCCGGTCAAGCTGGCGGTAGCGCTGCTCAAGGACAGCGACGGCGTCATCGACGTGAACCTGCCGGTCAGCGGCTCGCTCAACGATCCGGAGTTCAGCGTCGGCGGCCTGGTCGTGAAGCTCATCGTCAACCTGCTGACGAAGGCGCTGACGGCGCCGTTCTCGCTGCTGTCGGGCGGCGGCGCTGGCGCCGAGATCAGCCAGCTCGAGTTCAAGCCGGGCACGGCGGCGCTGCAGCCGGAGGCGGCGAAGAAGCTCGAACCGCTGACGAAGGTGCTGGCCGACAAGCCGGTGCTGCAGCTGAGCATCACCGGCTGGGTCGATCCCGACGCCGAACGCCGCGCGGCGCAGGGCGCCCGGCTGGAGGACGCGCTGATCGCCGAGCGTCGCCGTGAACTGCGGCGCGCGTCGGTCACGCAGGCGGTGAACGCACCTGGCGCGGCCGCTTCGAGCAGTTCCGGCGCTTCGGGTGCGTCGGGCGTGTCCGGCACCGCCGACGCGGGCCCCGCGCCGATCGTGCTCGACGACGCGCAACGCGCGCGGCTGCTCAAGGTCGTCTACGACAACGCCAAGCTGCCCAACAAGCCGCGCAACCTGATCGGGCTGTCCAAGGACATCCCGGCGGCGCAGATGCGCGACTTGCTGATGGACAGCTACACCGTCACCGACGAGCAGCTGCGCGAGCTGGCCCTGCAGCGCGCGGTCGCCGTCCGCGACGCGCTGCTTGAGCGCGGCGTGCCGAATGCGCGCATGTTCCTCGCCTCGCCGAAGCTGCACGCGAAGGACGACGAGCGCGGCGGCGACAAGGACAAGCCCTGGTCGCCTCGCGTGGATCTGGCGCTGAGCGCACAGTAAGTCCGTGGCGCCAGGGCTTGATCGCCGATGATCCGCCCACAAGTGACCCGGCCGACCGATTCATGAGGACCTCGCCATGACCACCACCCCGAACCCCGTCCAACTCCAGCCCGGCGAGGACCTCATCACCCTCGGCGGCGGCTGCTTCTGGTGCACCGAGGCGGTGTTCCTGCGCGTCAAGGGCGTCCTCGGCGTGGAGTCCGGCTACACCAACGGGCCGCTGGCCAGCCCGAACTACGAGCAGGTCTGCTCCGGCACGACCGGCCATGCCGAGGTCGTGCGCGTGCGCTTCGATACCCAGGTCGTCAGCCTGGAGGATCTGCTGCAGGTCTTCTTCACCATCCACGACCCGACCACGCTGAACCGCCAGGGCGCCGACGTCGGCACCCAGTACCGGTCCGGCATCTACTACACGCGGCCGGAGCAGCTCGGCGTGATCCGGCAGGTCGTCGACGAGGCCCAGCGCGCCCACGGCGGCAAGGTCGTCACCGAGGTCCAGCCCGAAGACAACTACTGGCCCGCCGAGGCCTATCACCAGGACTACTTCGCCAACCATCCGGAGCAGGGCTACTGCGCGTTCGTCGTCGCGCCCAAGGTCGACAAGTTCGCCAAGAAGTTCAAGGAACTGCTGAAGGACGAGGCGGCAGGCTGATGTCGGAAGCGGCGGGGGCGGCTGGCGCCGTGAAGTCCGCCGAGGCGGCCAGGACGTCGGAGCGGCCGGAGGGCTGGCCGATGATCGCCTGCGACGGGCTGCGCTTCCGCTACGGCGGCGCGGGCCGGTCGGGGCAGGGCGTCGACCTCGGCGTCGAGCTCGACCTGCAGTTTCCGGACTTCGCGCTGCCCGCCGGCGGGCATCTGCTGGTGCGCGGCACCTCGGGCAGCGGCAAGAGCACCCTGCTCGCGCTGATGGCGGGGCTGCTGACGCCGTCGGCGGGTTATCTGATGCTGGCCGGCATGGAGGTGTCCCGGATGCCTCCCGCCCAGCGTGACGCGTGGCGCGGGGAGTACCTCGGCTTCGTGCCGCAGCGGCTGCACCTCAGTCCGTCGCTCACCGTGCGCGACAACCTCTCGCTGCCCTATGTGGCGGCCGGTCTGGCGCCGGACCTTCCGCGCATCCGGCGCCTGCTCAATGAACTCGGCGTCGGCGCGCTGGAGCATCGCCGGCCGCATGCGCTCAGCCAAGGGCAGGCGCAGCGGGTGGCGCTCGCCAGGGCGCTGCTGCGCGCGCCGCGCATCTTGATCGCCGACGAGCCACCGCCAACCTCGACGACGAGGCCTGCGAGGCGACGCTCTCGCTGTTGCGGCGCGCAGCCGCCGAGCACGGCGTGCACCTGGTGATCGCCTCGCATGACGCACGGGTGGAGGCGGCCTGGGTCGACTGGCCCGAGCCGTATCGACTGCGACTCCCGAGCCGGAGCGCCGCTTCTTCCGTGACATCGACGACCTCGACCTCATGAGCCGCGCGCCGTTGAACCTGCCGCGCCTCGCGTGGCGCTACCTCTGGGCGCGTCCGATGCTGACGGCGCTCAACCTGATGCTGCTGAGCCTCGGGCTGGCGGCGATCGGGTTCGTCGTCCTGGTCAGCGAGCAGATGGAGCAGGGCCTCAAGCGCGATCTCGGCGGCATCGACCTGGTCGTCGGCGCCAAGGGCAGCCCGATGCAGATCCTGTTGGCGGGCGTGTTCCACCTCGACCAGTCGACCGGCAACATCCCGCTGGCCACCGTGTCGCAACTGCGCGCGCAGCCGCTGGTCGCGCAGGCGGTGCCGATCTCGCTCGGCGACAGCGTCCAGGGCTTCCGCATCGTCGGGACGACGGCCGACTATCTGGCGCTCTATCAACTCGCCCTGGCCCAGGGCCAAGCCTGGAAGGCGCCGATGCAGGCCGTGCTGGGCGCCGAGGTGGCGGGGCGCTCCGGGTTGAAGCCGGGCGACCGGTTCCACGGCACGCACGGACTGGCGTCCGGCGGCGACGAGCACGAGGAGGCCTATGAGGTCGTCGGCGTTCTGGCACCGACGGGCGGCGTGGTCGACCGGCTCGTGCTGACGGACCTCGCGTCCGTCTGGGAGGCGCATGCGGCCCACGGGCACGGCGAGGTCGCGCCTCTCGACGAGGCCTCGCTGGAAGTGAGCATGGTGCTGGTCCGCTACCGCAGCCCGCTGGCCGCGGTGATGCTGCCGCGCTGGGTGAATGCGCAGCCGGGCCTTCAGGCGTCGGTGCCCGCGCTGGAAACGGCGCGGCTGCTGAGCATGGTCGGCGTAGGAGTCGATGTGTTGCGCGGGTTCGGCGGCGTGCTGCTGCTGGCGGCGGCCCTGTCGGTGCTGGTGGCGCTGCTGCATGCGGTGCGGGAGCGCCAGGGCGATCTCGCCATGCTGCGGATGCTCGGCGCCACGCCGGCGCGCGTGGCCGCGCTGATCGCGATGGAGGCGCTGATGCTGGCGGGACTCGCCACGCTGCTGGCACTGGGCCTGGCCCATGCGCTGACGGCGGGACTGGGCGTGGTGCTCGCGCTGCAGCAGTCGGTGCGGATCTCCGGCGCCTGGGTGTCGGGGTGGGAGGCGCTTGTGCCGGCGCTGGCGCTCGGGCTGGCCGTGCTTGCCGCGGCGTGGCCGGCGTGGCGCGGCTATCGGCTCGACGTCACCGAACTGCTGCAGACGCCGCGCTGAGCGACGCCGAGGCGGCTTGGCCGACCGCCCGCCTGATCCGGCGCTG
Source organism: Roseateles sp. UC29_93 (assembly GCF_042695725.1). Classification (NCBI taxonomy): domain Bacteria; kingdom Pseudomonadati; phylum Pseudomonadota; class Betaproteobacteria; order Burkholderiales; family Sphaerotilaceae; genus Roseateles; species Roseateles sp. UC29_93. The sequence continues at coordinate 5,353,610 of NZ_CP170545.1, read as the reverse complement.
GTCGCCGCTCGCCCGGACCTTGCTTCGGGCGGTCACCGAGCCGGTGCACAATGCTGAGCTTCACGCGGCCCTGAGGCCGCATTGACGCCACCGCCCTCGATGAGCACTCGCATCACCTCCGCTGCAACGCGCGCCCGCCGGGCGGCGATCGCGCTCGTGACGATCGTCATGGGGGGGCGCCGTCTTCGCGCAGGCGGCGCCGGCCGCTTCCGGCGCTGCGGTCCCGATGGGCTCCGGCCCCGGCTATCACGACCCGCGCAGCCCCTTCAAGCCGCTGCAGGAGGTCGAGGGCGTCGTCAGTTGGAAGCTGCTGTCCTCGGTCACCGTGAAGGCGGACAAGAGCAAGGTCACCCCGAGCTTCCCGTCCGGCGTGCTGGCGCTGAACCAGCGCACGGTGAAGGTCCAGGGATTCATGATGCCGCTGGAGCCCGGCGACAAGCAGAGCCACTTCCTGCTGTCGTCGGTGCCGACGAGTTGCTCGTTCTGCGTACCGGCCGGACCGGAAGGCCTGGTCGAGGTTCGCAGCAAGACACCGGTGCGCTACACGCTGGACGTCGTGACCGTGGAGGGTCAGATGGCCGTCCTCAACGACGATCCCTACGGCATGTTCTATCGCGTGACGGACGCCGTCCGCGCGACGCGCTGACGCCGCTTGACACCGATGTCCCGCCTGACCGCCTCCGCCACGACCCGCCAGCAGCGCTGGTGGATCTGGCTGTGCGTGGCCGCGGTGATGGGCTTCCAGGCGCTTGGACTGGTGCACCGGACGCTGCACGGATCGCCCGCCGCGTCCTCGCGTCTGGCATTCACGGTCGCGGCACTCGCTGCGGCGGCTGAAGCGGCGGTCGACACTGTCGATGCCACCGCCACCGCCACCGCCACCGCCACCGCCACCGCCACCGCCACGTCCGAGGGCGGCGGCGAGAACCTCTCCACCGCTGGCGGCACCGCCGTCGCCGTGATGGCGGACGAGGGCAGTACACCGCGCTTCGGTCACGCGGCCGGAACGCCCGACTGCCAACTGCTCGACCAGCTCAGCCATGTGCTGGGTCCCATCGTCCAGGCGTCCGCCTGGGCCGCGCTGCCGCCGGACATCCCCACCGGCATCGATCAGCCGCATGACGCCACGCTCGCGCAGCAGTGGCGCAAGAGCGCTCGCGGTCCGCCGAGAGCCTGACACCTCCATCGATTCCGCCCTTGCTCAGGCGCGCCCTCCGGCGCGACCGGGCCGTTCGCGCATGCCTCCGGCGTCGCGGCGTGCCGGCACGGGCCCTCCAAGAATTTGATGGCGCCGCGGCGTTCCGCCGCCGGTGCTCGAGAGTGTTTCCATGGCCATCCTGTCCACGTCGATCCGTTTGATCCGTTCGTCGGCGCCGTCGCGCGCCCCTGTCCAACCCACGCTCCTGGCCGTCGCGCTGAGCGCCGCCGCAAGCGGCGCCTGGGCCCAGCCAGCCCCGCCCGCACCTGCACCCGCGCCGGCTCCTGCCGCGGCGGCTGTCGATCCGACCTCGGCCGATGCCGGCGCCGTATCCGGCGGTGCCGATCGGGCTCACAAGCACAAGCTCGACGTGGTCGTCGTGACGGGCAACCCGCTGAGCCAGCGCGAACTCGCCGCGCCGGTGCAGGTGCTGAGCGGCGACGCGCTGACCCTCAAGCGCGGCGCCAGCCTTGGCGAGACCCTGGACGGCCTGGCCGGCGTGGGCTCGACCTACTTCGGTCCGAACAGCAACCGGCCGACGATGCGCGGTCTCGACGGTGATCGCGTCCGGATGCTCAGCAACTCCGGCGCTTCCGTCGATGCGTCCAGCCTGAGCTTCGACCACGCGCTGCCGGTCGATCCGCTGGTGCTGACGCGCGTCGAGGTGCTGCGCGGCGCGGCCGCGCTGCAGTACGGCGGCAACGCGATCGGCGGCGTCGTCAATGCGATCGACAACCGCATCCCGCGACTGGCCCAGCCCGGACTGAACGGCGCGGCGGAGCTGCGCCTGGGCGGCGCCTCGAAGGAACGCGGCGGTGCCGTGGTGCTGGACGGCGGCACGACGGGCTTCGCCTGGCACGTGGACGCGGCCGACCGCCGCGCCGACGACCAGCGCGTGCCGCGCTTCGAGAGCGAGGACGGCGCCTCAACGCATGTCCGCAACTCCGACAGTCACGGCCGCAGCGGCGCGGTGGGCGGCTCGCTGCTGTTCTCGCAGGGGTATGCCGGCGTGTCGGTCGAGGACTATCACAACGACTACGGCGTCACCGTCGAGCCCGACGTGCGCATCGAGATGCAGCGTCAGCGCCTCGCGACCGCCGGCGAATGGCGGGATCCGCTGCCGGGCCTGGCGCGCGTGACCTGGCAGTTCGCGAGCAGCCGCTACAAGCACCAGGAAGTGGAGGGCAGCGGCGAGGTCGGCACCGTCTTCTCGTCCGACGGCAAGGACGGCCGGGTCGAGGCGACGCATGCCGCCTTCCAGGGCGACTGGGGCTCGATGCAGGGCGTGCTCGGCTGGCAATGGGAACTCAGCGATTTCTCTGCCCTCGGCGAGGAGGCGTTGGTCCCTGGCACCAAGACCCGCAACAACGCGCTGTTCCTGATCGAGCAGTTCCGCTCGGGTCCCTGGAGTCTGCAGGCCGGCGCGCGCGCGGAGCGCGTCAACATCGGCTCGACCGGCGGCGACGAGGAGCGTTTCGGCGACCCGGTGACGCGGCGCTTCAGCCCGAAGAGCTTCTCGCTGAGCGGGGCCTACGAACTGGGCAACGGCTTCAGCCTGTCGAGCAACCTGAGCAGCAGCCAGCGCGCGCCGACCTTCTACGAACTCTTCGCCAACGGCGTGCACGTGGCGTCGGGTGCCTACGAGGTGGGCGACATCAACCTGGGCCTGGAGCGCGCGAAGGCGGTCGACCTCGGCCTGCACTGGAAGCAGGGCGACGCGAAGTGGAGCGTGCAGGTCTACCAGACGCGTTTCTCCAACTACATCGCGCTGGACGCGAGCGGCCGCAGCATCGACGAGGTCGGTGAGGACGGCGGGATCGAATCGGTGCCCGAGTACCTCTACCGCGGCGTGCGTGCCCGGATGCACGGCGTGGAGCTGGAAGGCAAGCAGCCGCTGCCCAGGCTGGCGGGTTGGGACCTGACTTTGGGCACGACGATCGACCTCGTGCGCGGCACCAACCGCGACACCAACGAGCCGCTGCCGCGCCTGGCGCCGGTGCGCGGCAGTGTCTCGATCCAGGCGGAACGTGGCCCGTGGCTGGTCCAGGCCGAGCTGCGCGGCGCGATGCGCCAGGACCGCGTGCCGGCGCTGGACACGCCGACGGCGGGTTACGGCATCCTGCGTCTGAACATCGCGCGCCACTTCGACATCGGCAACCTGGACGCGATGTGGTACGTCAAGCTGGACAACCTGGCCAACAAGCTCGCCTACAACGCGAGCAGCGTGCAGACGATCCGCGAGCTGACACCGCTGCCGGGCCGCAGCCTCTTCGCGGGGGTGCAGGTCAAGTTCTGAGCGTCAAGGCGCGAGCCGTTCGCGGACCCACTCGTCGCCTTCACGGCGATACACGAGCCGGTCATGCAGCCGCGACTTGCGCCCTTGCCAGAACTCCCAGCGCTCGGGCACGAGCCGGTAACCGCCCCAGTGCGGCGGCCGGCCCGGATTCAATCCGTGCTGCGCGGCGGCCTTCGCGGCATTGGCCACCAGCACCGCGCGCGACGAGATCACCTGGCTCTGCGGCGAGGCCCATGCGCCCAGGCGCGAGTCCAGCGGCCGGGACGCGAAGTAGGCATCCGACTGCGCCGCGTCGACCTGCTCGACGGCGCCTTCGATGCGGACCACGCGTTCCAGCTCGACCCAGTGGAACTGCAGGGCGGCGAACGGATGCAGCGCCAGCTCGCGGCCCTTGCGGCTGTCATAGTTGGTGTACCAGACAAGGCCGCGTTCCTCGATGTCCTTGATCAGCACGATGCGCGTGGACGGACGTCCGTCCGGCCCGACCGTTGCCAGGGTCATCGCGTTGGGTTCGGGCACCTGGGCGTCCAGCGCCTGCTGGAACCATTCACGGAACTGGCGCAGCGGCTCGCCCGCGGACTGGTGTTCGTCGAGCTCGGCGCGCTCGTAGCTCTTTCGAAGGTCGGAGAGTTTGTCCATCTTGCAAGTATCGGGTGAATCCTCGGGACGCTCTGCCGGGGGGAGTTATGCAGGGCATCCCTTAAGTAGAGCTCCCAATCGTGAAACTCCGGGTGGGAGCGCTTTCGCGCCACAGGCATGCTTGCTCCCATCCAGCCGCGCCACAGAGCCGGCCCAGGGGGATCGGAACCAAACCAGAAGGAAGTTCGCATGAATCAGCGACGACCCGCCGTCGTCGTGCTCGCGGCAGGGCGCGGCCAGCGCTTTCGCGGCGAGGGCCACAAGCTGGAACAGGTCTTGAACGGAGATACCGTGCTGGCGCTGACCTTGCGCCAGACGATGGCCTCCGGCCTGCCGATGCTCGTGGTGACCTCGACCGCGTTGGCGCCTCTGGTCCGACGCCATGTGGCCTCGCGCGACATGCTGGTGCTGCCCGACCAGGACCGCCTCGGGCGCCCCGCGCCGCTGGGCATGGGGCATTCGATCGCGGCCGGCGTGGCCGCAACCGGGGACGCGCCCGGCTGGCTGATCCTGCCCGCGGACATGCCGATGGTGCGGTCGACCACCTTGACGGCCGTCGCGCAGGCGATCGAGCACGATCCGATCGCGTATGCCCAGCACCGCGGACGGCGCGGACATCCGGTGGGGTTCAACGCGGAACTCTTCTCCGAGCTCACCAGCCTGCAAGGCGACGAGGGCGCGCGCCGGCTGCTGGCGCGTTATCCGGCACAGGCCGTGGACGTCGACGATCCGGGGGTGCTCATCGACGTCGACACCGTCGAGGACCTGCAGCGCCTGGCCGTCGATCCGTCGAAGCCACGTCCGAGCAGCGAAGGCCTGCGGTCCCTGGGCTGAGGCGGGCCTCGATCGGGCGGCTCCGAAGCCATCCTGCCATCGGTCTCAGAGACCGTTCGAACGGGCCAGCGCCAGCTGCCGTTCCAACGCGCGATCGCGGATGCCATGCTCCCGCAGGCAGGTCACGGCACGCTGCAGGTAATCGAGCGTCGTGCCGTAACGGCCACGCGCGTGGCGCAGGATGTGCAGCAACCGGTCGTCGGCGATATCGCCCACCCAGCCCGGACTGCGTCGCGACAGCGTGAAGGCCAGCGCCTTGCGTGTGCCCAGACCGTCGGCGCAATGACAGTCCAGCCAACGCGGCACGTAGGTGCCGACCACCATCTCGCGCAGCCACAGGCGACGCAGCGTCGCCTCGCTGTCCTTGGGTTCGACGCGGTACATCAAGCCCCGGCAACTGCCGCCCGACAGCAGCGTCATCACCAGGCCGGGCTGCTCGGTGCTGCCGCGGTTCACCAGCGAGCGCAACCGCAGCGCGCGGTGATACCCCTGGACCCTGGCCACCAGCGTCTGCGCAGGGTCAAAACCAGGGTTCCACATCAGGGAGCCATAAGCGAACATCATCAGGCCGTGCTCGCGGTCCCAGGTGCGTTCCGCCACTTCCAGCAGTTGCTGGCTGTGGGCGGGCAGGTCTTCCAGGCGGGCTTCCGCAAGGGGGTCGTGAATCATGAATCGAATGCTGCCATACCGGCCGCCCGCGTCGGGTACGTGGCCTGCCGCGAAGGTGTGGCGTGCGCCCTGTTTCTGTAACCACCTTGTACCCGGGAAACCGGCCAGGGAGGGCCACACACGCTCTGGGGCGTGTAATATGGTTACCAATCTAACCCTGGCCGAGTTACATCGGCAGTCGGCATGAACAAGACCATTCTGGATGTCACCGCGCGGATCAAGGCGCGCAGCGCCGCGTCGCGCGAGCGCTATCTGGACCTGATCGAGCGCATGGCGGGTCGGCAGCGCGGCGTGCAACGCCTGGGCTGCGCGAACGTGGCGCATGCGGTGGCCGCGATGCCGGCCAACGACAAGCTGCGCATCGTGGCGGAGAAGGCGCCGCATCTCGGCATCGTCACGGCCTACAACGACATGCTGTCGGCGCACCAGCCGTATGAGACCTACCCGGGCATCATCCGCGACGAGGTCCATCGCCTGGGCGCGACCGCGCAGGTCGCCGGCGGCGTGCCGGCGATGTGCGACGGCGTCACGCAGGGCACGCCGGGCATGGAGCTCAGCCTGTTCTCGCGCGACACGATCGCGATGGGCACGGCGGTGGCGCTGTCGCACGATGTGTTCGACGCGGCGCTGCTGCTGGGCATCTGCGACAAGATCGTGCCCGGTCTGTTGATCGGCGCGCTGCACTTCGGGCATCTGCCCTGCGTGTTCGTGCCGGCGGGGCCGATGAGCTCGGGGCTGTCCAACAACGACAAGGCCAAGGTGCGCGAACTCTACGCGCAAGGCAAGGTGGGCCGCGACGAGCTGCTGCAGGCCGAGTCCCAGGCCTATCACGGCGCGGGCACCTGCACCTTCTACGGCACGGCCAACAGCAACCAGATGCTGCTGGAGGCGATGGGCCTGCACGTGCCGGGCGCGGCCTTCGTCCATCCGCACGATGGCCTGCGCGAGGCGCTGACCCGCGAAGCGGTGCGTCAGGCGCTGAAGATCATTCCGCAGCGCGACTACACGCCGATCGGCCGCATGGTCGACGAGCGCAGCATCGTCAACGCGATGGCCGCGCTGCTGGCCACGGGCGGCTCGACGAACCACCTGATCCACTGGGTCGCCGTGGCGCGCTCCGCGGGGATCCTGATCGACTGGAGCGACTTCTCCGAGCTGTCGGGCGTCGTGCCGCTGCTGTCGCGCGTGTACCCGAACGGCAGCGCCGACGTGAACCAGTTCCAGGCCGCCGGCGGTCCGGGCTTCGTGATCAAGGAGCTGATCGGCGCCGGGCTGATGCATGGCGATGTGCTGACGTCGGTGTCGGGTCAGAACCTGAGCGCCTTCGGACGCCTGCCGCATCGTGCGGACGACGGCTCGGTCACGTGGACCGACCTGCCGGCCAAGAGCGGCGACGACACCGTCGTGCGCACGGCCGCCGCGCCGTTCTCGCCGACCGGCGGATTGAAGCTGCTGGCGGGCAACCTGGGCCGCGCGGTGATCAAGGTGTCCGCGGTGCCGGAGGACCGGCACACGGTCGAGGCACCGGCGCGCATCTTCGACAGCCAGGAAGCGATGCAGGCCGCGTTCAAGGCCGGCGAACTGGAGCGCGACGTGGTGGTCGTGGTCCGCTTCCAGGGGCCTCAGGCCAACGGCATGCCGGAGCTGCACAAGCTGACGCCGCCGCTGGCGGTGCTGCAGGGCAAGGGCTTCAAGGTGGCGCTGGTGACGGACGGGCGCATGAGCGGCGCGTCGGGCAAGGTGCCGGCCGCGATCCACGTGAGCCCCGAGGCGCTGGCCGGCGGTCCGTTGGCCACGCTGCGCGACGGCGATCTGGTGCGCGTCTGCGCCAACACCGGCGTGCTGAGCGCGCTGGTGCCGGCCGCCGAATGGGATCGCCGCGAGCTGGCGCAGATCACCGCCGATGCGGTGATCGAGAACGGCGCCGGCCTGGGCCGTGAGCTCTTCGCCGGCATGCGGCGCAACGTGACGACGGCGGAGGAGGGCGCGATCAGCTGGCTGTGAGGCCGAGCTCAACGCCCACTGATTTCGACTAAAAGGACACTCACATGACTGCCATCAAGGACACCCTGAGCCTGGCCGAACACGGCCCGGTCATTCCGGTCATCGTCATCGACCGCGTCGAGGACGCGGTGCCGCTGGCCCGCGCGCTGGTGGCGGGCGGCGTGAAGGTGCTGGAGGTGACGCTGCGCACGCCGGTGGCGCTCGAGGCGATCGCCGCGATCGCGCGCGAGGTGCCGGAGGCGCTCGTCGGCGCCGGCACGCTGCGCACCTCGGCCGATGCCATCGCCGCGAAGAAGGCCGGCGCCAGCTTCGCCGTCAGTCCCGGCTTCACGATGGATGTGGCGGGGGCCTGCTCGGCGCATTTCCTGCCGCTGCTGCCGGGCGTGTCGACGGCCAGCGAGGTGATGATGGCCAGCGACGCCGGCTTCCGCTTCCTGAAGCTGTTCCCGGCCACCGCCGTCGGCGGCACGAGCCTGTTGAAGGCCCTGGCGGGCCCGTTCCCGGACGTCGCGTTCTGCCCGACGGGCGGCATCACGGTGCAGACGGCGCCGGACTTCCTGGCGCTGCCAAACGTGAAGGTCTGCGGCGGCTCGTGGCTGACGCCGGCGGATGCGGTGAAGGCGGGCGATTGGGCCCGCATCACGCAACTGGCCAAGGAGGCCAGCGCGCTGCGCGCTTGAAATCACCCGGTGAAGGAGGCTCTGGAAGCCCTCTTTATCGTTTCGCTCCCACCCCATCCCCGCCCTCCAAGCGGGCGGGGCAGAAGTCACCCCACCCCGGCCCGCCCCCACGGGGCGGGTGAGCGGCAACGGGCTTAGCGCTTCGGGGGGTCGAATACCAGGCACGTGGTGCTGGCGTGTGCATACAACTTGCCGTCGTGGCCAATCAGATCGGCCTCGGCGGTCGCCATCTGGCGGCCGACGTGACGCACGCGGCCGATGGCGCGCACGACCGGCACCTTCTCGTTGAGCGCGCGAACAAGGTTGATCTTCAGTTCGAGCGTCGTGTAGGCGCGACCCACGTCCATCGTCGTATGCACCGCGCAGCCCAGCGCCGAATCGAGCAGCGTCGCGTACCAGCCGCCGTGCACCGTGCCCATCGGGTTGTAGTGCCGGAACTTCGGCGTGCCCTGGAAAACCACCTCGCCCTTGCTCGCACGCAGCAGCGTGAAGTCCAGCGTCTGCGCGATCGGCGGCGGCGGGAGCTTGCCGTCGAGCATCGCCAGCATCTGCTCCAGACCATCCATGCCGGCGATCTCGGCCATCGTGGCCACGCCGTGTTCTGGGCGGAGCCGGGCGCGAACCTCCTTCTCTTCCGCCTGCCATTGGGCCAGCGCTTCGTCGTGGGACACGACGGATGAGGCGGTGGGCGAGGGTGTCAGTGCTGCGCTCATGATGGAGTCCTGTGGCGGTGGGCCTGGGTGAAAGCTTGTGGCTGCAATGGTTGCAGCTACAATCTTCCGCTGTCAAGCCTCCCGGCGACACCTTGAGAGATCACTCCAATGAGCGCTTCCGTCTCTCCCTCGAAGACAACGCCTTCGCAGACGCAGGCGGAGCCGATCTCGCCCAAGGGCTGTACCAACTTCAAGCTGCGTCAGGTGACGCGGCTGGTGTCCAACCACTGCGAGGCGCAGTTCGCCGAGTCCGGCCTGACCACGACGCAGTACGCGCTGCTGTCGCACATCGTGGTGCTGGGGCCGATCCAGCCGAGCGAGCTCGCGCGGCGCATGGACATCGATCTCTCGACGCTGTCGCGCAACGTGCAGCCGCTCCAGGCCTTGGGCCTGGTGGAGACACTGCCTGGCGCGGACGCGCGCAGCCGACAGCTGCAGGCGACGGAAGAGGGCCACGCGCGGCGCAGACAGATGAAGGCGACATGGAAGCGCGCGCAGCTCTCGCTGAACGAGCGCCTCGGCGACGAACGCGTGCAGCGCCTGCATGCGTTGCTCGACGAATGCGCCGCGTTGATGCGCGGCGAGCTCGCGCCGGACTGACCGGCGCGCAGCGCTCCGGCAGGGGGCTCAGTCGATCGTGACGATCACCGGCGCGTGGTCGCTCGGCTTGGGCAGCTTGCGCATCTGCCGGTCGATCGTGCAGGCGGTGACCCTGGACTTCAGCGCCGCGCTCACCAGGATGTGGTCGATGCGCAGGCCCTTGTTCTTCTGGAAGCCCAGCATCCGGTAGTCCCACCAGCTGTAACTCTTGGGCGGCTGCTCGAACATCCGGTAGGCGTCGGTGAGCCCCATGTCGATCAGCGCCTGGAAGTGCGCGCGCTCCTGCGGAGAGGTGTGCGTCTGGCCGACGAAGGCGGCCGGGTCATAGCAGTCGCGGTCCTCGGGGGCGATGTTGAAGTCGCCCATCAGCACCAGCTTCTCGTGCTGCTGCATCTCGGTGGCGAGCCAGGCGCGCAGGCCGTCCAGCCAGGCCATCTTGTAGACGAACTTGTCGCTGTCCAGCGCCTGGCCGTTCGGGAAGTAGGCGCCGATCACGCGCACATCGCCCACCGTTCCCGCGATCAGCCGCGCCTGCTCGTCGGCATAGCCGGTGATGTTCTTGACCACGTCCTGAGCCGGCGTCCGGCTCAGCAGGGCCACGCCGTTGTAGGTCTTCTGACCGAACCACTGGACCTGGTAGCCGGCGTCGCCGATCTCCATCGTCGGGAACTTGTCGTCGGTGAGCTTGGTCTCCTGCAGCACGAGCGCATCCACGGGATTGGCGGCCAGCCAGTCGAGCAGTTGCGGCAGGCGCACGGCCAGGGAGTTGACGTTCCAGGTGGCGAATTTCATGGGCGGGCGGAGCGCGGTGGGCCGCGCGTCGGAGTTCAGGCGAGAGGGATGGGCCTGATTGTCACCCCTTGATCGCACCTCCATCGCCAACACAGGCCCGACGGGCCAGACGGGCAACACGCCTGTCGCTTGTCTTGGGGCCGGCAGTCCGCGGCGGGAGGGTGAAGGGTTAACCCCTGAATCTTCAAACTTGTGCGAATGGCAGAATCGCGCCGTCGATAGAGTTCCATTAAATGGAACCTTTGAGGCGGAGTCACGGCGCGGAGCGGTCAAATCATGAGGCTTGAAGGCAAGGTCGCGATCGTCACCGGCGTCGGACACGGCATCGGACGGGCCGTGCTGCGGCGCTTCGTGCGCGAAGGCGCCCGCGTGGTGGCGGTGGAATGGGATGAAGTCGCTGCCCGTGATGCGCTGCGGGGTCTGGATACCAGCGCCGTGCATCTGCTGTGCCGCGACGCGCACGCGCAACGCACGGTGGACGAGGCGCTGCGTCATGCGCGCGACTGCTTCGGCGGGCTGCATCTGCTGGTGAACAACGCGGTGTCGTACCGCGAGCGCAGCGTCGTCGACTGCAGCGATGAGGACTGGGCCGCCACGCTGGACTCCGCGCTGGGCGCCACGTTCCGCTTCTGCCGCGGCGCCATTCCTGCGATGCTGGCCAGCGGGGGCGGCGCCATCGTCAACCTGGCGTCCATCCACCAGATCGTGGCCAATCCGGGCCTGGCAGCCTACACCGCGGCCAAGGGCGGCGTGCACGCGCTGACCAAGCAGATCGCGGTCGAGTACGGCCCCCGCGGCATCCGCTGCAACGCGGTGTCGCCGGCCTTGATCGCCACCGAGCGGACCTTGCGCGGCGCCACCGAACGCGACATGCGGCTCAATCGCGAGTGCTATCCGGCGGGGCGCATCGGCACGCCCGCGGACGTCGCCTCCGCGGTCCTGTTCCTGGCGTCCGATGAAGCGTCCTTCATCACCGGCACCGACCTGGTGGTGGACGGTGGGCTGACCTCGATGGCCGCGAGCGCGCTGCTGTCCACCCGCATCCGCGGCTGGTGGGGGCGATCGCCGATCGAGCCGCCGCCCGAGCGCCCCGAGCCCGTCGAACGCGCCGAACGCGCTGATTGTCTCGACATCGTCGACCACCCCGAGGCCACCCAGGAGAGCCCCCATGGCGAGGCTTGAACGCCAGGGCGTGCGCCGGACCTTCGGTTTCCTCCCCGTGATCCAGGGCGTGGATCCGCAGGTCGCCGACGGCGAGTCCTGCGTCTTGGTCAGCCCTCGGGGAGCCGCAAGTCCGTCAGCCCGCGAACGTGGCTTCGGGCAGTCCCCGCACGTCGGGAATCTCCAGCGCGAACAGCGAGCCCGACAAGGGCGCGTTGGCCAGCGCCTCCTCGCTCAGGCGCACGGAAGCGCTGGTGACATACAGCGTCTCCAGGCTGGCGCCGCCGAAGCAGCAGCTGGTGGGGCGGGGTACGGGCATGCGGATGCGATGCATCTCGCGGCCGTCCGGGGAGAAGCGCGCGATGTGCCACGCGTCCCACAGTGCCACCCAGAGGCAGCCGGCGTCGTCGACCGTGAGGCCGTCCGGCCGGCCGTCGTCGGCACCGAAGACGATGAGTTCGCGGCGATTGGCGATCGTCCCGGACAGGAGGTCGAAGTCGTACTGGTAGATCGTCCGGCGATAGGTGTCGGTGAAGTACATCTTGCGGTCGTCCGGGCTCCATCCCAGGCCGTTGGGCACGGTGAAGCCGGTGTCCATCCGCTTCCATGAGCCGTCCGCGTCGACGCGGAACAGGCTGCCGCGATTGGCCGCCGTGCCCATGTCCATCGAGGCGACCCAGAGCCTGCCGCGACGGTCGCATTTGCCGTCGTTGTAGCGGTTGCCGGGGCGGTCGGCCTCGGGATGGCTCAGCAGGCTCATGCGTTTGGTGTCCGGATCCAGCGTCATCAGTCCGCCCGGCGTCGCCACCAGCAGGCCGCCGGTGGCCTTGGGGATGACGACGCTGGCCATGGTGCCCAGCTTGATCTCGGTATTGACGCCGCCGGACGCGCGGTGGGTGTGCACCGACGGCGTGAGGATGTCGACCCAATACAGCGCGTTGTCCCGCGGCGACCACATGGGGCCTTCGCCGAGCAGCGCCCGCGTCTCGTTGATGCAGCGCACGTCGACCGGCGGCGCGGCGGGCGCGGGCCTGCCGGACATCGCGATCGTCGTGGCGTCGCCGGCGGCGGCGTGGAGATGCCCCGCGCGGTGGCGATCAGCGCCGCGCTCAGGCTGTGGGCGCGGGCGCCGCCCAGGCGGGATGCCGGTCCGGTCACGGACAGGGCGCCGATCGGGCGCCCCTCGTAGTCGAAGATCGGCGCGGCGACGGAGACGCTGGTCTCGTCGAACTCGCCTTCATCCACGGCATACCCCCGCGCCCGCGCCAGCGCCAGGTCGCCCTGGAGGCCGGCCGCGTCGCGCAGCGTGTTCGTCGTGAACGCGTGGAAGTCCAGGTTCTCCAGCAGGTGGCGCAGCCGCAGCGGATCGAGGTCGGCGGCGATGGCCTTGCCCGCCGCGGTGGCGTGGACCGGCAGCCGCACGCCGACGCTGGACACGGGCGCGACGTCGCGGCCCGCCTGCTCGCTGGCCACCACGACGACCTGCTGGCCGTTCAGCACGGAGAGCTGCACCGATTCGCCCAGTTTGTCGCGCAGCCGCACCAGCGCGTCCTGGGCGGCCAGCCGCAGGTCGAAATCGCTCCAGACCTCGTGGGCCAGTTCGAGCAGCCGGAACCCGAGCTGGAAGCTCCTGTTGTAGGGGTCGTGGCGCAGCAGGCCTTCCCGCACCAGCGTGCCCAGGATCCGGTGCAGCGTGGCCTTGGGCAGCGACGAGGCGCGCAACAGGTCGGTGAAGGTCATCGGCGCCCGCTTGGCGGACACGATGTTGAGCAGGCCCATCGCCTTTTCCAGGACCCCGAGACCCTGTTGACCGTTGGCGGATCGATCTCCCGTTGACATGTCCTGTCTTCCGCTCCCCGGAACTTTTGAATCGCGCGATTGTAGGCATTTCGCCTTTCGGTCGCCCCGAAGCTGGCTATAGTTCCAATTAGTGAAACTTCAGGGGGCGACATGGAATCCACGGCCTTGATCACCTTGGACTGGGGTTCTTCCAATCTGCGGGCGCGCCTGTTCGACCGGCAAGGGAAGGTGGTGGAGATCCGCTCCAGCGCGCAAGGCTTGCTGAACCTGCGGGAACGCTCGTTCGAATCGGCGCTGCGGGCGTTGTGTGGCGGTTGGCTCCGGGGGAGCCGGGTACCGCTCATCGCCAACGGCATGATCGGCGCCCGTGAAGGATGGGTGGAGGCGCCTTACCTGAAGTGCCCCGCGACGGCCCTGGATGCCGCGGGCGCGTTGGTGAAGGTGACGCTGTCGGACGGGGCGGAGCTGCACATCGTGCCCGGCTTGCGGTGCCAGTCCCCGTCGGGGCAGGAGGACGTGATGCGGGGCGAGGAGACCCAGCTCTGGGGCCTGGAGCCGGGCGATCCCGCGTGCTGCCTGCTGCCGGGCACGCACAGCAAGTGGGCCAGGCTGGACGGTTGGGGCCGGGTCACCAGCTTCGAGACGAGCCTGACCGGCGAGCTGTACGCGCTGCTGACCCGGCACGGCATGCTGGCCAAGCTGATGCGCTTCGACGGGGAGCGGCTCGACTGCTTCGACGAAGGCGCGGCGCTGGGGCTGGCGCAGTACGACCGCCTGTCCGTGGCGCTGTTTTCCGCCCGCGCAGCCAGCCTGTTGGGCCGTGTGCCGCCCGAGGGCCTGCCGGATTTCCTGTCGGGCCTGCTGATCGGCGCGGAGGTCGGCAGCGCGCTGGCCTACTGGCCACAAGGCGGCATCAAGCTGCTGGGCGAGCCCGACCTGTGCGCGCGTTATGAGCGGGTATTGCGCCGCGCCGGCACGGTGGCGGCACCGGCGCCGGCCGACGCCACGGCACGCGGCCAGTGGCGCATCGCGGTGCTGGCCGGGCTGGTGGAGGCCGCCGCATGAACGGCCTGATCGCGATCCTGCGGGGCGTGCTCCCCGACGACGTGCTGGCGGTCGGCGAGATCCTGCTGGAGCACGGCATCAGGATCATCGAGGTCCCGCTGAATTCGCCTCGTCCGCTGGAGAGCATCGAACTGCTGGCCCGGCGCTTCGGGCCGGAGGCGGAGATCGGTGCGGGCACGGTGCTCGATGTCGACGACGTGGCCCGGGTCCAGCAGGCCGGCGGACGACTGGTGCTGTCGCCCAATGTGAATCCGGGCGTGGTCCGCCGCAGCAAGGCGATGGGCCTGCGATCGATGCCGGGCGTGGCCACGCCCACCGAGGGCTTCGCCGCGCTGGCGGCGGGGGCGGATGCGCTCAAGCTCTTCCCGGCCGATACCCTGGGACCGGCGGCGATCCGGGCGTGGCGCGCGGTGTTTCCGGACGGGACGCCGATGTTCGGCGTGGGCGGCATCGGTCGGGACAATCTGGGCAGCTTCCGGGAAGCCGGGGCCAGCGGTGCAGGATCGGGGTCGTCGCTGTACACGCCGGGGATCTCCGCCGCGGAACTGCGTCAGCGCGCCCGTGCGATGCGGGTCGCCTGGGACGCCGCCGGGTTTCGGGCGGCGTCCGGCTGACGCCGAGGAGATCCGGCTCAGCGCAGACGTTCCGTGACGCTGCGCTGCGAGGGCCACTCGTTGTGCGCCGTCGCCTTGAAGTTCTCGACCTGCGTGAAGGTCTTGAGCCGCTGCTCGTCGGTCTTGCGCAGGGCGCGCGAGAGCGAGTCCTTCACCGTGTCGATCAGCGTCGTGACAGTCTTGCTGTCCTTGACCGTGGAGGCGTCGTAGTTGCCGTTGTCACGGTCGAGCGTGAAGGTGCGCGACTTCTCGAAGTGGGCGTCCATCTCCTCGGTCTGCGTCTGCGTGATCGCGCGGCCGCCGGTCACCGTGTTCGGACGCTCGGTGGTGGTCTGGCCGATCCGGTAGTCGGCGTGGCCGGCTTCCTTGATGCTCCCGATGCGGCTGGTGCGCTGCGAGTCGGCGCTGAAGTCCGCCTTGAAGTCCGCCAGGCCGCTCTGCAGCGACTGCACCTGCGATCGCAGCCCGTCACTCATCGGCGGCGGGGCCGCGGCGGCGTCGTCCGCCTCGGCGGCTTTCGCTGCCGTCGTGTTGACGGCGATGGCGGTGGGCTTCGCGGCGTCGTTCGCGCCGACGGGCACGGCGCTCGACACCTCGCCATCGACCGGCGGTGCCTGCAGTTGCTGGAACGCGTCCTTGAACGACTTCGTCATGGCGGCGTCGGCGTGGCCGCGGTCGGCGGCCGCATCGATCTGCTTCAGCAACTGATCGATGGCGGACGAGCGCTGCCCGTTGTTGACGCCGCCCTTGGGCGGCGTGGCGTCGACCTCCAGGTTCATTTCGCCGCTGGTGGTGCGCATCGACACCGACTTCGTGTCCGTGCCCAGATGCAGCGAGAACACCCGCATCACGCCGGGCACGTCGGCCGGCGCGTTCGGGTTCTCGACCTTCAGATCGAGCCCGGACAGCACGCCGCCGCGGTCGAAGGCCATCAGTCCGGACAGGTCGAGCGTGGGTGCGCCTTCGCCCAGGCCTTCGAGGGCGCGGTCGAGTCCGTCGCCCAGCTCGGCGAGCGCCTTGCGCTCCGCGCTGCTGAGCGCGCCCGAGCTCTTGACCTCGACCTGCAGGCCGCGCGTGCCGCCCTGGTCGCCGCTGTTGACGCCGATCGTGAGCTCGACGGTCTGGCCGGAGCGCGTCTGGATCTTGAGGTTCACCTCGGCGGCGTTCGTGCTGACGCCACCGATGGCCTGTTCCTGGAGCGCCGCGGCCGCCGCGGCGGCTTCGCTGCCGCTGGCGCCGTCCATCGCGCTGACGCCGTCGGCGGGCGGCACGTAGTCGGCGAGCGTCTGCTTGTACGCCGTGCCGGTGTCCGCCAACTGCTTCAGCAAGCCGCTGCCGAGCCCGCGCCAGCGGTCGGACAAGGTGACGGCGTCCTTGCCGCTGTTGCGGGTCATGAGTTCGCTGAGGCTGTCGTCGCGCGCATGGGCCCAGAAGCGCTGGGGGGCCGAACCCTGGCGTCTTCGGCTTCGCGTAGACGAGGTCGCCGGCGGCCGCTGCGTCGAGCGTCAGGCGCGTGGGGGCGGACGAGGCGGCAGACGCCGAGGACGCGGAAGCCGCGGTCCTGGCGGCGGCGCTGGCCGCCTGCGCCGACACGCCCGCGGGGCGGTACGTCGACGCCGTGCGGCTCGCGGCGATGCGGTCGAGCACGCTCGCGCCGGTCGAGGTGATGAGGGTCATTGCGAAGCGCCTCCCTGGCGGCAATCCCGCGGTGCTCTGATGGCGTGGCGGTGATCCCTTCGCTATCGGCCGGGCGCTCAGGAACTTGAGTGATCTCCCCCGGCGGTGGGGGTCGCGATCGCCCGTGTGGTGCGACCTGCGATCAGACGTGCAGCCACGCGGCGATGCCCAGGCCGATGCCGATCGCGCCGGCGCCCAGCGTGGCGAACTCCATCCAGCGGCGCTTGGTCAGCAGCGCGATCGCGGCCAGCGCGATGGCGACCTGCAAGGCCGTCGTCGCCTGCGCCCAGCGATGGTGGAGGTGCAACTGCTCGTCGCTCTTGTGGTCCCACGCGGCGGACTCGGCCTCGAGCTTCTCGGCCTGCGCCTTGATGTCGTTCTTCTCGGTCTCGTAGCGGGCGATCTTCTCGCGGTACTTGGCCCGCTGCTCCTCGCTGGGGGTCAGGTCGAGCGCGAACTCGGCCAGGTTCTGCTTGCTGCTCTTGGCCTGGAAGTAATTCCAGCGGTTGGCGGCCTCGGTCTTGGTGATCGCGGCGTTGTTCTTGAACAGGCCGGCGTTGGCCTGCGTGGCGCCGCCCATGTACGAGAAGCACGCGCCCAGCGTGGCGAGGACGGCGGTGATCACCGCCAGCTGGCCGGCGAGCCCGTGGGGCTCGTGCTGCGCGGCGTGTTCGAGTTCGTGGTCGTGCGGACCGTGGACGTGGAAATGGTTGCCGGACATGGGGTTCGGAATGTGGAAGTCGATGAGGAAGTCGGGGTGGACGGCCGAGGCGCCAGGACGGCCGCGGCAGGCGTCGGGGTGTGGGCGTCAGCGTCGGCGCTCGTAGCGCACGAAGTCGTAGTGCCAGTCGTGGCCGCGATCGGCGGGGCTGTGGTGGCGCTCTCTGCGCAGCTCGGCGAAGACCTGCGGGTCGACGGCGGGGAAGAACGCGTCGGCCTGGAAGGCGGCGTCGATCTCGGTGAGTTCCAGGGCGTCGGCGCGGGGCAGGGTGAGTTCGTAGACCTGGGCACCGCCCATGACGAACACGGCCTCGTCGGCCGAGCAGGCGGCGAGCGCCGCGTCCAGGGTCGCGAAGACCTCCGCGCCGTCGAGCACGAGCCCCGGCTGCCGCGACAGCACGAGGTTGCGGCGCTGCACGAGCGGCCGGAACTTCGCGGGGATCGAGTCCCAGGTCTTGCGTCCCATGATGACCGTGTGCCCGATCGTGAGCGCCTTGAAGCGCGCCATGTCCTCGGGCAGGCGGACCAGCAGTTCGTTGTCGCGGCCGATGCCGCGCATGCGGTCGAGGGCGGCGATGAGGGTCAGGTGGGGCATGGGGCTTCAGGCGGAGCGCGGACGGGGCAGGGACGGGAGTTTACGGACTGCGCGGGGCCGCGCTGGTGAAGTCTGGCAACAACTGAGTGCGGATGCGCGAGCACGCGTGCGAGTGCGAGTGCGCGGCGGGGGAAGCGGGCCCAGCGCCGCTCATCCCGCCGCGCCGGCCACCGACTCGTAGTGCGACACCACCGGGAACGGGTCGTAGAAGTGGTGCAGCAGCGCGCGCCAGTCCTGGTACTGCGGCGACTTGCGGAAGCCGATTTCGTGGTCCTCGAGCGTGCGCCAGTGGACGAGCAGGAGGTACTCGCCCGGCCGCTCCACGCAGCGCTGGAGCTCGTGCCCCAGGTAGCCGGGCATGGCGGAGAGGATGGCCTGCGCCTGCAGGAACGCGGCTTCGAACGCGGCCTCGTGGCCGGCGCGGACGGGGAGCGGGGCGACTTCAAGGATCATGGGGACCTCCGGAGTCGCATTCTCGCCAGACATTGATGAATCTGTGCGACGACCGCCGCCCCTTCGCCGATCGCGCCGCCGACCCGCTTCACCGAGCCGGAGCGCACGTCGCCCACCGCGAACACGCCCGGCACGCTCGATTCCAGCGCCGCCGGGCCGCTCTCGATCTGCCACTCCAGGTCTGCGGCCAGGGTTGGGTCCGCCCGCCGCTGCGCACGTCGCACGTCCGCCCCGGTCAGCACGAAGCCTTTGGCGTCGGACAACACCGGGCAGCCCGCCAGCCAATCCGTCTCCGGCTCGGCGCCGACGAACAGGAAGACGTTGCGCGTGTCCTGGCGCGACTCGGTGCCCGTGCGGGCGCAGCGCCAGGTCACCGCCTCCAGCCCGCGCAGCGGATCGCCGTGCAGCTCGGTGATCTCCGTGTAGGGGCGCAGCGCGATGTTGGAGGTCGCCTCGATGCGGTCGATCAGGTAGCGCGACATGCTGTCGGCAAGACCCGGCCCCCGCACCAGCACGTGCACGCGCGAGGCGTGTTCGGACAGGAAGACCGCCGCCTGTCCCGCCGAGTTGCCGCCGCCGACCAGCACCACCTCGCTGCCCATGCACAGCGGCGCCTCCAGCGCCGAGGCCCAGTACCAGATGCCGCGGCCCTCGAAATCGTTCAGGCGCGGCACCGCCAGCCGGCGGTAGCGGGCACCGCTGGCGATGACCGCGGTGCGTGCGCGCAGCTTGCGGCCGTCGGTCAGGGCGATGAGCAGCTCGCCCTCCGGCCCTTCGCGGGCGCAGTCCAGCGATTGACCTCGGTGGGAATCAGCAGCTCGGCGCCGAACTTCTCGGCCTGCACGCAGGCGCGACCGGTCAGCGCGCCGCCGGAGATGCCGGTCGGGAAGCCGAGGTAGTTCTCGATCCGCGCGCTGTTGCCCGCCTGGCCGCCATAGGCGCGGCGGTCGAGCACGACCACGCGCAGCCCCTCCGACGCGGCGTACACCGCCGTCGCCAGCCCCGCGGGACCGGCGCCGGCGATGGCGACGTCGAAGAGCTCCTCGCGCGGCGTCGTGTCCACCATGCCGATGCAGCGCGCCAGCGTCGCCTCGGGCGGATTCACCAGCACCGCGCCGTCCGGGCAGACGGCGACCACGTCGCCCGGCGCGGCGCCGTATTCCTCGATCAAGGCGGCCGCCGCTGCGTCCTGCGCGACGTCGACCACGCGATACGGCTCGCCGTTGCTGTGCAGGAAGCTCTGCAGCCGCAGCAGCGCGGCCGAAGTGGGGCGGCCGATCAGCACCGGCCCGCTCGCCCCCGATTCGATCAGGCCCACGCGGCGCAGGATCATCGCCCGCACCAGGCGCTCGCCGAGGTCGGCCTCCGCGATGATCAGCGCGCGCAGTCGGCTCGGCGGCAGCAGCAGCGTCTCGACCGCGTCCACCGCGATCGCATCGACCAGCGACGGCTTGCCGACATCGCCGCCAGCTCGCCCGTAAGTCGCCCCGCGTGCGCTGCACCAGCGGCGTGGTGTTGCCCATGCCGTCGCGATGACACACGTCCACCGTGCCGGCGAGGATCAGGTAGAGCCCCGGGCCGGGCCTGCCCGCGCTGAGCAGCGTCTGGCCGGGCTGGAAGGTCTGCGGCGTGCTGAAGCGTTGCATGCGCGCCATGTCGCAGGCACTCAGCCGCGGATACATCTGATGGCGGCGGGTTTCCAGCGAGTGGTGCGAGGCCTCTGCGTTCATGGCGTGTCCCCGCGTCGGGTGTTCGGGATGGTTGCGGTACCGCTGATCGCGGGTCTACAGTGGCCCCCACAGTGGGGAGTCTCGCGGAGTGGCCTTCGAGCACCGGGGGTCACCCGCCCAGCACAACGAGGTGCGCGACCATGTCCCATCTTGGACCGACCTTCGTCCAGATCGTCCACGAGGAAGCCCGACCTGCGCGGGATGCGCGGCGGCGCCGAGCCGCCGCGCCGACCTGGCGGCCTCGATCTGCAGCCTGTCGCACGCGGTGCGGATCGTGTCGGCGAGTCGCCCGAACGATGCGACGTCCTCATCGCCGACTACACCAGCGCGCTGGCGCTGGCGCTGACCGCGCGCCAGGCGGCGCGGCGGCCCGGCGGTCATCCCGGCGGCCGATGTCCGCGCATCCTCGTCCTGACCGCGATGGACCGCGAGTGGACGTCCGCGCCGCGATGGAGGCCGGCGTGCACGGCTACCGCTGCAGCGACGCCGCCCCGAGCAACTGGTCGAGGCGGTCGACGCGGTCATGCTCGGCGTGCAGTTCGTGTCCGTCGAGCTGGCGCCCAAGCTCGCGCGCAGCCTGACCCAGGACCGGCTCACCAAGCGCGAGATGGACGTGCTGGTCGCGATGTCCACCGGCGCGTCGAACAAGGACATCTCGCAGCGGCTGGGCATCACCGGCGCCACCGTCAAGACGCATGTGCGCGCGATCCTCAGCAAGGTCGGCGCGGGCGCGCGCACCGAGGCCGTCGCGATCGCCGCTCGCAGCGGGCTGACGGCCCGACCGCCGCAGGAGTCGGCGCTCCTGGCACAGGCGGACCCGACGGCCCGGACTGCGGCGGCTCAGACGGCAGCCCAGACAGCACGGACCGCCTTCGCGGAGGCCGCGCGCGCCGGGTCACTTCGCCGGGCAGAAGGCGCCGGTCTTGATCCAGGCGTCGACCAGTTCCCCGAACTGAGCCTGCGTCCCCGGCGCCGGCTCGCGCTGCGCGCCGGGCATCCACGCCCAGCCGACCAGCGTGTCGTGCGCCATGTGCTCGTGGATCTGCGCCAGCGTGCGCTTGCCGTTGCGCGCGGGATCCTTGATCTGCTCGCAGATCTCGCCGAGCGACAGGTTCTGCCAGGCCATCTCGCGCGGCGCGACGTGCCACATCGCATGACCGGGCACGCCGGACGCGTCGTTGTTCTTCGCCTGGTGGCAGCTCGAGCAGCGCAGCGCCGGCACGCCCTTGCCGTCCGCACCACGCGTGACGTTGGGGCGTGCAGCCGCGTCTGCACGCCCTGACCCTGCAGCGGCCGGTCGCCGGAGGGGTGGCAGTTCCACGCAGCGCGGACTCTGGATGACGCGGCCGGCCTCGACGAAGATCGCCCGCGAGCGCTCCTTCGGATCGGCGATCGCGTCGAAGCTCTGCACGGTGCGCAGCGGGGCGACCGCGGCCGACGCGGCGGCGGGGCGGGCGTCCTGGGCGTGCGCGGTGGCGGCGAGTCCGGCGGACGCGGCCAGCACCACCAGCGCGCCGCGCGTCGCCGTTGCGATGGTCGCCAAGGGGGTCGCCGAGGTGGTCGTCGGGATGATCGCCGAGCCCGGACGACCGGTGGAGGGGGAGATCGGATGGTTCATGCCTTCAGCTCCTCGACGGCGACGGGATAGCTGCGGAAGCGCTTGCCGGTCGCGGCATACAGCGCGTTGATGTAGGCCGGCGCGATGATTGCGGTGCCGATCTCGCCGACGCCGCCGGGCTCCGCGTCGCTGCGGACCAGGTGGACGTCGATGCGCGGCGTCTGGTCGATGCGCATCAGCGGGAAGTCGTGGAAGTTGCTCTGTTCCACGCGGCCCTTGTCGATGGTGAGCTTGCCCAGCATCACCGCCGTCAGGCCGAGATGTGACCGCCTTCCATCTGCGCGACGACGCTGTCCGGGGTTGACGGCGATGCCGCAGTCCAGCGCCGTGGTCAGACGGCGCAGCATCACCGCGCCGTCGGGCGTGACGCTGAGCTCCATCACCATCGCGATGTGGCTGCCCCAGGCGTTGAGCACCGCCACGCCCCGGCCGGTACGCGCCGGCAGCGGCGTGCCCCAGCCGGACTTCGCGGCGGCGGTCTCCAGCACCGCCTTCAGTCGCGGGTTGTCGTTCAGGTGCGCGAGGCGGAAGGCCACCGGATCGGCCTTGGCCGTGACGGCGAGCTCGTCCATGAAGCCCTCGACGGCCCAGGCGTTGTGGTTGGGGCCGACGCCGCGCCAGAACGCGGTCATGTAGCCGGACGGCGGCTCGACCGGGACGTACTCGACGATCTTCGCGGGGATCGAATAAGGCGTCTCGGCGGCCTCGACGGCGTCGGGATCGGCGACGCCGGGCTGCAGCCATTGCGGCGCGTAGCGAGCCACGATCGACGAGCCGGACAGGCGGTGCGAGATCGCCGTGATCTTGCCGGCGCTGTCGAGCGTCGCGGCCATCTCGTCGCAGTAGAGCGGGCGGAAGCTGCCATGGCGGATGTCCTCCTCGCGGCTGTAGATCACCTTGAGCGGGAAGTCGACCTGCCGGGCGAGCTTCGCGGCCTGGCCGACGTATTCGGCGTCGAGCCGGCGTCCGAAGCCGCCGCCGATCAGGAAGTTGTGGACCTGGATCTTCTCGACCGGCACGCTGCTGACGGCGGCGATCGCCTGCTGCGCCTTCACCGGCGCCTGCGTGCCGAGCCACACGTCGCAGGCGCCGTCGTGGAAGTGCAGGGTGCAGTTCATCGGCTCCAGCGGCGCGTGGACCATCGTCGGCGCGTCGTACTCGACCTCGACGAGCCGGGTGCCCGGCGCGGCCTTGGCCGCGGCGAAGTCGCCCTCCTGCTTGGACACGATGCCCTTGCGCTTGAGCGCGTCGCGCACCGAGGTCTTCCAGGCCGTGGTCGAGAAGCCCGCATTCGGCCCTCGTCCCAATCGATGACCAGCGCGGCGAGGCCCTTGCGCGCGGCGCCGTAGTGGTCCGCGACCACGCCGACGATGTCGTCCGCGACCAGCACCCGACGCACGCCGCGCACGGCGAGCGCCTTGCTGTCGTCGACGCGGCGCACCTTGCCGCCGACCACCGGGCAGTGCGTGATCGCGGCGACCTTCATGCCGGGCAGGCGCCGTGTCGATGCCGAACTGGGCGCTGCCGTTGGTCTTGCTCCTCGTGTCCAGCCGCTTGGCCGGCGTGCCGACGAGCTGGCAGGCCTTCGGGTCCTTCGGCGGCACGTCCTTGGGCACGGGCATCCCGGCGGCCTTGGTCACGAGCGCGCCGTACGCCAGCTGTTTGCCGGTGGCCGCCTGCACGACCTTGCCGTCCCGCGTGACGCATTCCTGCGCCGTGCATTGCCAGGTGTCGGCGGCGGCGTTGACCAGCATCGCGCGGCAGGTCGCGCCGGCGGTTCGCACCGCCTTCCACGCGGCGATCATCGAGGCCGAGCCGCCCGTGATCTGCATGCCGAAGACCGGGTTGGCGTAGCGCTTCTCGTCGGCCGGGGCCTGCTCGATGGTGACGGTCGAGAGCGGGACGTCCATCTCCTCGGCCAGCATCATCGGGATGGCGGTGAAGGAGCCCTGGCCCATCTCGACGAAGGGGATCACATAGGTGACCTTGCCGGACGGCGTGATGCGGATGTAGACGCTGGGTTCGAAGGAGGCAGCCGCGGAGGCCGCGGTCGCGCCCTTGGCGGCCTTTGCGGCCTTTGCGGCCTTTGCGGCACTGGCGGCGTCCGCGCGAAGGGGCAGGCAGAACGAGGCGACGAAGGCGCCGCCCGTGCCGGCGCCGATCTTGAGGAAATCACGGCGTTCCATGGCTCACCCCTTGGCCGGTGCGCCGGCGGCCGCCATCAGGATGGCGGACTTGATGCGCGGGTAGGTGCCGCAGCGGCACAGGTTGCCCGACATCGCGGCGTCGACGTCGGCCTCGGTGGGGCGCGGGTTCTGCTTGAGCAGCGCGCAGGCCGACATGATCTGGCCCGATTGGCAATAGCCGCACTGCGGCACGTCCTTGTCGACCCAGACGGCCTGGATGCGCTTGCCGACGGGGGTCTGGCCGATGGCCTCGATCGTGGTGATGGCCTGCTTGCCGACGCCCTCGACGGGGAAGGAGCAGGAGCGGACGGGATTGCCGTCGAGGTGCACGGTGCAGGCGCCGCACATCGCCATGCCGCACCCGAACTTGGTGCCGGTCAGGCCGACGACGTCGCGCAGCACCCAGAGCAGTGGGCGTCGCCGTCGACATCGACGCTCCGAAGCTTGCCGTTGATCTTCAGCTGGTAGGCCATGAGCGGGATCCTCCTGTGGAAGACCCACTGTCCGGCCATGGCGGGGCGGTGTCGTCAGCACGGGGGACGCATGCCGGCTCGTTCGGGGCGGGGAGACGCGCCTCATCCCTCGGGATGAGGCCGGATCGGTCGGCCGGGGCATCGTCACGCCGCCGTCACCGCGCTGGCGGATGATCGAGGCTTCCACCATTCCGTCCCCGCCGACCATGAGCTCAGCATCCGACCGCGACGATCTCGTCGAACGCATCCGCCGCGACCTGCAGGACGGCTACGACGAGGAACTGGAGCTGGAGATCGAGGACCGCCACGTCGACGAGGCGCTGCGCGCGCTGGACGAGAGCGATTCCGACAGCGCGCACGGCGAGCGCATCGCCTACTTCAAGCACCTGTTCCGCCTGCAGCGCGAGCTGGTGAAGCTGCAGGACTGGGTGCACCACACGCGGCAGAAGGTCGTGATCCTCTTCGAGGGCCGCGACGCCGCGGGCAAGGGCGGGGCGATCAAGCGCATCACGCAGCGGCTCAACCCGCGGGTGTGCCGCGTGGTGGCGCTGCCCGCGCCCAACGACCGCGAGCGCACGCAGTGGTACTTCCAGCGCTACGCGCCGCATCTGCCGGCCGCCGGCGAGATCGTGCTCTTCGACCGCAGCTGGTACAACCGCGCCGGCGTCGAGCGGGTGATGGGCTTCTGCGGCGAGGACGACGTCGAGGAGTTCTTCCGCTCGGTGCCCGAGTTCGAGCGCATGCTGGTGCGCTCCGGCATCAC
Source organism: Roseateles sp. UC29_93 (assembly GCF_042695725.1). NCBI lineage: Bacteria > Pseudomonadati > Pseudomonadota > Betaproteobacteria > Burkholderiales > Sphaerotilaceae > Roseateles > Roseateles sp. UC29_93. The sequence continues at coordinate 5,328,330 of NZ_CP170545.1, read as the reverse complement.
GCTGATCAAGTACTGGTTCTCCATCAGCGACGAGGAACAGCACCTGCGCTTCCTGGGCCGCATCCACGATCCGCTCAAGCAGTGGAAGCTGTCGCCGATGGACCTGGAGTCGCGCCGCCGCTGGGAGGACTACACGCGCGCCAAGGAAGTGATGCTGGACCGCACGCACATCCCCGAGGCGCCGTGGTGGGTGGTGGCGGCCGACGACAAGAAGCGCGCGCGGCTGAACTGCATCCAGCATCTGCTGGACCAGTTCCCGTACCACGAGGTCGAGCGCACCGAGATCCGCCTGCCGGATCGCGAGCGGCACGACGACTACATGCGGCATCCGGTGCCGGAGTCGATGTTCGTGCCGGCGAAGTACTGAGCAGGCCCCGATCAACGGCGCTCGGCGAGCGCCACCGCATCCGGCCCGGCGGCGCGATGCAGGCGATCCGTCGTGTCGTTGGCGGCCAGCCAGACGGCCTCGGCGACGTCCTCCGGCGTCGTCGTGAGCGAAGCGCCGACGAACTCCGCAAAGATGCGCTGCGCGTAGGCCGCGTAGGGCGCCGTGATCAGGCCCTGGATGCGCTCGCCGGCGTTCGCCGAGAAGTTCGTGCCCGGGCCGTAGCCGGGTTCGACGAGGCGCACGCGCACGTCGAAGTCGCGCAGCTCCAGCGCCAGCGAGGCGCTGAACCCCTCGATCGCCGTCTTGCTGGCCGTGTAGGCCGCCACGAGCGGGAAGGGCGCCAGCGTCGCGCTGGACGTCACGTTGACGATGGTGCCCGAGCGCTGCTCGCGCAGGCGGGGGATCACCGCCTGGCACATCGCCAGGGTCCCGAAGGTGTTGGTCTCGAAGACGTCGCGCACGGTGGTCATCGGCGTCGCTTCGAAGGCGCCGAACAGGCCGATGCCGGCGTTGTTCACCAGCACATCGATGGTCCCGATGTCCTCGAGCGCGCGGGCGATGCTCTCCGGCCGGGTGACGTCCAGCGCCACGACCCGCAAGCGGGAGGAGGGCGGGATATCGATGTCGCGCGGGGTGCGCATGGTGGCGATGACCTGCCAGCCCTGGGCGTGGAAGTGGCGGGCGGTGGCGAGGCCGTAGCCGGACGAGCAGCCGGTGATCAGGACGGTCTTCATCGGGAATCTCCATGGGTGGGTGGGAACAGGGAGCCACGATAGAGATCCTGCGCCGGACGAACGAGGGTGTATCGTCCGCATTTCTTTGGCCAACGTCCGGACATGAGCGATCCGCTTTCCGATGTCGTGCGCCTGCTGCGCCCGCGCGCGGTCATGGCCAACCTGATCAGCGGCAAGGGCGGCTGGGCGGTGCGGTACACCGAGTACGGCCAGCCGAGCTTCTGCATCGTGCTGGAAGGGCACAGCCGATTGGCGGTCGATGGCCATGACGCGGTGACGCTGCAGGCCGGCGACTTCGTCCTGCTGCCGACGACGCCGGCCTTCACGCTGTCGAGCGTGGACGCGGTGCCGGTGATGCCGATGGATCCGCGGGAAGCCGCGAAGACGCGCGGCGAGTTGCGCTATGGGGAGCGCCGCGGTCCGGCGGACATGCGCTCGCTCGGCGGTGCGTTCGCGTTCGACTGCGCCGATCCCGGCCTGCTGGTGGCGTTGCTGCCGCGCGTGGTGCACGTGCGAGGCTCATCGCGGCTGGCGCTGCTCGTGAAACTGGTCAGCGAGGAGGCGATGGCGCCCAAGCCCGGCGGCGAATTCATGATGTCGCGCCTGGTCGAAGCCATGCTGATCGAGGCGATGCGGGCGAGCTCCACCGCGGACGCACCGGCGGGCCTGCTGCGCGGGCTCGCCGATGAGCGGCTCGCGAAGGCGCTGCAGCAGATGCACGCCCGGGTCGAGCGCGCGTGGACGGTGGCGCAACTGGCGAAGCTCGCGGCGCTGTCGCGGTCCGCGTTCTACGAGCGCTTCACGCGCACGGTCGGCGTCGCGCCGATGGAATACCTGCTGGCCTGGCGCATGGAGATCGCCAAGGAGCTGCTGCGGGCGGGCAAGGTGCCGGTCTCGGAAGTGGCGGAGCGCGTCGGTTACGGCTCGACGAGCACCTTCAGCACGGCGTTCAGCAGGCACGTGGGTATGGCGCCGAGTCGTCATGCGCGCGGCTGAGCCGCGCGGAACACAGCGCGCGTGAGCGCGGGTCGCGCCAGCAGACGTGCCGAGTCCAGCAGTGGCGGCAGAGGGGGCGCATCGCCGCTGTAGCGGCGCGCGGGCCCTCAGCTCAGACGCAGGTTGGACTGGTTCTCGTCCACGAGGCGGCGATAGACGCGGAAGTGGGCGGCGGAGGCGCGCGGCTCGCCGAGCTGCTCGCACAGCGAGCCCAGGCGGTAATGCGCTTCGGCCAGCGCGGGGGTTCAGGTCCAGCGCCTGCTCGAAGGCCGCGATGGCCTGCGTCAGTCGGCCGGCGCTCTCCTGGACCTTGCCGGCGAAGAAGTACAGCGACGCGATGTCGCTGCACCAGCCGACGGCCTGGTCGATCAGCTCCAGCGCGTCGTCATGACGGCCCTGGCGGCTGAGCAGCGAGGTCAGCTGCGCGAAGGCCTCGATGTGGCAGGGATCGTTGGCGATGGCCTGGCGATAGCCCGCCTCGGCGGCGGCTTCGTCGGTCGTCTCGGTCAGCGCCGCGAGCTCGACCAGCGCATCCAGCGCGGCGTTGCTCAGGCGGCGCGCCGAGCTGTGCAGCTCGACGTCTTCGACGCGCACGGCGGGCCGCGCGGACGTGATGTGGGCCAGGAGGATGTCGGCGGCGGAGATCGGCGGGTTGGTGGTCATGGCAGTGCTCTGGTGAGTTGCCGTGAATGGTGCCGGGGTCGGGACTTGCCTCTGCCGGAGAGCGGTGCGAGTGCGTGTAGGACAAGCGGAAGGGCCCCGTGCATGGTCCGCGCGAGGCGAGAAGGCGAGGCGCGAGGCGGGGGCGATCCGCCTCGCCGATCTCACTTGAGCGTGACGAGTTCTTCGGCGATGGTCGGATGCAGGGCGACCGTGCTGCGGAAGTCCTGCCAGGTCGCGTTCGCCTTCAAGGCGACGGCGATGAACTGGATCATCTCCGCGACCCCGTCGCCGAGCAGGTGCACGCCCACCACGCGGTCGGTCGCGTCATCGACGAGCACCTTGAAGAAGACCTGATCCCGCGAGCCGGCGAAGGCCTGCGCCATCGAGCGGAAGCGGGTCTTCAGCACGCGCAGGCCGGGAAAGCGTTCTCGCGCCTGCGCCTCGGTCAGGCCCACCACGCCGATCTCGGGCGTGGTGAAGACCGCGGTCGGGACCAGCGCGTAGTCGATCTCCGGCCCCTCGATGCCGCCATAGTGGCGGTCCGCAAACGCCTGACCCTCGCGGATGGCCACCGGCGTCAGGTTCAGACGATCGGTGACGTCACCGATGGCGAAGATCGATGCGACGGTCGTGCTGCCGCCGGGGCCGACCACGATGGCGCCTTTGTCGTTGACCTCGACGCCGGCCGCCTCGAGCCCCAGGCCTTCGATGTTCGGGCGGCGTCCGGTGCTGAGCAGGACGGCATCCACCTCGAAGGAGCGACCGCCGGTCGTGGCGACGCGCAGGGCCACGCCTTCCCGCCGCAGCACTTCGATGCGGTCATCGAAGACCAGGTCGACGCCGCGCATGGACAGATGCTCGCGCAGTGTCTCGGCGATCTCGCCGTCGAAGCCGCGAAGCAGCGCCGGGCCCCGCACGAGCTGGGTCACCTGGCTGCCCAGACCGGCGAAGACGCTGGCGAACTCGACGGCGATGTAGCCGCCTCCGACGATCAGGAGGCGCCGCGGCTGCTCGCTCAGATGGAAGAGCTCGTCCGACGTGATCGCCAGTTCGACGCCGGGGAAGCTGGGGCGGTCAGGGGCCGCGCCGGTGGCGATCAGGATCCGCTCGGCCGTCACGACCTTGCCGCTGCTGCGCAGCCGCACGGTGTGGGCGCCCAGCAGCGTGGCATGTTCGGGGAAGGTCTGCACGCCTACCCCGTGGAGGTTGCGCTCGTAGACGCTCTCCAGGCGGTCGATTTCGGTGTCCTTGTTGTTCATCAACGCGTGCCAGTCGAAGCGGGCCTCCGGCGCGTCCCATCCGAAGGCCTTGCCGGCCTTGAACGCATCGGGGAAACGGCTCGCGTAGACCATCAGCTTCTTGGGGACACAGCCGCGGTTGACGCAGGTGCCGCCGAAATTGGCGCCCTCGGCGATGCCCACGCGCGCGTCGTGCTTTGCGGCGACCCGAGCCGCGCGTGCGCCGCCGGAACCTGCGCCGATCACGAAGAGATCAAAGTCGAACTGCTGCATACGTCAACGGCCCGGAGGTCGATCCGGGCGCTCCTATCGATACGACAGCGTAACGACGCGCGCTCTGCCCATCAACGGTGGGCGGGGAACAGGTCATTGTGCGGGTCGGAACAATCGCGTGCTGCAGCGCGAATGTTTGGCAGACACCGGTCGATGGCTGGCGCGACATTGAGGCGCTGGCCAACTGGTGCAGCTTGGCAGCTACTCCGTCGAGTCCGCGTTGGCTGCGCGCAGTGGGTCTGACGCCTCCAGCCAGTCCAGTTCGTTCTCCAGGGTATGGAAGGCGTCGTCGCCGATCTCCGCCGCGTCGCGCATGGTCAGGAGCGTCTGCCGAGCGGCGTCGAGCGCCCCTTCATAGGCGTCGTCGTACTCGGCGCCGAACGACGCGAAGGCGCTGCCGGTGTCGTGAAGTGGCCGGCCCAGGTGCATCTTCAGGTTCTTGCGCACCAGGTCGTGCACGGGTGTCGAGTCTTTCGGCAGCCGGGCAAAGGCGGCCTCGAGCATTCGCTGCCGCGCCGCCGTTTCCTCTTCGCCCACCGGGTCGCCGTCCCGCAGGTTGAGCAAGCGAAGAAGCGGCTTGAGCGTCAGGCCCTGGATGAGCAGGGTGCCCAGGACGACCAGGAATGCGGTGAGCACGATGAGGTCTCGCCCGGGGAACTGTGCTGGAAGCGCCAGGGCTGCGGCAAGCGTGACGATGCCTCGCATGCCGGCCCACGAGATGACGAGACCGCTGCCGACGGTCGGCTTCAGCATCAGCCGCGCCACCTTGACGCGATGTCTCTTGCCGAACGCGCCGAGCATCGCGTTGAACGCCATGTGCCAGGCAATCCGCACCACGATGACGGTCAGCAGCACGGCGGCCGCAACGGTCAGATAGTGGTCTCGCGTGGCCTCGGGCAGGTCGAGGAGGATCGGGCGCAACTGCAGGCCGATGAAGATGAACGCAAAGATGTTGAGCGCGAAGACGACCGTCGCCCACACGCGTTGGTGGGGACGCGGACGCGCGCCTCGATGCGGGCGGGCGCGATGCGGGCCAATGTCATGGCGAAGCACACCGTAGTGAGCACGCCCGACAGGCCGAGGTGCTCGGCCAGTTGCCAGACGGCCACGGCGCCGACGAACTGCATGATGATCGCCGTCGGGATGTGCTGGACGCGTTCGAGCAGCCGCTGCGTCAGCAAGCCCAGCGCGGGCCCTGCGAGGAGGCTGCCGACCACGCTGAGGACGAAGGCCGGCGCAATGGCTTGCAGGGAGAAACTTCCTGCCGCGACGGCGCCAACGGCCAAGCGGTAGATCAGGAGCGCGCTGGCGTCGTTCAGCAAGCTCTCGCCCTCCAGGATGCCCAGGATGCGTTGCGGCGGATGCAGCGGGCGAAGGACGGCGGTCGCGGCCACGGCATCTGGCGGAGCCACGATGGCCCCGAGCGCGATGGCGGCGGCCCAGGGCAGGGTCGGCACCAAGGTGTGCGCGACCAGCGCGACCGCCGCGGTGGTCAGGCTGACCGCGACGATCACCAGGCTTGCCAGCGGAAGCCAGTTGTCCTTCAGGTCGCGCAGTGACGCGTCGTATCCCGCGTCGACCAGGATCGGTGCCACGAAGAGGGCAAGCACCAGGTCGGGTGGCAAGGTGAGATGAGGCGCGCCGGGTAGCAATGCGAGCACCGCGCCGCCTACCGCCAGGAAGACGGGGTAGGGGGCGCCCATCCTTCTTGCGGCAGCGGCCAGAAGCACCGCTGCGACGAAGAGGACGATGATCTGCTCTAGGTCGTGCACGGGCCGAGTATGTCAGTGCGAAAGGGCTTTCGCGCCCCGGTTCACAATAGGCCGCCATGAAGTTCTGTCTAGCCTGCCTGCTTTGTCTGCTGCTTGCGCCCGTCTGGGCGGTGGACCTGCGCGACGGCGACGTGGTGCTCTACCGCCATGCGCTGGCGCCAGGGGGCGGCGACCCGCCGGGGCTCAAGCTCGGTGATTGCGGCACGCAGCGCAACCTCAGCGACGCGGGGCGCGATCAGGCGCGCCGCCTCGGCGAGGCGCTGCGCCAGCGCCTGGGCGGGTTGCGCGTCGGCGCGGTGTGGGCTTCGCCCTGGTGTCGCACGTTGGACACGGCGCGGCTGGCTTTTCCCGGCTTGCCGGTGAAAGAGCAGCCGGCCTTCGGCTCCTTCTTCGGGCAGATGGAGCGCGAAGCCGGCCAACTGCGCGATGCCACCGCGCTGCTGGCCGGTTGGCGCGGACCGGGCGTGCTGGTGGTCGTCACGCACCAGGTGACGATCACCGGGCTCAGCGGAATCCATCCCGCGTCTGGTGAAGGCGTCGCGCTGCGCTGGGTCGACGGACGCGCAGAAGTACTGGGCCAGTTGGCCGCCCCAGCCCCCTGAGCCGCGTTCAGAACCGCGGCAAGCTGAAGCCTCGCTCATTCAGTCAGAGGACGTCCCTCCGCTTTCGCGCCTCATCACCCCAAATGGACGCTCAGTGGCGGCAGCATCGAGCCGCCGCTCTCATTCACGAGCCGCTGGTCATGCACGTAGTCCTGCGTCACCTCGACCACCCAATTCCGCTCGAACTTCTTTCCCACCTTCTGGACCAACTGGTCGAAAGTCAGCGCATCCAATGCGTTGCTGTCCAGATGAACCGGCCCGCCGGTGCCTTCCTGAACGAGATCGCAGAGCGCCGCCGCGGTGTCGGACATGAACGAGCACGCCGGACGCCACGCTGAACTCGCGCGGATGCGCCCATCCCGGGCCTGCTGCTCATCCAGGTGACGGAGCATGTTGTTGCCGACACCATCCGGCGCGATCTGCCAACCGATGCGGGCCACGGTCGCCGACGGATAAGCCGTCAGCACCGCGTCCTCGCATCGAATCTTTGTACTGCCCGTAGTCGTCCTTTGCGGTCCGCTGGTCGCGGGGCCGATGAGGTCCCCCTGACGAAGCGTCGAAGACCATCGCGGTGCTCACGAAGACCAGGGGCACCCCGTGCAGCCTCGCGAAGCCTGCCAGTTGAGCTGCCCACGACTCGGCGCCCATCGCCAGGTGGACGATGGCATCCGGCGCCTCGGCGCGCAGGAAGGCCAGGGCGGCGGCCTCATCGGCAGGGTCCACCGCGCCGCGGTCCCAACCCACCACGTCCCAGCCTCGCGTTTCCGCTTCACGGCCGACCCAGGGAGCCACGGTGCCGTTCAGTCCGGTGATGAGGAGCTTCATGTCCAGTGTCGATCTTTGGCTGTTGATCCCCCCGACTCTGCCACGCGTCCGGGGCTTCGCGCGCGGCTCGCCGCCATCGGTTCAGGAGGCCAGCGCCATGCCTCGCATCGCGGCAGGGGAGAGCTGCGGGCCCGCGGGTCGTTCGTCCCGCTTGCGTCAGCACCTGGTCGGTCTTGCCTTCAGCAATCGAGGCGACGTACAGGATGCGGCGGAGCATTCAGCCTCGTGTTTTTCCGCGACGAATGGGCGCAAAGCCGGTTCGTGCCACAAGCCGTCAGAGGTCGGCGATCTTGAGCCTCGACCGCGTAGGTGGGGTCGGGGCATCCGCGATCACGGCCAGCGCCTGCACCAGACGGTCCAGGTCATGGACCTTGTCGTAGTAGCCGTCGATGCCTGCGGCGATACACAGCGGCCCGAACACGCTTTCGTCCCCCACAGGTGACGGCATACGCCGTGCCTTGAAACCCCTGGGCCCGGAGTCGCTGGACCGCCGAGAAGCCGTTGCCCGTGGACAGGGTCAAGTCGGTGAGGATGACGTCCGGCCTGCACAGGCCTGCGGCCATGACGGCTTGATCCTCATGCTCGGCCTCTCCCACCACTGCCGCGCCAGGCACCCGGGTCAGTCGGTCTCGAAGCCGCCGTCGGAACGAGGACGATGCGTCGATTAGCAGAATTCGCATTTCTTGTCGGTCGGTGGCAGCCATCCTCTTCGCTGCGCGAGCAAAAAAGAAGCCCGGATCGCTTGCGCGCCGCCGGGCGTAATCGACTGATGTCGACCCCGCTCAGGGAGGAAAAGCGGGGACGTTGCCGCCGCTCTTCACGACGTAACAACGTGAAATGAATTTTGCAGTTTTATCATTTGTGCGAATGCCGGCAAATCCATCAACTCGCTGTCGGGAAATGACCTACAAACCGGGTCCCGCCGCCACTCCGCACCGTTCATGTCCGTTCCCTCCGGCAGATGCTTCTCTCCGTTTTCCTCGCCCCACGCGGTTCGGATCGCCGTCCTCTTTTGCAGCTTGCTCGGCACCGCCGGCGCAGCGACGCTCCGCGGCGAAGTCGTCGGCCTCTCTGATGGCGACACGCTGACCGTGCTGGACAGCGAGCACCATCCGCATCGCGTGCGGCTGGTGGGTATCGATGCACCGGAGAAGCGCCAAGCCTTTGGGGAGCGTTCGCGGCAGCACCTCTCGGAGCTGGTCTTCCGGCAGGAGGTTGTCGTGGACTGGAAGAAGAGAGACCGCTACGGCCGCATCCTCGGGCTTGTCCGCGTGCGTTCGGTCGATGTCGGCCAAGCCCAACTGAGAGCAGGCCTGGCCTGGCACTACAAGGCGTACGAGCGGGAGCAACCGGCCGCACAACGCACCCTGTACTCAGCCGAGGAGATCGATGCCCGGCGCGCGCGGCGCGGCCTGTGGAGCGAGACGACGCCAACCCCTCCGTGGGAATTCCGTCGCAGCAAAGTGACTGGCTCCAGAGCTCCCGCGGAACATCAGTCTTCCCGTTGAAGTGCCAGGTCTTGCTCTGCCGCGTTGAGAAGGATGGAGAGGTCCAGTCCAGACCATCAGTCGAGCAGCACCTATCTTCGCGATGAGCAAAGGCGATTGGCCGGTCGCATCAGCGATCCGTACCATCTCGAGCAAGATCAAACTCGGCTGGAAGGGGATGCGAGATGGCCAAGACTGCAACGTTCGGAGTGCTTCACCTCGGGACCTCTTTCACGGTGACCTACCTGCTCACCGGAAGCATCGCCATCGCGGGCCTGGTGACGTTCATCGAGCCGCTGGTCAACACCGTCCTCCACTACTTCTTCGACAAATACTGGGGGCACCCGTCGATCAAGGCGTGGTGGTCGGCACGCCGTAAGAAGGCGCATGAGCGCTCGCTCGCGACGGCGAAGGTCGAGGTCGCCTGAAGGGCCCCTAAGGCTGTGATCTACGCAGACGGCACTAAGCTGCTCGCGCAAGATTGACGTGGCTGAGTGTCAAATCGCCGGCCAGACCCGCTGATTGCGTCACCGACTGCACAAGGTTGCTATGCCCGTCATCTTGAAGCCCCCTGAGTACTATCTACAACGTGTATTGGCCGAAGCGTACTCACCTCGAATTGACGCGTTGTTCAGGGCCTGTGCGGATAGTCAGCGGTTTGGCCAACAGGTCTCTCGGCAATTGACAGTCACGAATTGAACGACTGCCAGAGCTCGGTCTCAATGAACCACCGCGGCATCGCCCCCGCCTCGATCTCCATCGATTTCCCGTCGATGACCTGGACGAGCAGCTTGTGCTTGTCGCCTGAGTTGTCGTAGACGTAGGCGCGATTGGAGATGTCGGCAGCCTCGGTTAACAGATCAATGGAGCGGACATAGCGCTCACGAATCTTGTCCGCCGACACAGGGTGGCCGCCCCGTTTCACCCGAACCTTGACCCGCTCCACATTGATCTTCGGATCTTTCGTGGCCACAAAGTACAAGTACACGCGATAGCCACGCGCGCGCGCTTCTCGCATGAATTCGATCTTGTCGCGGGACGACATGACGGTCTCGAAGGTGAAGGTCTTGCCCTCTTCGAGTAGTTCGCGCCGGATCGCATCGGCAAGCACGGAGGCCAAATAGGAGTTGTACGGGCCAGGTACCTGCAACTCAAGTGTTGGAGTGACGTTCAATCGGCCAAGCAAGGCATGCAAGCCAAGCTTCTTCGCGAAAGAGGATCCGCGGATGTGGGCCTCAAAACTGCGAAGCACCTTATCTGCAGCGGCAGAGATGCCCAGGGACGCCAGGTCCAGACGTCCTTCCGTTTCGCGAAGGGTGCGTTCAATCTCGTCGGCGTTGATGAATACGCCGATCCACTCGGGTTTGAGTTCGAGCTTGATCGTGCTTTTGCCAGAACCATTCGGTCCTGCAAGCACGCGCAGGCGTGGTTGTGACGCCTTCCTGGAATCAGGCGGCTTCTTGCTTGACACGCTTGAGCACGAGGCCGACCTTGACCCGCTTGTCTGGTGGCAAGTTCTTGATGACGGTCGTCGTGCCGTCCGCCCTGCGTTTAACCAGTTGGTTCTTGCTGTTGGCGACCACCACCGCGCCGGTTTCCGCCAGCGACTGCTTATAAGCCGCCCGGCCCGCCTTGGCGGCGAGTTCCGGGAAGCGACGCTCGGCGGCGCGCATCGCGGATTCGGAGAGGTCTTCGGGGCGGCGGGCCATGGCTCGGTGCTTTCGGGGGGATGTAGGTCAGAGTCTACCGTTACACCGCCACCGGCGCCTTGATCGCCGCGTGGTGCTGGTAGTCCTGCAGCTCGAAGTCCTCGAACTCGTAGTCGAAGATCGACGCCGGCTTGCGCTTGATCTGCATCGTCGGATACGGGAAGGGGCTGCGCGACAGCTGCGTCTCCACCTGCTCGAAGTGGTTCGAGTAGATGTGGCAATCCCCGCCCGTCCAGATGAAGTCCCCCAGACCCAGCCCGCATTGCTGCGCCAGCATCTGCGTCAGCAGCGCGTAGCTCGCGATGTTGAAGGGCACGCCCAGGAAGATGTCCGCGCTGCGCTGGTACAGCTGGCACGACAGCTTGCCGTCCGCCACGTAGAACTGGAAGAACGCGTGGCAGGGCATCAGCGCCATCTGGTCCAGCTCCGCCACGTTCCACGCCGAGACGATGATCCGGCGCGAATCCGGATTGGTCTTCAGCTGCTTCACCACCTCCGCGATCTGGTCCACGTGCCCGCCGCCCGCCTTCGGCCAGCTGCGCCACTGCACGCCGTAGACCGGGCCCAGGTCGCCGTCCTCGCGCGCCCACTCGTCCCAGATCGTGCAGCCGCGCTCCTGCAGCCACTTGACGTTGGAGTCGCCGCGCAGGAACCACAGCAGCTCCAGGATGATCGACTTCAGGTGCACCTTCTTCGTCGTGACCAGCGGGAACCCCTCGCTCAGGTCGAATCGCATCTGGTGCCCGAACACGCTGCGCGTGCCCGTCCCCGTCCGGTCGCCCTTGGCCACGCCGTGCTCGTACACGTGGCGCATGAAGTCTTCGTACTGGCTGCGCACGGGGCGCGCAGCGGTCGAGGCAGGGGTGGTCGGGGTCGTCATGAGGGCGATTCTAGAGGGCCCGCGTCGAGCCCCCAGGCCGCGCGGTCTCCCCGGGCCGCTCCCTCGCCCGGACGACGTCACCCCCCGGAAGAGGTAGGCGGCGCCCCATCGCATTACGCCTGTAATGCGCGCGGTGAGCCGTCGTAACCCGATCCCAACGTGCGCCTCCGAACATCGCCGCAGCCCGGACAACGTCGCTCGTACGCCAGCGGCCGCCGGCCATCGAGACAAGCCACGCGGGGTCCGCATGAAATCCATCCAGTCGCTCAGCACCGGCACGCGCCTCGCCGCCGTGTTCCTGCTCCTGCTCGCGCTGTCGGCCCTCAGCACCGGCGTGGTCGTGTCGCGTTTGGCCGCCGTCAGCGCCAGCCTGCGCCAGATCGAGCGCGAACGCCTCCCGCTGATCCAGCGCCTGGGCGACATGTCCGACCAGGTCAACGCCGTCGGCCGCGGCCTGCGCAACGCGCTGATCTTTGAGGACGAGACCCGCATCGCCGCCGCGCTCGTGGACACCGGCCGCCAGACGCGCGAGATCGCCGCCACCATGGAGTCGCTGAAGCACCAGCCCGCGTTGGAAAACGGCGCCGCGGACATCGCGCGCCTGTCGCGCTCGTTCTCGGACTACGTGCCGCTGCAGCAGCGCTTCGTCGCGCTGCTCAAGGACCGCCACCGCGAGGAGGCCGGCGCGCTGCTCGTGGGCGAACTGCGCGCGGCGCAGCTGAAGACCATGGCCGACCTTGATGCCCTCAAGGACCGCCAGACCGCGCTCATCAGCGCCGCGGCGGAAGCAGGCGAGGAGGGCTACCTGAACGCCCGCGGCCTGCTGATCGCGCTGTGCGCCGCGATGCTGGTGGGCGCCGCGGTGGTCGGCAGCCAGCGGATCCGCCGGGACCTCGCGCCGGGCACCGGCGAAGCGGTCGCGCGACTCAGCGCCTGAGCGACGCGATGGCCGAGCGCCTGTACGCCTGTACGCCCGAGCGCCTCGGCACCCCCGAACACCCCTGAACACCCCTGAACACCCGCTACGACGGAGAACGCTCATGAATCACACGGTGAGCCGGCCCTACCGCTGGGGCGTCTACGGTCTGCTGGCCGCGCTGGTGGCGCTCAGCATCGGCATGTCCGTCGCCATGGACTGGATGACCGCCAGCATCCGCAGCAGCGCCACGCCGCTGCTCAAGGAGAAGGTGCCGCTGCTGCATCACCTCTCGGAGTTCGAGTCTTCGCTGCTGCTGCATCAACTGGCGATGAACAAGTACTTCGCGAACTCGATCAGCCATGACCGCTTCGTCATGCTCGAGCGCGACACGCGCCGCGACATGGACGCCAACCTCCAGGCCCTGCGCGCGCAGACCGAGCACAAGGACGTCATCGGGCGGATGCAGGTGGGCTTCGAGTCCATCCTCGCGCTGACGCCGCGCTTCGACGCCGTCGCCGACAACCCCAAGCCCGGCGCGGCCGAGGCGGTGCTGTTCGAACTGAACCGGCTGACCAACCAGGTCCGCGGCGACATCGACGCGCTCCAGGACGAGATCGACGCCATGGTCTACCGCAGCAGCGAGCAGGCCACCCATCGCATCGACCAGATCGGCACCGTCGTCCACGTCTTCAACCTGATCACCGCGGTGACGGCGCTGTTCATGATCCACCACGTGTGGGCGCGGCTGCGCTCGGAGGATGTCCTCGCGCACCAGGCCGTCCACGATCCGCTGACCGGGCTGCCGCATCGCCGCAGCCTGGAGCGCCGGCTCGCCCAACTGGACGGCGCGGACCTGACGCTGGTGGCGGGCAAGCTGGACCGTTTCGAGCGCGTCGTCGTCAGCCTCGGCCATCGTCATGCGGACCAGTTGATGCTCGACGTCGGACGGCGGCTGGAGGCCGCGGCCCGCGCCCACGGCGGCCAGTTGTTCCGCCTGGACGGCGCGATGATCGCGGTGCTCTACGAGGGCCCGAGCGCGGAACACGTCGCCGCCATCGCCCACCTGCGCGAGGAACTGGCCCGGCCGTTCCGCGTCAACCGCCACGAGGTCTTCCTGACGCTGAGCCTGGGCGAGGTCGACAGCCGCGAGGACGGCGGCAACGCCGAGACGCTGCTGCGCAAGGCCGATGCCGCGCTGCAGTCGGCCGAGCGCGCGGGCGGCGACCAGTTGGTGCCGTACTCGGCGCACCTGCAGACGCAGACGCTGGAGCGGCTCGACATGGAAGCCGATCTGCAGCACGCGATCGAGCGCGGCGAGCTGGCGCTGCACTACCAGCCGCAGCAGGACCTCGCGACCGGCGCGCTGCGCGGCTTCGAGGCGCTGCTGCGCTGGAAGCGCCAGGGCCGCCTGGTCTCGCCGGCGGAGTTCATCCCGCTCGCCGAGGAGTCCGGCCTGATCGTGCCGATCGGCGCCCTGGGTCTTCGAGCAGGCCTGCCACCAGGCGCGCCTGTGGAACGAGGGCCGCGCGGAACCGGTGGTCATCGCGGTCAACGTGTCGATGCGGCAGTTCCAGCAGGCGGGCTTCCTGGACACGATCCGCCACGGGCTGGCCGTGTCCGGCGTCGATCCGGAACACGTGGAGATCGAGCTCACCGAGAGCACCGCGATGCAGGACCCGGAGAAGGTCATGGACGTGCTGGAAGCGCTGCGCGGGCTCGGCCTGGCGCTGGCGATCGACGACTTCGGCACCGGCTATTCCAGCCTCGCCTACCTGAAGCGGTTTCCGTTGAACAAGCTCAAGATCGACCAGTCCTTCGTGCGCGGCATGAGCCTCGATCCGAAGGCGAATCCGTCGTGCATCGTGCACGCGGTCGTCGGCCTCGCGCACAGCATGCAGCTGACGGTGCTGGCCGAGGGCGTCGAGACGCAGGAGCAGCGCGCCCGCCTCGTGGAGATGGGCTGCGACGAGATCCAGGGCTATTTCTACGGCCGCCCGCTGGCGGCGGACAAGGCCGCGGAGTTCCTCGCGCAGCACGATCGCCGCGCGGCGCTGACCGCGATGGCGCCGATGGTCGCGACAAGCGCCACGGCCGCGTCCGCGCTCGGGCTGTCGTTCCCGGCACTGGCGGCGGCGTGAGCGCGCCGTGCGGTCGTCGATGAACCCCCGATGGCAACGGCGCGCGATCGGTGCGCGTCCCCTCGATCAACGGGCCCGCGATCGTGCCGATTTGCGCACGTGGACCTTCGACGCCGATGCGCCGCTGGCGATGGCCGAGATCCTCGATGTGATCGACGCGCTGGAGGAGATCGAACGGCTCGACGGCCTGGATCCCCGGACCGGACCGGGCAGGGTGTTGATGGCGCGGGTCGTGCCCGCGGTCTCCGGAAGGTTCAGGCCGCCGCGCGCTTCAGCCGTGCGCGGACGCGGCCCAGCGCCTGCCACAAGGTGGCGGCGTCTGCCGGCTTGAGCGAGCCGGCCTCGGCCGGCAGCGGCGCCAGGCCGGACTGCTCGGCGAGCGCGATGGCCTCGTCCACCAGCCCGATCCAGCGGCCCAGCAGCGCGGCGCTGATCTCGAGGCGGTCCAGCGTCTGATGCGCGACGCGCGAGGCCGCGGCCGCGCCGGCCGAGGCCAGCGCCAGCAGGCGGTTCCATTCCTGCGTGATCGCGGCTGACTCGGCCGTCATGTCGGCAGTGTTGACGGTGGCGGCAGTGACGGCAGCCGCCTCGTTTCGCACCGCGCTGCCGCGCTGGACGACGAGATCGTCGAGCGCATTGCTCATGTGGATCAGCGTTTCCACCTGCGCGATTGCGTCGCGCAGGCCGATGTCGAGCGCGCGCAGGCTGGCGCGCGCGCCCGCCCGGTCCAGCGCTTGCGGACGCGGGCCCGGTGTGCCGAGGCGCGCGATGTGTCCGGCCGATTGGAGTTCCAGCCAGGCCAGCCGCGCCATCCGCGCTTCCAGCCCGGCGAGCGTCGCCGCCGTCCCGTCCTCGAGTCGACGGGCGGCGGCTTGGGCGAGCGTGAGATCGGTGGTATCGGGCCGGACGCGGGGTGCCGCGCCGGGGGGATGCGTCTGAAGCGTCCGACGGATCCTTCGCCGACGTGCGTCGAGGTCGCACACCGCGAACGGCGGCGGCCACCAGCAGCGCGATCGCCGCGAGGCCGCCGACCGCCCAGGCCCGCGAGCTGCCCGCGGTGTCATGCGACGCCTCGCGCATGCGGGTCACATACGTCTCGCGCACGGTCTTGCGTTCCGCCAGCGCGGCGTCCAACGCCTGACGCTGACTGTCCCCGTGCAAACGCGTGGCCATCGCCACCGAACCCTCGCGCACGAGGCCGCTCTCGTCGGCCAGCAGGTCCCACAAGCGCCGGTCGGCCGACAGCATGTCCGCCATCTCCGCGCGCGACGTGCCGCCGCGCACGCCGGCGATCAGGTCGCTGCGCGTCTGCTCGGCCTGGAAGCTCAAGGCCGTCAGGCGATGGAAAGCGCCGCGGGTGCCGGCGTCGATCTCGCGCCGCGGGGCGACGCGCGCCCGCATCAGTTGCGCGCCGGCTTCGTCGACAAGGCGATCGAGCCGATCGAGGCCGTGCATGACGCGCAAGTCGGTCTCGATGCCGGCTTCGAATCGGGCCATGCCCGTGCCGAAGGCAGCGACGCCAGCGCCGAGCACCAGTCCGGCCATGCCCAGGCGGGCGCCGGGGCGCGCCGCCAGTGCGGAGATCGCGGCGACGAGCGTGGAGTTCTCCGGCGCTGATGCACCAGCGGAGTCATCGACGCTGCGGGGGTTGCCCGGCTCGTCCGACTTGCCCGGATTGCTCCGATGGCTTGGACTGCCCGGGCTGCCCGGGCTGCCCGTGTCGCGCGGCTTTCTCGCGTTACCCGAATTGCCCGGGTGGCCGGCGGCGCTCATGTCGAATGCCCCAGCTGCGAATCCCGGCCCAGCGTCGTGCTGATCGCATCGGCGATCGCCTGCAGCCGCTGGACCTCGCCGGCATCGAAGGCGTCCGCCGATGTCGAGAACAGCGCCAGGCAGCCGTACCAGACGGGACCGTGCCAGATCGGCAGCAGCAGCGCCCGCGCGCAGGTCGCGCAGCCGCGCCACACGAAGGTCGTCCCCAGGTCGGAGAGATGTCGTCCCAACACCTGCGGCTCGCCGGCGCGCAGTGCGCGCAGCACCTCCTGGCGGCCGGGCAGCAGCAGCAGGTCGCCCACCCACGGCGGATCGATCAGCCCCGTGCGCGCCGCCACCTGACGGATCAGCAGGCGATGCAGCGCGTCGGCGCCCGGGCCCGTCCGCGCGACGCAGACGAGATCCGCGGCGCCCGCGCGCACGAGCGCGTTGCCGATGCCTTCGAGTGCCTCGCCGGTCACGCCGAGCCGCAGCGCATCGCGCCAGGCCGGCTCCTCGAAACGCGCCTGCATCGCGCCGATCGCGGCGGTCTGGCGTCGCAGCCGGCTGGACAGCCATAGCAGCCCGAGCGTCATCGCCCAGCCCGCCGCCAGCGCGGCATCGATCAGCGCGCGGTCGCGTTCGCCGTGATCGGCGGCCCAGGCCTGGTGTCGGCGCTCCGCCTCCGACTGCGCGGCGGCCAGATCGGTGAGCGCGCGCTGGACGTCGACGGTCGCCGGCGCCAGCTGCGTCGCGACGAGGTGCCGCACCGCCGCCGTGTCGTCGGCGCGCAGGCCGTTGGCCAGCCGGTCCAGCGCGAGCGTCAGCGTGCGGATCCGCGCCGCGGCGGCGGAGGTCGCCGTCGTCAGTTCGGGCGAGGGTTCATGAGGACGGTCGTCGCCGAGCTTGCGGAAGGCGTTGCGCGCGCGTTCGGCGCTCGCCTGCACGGCGAAGGCGGCCTGCGTGGGCGTGAGCTGGCCGTCGTCGCGTTCATCGACGATGCGCAGCGGCGCGGTCAGCAGACCGTCGCTGACCGACAGCAGCAACGCCGCGCGTCGCGAGGCCGGCAGCGGCGCCAGGTCGGGCCAGGGGCGGTCGGCGCGGACGGCGACGAGGGTCGTCGCGGTCAGCGCCGCCAGCAGCACGAGTGCACCACGGTGAGCCCAGCGAGGGGCCACGGCAGCGCCGGGGTTCAGCGTGTCCATGCGCCGCATCGTGCGGCGGTGCGACTACCGCGCGGTTACCCCCGGCGACCCGGACGTTTCAGCTGAAACCGCCGATGCGCCAAGCACGCGGGACACCGCCTGCGCGAGCTCCGCCGCGCTCAGCGGCTTGCGCACCAGCTCGCGCGCGCCGGAGGCGGCGACGCGGGCTTCGAGCTCTTCGCCGCCGTAGCCGCTCATCACCAGCACCGGCAGCCCGGGCCGTCGCGCGAGCAGCCGCTTCGCCAGCTCGACGCCGCTCATGCCGGGCATGGTCTCATCGGTCAGCACCGCGTCGAAGCGTTGCGGCGCGCGTTCGAAGGCGACGAGCGCGGCCTCGGCGCTCGGGAAGCCGACCGGCTCGTAGCCGAGTTCCGCCAGCAGTTCCTCGGCGAACTCGCGCAGCGGCGCCTCGTCATCGACGATCAGCAGCGTCTGGCCGTCGCCGCGCGGCGGCGCTTCCGCGTCGTTCGACCGGAGCGCGCGCGGCGCTTCGCCGGCCACCGGGAACCACAGCGCGAAGCTGCTGCCGCGGCCCGGCTCGGTGCGCACGTCGATGGCGCCGCCCATGTCGGCGACGATGCTGTGCACGACCGACAGGCCCAGCCCCGTGCCTTCGCCGACCGCCTTCGTGCTGAAGAACGGATCGAACATGCGGCCGTAGACGTCCGGCGCAATGCCGGTGCCGGTGTCGGAGACGCGGACCTCGGCGTACCGGCCCGGCGGCAGCGTGCCGTGGCTCAGCAGCACGGGCTGCGCGCGCACCAGCACGTCGACGCTGAGGCCCAGCCGCCCGCCGCCAGGCATCGCGCCGACGGCGTTGCTGCACAGGTTGCTGACCAACTGCTGCATCTGCAGCACGTCCCCGAGCAGACCGGCGTTGCCGCCGCGCAGCGCGGTGTGGAGTTCGACATCCGCGGGCAGCGTCGGCGTCACCAGTTGCAGCGCCTCCTCGACGGCCTGGTCGACGTTGACCAGGCTGCGGTCATGCACGCCGCTGCGGCTGAAGTCCAGGATGCGGCGCACCAGCAGCCGGGCCCGCGCGCCCGCCTGCATGATGCGGTCCAGGTGGCGCGCCAGGTCGGCGTTGGCAGTGCCGGCTCGGCGCTGCGCCATCTCGCCGTGGCCCAGGATCGCGCCCAGGATGTTGTTGAAGTCGTGCGCGATGCCGCCGGCCAGCGTGCCCAGCGACTCCATGTGCTGCGCGGTGCGCAGTTGGGCCTGCAGGCGCTCGCGTTCGGCCTCGGCGTCCTTGCGCGGCGTGATGTCCATCGCGGCGCACGAGAAGCGCGTCGGCCGGCCCGCCGCGTCGCTCAGGCATCGTCCGCGCAGGTGCAGCCAGCGCCAGACGGTGTCGTCCTCGCCGTCGTCCAGGGTGTCGCTCAGGGTTTCATTCGCGGCTTCATTCCCGACCTCTCGCTTCGCTCCGCTCGCGCTGTCTCGGCGCTCATCGGCGGGACGTGTGCCGCCGCCGGAAAGACGGACGCGGTACTCGATGTCGAGCTCCGGCGTGCGGCCCGCCAGGTGCTCGTGCAAGCTGTCCGTGACGACCGGACGATCGTCCGGATGCAGATCCAGGGAGAGGAACAGCGCGCGGGCTTCCATCGGCCGCGCCGACGGCGCCGCGCCGTGCAGGCGCAGCCAGCGCTCCGAGGCGAAGAAGCTGTTTTCCTGCAGGTTCCACTCGGCGTGCCCTTCGTTGGCCGCCTCCATCGCCAGCGCGTAGCGCTGTTCGCTGCGGCGCAGCGCCTGCTCGCCGCGCTCGACGCGCAGCAGCTGTCGCAGCATCAGGCTCATCGTCAGCAGGCCCACCGCCACCAGCGCCAGCGTGCGCAGCGCCAGGCCGACCATCTCCGCGCGCCACGGCGCCATCGCCTCGTGCGCGTCCTTGGTCACCGACATCATCAGCGGCCGGTCCGAGACCGGGAGCGACACGATGAACTTCTCGCGCCCGTCGACGGGGCTGCGCGCAATCCGCGGTGCGCTGGCCTGCTGCGAGGTCAGGTCGCTGAAGACCTGCCCGTCGGCGCGCGGGTCCGGCGGCTGGCGCACGACCAGCCGGCCGTCGTCGAAGGTGAGGATCAAGGCGCTGCCCGCGCCGAGGTCGATCGCGTTGTAGACCTCGCGCAACTCGTCCAGCGTGACGATGGCCGTCACCACGCCGGCGAAGGCGCCGCTCGGCGTCTCCAGCCGCCGCGACACGACAAGCGCGGCGCGGCGCTCCGACCGCGTCACGATCGGCGGATTGATGAACAGGCCGGCCACGCGCGAGTCGCGTTGCGTCTCGAAGTAAGGTCGGTCGGAGACGTCGGCCAGCGGCTCGCCGGTCTGGCGCGAGCGGTAGCGCTGCCGGCCGTCGGCATCCGTGATCGTCAGCACGCTGACCTGCGGGGTGGCCGATGCGCGCATCCGCAGCGCGTTCTCGATGTCGGCGCCGGTCTGCCTGGCACCCTTGTCGCGGTACCAGATCGCCGTGTCGGTCAGGAGCAGGTCGACGGCCTGCAGGCTGCGCTCCGCTTCCTCCGACAGCGCCCGGGCCAGGTTGCTCAGCTCGCGGCCGGTGGACTGCGTGACCTGCTGGTGCAGCCGCCACGCGTCATAGGCGGACGAGGCGGCGAACGCCAGGATCACGCCGCTTCCGACGACGGCGATCCAGCGGCGCAGCGAGCGGGTTTCGGTCATGGGGGCGAAGGGAGCCGGCGTGGACGTTGAAGGGGCGGACGGGGTGGATTGTGTGGGCGGGGCAGGGGGTCAGTCCTTGCGCAGCAGCGGGCGGACGGCGGCCAGCAGTTCCTCGCGCAGGCAGGGCTTGGGCAGCAGGCCCTGGAGGCCGAGCTGCCGGGCGGCCGGCGACGCGGCGCCGAGCGCTTCCGAGACCTGCGTCGACAATCCCAGCAGGGCCGCGCGCGGATACGTGGCGCGCACGCGCTCGATCAGCGTGCGCACGCCGTCGCGCAGCATCGGCAGGTCCAGCAGCACCAGGCCGACGGCCTCGGCGCCGGGTTCTCCGGCGGCGCAGCCGGCGGCGATCGTTCGAGCGTCCATCACGTCGTGCCCGGCGGCGGCCAGCCACTCGGAGATCAGTTCGCGGATCGCGGCATTGTCGTCAAGAACAACTACGGTGAACATCGGCGGGGCGCGGGTGGCGGGGCCGTCCCGGAAGTCCGGGGCAGAGCCTGCGCGCAAGGGCGGGAATGACGCTATTGGCGCCGGGCGCTGTTCCGCCATCATTTCCGGGAGATTTCCTGCGTTACAGCTGAAATGCGGAGACACCCGGACGTGGCTTCCGCCGCGTGAAGAACCCGTGATAGCTTTCGGGCCGCCACCATGAATGCGACCACCACGCCCCACATCCTCGCGGTCGACGACGACCCGGCCATCCGCGAGCTGCTGACCGACTACCTCACCGAGCACGACCTGCGCGTGACCGCGGTGGGGTCGGGCGCGGAGATGCAGGCCGTGATGCAGGCGCAACTGGTGGACCTCGTGCTGCTGGACCTGCGGCTGGGCCGCGAGGACGGCATGCAGCTGGCGCGCACGCTGCGTGAGAGCAGTCAGGTGCCGGTGATCATCGTCACCGGCCGGCAGGATGAGGCCGACCGTGTGATGGGGCTGGAGCTGGCCGCCGACGACTACATCAACAAGCCCTTCAGCTCGCGGGAACTCCTTGCGCGCATCCGCGCCGTGCTGCGGCGCTATCAGCTGCTGCGGGAGGCCGTCCCGGCGCGCGACGAGCGTCGACGCGGCTATCGCTTCGACGGTTGGGAGTTGAACGTCCGCAGCCGCAGGCTCACCGCGCCCGACGGCGCGCGCGTGGAACTCTCCAATGGGGAGTTCAACCTGCTTCAGGCGCTTTGCTCGTCGCCCCAGCGCGTGCTGACCCGCGATCAGCTGCTCGACCTCTCCCGCCTTCACGGCGCCGAGGTCTACGACCGATCCATCGACGTCCAGATCCTGCGGCTGCGACGCAAGATCGAAAGCGATCCGGCACAGCCGCTCTACATCTGCACAGAGCGCGGGGCCGGGTACGTGTTCAGCGTGCCGGTGGAAGTGCTGGAGTAAGTCGGGGAGCGGGGCGAGGGAGAGCCCGCGCGAGACTGCCCGAGGCCGGCGGCGGAGCCCGCCAGGGCGCTCAACTCGATCCGCTCACCTGCGGTTCGCTGCTCTCAGACAGAACGCGCCTGGTCAGTCCTGGAAGCGGGCTCCGCCGCCGGCCTCGGGCAGCCTCGCGCACTGCCATCGACGGAGCAGCCTCCGTCATGCGTTGAACTGCAATGCGGCCAGGCGTGCGTAGAGGCC
This sequence comes from Roseateles sp. UC29_93, assembly GCF_042695725.1. Classification (NCBI taxonomy): domain Bacteria; kingdom Pseudomonadati; phylum Pseudomonadota; class Betaproteobacteria; order Burkholderiales; family Sphaerotilaceae; genus Roseateles; species Roseateles sp. UC29_93. The sequence goes on along the minus strand of NZ_CP170545.1, from coordinate 5,306,453 downwards.
GCCTCGCGCCACGAGCTCGGCATGCGTGCCTTGCTCGACGATGCGACCATGATCCATCACCACGATGCGATCGGCACGCTGCACCGTCGAGAGACGGTGCGCAATGACCAGGGTCGTGCGGTCACGCATCGCCTCGTCCAGCGCCTGCTGGACCAGCCGCTCGCTTTCCGCATCCAGCGCGCTGGTGGCTTCGTCCAGCAGCAGCAGCGGCGCGTCCTGCAGCATCGCCCGCGCGATCGCAATGCGCTGGCGCTGGCCGCCAGACAGGCGCACGCCGCGCTCGCCCAGGAAGCTGTCGTAACCCTGCGGCAGTTGGCGGATGAACTCGTCGGCATGTGCGGCCTTGGCCGCGGCGATGACTTCCTCCGCACTCGCGTCCGGGCGGCCGTAGCGGATGTTGTCCAAGGCGCTGGCCGAGAAGATCACGCTCTGCTGTGGCACCAGCGCCATGCGGCCGCGCAGGTCCGCCAGCTTCACGCGGTCCACAGGCACGCCATCCAGCTGCAGCTTGCCGGACTGCACGTCGAAGAAGCGCTGCAGCAGCTGCAGCACCGTGCTCTTGCCAGCACCGCTCGGGCCGACCAGCGCGACGGTCTCGCCAGGCTCGATGCGCAGCGTGAAGTCCTCCAGCGCGGCGCGGTCGGGGCGCGACGGGTAGTGGAAGCGGACCTGTTCGAAGGCCACGCGCGCCGGGCCGGTCGAGGCGGGCAGGGCGACCGGCGCCGCCGGGTCCGCCACCGGCGATTGCGCCGCGAGCAGCTCCATCAGCCGCTCCATCGCGCCCGCCGCGCGCAGCAGGTCGCCCCAGACCTCCGCCAGCACCGCCACCGATGACACCAGCAGGATCACGTAGACCACCGTCTGCCCCAGGTGACCCGCGGAGATCTTGCCGGCCATCACCGCCTGCGTGCCCTGGTACAGCCCCCACAGCAGCGCGCCGAAGGTCGCCGTGATGATGAACGCGACGAGGAAGGAGCGCACCTTGGTCCGCTTGCGCGCGGTGTCGAAGGCGGCCTCGCTGGCGGCGTCGAAGCGCACGGCCTCGCGCGCCTCCTGCGCATGCGACTGCACGACGGTGATCGCGTTGAGCATCTCCGCGGCGATCGCGCTGGTGTCGGCGATGCGGTCCTGGCTCGAGCGCGACAGCCGCCGCACGCGGCGTCCGAAGAACATCGCCGGCGCCACGACCAGCACCAGGATGCCCAGCACCTGCGTCATCACCCACGGATTGCTGAAGATCAGCAGCGCCACCGCGCCCAGGCCCATGATGACGTTGCGCAGCCCCATCGACAGGCTGGAGCCGACGATGCCCTGGATCACCGTCGTGTCGGTGGTGATGCGGCTGATGACCTCGCCGGTCTGCGTCGTCTCGAAGAACTCGGGACTCTGGCGCAGCACGTGGCTGTAGACGGCGGTGCGCAGGTCCGCGCTGACCCGCTCGCCCAGCCAGGTCACTGCGTAGAAGCGCAGGGCCGAGAACACGCCCAGCGCCGCGCCGGTCGCGAACAGCCAGACGAAATGCTCGCGCAATGCCATCAGCCGGTCGCCCGGATCGGCGGACACCAGGCCCTGGTCGATCAACTGGCGCAGCGCGAGCGGGAAGACCAGCGTCGCTGCCGCCGCCAGGACCAGGAAGACGATCGCCGCGGCGATCCGCCCCCGGTATGGCCGCAGGAAGGGCCAGAGCGCCGGGCCCATCGCCCGCAAGGGGGGCGGCGTGCGCACGGCGTTTGCCTGTCCGCTCGAAGAGGGCGCCGGTTCGGGGTGGCGGGAGGCCGTCGCCGAGGGGGACGAGCCGGGAGAAGAAGGGGACATGGCGGACATGAGGTCAGTTTAGGGGCCGCGTGTTGCGGGAATGTCCCTACACGCGGAAAGTCCATCCCAGGCAGTGATTGGCAAGGCAATCATTGCCTAAGCAATAATTGTCATCAAGCATTTCCGTCAGTGCCATCCCGGAAATCCGAAGTCATGAAAGACGACGTCATGAGTGCCAAGTTGCCCCCGCCCGCCGATTTCTACAGCGCCGACAGCTTCACGTCGGAGCCGAGCCTGGGCTGGCTGCTGCGGCAGATCAAGCAGTCCATGGTGCTGCAGGCCGACAAGATGCTCGGCGAACTCGACCTGACCCACGCGCAATGGGCGCCGATGTTGCGGCTGCGTTTCAACGGCCCGATGTCCAGTGCCGCGCTCGCCCGCGAGCTGGCGATGGACGGCGGCGCGATGACGCGGCTGCTGGACCGGCTGGAAGCGAAGAACCTGGTGCGCCGCGAGCGCTCGGTCGAGGACCGGCGCGTGGTGATGGTGTCGTTGTCCGAGGTCGGCGTGAACGCGATGGCGGCCGCCCCGGGCGTGCTGTCCAAGGTGTTCAACGACCACCTGGCCGGCTTCACCGACCAGGAGTTCCGCACGCTGATCGGCCTGCTGCAACGCATCGTCGTCAACGGCCAGGGCATCCGCGACGCCGACCTGACGGGCGAGTCGTCCACGCTGGTCGACAAGTTCGAATGATCGCGACGGACCCGATGCCGACCTTTTCCATTGCCTGCTCTCCCCACAAGAACAACAGTCCTGAGGAACCTCCGATGACCTCCCGTTTCCTTCATCGCACCACGCTGGCCCTGGCCATGGGCGCGGCGCTGCTGATGGTGCTCACCGCCTGCGCGCCCATCCCCAAGCTGGCCGAACCCGGCCGTCCGATCGACGGCGCCGAAGCAGCCCGTCTGGGCCTCGACGCCGGCCAGAGCCAGGCGCTCGACGCGTCCTGGTGGAAGACCTTCCGCGATCCGCAACTGGATGCGCTGGTCGACCAGGCGATCGCGAATTCGCCGAACCTGGCGCTGGCCCGTGCCCGCATCGCCCGCGCCGCGGCGATGACCGAGAACGCCGAGGCCGCGAAGCGTCCGGCCGCCGAGCTCGAGGCCGACGTGACCCGCCAGCGCATCACCGAGAACGGCATCTACCCGCCGCCGCTGGCCGGCAGCGTCCGCACGCTGGCCAACATCCAGGCCGGGTTGAGCTACGAGTTCGACTTCTTCGGCAAGCATGACGCGGCGCTGCAGGCCGCGCTCGGCCAGCAACGCGCGGCCGAGGCGGACGCGGCCGCCGCGCGGCTGAGCGTGTCCAACGCCGTGGCCAAGGCCTACGTCGCGCTGGCGCGCAGCCAGGCGCAGGGCCGTCTGCTGGAGCAGCAGAAGACGCTGCGCGACCAGTCCTTCGAACTCGTGCGCCAGCGCAGCGCCGCCGGCCTGGACAACGGCCAGGACCTGCGCGTCGCCGAGGCGCCGCTGCCCGACATCCAGCGCCAGCAGGTCGTGCTGCGCGAGCAGCAGGCGCTGCTGCGTCATCAGATCGCCGCGCTGACGGGGCAGGGCCCGAAGGCGACCGAATCGCTGGAGGCCGCGCTGCCGGTCGCGCTCGACTGGCAGCAGGCGCCCCACCTGGACCTGCTGGGCCGCCGCCCGGACCTGGCCGCCGCGCGCGCCCGGGTCGAGGCGACGGCGCAGGACATCCGCGTCGCCCGCGCGCAGTTCTATCCGAGCGTGAGCCTGACGGCCTTCGTCGGCCTGAACTCGATCGGCCTGGATGAGCTGTTCAAGAGCGGCAGCCGCCAGTACGGCGCGGGTCCGGCGCTGCACCTGCCGCTGTTCGACAGCGGCCGGCTGCGCGCCAACCTGCGCGGCAGCGCCGCCGAGCAGGACGCCGCGATCGCGAGCTACAACGTCGCGGTGCTGGACGCCGTGCGCGACGCCAGCGACCAGTTCACCACGCTCGAGTCGCTGCGCCAGCAGCGCACGCAGCAGGACGCGCTGGTGGCCAACGCCGACAGCCAGGCCGCGCTGGCCGATCAGCGCCACCGCGCCGGCCTGACGGGCCGCATCGCGGTGCTGAGCGCGCAGCAGAACCAGCTGCTGCAGCAGCGCGGCCGGATCGACCTGCAAGCCCTGACGGTCGATGCGCAGATCAACCTGATGCGCGCGCTGGGGGGCGGTTATGCCGAGCCCGCCCGGGACGCCGCGCAGACGACCGCCTCCGCCGATCGCCGCTGACACCGGTTCCTCCGACAGGCATCGAACACGACATTGAAACGCCGGCGGTCATGCCGCTGACGCGCCCCGAATCACAAGAATCCCGAAGAGCACACCATGAGCGCAACGCCCCCGACCAACACGCAAGCTCCCGCCAAGAACGGCTCCCGCAAGAAGGGCCTGACGATCATCGCCGCCGCCGTCATCGTGGCGGGCCTGGCCTACGCCGGGTATGAATGGATCGTCGGCAGCCGCTACGAGTCCACCGACAACGCCTATGTGCAGGCCAACGTCGTGCAGATCACGCCGCTGGTCGGCGGCACGGTGCGCGCGGTCTATGCCGACGACACCGACTTCGTGAAGGCCGGCCAGAAGCTGGTGAGCCTGGATCCGGTCGATGCCCGCGTCGCGCTGGAGCAGGCACAGGCGCAACTGGCCCAGACGGTCCGCGAGGTCCGCACGCTGTACGCGAACAACAGCGGCTTCGAGGCGCAGGTCAAGGTCCGCGAGGCCGACCTGAAGCGCGTCTCCGTCGACCTGGATCGCCTGCAATCCGACGTCACGCGCCGCCAGCCGCTGGTGGCCACCGGCGCCGTCGGCAAGGAAGAGCTGGAACACGCGCAGTCGCAACTGACCTCGGCCCGTGCGCAAGCCGCCGCCGCGCAGTCGGCGCTGCAGGCCGCGAAGGATCAACTGGCCTCCAACCAGGTGCTGACGGACGGCGTCAAGGTCGAGGAACACCCGAACGTGCTGCGCGCCGCCGCGCGTCTGCGCGAGAGCTACCTCGCGCTGCAGCGCGCCGAGCTGATCGCGCCGGTGGACGGCTGGGTCGCGCGCCGCTCGGTGCAACTGGGCCAGCGCGTCGCGGCCGGCGCGCCGCTGATGGCGGTGGTCGGGCTGCAGCAGGTCTGGGTCGACGCCAACTTCAAGGAAAGCCAGCTGGCCAAGCTGCGCATCGGCCAGAAGGCGACGCTGGAGGCGGACGTCTACGGCAAGAAGACCGAGTACCACGGCACGGTGCAGGGCCTGGGTGCCGGCACGGGCGCGGCGTTCGCGCTCCTGCCGGCGCAGAACGCGACCGGCAACTGGATCAAGGTCGTGCAGCGCGTGCCGGTGCGCATTGCGCTGGACCCGAAGGAAGTGCAGGAGCATCCGCTGCGCGTGGGCCTGTCGATGGACGTGCAGGTCGACATCCGTGACCAGGGCGGCGCGATGCTGGCCGCCGCGACCGGCGCCAGCGCGCCGCGCCTGCAGACGACGATCTTCGACGTCCAGGAGAAGGCCGCCGACGAGCAGGTGAACAAGATCATCGCGACCAACCTCGGCAAGGCCGCGGCCAAGACGACCACCACGCGCGTGCAATGAGCGATTCCACTCCAACCGCGCCCGGCGCGCCGGCGGCCCCCGGGCCCGCCTCGCCGCAGGCATCGCCGGCGACTTCCGGGCCGCCGGCCGGTCCCGCGCCGCTGACCGGCACCGCGCTGGTGCTGGGCACCATCTCGCTGTCGCTGGCGACCTTCATGAACGTGCTGGACTCGTCCATCGCGAACGTGTCGCTGCCCGCGATCGCCGGTGACCTCGGCGTCAGCCCGGTGCAGGGCACCTGGGTCATCACGAGCTTCGGCGTGGCCAACGCGATCTCGGTGCCGCTGACCGGCTGGCTGACGCAGCGCTTCGGCGCGGTGCGGCTGTTCACGACCAGCGTGCTGCTGTTCGTGCTGGCATCCTGGCTGTGCGGCTTCGCGCACTCGCTGGAGATGCTGGTGGCGGCGCGCGTGTTCCAGGGCCTGGTGGCGGGGCCGATGATCCCGCTGTCGCAGACGCTGCTGCTGTCGAGTTATCCCAAGCACAAGGCGGGCACGGCGCTCGCGTTATGGGGGATGACGACACTGGTCGCGCCGGTGGTGGGGCCGCTGCTGGGCGGCTGGATCACCGACAACGTCACCTGGCCGTGGATCTTCTACATCAACGTGCCGGTGGGGCTGTTTGCGGCCGGGCTGACCTGGAGCATCTACCGCACCCGCGAGACCCCGACCAAGAAGCTGCCGATCGACACCATCGGGCTGGCGCTGCTGGTGCTGTGGGTGGGCTCGCTGCAGGTGATGCTGGACAAGGGCAAGGAGCTGGACTGGTTCGAGTCGAACCAGATCATCGCGCTGGCCGTGATCGCGGTCGTGGGCCTGGCGGTGTTCATCGTCTGGGAGCTGACGGACAAGCACCCGGTGGTGGATCTGCGGCTCTTCGCGCGGCGGAACTTCCTGTTCGGCGCCTCGGTGCTGTCGATCGCGTACGGGCTGTTCTTCGGCAACGTGGTGCTGCTGCCGCTGTGGCTGCAGCAGCACATGGGCTACACGGCCACCGCCGCGGGCTTCGCGCTGGCGCCGGTGGGTGTGCTGGCGATCCTGCTGTCACCGGTGGTGGGGAAGAAGGTGTCGGTGTGGGACCCGCGGATGATGGCGAGCTTCGCCTTCGTGATGTTCGCGATCGTGCTGTGGATGCGGTCGGTGTTCACGACGGACACGGACCTCGGGACCATCATGATCCCGACGATCCTGCAGGGCGGGGCGCTGGCGTTCTTCTTTATCCCGCTGACGACGCTGACCCTGTCGGGCATCACGCCGGAGCGGATCGCCGCGGCGGCGGGCTTGTCGAACTTCGTGCGGATCACGGCGGGCGCGATGGGGACGTCGATCTCCACGACCTTGTGGGAGAACCGCGCGGCGCTGCACCACCATCACCTGGCGGAGCGGCTGTCGCTGGGCGATCCGGCCGAGACGGCGGCGCTGGACACGCTGCAGCGCCAGGGCTTCAGCCACGACCAGGCGCTGGCCTACCTGAACCGGCTGGTCGACCAGCAGGCGTTCACCCGGGCGGCGGACGACATCTTCCTGGCGTCCGCGGTGCTGTTCGTCGTGCTGATCGCCTTCGTGTGGCTCACGAAGCGGCCCCCGAAGATGGGCGCGCCTGTGGATGCGGGCGGGGCGCACTGACGCGACGGTTGTCGCTCAAGAACGGAATGGGGTCCCGCGGGACCCCATTTTCATGCCGGTTGCGAGCAAAGCGTCGACCGCAGGCGTCGGGCATCCAACAGCGCCTGCACGACTTCTGCCTGTCGTCGATCCCGAGCGCGCTTGATGAACTCACGCGATTCGCTCTGACATAGCCGCCTCTTGACGTGGACGAACGTGACCGGGTCAATCGTGCGCATCAAGGCCATGCGACCGTCCGTTCCAACCACGACCTGATCGAAGCGGGGAGAACTCAAGAGCACCTGCGCACTCCCGGCTTGAACTGGATAAACATCACCGTCGTGCCCGCTGATTGGAAACGCATCGGTGTGCTTGCTGGGCTCCTGCCGGCGCAGGAAGTCCACCGAGAAGCCCGCAGCATTGATGGCCGACTCCTTCTGTGATTCGTCGCGCTTGAAGGAGGGGTCGGCAGTGCGAAGTACGTCCAGCATGAGTCGTGGGGGATTGGACATCCGTTGGACAAACCGGATGCGACTCTGGACGTCCCACAACAGGTCAACGTCATTCGTTGCGATTGCGGCGGGCTCCAAGCTTGCCTTCGCCGCCGTCTCATAGGCGAAGAGGCTGTAGGTCCCGACGACGCGATAGTGATCGATCAGCTCGTGGCGCCAGAGCGCATCGAGGATGCGGATGACTACATCCGGGACGCGCGCGAAACTGGTCCCCGAATTGTCCAGCTCCATCTGCGCGAGCGCGGTATCGCAGGCTGACAATTCGGCGATGGCGCATGAACGTCGCTGTCCTTGATCGTCGTGGAGACGCTCAAGGGCGGGACATCGAAGTCCGAGGTCTGCGATGCACGCGCCGCTCTGGACATCCAACCGTTGAAGTCGCGTCCCCGTCGACGTGTGGACCCATTGGAGCTGATGTCGAAACTTCTTCGCGTGCACTTCGGCGGTCCGTCGCCGTTCAAAGCAGGCAATTGCATCATCCAGCTGTGCAGAGACGATGGAATCCAGGGGAAGGAAAGACATGCGTGCCACCGGAAATGGACCGATGGCTACGCTATGGCAAGACCTGCCCCTCTCTCAATACCTTCGAGTTGCTGTTCTAGCTGCTCATATCGGTGGGTGTCCAACAACGACTTCACCATCCGCTGGTCGAGCATCTGATCGATGACAGGCAAAGCATCGCTGGCCTGCCGACGGGCAAGCAAGGCAAACATTCCTGGATCGATGGTCCTCACAAAGGCCATCTTGCCGGTGGTGCCGATGACAACGTGTTCCAGCGCCGGCGCGTCCCCGATCACGCGGAGCGCATCAGCGATACCTGGTGCGTCGATAGGTGCAGACCGACGTTTGCGACCGCCCACAAGCAAGGGAGAGGCATCGAAGCGAACTCGCAGCAGCAGGCCGTCGTCACCTCCCAGGTCGGCAACGTCGACCTGAGTTCGTCGCTCAAATACCGTGCGGAGCCTGGAAGCCCACGTACCGGATTCCGCTGCATCCAGGGCGATATGCATGAGCGTCGAAGTTGGCACCGTGCAGCCGGTGACTCCGGCTACCTGGGCATAGACGAGCAGCGCGCCAGCTCCGAGTAGCAGGCACCGGGTGCCAAGTCCGAGCCGTTCGATCTGATTGAGGATCTCGATGAGGGGCGTTGGCGCAATGCCCGCTCGCACTGCGCGATTCATCCGTTGCGCCACTTCCACCGACTGATGCAGGAGGGTCGAACGTTGCTTCAATTCCTCGCGTTCGCCCAGAAAGGCGTAGTAGCGCGCTTGTGTCGACGCTGCGCGCGGACCGAGATAAATCAGCCTCTTCCCGTTGCGTTGAACGAGGTACTCGTAGTCGCCGACAGTCTTCCAGAACATCGAACCACCCAGAGCCGCCAGCGCCCGATCCACCCGAACCTGTTCCTTGAACACGCGGGTAGCGTCGATGACCTGTCGCAAGGTCAGATCAGGCAGGCGCCTGAGTTCGATTTGTACCGATCGTCCATGCATTTTTGAAAAATGGAGTAAATCGTTTAAAAACAGTGATTTATGAATGTATTTCTTGATCGATGATGGGCTTTTGCGCCGTCGGCCTCAAGCCTTGGAGGACGCCAGGTCCAGGCAGTACGCGATCAGCTCGTCCAGTTCGCTGGACTTGTCGAAGACGCGGTCGGCGCCGAGCTGCTCGCAGCGCTGCCGCATGTCGGCCGTGGCGTAGTTGGTCAGCACGATGACCTTGGCCTCGGGCTGCAGTTGCCGCGCCTTGGGCAGCAGCGACATGCCGGAGCCGCGCTTGAGGAAGAGGTCGATGATGAGGATGTCGCAGGGGACCGCCTCGTCGTGCAGCCAGCGCAGCGCGCTGGCTTCGTCCTCGGCCCAGCCGACCACGTCGAGGTCGAGCATCTCCTGCAGCGTCGCGACGAGGTTCTCCCGGATCAGCGGGCTGTCCTCGACCAGGAAACAGTTCAGCGTGCCGGGCGTCGGTGCGGTGACGGGAACGGTGGACATGGGCATGGGCGTGAGCGAGGCGCTCATTATCACGATCCCGAGCCCCGCTTCGAAGCCGGCGCCAGCCGCGCGTTGCATTCAGACAGCGCCTTGAGACTCTCCGGGTCCGCCTCCTCGCCCAGGTCGATCAGCGGAACGATCGCCGCCAGCGGCGCCAGGGCCACGCCCAGCACGGCCGCGGGCACCAGCTTGCGCAGCAGCGGCCCCTTCTGCAGGCTGATCTGGGGGTCGCCGAACGTCCCCTGGATGTTCAGCGGTGTGCGCAGCGTCAGCGGGCTCTTGTCCTTGGGATCGACCTTGGCGGTCAACGCCAGCCGTTCCGTCGCCAGCGACATGCCGCCATCCACCAGCACCACCGAATCCTTCGTGTCGATGACCATCGGCCGCGGCGTCACCACGCCGTCCTTGACCCGCAGATCGGCGACGCCGCAGTACACCTCCAGCGGTTCGTCGCCGCGCACCAGCATGCCCAGGCCCTGCGCGATGTCGATGCCCGCCGCCTCCACGATCAGATGGGAGATGGTCCCTTCGGTCCAGTACAGCACCATGCGGCCATCCGCGCTCGCCAGCAGTTCGGCCGTCGACTTGCCTTCGCCATCCAGCGCGACGCGCCCGCCCATCAACCCGGTGACCCAGCGCTGGCCGTTCTTGCGCTCCAGGTTCAGCCACTGCTCCAGATGCACGCCGCCGACACGCAGCCGCGCCTGCCACTTCGCCTGCGGGCCCCGGCCGTCCAGCTTCATGTTGCCCGCCACCTGGCCGCGCGCCACGCGCGCATCGATGTCGCGCAATTCCAGGACGCCGTCCTGCAGCACGATCCGGGCGTTCAGCGGCTCGGCGGCCTGCAGGAGCGCGCTGCCGGATTCGAAACGCGCCAGCTTCACATTCACGTTGGCGTCCATCGCCCGCAGCGAGGGCAGGTCGAACTGCTTGTCCGGCAGCACGCGCGAAGGCCCCTTCTTCGCCTTGCGCGCACCCGGCTCCGCAGGCACACCGACCGCCGGTCCGAGGTCCGCCAGCCACAGCTCGCGACCGCGCAGTTCGCCGGTCAGCGTGGGGCGGCCATTCTCCGGCTTGTCGTACTGGAACTCGCCGCTCAACTGGCTCTTGCCGATCGTGGCCTTGCTGACCGCCGTGGTCCAGCGTGAGCCGTCGCGCGTCAACTTGCCCGCCATCGCGAAGGCCGGCGTGGTCGGCAGCGTGACGCCGAGCGGCTCGCCGACCGCGGCCAGCGAGGGCCCCGACAGCGTGTATTTCCCGGACAGGCCCTGGCTGACCAGCAGGTCGCGGACCTGGCCGTCAAAGCTCAACTGGGCCTTGCCGATGTTGCCGCGCAGCGTGACCGGCACGGCGGGTGCGTTCGGGTCCGAGGACATCCAGGGCAGCGCAGAGCCGGTCTGCAGGCTGGCCTTGATCGGCAGGTCGCGCCAATGGCCCTCGGCCTGCGCCGTCACGCCGTTGCGGCCGCCTTCGCCGGGTCCCGGTTCGCCGGCGGGCGCGGAGGCGCCCTTGGGCTTGCCCGCCACCCGTTCGCCGAAGTCCACGGCGAGCCGGGTGCCGGAGGCGGCCGCGCTGGCCACCCGCGCCGCCGCCGCGGGCGCGCGCTGTCCGGACGCCGCGCCCGATGCGGCAAGGCCCGAGCGCACCGCGGAAGCAGCGTCCTCCGGCGTCGCCCAGGTCTCGCGCAACGCGAAACGGCCCAGCAGTGACAGCTGCTGGATCTTGTCGTCCACCAGCACCGTGCCCTGGCCCACTTCGAGCAGGTCGAAGCGGATCCCGTCGATGTTGGGGCGCTTGCGCACTTGCGTGTCGCTGGGCGGCTGCTTGCCGAATTGCCAGCTCGCGCGGCCCTCGACGTCACGTTCCAGCCGCAGGGTCAGTTCGCCCGCGCGCAGCGACTTCACCTGCAAGGCCTGACCCTCGTGGCGCAGGGCCAGCAGGTCCGAATAACGCAGCGTCAGCGCGGCGTCCTGCGCCTGCAGCATCGGACCGCCCAGCGTGCTCCAGCTGGGGCCGGCGATCGTGAGGCTGTGCGAACGCAGGCGCAGGTGGCCGATCAGCCGGAGCTGCCAGGCGGTGTTGTCCTCGTCGCCGTCGAAGCGCACCTGGCGGTCGAGCTTCTGGCTCAGCCATTGCTCCGCCGGACGGCGCAGGAAGGGCCAGCCCAGCCATTCGCAGACGCCGACCGTGATCAGCAGCATCGCCAGCAGCACGCCCAGGCCCAGGGCCCAGCCATGGAAACGATGTCGTCGCGGACCCGGCGAAGGCGCCGGCGCGGAGGAGGGCGCGTTGTTCACCACCATTGCTCAAACATCCTGGAAAAGTATTCCTTGCCCCGTTGCCACAGGCCGCGGTCCTGCCAGCGCTGCAGCTCGATCGTCTTCGACGCGCCGCGGTCGCGCTCGAACATGCGCGTCATCGCGCCGCCGAAGTCCTCGCCGAGCACGACCGCGTTGACCTCGTTGTTGTGCACGAAGCTGCGCCAGTCCATGTTGCTGGAGCCGACCGTCGAGACCACGCCGTCGATGACGGCGGTCTTCGCATGCAGCACCGCGTCCTGCAGTTCATGGATGCGAACGCCGGCCTTCAGCATGCGCTCGTAGTGGCTGCGGCCCGCGTGCATCACCGGGCCGAAGTCGCTGCGCGAGGGCAGGATCAGCTGGACGTCGACGCCGCGCTGCGCGGCCTCGCACAAGGCGTCGACCATGTCCTGCCCGGGCGCGAAGTAGGCCATCGTCAGGTACGCGCTGCGCTGCGCGGCGCGGATGCTGCCCAGCAGCAGCGTGTAGATGCGGTTCTCGGTGTCCTGCGGCGTGGACGGGATCACGCGCATCAACTGCTGGCCCGCGGGCGGGCCGGGTGGCGGCTCGATCGCCGCGACGGTGCCTTCGCAGTGCTGCTGCGACCAGACCTCGCGGAACATCGTGTGCAACGCCTGCGTCGCGGGGCCGCGGACCTGGATCATCGTGTCGCGCCAGCCGTTCTCGTCGGCCTTGTCATCCCCCTTGTCATCCCCCTTGTCATCCCCCTTGTCATCCCCCTTGTCACCGGCCTTGCCTCCGGTCCTGCCGCTGGCTTCGCTCGATGCGGCCTGGGGCCGGGGCGCCTTCGACGCGCTTCGGCCGCCGAAACCACCCGAGCCCGACGAGTACACCGCGCTGATGTTGATGCCGCCGGTGAAGCCGGTCTCGCCGTCGATGACCAGCATCTTGCGATGGTCGCGCTGCGTGATCTTGTGGTACCGCGTGCGCTGCTTCAGCGGGTTGACCGGATTGAAGGCGCAGACCGCGATGCCGCCCTGACGCAGGCGGTCGAAGTAGGTCTCGTCCGTGCCGATCGATCCGACGCCGTCGTAGAGGACCGCGACCTCAAGGCCATCCGCGCGTCGCTTCAACAGCAGGTCGGCCAGCTGTCGCGACACGTCGGCGTCCTCGATGATGTAGCTCTCCAGGACGATCTGCCGGCGTGCCTTCTCGATGGCCGCGAACATGGCGGCGAAGGTGGCCGGCCCATCGACGAGCAGCTGCGCATCGTTGCCGGCATACAGGTCGACATCCCCGAACGCGGACATCGCCGCGATCTGCCGCTTCAGCAGGTCCGATTTGCCTTGTGCGGCCGCCGCCTGCAGGGCCTGCTCGCGCCTGGCCTGGTTCATCTGGCCGCGCGGGCCGACGACGTCGACCTGCGCGGCCACCCGCGTCAGCGTCGGCGCCGTGGACGGCGGCTCCGGGACGCGGCCGTTGACCGGCGCGCGCGGCGTGCCGCAGGCCACGAGACCGACGCTCGCGCCGAGCGCGAAGAGCAGGGCCGCGACGCGCCGGCGCATGCTGTCAGTCCCTCAGCAGGTCGGCGAGGTCGTCGGCGTGCTCTTCCTCTTCGGCGAGGACTTCCTCGAGGATGCGTCGCGTCGTCGGGTCCTTGTCGCCGATGAGCTGGATCATCTGGCGGTAGGCCTCGACGGCGATGCGCTCGGCGATCAGGTTCGATCGCAGCATCTCCTTCAGGTCCTTGGACTCGTCGTACTCGGCGTGGCTGCGTTGGGTCAGCGTGTCCGGCTTGAAGTCCGGATCGCCGCCCAGCTGCACGATGCGCTCGGCGATGCGGTCGGCGTGGACCGCCTCCTGCGTGGCGTGCTCGAGGAACTCCTCGGCGATGCGCGGCGAGTTCAGGCCGTGCGCGGTGAAGTAGTGGCGCTTGTAGCGCAGCACGCAGACCAGCTCGGTCGCGAGCGCGTCGTTGAGCAGGCGGATCACGTCTTCGCGCCACGGGCCGTAGCTGGGCGTGACCGGGCCTTCGTCGAGGTGCTGGCGAGCGCGTTGCAAGGCCTGTTCGTCAAGCTGCAGGTGCTTGTGTTCGGGGGCGTTCATGGGCTGGCTCCTCTGGATTCAAGAATCGGTGAAGGTCACTTTCGAAGGGCGTTCACGCCGGTGATGCCCAGGACCAGCAGCACCAGGAAGATGACCAGGAAGATCCCGAACAGGATCTTGGCGATGCCCGCCGCGCCCGCGGCGAGGCCGGTGAAGCCGAGTACACCCGCCACCAGCGAGATCACGGCAAAGATCAAGGCCCACTTCAACATGACGATGTCCTTTCCAGCTGTCGGCCGCGGCGCGGCACTTGGGGTCACTGTAGAAGCCGCCGTGGACCGGAAGGATCAGCAGGGCCCACGTCCGGGTGTAGGACAGGACGCCGCCACCGCTGCCTTGGAGCGCGGTGCCGGACTCGTCCTACACGCGGCTCCGGCGCGGTACGACAGACCGCGGCGGGTCGCGGGCCTAGCCTTGCTTCATCCTCCCGTCCCGTCTTCCGACCTCGGCGCCGAGCGCTGGAAAGGAACCCAAGATGATCAAGCTCAACAAGACCCTCACGTCCCCCTCCGCCGCCGCGTGGATCACCGCCGGGGCGGTGCTGTCGGCCGTCATGATGGTGACCACGCCGGCCTTCGCGGCCGCGTCCAAGTCCGACATCCAGGCGACCTATGAGCAGGAACGCGCCAACTGCCTCGCCGGCAAGACCGGCCAGGCCCGCGCGGCCTGCCTGAAGGAAGCCGGCGCGGCCCGTCAGGAAGCCCAGCGCGGCAGCCTCCGGACCGCGAGCGCGCAGGACCTCGCCAACAACGCGATGCTGCGCTGCCAGCGCGTCGCCGCGGAAGACCGCGAGGACTGCCGCATGATGGTGATGGGGCAGGGCACGCGCGACGGCAGCGTGCAGAGCGGCGGCATCCTGACCCGCATCGATCGCATGGTGCAGGAGAACCCGACGGCGGCGGGGATTCCGTCCGCCCCGGCCGAACCGCCGAGCGCGACGATGCGTCCGGGACCGGACGTTCCGCCCCCGCGCCAGCCCAAGGCCAGCGCGCCGGCACGATGATCGATCGACGAGGAGCGACACCATGCTGATGAAACGACTCGTCCCCCTCGCGTTGTCGAGCCTGGCCGGCTACGCCCTGTGGCAGTGGCAGGCCCGGCGCTTCGAGGCGCGGCACAAGACCTCGCATTCGAAACCCGAGGAGGTCACCACCTGGGAAGGCGAGGGCGGCGCGCTGCATCGCACCGGACCGCACATGGGACCCGAGCCCGCCAAGCCCACGACCTGACGCGCTCGACGCGCTAGACGCGCTGGACGCGCGATAGAAAAAAGGCGCCTGCATCACAGGCGCCTTTTGTCATGGGAGCGTCGGAACGCTCATCCGCCCGAGCCCTGCTGCGGCTCGCGCAGGAAGATCTCGACGCGGCGGTTCTTGGCGCGGCTCTCCGCCGTGTCGTTCGACACGAGCGGTTCGCGCGAGCCTCGGCCGGCGACCTCGACCCGGTCGGAACGGACGCCGCGGTCGGCCAGATAACCCCGCACGCTCTCCGCGCGACGCAGCGACAACGGATCGTTGATCGCATCGGAGCCGGTGTTGTCGGTGTGGCCCACCACGCGCACCATCGTCGGCGACGGATTGCTGTTCAGGCCGTTCGCGAAGGCGTCCAGCACCGGACGCAGCCGCGGCTCGATGGCGGCGCTGTTGGTCGCGAAGGAGATGTCGCTCGGCACGTCCAGCTTCAACTGGTTGTCCGCCGTGCGCGTCACCTCGACGCCGGTGCCCTGCGTGGCCTGTTCCATCGCGCGGCGCTTGTCCTCCATGTGGCGTGACCAGACGTTGCCGGCCACCGCGCCGAGCGCGCCGCCGATCAACGCGCCTGTCCCCGCCTTGCCGCCGGTGGCGGAACTGATGACCGCGCCCGAGATGGCACCGATCGCGGCGCCGCCCGCGGTGCCGCGCTGGCGTTCGTCCATGTTCGCGCAGCCGGCCAGGACGGCGGCCGCCAGGGCGGCCGCGGCCAGTCGGGTGTGTCGCATCTGCATGTTGCTTCTCCTTGTGATCCGGGTAAGAAAACCCAACGACCCGGGCGGCTGTGCCGCCGCCCGCGCAGGTCAGTATCCCAGCGCGGCGGCGGACCCGGTCCGGGTCTGGCGGGTGAGTCGCCCGCGCATCGCACCGGGGTTCCGGTTCGAGCGCGTCTCCGACGGTGACGAAAGAGGGCAAGTGCGGCACCTGCCGTGTCCCCCAAGTTCCAGTCGGTGACCCCTCCCATAACTGTTATCGAGCGTCCATGGATGACAAGTGTTTGTTATTCAGCGCCGGGCCCTTGGTTCATAGCATGAAGCCTTCTTCGCTACCCGCTCCGCGGAGTGCCCATGTCCCGATCGTCCGAACCCGGTCGCACCCCCGTCAACGGTGTGGAACTCTCCCCCTCGCCGAACTGGCAGGCCGAACATCTCGGCTCACATGTCCGCTACGCCATGCAACCGGTCATCGATCGTGCCGGCCGCGTCGTGGCCACGGAACTGCTGTTCCGCTGGAATGCCAGCGATGACGGCGTCGGACCGGAACTGGGCGCCTACGCGACGGCCACGGCCCTCTCGGGCGCGTTGATCGATGGCGAACTGCTGACCGAAGCGCCTGCCGCGGAGCACCCCATCGGCGACCTGCTGGTCAACATGGATTGCCGCACGCTGATGAGTCCGATCGCCGAAGCGCTGACGCCGGATGTCGGCGTGATCGAGCTGCTCGAAACCGTCGTGGTGGACGCGGCGCTTCTGCATCGAATCCGCGACCTTCATGGCCGCGGCTACCGTTTCGCCCTCGACGATATCGTCCGCGCCGACGACGCGCGATGGGCACTGGCCCCGTGGGTCCAGTTCGCCAAGATCGATGCCGTCGGTCTTGATGCAGATCAACTGTCTGCGCTGGTTCGCCAGGCCCACCAACTCGGCATGGCCGTCATCGCCGAGAAGATCGAAGACGATGCATCCCTTCAGCGCGCGCGTCGTGCGGGCGCCGACTATTTCCAAGGCTATGGCATCGCCCGGCCGACGACCCTGGCCGTGCACGCGCTGCCGGGATGCGATCCGCACGTGGTCGGGCAGCTGTTCATGCTGGCGCGCTCGGGGGTCTCGGCGTCGTCGCTCGCGCTGATCGCGGGGCGTCATCCCGCACTGGTCGCGCGACTGCTGCGCGTGCAGGCCATCCATGCGCCCCATTGCGCAGCGACATCGGAGTCGCTGGCGGATGTGCTGGCGTCGTTGCCCCGTGCGGTCCTGGTTGCCTGGCTGGCGGTGCTCAACGTCGCCGCCGTGCATGGCCGGGATCGCGACTTGGCGCAGCTGCTGCGCGGCGAACTGGCCGAAGGGCGGCTCCGCTTGCGTCGCGAGGGCCTCGTGAGCACCTCGGGAGCGCTGGTGCAAGCCTCCTTCATGCTCTGCAAGCAACTGCTGCGGATGCGGTTGCTGTCGAAACCCGCCTCGGTGTTCCTGTCGATCCTTGGCTCCGCCACACCTGCTCGTGACGGCAGGCCCGGCAATGGCATGGTGACGGCTGCCGCCTGAGGGCGCAGGCGCTTGAGCCATGACCAAGCCACCCGGGAGGGCGGCCTGTCCGCGAGCATCCGGGCACGGGGCCTCCCCCCGGCACGCTCACTCGTCGATCAGCCCATGCAGCCGGGCGACACTCGTGGCCATGGCGCGGGAGTTGACGTTCAGCTTGCGATAGATCGACCGCAAGTGCTGGTTCACCGTGAAGCGCGAGATCGACAGGCGGCTGCCGATGTCGACGATCGGCAGGCCTTCGATCAGCAGGTTCAGCACGCTCCACTCGCGTTGACCCAGGCCGAGTTCCTTCAGCTTCTGCCCCTTGTCCACCTTGGGCTTCACGCCGGTCTCCAGGCTCTCGAGCTTGTCGAGCACCAGCCGGGAGACGGCGGGGGCTCAAGGGGGCGTGGCCGTTGTGGGTGGCGATGATCTTGTCGATCAGGCTGGGCTGGATCTCTTCCTTCAGCAGGTAGCCCGAAGCACCCGAGCGCAGGCTGCGCATCACATGCTTGGCATCGCCGAAGGTGCTGATCACGATGCTGTGGGCATCGGGACACTTCTCGTCGATCAGCTTGATCAGGTCGATCCCGTCCACGTCGGGCAGGCCGAGGTCGACCAGGTAGATGTCCGCACGATTGGCGAGGATCGCGGAGACCGATTCGCCGCGGTTGCGACCGATGCCCACGATCTGGCAGGCGCTGCTGGCCGACACGACGTCGATCAGGCGCTGCAGGACGGTGGCATCGTCTTCGATGATGGTGACGGTGATCATGTCTGTTCCCCTCTGGTTCGGAGTTGTTGTTGCTGATGGGCGATGAAGATTGATGACGTGAAGTGAGTGGTGCTTGCGCAAGCGTCGTGCGGTCGCCGGGGATTCAGCGCTCTCCGAGTGATTCCGAGATCGTTTTCCGGACGGGCTTGAGCAGGTAGTCCAGCACCGTGTGACGGCCGGTGATGATCTCCGCCGTTGCCGTCATGCCGGGCTGGATCACGATGCGATCGGCCTTCTCGCCCTTGAAACGCTTGCCGCTGATGCGGATGTGCGTGCGGTAGTAGGCCTGCTCGCCTTGCGCGGTGCGCTCGGTCAGGGCGTCGGGACTCACGTAGGTCACGCTGCCGTCGAGGGCGCCGTAGATGCTGTAGTCGAAGGCGTCCACCTTGACCACCGCCGGCATGCCGCGTCGGATGAATCCGATGTCGGCGGCGCGCAGCCGGGCCTCGATGATCAGGTCGTCGCCGGTGGGCAGCAGCTGCATGATCTCGTCGCCCGGTCGCAGGACCGCGCCCTCGGTGGTCAGCGTGATCAGATTGACCACGCCGTCGACCGGCGCACGCAACTGCGTGTGTTCCAGGTTGCCGCGACGGTCGTTCAGCATCTGCTGCACGCTGGCGAGTTCTTCTTCGGTCTTGGCCAGCTCCGCCTGCGAATCCTGGAGGAAGCGGTTGCGGCGCAAGGTGACCTGTCCCGCGGCCTCGTTCGCCGTGCGCTGGAGCCGCAGATAGTCGGCCGCGCTGATGTCGCCGGCCTTGTACAGGGGCTCGTTGAGGGCGACCTCGCGCCGGGCGAGATCGGCGGACGTCGCCAGCACCGTGAGCTCTTCCTGCAAGGCCGTGTGGCGGCGTTCGTAGAGCTGGCGCTGCAGCTCGTTGAACGGGCCGGTGCCGGCGGGACGGTAGGGCGTGCCCAGCGTTTCGGCGCGCAGGCGCGCCAGCGAGGCGTTCAGGGCATCGGCCTTTTCGCTGGAGTCCGCCAGCGCGGCGCTGGCCTTGGTGTTGTCGAGCTGCGCCAGCAGATCGCCCTTGCGGACGGCATCCCCCTCGTGCACGAAGAGCTTTTCCACCACACCTCCGTCCGGTGCCTGGATCACCTGGGTGCGCGAGGATGCCATGACCTTGCCCCCGGCGCGAGTCACCTGCTCGATCTGCGCCTGGGAGGCCCACCACAAGCCGGCAGCCAGCGCCGCCACCGTGGCGAGGACGGTCCAGCGCACGCGCGCCTGACCCTCGTGAAGACTCTTGGTCGTTGTCATAACGTTCTCTTGATGTCGGAAGTTCTGCGAGCGGCCGACGCTCAAGCGGCCGCGGTGGCGGCCCTGGTGGCGGGCGCGGCGTCGTTGGACGGCGCCGGTCGGCCCTGCAGCCTGGTCAGCACCTCGTCCCGCGGGCCGTCCGCCAGGACGCCCTGTGGCGAAAGAACGATCACGCGGTCGACCAGCGCCAGCATCGACAGGCGATGGGTCACCAGCAGCAGCGTCGTCTCGGGCTTGAGCATCTGCCGCATCAAGCGGACGGTGGCCTGTTCCAGTCCGTCGTCCATGCCGGAGGTCGGCTCGTCGAGCAGCCACACCGCGCGATCGGCCAGGACCAGGCGCGTCAGCGCCACGAGCTGACGCTGCCCGCCCGACAGGCCGCGTCCCCCTTCCGAGAGCTTGCGGTCCAGGCCCAGCGGATGCTGGGCCACCATGGGCCAGAGACCGGTCTTCTGGCAGGCGGCGACCAGGAGGTCGTCGCTGACGTCGGGCAGTCCGAAAAGGAGGTTGTCGCGCAGCGTGCCGGAGAACAGCCAGGCGTGCTGCGGGCAATAGGCCAGTTGGGTCGCACGCCATCCGGCGTGGATCTGCTGCTGGTCGACGCCGTCCAGGTAGACGGTGCCGCGTGTCGGCTGGGTCAGGCCGCAGGCAAGCGACAGCAGCGTGGTCTTGCCGGCGCCGATGGTTCCCAGGATGGCGACCTTCTCGCCGGGGCGGAAGCGCATGCTGCCGAAGCGCAGCGCTTCCTTCTGACCGGGGTAGGCGAATTCGACATTCTCGAAGCGCAACTCCCCGTGCAGGACCTGGGGCACGAGGGGGCGGGCGACGCCTTCGTTGTCCACCTGCAGCCGGAAGATCGCATCGAGCGCCTTCATGGACGCACGAGCGCTGCCCAACTGCACGAGCAAGGGCGGGATCGAGGCCAGCGGCGACAGCACGCGCCCCGACAGGATCGAGCAGGCGACGATCGCGCCCTGTGTCAGGTGCCCGTCGATCGCGAGCACCGCGCCGACGCAGATCAGGGCCACGTAGCTGACCTGTTGCAGGGCGGCGGAAATGTACGAGGTGGTGTCGCTCTCGTGCTTCAGGGCGAGGCTCTGCGCGGCGTTCACTTCGCACAGCGCCGCCCAGCGGGATTCGAAGCGCCAGGTGGCGCCCAGGCCCTTGATCGCCTCGGTGCCTTCGATGGTCTCGACCAGCAGGCCAGTCTTGGCGTTGGCCCCGGACTGGCTGCTCGCGGTCAGCCGGGCGATGCGGCGGGCACGCAGCAGGCCGGTCAGCACGGTCACGCCGAAGAGCACCACCGCCGGCAGTGCCATCCAGAAGCCGCCGATCGCCGCGATCACGAGCGCGAAGATCAGCGCCATCGGCATGTCGAAGAGCAGGAACAGGGTGCTGGCCGACAGGATGCCGCGGATCGACTCGAAGCTCTGCACCTGCGACGCCAGCGTGCCGACGGAACCGGGTCGCTGATCCAGCCGGACCGCGTTGAGCCGCGCCATCAGTGCCCTCGAGATGCCGACGTCCAGCTGTTTCAGCCGCGGTTCGAGCAGCGAGGCCCGCGCGAGCTTCAGCAGGAACTCGATCACCACCGCCAGGCCCACGCCCAGGGTCAGGACCCACAGGGTCTGGTGGCCCTGGCTCGGGATGACGCGGTCGTAGACCTGCATCGAGAAGAACGAGATGGCGATGCCGATCGTCGAGAGCACCAGCGACAGGCCCGCCGCCTCCACGAAGATCGGCCACTGGCCGCGGATCTGCGCGAGCATCATGCCGCGCGCGCTTCGGGTCGCGCCCCGTTCGGTCTCGTGATCCACCACCGCGTGCAGGCAGGGCTGATCGTCCAGCACGAGGTCGCGACGGAGCCGATCAGGCCCGGCGCACGTCCAGAGTCCCTCGGGCGTGCGGGCGGTGACCACTTGCCAGCCGTGCTCGGCGTGGTGGCACAGCAGCGGCAACGCGGCGAGTTGCGGCGCGTCGAGCAGCACGAAATGGCTCTGCTGATCGAGCGCACCGGCCAGCAGGCGCGCGCTGTGAAGATCCTCGCCGGGCAGAGCCAGCTCCATCTGGCGTTGACGGACCAGCGCGACGGGCACGGGACGCCCCTTCAGGCGCAGCCAGTGGGCCAGGGTGGTCGCGACGGCGGCCGAAGGGGGCGACGACTCGGCCGTCGTTCGCTTGAAGGGATTCCATGTCATGGCGGGCATCTCGCGGGTGGCGATGGGCAGGAAGGGCGTTGCGGCAGACGGATGTCGAGCCGCTCAATCGAGCGCCGGTGCGCCGTCGAGGAGCAGGTGCAGGCGATACAGGCCGGCGCGTTCGTCGATCGCGGCGTCGCGCTGGGATTGGCGGGTGGTGTGGGCCTCGCGGACCATGTTCAGCAGGTCCAGCCACGCCCGCTTGCCGGCATCGAACTGACGTCGGTACGACGCGAGCACCTCGTCGCCGGTCGAGGCGGTGAGCTCGGCGTTGCGCAGCGAGGCGACCGCCGCGGCATGGCGCGTGTACTCCAGCTGATAGTTGCTCAACTGGTCCTGTTCGGTCGCGGCGACCGCGGCTTCCGCCGCGGCGATCCGGGAGCGGGCCGCATTCACGCCGGACAGGGCCGACAGGCCACCGGGCAGTCCGGCCTGGATCACGACGCCGATGCGATCGTCCTTGTAGGCGCCGCTCTGACGGTCCATGCGCAGGCTGACGGTCGGCAGCAGCGCGGCCTTGGCCTTGGTCAGTTCATCGCGGTACAGGTCGACGTTCGCGCGCGCGATCGCCATCTCGGGCGAGAGCTGGATGCGGTCGAGCACCTGGTTCAACGCCGGTGGCGCGGGGAGTTCGCCGTCGAGCACGACGCGCAAGGCATCGTCGACGGGGCGACGCGCCAGGCGCTGCAGCCGGTCGCGTTGCAATGCTTCCTCGAGCCGGGCCTGCGCCATTTCCGCCTGCACGGCGCTCAGCCGGGAGGCTGCCAGCGCCGCGTCGGCGTTCGTGGCCACGCCCGCCTGGTTGCGACGCCGGATCATCTCCAGCAACTGCTGATGCTCCGCGCGCAACGCCTCCAGGCTGTCGATGCGACCGCGGACCTTGGCCCAGTCGGCCCAGGTCTGCACGATCTTCAGCTTCAACTGGAGTTGCGCGGAGCGCAGCTCCATCTCGCTGCTGCGCACGGTGGTCCGTGCGGCGCTCAGGTTGGCCGACAGCAGTCCTCCCGTGTAGAGCGGCTGCTGGATGCTCAGGACGTTGACGTACCCGCCGATGCCGCTGGCGAGTTGGCGCGAAAAGCTCGGCGAGGGACCGAACTGCCACTTCGCGGCGGTGACGCCGTCCTCGGCGGCGGCGATCGAGGCCCGGGCGCGTTCGATCGAGGGATCCGCGGACAACGCGCCGGTGAGGAAGTCATCCATGGCGGCCCCCCAGCGAACGGCATTCACCGGCGAAGCGGCGCTGGCGGAGGAAACGGCGAGGGGGGCTTCCTCCAGGGCCTCGGCCGGCATCTGGCGTCCGTCGTCCGCGTGGGCCGGCAGGCTGATCAGTGCCAGCGCGGCGAGCGGATAGTGCCATCCGGTGGCGATGTCTATATTCGTTGACCGGTGTGATCGGAAAGCGCGGAAGGGTCGGAATGGTCGGAAAGGAGCTTGGCGGTTCAAGGGAAACCCCGTCGGGCTGTTTTCTATCCCGCTCAGTTTCGTTTCCTGTCCTGCCGTCTCACAATGACATTTCCTTGCTAGCCTTTTGGCGCCGTCAACCACTGATGGCTTGTTTATGCAAAGAAACTAGCAATAGTTTGCTAGTCGGGTTCGGGGCACGAATGTCTAGGGGGCCTGACGCCGGCGTTCGGGGGAATGACGGTTGCCCGGAAGCGGCACCTCTTACCTCCTGAAGGACTCGCGATGACCACCCCCTCCGAAGACCTGGAACCCTGCATGAAGGCGTGTGCCGAGGCCTTGCTGGCGACGCGTCAGTGCGCCAACGCGTGCATCCGCTCCGGCGATCGCCTGCTGGAGGTGTGCGCCCTGCTGGATCTGGATTGCGCCGCGATCTGCGAGGCCACGATCGGTGTGCTGTCGCGGGAGTCCGCGCACCACGGCGACTTCTGCGCGTTGTGCGCCCATCTGTGCCGGGCGTGCGCCGAAGAATGCGAGAAGCATCAGCATGCGCATTGCAGGCGTTGCGCCCAGGCTTGCCGGGCTTGCGCAGCTGCCTGCGATGTCCACGCGGGTGAGCGACATGCGCTGGGCGCCCACGCTTGAGCGCAATTGGCGGCACGGCGGCAGACTTTCTGCCAAGGCACGGTTGCCGGCTGACTTATTGATGGGCCGATTGACTGACTGCAGTCGGTTCATTGATGAATTGCCATGACGGGTTTCTGGCAAGTGTCCATCTTTGATTTCAGGGATTTAATCCGTACCTGACGGTTGTGAGTCGGCAACTGATCGAAGAACGTGCCATGTGACAGGGCGGGCCGGGGCGCTCGAACACGGTCGGGGACGGAATGACGATGGCCGTCGGGCATCGGATGCCAGTCGCACACCCGCTTCACGGCTAACATCCGGCGATCGACCCCAAGAGCCAGCCGACTGGCCGATGCAACTCGGGACGGAGGACGTCCGATGGCCTTGACGCCGCGGACGGTGCGAGAGAGCAGTGATCACCCCCCATTTCCACATTTGCGCTTTTTTCGACAGCCGGGAGGAGGCGTGCCAGGTGCTGGCGCCGTCTACCGCGAGGCGGAGCGGAACAACGAACGCAACCTGCATCTGATCGAGCCGGGCGGCCTTGACGAACACCGGGCCCGGCTGGTCGGCGCCGGGATCGACGTCGTGGCGTGCGAACACCGCGGCCAGCTGGCCCTGTGGCCCTGGCCGCAGGCGCCCGGCGCGATCGACGTGGAGGCCATGCTCGCGGCCATGGCGCTGGCCACCGCGGCGCAAGGGCGGGAGCTGGGCGGATTCGATGGACTGCGTGTGATGACGCAGATGGGCTGGGCGGTCCGTCATGGCATCGACCGTCTGGACCTGCTGGAGTACGAGGCGCGCCTGAACGGCGTCCTGGACGCGAACCGGCGCCTGGCGATCTGCGTCTACGACCTCGCGCCGCTCGATGGCACCACCATGATGGATCTGCTGCGCACGCATCCGCTGACGATGATCGGCGGCGTGCTGCGAGAGAATCCGTTCTTCACGCCGCCGGCCGAGATGCTGCGCGAGCTGTCCGCGCGCCGGGCCACGGGGCGACGTCGCGGGCGCTCCGCGCCGGTGGCGCTCCCAGTGCCGGCACGACCCCGGCGGGCCGAATGACCACGATGTCCCGAGAAAGAGAACCGTCCGCCGCCGACCGGGCGCTGCGTGACCTGATGGGCCTGCTCGCGCTGCCGGCCCTTTGGGTCGGGCGCGACGCCGCCACCGTCCTGCAGCTCACGACCGAGGCGGTGAACCGGATCGTGGGCACGGCGGTCTGCCTGCTGCATGCGCCGCTGGTGCCGGACGCCGCGCCGGCCACGGTCCTGCAGCTCGGGGGCGTGCGGGTGTCGCAGGAGGCCTGGACCGATTTCATCATCGCCTGCCGCCAGATGCCCGACACCGCCGACAGCGCGACCGCGCTGGAATCGCCGCTGGGCACCCTGCGCGTGGTGCGGCTCTACCTGGGGCCGGCGGGGCGGGCGGGCAGCCTGTGGTTCGGCTCCTCCCGGCCGGACTTCCCGTCGCCGCACCAGAGCGCCTTCATGCGCGCCGCGGCGACGCTGGCGTCGACCGGTCTGCACGCCGCGAGGCTGGACCATGAGCGCGAACGCGCCGCGAGCGCGAAGGACGAGTTCCTCGCCATGCTCGGCCATGAGCTGCGCAACCCGTTGGCGCCGATCTCCACCGCGCTGCATCTGATCCGCCTGCAGACCGGCCAGCTGTCGCGCGAGCACGAGATCATCGAACGCCAGGTCGGCCACCTCTCCAAGCTGGTCGACGACCTGCTCGACATCACCCGCATCACGCGCGGGAAGATCGAGCTGGCGCGCGAGCCGGTGGACGTGCCTTTCCTGCTGAGCGACGCGATCGAGGGCGTGAGCCCGCTGCTCGAGGAACGCAACCACCTGCTGCGGGTGGCCTGCGACGTCGGACCGGAGTTGCGGCTGGTGGGCGATCGGGCCCGGCTGCGCCAGGTTCTCGTCAACCTGCTGAGCAACGCCGCCAAGTACACGCCGACGAACGGCGAGATCCGCGTCGCGGCGCGCGCCGTCGACGATGCGCTGGTGATCGAGGTGCAGGACAACGGCGCCGGCATCGACGCGGACATGCTGCCGCGCGTGTTCGAACTGTTCGAGCAGGGCTCGACGACGCTGGACCGCTCCAAGGGCGGGCTCGGCATCGGGCTGGCGATCGTGAAGCAACTGGTCGAGATGCATCACGGCCAGGTGGCGGTGTTCAGCGCGGGGCCGGGGCAGGGCGCGACCTTCCGCGTGACGCTGCCGGCGGAGATCCATGCCGCGCCGCCCGCGCCGGGGCCGGCCACCGAGGCGCTGGACACGCTGCCGCCGGTGCAGGGGCGGGTGCTGGTCGTCGACGACAACCGCGACGCCGCCGAGACGCTGGGCATGGCGCTGCGCTACGCCGGCTACGACGTCGTCACGACGACGCTGCCGCAGGAAGCGATGGACCGGGTGCGCGCATCGCGCTTCGATGCCGCGGTGCTCGACATCGGCATGCCGGTCATCGACGGCTACCAGCTGGCCACCCTGATCCATCACGAACTCGGGGCGGCGGCGCCGCGCCTGATCGCGCTGACCGGGTATGGCCAGGCCTCCGATCGCGACAAGGCGCTGAGCAGCGGCTTCGACGAGCACATGGTCAAGCCGATCGATCTGGATCGCCTGACGCGCACGCTGGAGCGGCTGATCCGCGCGGACGCGCTCTAATCGAGGCTCATGAGCGCGCCCGATTCCCTCCCTTCCGCGACCAGGCCCGCGAGCGTGTCGGCGCCAGCCCCGGCCCATGTGGCGATCCTCGACGACGAGCCGGACATCACCCAGCTCCTGGCCGGCTACCTCGCGTCGCACGGTTTCCGCACGACGCAACTCCACACCGGCCGGGCGCTGATGGACCTGATGGCGGCGGACACGCCCGACCTGGTGCTGCTGGACCTGGGGCTGCCCGGCGAGGACGGCTTCGTGATCGCGCGCCAGTTGCGCGAGCACTGGCGCTGCGGCCTGGTGATCGTCACCGGGCGCGGCGACGCGGTGGACAAGGTCGTCGGGCTGGAGGTCGGTGCGGACGACTACGTCACCAAGCCCTTCGACCTGCGCGAGCTGGTCGCCCGCGTGAAGGCCGTGCTGCGGCGCCTGGCGCCAGGATCGGCGGCCAGCCCGGTCGCCGCGCCTGCTTCGTCGGGCCACCCGGGCCACCCGGGCCACCTGGGCAATGCGGTCGTGGCTTCCGGTGCCGCATCGGCGCCGCCGGGACTGTCCAGCGGGCAGCCAGTCGAGATCGTCCAGGACCTGTCCGCCGGCCGTGAGCGCCTCCACTTCGAGGGCTGGACCATGGATGTGTCCGCGCGCCGCGTGACCGGGCCGGACGGCGAGGAGGTCGCGCTGACGACCGGCGAGTTCGACCTGCTGCACATCCTCATGCTGCACCCCGGGCGCGTGCTGTCGCGCGACTTTCTGCTGGAGCACACCCGGGGTCGCGAGTCCGGGCCCTTCGACCGCACGATCGATGTGCAGGTGGGACGGCTGCGTCGCAAGCTCGGCGCCGAGTCGGGTGAAGGCCAGTGGATCAAGTCGGTCCGGGGCGCCGGCTACCTGTTCGCGCCGAGAGTGACCTCGACGCGCTCGACCTGAGCGCCGCGAGGAGCAAGGTCATGAGCAACGCCACCAACGACCGCGGGAACGACGCGCAGGGCGGGAATGACGGCGGATCCACGGGGCTCGACGAATCCGCCGTCTTTCGCGCGCTGTTCGCCGCGTCGCCGGACGGACTGCTGCTCGTCGACGACCGGGGGCTGATCCGGCTCGCGAATCCGACGGTCACGCAGCTGCTGGGATATGCCAACGAGGACCTCGTCGGCGCCTCCGTCGAGATGCTGGTGCCTGACAGCATCCGTCCGAGTCACGCGGCCTACCGGCATGCCTACGAGGCCGCACCGCGATCGCGGCCCATGGGCGGCACGGCCACCGAGCTGGTCGCGCGGCGGCGTGACGGGTCGGAGGTGCTGGTGGAGATCGCGCTGAGCCCGTTGCAGCCGCTGGGCCTGCCGTACACGATGGCCTCGATCCGCAGCGTCGCCGAGTACCCGCGCGTGCGCCAGGCCTTGCAGCGGGCGCGATACAGCGAGCATCTGGCCCAACTGGGCAGGATCGCCGTCGATTCGCTCGATCCGCAGGAGGTGCTGCGCCAGGTGCCATCGATTGCCGCCCGGGCGCTGGAGGCGGACCAGGCGGTCGTCTTCCTGCTCGAACCGGGCCGCACCGCGCTGCGCCTGGCGGACGGCGTCGGATTGCTGGAGGGCGAAGGCCTCGGCGCGACGGTGCCGAACCGCCCGGACACGCCGCAAGGCTTCGTCCTGGCCCAGGGCGCGCCGGTCGTCGTCGAGGACTACCGCAGCGAGCAACGGTTCGCCGTGCCGCAGAGCTACCTGCTGGCGGGCCTGGTGTCCGGGCTGGCGGTCCCGCTGTCCGATCGGGGAAGGCCGGTGGGCACGCTGGCGGTGCGCTCGCGTCAGCCGCGACGCTTCGGCGATGCGGAGCTGCGCTTCCTGGAATCGGTCGCCAACCTGCTCGGCACCTGTCTGCAGCGGGCGCAGACCGAGGAAGCGCTGAGCCACTCCCAGCGCCTGGAGGCCGTGGGTCAACTGACGGGCGGCATCGCGCACGATTTCAACAACCTGCTGACCGTCATCCAGGGCAATCTGCAGGTGCTGGCCGAACTGCCGGCGGTGACCGAGGACGGCTTCGCGCCGCAACTGGTCGCGGCGGCGACGCGGGCCTCGCGCCGGGGCGCGGAGCTGACGGGCAAGTTGCTGGCGTTCTCGCGCCGGCAGCGGCTGCAGCCGGCCAGCGTCGACGTGGGCGCGATGCTTCGCTCGCTGGCCGACATGCTGCACCGCACGCTTGACCAGCGCATCCGCATCCGCATCGAGGTGGCCGCCGAATGCCCCGATGTGCAGGCCGATCCGGCGCAGCTGGAATCGGCGCTGCTGAATATCGCCATCAACGCGCGCGATGCGATGCCGGAGGGCGGGGAACTGCTCTTCGAAGCCGGGCCGCTGAGGTCCATCCCGCCCGAGTTGCGCCGCGAGCTGGAGGAGGACGACGAGGATCCGACGCCTGCGGGATCCGGGTCGGATGGTGCGATGCACTATGTCCGCATCGCCATCTCCGACAGCGGCACGGGCATGCCGGAGGACGTCAAGGAGCGCGCCTTCGAACCCTTCTTCACGACCAAGCAGGCGGGCCGTGGCACCGGACTGGGACTGAGCACCGTCTACGGTTTCGCGCGCCAGTCGCGCGGGGCGATCGGCATCGACAGCACGCCGGGTCACGGCACGACCTTGTCCTTGATCCTGCCGCAGCCGCCGGCCGCGCAGCGCCAGGTGGTCGAGCATGAGGCGACGGCCTCGGCCGTACCGCCGGGGCTGCGCGTGCTGCTGGTGGAGGATGACGCTGAAGTGCGCGCCGTCGCACGTCGCTACCTGACCGATTTCGGCTGCAGCGTCGCGGCCTGCGCGAGCGGGGAAGAAGCCCTGCGGCATCTGCGCGACCTGGACGAAGCGGCTGACTCGTCCGAGGGCAGCCCGCTGCCCCATCTGCTGCTCAGCGACATCGCGTTGGGCGCCGGCATGCGCGGAACGGAACTGGCGTCACGCGTTCAAAAGGAATGGCCCGACATCGCCGTGCTGCTGATGTCGGGGTTCTCGGCCGAACTGCTTTCTTCCGAGCACGACAACGCGCTGGACTGGGCGCTGCTGCCCAAGCCCTATGAGCGCGCCGCGCTGGCGCGGGCAATCGGGAGGGTGATGTCGCGCTGAGGGACGAATGGCGCCCGGCACCGGAAGGCGCCGGCGGGGCTCACGCCGCCGTCGCCAGCTTCCCCCGCGCCATCGAGCCCCCGATCACGAACTGCTCCAGCCGTTCCCGGCTGGGGATCGAGATCTGGCGACGGCCGCGTTCGCCGAACAGGATCAGGCCCTCGCGGTTGAGCTTGGACAGGCAGCGGCTGACCGTCTCGAGCGTCATGCCCAGGTAGTTGCCCAGGTCGGCGCGCGTCATGCGCAGCGTGAGTTCATCGGCGCGCAGGCCGCGCTGATGCATGCTGCGCGCCCAGGCGCAGAGGAACTCCGCCACCCGTGCCAGCGAGGCCAGCGTGCACACCGACATCAGCGACTGGCGCTCATGGGTGATCTCGGCGCTCATGCCTTCGTGGACCACGGCCATCATCTCCGGGTAACGCGCGCAGGCCTGCAGCAGCAGGTCATACGGAATGATCGAGATGTTGCCGGTGTCCATCGCGACCGCGTCGCAGGGATGGCGTCCGTGCGCGATGCCGCTGAAGCCCAGCCAGTCACCGCGGAACTTCAGGCTCACGATCTGCTCGCGGCCGTCCAGGCTGCGGCTCACCAGCTTGAACGCGCCGGCATTGATCAGGTACACGGTGCTGAAGGGCTGCGAGGCGCGGAAGACCATGTCGCCGGCGCGCACCACCTTGGCGGCCGGCTGCAGGATGTCGCGGATGGTGCGCATCACCTCGAGCATGCGCTGTTGCGGATCACGGGAGACGACGCGCGGTTCCGACACGGTCACCTGCAGCGGCGGCCGCGCTTGCGGGCGCAGATCGGGCGCGATCAGACCGGGGGTGGTGCACGCGACGATCGCGGCGGTGGCGGACAGGGGCGCGGCGCCTTCGCGAGGCACCGGTTTGGCCGAAGGCGCCACACGCGGCCGGCCAGCCGGGGCATCGCGCAGGCGATCGCGGGGGAGGTCGCTCGGAGGGGAGGCGAGGGCGATGGCGCTGTGCATGATGGTCTCGGGGTTGAAGGGATTGCTGGAGATGCTAGAAACGGCTCGCAACGGCGGCACCAATCCTTGACATCGGTCAGCAACAGTCAGTGAACCCTCGGTGACGGTTCAGTAACAGCCCGTCGAGTCCGGGCAGCCGTGCTGCGCGCCCGGCGTCGACGAGGCGTTCGCGTTGACATCGATCAACGCCTCCCTCCGCGAGCTGACTACGCTGTGCAGCTCGCCTCCCGGCGTGGTCCCCGCGCCCGCCGCCCCCGTCATGCCGCCGACTTCCTCCCTCCACGCCACGCGTTCGACCATGCCGCTGTCCGCTTCGTCTCCGCGCACGACGCCTGCGCCCTTGCAGGGCCTGCGGATGGGCATGGTGTGTGGGGACGAGGGCGCACCGGGGGCGATGCTGTTCCAGCAGGCGGCGCGAGAACTGGGCGCGCAGGTGACCGTCCTCGACCCCACGCGGGTGATCGAGGACGGCGCGGCGCTGGAAGATGTCGCACGGCTGCTCGGGCGCCTCTACGGCGCGATCGCGTGCGACGGCCTGCCGCCCGCTGTCCTGCGGCGCTTGGCGACGGCGGCCGTGGTGCCCGTGGTGGACGTGCAGGCCGTGCTCGCGCCCGTCGACGGGCGCGGCACTGAGGCAGAGAAGGAGCGCCGCCGCATCACGCACGCGGTACAAGCGGCGGAGGCGGTTCAAACAGTGCAGGCGGCGCTGCTCGCCGCGCTGCGCTAATCACTTCAGATCACTTCTTCTTGTCAGCGGCCTGGAGGGTCGCCTTGAGGGCCTGCGCCTCCTGCAACGGGTGCTGCAAGGTCGGCAGCATCCCTCGACGACCCATCGGCAGGCCGTCAAGCCTTCGGCAGGCTCTTGTACTGCTGGCCGACCGGCGTCAGCACGCCGGTGGCGCCGAACAGGCTGGTGAAGTGCACGTCGTTGTCCCAGCGGCCGGTGAACCACGCATAGCGGGCCACGTCGCTGCGGTTCTCGCAGACGCTGACCATGTCGGCCATCTGCGCCTTCTGCTTGTCGGACGTGTCGATGTGCGGGCCGGCGCCGTTGTGCCAGTTGGCCATCTCGGTGACCCAGAACGGCTTGCCGTATTTGGTCAACCGGTCCAGCTGGTCCTTGAGCCCGTAGTCGTACCAGTGGAAGGCCAGCGCGTCGATCTGCGGATCGCGGCCCCCGTTGGCGGCGCGGTAGGCGGCGATGAACGCATCCATCCACACGACCGGATCGCCGTAGTTCGGCATCGTGCCCCAGGTGATCGCCGGGCCGACGATCTTCACGCCGGTCTGGCGCGCGACGTCCTCATAACGCGGCCACTGCGCGGCGGCATCGGCCGGCGAGAGATTGGCCTGGTCGGTGAGGTTGGGTTCGTTCAGCACCAGCAGGTACTTCACCGTCGGACGTGCCTTCAACGCCGTCACGACCTGCGCCGTGTTGAAGTTGAAGTTCCACAGCATCGGCACGTGCTCCAGCGCGCCGGCGATGGACGGCTGCGACTGCACGGTCGTGTTGGGTTGGAGCGCCCAGTTGTACCACCAGCCGATGGTCCCGCCGGACAGCGCGTTGAAGTCGGCCGCGTCCTTGAGGTCGTAGGCGACGCCACGCTTCACTGACGTGATGGGCGGCGGCGGAGGAGGAGGCGGCGGCGGAGGCGGCGGAGGAGGGGGTGGCGGCGGCGATGCAGGCGGCGGTGGCGATGCCGGAGGCGACCCGGCCGGCGGCGGTGCTGCCGGGGGCGGGGGCGATGCAGGAGGCGGCGGAGCCGCCGGCGGTGGCGGGGACGCGGGCGGCGATCCCGCCGGAGGCGCCGCGGGCGTTGCCGGCGAGTCCCCGCCGCTGCCGCCGCCGCCGCAGGCGGACAGCAGCGCGCTCGCGCCGGCCAGGGTCAGCAGGCGACGACGGTCGGCGTCGGGCGGCAACGGCGCGACGAGCGTCGGCGCGGCCGGAGCCGTCAGCGCATTCAAAGGGGATTCAGCCGGATGCTTCATGGGGGAGCTCTTGCAGCGATGGATAACCTTGTCCCCCACGCAGGGGACAGGTCTTGCGGGGCCGGAGTATGAGCGTCTCCCGATGTCCTTGTCCCGCGTCGAAACACATTGTTAATGTTGCTGACGGCTGGCATTCATCCTGGTACCTCGGAAGAGGGTGTCGCGCGTTGCGCAGAGCTGTCCGGGCTTGACTTGAGACGGGCGGCAATCCCTAGCCTGAGCGCCCCCTCTCTCTCGCCAAAGTGACTTTCGACCACTGCGCTCGGTTACAGGCCTCAATAGAGTCCATGGCATGCAACCGTTTTGCTGCCTCCGACGCGATGGCTGACCTCGACCTCGATTCGCTGCTTGCCCCCTTGCAGGACGACGCCCCGTGCGGCGCCGACCTGGAGTACGACGCTGCCTTCCTCGCACTGGAAGCGGCGGGTGCGGGCAAACCCGAGCAGCAATTCGGCGACACCATCATCCCGGCCGAGGAACCCGACTGGCACGCCGTCCACGAACAGGCCCTGGCGCTGGCGAAGCGGACCCGCGACCTGCGCGTCGCCGTCTGGCTGGTGCGCGCCGGTGCCCGGCTGCAGGGACTGGGCGCCGCCATCGACGGCCTGGCCCTGATCCGCGGTCTGCTGGAACAACAGTGGGCGCATGTGCATCCGCAACTGGATGCCTCCGACCACGACGATCCCACGATGCGCCTGAACGCGCTGCAGCCCCTGACCAGCGTCATGGCCGGCATCGCCGACCTGCGCGCCGCCAGCCTGACCGGCCAGCGCGGGGGTCCCCGGGTCCGCGACGTGGAACTGGCGCTGGGCAACGCCGATCCGATGGGCGAGGAATCCGTGCCGTCGCCCGAAGGCCTGATGGCCGGGCTGTCGGCGCAGGCCGCGAACGATCCCGCCTTCGCCGCGCGACTGCATGACGCGCTGCCGACGGTGCAAGGCATCGTGGCGGCGATCGAAGCGCCGCTCGGCACCGGACAAGGTCCTGATTTCTCGCCGCTGCTGCGTCTGTTCAAGCCGCTCGCCGCGGCCGCCGGACAACTGCAGGGGCAGGGCGGCGGCGATGTCGCGGCCGCCTCGGACGACGCGGCCGGCGCGCCGGCCGCGGGCTTCGGCGGCGTGGCCGTCGGCGCGGTGTCCGCGCCGGGCACGATCGCCAGCCGCGACGACGCCGTCCGCGCGCTGCAACGCGTCTGCGACTGGATCGAGCGCCACGAGCCCAGCAATCCCGCGCCGCTGCTGATCCGCCGCGCGCAGCGGCTGATGAGCAAGAGCTTCCTGGAAATCATGCGCGACCTCAATCCCGAGGGCGTGCACGAGATCGAGAAGCTCGCCGGCACGACCAGCGAGTAAGCGCCGGACACCGCCACCGACACCGAATTCGACGCCGTTCTTCAACGTTCCGCCTTTCACCCGATCCCCGCTTCAAGGAGCACCCCATGGCCACCAGCAGCCAGAAGTTCATCGCCAGGAATCGCGCCCCGCGCGTGCAGATCGAGTACGACGTCGAGCTCTACGGCGCCGAGAAGAAGGTGCAGCTGCCCTTCGTGATGGGCGTGCTGTCGGACCTGTCGGGCAAGCCCACCGAGCCGCTGCCGCCGGTGTCGGACCGCAAGTTCCTGGACTTCGACGTCGACAACTTCGACGCCCGCATGAAGGCCATGAAGCCGCGCGTCTCGTTCGCCGTGCCCAACACGCTGACCGGCGAAGGCAACCTGATGGTCGACCTGACCTTCGAGTCGATGGACGACTTCTCCCCGGCCGCGGTCGCGCGCAAGGTCGACGGCCTCAAGCAGCTGCTCGAGGCGCGTCAGCAACTCGCCAACCTGATCACCTACATGGACGGCAAGGCCGGCGCCGAGCAGCTGATCGCCAAGGTCGTGAAGGACGAGGCGCTGCTCAAGTCGCTGGCCTCGGCCCAGAAGCCCGACGACGGCGCCGCGCAGTGAGCGCGCCGCTGACGCTTTCCAGAACCGATTCAAGAACCGACCCACGGATCCCACGGAGCACGCACCATGGCCGATGACACCCTCGCGCAACACGCGCCTTCATTGCAGGGCATCGAGTACGAAGGCGGCGAGTTCGCCTCGCTGCTGAACAAGGAATTCAAGCCCAAGACCGACGAGGCCAAGTCCGCCGTCGAGCAGGCGGTGCTGACGCTGGCGCAGCAGGCGCTGTCGCAGACCACGCTGATCGGCAGCGACGTCATCGTCTCGATCGAGGCCATGATCGCCGAGATCGACAAGAAGCTGTCGGAGCAGGTCAACGCGATCCTGCACCACGCCGAGTTCCAGCAGCTGGAGTCGGCCTGGCGCGGCCTGCACTACCTCGTCAACAACACCGAGACCGACGAGCAGCTCAAGATCCGCGTGATGAGCATCTCGAAGAACGACCTCGGCAAGACGCTCAAGCGCTACAAGGGCACGGCCTGGGACCAGAGCCCGATCTTCAAGCGCGTGTACGAGGAGGAATTCGGTCAGTTCGGCGGCGAGCCCTTCGGCTCCATCGTCGGCGACTACTACTTCGACCACAGCCCGCCGGACGTCGAGCTGCTGGGCGAGATCGCCAAGGTCGCGGCCGCCGCGCACTCGCCCTTCATCGCCGCGGTCAATCCGTCGCTGATGCAGATGGGCTCGTGGCAGGAACTCGCGAAC
Source organism: Roseateles sp. UC29_93 (assembly GCF_042695725.1). Classification (NCBI taxonomy): domain Bacteria; kingdom Pseudomonadati; phylum Pseudomonadota; class Betaproteobacteria; order Burkholderiales; family Sphaerotilaceae; genus Roseateles; species Roseateles sp. UC29_93. The sequence goes on along the minus strand of NZ_CP170545.1, from coordinate 5,271,431 downwards.
CCGCGCGACCTGACCAAGATCTTCAGCACGCCCGAGTACGCCGCCTGGAAGTCGCTGCGTGAGTCCGACGACGCGCGCTACATCGGCCTGGCCATGCCGCGTTTCCTGGCGCGCCTGCCCTACGGCTCGAAGACGAACCCGGTCGAGGAGTTCAACTTCGAGGAAGAGACCGGCGGCGGCGAACACGCCAAGTACACGTGGGCCAACTCGGCCTACGCGATGGCGACCAACATCAACCGCTCGTTCAAGACCTACGGCTGGTGCACCCGCATCCGCGGCGTGGAAGCGGGCGGCGCGGTCGAGGGTCTGCCGGCGCACACCTTCCCGACCGACGAGGGCGGCGTGGCCATGAAGTGCCCGACGGAGATCGCGATCAGCGACCGCCGCGAGGCCGAGCTGGCCAAGAACGGCTTCATGCCGCTGGTGCACCGCAAGAACTCGGACTTCGCCGCGTTCATCGGCGCCCAGTCGCTGCAGAAGCCCGCCGAGTACGACGACCCGGACGCCACCGCCAACGCCAACCTGGCCGCGCGGCTGCCGTATCTGTTCGCCTGCAACCGTTTCGCCCATTACCTGAAGTGCATCGTGCGCGACAAGGTGGGCTCCTTCAAGGAGCGCGGCGACATGGAGAAGTGGCTGAACAAGTGGATCATGAACTACGTCGACGGCGATCCGGCGAACTCGTCGGAAACGACGAAGTCGCAGAAGCCGCTGGCCTCCGCGGAAGTGGTGGTCGAGGAGATCCCGGGCAACCCCGGCTACTACTCGTCGAAATTCTTCCTGCGTCCGCATTACCAGCTCGAAGGCCTGACCGTGTCGCTGCGTCTGGTCTCGACGCTGCCGTCGCAGAAGGGCAAGTGAGCAAGGCGATGACCGCCGCGCGGTCATTGCCGGCACAAGAATTTGAGAATCGCGCGCGATGACGCGCGACGTGTTGAAGGGAGCGCCTTGAAAGGCGCGGTCTGAACTTTCGAGGCACCCCGCCATCCGGACCTTCCAAGGTCCGAAATCCCCTGGTCTCCGTCGCGGTCAGCGTCGAGGCGGAGACTGTTTTCACAGAGTTCATCTAGGAGAAACCGACCATGACGATCGACGCCAATCTGAAGTTCGCCGGAGTCGAAGGCGAATCCACCCACAAGGACCACAAGGGCGAGATCGACCTGCTGGCCTGGTCGTGGGACGTGCGTCAGGAAAGCACCGCCGCCGCCGGTACCGGTTCGGGCAAGGGCAAGGGCGTTCCTGGCCAGTTCGTGTTCGCGCACTACTACGACAAGGCGTCCCCGGTGCTGGCCAAGGCCTGCGCTTCGGGCAAGCACTTCGACCAGGCCGTCCTGACCTGCCGCAAGGCCGGCGAAGGCCAGCAGGACTTCCTGAAGGTCACCCTGAAGCAAGTCCTGGTGACCTCGGTCTCCCCGTCCGCTTCGGCCGGCGGCGAGATCAGCGAAAGCGTGTCGGTGTCCTACGCCGACATCGAGTTCGAGTACAAGGCTCAAGACGCCAAGGGCGGCCTGGGCGGCGCGGTCAAGTTCGGCTGGAACGTGGCCACGACCGAAACGCGTTGATGTGTTGACGGGTGCAGTGCCGGCTCGCGTCGGCGCGGCACCCTCGACGATCCCCGCGGCGCGGCAGGCTCCGGTCTGTCGCGCCGCGCTCGGACAACGAATGACGGTGAGCAAGGGCGGCGCGTGATGCCGTCCGGTGCCACCCGCTGGCGTCCGACGCCGTCATCCGTTGTCCATGCCGGAGCGAAAGATGAATCCGTTGACCAGCGGCGCGAGCAGCGCCGACATGTACCTGGACCTGTCGCTCAAGCGGGCGGGCAAGGTCAAGGGCGAGTCCACCTCGGCGGGCCACGCCAACGACATCGTCGTGCGCGGCTTCAGCTGGGGCGTGGGCGCCGCCGGCGATGCCGTGGCCGGTCAGCAGACCGGCCGCCGCAGCTACCGCCAGCTGACGATCACCAAGGGCCTCGACAGCGCGAGCACCGCGCTGATGAGCGCCGTCGCGACCAACGACGAGGTCAAGAGCGCCAAGCTCTACCTGCGCAAGGCCGGCGGCTCGCAGGAGGACTACTTCTGCCTGACGCTGGAGAAGGCGCGCGTCGCGTCCTACGACATCGACTGCGACGAGACCGGCGCGCCGGTGGAGCGCATCTCGATGAGCTTCCAGAAGGTCAACATCGAGTACCGCACCCAGAACGCCAAGGGCGCGATGGGCGGCACGCACACCTTCGACGACGACCTCACCTGAGTGTCTTGAGGAGTATGGAATGAGCGCAGTGCAGGAACTGCTGGCGGCGGGCCGCCCGACCGAGGCGCTGGCCGCGGCGCAGGCGGAAGTCCGTCAGCGTCCGCAGGACGCGAAGCTGCGCACGATGCTGTTCCAGCTGCTGGCGGTGACGGGCCAATGGGCGCGTGCGGCCGCGCAGCTGGAGGTCTGCGGCGAACTCGACGCGGGCACGCTGGCGATGGTCAACACCTACCGCGAAGCGCTGAAGTGCGAGCTGGTGCGCGAGGCCGTCTTCGAGGGGCGCACCACGCCGATGGTGATGGGCGAGCCGGCCGAGTGGGTCGCCAACCTGGTCCATTCGCTGAAGCTCGAGCATGACGGCGACGTCGCCGGCGCGCGGCAACTGCGTGCGCAGGCGCTGGACGCCGCGCCCGCGACGGCCGGCTCGATCGACGGCCAGGCCTTCGACTGGATCTGCGACGGCGATTCGCGCATCGGCCCGGTGCTGGAGGCGGTGATCAACGGCCGCTACTGCTGGGTCCCGTTCTCCGCGATCAAGGAGATCCACATCGAGCCGCCGACCGACCTGCGCGATCTCGTGTGGTCCGCGGCGCACCTCGAATTCCCCAACGGCGGCGGCTCCGTCGCGCTGATCCCGACGCGTTACCCGCGCAGCGTCGCCTTCGACGACGAGCGCGTCTGGCTGGCGCGCCGCACCGAATGGCAGCCGCTGCCGGGCTCGCAGGACGACCAGTACGCCGGCGTCGGCCAGCGCGTGCTGATGACCGACCAGGGCGAGACCGGGCTGCTCGACGCGCGCCTCATCGAACTCCGCCAGCCATGACGGCGTCGCCGCGCGCGGCCAGCCGCGGCATGCCGGCGCTCCGGATTCCCTCGACCCGCTCGACTCGCTCAACCCGCTCATGAGCCAGATCCACCGCGACCGCCTGCAGCCGGCCCTGCTGGACCGGCTGACCGACGACGATCCCTTCCACCGCGTGGAGGCGGAGGAACGCCGCGTCATGACCAAGTCGCAGCTGCGCCAGGCGGTGCTGCGCGACCTGGGCTGGCTGTTCAACGCGATCCAGCCGATGGGCAAGGAATGCGATCCCTACGGGCATGTGGGCGACAGCGTGCTGAACTTCGGACTGCCGGCGCTGTCGGGGCAACTGGCCTCGCGCATCGACGTGCACTTGCTGGAGAAGCAGATCCGCCAGGCCATCCTGCGCTTCGAGCCGCGCATCCTGCCCGACACGCTGGAGGTCCGCGCGATCGAGACGCAGAGCGTGATGGACACGCACAACGTGATCGAGTTCGACATCCGCGGCCACCTGTGGGCGCAGCCGATTCCGCTGGAGATCCTGCTGCGCACGCAGATGGACCTCGAGGCCGGTCAGGTCGAAGTGCGCCGAGGGCTGAGGACATGGATCCGCGCCTGCTGCGCCTGTACAACGACGAGCTCGCCCACCTGCGCGAGGTCGGCGCCGAATTCGCACGCGACTTCCCGAAGATCGCCGCCCGCCTCGGGCTGGAAGATGCCGAGGTCGCCGACCCCTATGTCGAGCGGCTGCTGGAGGGTTTCGCCTTCCTGTCCGCGCGCGTCCAGCTCAAGCTCGACGCCGAGCACCCGCGGCTGATCTCGCATCTGCTGGAATCGATCTACCCGAACTTCCTGGCGCCGATCCCGTCGATGATGATCGCGCGCCTGAGCGTCGATCCGACCGACCCCAACCTCTCCAAAGGCCATCCGGTGCCGCGCGGCAGCGTGCTGCAGTCCGGCATCCCGCGCGGGCAGGACACGCGCTGCGAATTCCGCACCGCCCATGACGTCACCTTGTGGCCGCTGACGCTGGACGACGTCCAGTACTTCACTCACGCGCCGGACCTGCCGGTGTCGCGTCTGCCGGATGCGGCGGGCAGCCGCGGCGGCGTGCGGCTCAGGCTCAAGACCGGTGGCGGCATCCCCGTGCGGCAGCTCGGACTCGACCGGCTCGCGCTGTATCTGAGCGCGCCGGACGAGGTCGCCTATCGCCTGCATGAACTGGCGCTGGGCGCGCCGCTGGGGACTTTCGTCACCGGCGACGGCATCGACGCGTCGACCGTGCCCCTGCAATGGCGGTCCGCGACGAGCATCCGTCCGCTGGGCTTCGCGCCCGACGAGGCGCTGCTGCCCGAGACCCACCGCAACTTCTCCGGCAGCCGGCTGATGCAGGAGCTCGCCGCGATGCCGCGGCGCTTCCTGTTCCTCGAGATCGATCAACTGGCCGACCGCCTTGCGCGCATCGACGGCACGTCCTTCGAGATCGTGCTGTTCTTTTCCCGCGGCGACGGCGCGCTGGAGGCGATGGTCGATGTCGACAGCGTCTCGCTGCACTGCACGCCGGCGATCAACCTGTTCCCGAAACGGCTGGACCGCATCCAGCTCGGCACGGGCAGCTGGGAATATCACGTCGTGCCGGACCGCACCCGGCCGATGGACTACGAGATCCACAGCCTGCAGTCGGTCATCGGCTACGGCGCCGGGGCGCTCGGCCAGCAGGGCTTCGAGCCGCTCTACGCGACGTATCACGAGGCGCCGCCCGATGCCCCCGGCTTCTACACCGCGCGGCGCGAGCCGCGGCTGATGTCCACGCGCCAGAAGGAGCAGGGGCCGCGCACCGGCTACATCGGCGACGAGGTCTTCATCTCCCTGGTCGATCCGCGCCATGCGCCGTATCGCGAGGACATCCGGCAGCTGTCGGTCTCGGCGCTGGTCACCAACCGCGACCTGCCGATGCTGCTGCCGCACAACGGTGCCGGCGTGTGGCGGCTCGATGCCGCCGGGCCCGTGCTCAAGGTCGATGCGGTGCATGGTCCGACGCGGCCGGTCAACCGCCAGCCGGCGGGCGAAGCAGGCTGGAGCCTGGTCGGCCTGCTGACGCAGCAGCAGTTGCCCTGGGCCGACGAGCCGCCCGCGCAGGCGGCCGCGACCCTGCGACGACTGCTGGCGTTGTACGGCCCACCGGGCGATCCCGGCTGGCTGCGTCAGGTCGAGGGCGTGCGTGCGGTCGAATCCAAACCCGTCGTGCGGCGCCTGCCGTTCAGTGGGCCGCTGAGCTACGGCACCGGCGCGGAGATCGCCCTGGAACTCGACGAACACGCCTTCCAGGGCCACAGCACCTTCCTCTTCGCCAGCGTGCTGGAACGCTACTTCACGCGCCACGCGGCGATCAACAGCTTCACGCAACTGAGCCTGCGCACGACGCAGCGCGGCCTCGTGAAGCGCTGGGCCCCGCGCATCGGCGGCGACGCCGAAGGTCGCGGCGACCGCGCGCGCGACGAGGAGCGCGGATGAACCTGCACGGCCCCGGCTCGACCCCTGGTGACGACGCCAACGAGGACGCCTCCGGCACGTCCGGTGGTGGTGCCGTCGCGCAGGCGTCCGATGCCGGCGCCGCGCCGACGCCCGAGTCGCTGCTCGCGCGCCGGCCCGAGAAGCGCAACGAGCGCGAAGCCGCGCTGCGCGCGACTCTTCGAGGACGTCGAGGCGACGCCCTGGGCGCATGATTTCTTCGCGCTGCTGCGGCGCATCGAGGGCCTGACGCCGGACGTGCCGCGGCTGGGGCGCGGTCTGCGCCCCTCGCAGGAGGCGATCCGCCTGGGCCAGGAGCCCGAACTGGACTTTGCGCCGGCGGCGCTGCAGAGCCTGACGCGCGGCCGGAACCCCGCGCCGCGCCTCGGCGTGCGCTTCTTCGGCCTGCTCGGCCCGCAGGGGCCGATGCCGCTGCACCTGACCGAGTACACCCGTGAACGGCTGCACCAGCGCGGCGATCCGACGCTGAGCCGCTTCCTCGACGTCTTCCATCACCGGCTGCTGCTGCACTTCTACCGCGCCTGGGCGCAGTCGCAACCGGCCGTGCAGCACGACCGGCCCGCGACCGACCGCTACGCGGCCTGGCTGGGCGCGGCGACCGGACTGGACGGCGCGCAGCGGCCCGGCGACTCGCTGCCGCAGACCGCGCGCCTGTTCCAGGCGGGCCTGCACGGCGGGCGCGCGCAGCATCCGGAAGGCCTCGCCAAGATCCTGTCGTCCCATTTCAAGGTGCCGGTGCGCATCGAGCAGCATGTGCCGCACTGGCTGCCCGTCGAGGACGGCGAGCGCACGCGGCTGGGCTTCGCGCGCCAGCGGCCCGAGCGCATCGGCAGGGAGCTGCCGCGTCTGGGTCGCAACACGTCCGCGGGCAACAAGGCCTGGGACCGGCAATACCGTTTCCGCGTCGTCCTGGGACCGCTGACGCTGCGCCAGTACGAGGGCTTCCTGCCCGACGGCGACGCGTGGCGGCCGCTGAACGACTGGATCCGGCAGTACGTCGGCCACAACCTGCAATGGGAGCTGCAGCCCGTGCTGCGCCGCGACGAGGTACCCGCCGCGGCGCTCAGCGGCAACGCGCGCCTGGGCTTCACCTCCTGGACGGGCCGCTCGGGCGGCCGTCCGCATCGTCACGACCGGGGCGACCTGCACCTGCATCCGCAACAGCGGGTGAAGGGACGGGCCACGCCGCCGGCATCACAGGGAGCATCGTCATGACTGAAATCGCCCGCACCAGCCTCTTCGGCAAGCTCAATCCGCTGGCCTACAAGGCGATCGAAGGCGCCACCGTGTTCTGCAAGCTGCGGGGCAATCCGTACGTCGAGCTGCAGCACTGGCTCTACCAGATCCTCAACACGCCCGATTCCGACCTGCATCGCATCGTCAAGCACTACGGGCTGGACGCGGCGCAGCTGTCGTCGGACCTGATGGCCTCGCTGGACCGGCTGCCGCGCGGCGCGACCTCGGTGACCGATCTGTCGAGCTGGGTGGAGAACGCGGTCGAGCGCGGCTGGGTCTACGGCTCGCTGATGTTCGGCGACCAGCAGGTGCGCACCGGCCACCTGGTGCTGGGCCTGCTGAAGACGGCGTCGATGCGCAACGTGCTGCTGTCGGTGTCCAAGCAGTTCGAGAAGATCAACGTCGACGACCTGGGCGAGAAGTTCAACCAGATCCTCGAAGGCTCGCCCGAACGCGCGATGCGCGCGGCCGAGCCGGGCGCCGCCCCCGGCGACGCCAGCGGCGCGATCGCGCCCGCGGCGATGGGCAAGCAGGAAGCGCTCAAGCGCTACGCCGTCGACCTGACTGAGCGCGCGCGCAACGGCGAGATCGATCCGATCGCCGGTCGCGACGAGGAGATCCGCCAGATCGTCGACATCCTGATGCGCCGCCGCCAGAACAACCCGATCCTCACGGGCGAGGCGGGCGTCGGCAAGACGGCGGTGGTGGAAGGTTTCGCGCTGCGCCTGGCGCAGGGCGACGTCCCGCCGCAGCTCAAGGACGTGTCGCTGTACATGCTCGACATCGGCCTGCTGCAGGCCGGCGCGAGCATGAAGGGCGAATTCGAGAACCGCCTGCGCCAGGTCATCGACGAGGTGCAGGCCTCGCCCAAGCCGATCATCCTGTTCATCGACGAGGCGCACACGCTGATCGGCGCGGGTGGCGCGGCGGGGACCGGCGACGCGGCCAACCTGCTGAAGCCCGCGCTTGCGCGCGGCAAGCTGCGCACGATCGCGGCGACGACCTGGGCCGAGTACAAGAAGCACATCGAGAAGGACCCCGCGCTGACGCGGCGCTTCCAGGTCGTGCAGGTGCCCGAGCCCGACGAACACAAGGCCGTGCTGATGCTGCGCGGCGTGGCGTCCATCCTGGAGAAGCACCACCGTGTGGCGCTGCTCGACGAGGGCATCGAGGCGGCGGTGCGCCTGAGCCATCGCTACATCCCGGCGCGACAGCTGCCGGACAAGGCGGTGAGCCTGCTCGACACGGCCTGCGCGCGCGTGGCGGTGAGCCAGCATGCGACGCCGGCGGAGCTCGAGGACTGCCTGCGCCGCATCCAGGCGCTGGAGATCGAGCGCGAGATCATCGGCCGCGAGGGTGCGATCGGCATGGACGTCGCGGAGCGCAAGCAGCGCGTGGCGACGCAGCTCGACGAGGCGCAGACGCGCAAGGCGGAGCTCGAAGCCCGCCACCTGAAGGAAAAGGGCATGGTCGACCGCGTGCTGGAACTGCACGCACTGCTGCGCAAGGATGGCGAGGGCGCGCCGGCAGAGGCCGAGCGCGAGACGCTGCTGACCGAACTGCACGGCCTGCGTTCGGAGCTGACGACCTTGCAAGGCGATGCGCCGCTGATCCTGCCGCAGGTCGACGAACAGGCCGTGGCCGCGGTGGTGCAGGACTGGACCGGCATCCCGGTGGGCCGCATGGTGCGCAACGAGGTGCAGGCGGTGCTGCAACTGGCGGACACGCTGAACCAGCGCGTCGTCGGTCAGCGCCATGCGCTGGAGATGATCGCCAAGCGCATCGAGGTCTCGCGCGCCGGGCTGGACAACCCGAGCAAGCCGATCGGCGTGTTCCTGCTGGCGGGCACCTCGGGCGTGGGCAAGACCGAGACGGCGCTCGCGCTGGCCGAGGCGCTCTACGGCGGCGAGCAGAACGTCATCACCATCAACATGAGCGAGTTCCAGGAGGCCCACACGGTCTCGACGCTCAAGGGCTCGCCCCCGGGCTACGTCGGTTACGGCGAAGGCGGCGTGCTGACCGAGGCGGTGCGTCGCCGCCCCTACAGCATCGTGCTGCTGGACGAGGTCGAGAAGGCTCACCCCGGACGTGCACGAGCTCTTCTTCCAGGTCTTCGACAAGGGCCGCATGGAAGACGGCGAGGGTCGCCACATCGACTTCAAGAACACGATCATCCTGCTGACCAGCAACGCGGGCAGCGACCTGATCATGAAGCTGTGCGCGGACCCGGAGCTGATGCCGGAACCGGACGGCATCGCCAAGGCGCTGCGCGAGCCGCTGCTGAAGGTGTTCCCAGCGGCGCTGCTGGGCCGCCTGGTGACGATCCCGTACTACCCGCTGAGCGAGGAGATGCTGGGCCAGATCGTGCGCCTGCAGCTGGGCCGCATCCAGAAGCGCGTGGGCGAGAACCTCGGCGTGCCGCTGACCTTCGGCGACGACGTGGTCAAGCTGATCATCAGCCGCTGCAACGAGGTGGAGAGCGGCGGCCGCGTGGTCGATGCGATCCTCACGAACACCGTGCTGCCGCGCATCAGCCGCGAGTACCTCACCCGCGTCACCAACGGCCAGGCGATCACGAAGGTCGAGCTGGCGGTGAAGGACGGGGACTTCGCGTACGCGTTCGACTGAGTACGACGGGGAGGTCCTTGCCCGGTGACGCTGGCGAAGTAGCGACCAGCTGCCGGGCAGTGGAATTCGACTTTTCAAGCGGCATGCCCACGATTCGTGAACTATGTCCCATGAACAAGTGTCGAACTCCTTTACAGCTTGTCACTGAAGCAAGGGGCATGGTCAGCGTAAGTCATTGACGTGACTGGGAAATTGAAGCCTGGCACGGACGCTGCGTTGGGATGGTTGGTCCAACCTCATTCCAACGACGACACCATGACCCTCCGCTCCCTCTTCACGACCGCCCGCCTGTCCCTGGGCGCCGTTGCACTGGCCTGCGCCGCGCTGCCGATGACCGCTTCGGCGGACGTGGTGTTCCAGTCGTTCCCCAGCCTGACCGGCAACACGCCCGCGTCGCCGTGGTGCTCGGGCTGCGGCGGCACCTACCGCGTCTTCGACCAGTTCACGCTGGGTTCGGCCAGCGACATCACCGGCTTCAGCGTCAACATCTACAACTCGGCGCCGTACTGGAACAACGGCATGACGTTCTCGGTGTGGAGCATCGGCGGCGACGGCCTGCCGGGCGCGCAGCTGTTCAGCCAGACGCTGGTCGCCGGCGACTTCACGACGACGGACCTCGGCGGCCTCCAGGGCACGGCCACCACCGACGATCTGCTCAACCTGACTCTGGCGGCCGGAACCTACTACGCCAGCTTCTACAACACCGACCTGGGCGTGTGGGGCTACAGCCATGTGGGCGGTCAGCTGTACCAGCAGGGCGCGGGCCTGCGCAGCGGCGAGAGCGTCGCGTTCGCGCTGGAAGGCAACGCCGTGCCGGAACCCGCGTCGCTGGCGCTGGCTGGCCTCGCGCTGGCGGCGGTCGGTGTCGTGCGTCGCCGCAAGTCGGCCTGATCGCTGAAGTCATCGTCGGGACGAATCCGTCCGACCACCCCGCCATCCGGCGGCGGTTCGAACGCCCGCACTCGCGGGCGTTTTCACGTCAGGCGCGGATTGACGCAGCACGGTGCCGTAGGACGTGGGAAGGCTGGGAGCCGAAGCGGCGACAGGAACTCAGCGCGCGTCGCGCATCGACAGCGTGCCATCTTCGCTGGCGGGATCTCCATCGATCACCCGACGGTCGATCTGTCCGTCGCAGCTCTTGGCGCTGCACTGTTGGTTCACCAGCCGCAGCGGCTTCGACGCCGACGGCTCACCGCGCTCGATGACCGGTAGCACGACCTGACCCTGGGTCGCGGTGGCCTGCAACGAATCGCACCCGGCCCAGTAGCCGACGAAGCGATGCGCCGTTCCCGCGGGCTTGCCGCCGTTGAACGGCACCAGCACCACGCTGGTCCAGCGTTGGTACACGCCGCTCTTGCCGATGCCGGTATGCGCGAACTCCATGCACGTGCCCCAGCGCTGGCCGCCGGACGTCACGCGGTAGGCGTCCGTCGACGTCCAGTCGATGTCCGGAAGCGGCTCACCGCCCATGGCCTTGTGCTCGACGAGGACGAGTTGCCTGCCGCCTGGCGCCTTGGCGAAGCCGCCCTTGTCGCGGTCGAGGCGCAGCTCGCCGACGTCGACGAAGCAGCCTTGCGGTCCGCACCAGCCTTCCGTCTTGATCGGTTCCAGCGCTGCGGGCGTCGCCGTGCCGCGCAGCAGGTCGCGCAGCTCGGTCGCATTCCTGGCCACGGCGTCGGCGTGCGCCGCGCAGGCGACGAAGAGCGAGCCGGCGAGGGCGGTCGCGGCAACCTGCAGCGATCGAGGCAGCGCACGGCGCAGGGAACAGCGCAGGGGGTGGCTCATCGAGGCGCGGAGCGGACGGGACAGGCGGGGCATCAGTCGTACACCTTGTTGTTGGTGGCCTTCACGAAGTCGTCGTTGTACTTCCAGAAGATGGTCCCGCCGTACGCGGCGGTGGACTCGTACTTGTAATCCCATTTGCCGCGCAGCTTGGTCTTGGCGCCCGCCGCGCTGCGCCACCATTCTTCACCGGGGACGTCCTTGTCCTTGATGCCGTAGATGTTGTGCTTCGGGTCGGTGATGTGGATGCCAGCCTTGACTTTGGGGTGCTTGTCGTAGTTCGACTTGATGTCGGCGCCGTCCCAGAAGTAGCCGCCGTTGGCGTAGTCCGTGCCGGTGGCGCTCAGCGCGTTGCGCGCGCCGCGCACGGCGTCGCTCATGCCGGTGTCGGCGGCGATCTCTTCGGCCGTGGCCTTCTTGAGCTTGTTGTGCCGCTGGTTGCCGTCATGCGCGGCGAACGCGAAGGTCTTGTCCGTCTTGATGAACGCGCTGATCGACGCGAAGCCGCGCGCCTTCTGCTGACGCACCAGCACGTTGGCGATGGCGGCCATCTCCTCGTAGACGTTGCCGGTCGATCCCTCGCCGTAGGCGACGGCGGCCAGCGCGCGGGTGTCGTCGTCGATGGCGGGCGCCTTCTCGGCGCGCGGCGCGGCGCCGACCGGCGACACCAGCGGGGACGCGGCGCGGATCATCGTGCCGTCGTCGATCTCGAATGTGTTGGCTCCGGCGCCTTGCGGACCGGGAATGCGTGCAGCAGGCATCGGCGCCTCTTCAGAATGCGGATGAACCGGAAGGTACCGGGCGGGTCGGGCGCGTCGAAGTGACTTTGGCCTCTGCACAGGCGGGAATTCGCAACGGGATGTTTCTCGCCGAAGGCAAGACCTGGCCCGTCTATCCGTTGATCCGCTGCACCTGCATCGGCGCCGGCACCTGTCGGACAGTGACTCGACCGGGCTCGAAGAGCGGTTCCAGACGTGTGCGAATCTCGTCATTCAGCCGGTCGATCGCGGAACCATGTCCCACGCCGGAGGCGTAGACGCCGATGCGCACCAGATATCTATCTCCTGCCGGCTGGGTCACTGCCGTGACCGCCAACGGCTCGACGCGACCGCCGAAGCAACTGTCCGAGCCCTCGACGCGCACATCCCAGCCCGCGCAGGGCTGAAGACCATGCTCGAGGGCCCAGGCCGCCACGACCTCCCGGACCTGTGGGTCCTTGCCAGTGGGCAGGCTGAACTCACTGGTCCCGAAGCTCTGGCAGGCGCTCAGCGCCAGGCTGGCGGCCAACGAGGCGAGTATCGACATCGCAACTCGGCGATGCGGGAGGGGCTCGATCATGAATGCGTTCTCTGCTCGGCAAGGTGGATCAACGCCGTTTGCGGGGCAGGGCAGCGGGCGACGACATCCTGTCGCCACCGAACGTTGCACGCCAGGTGCCCTTGATGATCAGCACGAAAAGCGCCATCCCGATGCCCAGCCAAAGCGCGAAGCAGAGCACGAACATCACCGGCGAGCGGGCGGCGACGAGGTCCGGCGCGCTCCAGAGCGGCGAGATCACGCCTCGCGCGAGCCCGCGGATCGCGATGAAGATCATCGAGCCGCCGAAGATGAAGGCCAGGAAAACGCCGAACACGCGGCCGGACCGCTGACCCAGCACGGAGTTGTCGAAGCCGCTGTCTTCCCACTGCCGATCGCCGAAGACCTGGAGGTTGAAGATCGCCGCGGCCAGTGCCAGGATGCCGATGATCACCGCGATGATCGCGAAGGGGCCACCCAGCATGCCGAAGGTGCCTCGCCGCCCCTCCTGGAAGGTCCAGACGCAGCCCGCAAGGACGGCGAGGGCGATGACTCTGCGGAGGATGGGCATGGCGCGCTTCAGGCGATGGGCAAGTGGTTGTGGGCGATTGGCGAGCGACCGGAGTATCGGGCTCAAGCTGGCGCGTTGGATGTGGCGCGTCTTGAAGGTCGGCCGTGCGCAGCCCCGCGCGGCGGCCCGATTTCCTTGGGGCGAGGTCGAGTTCTACGTGGACCCGAGGCTGGGCGATCTGTCGATCGAAGTCCATGGTTGACGTGCGGCCGTGGCCAAGAGGCGGGCAGGACCTGACCCTCTACAGGTCCCATTCTGATAATTTTGCGGAATCCGCCAAGCGACTGCGAACCTCGGGAGTGACTTTCGACCGTTGTGGTGATCTCGGGTGATCCCTAGCCTCCGGGGTGTCGACCTGACCCCTGGTGCCATGGCCTCACCTTTCCGCCTCAAGACCGCCTTGCCTGAAGAGACCCTGCGCGTGCACACCTGTGTGTCGCGGGAGGCTCTGAGCGACGCTGGAGACACCACGCTGACGCTGTTGAGCGAACGCAAGGACATCCAGGCCTCGGAGCTGCTGGGCAAGCCCGCGACGCTGACGATCGCGCTGCGCGACGATGCGCCGCGCTACCTCAGCGGCTACGTGACGCGCTTCGCGCAGCGCGGCTTCGAGGGCAAGCACTGCGTCTACGAGATGCAGCTCAAGCCGTGGCTGTGGCTGCTGTCGCGCACCTCGGACTGCCGCATCTTCCAGGAGCTGTCGGTCCCCGACATCGTCAAGCAGGTCTTCGAGGACCACCCGGTCGCGCGCTACGAGTTCAAGCTGCTGCGCCCGTACCGGACCTGGAACTACTGCGTCCAGTACCGCGAGACCGACTTCAACTTCGTCGCGCGGCTGCTCGAGCACGAAGGCATCTACTGGTACGTCGAGCACGACGAGGGCGGCCACAAGGTCGTGCTGTGCGACTCGGCCAGCGGGCACGATGCCAGGCCCGGCTGCGAGTCGCTGCCGTTCTACGGCTCGGGCGCGCAGGCCACGCCGCAGCTGGAGTACGTGCAGAACTGGAGCAGCGCCGAGTGCGTGAAGCCGGGCAAGGTCGTCATCACCGACTACGACTTCCAGCGGCCGTCGACGTCGCTGGAAACGAACCAGAGCGTGGCGCGCAACTACGACCTGTCCGACGGCGAGATCTTCGACTACCCGGGCGGCTACATCCAGACGGGCGACGGGTCGCAGTACGTGGAGGACCGGCTCGACGAGCTGCAGACGCAGTTCCAGACCTACGACGGCACGACCAACGCGCAGGGTGTCCAGACGGGGCACCTGTTGTCGCTGACCCGCCATCCGCGCGAGAGCGAGAACGCGCAGTACCTGATCACGGGCACGCAGATCAGCCTGAGCCAAGCGGCCAACGAGGCGGGCTCGGGCGAGACGGGGCTGCGCTGCAGCTTCAACTGCATCCCGGCGGCGCAGCAGTACCGGCCGCCGCGGCGCACCCCGAAGCCGCTGGTGGCGGGGCCGCAGACGGCCATCGTGAGCGGTCCGGCGGGCGAGGAGATCCACACCGACAAGTACGGCCGGGTGAAGGTGCAGTTCCACTGGGACCGGCGCGGCAGGAGCGACGAACGCAGCTCGTGCTGGGTGAGCGTGGCGCATCCGTGGGCGGGCTCGAACTTCGGCGGCATCCACATCCCGCGCATCGGGCAGGAAGTGATCATCGGGTTCATCGAAGGCGACCCGGACGCGCCCATCATCATGGGTCGGACCTACAACGGCGAGAACCTGCCGCCATGGGACCTGCCGGCCAACGCGACGCAGAGCGGCTTCCTGACGCGCTCGACCAAGGGCGGCAGTTACGGCAACGCCAACGCGATCCGGTTCGAGGACAAGCACGGCGACGAGCAGCTGTGGATCCACGCGGAGAAGAACCAGGACATCGAGGTCGAGAACGACGAGACGCACTGGGTCGGACGGGATCGGACCAAGACGATCGACCGGCATGAGACGGTGTTCGTGAAGGGCAACCGCACGGAGACGGTCGACCTGGACGAGACGATCACGGTGCACAAGAACCGCACCGAGCGCGTCGACCTCGACGAGAAGATCTCCATCGGGATGAACCGCACGGAAGACGTCGGCATCAACGAGACGATCAGCATCGGGTCGAACCGGTCGGTGACGATCGGTGCGAACAAGACCGAGACCATCGCGATGGCGAAGGCCGAGACCATCGGCATGGCCAAGGCGTTGACGATCGGTCTGGGGTACCAGACGTCGGTCGGCGCGATGATGAACACGACGGTCGGTGCATTCCAGACGGAACAGGTCGGGCTGTACAAGAACACGATGGTCGGGAAGGACTACAGCATCAGCAGCGGCGCGGTGTACTCCGTCGACGCCAAGGACGAGATCCACCTGACGGTGGGCAAGGCCAGCCTGACGATGAAGTCCGACGGCACCATCATCCTCAACGGCCACACGCTCAGCGTCGGCACCACCGGCGAGCAGACCTTCAAGGCCGACGGCGAGGTGACGGTCAAGGGCAAGAAGATCCTGGAGAACTGACGTGGAGCGACTCGACTTGCCGGAGCACGGCGTCGACGCGGCGGCGCAGGACGCGTCGCCGTTCCATGCGCTGTTGAATCAGGGCTCGCAGTCGGCCGCCATGCCGATGCCGGGACAGGTGATCATCGGCACGCTGCAGGCGGTGCCCGCGCAAGGCGCGACTGGCGCGGCGATGGTCCCCGGGCTGGGGCTCGTGGGCGTGGCGCACAGCCTGGTGCCGCTGTCGGCGGAACACGCCGGCCAGGGCGTCGCGCTGAGCGTGCTTGCCGGCGGCTCCGCGATCGTGCTGGGCTTGCTATGGAACGGCGAGGCCGCGCGGGAAGCGCAGCCGGCACCCGTTGGCCACGACGAGGCGCCGGAAGGGCTCGTCATCACGGTGGACGGTCATCGCGAGGTGATCGAAGCGGCCGAGGAACTCGAGCTGCGCTGCGGCGAGGCGTGCATCGTGCTGACGGCCGATGGCCGCATCCAGCTGCGCGGAACCTACATCACCAGCCACGCGAGCGCGACGCAGCGGATCGTGGGCGGGTCGGTGCACGTCAACTGAAAGCGACACCGGGTATGCAGCTTCATGTGGGCTCCCGGCATCTGGTGTCCGACGTCGCGGTGGCCCTGGATGCCGCCGGACGCGAGCATCTCGTGATCGCGGTCAAGGCGACCTGGCGGATCCCCGATCCGGGGCAGCGGCCGCGCCCGCTGCCGCCGTCGCCGATCGTGCTGGCCGATGAATACCATGGCGTCCCCGGCGAAAGCGCGATGCGCTATGGCGCCGACATGCCGCGCTTCAAACCGCGCTGCGACGTGATCTTCGACGCCCATGCGCCACGCGCCGGACGGCGTGGCGGTGCGCGAGCTGATCGCCAGCGTCGAGGTCGGCGAGTTCAGCAAGCGGGTGCGTGTCACCGGTGAGCGTCGCTGGCGGGCCGCCGGCTCCGGACGTGCCGACTTCAAGCTGACCGAGCCGGAGCCCTTCGTCAGCTTGCCGCTTCATCATGCATGTGCGTTCGGCGGCACTCAGCCGGTGGATGGACATCCCGGCCACGCCGAGGTCCAGGAGTCCAACCCGATCGGTCTCGGCTTCGCGGGCGAGACGACATGGCGCGCGATGGACGGCCGTCCTGCTCCGCGGCTGGAAGATCCGGCACGGCCAGTCCGTCACCCGGGCGACGACGCGACGCCGTGGGCGTTGGGCGCGATCGGCCGGCATTGGCTGCCGCGCCGCCATTACGGCGGCACCTATGACGACCGTTGGCGGCGGGAGGTATTCCCGCTGCTGCCGGAAGATTTCGATGAGCGCTTTCATCAGGTCGCGCCTCCGGACCAGCAGATGGCGTATCCACGCGGCGGGGAGACGGTGCGTCTCACGCATCTGCTGAAGACGCATCCGGAACTCAGCTTTGCGCTGCCCAAGCTCGACATGCAAGTCCGTGTGCTGCGTACCGACTATCGACAGGAGGCGCCGGAGGCGGTTGTCGACACGCTGTTCTTCGAGCCCGAAGAGCGCCGTTTCAGCGTGGTCTGGCGCGCCAGCGTCCGCCAGTACCGGAGCATTCAGGAGTTCAGCGAAGTGGCCGTCGGTCCGATCGATCCGATCTGGTGGCGGCAGCGCGTGGCCGGGGGCTGTGCCGGCTGCGGCACGGTGGCCGACGTTCCCGGTGCCGTCGAGAACGAGGCGGTCGCATGAGTGCACAGATCCGGCCACCACGCCCGATGCGCATCGCCGCAGAAGGCTTATGCAGCGCGCTTGGCTACACGCTGCCGCGCACGGTCGCGGCGATCCGAGCGCGGCTGAACCTGTTCCGCGAGACCCGGTTCGTCGGTCTCGGCGGCAAGCCGGTCGTCGGGGCCCCGGTGCATGGCTTCGACATCTGGGGCGGTCAGCGGCAGGCCGCTCTGCTTCGCATGGCCTTCGACGAGGCGTGGGAGCGCGCCAAGCTGGAGGAGGGCGAGTCGCTCTCGCCGCAGTCGACGGCGCTGCTGCTGATGCTGCCGTCGGCGTCGCAGCCGGCGACTCCGCTGCGTGAACTGCATGAAGCGTTCCAGACCGTGACGACCGATCACCGTCTGCATCCCGGCAGTCGGGCGATGCATGCGGGCCGGGGCGGACTTGCCGACGGTGTGCTGCTAGCGTCCCATCTGCTCGAGGACGGGATCGACGGTACCGAGGCGATCCGCCATGTCGTGCTGCTCGCGTCGGACAGCCTGCTGACGGCGCCGACGATCGACCGCCTGTTGGCGCAGCGCAGGCTCGCGGAGGATCGGCACACGGATGCGTTGATTCCTGGCGAGGCCGCCGCGGCCGTGGTGCTGACGCGACTGGCCACGCGCGCTGGCATGACCGAGGTCTGGATCACCGGCGCCGCGAGCGGGCAGGACGACTGGCGGATCGACGGCGATGAGCCGCTGCGTGCGCAGGCGTTGACCGCGGCGCTGCGGGAGGCGGCGCGGCAATCGGGCGTCGCCGTGGCCGATGCCGAGTTCCACGCCAGCGGCATGAACGGCGAGCACTGGATGGCGCGCGAGATCGAACTCGCGATGTCGCGCGCGATGGAGCGCAAGCGCGTGGAGTTTCCTCATCACCGCATCGCGCAGTTCATCGGCGATGCCGGAACCGCGGGCGCGGTGGCGACGCTGGGCTGGATCGCGCATGAGATGCGTGCGCTGGGCACGATCGGGCATGCCGGCACGGCAGGTCTGGGTCGTACCGGCCTGCTGCATTTCGCCGAAGACGACGGACGCCGGTCCGCGTTGATGCTCCGCACCCGAGAACCGGCCCAGGACACTGCCTGAAGACCATGCCAGCTACCCACGTCTACGCCAACGGCCAGGAGATCGCCAGCAAGGCGGTCGGCTCTTCCGGAGTGTCGTCGAGCGCGTCGCCCGATCCCTGCTGGAGTCCGCCGGGGCCGGCCGCCGGCCCGGTCGTCATTCCGTATCCCAACACCTGCTTCGCCGACTCCATCGTCAACGGGACGAAGACCGTGATGATTGTCGGCCAGATGGTGGCCATCGAGAACAAGTCGAGGTTCGACACCAGCATCGGGAACGAACCCGCGACGCAAGCCTTCGGCAAGGGCGTCGCGACGGGCGTCATCAAGGGGAAGGCGTACTTCACCAACTGGTCGAGCGACGTGGTGTTCGAGGGCTTCGGCGTGCCGCGCAACCTGGACCTGGTCACGCATAACCACGGCTCGATGCCGAGCAACACGCCGACGTTCCCGTATGTCTCGCGGGGATTCTGGGGTGGGCATCCGTGCAAGAAGGAAGAGGCTCGTGTCGAGCGGGCATGTGCGCCCGAGAAGGACCACTCCGAGTCGCGCAATGCGCTGAAGAAGCACAGCAAACTGTCGCAGTTGTTGCGGAAATTCCGATCGAAGAACGACAAGGCGTCACGACGTGACGGCGCAGGGTGGCATTGGACCGACGACCACTGCGACGGGCTCGGCGCCATGGTGAATACGGCGGAAAAAGCAAAGGAGTACGCGGGCAAGCTTGAAGAGGCCTACAAGCATCTGCCTGAGGAACTCAACTTGATGAACGCCTTGAAGGAGCAGTTGACGGACATGGCCTTCAACGCTGGCAAGAATGCGGCGATGAAGTGGGGAGCCAAGGCGGGAGCGAAGCAACTCGCCGGAAGCGCCGTTCCCGCATGGGGCAATGCAGCGATGGCCCTATGGTCGGTGGTCGATGCCGCCGTGGCGGTCGGCGATATCTCTGAAATCCGTAGCGTGGCGACCGAGTCCCTGGAGCGTCTGGAAGTCCTGACGAAGAAGGCCAAAGATCTGCAGGCGTTGGGTCAGAAATTCGGCGATTTCAAGAACCTCTCGGACGAAGATGTATTGAAACTGGCGACCGAGGGACAGGACGTCTTGGCGACCGTCAACGACTGCACGCGTGCAAGAAAGTGCAACCTCGTACCTTATGACGGCGACGGCGCGGGCAACCCATTGGGTAAACGCGGAAGGTCGAAGATCGAGTCGGCGTCATCCGGCGGCTGCTGTCCTGGCCAAACCGGGCATCACCTGATTCCTGGCGGTTCGGTCAAGGACGTCTGTCCCGAATATGAGCATGGTGTCGCGCCAACGGTCTGCGTCGAGGGTTTCAGTCAGAATCACGGCAGTCACGCCCGGGCGCACCAAGCGTTGGCGCGCCTGCATCGGTCCAAGCAGAAGCTGGGCAAGGTTGGTCAAGACATGCGAATGAGCATGGACGACGCGATCGATGCTGCCGCCGACTCGCACAAGGAAGCCTTTCCGCTTTCAGGCTGTTCGAAGGAGTGCATCCGCGCGCAGCTGGAGTCGTATTACGACCGCGTCTGCCGCGGTGCGCGTCCGGCCATGGTCAATGAGCAATCGAAGGTCGTCACTCCTGATGCCCCGGCGCCGACCACGCCGACGGCTCCCGGCGGCCGTTAATCAACTCACCATCCGACATGAGCAGTCCGCACGTTTCAAAGAAGAAGTGGCAAGAGATCGTCGAAGGTTTCGAGATCACCGGTATTGCCGTCCGCGATCGCAACGTCCTCCAGATGCTGTCGCGGCAGCACGTTCCGGCGGCCCAGGCATCGCTGATGAAGGACAGCGACATTCCTACCCGGTTGAGCAGCATCTTTCTGGATGACTCGACCGAGAACAACATCGAATGTCAGCAATTGAGCCACATGCCGTTTCCGAGTCTGGGTGTCAGTCGGGCTCCGTTTGCCCGTCCTGGCGGGCTCGTGGCCGCGATGAATGCAGATGGTGACACCTGGCCCCTTGGCGGCGGCAACGGGCCGCTCGAGAAGATTGCCACCGGGCAATGGCCCGGCACCTCACGCCTGAAATTCATCGGAGCGCATACCTATGCGGTCGGCACTGCGCGCGAGATCTACAAGCGAGTCGCCGTGGGCCGCTGGGAGAAGGTGGCGGGGATCGAGACACCACGCAACGAGGAGGAAATGAAGGCCTCCGGTTTCGACGACATCGACGGCTTTTCAGAAAATGACCTCTACGCGGTTGGCGGCCACGGCGATGTCTGGCATTTCAACGGACGCGAATGGCGCCAGTCGGGTTTCCCGACCAACGAGCGTCTGGCGACGGTGACTTGCGCCGGGGATGGCAACGTCTACATCAGCAGCGAGGGCGGTAGTCTCTGGGTCGGTCAGCATTCGACCTGGCGTTTGCTGGAGAAGCGAGAGTCCACTGTGCTCTGGAACGACGTGCGGTGGTTCCAGGGGCGACTCTGGTTGGCCTCCGACTACCAGTTGCGAGTCTGGGACGGTCGAGAGATCGTCGTCCCTCAGCATGAGGGAAAGTCCATTGTGGCCTCGGGTCATATGGACGCCCACGACGGTCTTCTTGCCGTCGCTGACCTGTGGACGGTCTCGACTTTTGACGGCAAGACCTGGCGCAAGGTCGTCGCGCCATACAAGGACTGAACCGGCTGTCCACCTCCATGAGCAGTCCGCACGTTTCACTGAAGAAGTGGCAGGAGATCGTCGAAGGTTTCGAGATCACCGGTGTCGCCGTACGCAATCGCGACATCCTTCAGTTGGTCGCCCGCAAATCCTTGCCGCATGACGAGACGACGCACCTGCTCGATGCCGACGTACCCACTCGCATCTTCAGCGTGTTTCTCGACGACACGTCGGACCAGAACCTGGAGTGCCAGGAGCTGCAGAACATGGCGTTTCCGAAGCTTGGGGTCAGCCGTGCGCCGTTCGAGCGGCCGGGCGGGATCGTCGTGTCCAGGGGACGGGACGGCGACGCCTGGCCGCTCGGGGGCGGCAATGGACCTCTCGAGAAGATCGCCGTGGGGGCCCGCCCGGCGACAAGCCGCATGAAGTGTCTCTTCGGTTTCACGTACTCCATCGGCATCGCCCGCACGCTGTACAAGCGCGTGGCGGTGGGCCGCTGGATGCGGGTCGAAGGCATCCCCATGTCCCAGAACGAAGACGAACTGCAGGCGGCCGGCTTCAAGGACCTGGATGCCTTCTCGGAATCGGACATGTACGCGGTCGGCGGTCACGGCGACGTCTGGCATTTCAACGGTCGCGAGTGGCGCCAGATGGACTTCCCGACGAACGAGCAACTGGCGACGGTGACTTGCGGCGGCGACGGGAACGTGTACATCACCGGCGAAGGCGGCAGCCTGTGGGTGGGGCAGCAGTCCACCTGGCGCCTGCTGGAACAGCGCGGCTCCAGCATCCTGTGGAACGACACGCGCTGGTTCAACGGTCAGCTCTGGCTCGCTTCCGACTACCAGCTCCGCGTGTGGAACGGGCACGAGATCGTGGCGCCCGAGCACGAGGGCAAGCCCATCCTGGCCTCGGGCCACATGGACGCGCACGACGGCCTGCTCGTTGTTGCGGACCTGTGGACGGTCTCGACTTTCGACGGTAAGACCTGGCGCAAGGTCGTTGCCCCCTACAAGAACTGACGGCCCCGCTGTCCGCACCCGAACTCATGCCCGAGGAACAGATGGATTCCGTCGCACTGGACCGCCCCTTCGTTTCGCCCATCGTGGCGCGACATGTGGAAGACGCCGCGTTCTACTGGACGACGCTGGATCGTCCCGCAGAGGCCACGCATCTCGGCGCCGAGCGGGCCCGGCACTTCGCGCATCTGCTCGAGGCCAATCTCGAAGGCCTGCGCCTGAATACGCCGTTGTCGTACGAACTGGCCATCGCCGGTCTCGACCGCTGGGGCAAGGCCGGGGAGGCCTTCGTAGCGATGTATTGCGCCTTGCTCGGCGATTCCGATTCGCGTGATGACCGGATCTGGCGCGTCCTGCGCACGATCCGTCGCCATCCGGATGCCGTGCTGCGCGGAGCGGCTTCCGCGTTGGCGTGGGCCAGCGAGACCGATGCCGGGGCCTGGCTCGACAAGGCCTGGACGAGTGAGGAACCGGTGGACCTCGTGCTCGCCTTGCGGGCAAGCGCACTGCGCGGCACGGTGCCCGAATCGGCTGCCGTTCTGCTTCAACACGCCGACCCCCATGTCCGTGCCGCCGCCTGTCGCGCTGTCGGACGGGAGCGGCCAGGGCTGCTTCGGCCGCTGTTCGAGGACCCATCGAGCGCCGTCCGCGCCGAGGCCGTGATCGCCTGGCATGCGGGCGCAGCCCGGGAAGCCCGCAGCTCCGACGTCGTGGCGCGCCTGTCGGGTCTGCTCTGGCAATGCACCGTGGAACAGACCGATGTGCTCGCCACGGCGACCGGCTGGTATCGCGTGCCGGCGCGACGCCGCCTGGACCGCTGGCTCCGTGAACTCGCCGCCATGCTGCCGATCGGTCATCCCGAGACGGGGCGGCTGGTGGCGCGTCTGCCGGTGAGGCAGGCGCTCAATTTTTCGCTGAGTCATGGCGATCCGGCGCTGCTCGACTTCGTCGTGGCCGCGATGCAGGATCCGGCGCAGGGTCGTTGGGCTGGATGGGTCTGGCAGTGCCTCACGGCCGTCGATCTAGCCGGAGAAGGGCTCACGGCCGAGGAGTCACCCTTCGATCTCGACGCACCGATGACAACGGAGCGCCGCGATGCCGACGCCGGCCTTCCTCTGCCCGACGTCACGCGCGTCCGCGCGCATCCGGCCAGCCGTCACGCGTGGCCGCGTGACCAGCGGCTGCTGCTGGCGAATCCGGTGCATCCGCACCTCCTGCGGGACATCCTCGACCCGACGCGCGACCACGCCCAGGCGCTGCGATTCATCGCGGCGGACGCGTTGACGCGGATGCATCCCGAATACGCTGTCGACCTGCGCGCGAGCCCTGGGCATCAGGCGCGTCAACTCCGCCGCATCGGTCTCGAGCAGGCCGCCTGACATGCCGACCTTCGATCCTTGGAATGACGCGCAAGCGCTGGCCCGTCAACTCGCACGGCCCGACGCGGAGCTGCTGGTCATCATCGGCGCCGAGGCGTGGTGCCCGAAGTGTCTGCGGCTGCGGCCGCTCTTCGACGCGCTCTGCGCGGATGCGATGCCGGCCCAAGTCGCCTGGATGTGGCTGGATCTGGAGGATCACGCCGAGTTCCTGAACGGCTTCATCCCTCCCGACCTGCCGCTGCTGCTCCGATGGCGTCAGGGCGTCTGCGTGCAGGCGGCCATCGTGGAGGACATCGATCTCGACGCGCCTCCGGTTGAGCGCGTCAGCCTGAAACCGCTCGTGATCGCGGGCAGCCAGGTCCGGGATCCACATCAGGGCGAACTGACGGAACTCCCTCGGCTATGGGTGGAATTCGCTTCCACGTCCTGGGCTGCCGGCTCGTGAGCGCGGTACCCACGCCAACTGCCTGATCGCCCGCCCGGCCCCGGTGACCCCATTACGGGGTATCGTTCAGCCTCATGACCACCACCACCATTCCGACGCTCCCCGATCTCCCCAGCCTCCTGGGCCTGACCGAGCTCGACGCTCCGCTGATCGCCGCGGTTCTCGCGCACACCACGCCCGCCGGCACGCCCGCGCCGACCGAGCTCTCCCAGAAGCGCAAGAAGGAGATCCGCGCCGGCTTCGTGCACCTCAAGGAGGCCGGCGTGGTGCTGTCCTTCTCCCCGCGCGAGACCCACGCGGTCGACTACGGTGAACCGTTGGGCCCCGGCACGCACGTGCTGAGCGCGATCTTCTACTACCCCGAAGGCAGCGAGGAAGTCGATCCCTACAAGGGCAACGGCCCGTTCGCGACCACGCCGGTGACCACCCGCGAGGCCGCCACCGCCGCCTACGGCGAAGCCGTCGACGGCGAGGAGGAAGAGGGCGTCTTCGAGTGGGAGCAGTGGGAAGTCGAGGGCCGTGAGGTCACCGCCGACTACGACGACGACGGCGCCGTGCTGACGATCACCGTCTCGCTGACGCTGCCGATGTAACGATGACGAACGTGCGGCGCCGCACGCAGCGGCGCACACGTCACCCACACCGGTGACATGCCAGGGTCCCCCCCGCGCCGGCCGCCGCGGCTGCGAGGCGGGAGGGCCGCTAGGCGTAAACCGCAGCCATAGCGGCACTATGGCGAGGATTTGCAACGACGCGGACTGCCCGCCTCGCGGCCGTGGCAACCGTGGCGGATGACTTTGGTCGCTTTCGGGGGGCTGGCCACAAGCCTACCGTGAAGGTCCGATTGCTCCGGGTCCGCTTTCACGGTCCGCCCATGGCAGCTCCATTCCGCCTCAAGACCGCCCTCGACGACGACGTCCTCCGCGTCCACGCCTGCGCGTCGCGTGAGGCGCTGAGCGACCTCGGCGAGACCACGCTGACCCTGCTCAGCGAGCGCAAGGACATCCGCGCCTCGGAATTGCTCGGCAAGTCCGCGACGCTGACCATGGCCCTGCGCGACGACGCGCCCCGCCACCTGGCCGGCTACGTCACCCGCTTCGCGCAGACCGGCTTCGAGGGCAAGCACACCGTCTACCAGATGACGATGCGCCCCTGGCTGTGGCTGCTCACGCGCACCGCCGACTGCCGCATCTTCCAGGAGATGACCGTCCCCGACATCGTCAAGGCGGTCTTCGACGACCACCCGGTCGCGCGCCACGAGTTCAAGCTGATGCGCGCCTACCGGCCCTGGACCTACTGCGTCCAGTACCGCGAGACCGACTTCAACTTCGTCGCCCGGCTGCTCGAGAACGAGGGCATCTACTGGTACTTCACCCACGACGAGTCCGGCCACACGCTGGTGCTGACCGACGCCGCCTCCGCCCACGACTGCGCCCCGGACTGCGAGACCCTGCCGTTCTACGGCGGCGCGAACAACGCGCCGCCCGAGCTCGAGTACGTCGACACCTGGGGTCACGCAGGAGAGCCTCAAGCCCGGCAAGGTCGTCATCACCGACTACGACTTCGAGCGGCCCTCGACCTCGCTGGAAACGCAGCTGGACCGCGCCCGCGACTACGACCTGTCCGACGGCGAGGTCTTCGACTACCCCGGCGGCTACGTGCAGGGCAGCGACGGCGCGCAGTACGTCGAGGACCGGCTTGACGAGATCCAGACCGCCTTCGCCCGCTTCGACGGCGACACGAACGCGCAGGGCGTGCGCACCGGCCATCTGCTGTCGCTGAGCCGCCATCCGCGCGACGACCAGAACGCGAAGTACCTCATCACCGGCACGGTCACGCAGCTGCGCCAGGCGTCGACGGAGTCGGCCTCGGGCGAGTCCGAGCTGCGCTGCCGCTTCAACGCCATCCCCGCCGACCAGCAGTTCCGCCCTGAGCGCCGCACGCCAAAGCCGATGGCGCCGGGCCCGCAGACCGCGATCGTGACGGGGCCGTCGGGCGAGGAGATCTTCACCGACAAGTACGGCCGCGTGAAGGTGCAGTTCCACTGGGACCGCCGCGGCCAGCGCAACGAGACCAGTTCGTGCTGGATCCGCGTCTCGCAGCCCTGGGCCGGCAAGGGCTGGGGCGGCGTGTCCATCCCGCGCATCGGGCAGGAGGTGGTGGTCGACTTCGTCGAGGGCGACCCCGACCAGCCGCTCATCACCGGCCGCGTCTACAACGCCGAGCAGATGCCCCCGTACGGCCTGCCCGCCGCCGCCGTCATCAGCGGCATGAAGTCCAAGACCCACAAGGGCGCCGGCTACAACGAGATGTCGATGGACGACACCGCCGGCAAGGAGATGATCACGATCCACGGCCAGTACGACATGGCCACCACGATCGAGCACGATCAGACCTCCACCATCCACAACAACCGCACCGACACGGTCGACGTGGACGACTCGGAGACCGTGGGGAACAACCAGACGCAGACCGTCGGCGTGAACCAGACGATCAGCGTCGGATCGAACCGCTCGAAGACGGTCGGCGCCAACGAGACCACCTCGGTCGGCGCCAGCCGCACCGAGACCGTCGGCGCGGCCGAGACCATCACCATCGGCGCGCATCGCACCGAGACCGTCAACGGCGGCGAGACGGTGACGATCAACGCCGGCCAGACGGTCACCGTCAACGGCGTGCGCAGCCACACCGTCAACGGTGCGCAGACCACCACCGTCTCGCTGGCCGAGGCCCACACGGTCGGCGCGGCGCGCATGCACACCGTGGGCGCGGCGGAAGCGATCAACGTCGGCGGCGCGCAGATGGTGTCCATCGGCGGGCTGCAGCGGGTCAACGTCGGCGCGCTGCAGTCGATCGGCGTCGGCGGTCCGCACAAGCTGTCGGCCGCGACCATCGGGCAGACCGCCAAGGGCACCTACAAGACCAAGGCCGGCGGCAGCGCCACGATCGAGGCGCCGTCGATCACGCTCAAGGCCGGCGGCAGCAAGATCGTGATGGACTCGAGCGGGATCACGATCACCGCATCCAAGATCACCATCAAGGCCAGCGGCACGGTAGGCATCAAGGGCAGCGGCGGCGTCGCCGTCAAGGGCGCCAAGATCGGAGAGAACTGACATGGCCGAACAAGCAGGCAACGCGGGGCCCCTGGGCGCCGCTCCCAGTCCCAACCGCCGTCGCGGCGACCCGACCCGCGCGGCCGTCGCCGCCGCCGAGCACCTGATGGACCGCATGCGGCTCGTCGACGCCGGCGTGCTGGTCGGCATGTTCTGCGGCTTCGACGCGCAGGGCCGTTTCCTGGTCCGCATGGCCAAGGGCCTGCCGCCCGTGGTCGCGATGTCCGTCGTCGGACTGAAGGTCGAGGATGAGGGCGACGAGGTCATCGTCTCGCTCGAGCGCGGCGATCCGACCCGGCCGGTCATCCTGGGCCGCGCGATGCGGCATGCGGAGCCCGAGGCGCCGAGGCACGGCGCCCGTGCGGCCCACGCCGCGCGCGAACTCGAGCTGGAAGCGCGCGGGGCCGCGCCCGAGCCTGAACCCGAAATCGACCCCGAGGGAGCGCCTGCCGGGACGGCCGGACCCGCGCTGACGCGACGGGGTCAGACCGTGACGGTCGACGGCGAGCGCGTCGTGCTCAACGGCGCGAAGCAGGTCGAGCTGCGCTGCGGCGAGGCCAGCATCGTGCTGACCGCCGCCGGCAAGATCCTGATCCGGGGCACCTACGTGCTGAGCCGCTCCAGCGGCGCGAACCGCATCAAGGGTGCGTTCGTCGACATCAACTGACGGTCCCGGACCCCGTCAGGATCCCCCATGTGGCAACTGCAGAACCGCACGCCGTTCGCCGCCGAGCGCGGCTGGGTGCGCGATCGCGACGGCACCGAGATCTGGCTGGTGGCCGTGAAGGCGAGCTTCACGCTGCAGGCGGACGGCACGCCGCGCGTGGCCGAGACGCAGCCCGAGGTGCTGCGCGGTCCGGCGCATCGCGGTGACGCGGCCTCGACCAGCCTGTCGGCGGACGCGGACCTGATCCGGACCAAGATCGCGACCGACGTGATCGTCGATGGACAGGCCCATGCGCCCGGCGGCACGCCGGTGACGGAGCTGGACGTCGGCGTGGCGGTGGGCGGTCGCGCCAAGGTGCTCAAGGTCTTCGGCGATCGCGTCTGGTCAGGCCGCAGCATCGGCCGTCCGGCGCCGTTCACGGCGATGCCCGTCGTGTGGGAGCGCGCCTTCGGCGGTGTCGATCCCCAGGCCGATCCCGCGACCTGGGACGAGCGCAATCCGCTGGGGCAGGGCTACGCGGTCGACGGCGACCATGTCGACGGCCGGCCGCTGCCCAACATCGAAGATCCCGACCATCTGATCCGCGGCTGGAAGGACCGGCCCGTGCCGGCCGGTTTCGGCGCGCTGTGCAGCCACTGGACGGAGCGTCGCCGCTTCGCCGGCACCTACGACGAGCGCTGGCAGCGCGAGCGCCTGCCGCTGCTGCCCGACGACTTCGACGACCGTCACTACCAGTGCGCGCCGCCGGATCAGCAGCACGCGGGCTTTCTGCGCGGCGGTGAACCCGTCGCGCTGCTGAACCTGTCGCCGGGCGGCGGACAGCTCCGCTTCGCCTTGCCGCGCGTGTTCCTCGGCCTGGAGACCTTCTTCAACGACGGCCACCGCGAGCAGCATCCGCCGCCGAAGCTGCACACCGTCATCCTGGCGCCGGACGAGCGCCGGGTCTCGCTGGTCTTCCACAGCGCGCTGCCGTGCCATCCGCGCGTGCTCGAGCTCGACCGCACGCGGATCTGGCTCAAGCAGGATCTGCGCGACGGCGTGCTCGGGGCGCCGATGCCCGACGAGGCCGATGCCTCCGGTCATCGGACGGAGGCGGCCTGAGATGCGCCAGGAACCGACTGCTCCGCGATCGCCCGCCGCACCGGCTCCGCCGGCGCTGCGCGTCCTGGCGATCGGCGCCTTCACCCCGGTGGGCGGCGATGCGCGTTCGACCGCCGCCGCGGTGCGTGCGGGGCTGTGCGGCTTCAGCGAGCACGCCTACATGATCGACACCGCCGGCGAGCCGATGCGCGTGGCGCGGGTGGCCGGCGTCGATGACGCCCTGCGCGGCGCGGAACGCCTGGTCGCGCTGCTCGCGCCCGCGTTGACGGAGGCCTTGGCGGGTGTGTTCGCGCCAGGCGGTGCGGCGACGACGGCCCGCGATGGGCGCGACGGCCGCATCGGCGTCGCCATCGCCTTGCCGCCTGCGCGTCCCGGCGGTCCGGATGACGCCGCCGACGCCGTGCGCGCGCTGTGCCGCGAACGCCTCGGCGCCTGGCTTGGCCCGTGCCAGCTCTTCGCCAGCGGCCATGCGGGCGGCTTCGAGGCGCTCGACCAGGCGCGCGCCTGGCTGCGCGGCGGGCAGGTCGACGCCGTCGTCGTCGCGGGCGTGGACTCGTATCTGGCGCCGGAGACGCTCGAATGGCTCGAGGCCGAAGAGCAGTTGCACGGTGCCGGTCCCTTGAACAACGCCTGGGGCTTTATCCCCGGTGAAGCCGCCGGCGCGCTGCTCCTGGCGCGTGCGGGAGAGACCGCGGCGGGCGGCGGCTGGGCGGACGTGCTTGCGGTCGGGCTCGGCCGCGAATCGAAATTGAACAAGAGCGGCGAGGTCTGCATCGGCGAAGGCCTGACGCAGGCCCTGCGCCGCGCGCTGGATGAAATGCCCGCGGGAGGGGTGATCGACAACGTGGTCTGCGACATGAACGGAGAGGCGTATCGCGCCGATGAATACGGTTTCTGCGGGCTGCGCGTGCGCGACCGGCTGCGCGATCCGACGGACTTCCTCGCGCCGGCGGACTGCTGGGGCGACGTGGGCGCGGCGGGCTTGCCGCTGCATCTGCTGCTGGCGGCCTCCGCCTGCCGCAAGGGTCATGCGAAGGGGCCGCTGACGCTGCTGTGGGGCAGCTCGGACGGCGGCGGACGCGGCGCGGCGGTGATTCGCGCCGACGTGGCGGTGCGGGCATGACGATGGACAACGCCCGCTTCGATCCCGGTCTTCCGGCGCCGGTGACCGCCGACCAGATCGAGACCTACCGTGACGAGGCTGCATTCCTGTGGACGCAGCGGCGTGACGCGCTCGACGCGCCGCATTACTCGCCGCAGCAGTTCGCCGATCTGGACGAACAACTGGCCGCGCAGATCGACGGGCTCGTCGAGGCCGGCGACGAGGCCTGGCCGCCGTGCCAGGCCGCGCTGGTCAACGATTGCGCGGAGGACTTCTTCGTCGCCGGCGTCCTGGCGCTGAACGGGCGGCCGGACGACTGGCAGCCGCTGGTGCGGCGCGCCAAGGAAGCGCCCGAGGCGGCGCCAGGTCTTGCCTCGGCGCTGGGCTGGGTCGGCGCTAACGAGGCGCTGAAGGCCGAGGCGCTGATGCCGGCCGACGATTCGCTGAGCCGGCGCCTGACGCTGGAGGCCTACGGCGCGCACCGGCTGGACGCGGGCGAGCGCTGGTCGGTGTCGATGCGGTCGACCAATGCCGGCGAGCGCGCGCGGGCGCTGCGGCTGGCGGGCGAGCTCGGGCGCGTCGAGTGGCTGGAGCCGGTGCTCGGCCTGATCGGCGACGAGAAGAGCGAGCCACGCTACTGGGCCTTGTGGTCCGGCGTGCTGCTGGGCGATCGCGGCAAGGCGCTGGCCGCGCTGACCGGCGCCGCGCTGCGGCCAGGCACGCGGCAGATGGACGCGTTCCGGCTGGCGGTGCTCGCGCTGCCGGTGCAGGAGGGCCACCGCCTGCTGGTCGAGGCGGAGACGATGGCCGGCGCGGCGCGCCTGCGCATCGTCGGCGCGGGGCTGTCCGGCCAGCTGCGCTACCTGCCGTGGCTGATCGACCAGATGACCAAGCCCGCGTCGGCGCGCATCGCGCTGGAGGCCTTCTGCCTGATCGCCGGCGCCGACGTGAACACGGACGGCCTGGAGGCGCCGCCGCCGGAGGACTTCGACGAGGGCCCCAATGAGGACCCGGAGGACGACGACGTGGAGGTGCCGGTGGACGTCGCGCTGCCGTGGCCGAACGTCGAGCAGGTGCGGGCCTGGTGGCTGGCGCATCAGTCGCGGCTGCCGACCTTGTCGGCGGACGGACGGCTTTTCCTGGGTCAGCCGTTGAGCGAGGTGCACTGCCTGCGCGTGCTGCACGGCGGACGTCAGCGGGCGAGGTCGCTCGCCGCGCTGCACCTGTGCCTGCTGCGGCCGGGGACGCCGCTGTTCCCGGTGGATGCGCCGGCGTGGCGGCAGCAGCGGCTGCTGGATCGTCTCGGCGGGGGGTGAGGCCATGTCGATCACGATCCAGGTCAACGGTACGGTCAACACGCTGGTCCACAAGTTCAGCAGTGGCATCAGCGTGGCCACCATCCCCGATGTCTGCAAGACGCCCAGTCCTGGCGGGCCGGTGCCCATTCCCTATCCCAACATCGCCCAGTCCATCACGCTGTCCGACGGCACGACCTCGGTCCGTGGCGACAAGACCATGGCGGCGGTCAAGGGCTCGAAATTCGCGCTGTCCAACGGCGACAACGCCGGCGTCGCGGGTGGTGTGAAGTCCAGTACCTTCATGAAGGAGGCTACGTGGATCCTGTACTCCTTCGACGTCAAGCTGAACAAGAAGAACGCGGCGCGGCTGACCGACAAGATGTTCCACAACCACGAGAACGCGGCCAACCTGGCGGGCGTCGTGCAGGCACTCGGCGGCGTGACTGACGCGGATCTGCAGAAGCTGGCTGAAGACTGCAACGACGCCATCAACCGCAAGGCGGGCTACAGCCCGTCGAATCCTCCCAAGGGCAAGGCCTGCACGGCCCTCGGTTCAAGCAAGCACCAGTGCTGCGAGGACTCGATCAACGAGTACAACAAGAAGAATCCCAATTCGCCGCTACGTTCAGAGGTGGCGTTCAACCGGCAGGGCCAGGCGCTGGAGGGCGTGGCTCGCAAGGCCCGCGACGAAGCTCGCAAGGTCTACGAGACCAGCGTCGCCCTGGTGGGGCGCTCACTGGTGCGGCGCTGGGGCGACGTGTTCAAGAACGCGTTGAAGGCGGCCGGCGGCATGGGCAACTTCGTCGCCGATGTGCTCGTGCTGAAGGACCCCAAGCTCCCCATCACCAAGGACAACATCGCCAAGGCGATCGACTTCAAGTTCAACTGCGGCGGCAAGGGGAAGATGTCCAACAAGCAGCAGCGGGCCTATGGGCGCTATACCGGCGACGGCCAGCCGACGGTGATCCATTCGGCGTGGAACAAGGCCGGGAAGGTAGTGTCGTCGGTCACGAAATTGCCGGCGCTTCCGCCGCTGCCGGTCTGAAGGCGCCGACCATGCCGCCCGTGCGCATGACCCTGACCGCCGCCGCGTTCTGCGTCGGTCCGCTGGACGACTTCGTGGCCTGGGCGGAGCGCGCCAGCAGCGCGTGGATGACCTCCCCGCTGTGGCGGTCGCTGCCCGGCGCCGCGATGATCGGCGCGGGCGCGGGTCGCTATCGGAGTGCGGAGGCCGGGCAATTCCTCGCGCACATTGCCGCGTGGCGGCGCTCGCAGGCAGGGCGGGCGCGGAGCCTGTTCTCCGCCGAGTATTGCGCCGGCACGGATCCGATGGCGGCCGAGCAATCGGTCGAGTTCGTCGCCGACACCGATGCGGCAGTGGCCGGCAGCCCGGTGCGCCACTGGTGGCAGGCCGAGCTCTCGATCGATGCGCTGCGCGCGCAGCCGCGTTGGCCGGACCATCTGGAGGCGCTGATGGGCGTCCTGCTGACGGGTCCGCTGGAGAGCGGCTATCTGGCGCCCGCGTTGGCGAGTCCACGCGACCCCCGACGATGAGCCCTCCGCAGGCACTGGCGGCTGGGGCTTGCGCGTGCCACCCCTGGACGTGTCGACCAACGGCGCGACACGCCTGGAGATCGGCGGGCGCTGCCGGGGTGCGCGCTGGATGGTGCTGCTCGACGATGCCTTGGTCGAACGCGCGGGCGGCGAAGAGGAACTCGTCGGTCTGCGCGCCGCGGGCGTGGTGGCCGCATCGGCACGCGGGCGATGGCGTCTGCAGGTTCCCGGCTCGCCGTTTGCCGGCTGGGTTCACGACGGTCCGACTGCCGCGCAGTACGGCGCGATGGCGCGGTTCCTCGAACCGATGACGCTTTTCGACGACCTGGCGCTGCAACGGGCCCGCTTCGCCGGCAACGCCGACCTGCTGGACCGCTACGAACGACGCTTCCTTCATGAACTGCATTGAGGTCCGCCGCGCATGACCCTGTCGACTGCCTATGAGCTGCCATTCGAGTTCCTCCTGTCCGAGGGGCCCCTGTTCGGCCCGGATGTCACGACGCATCTGCGCTTCGTGGTGAACGACGAGTTGCCGATGAACGAGGTCCGTCCGCTGCTGCATGGCAAGCTGATGAACTTCGGGGTGCTCGGTGCGACCGGTGCTCTGGGCGTGCTGCCGGCAAGTGACTTCGATCCGATGACGCCGCTGTTCAAGTCCGTCCGGGTGGGCAAGGACGATTTCGCGTGGAAGCTCAAGGGGTGGCCGGCGGTGGACGGCGCCGTGTCGGTCCTGGCGAGCCAGTTCATGGGCAGCGACGTCGTCACCTTGCTGCGTCGGATCGAGGTGTCCGGCGATGGCCGGGCCTGCCAGTACCGGTTGGCGAAGGAGACGAAGCTCGATCACGCCTATCCCGCGACGATGCCGTTGCCGTTCGAGGCGGAGATCTCGCACGAAGGCCAGGACCAGTTCGAACTGGACCTGACCTTTGACGGCATCCCTCCGGACGATGCCAAGGCGGGCATCGAGGAGTTGTTGCGGTTCTGGGCCCACGCCGCCTCATCGGGGGCCTACGGGGTCGCGCCCGTCGATCCGCTGAAGTGCGGCTTCCAGTACGACGAGGAGATCGACTGGCTGGACAACCGGCTGACCTGGAGCCTGTGGCGGTTCCGGGCGCACCCGGACCTGCTCGACGGACTGCTCGGCCTGTGCGGCACCTTCCACGCGCAGTTGTGGCCCGTGCTTCGCAGCCGGATCGACTGACGCCATGCCGGTCACCATCAAGGTCAACGGAACGGTCAACTCGCTGGTCCACAAGTTCAGCAACGGCATCAGCGCGGCCACCATCCCGGACGTCTGCAAGACCCCGAGCCCGGGCGGTCCCGTGCCGATCCCGTATCCCAACATCGCCCAGTCGATGACGCTGTCCGACGGCACGACCACCGTCAAGGGCGACAAGGCGATGGCGGCCATCAAGGGCTCGAAGTTCGCGATGTCCAACGGGGACAATCCGGGCACGCTCGGCGGCGTCAAGTCCAGCACCTTCATGAAGGAGGCGACCTGGATCCTGTACTCCTTCGACACGAAGATGAACGGGAAGAACTGCGCCCGGTTGATGGACAAGATGTTCCACAACCACGAGAACGCGGCGAACCTGGGCGGAGAGATCCAGGGCATCGCGACGGCGGACTTCGCGGCTCGACTGGGGGACAAGGAACTCGCGGATGAGCTCTGCGATGCGGCCTGCCATGTGACGAAGAACTGGAAGCCCGGCATGGGCAAGCGCCAGGACATGATGGCGGAGCGCCTCAGTTCGTCATCATTCAAGACGCATGGGGGAAACTTCACTACCTACACGGCGAAGAACCCGAGACTGCTGCTGGAGGCTCCCGCGCTGTCGCCGATGACGCCAGGCGATCCGATGATCATGCTGGTCTCGATGACCGGTCGCACGATCGCCGGGACGACGGCGCTGACCAGCATGGCGCCGGGTGTCGCCGCCTTTGGTGGCATCGCCAAGGAGGCGCTGGCCCTTGGCGGTCGCTTGACGATCTGGGATGCCGTGTCGCTCAAGTCGCCGGCCGGGGGCATCGCGCCGGGCAACATCTCGAAGTACATCGAGGTGAAGTTTCCGAAGGACACTCACACCCGCAATCAGCGCTTCACCCGGCGCAACATGAGTCGCGCCGACAAGGACAAGATCGTCGAAATGAAGCCTGACAAGGACTGCGCCTGCACATGACGGGCTGCCAACAATGACTCTCACTGAACTTCGAGAACAAGTGACCGTCGATGAAGACGGTGTCCGACTGGTCGACCTCTGCATCGAGATCGTCCTGCTGCTCGACGGGCCGCTCGCGCCGGCCATGCCGGCGATCCAGCGCCTGTATGACGGCTTCATGCAACGGTTCGGCGCAAGCATCCGTCTCTGCAGCGACTACGACGACGAGGCGATGCGCCCCTTCGAGCCTTCGGAGTGGGCGGACGTTTCGCGCTGGCTCGATGCGGACCTGACGCTGGGCAGCGGCTCCTTCGGTGCGCACTTCCAGGCGGCAGAACCTGACGCTGACGCCACGCCGCCCGCTTTTGACGCGGTGCACTACGCGCCGTCGAGGGAATTGTCGCGGGGTGGCATCCAGATTCTTCTGCCGCTCGATGTCCTGCGTGACGGCCCGGATGCGCTGCGGGAGGCCTTCGCCTCGATGCTTGCAGGGCTGCCGCTCAACTACGGGCTGTGTGGCCCCGCATTCGCCTGGAATGCCGAGCACAACGACGCGACCGACGCGTTCGAGACTCACTCGGTCCCCCGGCTGATGCGGCATCCGGGACTGGCCATGGGCGACTTCTCGTTCCTGGTGCTTCATGCACCCGCCGGTCTCATGACCATCAACTGGCTCACGGCCTTGGGACCCCGCCATGCGGACCGGCTAGGCGGTGGTGGCGCGTTGAGGGATGTCCTGCCGGCCGATTGCCGGGTGATGGACCTGAAGGACGGCGCGGTGCTTGTCCAAGCGGGCGTTCGAGCCGGTCGCCGGAGATGTCAACCGCAACGATCCGTTACCCGTGTACCGGGCCGTTGCGAATGCGCTCCGGCCCGTCTGGGTCAGCGACGAGTATCTGGAAAAGATCAGCTATCCGACGATGGACTCGGAAGTGGGAGACCGCTGGGTCGCGCGCTTCTTCTGAATCGACCAGGGCGGGGCATAGCGAACTCCAGGACCTTGCTCTGGTGGTTTCGTTCATTGCCCCCGATCCCCGTGACAGGGACGATGCGCATTGGGCGGCGATCCTCGCCGCGGCGAGGCGTTCGATGTCACGAAAAGAAGGCAATCCCCGCTCGGCCAAGCCGGGCAACGCACCGGCGGCGGCCGACGATCCCACGCTCGATCCGGACGCGACACGCATCGTGCCGGCCGGCGCGCCGCTGGACCGCATGCCCCCGAACACCGCCGCCAACCGCGCCGTTCCCGCATCGGCGCCGGATCCGGAGCCGGAGCCGCCTCATGACGAGGGCCCCGAGACGGTCCAGCATGAACGCGAGATCAGCTTCATCGATCCGACGTTCCCCGACACCTTCTCGATGCGCGCCGGTCGCAAGCCGGCCGACATTCCCGTCGACACCGACCACACCGTTATCGCGCCCGCCCCGCTGCTGACCCCGCGCACGCACGCCGAGAAGCCCGCCCCCTCGACGCCCGCCGCCGAATCCGCCATTCCCGCTGAAGCCTCTTCCGTGACTCCTGCCCCGACGCCTTCGACGCCTGCCCAGCCCCCCGTTCCACCAGCCGCGCCGGTCGAGCCGCCCGCAGCCGCCGCCAAGTCGCTCGCGGACATTGAGCCCTCGGGCAATGAAACGGTGCTCGTTCCGGCCGCGAAGGCTGTCGTGGCGAAGCCGCCCGCCGTCGAGGCGGTCGCCAAGCCGCCCGTGGCGCCTCCGGCCCCCGAAGTGACACCGCCCGCCGTGCCGGTCGCCCCGCCGGTCGCCCCGCCCGCTGCGTCGGTGACGCCGTTCGCCGCGCCCGTGGCCGACGCCGAGGAATCCGAATTCGGCGCGTCCGAATTCGCCGAGACCGTGCTCGATCCCGATGCCGCCGCCGCCGTGGCGGCGCTGCGCGCCTTGCCGCCCGAGCCCGAGCGGCGTCCGTCCACCGGCACGCTGCCGGGCGGCACGCTCGCCGCGAAGGTCGCGAGCAACGAGGCTCCCGTGCGCCAGGTCGGCCGCTTCCAGGTGCTGGACCGCATCGGACGCGGCGGCATGGCCAGCGTCTTCAAGGCCCACGACCCGAGCATCGGCCGCGACGTGGCGATCAAGTTCCTGCACGCCTCGCTGTGCGAGGACGAGGAATACCACGCCCGCTTCCTGCGCGAGGCGCGCGCCTCCGGCAGCCTGTCGCACCCCAACATCGTCACCGTGCACGACGTGGGCGAGGTCGACGGCCGGCCCTACATGGCCATGGAGCTGCTCGACGGCGAGCCGCTGGCCGACCTGCTCGAGCCCGGCACGCCGCTGCCCATCCGCGACACCGTCGTGATGGCCATCCAGCTGGCCCGCGCGCTCGACTACGCGCACAAGCGCGGCATCGTCCACCGCGACATCAAGCCCGGCAACATCGCCCGCGTGCGCGGCACGCTCGACATCAAGGTGATGGACTTCGGCATCGCCCACATGGAGTCCACCAAGGGGGAGCAGCGCACCCGCGTCGGCGACGTGCTCGGCACACCGCAATACATGGCCCCCGAGCAGATGAACGGCGAGAAGATCGACGGGCGCTCGGACCTGTTCTCAGTGGGCATCGTGCTGTACCAGATGCTCACCGGCGTGCGCCCGTTCACCGGCGACAGCGTGGTGAACCTGGCGCTCAAGATCGCCAAGGACGACCCGACGCCGCTCAACAAGCTGCGCCCCGAGATCCCCGCGTCGCTGCGCCGCGTCGTCGACCGCTGCATGGCCAAGGCGCCCGACAACCGCTTCCAGACCGGCGCCGAACTCGCCGATTCGCTGGTCAAGGTGCTCAACGAGATCGACGAGGAAGCGCGCAACAAGGGCCGCTCCAAGCTGATCCCGCTGCGCGTGAAGTGGGCCGCGATGATGGCCGGCATCGTCGCCATCGTGATGGCCGTGAGCGGCTCCATCATCAGCCAGCGCCAGAACGCCGCGCTGATGCAGCAGGTGGCCGACTACGGCACCGCGCTGTCGCGCTTCATCGCCGCGCAGAACGCCACCGCGGCGCTGGGCGAGGACTGGGTCTCCGTCGACGTCTCGCTGCAGGAGATCATGAAGACGGGTGACTTCGAGAGCGTCACCGTCATCGACCGCGCCGGCGTGGTCGCCGCGTCCAGCCTGCCCGACACCGTCGGCAAGCCGTATCAGGCGCCGCCGGGCGAGACGCTGGGCGCGCAGGGTGCCGTCAAGCGCACGCGGTATCACGCGGCGGGCGGCGCGGCGATCCTGGGCTTCGATTCGCCGATCACCTTCCAGGACAAGACCGTGGGGCGTGTCGCGCTGGGCTTGCCGGAGCGCCCGCTGGAAAGCGTCGCGCGGCTGTCGCGCACGTTGATGGCGGTGCTCGCGGTGACGACGGTGCTGGCGGTGGCGATCGCGATGTTCTTCGTCGCCAACTGGTTCTCGCGGCCCATCAAGCTGGTCGTGGAGGCGCTGGACGAGATCGGCCGTGGCCGCGTCGACTTCCGCATCCGAGAACAGCGCAAGGACGAATTCGGCCTGCTCTACGCCGCCTTCGACCGCATGGCGCAGGCGCTGCAGGACAAGCAGGCGCTGGCGGCTTCCGCCGCGAAGGCCGAGGCGCCGACGACGATCGGGCGCAAGTCCGGCGCGCTGGCGGCGGCGCGCGCGCAGGCCGCTCAGGCCGCGCAGGCTTCTCCGGCCGAGCCTGAGCCGCCGGTCGCCGTTGCGCCTTCGGATGAGCAGACGCAACCCGCACCGCCGGTGCCGCCGTCGACGCCGGGAGCCGCCTGATGTCCGTCGCGAAAGCATTGCCGCGCATGAGGGCCCCTCACGCCAACCCTCTCCCGCAAGCGGGAGAGGGAGTCAATCCGCGTCGTCCGATGCTGGGCGGCGCAGTCGTCGTCGCTGCGGCCATGGTGCTCGCGCTGACCGGTTGCGTCGCGCCGCCGACCGCGACGCCGCCGCTGAGCGAGCCCGCGCCCGTGAAGGCGCCTTCGACCACCGCCAACGGCGAGATCGTCGCGCGCAGCGACCGGCTGCTGATCTACGTGCCGGTGGCCGGTGAGTCGCTGCGCGGCATCGCGGCCCGGCTGCTCGGCAGCGAGGACCGCGACTGGCAGATCAGCGAGGCCAACAGCGGCGCCACGAAGGCCGAGCCGGGCCAGCCGCTGATCGTGCCGCTCAAGCCGATGAGCCCGCTGGGCGTGCGCTCGGGCCAGCTGCAGACCGTGCCCATCCTCTGCTATCACCGTCTCGGCACGGTCGGCGGCAAGATGGCCGTGTCCCAGGCCAACTTCGCGGCGCAGATGGAGTGGCTCGCGAAGAACGACTACCGCGTCGTCAAGCTGTCGCAGCTTGCGGGTTACCTTGACGGCAAGGAGCCGCTGCCGCCCAAGGCCGTGGTGATCACCTTCGACGACGGCTACGAGTCGGTCTACAGAGCTGGCCTATCCGGTGCTGCGCAAGCTCGGCCTGCCGGCGACGATGTTCGTCTACACCGACTTCGTCGGCGCGGGCGGCGACGCGGTGAGCTGGCCGCAGCTGGCGGAGATGCAGTCATCGGGGCTGATGGACATCCAGTCGCACTCGAAGTCGCATCGCAACCTGATCGAACGCACCACCGGCGAGAACGAGGAGCGCTACAAGCGCAACCTCGACAGCGAGACCGCCGGCCCGCGCGACCTGATCGAGCAGAAGCTCGGCACGGCCGGCCAGGTGCGCCATTACGCCTATCCCTACGGCGACGCCAACGAACTGGTGCTGGACGCGTTGACGCGCCAGAAGTACACGCTGGCGGTGACCGTCAACCCGGGCGGCAACGCCTTCTACGCGCAGCCGCTGATGCTGCGCCGCACGATGATCTTTGGCGACCACGACCTCGAGGCCTTCAAGGCCCGGCTGCAGACCAGCCGACGCATCGGACCGACCCCATGAGAGCCGCCGTTGCACTGGCCCTGGTGATGGCCGTCGCGCTGTCGGCCTGTACCGGCGGCCCCGGCGCGTTGCGCAACCCGGAAGGGACGGCGGGCGCGCCGCCGTCGGCGTTCGAGCAGGCGCAGGTCCAGCGTGCGCAGGAGCAGGTGAAGGATGGCCAGTTGGCCGACGCCGCCTGGACCTGGGAGGCGCTGACGGTGCTGCGTCCGGACAATGCCGGCTATCGCGACAGCCTGGCCGCGACGCGGCAGCAGATCGACAGCGGCGTGAGCGAGCGCCTGGACAAGGCTCGGGCCGCGCAGAAGCGCGGCGACCTCGACGGTGCGACGACGCAGTACCTCGCGGCGCTGTCGCTGCAGCCGGACAACGAGGCGGCCGCCGATGCGCTGCGCGCGCTCGAGAAGGAACGCAACCAGAAGAGCTACCTCGGCAAGCCGGCGCGCGTGACGCTGCGCAAGGCTGCGCCGCCGCCGGTCGCGGCGAAGCCGGCCTCGCCCGCGAAGGCGCAGGCGTCGAGCTCGGGCGCCCCGGCGAAGGAGTCGGCCCAGGCCGCGGCGGCCACCGCCGGACCGGACCGCAACGAGCTGGAGCACATCGCGATGCTGGCCGCGCAGGGCGAGATCGACGAGCCGATCCGCCTGCTGGAGAAACGCGCGCCGCAGGATCGCAACGATCCGTCGGCGAAACGGCTGCTGGCCGACCTCTACGTGCGCAAGGCCGAGAAGCTGGCGACGATCGACAAGTCCGGCGCGATCATGGTGCTGCAGAAGTGCCTGCGCGTGGACCCCAAGAATGCGCGCGCGACGGCCATGATGCGGCAGCTGATCGACGAATCGGCCGCGAAGTCCTCTGCGCCCGCACCCGCCGCGGCGGCGACGGCGAAGAACAAGGTCGACAAGAAGTGAAGCGCCGCCGGGGCGGGCCTCGCCTCAGGCCGGGGCCGGGGGCTCGTGCCCCGTGGCTCCAGGACGTTCGCGGGCGGGGACTTCCGTCAGGAAGGTCACGAACCGACGCCTGAATTGCAGGCGACTCTCCGGACGCGACTCGGCGTGGCGCTTGAGGTCGTCGACGAGCCACTGATGGTGGCTCTGCGTCATTCGCTGCGCATAGGTCTCATCGTCTTCTTCTCCGTGGTCTCCGGGGAAGTCGAGATCGACCTCGATGTACCGCTTGGGGGCGCGCGCCTGCAGTTCGATGGCGAGCGCAGACAGGTCGACGCCATGGAGACGCGCAACGTCCTCGACGGCAGTCCCGTTCCTGACCGCGTCGCCCGACCCTGCCGTCATCGCCTGGAGCAGCAGGTAGTAACGATTCAGCGGGTCCAGGATGCCGTGCCGGTCCGCCGTGGCATCCACCAGGTGGCCGCGCCTCACCGCCTCGCAAGCCGCTCCGCAGCAGGCTGCACGCTCCAGGGCCCAGCGTCCGTTGACGCTTCGGATGCCATGCCTTTCCGCCACCTGATCGACAGGTTCGCCCAAGGCCACTGCTTCTCCCGCGACGCCTTCGGCCGCGAACAACTCCAGGTCCTCGATGTCGTGCTGCTCGATGAGCCGAAGACGCGGTGCCACTTCATCTACGCGTTCTCCCCACGGACCGCTCGTCGAGCGACAGCCAGGACACCAGGCAGCACATCGGCTCTCTGCTCGATCCGCCTTTGCAACGCCCACACGAAGGTGTTTTCAATGCCGAAGCGCTGGGCGACTTCGTCCGGATCGTCACCCGCCCTGAGGGCCTCCTCCGCCGGACCCAGGTGGATCGCCGTGTTCTCGAGCCTGAGAAGAAGATCGTTCCGCGTCTGTCCCTCGCAGGACGGATAGAAATGGCGAAGGATCGTTTTGACGCTCACTCCGCCAGCGATGGCGAGCGTGGGCGAACCGTGTTCGGCCAGGATCTTCAAGGGCTCGTGCAATGACGCCGGCAGCGGGGGTTCGACCGTCAGCAAGCACGCCGCGGCTTGCTGGCAGTGCGCTTCGGGCAGTCGATCGAGGCAGGCGCACAGTGCCTGCAGCAACTGGGGCCGATCGCTCTTGCGAAGCCCTTGGATGGCCGTCAGCAGGCGTTGGAAGGTCTCGAACCGTTCGCCCCAGTGAGGTTGCGCCTTGCCGGAGATTCGGGCGATCTCATGGGAGATCTTCGCCCGGTCCAGTTGGTAGCTGACAGCCCGCGCGCTGCTCTTGCTCGTGAGCGCCAGCGCCCTCAGATCCTTCGCCGGAAGGTGCTCGGCGACCCGCTCGAGCATCTCCTGCGGCAGGTGCATCAGGCCCGCGCGCTGCGGATTCGGCATTCCGCCAGACGGAGGCAGTGTTCCGGGTGCCGTGTCGATGGCCATGTCGATGGCCGTTTCGGTCACCGCCTCGGTCGCCGCTTCGGTGGGGGACGTGGGGGATCGTGCTTCCCCAGTGGGGCGATGTTCTGACCATGACAATGGTTCTCCGGTTGCTCATGTCTCCGTGTCGGCCTCCATGGCGGACAACCTGGACAACGGAGATGAGCTATGTGACCGGGAAACGGCGACGGTTCGCCTCTGGAATCCGCGGGATGGGCACGCCGGCGAAGGCACGTGTCCACCGGTCGCCGCGCCTGCCTCCGCTCCGACGGCGAAGAACAAGGTCGACGGGAAGTGGACGCGTGAGCGTTCCCGGGGATGGCTCACACCCTTGGTACGGAGGACGCTCTGCCTGAATTGGCCTCGCGCTCCAGAAATTCGGCTGGGCTGATGTCGCGGCGCAGCTCATACATCGCCCTGCCGTAGTTCTTTGGACGCTGCGAGAGCCATTCGTCCGCTGTGTGCTCTTCCATGGCTTCCGCGATCTGTGAGAGATCGAGGCCATGTTCGTGTGTCACCTGTTCCACGGTCTTCTCGCCCGTCCTGACCTCATCGCCTGGTACGCCCTTCATCGCCTCGGCCAGCAGCGCCAACAGGTAGGGCGCGGATCGAATGCCATGGTGTCGCGCCACGGCAGCCACGTTTTCTCCCGCGCGGGCCTTTTCGCCGGCAGCGCCATCGCAGGCGAGGCGTTCCAGCTCCATGCGTCCTCTCTCGGTGTCAATGCCATGCTTCTGCGCGATGGCATCGACGTCTTGCCCCCGGACGGCGGCTTCCCCGGCGACACCGTCGACCGCGCACTTCACCAGGTCATCTCGATCCGTGGTGAGGAAGTCGACACCTTCAAAGCATCGATTCACAGCCGCGTCTACAGGTTCGCCCTGGCGGACTGCGCGACGGGCTTGCTGCAAACGGGCTATGTAGAGCGAAGGATCCTGCACCCCTTGAAAAGTCCAGTAACGCGTTGGCAGCGGTAGGTCTTCGGGAAAAACTCCATAGCGCTTCGCCACCGTCTTTTTGTCTTCGCCAGCATCGATGGCTCCCTGGATGGGCCCGTGGCTGAGCGCCAGCCGTTCCAAGTCATAAGTTCTGTCAATTTCAAAGCATTTCGCGATGGCATTGAGCGGCTCTCCAGCAATGACGGCGCTGGCGGCCGAACCGTGGCTCGCGAGGACTCTCAACTGACTGACCAAGCGTTCGGACAACCCGGACAGGTCCCTCAGAACTGCAGCCGCAGCCGGCTTGCGTTGAGCCTCGGGCAATCGATCAAGACGCGCACACAACGCCTGGAGCATCGCGGTCTGATCCTCGCGCGGAAGACGTCGGACGAGAAACAGCAGAGACCGGAAGTCGTCCAGCCCGGACGTCCATGAGAATCGCTCGATGTCTTGTTGGAGCGTCCTCTGCTTCAATTCGAACTGCCAGTCGACGATGCTTCCCATGCGCTGGTTCACACACGCCAGGGCCTGCAACGATCGCATCGGCAGGTGCCCGGCAATTTGGTCCAGCATTTCCTCCGGCAGCTCGTTCAATCCGCGATCTTGGCGGGCCTCCGCCTCGCCGGAAGGCGGCGGTTCGTCGTTGATGGGCTGTGAGGCCTCGAGCTCAAATCGTTTGAAATCCGGGGAGGGCAGCATGGTGGCGTTCGTTGAAGGCATGCGCTTTTGCGACAGTCGAACGACAGCCATCCCG
This sequence comes from Roseateles sp. UC29_93, assembly GCF_042695725.1. Taxonomy (NCBI): domain Bacteria; kingdom Pseudomonadati; phylum Pseudomonadota; class Betaproteobacteria; order Burkholderiales; family Sphaerotilaceae; genus Roseateles; species Roseateles sp. UC29_93. Next base: position 5,227,682 of record NZ_CP170545.1, on the reverse strand, counting down.
GCGCAGGGGTCCGCTTGGTGCTCCGGGACGACGAGAGGTTCGGGCCTTCAGAAGGTCACCTTGACCGACGCCGCGCTCCGCTTCGCCTCGCCGTGGAAGACCGCCTCGATGTTGTTGCCGTCGGGGTCGAGCACGAACGCCGCGTAGTAGCCCGGGTGGTAGGGCCGCTCGCCGGGCGCGCCGTTGTCGGTGCCGCCGTTGGCCAGCGCGGTCTTGTGGAAGGCATCCACCGCCGCGCGATCCTTGGCCTGGAAAGCCAGGTGGTGGCGGCCGGTGAGGTGCCCTTGCGCGGCCTGGCTGTCGGCGGTCGACACGAACAGCTCGTCGGCCCAGAAGTAGTCGTCGCCCGAGCCGCCGATCGGCACGCCCAGCGGGGGCAGGATCGCCTCGTAGAACTTCCGGCTGGCGGGCAGATCCCGCACGACGAGCTGGAGGTGGTCGATGAGGCGTCCGCGATGCAGTTCCTGCGTTTCCATGGGGATCTCCTTGAAATCGTGGCGGTGAAAACGTCCAGTGACAGGAACGGGGCAAGCGGCGTTCTTGTCCGCTCACCTCCGGACGCGGCGCCCGTGCCGTTCGTTTTTCCTGCGATGTCTTGCGACGCCCCCCGAGTCCGGGACAGCGCGAGTGCTCGATGGGCCCCGCGTTTGCTCTCGCGATCGTTCTCGTGCCTTGCACGTCTCCGAAAGCAGCCCTCTCATGAAACCGCTTCTCCTTGCCGCACTCTTCTGGGCGGTCATGCCCCAGGCACAGGCCCAATTCAATCCGCCCGCCGGACCCGAGCAGACCATCGAGGTCCGCGCCGGCGCCGCGACCGACAGTCGATCGACCCATGGCACGCCCGGATCGTTGAACGCGTCGGCGAGCGAGAGCGGCACGGATGCGTCGGGAACGCCCTTCAACGCCACCGCGTCGGCGTCGACGCGGCTGGGTCCGGGCTACCTGTCGGGCAGCCTCGCCACGAGCGTCACGGGCAGCGGCACCTCGTCGACCTCGATGACGGCGTACCAGACCGATGCACTGACCTTCACGCGCAACGACGGCAGCTTCGATCCGGAGCTGATCGTCCACTACAACATCGTGATCGCGGGCGGCACGTCGGCGTCGATGACCGGCGGCGCCGGCGGCACCACGCAGGCGGGGTCGCTGGACTGGACCCTGGTCCATCAGCTCGACGGCTTCTACACGACCGCCTGGCAGAGCACCACCACGCTCGCCCACGACGGCAGCGTCGTCACCGACAACCAGTGGAACAGCAGCCCGATCGGCGACGTGTACGCGGTCTACAGCTTCTCCGCGGCGATCTTCGCGGGGCACGCGACGAACATGGACTTCTACCTGGAGATGACCAGCCACCTGAATGCGGCGGGGCCGTCGGCGACGGCCTCGATGGCCGCCAACGCGCCGTCGATCTACTGGGGCGGCATCTCGCAGGTCACCGACTGGAACGGCAACCTCATCGACTATTCGCTATCGTCGGCATCGGGCTTCAACTACGCGCTGTCCGCGGTGCCGTCGCCCGCGCCGGAACCGTCGACCTGGGCGCTGCTGATCGCCGGCGTCGCCGCGTTGGCGCTGCGCGGGCGCTCGATCTCGCGGATGCGGCGCGGCGAGGTCGGTCCCGCTTCCAGCATCGCCTGAACGCGGCCCCCGGCCTGCGCGACGAGCGGTTCGATCAGTGCCGCTTCCGGCAGGTTCGTCCAGTAGCGGCGCGGCATCTCGCGTTCCATCATCGCGACCTTCAGTCGCGCGGGATTGAAGATGCTGCGGTAGTAGGTCAGCCAGAGCTCGGCGCCCGCGTCCTGCGGCGGCGCGTCCTCGCGCCGGCCGCCGGGGCCGATCTGCAGCGACTGGCCGTCCCACGACACCGAGCAACGCGGCGACAGGATCGCCCAGCGCAGATTGGCGAAGCGCCGGGCGAAGAAGGGCGCGGCGGCCTCGAGCGTGTGGTGCGTCGGTTCGAACCACGCGACCAGGCGCTCGCCATCGGCGTCTTCGACCGGCACGAAGCGGACGAACGCATGCGTCTTGTGGATCTCGTGCCGGACCTCGCGTTCCAGCCGCTCCGCCCGGCGGCGGTCCGCGTCAAGCGTGTCGCGCCAGTAGCCGGGCTCGGTCTTCAGGCGGAACAGCATCCGGTACAGCAGCGTGAACCGCTGGGGCTCGGTGTGGAGCAGGGCGGTGCGGCACAGCGACAAGAAGGCTGCGGGCACGGTGAACATTGCCGCCGTTGCTGCTGCCGTGGGTGCCGCAGTTGCCGCATCCAAGTCGGGCGGCAGCCCTTGGGGAAGTCCGTTCCCGTGCGCGTCGTCGCCCCACAGGCCGTCACCTGCATCGCCCGTGGTCCAGACGACGTCGTCGGCCGCGATGCCGAGCGCCATCAGCCGCTTCGCTGCCTGACGGAAGCCGTCGAGATCGATGGGGCCGTCGAGCCGGACATGGACCATCAGAACAAGCCCATCTGCGTCGGCACCGGCATGGCAGGCGCCATCATCGAATCGGCGCGCGCTGTCGGACCCGGGGCGCCTGCGGCCACGGACGTCGCGGCCATCGCCGTCGCAGCGGGTCTGTGGCCGTCGACGACCACGAAGGGCAGCACCTTGCGCGCGGGCAGCTTCATCTGCCGCAGGTCCTCGGCGCGCAGGCGGCGCACGCGGCGCGCGGCGAGCAGCTTGTCGACCGACCCCACGCCGAGGCCCGGCACGCGCAGCAGCATCTCGCGCGGCGCCAGGTTGAGGTCGACCGGGAAGCGCTCCGGATGCGCGAGCGCCCACGCGTGCTCGGGATCGACGTCGAGCCGCAGCAGACCGGTGCCGTCGTCGACGATCTCCTCGTGATCGAAGCCGTAGAAGCGCATCAGCCAGTCGGCCTGGTAGAGCCGGTGCTCGCGCACCAGCGGCGGCGCCATCAGCGGCAGCGCTCGCGCCGGCATCGGGGATCGGACTGAAGGCCGAGTAGTAGACGCGCCGCATCCGGAAGCGCCCGTAGAGCGCGGCGCTGCTGCGCAGGATGCTGCGGTCGTCGCTGGCGTCGGCACCGACGATCATCTGCGTGCTCTGGCCGGCCGGCGCGAAGCGGGGAGGTCGGCGGGACGCGCGGCGGCCCCTGGCATCACGCGGATCGGCGCCTTGGCGGCGGCCTGGTGCGCGTCCTTCGCATCGTCGATGTGCAGTCGCAGGCGGCCCATCGAACGATGGATGGCGGCGGTGTCCTTGTCGGGCGCCAACGCCTTCAAGCCGACATCGGTCGGCAGCTCGACATTGATGCTGAGCCGGTCGGCATACCGGCCGGCACGCCGCAGCAGTTCCTCGCTGGCATCGGGGATCGTCTTCAGGTGGATGTAGCCGCGGAAGTCATGCTCCTCGCGCAGGACCTGCGCGACGCGCACGACCTGTTCCATCGTGAAGTCCGGGCTCTTGATGATGCCGCTGCTGAGGAAGAGGCCCTCGATCGTGTTGCGCCGGTAGAAGTCCAGCGTCAGCGCGACGACTTCCTCGACGCTGAACTTCGCGCGCGGCACGTTGCTCGACGACCGGTTCACGCAGTAGAGGCAGTCGTACTGGCAATGGTTGGTCAGCAGGATCTTCAGCAGCGAGATGCAGCGGCCGTCGGGCGCGTAGCTGTGGCAGATCCCCATGCCTTCAGTCGAGCCGATGCCGGTCCCGCCGCGGGAATCGCGCGCGTCCGTACCGCTGGAGGCGCAGGAGGCGTCGTACTTGGCGGCGTCCGCCAGGATGGCGAGCTTGCGGGGGAGGTCCATGGCACTGCCGGAAGAATGGCTACTGTATGAATATACAGCTTTCCGGCAGGTTCGCCTCAGTTGCCGGGCGCGATGTCCTTGGTGCCTGCACGGGCGTGCCGCGTCGCCCGCGTCGATCCCGTGACGAGTTCGGCCAGACGCACCATGAGACGCTCCAGCGAGATCGCAAGGCCGATGCTCGCGATGACCGCCGGCACATAGACGACGAAGGTCCAGGCCTGCGACGGCCCGAGCAACGAGCGGTAGAGCGCCACGGTGCCGAGCACGACGAACATGTGGCTCAGGTAGAGCTCATAGCTGAGCCGGCCCATGCGCGCGAGCCAGTTCAAACCGGAGCGCTGGGCTGGCGCGTGCGCCCGGAAGGCGATCAGCATCGCGCAGGTGCCGACGCACAGGCCGTACATGCCGCTCTTGAACAGATGGCGGTGGACGAGGTCGCCCCACCCGATCACCAGCAGCACGCAGAAGCCGCCGAAGATCGCCAGGGCGCGCGCGTCGCGCGGGCCCGGCCGCCACCGCTGGACGGCGAGGGCGGCCAGCACGCCCCAGGCGATGGCGGACATGCCGGGCAGGTAGGCCTTCTCCCACCAGACCTCGTGGCTGACGGGCACCATCGAACGCAAGGGCAGCAGGCTCAGCGCCAGCACGGCGAGCGCGACGACGAGCAGTGGGCGCGGCAGCCCCAGGCACAGCAGCGGGAAGCCGACGTAGAACACCTCCTCGATCGACAACGACCACAGCACGTCCCACGCGGCCGGTGCCCAGCCGGTCCGGCCTTCATACCAGTTGAAGGTGAAGGTGAGCGCCGAACCCAGCAGGCCCCCGAGCGACTGCTTCGACGAGGGCGCGAAGTCGGGCACGCCGAGTGCGGCCAGCAGCGTCAGCACGGCCAGGACGACCAGCAGCAGCGGCAGGATGCGGCGCGCGCGGGCGAGGTAGAAGGCGCCCGGATCGACACGGCGGAGATCGCCGTGGCGCTCGAGGAGGCGCGTCGTGATCAGGAAGCCGGAGATCACGAAGAACATGAACACCGCCTCGTAGCCGTTGAAGCTGACGGCATCGATCAGGCGCTTGGGCACCCACGGGCCGAGCAGGCTCGGCGCCAGCGGCAGCCGGAACGGCAGTGCCAGGTGGTGCACGACCACCAGCAGGATGGCCACGCCGCGCAGGCAGTCGATGGCGAAGTTGCGCGGGGTGGGGGAGTCCATGGGATGGGCTTCAAAAAGCGAAGAGGCGCCCGGGGCGCCTCTTTCGCATGCGGTCAGCAATGACCGGTCACTTCAGTTGGTCCGCCTTCGCCTTCAGCGTGGCGGCCTTCTGGCGTTCGAGCTTGGCAAGCTCGTTGTCCGGATCGAGTTGCAGGACGCTGTCCCACCCCTTGATCGCGCCGGCCAGGTCCTGCTTGGCGAACGCGGTGCGCGCGGCCAGCGTGGCCTTGGCGATCTGCTTCTTGCGCACCGCCTCGATCTTGGCGCCGGCGCCCGGCTGATCGGCGGCCTCGGCGCGGCGGTACTCTTCCAGCGCCTTGTCGAAGCGGCCCGCGCGCTCGTGCGCATCGCCGGCGCGCATCGCCTTCTCGCCGGGCGAGAGTTCTGGCGGGGGCGGCGGCGCTGCCGGCGTCGGGGCGGCGGCCACCGTCGTCGTCGCGGGCGGCGTGGGGGCCTGCGCGGCTGCGGCGGCGGCCGCAGCCGCGGCGGTCGCCTTCGGGTCCGGCCTGGCCGACGGACGCGGATACAGCGGGCCCGCCGGCGGCTTGCCGGGGATGCGCAGCACCTGGCCGCCCGACACCTGGCGCGGCACGCGGATGTCGTTGTAGCGGGCCAGGATATAGAACGAGTAGATGTCGCCCATGAAGCGGCCCGCGATCCGCGACAGCGTGTCGCTGGACTGCACCGTGTAGGCGAAGGATTCGCGCCCCAGCTGCGCCACCGGATCGGCGGTGATCTGGCGCATCAGGTTGTTGGCCAGCTTGTTGCCCGGGTCCAGCTGCAGCGCGCGCTGCAGCTCGTTGCGGGCCTGGTCTTCCTGGCCGGCCTCCAGCAGTTCGATCGCCTGCATGGCGGTCTTCTGCGCCAGCGCCTGCTCGGCCGCGGTCGGCGGCACGGGCTCGGGCGGAGGAGGGGGCGGCGGCGGCGCCGTCACCACCGGATCGGGCGGTGGCGGAGGCGGCGGGGCGGGCGTGACGCAGGCCGCGAGCGCCAGGCTCAGCAGCAGGGCCGTACCGGCAGCAAGGGGGGAATGGCCGCGGCCCCGCGCCGCTTGCGCGGTCGGGGTCAGGGAAATCGGGGCGTCGGAACGGAAGGTGGTCGACATCGGCATCACGTCGGGATTCGAGCGGGGTGGAGTATGAAACAGCGACAAGCCCCTCTCAGGTGACTTTCGTTCATTGAAGCGCGGCCATTGTCACGCAAACATCCCATGCCAGTCTCCCGAGGTCCCAAAGGCAGCCACATGACCCTCACCCTGCGCGCGGTGTCGCTCAACGACCTGCCCCTGACGCAGCCCATCACCGCGCGCTTCGACGCCTCCGGGGGGACCATCGGTCGCGCCGACAACAACACCATGGCGTTGCCGGACCCGGAGCGCCACATCTCCCGCCAGCAGGCCGAGATCAGCGCCGAGGCCGGCGGTTTCGTCATCCGCAACGTCGGCAGCGCCAACCCGATCACCGTCGCCGGCCAGCCCGTGGGGCAGGGTCAGGCCGTGCCGCTGCGCCATCTGGACCAGGTCCGGATCGGCGGGTACCTGCTGGAAGTGCAGAGCGAGGCCAGCGCCGACAGCGGCGCGACGGTCATCCGCCGCGCGCCGGACCTCGCCCGTCCGGCGACGCTCGGACCGTCGCCGGCCCCGGCGCCGGCCGCCTTGTCCAGTTCCAATCCGTTCGCCGACCTGTTCGGCGGCACGCCGCCGCCGCCCGACGTCTTCAGCACCTCGCCGGCGCCCGCGCCGCACGTCTCGGCCTTCGCGGCGCCGCCGGTCCAGGCGCCGCCGCCCGCGCCGGCGGGTCCGATGATGCTGCCGGACGACTTCGATCCGTTCGCGCCGCCGCCGTCCCGCGCCGCGCCGGTGGCGTCGCCATCGCCGTCGCCGGTCTCCGGGGGTGTCTCGCCCTTCGATCCCTTCGGCGGGCTGGACCTGGCGCCGCCGCCCGCGCCGGCCCTGCCGCCGGCACGCAACGACGAACTCGGCTTCGGCGGCGCTTTCGCCGACCTCGTGCCGGGCGACAACAACCGCTCGCTGGACGATCTCTTCGGCCTGCAGCCCGGTGGCAGCGATCCGCTGGCCGGCTTCATGGCCGGCGCGTCCAAGCCCGGCGACGCGCTGCGCGACACGGTGGCGTCGGACCCGCTGGCGCTGTTCGGCGCAGCGGCGCCGGCAACGAACACCGAGCCGCAGACCCCCGCGCTGCCGGACCACACGCCGGCGCTGCATTCGGCCTTTCGGCCCCCGGAGGTCCGGACGCCGCTCCCGCCGCCATTGCCGCCGGCTCAGCCGCCCGTGGCTCCCCCTGTGGCCGCCGTCCCGCCGGTGATGGCCCCGGCTGTGGCGCCCGCCGTCGTCGCGCCCATCCTGCCGCCCATCCTGCCGCCCGTTGGCGCTCCGATCGCGGCGCCTGCGGTTCAGGCGGTGGCGCCTCCGCCGCTGGCGATGGTTCCGCCGCCGCATGTGCCGCCGCCGCATGTGCCGCCGCCGCATGTCCCGCCGCCGATGCCCGCTTACGTGCCGCCGCCCGCGCCGGCCGTGGCCGCCACGCCGGCTGCCCCGGGCCAGGCCGCCGACACCGCGGCGCTGTGGCAGGCCTTCTGCGAGGGCGCCGGCATCCGCATGGCCGCGCCGCCGCAGGGCTTGAATCCGGACCTGATGCGTGTCATCGGGTCCTTGCTGAACGCCTCGGTGGACGGCGCGTTGCGCATGATGGCCGTGCGCGCCGCGACGAAACATGAATTGCGCGCGCAGGTGACCGTCATCCGCTCGCGCGAGAACAACCCGCTGAAGTTCTCGCCCGACGCGCAATCGGCGCTCGAGCAGCTGCTGCAGCCGCCGGTGCGCGGTTTCCTGCCCGGTCCCGCCGCGATGCAGGACGCGATGCGCGACCTGGTCGGCCACACGATCGGCACGATGGCCGGCACGCGCGCCGCGCTGGAGGGCGTGCTGACGCGCTTCCAGCCCAAGGCGCTGGAAGCCAAGCTCTCCAGCCGGTCGGTGCTGGACAGTGTGCTGGCGATGAATCGCAAGGCCAAGCTCTGGGAGCTTTACCTGCAGCATTTCGAGTCCATCCGGGACGAGGCGCAGGAAGACTTCCACTCACTGTTCGGCAAGGCCTTCCTGGAGGCCTATGAAGATCAACTCGAGCGCCTGAGCCAGCATGGGCAGGGCGCCTCCGCGGCTTCGCAGCCGTCACAACAACAAGCACAGCAGAGCGGGGCCTGAGTCCCGCCACTTGTCCTACACGTCGTTCACACCATGCTCAAGATCAGGGTTGCCGCCTGCAGCGAACAAGGCGCGCGCAACAACAACGAGGACGCCATCGTGGCGCACGAGAACGGCCCCGGCTGGTATGCCGTGCTGGCCGACGGCGCCGGTGGCCACCGCAACGGGGCCGAGGCCGCGCGCCGCGCCGTGCACCGCATGCAGACCAGCCTGGGCGACGCGACCTTGCCGTGGCGCCCCGAGCTGCTGACCGGCGCGGTGCTGGCCGCGCACGACGACGTGCGTCGAGGCGTCGAGGGCACCGGCCGCGACCGCATGCACACCACGCTGGTTGCGCTGTGCGTCGACGCGCAGCGCAACTTCGCGCTGTGGACGCACGTGGGCGACTCGCGCCTGTACCGCATCCGCGGCGGCGACATCGACACGATCACGCAGGACGACAGCGTCGTGCAGATGCTGATCGAGGCCGGCCTGCTGACGCCCGAGCAGGCGGAGGATCATCCGCACAAGAACCACCTCGTGGCCGCGCTCGGCATCGAGGATGACCTGAACCCGCACACCACCGCGCCGCAGCCCTTGCAGGACGGGGACGTTTTCCTGCTGTGCAGCGACGGCTGGTGGGGCAGCGCGGGCGACACGCTGATCCACGACACGCTGCGCAACGCGGGGTCGCCGGACGACTGGCTGGCGGCGATGCGCGCGGTGATCGAGGAGCGCCGGCTGCCCGACCAGGACAACTTCAGCGCGATCGCGCTGTGGGTGGGTGAGCCGGTGCTGGCGGCCGTGGCCCAGACGCCGACGGACGAAGCCGGCACCGCGGTGCAGGAGTCGACGGTCGATTCCGGCCCGATCCCGCTGGAAGAGGAAGAAGAGGACGAGTCGACGCGGCGCATGCCGCTCTGAGCGCCGGGCCTTTGGTCGCCGTCCGCTCGTGCTTCAGCTGCCCCGCGCGCCTCGCGGCGCGGTGCGCGATGCGGAGCCGGGGCCAGGTCTTGCGGCCGGCCACCGCGTCGGCGACGCCACGAACGCGCTCAATCTCTGCGCGGTGGCCGAGAGCGCAGCGGCCGTCTCCAGGTTGCGTTGCGCGACCTGTTCCGCGTCGGCCGTCGCGCGGCCGACATCGGTCAACGCGACCTCGAGCTGGCGCCCGGCGCTGGACTGCTGGTGCGTGGCCATCTTGATCTCCTTGCTCGCGAGGTCGGACGCGGCCACGCGTTCGGAGATCAGCGTGAACATCGCCTCCGCCTCCGAAAACAGCGACGAGTTCGCCGCCACCGCCTTGACGCCGGCCTCGGTCGACATGATGGTGGCGTTGGAGACGTTGCGGATCGAGTCCAGCTGGCGCCGGATGTCCACCGCATCGGCGCGCACCTTCTCGGCCAGGCGGCGGATCTCGTCGGCCACGACGCGGAAGCGCTCGCCGGCCTCGCCGGCGCCGTAGGCTTCGATCGTTGCGTTGATCGCGAGGATGTTGGTGCGCTCCGCCAGTTCCTCGATGGCGCCGAGCACGGTGGAGGCGCCCTGGACCTCCTTGCCCAGCGTCGTCATCTGCGTGACGACCATGTCGATCTGCTGGCTCAGCGAGACGGTGGCCTCGCGCGCGCGGGCCATCGCCTGACTGCCGGCCGTCGCGGCGCGTGTGCTGGCCGAGGCCATCTCCTCGACCTCGGTCGAGCGCTGCGCGATCTGGTTGGCGGCCGCCTGCACCTCGTGCATCGTGGCGGTGAGTTCGATGGCCGCGGAGGAGGTCTGCTTCGTCGCCCCGGCCTGCCGCACGGAAGAGGCTTCCAGTTCGCGCGCGGCGCTCGGCCACGTCCACGGCGGACGCGCCCACCATCTGCATCAGCAGTCGCTGCAGGACCAGGCCGGTGACGACGACGATCAGCAGACCGAGCACCGTGCCCCCGAGCCCCACGCCCTTGACCAGTCGCGTGGTCTGGCCCATCTCGGCCGAGCGCATCTCCAGTTGCGCGACCTCGTCGCGCTCCAGCGCGGCGAACCGCTCGCGCAGCCGCTCCATGCCCTGGCGGACCAGGCTGACCTTGGGCGATCGCGTGGTCTCTTCCAGGCTCATCGTCTGGCGGTCGGCGATGCGCTCACGGAACAGCGCGAAGAGCGCGGAGATGTCCTGTTCGGTATTGGTGAGCTCCGCGCTCCGGGATCGCCACGCGGGCGTCGCGCGCAGCTCGGCGAGTCTGGCGGTGACCACGGCCGTCGACTTGTCGAGGGCCGCCAGGTAGGCCGTGTCCTTGGTGAGCATGAAGCCGCGCTGCGCGGCCTCGGCTTCGGCCACGTCGTTGAGCAGCTCGGCCAGGAGGCGCAAGTTCTGATGGCTCTGCGTCACGCCGTCGGCCGCGGACGCCATCAGATAGGCGCTTCTCATGGCGACGACGCCGACGCCGCACAGCACCGCCGCGGCCAGCAGGAATCCCAGCGCGAGGCTGCGTCCGAATGTCTTCATGCGGTTCTCCCTGGGGCGCAATGTCGCACAGGTGAGGCTGAAGGTCTCGCGCCTGCCGTCACCGCGAGCCAGCGAGATCAGCCGGTCTTGCGCGTCAGCATCGCCGCGAACGCTTCCACGTACGGGAGCCCCGGGCCCCAGCGCATGTGGACCTGCTCCGCGGGCTCGGGGTTGGGCGACCACACCGTGCAGCCGGCCAGGCGTTCCAGCAGCTCGCCCGCCGCCAGCATCGGCACCGCCGCGGTAAGAAGGCTTGCCGGCGCGGTGTAGGTGACCCACTGCACCGCGTTCTCCGGCGCGGGCAAGGTCGCCGCGTGACTCGGTGGCCAGGGCGGCGCCGCGGCCAGCGCCGCCTCGAGCGAGTTCACCGTCGCCGTGTCGTCCAGCGTGCGCATGGCCGCGTTGGCCAGCACCGTGTACCAACGGTCGAGGTGATCCAGCCCGGCGCGGTCCACCGGCGGCTGCGCGCGTGGCTGCGCGATGACCAGCGGGAAGTAGCGCCCGACGTTGTCGCAGCTGGCCATCAGCACGCCGAACCACCACTTCATGTCGACGACGCCTGGCGCCCACGCGAAGCGCAGCACCGGCGCGGTCAGGTAGGTGTCGAGCCAGCGGGGGCCGAGCACCTTCGGCAGGTCCTGCATCATCCCGGACAGCCAGGCGTCGCAATGCTGCACGCAGTGCTGCGGCAGCCGCCGCTGGGCGAAGTCGCCCAGCGCGGTAACTTTGCCGTACCAGCCGGGCACGGCATCGCCGGCGGCGTTCAGGGCTTCGGGCAGCGCGCTCATGGTGGGACTCTCCTGATGCGACTCACAGACCGCCCGGGCAGCGGAACTCGTTGAGCTCCGGCAGACGGAACGGATTGCGGACGCTGCTGGCGGTGACCTCGAAGACCGCCTTGCGGCCTTCGATCTCGAAGGTGGCCTTGAAGCGCTCGGGCGCGGCGGTCTTCTCGATCTTGACGCGGTCGAAGAGCCGGAACAGCGCCCACGGCCCGTCGTTGACCAGGCCCGACGAACCGCTCGCGCTGACCGGGCTCAACTGCACCCGCACCTGCGAGCTGCCGCGCGGTCCCGGCCACTGCACCGAGGTCGGGATCTGCGGCCCGTGGCTGTAGCGCACGATCTGGCCGTCCACGTCCAGGATGAACTGCTGGATCGTGGTGTCCATCTCGATCGGCTTGAAGTCCAGCCGCAGCGACGGCGTGGCGCTGCCGGGGAAGAAGGTTTCCTTGATCGCCTGCGCGCGCTGGAATTGCGGCAGCGTGCCGCTGTCGCCACCCAGCGGCGTGCCTTCGACCGCACGGAACTTCCACGGCCGGGTCGTCGTGTCGACGTAGGGCGCGAGCTTCTGCTGGAAGAGCTGGTCGATCTTGCCGCCCGGTCCGAACAGCATCGCGAAGTCCGCCTGCGTGGCGTCGCGCGGCGAGTTGCGGTCCAGCGGATAACGCCCGGAAACGGCCTGGTTGCAGAACTCGCCGACCTGCGAGCGCACCTCCATGCCCAGGTTCTGGCGCATCGCGCCCTGCGACACGCGGGCGCTGCTGCTGCCCAGGTCGTCGAGCATCGTGCGCAGCGGCTCGGGGCTCATCGCGGCGGCGGCCTTCAGTCGCGTCGGTACCGGCGACGGCGGCGGCGCGCTGCCGCCCTTGAGCGCGGAATCGGCCGCGGTCAACATGATGTTGGCCTCGGCGATCAGGCCGACGGTCTCGTCCAGCGGCGCCTTGCCGCCGCCGGCCGGAGCCGTGACCATGCTGCGCAGGCCGACGAAGCGGTCGTCGACGATGTTCTCGATGCGCGGCGCGTTCGGGTCTGCCGGGTTCTGCTGACCCGGCTTGCCGGAGAACATGCCCGCGACCTTTTCGCGCGTCTGCTGGACCAGGTCCGCGGCGCGGCGCTCGGCGTTCTCGATCGCGTTGCCGGGCTGCGCGAGCGTGGTCTCGCGCGACGCCGCCCGCAGGAACGGACCCAGCGGGCTGTCCGGCGCGGACAGCATGCGCGAGCGCTCCACCGACTGCGGCACCGTCGCCATCGGCAGCAGCTTCACGCTGTTGAGGAAGGACTCCCAGGAGGCCGCGTAGTCGTTCAGGTAGAGCCGGCGGACGTCGTCGACCAGCGGCGCGTTGGCGCGCACGAGGTCCTGCGGATTCTTCGGCGCGGCGGCGACGCCGAGCACCCACGGCTCTTCCGCGGCCAGCTCGTCCGCGACCTGGCCGACCCGCGGCTGGAAGCCGCGCAGGTAGGCGTCGCGGGTGAAGAAGCCTGGCACGCCCTGCGTCAGCGGCGCGCCGTTGGCTCGCGTGAACAGCAGCGGCGCGTTGTGGCCGCCGGCGCGCGCGACGGTGAAGTCGGGGTACTCGGTGCCCAGGCCTTGCGCCCGCAGCCGGTTGTAGATCCGCTGCGGCAGCGGCTGCGTCGCGAGCTGCGTGCGCACCGCCGTCAGCAACGAGGCGTCCTCCGGCAGCGGCGACGCGATGCCGCCCTGCGACAGCAGCGCGTCCAGGTGGGCGCCGAGCGCCTCGCGCTGGTCGGGCGTGAGCTCGCGGCGCGTGGTTTCCCAGTCGCCCTCGATGTGCTGCTTCAGCGCCGGGGCGTCGAAGTGCTGCGGGTCGTGCAGCATCACGTAGGCCTTGAGCGCCTCGTACAGCGTGACCGGCGTGGCCGCGCCCTGGCGGAGTTGTTCCTCGATGCGCAGCACCAGCCGCGGCAGCACCGCGTCACCCAGCATCCGCTGGTAGGACGCGCGTGCGGCGCTGTCGAGCTTCTTTCCCTGGAAGAGGCCCATGCGCATCGACCACGGGACGTTCTCGTCGACCGCGGCCAGCGCGCGCGTGGCCTGCAGCGCGGGCAGGATCGGCAGCAGGTCGGCGGTCGCGCGGTTGGGCGTGGCCTGCAGCAGCTCGCGGACCTGGTCCGCGCGGGCGGAGGTCTCTTCCAGGTACTTCCTGTTGTTGAAGTAGCTGACGGTCCAGGCCGTGAGCAGGCCGATGCCGGCGATCGCGACCAAGGCGTAGCCGCCGAGCGCCAGCGCGTTGCGGCGGCGCTCCCAGCCGCGGTGCGTGCCGCCCAGGCCGGCTTCGGCGAAGACGACCTCGTTGAGCAGCCGGTTCAGGAAGTAGCTGCGGCCGCTGGCCTGGTTGGGCGCCAGCACCGCGTTCTCGATCTGGTAGCTGCGCGCCACCGAGCCGAGCACGCGGTCGATGGGCGTGCCTTCCTGCGTGCCGCTGACGAAGTACACGCCGCGCAGCAGCGGTTGGGCTTCGTAGGGGGAGGGCGCGAAGACGCCCTCGGCGAATTCCGCCAGCAGCGCGCGCAGGCTCGCGAACTGCGCCGGGAAACCGTAGATGCGGGCGCGGCGCTGCGGATCGCGCTCGGCCTGGAGCCGGTCGATCAGGCCGTTCTGCAGGCGCTGCTCGAGGGCGTCGAACTCCGCGCCGTAGCCGGCCAGCGGCGACGTGCTGTTGCGCGGGAAGGTGAAGCCCCACGGCGCCGCACGCTGGTCCTTGTCGACCGTCGCGAAGTAGTCCATGAAGCCCGACAGCAGGTCGGCCTTGGTGACCAGCAGGTAGACCGGGAAGCGGATGTCCAGGTCCTTTTGCAGCTCCTGCACGCGGGCCCGCACGGTGGCGGCGTGCTGGGCACGCTCCGACGGGCTGCGCGACAGCAGGTCGGTGACCGACACCGTCACCAGCGCGCCGTTGATCGGCTGGCGCGGACGCGAGCGCCGCAGCATCTGCAGGAAACCGCTCCAGGTCGCCTTGTCGTTGGTGGGATCGCTGTCCTGCGTGGTGAAGCGGCCGGCGGTGTCGATCAGCACGGCGCGGTCGGTGAACCACCAGTCGCAATGCCGGGTGCCGCCGACGCCACGGATCGCATGGTCGCCCATCTGGTCCGCCAGCGGGAAGTTCAGACCGCTGTGGCGCAGCGCCGTGGTCTTGCCCGAACCCGGCGCGCCGATGATCAGGTACCAGGGCAGTTCGTAGAGATACCGGCCGCCGAAGCGCGAGCGCAGCTTGGCGCCGAAGCCCGCCGATCCCTCCGCGCCGAAGCGCGAGCGTTGCAGCATCTGCAGCGCCTGGCGGAATCGTTCGCGCACGGCCAGCATGTCGGCGGTCTCGCGCTCGGGCGCGTCCGCGGCGGGTTGCTGCAGCAGCTGGTTGACGACGGCGCTGTTGCCGCGCTTGGCGCGCCAGCGGCTCCAGGCGATGCACAGCGCCACGATCAGGACGAGCACGCCGATCGTGAGCCAGCGCGAGCGCTCGGTGTCGAGCGGGCGAGCCTCGCCGACGGCCACCAGCGGACCGACGATCCAGATCAGCAGCGCGACCGCCAGCACGAGCACCGCCAGGAGCACCCAGCGGTTGAAGATCCATCCCAGGACGCGTTTCATCGGGAAGCTCCGCGCGCCGGCGCTTCAGGCGCGCGGCCATTGACCATCAGGCTGACTTCGACGCGCCGGTTCAGCGCGCGGTTGGTCGGGGTGTCGTTGGGGGCGACCGGCTCGGCCTCGGCGCGGCCCTCGGCGCGGATGCGCTCGGGGGCGACGCGGCGCGCCACCAGCAATTCGCGCACGGTGTTGGCGCGCTCTTCCGACAGGTGCCAGTTGGAGGGGAAACGCACCGTGCGGATCGGCGTGTTGTCGCTGTGCCCGGTCACCAGCACCGTGCCCTGGACCTGCGTCAGCGCGTCGGCGATGCGGGTCATGAGCGCTTCGCGCTCCGGCACGATCGTCGCGCTGCCCAGCGCGAAGAGGCCGTCGCCGCGGATGGTCACGACGCTGCGGTCGACCTCGTCGCGCACGGTGACCAGGCCGGCCTTGATGTCGGATTGAAGGAACTGCGCCAGCCGCGGCTTGGCCGGCGGCGGCGGCGGCGCGACCACGGGCGGCGACAGCCGCAGCCCCTGGATCTGCCCGAACACCGGATCGGAACGCTCCGCCAGCGACAGGGTCAGCGACAGGTACACGCCCACCAGCAGCAGCGCCGTCAGCGCCGCCGTCGCCGCCAGCGGCAGCCAGCCGATGTGACGGCGCTGGGTGATGGCCTCGACCTGCCAATGCTGCGCCAGCGCGGCGGGGTAGTCGCCGCGCTGCTGCTTCAGGATCTGGGCCAGACGGTCACGCACCGCTTCCAGTTGCGCCGGACCGTTGTCGATGACGCGATAGCGTCCGGCGAAACCCAGCGTCAACGCGGCGTAGATCAGTTCGAGCAGGTCGCGGTTGGCCTCGGGCTTCTCGGCCAGGCGGGCCATCAGCTGGAAGACCTTCTCGCCGCCCCAGGTCTCGTTGTGGAACATCGACAGCAGGCTGTGCCGCGCCCAGACGCCGGAGCCGCCCCAGGGCGTGTCGGCGCAGGCCTCGTCGATCATCGTGCAGAGCACGTAGCGCGTGGCCATGACGCGCTCCGGCGGGATGCCGGCCGCGGCGGCGCGGGCCGCGAAGTCGCGGATGCCCTGGGCCAGGTTGTTGCGCAGCACCGCCACGTCGTCCACGCGGCGCGTCCCGCGCAATTGCGGGACGAGCAGCAGCAGCGGGTTGGCCAGCGTCAGCAGCGGGTTGAGCCCGGCGGCCGGCGGGGCGGCGTCGGGCTGCACGGAGTCGGGCGACGGTGTGGCGCCGCGCGGCGCCTGCGCGCCGCCCGGACGGGGCTTGATGAAGGTGCGCTGATCGTCGAAGCCTGCGAACGGATCGTTGAGCGCGGAGGGGTCCATGCCGGCTCCCGGAGGTTACTGGTCTTGAATCGGTGGAAGCGTGGAGCGGGGCCCGGCGTCGCCGCGAGCGGCGGTCACTGCCGGATGGCCCAGAGCTCCAGTTCCAGTCCGGGGAAATCGCCGGCCACGTGCAGCGCCAGACTGCCGCTGCGCTCGAGCTGCTTCCAGAGGTCGCCGCCGCGGTCCAGCTCGAAATAATGGAAGCCCGCGTGGAACGGCAACTGGCGCGGCGCCACCGGCAGCGCGCGCATGCTGATGCCAGGCAGCTGCAGGTTGACGAGGTCGCGGATGCGGTCCACCGGGCCCAGCTTGGATTGCGCGGGGAAACGCTGGCGCAGCTGTTCCGCCGCCACCTGCGCATTGACCGCGATGACGAAGCTCGCGCTGCGCAGCAGGTCGGCGTCGGGGACGACGGCGGTACGCACGCCGTGGGTGCGTTCGGTCAGGTCGATCTGCAGCGCGTTGCGCTCCAGCACGACGCTGAGCATGCGGCGCAGGTCCTCGAGCAAGGGCGCGAAACTGCCGCGCAGGTCGTCGTGGCGGTACAGCGGATATTCGGAGGCCAGCCGGGTGTCGCTGACGAAGGTGGCCATGTCGCCGGCCAGTTGCAGGCAGTCGCGATGCAGCGTTTCCGGGTGCACGTGCGGGGAGGCCGCATGCTGGCGGAACAGCGGGTCGGCGCGGTTCAGCGCCTGCAGCATCAGGAAGTCGGCCAGTTCGGACACGCCGTTGCCGAGCTGCCCCATCCGCGACGACAGCAACTGCGCGCGCTGGCGCACCAGCCCGTGCAGCAGCGATGCCATCACGGACAGATGGCCGCTGGCGTCGATGCGCGTCTGCGGGGGGATGTAGCTGCGGTCCAACACCAGTTGCTGGTCGGCGCGGCGTTCCGCGATGCGGGCCACGCCCAGCGCGGCATAGGCGTCGTTGAGCTCGCGGGCCGGCAGCAGGCGCAGCGTCAGCGCGCCGGTCTGCACGGGTTCAGGCTCGTCGCCGGCGCTGGTCTGGTCGCGCAGGTCCTGGTCGACGACGTGATAGCGGTGCAGCTCGCCGGCATCGTGGCCGTTGAACGCGACCTGGTCCGTGCCGGGGCGGGCGATCGGCGCGGCCAGGACGACCATGTCGCCCTTCAGGTCCGCGGGCACCTCCAGCGGCGCCATCGCGGCATCCGCCTGAGGAATCTGGAACGGGGTGCCGTCGGGCAGGATGCCGCTCGCGCGCACGATGCCCAGCCGGCCGACGCTCAGCAGCGCCTCGTCCAGCACGAGTTCGGTGAACCCCCAGCCGTGCGGCGCCAACGCGCGGGCGCGGCTGTCCACCAGATGCTCGAGGTAACGGGTCTCCTGCTGGAAATGGTGCGGCAGCAGGAACATGCCCTGCGACCAGATGACCTTGCTGTGCCAGCTCACGGCAGCCTGACCGTCGCGCTGACCGACAGCTCTTCGGCCTGGATGAGAATCTCCTGCTTCCTGCCGACCACCACCGGCACGACCGCGCGCCAGCGCGCACGCTCCAGGTCGCGATAGGCGGCAAAGACCGCGACGAAGCGCGTCTCGGGCGACAGGATCTTCTTCGTCCACGGACGCGCTTCGCCAGGCTGTAGCGTCATTTCCTCGCGGGAAACGATCTCGGCGCCCAGCTCGGCCTGGTCCTTCTGGTACAGGCTGACGAAGTCGGCCGCATTGAAGCCGACGTCCGATTTCAGCTCATACACCCGCACCAGCAGCGGGGAGGGACGCTTGGTCACGCTCGGGTTCACCTGGGCCGACGCCTGGATGCTGCCCTTGGTCACCTCGGTGGGCTTCTCCGAACTGGAGAAGGGATTGATCTTGTCGAGGGAGGAACATCCCCCCAAGGCACCCAGGGCGAGCAGCACCCCCAAGGCCAGCGGGGCCGCTACAGCAGCCCTGCGAGTGAGGGATTGGGTGGTTTGGTGTCCCGAACGCGGCGTGAGCATCTGGTTGTCCTTCTTGACCGGAAGAAAGGATAGCCAGCGGGGGGGCTTCGGGGTGGTGACTTAGGTAATCGGGGACCGCGGGCGAGAACGCTCCTTTGGAGGCCCGGGCGTCGGCCGCCGAGGCATGGGGCTCCGGACGCAAGGTCCGGAACCCCATGCCTCACCGTCCCCAACCACTGCCGTACTGTCCCGGTTTTGCGACCGAGGAGAGCGGGCGATGGTCTGGGGGAGGGCAGGCGGAGGTCAGGCCGTGGCGCTGACGCGGAACTGGCTGACCAGCTTCGCCAGTTGCTGGGCCTGGCCGTTGAGGCTCTCGGCGGCGGCGGCACTTTCCTCGACCAGGGCCGCGTTCTGCTGGGTGACCTGGTCCAGGTGGGTGACGGCGTCGCCGACCTGCTGGATGCCGCCGGTCTGCTCCTGCGTGGCGGAGGAGATCTCGCGGATCAGGGTGTCGACCTGGCCGACCTCCGCGACCACGCGCTGCATCACCTCGCCAGCGCTCTGCGCCTGCCGCGCACCGGTGTCCACGCGCTGGGTGCTGGCCTGGATCAGGTCCTTGATCTCCTTGGCCGCGCCGGCCGAGCGCTGCGCCAGCGCCCGCACCTCGGACGCGACGACGGCGAAACCGCGACCCTGCTCGCCGGCCCGCGCCGCCTCGACCGCCGCGTTCAGCGCCAGGATATTGGTCTGGAACGCGATGCCGTCGATCGTGCCGATGATGTCGCCGATGCGGCGTGACGCATCGCTGATGCCCTGCATGGTCTCGACCAGGGCGCTCACGGCACGGCCGCCTTCAGCGGCCGCGCCGGACGCGTCGGCGGCCATGCGGCTGGCCTGGCCCGCGGACGCGGCGTTCTGCGCGACGGAGCTGGTCAATTCCTCCATCGACGCGGCGGTCTGCTGCAGGCTGCTCGCCTGGGCTTCGGTGCGCGAGCTCAGGTCCGCATTGCCCTGGGCGATCTCCTTGGAACCGTTGGCGATGCTGTCGCTGCTGTCGCGCACCTGGCCGACCAACTGGCCGAGCTGTTCCACCATGCGGCCCATCGCGCGCAGCAGGTCGGCGGGTTCGTCGCGGCCTTCCGCCTGGATGCGCACGGTGAGGTCGCCGCCGGCGACATCCTGGGTCGCGCGGACCGCCTCGGCGATCGGGGTGGTGATGGAGCGCGTCACCTGCAGCGCGAGGACGATGCCGATCGCCAGCGCCACGGCGACCACGACCAGCGTCACGCGCAGGCCGGTGGCGTAGGACAAGGCAGCGTCCTTGGCGGCCTGGTCGCCGCCATCGCGGTTGAAGGCGACATCGACGTCGACGGCCTTGGACAGCGCGCTGAAGAGGGCGGAGGAACTGCCGCCGGCCAGCTTGCGGGCGGTCTCGTGCTGGGCGTCCCCGCCGGCGACGGCGCGCTGCAGTTCGGCGTCCGACTCGAGGAAGGCCTTCCAGGCGTCGCGGATCTGGTCGTAGAGCCGCCGTTCCTTGTCGCCGGTGATGGAAGGCTCGTACTCATGCGCCGCCTTGTCGAAGGCCAGGACCGACGCGTCATGCTGCTGCACGAGTCTGGCGCGCGCGCCGTCGTCGATCTCCAGCGCGCCGCGCAGCGACAGGCGGCGCGTCTCGTTGGCGGCGTCCTGCATGTCGGCCAGCTTGGCGACGCTGGGCAGCCAGTTCGTGTTGAGGTCCTGGACGTTGTCGTTGATGTGCGCCATCTGCTGGATGCCGAACGCCGCGATGAAGCACAGCAGTGCCAGCACGGCGCCGAAGGCCAGCGCCAGGCGCTTGCCGATGCGAAAGTTGCGGAGGATGGACATGGTCTTGACCGGGGAGGCCGGGTGTTACGAGAGGTGTCACCAGGGTGCGCCCGTCAGCCTTCAGAAACCTGTCCGTGAGGGGCCCCTGAACACGGTGTGAAGCCAGCGTCCCCACGTCCTGTGACCCGTTGCGAAGTCCTTCACGGACGATCGTGCGAACGCACGACGCCGGACGAGCGTCCGGAGACTCCGCACTTGCCCGTATGACAGCGTTGTCAGGGTGCTCTATGCTCCGCATCCATAAGAGGAGACAGTCGATGAGTGCAGATCTATCCCAGGTCGCCGGCAGCGGCGCGCCCGCGGGTCCGGGCGACACGCCGTTGGGCCACACGCCGCTGGGCGAGGCGCCGGGCGGCGAGGCCGCCGCGGTGCAGGCCCGTCATCCGCTGACCTGGGTGCCCTCCCTGTACCTGGCGATGGGCCTGCCGAACGTGCTGGTCGGCCTGGTCGCGGCCATCCTGTACAAGAACCTGGGCGTGTCCAACGAGGACATCGCGCTCTACACCTCGCAGATGTACCTGCCGTGGGTGCTCAAGCCCTTGTGGTCGCCGCTGCTGGAGCCCTACCGGACCAAGCGCTGGTGGGTGATCGCGATGCAGTTCCTGATGATGGCGTCGATCGGCGCCGTCGCGTTCTGCCTGCCGCTGGACGGCTTCTTCCGCGCGTCGCTGGCCTTCTTCTGGATCACGGGCTTCGCCTCGGCGACGCAGGACATCGTGGCCGACGGGGTGTTCATGACCACGATGAACCCCCGCGAGCAGGCGCGCTACGCCGGGGTGCAGGGCATGTGCTGGAACCTGGGCGCGGTGGTGGCGTCGGGCTTGCTGGTGTCGCTGACGGGCTGGCTGCACGGCTCGCTGGGCTGGAGCTGGGTGCAGTGCTGGATGGCCGTGATGCTGGGCGCGGCGGCGATGATGGGCGGCTTCGGGCTGTGGCATCTGCGCGTGTTGCCGACGGGCGCGCCGTCGGTGGTGCAGGGGCAGGACCTGGCCAGCGCGATGGTGTCGCTGCGGCAGTCGTGGGTCACGCTGTTCCAGAAGCCGTCGATCTGGATGATGCTGGCCGTGGTCTTCTTCTACCGCTTCGGCGAGGGTTTCATCGAGAAGTTCGGGCCGCTGTTCCTGCTGGATCCGCGCTCGGCGGGCGGGCTCGGCCTGGACAACGCGGCGCTGGGCCACATCTACGGCAGCGCCGGCACGATCGCGTTCATCGCGGGCGCCTTCCTGGGCGGCTTCATCGCCGCGAAGATGACGCTGCGACGCTCGTTCCTGCTGCTGGCGGTCGCGCTCAACCTGCCGCACCTGACCTACTACTACCTCAGCCACGCGATGCCGACGGACCTGTGGTGGATCGGCGCCGTAGTCGCCATCGAGAAGTTCGGCTTCGGCATGGGCTCCGTCGGGCACATGCTGTACATGATGCAGCAAATCGCGCCGGGGCCCTTCAAGATGACCCACTACGCGATGGCCACCGGCGTGATGGCGCTGACGAGGTGGACGACGGGCAGCGTCAGCGGCTGGCTCTACGCGGGCCTGGGCCAGCATTACGCGAGCTTCTTCGGCTGGGTGCTGGTGTTCTCGATCCCGCCGATCGTGCTGGCGTGGCTGGCGCCGTTTCCGGTGACGGTCGACCGCGAGGATCAAGCCGCCGCCGCGGGCGGGCACTGACCGGCCCCGGATCAGCGCCGGTCACCGTCCGTCATTGCCGGCTCAGCGTGTTCAGCGGAATCTTCAGGTAGCTGACGCCGTTGTCCTCGGCGGGCGGCATCTGGCCGGCGCGGATGTTGATCTGGATCGAGGGCAGGATCAGCGCCGGCACGTCCAGCTGGGCGTCGCGCCCGGTGCGCAGCGCGACGAACTCGGCTTCGCTGACGCCGTCATGGACGTGGATATTGCGGGCGCGCTGCTCGGCGACCGTCGTTTCCCAGGCCGGCGCGCGGCCTTCGGGCGGATAGTCGTGGCAGACAAAGAGCCGCGTCGCGGGCGGCAGCGCCAGCAGGCGGCGGATGGAGCGGTACAGCGTCGCCGCGTCGCCGCCGGGGAAGTCCGCGCGCGCGGTCCCGACATCGGGCATGAACATCGTGTCGCCGACGAAGACCACGTCCTGGCTGCCTGCCTCACCCCCTGACTCAGCGCCTGACTCACCGCCTTCCTGACCGCCTTTCTCAAGGCCGGTCTCACGGCGTGTCTCGAGGCCACCCCGGATGCGGTAGGCCATGCAGGCCGGCGTATGTCCCGGCACGAGCAGTGCCTGCGCCTCGATGCCGCCGATCTTGAACGTCTCGCCGTCGCGGAACAGGTGGTCGAACTGGCGGCCGTCGGGCAGGAAATCGCGCTCCAGGTTGTAGAGCTTGCGGAACACCGCCTGCACCTCGCGGATGTGTTCGCCGATGGCGATGCGGCCGCCGACATGCGCCTGCAGATGCCTCGCCGCCGACAGGTGATCCGCATGCGCGTGGGTCTCGAGGATCCACTGCACCGTGAGCCCCGCCTGCGCGACGTGCGCCAGCAGGCGATCGGCCTGCGTGGTCGCGGTGCGGCCGGACTTCAGGTCGAAGTCCAGCACCGGATCGACGATCGCCGCCTGGCGGGTCGCGGGGTCGGCCAGCACGTAGCTGACCGTGCCGGTCCGGTCGTCGTGGAAGGCCCGGATGGTGAAGGCGGAAGAAACCGCCGGGGGAACGGCAGGGAGAACGTCGGAAAGGACGTCGGGGAGGTCGTCAGGGGACGGGGCAGGGGGAACGGGGCTCATGGCCGAAGCAGCGCGCGGCGGGGTGATGGTGAAAGTCACTATACCGAGCGTTGATGCCCCAGCGTTGATGCCCCGGTGTCCGTGTCCCCGCGCCGGTGCGACCCTCAGGAGGCGGGCCGGCGTCTTCCCGAGGGGCCGGCCCCGCTCGTGACCGCGGTGCACTGCAGCGGATGGCGCACCTCATGCGCCGCGCCGCCGAGGAGGAAGAGCAGGGCGAGCAGCCATCGCTTCATGAGGTGCATCCCGTGTTGTCGCCAGCTCAGACCAGTTCGAGGCCGACGTTGATGTTGCCGCGCGTCATCTTCGAGTAGGGGCAGGTCTCGTGGGCGCGCTTGATCAGCTCGTAGGCCGTGTCGCGGGGCAGGCCGGGCAGGCTGACCCGCAGCTTGGCGCTCAGGAAGTAACCATCGGCGCCCTTGTTGAGGTCGACCGACGCGTCGACGGCGGCCTCCGCGGGCAGCCGTACGCCGATCGCGTGGGCGGCCAGGCCCATCGCCCCGATGAAGCAGGCGGACCAGCCGACCGCGAACAGCTGTTCCGGATTCGTGCCGGGCCGCGACGTGCCGGGCGACCCCAGCTGGACGTCGAGACGGCTGTCGTCGGACTGGCCGCGGCCGTCGCGACCGCCGGTCGTGTGCGTGTGGGCGGTGTAGAGGACCTGGACGTGATCGGTGGTCGGGGGCATGTCGGACTCCAGTGGCACAGCGTCACTCGCTGCATGACCTGCATTGCAACGGGCCGATGTATCGACGATGTGTGACCCCCCGGGCGAATTGGCGCGGCGCGTGTCGCGGCAGCCGTTGGACACACTGGCATACAAACGGACCGTCCGCCCCCGCGGACGTCCGGACAGGCGAGGCGAACGACCTCCTCCGGAGCCGCCTCTGTGACGGTCCGTGACGACGACGTTGCCGCCGCGTAAAACCTGGGGCGTGCAGCGCCGCGACAGGTTTTCCAGCGCCCGTCAGACGGTTTTCTTAAGGACGCCCTAATTCGGTGGGCGCACCTTACGCCCAGGGCAACACGATGTTTGACGCAATCGGCCCGACCGGCCCCGCGGCCCACGGCGACGCCTTTCCCGAGACGCCACCGGCGCGGAGCCCGCCGAGCCGAAGGAGATGCACATGAGCAAGTCCACCCCGATCCTCGCCATGGTCGCCGCATTCGCGGCGGCGTCGGCCCAGGCCTCGACGAATCCCGATGACATGGCGCGCCGGTCGGAGCGCCGCGCGACGATCCAGCAGCAACTGCGCGCGGTGCAGGTCGAGCTCTACTGCGATCACCAGGACAACGCGATGCATCTGTTGCGCGACGTGCGTCGTCAACTGATGGCGCAACGCGACCCGGACAACTCCCGGGATCTGCGCCAGCTGGAGAAGGTCAGCTGGCTGGTCCGCCACGGCGACACGGTCGAGGCGATCGCGACGATCGACGCGGCGCGCGGCCTGTCCGCCTGAGCGGGACTCACCCGCCGCTGTCGGCGATCCGCGATGTCGTCGCGGGCCGCGGCGGGGAGGTTCCCGCATCCCATGCCGTTCCTGGCGCTGCGCAGCGCCAGCCGGAGGAGCCTCGCGACCGCGGTGCGGCGCGAAGCCGTGCCGTCGGGAGACGGCGCGTGTCCGGGCCCGGGTGGCCCGCGCTGCTGCCTCCGACACGCCTGAACAAGGCCATTCCCTCATCGATCCACGACGCATCCGGCGCGTCTTGCTAGCCCCACTTTGTCCCGCGGTGACGCCGGACTACTTGTTTGCAGTGTTTTGATGGCAAGAACCTCGCAAAACGCGGGGTGGACTCGTTTTCGGGTATCTCGCGCAGTCATAGGATCTGATGCATCGGATGACCTTTGGAGTACCCATGACGTCAGAAGTACTGGCCTATTGGCTCGCCGGAATCTGCCCGCCAGCAGTCACATGGATTCTGAATATGACGCTTCGGGGGAGGTCCGCGTTACTCAGTTCCGCCGCCGACTCGGCGCTGCTCTTTCTGGTATTTGACGGGGCATCGGCCATTTCAATTCGAGACGTGGTCTGCAACACACCCAACGAGGCCGTCCGAGCACTCCTGCCTCCGGTCGTACCGGCCTTGATCTTCGTTTCGATGGCGATCTGGATGGTCATCGTCCGCTGGCTCGAGCCGCTCATGATGGTGGCGGCTCACAACGGGCAAGGACGATTTCGCCAGGTTCTTTCCTTCTTGGCGATGTGGTGGTTGGTGATTTTCAACGCCTATGGGCATTACTTTCTATTTGTGAAGGCCTTTCATGTTGCGTGAATTCCTGATCTCGTGGGCAGCGGCCGGTGTGGTGTATGCCATCCTTCTTGGTATTGCAGGTTTCGTGATGTTCAAACTGGGTTGGTGGGAGATGTCGGAAGACTCCGGCAAAAGCGATGGCAATCCTGAAGACACAGAGGGCGGCCAACGTGCCGTGTGACGATCGCTTTCCCCGGTGGAATGTGGGAAGACACTAGCCGCCACCGTAAACCGCCGCGCTAGCATCGCGCGCCATGCGGATCCTCCTCGTCGAAGACGAAAAGCCCCTGGCCGACTGGCTGGTGAAGGCGCTTGCCCAGAACGACTTCGTCGTCGACTGGGTCGACGACGGCCGGCTGGTGCTGAACCAACTGGCCGCCACCCGCTACGACGCGATGGTCCTGGACCTCGGACTGCCCGGACTGGGCGGCCACGAGGTGCTGGCGCGGCTGCGGGACGCCGATTCGCGCGTCCCCGTGCTGGTGCTGACCGCCCGCGACTCGCTGATGGAACGCGTCAGCACGCTGCATGAAGGCGCCGACGACTTCCTCGCCAAGCCGTTCGAGTTGCAGGAACTCGAAGCCCGACTGATCGCGCTGATCCGCCGCTCCCGCGGTCGCGATCAGCCGCGCTTCGCCTGCGGCCCACTGGTCTACGACGCGGCCTCCAAGCTCTTCACGCTGGACCGCGAACCGCTGGCGCTGTCGCCGCGCGAGCACGCGGTCCTGCGCACGCTGATCCAGCACAGCGGCGAGCCCATGTCCAAGCAGGAAATCCTGGAGCGCCTGTTCTCCGACGAGCAGGACGTCCGGCCCGAGGCCGTCGAGGTCCTCGTCCACCGGCTGCGCCGCCGCATCGAGTCCGGCAAGGTCCGCATCACCACATTGCGCGGCCTGGGCTACGTGCTGGAAGCGATGTGAAACGCCTCGGCCTCCGCTGGCCCTCGCTCCCGACCCGCTGGCACCGTTTCAGCGTCCGCCGCACGCTGCTTGCGCTGGTGCTGCCGGTGATGCTGGCCGCCGTCGGCATCGAGCTGGCGCTGACCTGGGGCACCGCGCTGCAGGCGGCCAACTCCGCCTACGACCGCTCGCTGCTCGGCGCGATCAAGGCGATCGACAGCAACGTCTCCACCGAGACCGGCGGCCTGTCCGTCGAGATGCCGTACCGGCTGCTGGAGTTCTTCGAGCTCACCGCCAGCGGGCAGGTCTTCTTCCGCGTCAGCACCGAGGACGGCCTCGTCGAGATCGGCAACGCCGGCCTGCCGCTGCCCGGCCAGCCGCTGAAGACCGGCGTGCCGCGCTTCATCGATGCCGAGTACTTCGGCGCCCCGGTGCGCGTGGGCGCGTGGGCGCGCGAGCTCGATCCCGAACGTCCCGGCCGACGGATGATCATCCAGGTGGCCGAGAGCACCAACTCGCGCAACGCGTTCTCGCGCGCGCTGCTGCTGCAGGCGGTGTGGCGCGACCTGCTGACCGTGTCCATCGTCGCCGGCACCCTGGCGCTGGTGATCGGCTGGGCGCTGCGGCCGCTGGAGCGGCTGCGGCGGGAGGTCGAGGCGCGTGCCGACGACGACCTGTCGCCCGTCGACGAGACCGAGGTGCCCGCCGACGCCGCGCCGCTGGTGCGCGCGATCAACCATCACCTCGCCCGGCAGCGCGAGTTGATCGACGGCCGACGGCGTTTCGTCGACGACGCCTCGCACCAGTTGCGCACGCCGTTGGCGACGCTGGCCACGATGGTGGGTTACGCGCGTCGCGAGCGCGACCCGGAGCGGCTCGCCGAAGCGCTGGCCGCGCTCAAGGGCCAGATCGACGACACCGTGCGTCGCACCAACCAGATGCTGGCGCTGGCCCGCGCCGATACCGCGGCGGTGGCGATGACGCCGCTGGCGCTGGACCGTCTGGCCGATCGCTGCGCGCGCGAATCCTGGCCGCTGGCGCGGGAGCAGGGCATCGACCTCGGCTTCGATCACATGGGTGGGGACATCGTCGTGCTGGGCCACGAAGGTCAGTTGCGCGAGGCGCTGCTGAACCTGCTGCACAACGCGCTGCGCTACACGCCGCGCGGCGGTGCGGTGACGCTGCAGGTCGGGGTGGAACGCAGGCAGGCACACCAGGCAGCCGGGCAGGGCGTGCAGAGCGGAGAGAGCGGAAAGAGCGGAGAGAGCGGAGAACGCGCGCACTGGGCCGTGATCCGTGTCGTCGACGACGGCCCCGGCATTCCCGCCGACGAGCGGCCGCGCGCGGGCGAGCGCTTCTTCCGCGGCAGCAACGTGGACCTGCCGGGCTCGGGACTGGGCCTGGCCATCGTGCGGGCGATCGTCCGTCGCCACCTCGGTGACATGGAGATCGCGGCGGCGCGTCTTGACGCCGACGGCCTGGAGCGCGGTACCACCGTCACGCTGCGGCTTCCGCTGCGCGCGACGGCGGATATTCCTTTCACGCTGAAAGCCGGTTGAAAGCGCCGCTTTCCTAGAGTTCGTCACCAGCAGGTGGCGGGCGACCGCGCGGCCCTGTCGACGATGCGCGAGCATTCGCGATCGACGACGGCCGGCGGCGATACAGACCACCGCGAGGAGACTAGACATGCGATCGATCTCGACCTGGGCGGCCACGCTCATGGCGGCTGTCTGGCTGACCGCGTCCGCCGGTGTCGCGGCGCAGCCGGGCCGTGGCGCCTCGGCGCCCGCCAGGACGCCCGCCATCGCGCCGATGCCGGGCGGCGACACCGCGCCCGAATGCATCGCCCCCGCCAAGCCCGGCGGCGGCTTCGACCAGAGCTGCAAGCTCGCGCAGGCTGCGTTCCAGCAGGCCGGCCTCACGACGACGCCGATGCGCATCAGCTACATGCCGGGCGGCGTCGGCGCGATCGCCTTCGACCAGATCGTCACGCGCCGCCCCGCCGAGCCGCGCACGCTGGTGGCCTTCTCCAGCGGCTCGCTGCTGAACCTCTCGCATGGCCGCTTCGGCAAGCGCAGCGTCGACGACGTGCGCTGGATCGCCGCCATCGGCGTCGACTACGGCGTGGTCCTGGTCGGCCGGCAGTCGCCGTGGAAGACACTGCCCGAGCTGCTCGCCGCGCTGAAGGCCGATCCGGGCCGGATCAGCTTCGCCGCCGGCGGCACGATCGGCAGCCAGGACTGGGTCAAGTCGGCGCTGGTCGCCGGGGCCGGCGGCGTGGACCACAAGTCGATGCGTTTCGTCGCCTTCGAGGGCGGCGGCGAAGCCATCGCCGCGCTCAAGGGCGGCCACGTCCAGGTCTACATGGGCGACGCGTCCGAGGTCTTCGACAAGCTCGGCGCCGGCAGCCCCTTCCGCGCGCTGGCGGTGCTCGCCGACCAGCGCCTGCCCGGCCCGCTGTCCGGCGTGCCGACGGCGCGCGAGCAGGGCGTCGACATCGTCTGGCCCGCGATCCGCGGTTTCTATGTCGGGCCGAAGGTCTCGGACGGCGACGTCGCCGCGTGGACCGCCACCTTCGACCACCTGATGGCCGCGCCGGCCTTCGCCGAGGTCCGCGCGCGCCACGGGCTGTTCCCGCTCGCGCTCACCGGCCCGGCGTTGCGCGACGTCATCGACCGGCAGAACCGCGAGTACGTCGAGCTCGCCACCCGTTTCGGTCTCAGACGCTGAGCGCGTCGAAGCGCCGGTCCCGCTTCCCGTCCCTCCGATTCCCCCAGGCCCGGGCCTCACCGCGTGAGGACCGCTGGCGCCCCTGCGTCCGGATTTTTCAACGACAACAAGGAGACTCCCTTGACATCCTCCCGCAAGACCCCGATCCGACTGAACACCCTGTGCGCCGCCGGCCTGTTGGCCCTGTGCGCGACACCGTCCGCCTTCGCGCAGAGCAGCGTCACGGTCTACGGCATCGCCGATGTCCTGCTGGAATACCGCGACCACATGAACGCCGCCGGCGACCACCGCTTCGGCCTGACGTCGGGCGGCATGAACACCTCCCGCTGGGGCCTGCGCGGCGCCGAGGACCTCGGCGGCGGCTTGAAGGCCGTGTTCCAGCTCGAGGCCGAGGTCGCCTTCGACACCGGCATGGCGGGCTCGTCCTACTGGGGCCGCCAGGCCAACGTCGGCCTGGAGGGGGAATTCGGCCGCGTCGTCGCCGGCCGTTCCTACACCACCACCTACGACTTCCTGCTGCCGTTCGACCCGATGGGCTACGCGCCGTTCTACTCGTGGGCCACGTCCGGGGGCCAGATCGCGACGCTGCCGCGCAAGGACGGGATGGCCACGGGCATGTCCAACCTGATCAAGTACCAGGGGACCTTCGGCCCGGTGAAGGTCGGCGCGACCTACGCGCTCGGCGAGGTCACGGGCTCGGACTCGGCGGGCCGCTTCTTCGCGCTGGCGGGCGCGTACACGGCGGGGCCGTTCTCGGCGACGCTGGTCGTCGATCAGCGCAACGGCGCGACGATCGCCGCCAACGGCCGCTACGACAAGGAAAAGGCGCTGCACTGGGCGGCGTCCTATGACTGGAAGCCGGTCAAGCTGTTCCTGGCGCAACGCGTCTACAGGAAGGCGCTCGCGGTCGGCGGCGCCGATGCGAAGAGCACGATGACCTGGCTGGGCGCGACCTGGCAGGCGACGCCCGCGCTGAGCATCACGCCGGCCGTGTACTTCCAGAACATCTCCAGCGGCGCCAGCGGCACCGACGATCCGAAGCTGTATGCGCTGCGCGCCAAGTACGAGCTGTCCAAGCGCACCAGCCTCTACGCGGTCGCCTCGACGGCGAAGTCGGGCGACGGCGGACTGGTCAGCGTCTCGCGCGACGACAACGGCTTCGGCGATTCGCAGTCCAGCGTCGGCCTGGGCATCCAGCACCGGTTCTGACCGGCGTCGGCACGTCGGTCCGGACCGCACCGGTCCGACGTCGCCGTCACTGCGAGGCCGCGATCGATCCGCCCTGGCGCGTATCCGCTCCGTTCAACCCGCTGCCGGCGTGTCCGGCACGACGATCGATTCCCCGATCGCGTAGAACTGGCCGCCCGCGATGTAGTGCAGCGTGCGCAGCTCGGGCGGCGCGGACTCGAAGTGCCAATGCCCGTCGCTGAACACGCGGGCATCGGCCCAGGCCGCGACGACCTCGCCGATGAACAGGTCATAGATCCACTGGTTGCGGGGCTCGGGCAAGACCCGGCACACCAGCCACGCGGCGCAGCCGTCCACCAGCGGGACGGGACCCGCGGCGGCGCCGCCGGGGCCGGCGCCCGCATCGGCCGGAAGCTCGACATCGACCAGCCTCGCCCCCGCGTGGGCGAGCTTGTCCGCATCCTGGTGCAGGCTGCGGTTGCCGAGCCGGTGCGTCAGCTCGGCCTGAGCGGCCGTCGGCACCTGCAGCACGAAGAAGCCGCTGGCCTCCACCAGTTCGCGCGTGCGCGTCGCCTTGTCGAGCACCACCGTCACCTTCGGCGGCTGGAAGTCCAGCGCGCAGGACCAGGCCGCGGCCATTGCGTTGCGCACGCCGCCGTGCGCGGCGGACACCAGCACGGTCGGCCCGTGGTTGAGCAGCCGGTAGGCCTTGTTCAGCGGGACCGGCGCGACGTGTTCGTTCAGGAGTTCGTTCAAGAGCGTCTTCATGGCGGCGACCATTGTGACGGCGGTCGCCGGACCTTGCTCCTGCGCGTGATTCAGCCCTCCGGCCCTCAGGCGCTCACGCCGGCGGCGGCGCGGTCTGCCCGGGCAGCAACCCCTCGGCGCGCAGGCGCGACAGCACGTCGAAGAGCAGCTCGCTCTTGATGCCGTAAGCCGCGCGCGGCGAGTTCACGAAACCCGACGCGTTGAGCACCAGGTTCGTCCCGTCCACGCCGTCGAGCTGCACGTTCGGCGCCGGCGCGGACAGCACGCCGCCGTGCGCCTGGAACGCGGCCAGCACCAGCGCCTTCACGCGGTCGGTGTCGGTGGCCAGCGGCATCGGCAGCTTGAACTGCACCATGCCCAGCGACTCGCCGTAGGTGACGTTGCGGACGATCTTGGTGATGAACTCGGAATTCGGCACGATCACCGTCGAGCGGTCGCCCATCTGGATCTCGGTGGCCCGCACGCTGATGCGGCGGATGTCGCCCTCCACGCCCGACAGCGACACCCAGTCGCCGACCTTCACCGGCCGCTCGGCCAGCAGGATCAGGCCGGAGACGAAGTTCTGCACGATCGACTGCAGGCCGAAACCGATGCCCACCGACAGCGCGCTGGCGACCCAGGCCACGCTCTGCATACTGAATCCGGACGCTCGCAATGCCGCGGCGATAGCGACGACGGTGCCGATGTAGCCGAACAGCGTCGTCGTGGACGAGCGCATGCCGACGTCCATGCGCGTGGTCGGCATGTAGCTGTCGTTCAGCCAGCCCTTGAGCAGCCGCACCGCGCCCAGACCGACGAACAGCACGGCGAGCGCCTGCAGCAGCTTGATCGGGTTGAGCTGCAGCGTGCCGATGGTGAGGCCGTCCTGCAGGCTGCCGGAGCGGCGCACCAGGTCCATCGGCCCTTCGCCATACGGCGCGAGCAGCAGCAGGAGCGCGAAGAAGGCGATCGACACGCGGCAGACGGCGGACAGCAGCAGGGCGGTCTGCTCGCGCGTGCGCGGCGGCGCGGGACCGTCGGCGGCGGCGGAGGAGGTGCCAGGTCTTGCGTTCGGGCCGCCCTTGTTGTCGCCCTTGCCATCGTCCTTGCCATCGTTCCTGCCATCAACCGACGTCGCCGCCGACGAGGGCGAGGGCGCCAGCAGGGTCATGAAGAGGTCGTCGACCAGCACCGTCAGCAGGTAGGCGCCGCCGATCACGATCAAGCCCCACACCACCTGGTTCAGCACGAACATCGCCAGCGACACGAAGCCGGTGAGCAGCGCGAGCGTCGCGCCCACCAGCGTCAGCCACGCGGCGGCGCGCAGCACCGACAGCCACAACGGACGGATCGTCAGTTCTGGATGGTTGCCAGTACCGGCATCGGCGACGGCGGCGTTGTCCTCCGCGACGCCGGCATGCCGGCGAAGCTGCGCGATGGCCGCTCCGAGCACCGTGATGAAGGTCAGCGACGCGAGCGTCTGCACGGCGCCGTTGCCCGACGCGCTCAAGTCCAGCGTCGCCGCGGTGCGGGACGAGAGCCAGCCCAGCACGACGGCGCCCGCGAGCGTGCGCGGCAGCCAGGCCAGGCGCGACGCGGCGATGTCGGGCACCGGCAGCAGCCGCCACGACGGCTTGCGCGCCATCAGCAGCGCCGCCCCGAGACCGGCGATGAAGCCGCCGAACCAGACGATCATCTCCGCCGTGTCCAGCCACTGGGCGAGCGAGTCCGGACCGTCCGGCGCGCCGTCGACAAGGCTGGCGGTCAAGGTCAGCACCAGGCCGTGGGCGATCAGCCCCGGCCGCAGCGTGCGCAGGATCACCTCGCTGATCGCGAACAGCGACCGGCGCAGGCGACCGGGCGGGATGCGCGTCGCGCACAGGCGCGCGGTCAATCGCCGGGCGCCGAGGCACAGGACCAGCCACGCCGCCACGGCGGCGACGAAGGTCGCCCAGGCCGAGGCCGGCACCGAGGACCACAAGGCCCCGAACTCGATCCCGAACACGCGGGCGCGTTCCACGTCGGCCGCGCGATCAGCGCCCAGCGCCCGCCAGAAGCCCGACTGGAGCAAGGACGGCACGCGCTCGCCCAGACGGGCGCTCAGCTGCAGCCGCTGGGCCGCGTTGGCGTTGCGCAGTGTGCTGTCGGCCTGTCCGCCGAGGTCGTTGGCGACCTTCACCTGACCGTCGATCGTGGCGACTTCGCGTCCCAGTTGCGCGCGCGAACTGCGTCACCTCGGGGGTTTCCTTCACGTCCGCCTGGGCCGTGCCGAGTTGCGCGAGCCGGTTCTTGGCATCGTCCAACTTCGGCTGAAGCGCGGAGCGCGCCTGGTCGATGCGCGACTTCACCCGTTCGACCTTGTCCTTGATGGCGTTCAGGTCCTCGGTCGTCAGTTCCTTGCCCGGCTTGGGCTGGGCCGCCTTGAGTTCCGTCCGGGCCAGGTCGAGCAGCTTCGCGGGGTCGGTCGGCTCGGGCGCCGGGTCTTGCGCCAAGGCGAACGCCGGGATCGCCGCCACGGCGGCGCACAGCAGCCATGTGGCGAGCATCCGCGAGGCTCTCGCGGTCAGGTCCTTGATCCGTCGCATCGTGAGTCGTGAGTGGAGGTGCGCCAGGAGGGCAATCCGCCTGCCTGCCCGTCGTCCCGGGCGCTCTGCGTCCAATGGGCCAGCGATCCGTCGGGTTAGCGCCCCCCGCGGCGCCGGCGAGCGCGGCCAGCGGGTAGAGTCACCCTCAACGTTCACGAGGACCCGCCATGACCACTGCTTCCTATCCCGATACCCGCCTGCTGATCGCCAACGAATGGGTCGACGCCGCCGGCGGCAAGACCATCGACGTGCGCAACCCCGCGACCGGCGCCGTGATCGGCAAGGTGGCGCATGCGAGCAAGTCGGACCTGGACCGCGCGCTCGAAGCGGCGCAGAAGGGCTTCGAGGCCTGGCGCAACGTGTCCGCGCATGAGCGCGCCGCGACGATGCGACGCGCCGCCGCGCTGCTGCGCGAGCGCGCACCCGAAATCGCCAAGCTGCTGACGCAGGAGCAGGGCAAGCCGGTCGGCGAAGCGAAGGTGGAAGTCCTCGCCGGCGCCGACATCATCGAGTGGTTCGCCGACGAAGGCCGCCGCGTCTACGGCCGCATCGTGCCGTCGCGCAACCTGGCGGCGCAGCAGCTCGTGCTGAAGGAACCCGTCGGGCCCATCGCCGCGTTCACGCCCTGGAACTTCCCCGTCAACCAGATCGTGCGCAAGCTCGGCGCGGCGCTGGCCACCGGCTGCTCCTTCCTGGTGAAGGCGCCGGAGGAAACCCCCGCATCGCCCGCAGCGCTGCTGCAGACCTTCGTCGACGCGGGCGTGCCGCCCGGAACCGTCGGCCTCGTCTTCGGCGACCCGCATGAAATCTCCAGCTACCTGATCCCCCATCCGGTCATCCGCAAGGTCACCTTCACCGGCTCCACCCCCGTCGGCAAGCAGCTCGCCGCGCTGGCCGGCGCGCACATGAAGCGCGTCACGATGGAACTCGGCGGGCACGCGCCCGTGATCGTCGCGGAAGACGCGGACGTCGCCCTCGCCGTCAAGGCCGCCGGCGCAGCGAAGTTCCGCAACGCCGGGCAGGTCTGCATTTCGCCGACGCGCTTCCTCGTCCATAACAGCCTCAAGGACGAGTTCACCGCGGCGTTGGTGAAGCACGCCCAAGGACTCAAGCTCGGCGACGGGCTCGCCGAAGGCACCACGCTGGGACCGCTCGCCAATGAGCGACGCGTGGTCGCCATGTCCAAGATCGTCGCGGAAGCCCGCGAACGCGGCGCCAAGATCGCCACCGGCGGGGAACGCGTCGGCAGCGCCGGCAACTTCTTCGCCCCCCACCGTCCTGGCCGATGTCCCGCTCGACGCGTCCGTGTTCAACGACGAACCCTTCGGGCCGATCGCAGCCATCCGCGGGTTCGATACGCTCGAGGAAGCCATCGCGGAAGCCAATCGGCTGCCGTTCGGACTCGCCGGGTATGCGTTCACGAAGTCCATCAAGAACGCCCATCTGCTCGCGCAACGCATGGAGGTCGGGATGCTGTGGGTCAACCAGCCCGCCACGCCGTCCGCGGAAATGCCCTTCGGCGGCGTGAAGGACTCGGGCTACGGCTCGGAAGGTGGGCCGGAGGCGCTCGAGGCCTACCTCAATACCAAGGCGGTGTCGCTGCTCGGGGTTTGATCGGCGAGCCCACTCCGGTAAGCCTGGCGCGGGCTCTCCACGGGGCATGGGGCGCCCCTCCAGGGACCCCAAGCCCCATTCCGGCCCCACAAGCGCTCGCTGCCCTCGTCTTCATGCGACGAGACGAGGCCACCACACCGTGATCACGCCCTGCACGCAGATCCAACCCCACAGCAACACCACCGCTTCGCGCGTGGCGTGCTGTCGGGGACGGATCAGGCCACTCGCAAGTCGCGCGGCGTAGTACAGCGCCAGCATTGAGGCGACAGCGATCTGCAGGCCTTGCAGGCTGTGCAGCGCGGCAAGCGTGCCCGTCCACGCATCCAGCGTCGGCGGTCGTTCCGCCGGCCAGGCCGTCCTCAGGCCGCTGTAGAACGCCAGCACCGCCAGGCCGAAGGCCGGTGCAAGAAGTACGGCACGCCACCTCGAGACCGGCGCGCGCCTGGCGCCGAGCCCCGCCCACACGACGACCACCAGACTCAGCGCGTAGCCCAGCGTCTGCTGGAACAAGGTCGCGGGGCTCGCCAACCCGACTCCCGGCGGTGGGCACACGTCCAGCTTCATCGCCGCATGCAGATGCGCGAAAGCCATCGACGCAAAGATCGTCGCCTCCACCACGATCAGGATCACCACAGCCCAGAACGACGGCGCCTGACGCCCCGTCACCCCCATCGGCAGGATCACGCCATCCGCCGCCTCGGCTTCCTCGAAGGGCGGCGCGCGGTCCGTCTGCCACAACCACGCCCAGATCGCGACGATCGCCAGTACGCCGCCCGCCACGGTGCCGCTCACGTGTTTCACCGTCATCAGCAGGAAGAAGGCCGCCGTCCCGATCGCCGCCAGCAGCGGCCACAGGCTGTCCCCCGCCAGCGTCACGATACGCAGCGGATGCGCCTGGGCAGGACTGGTCAACAGCGTCTCGCGGTCGCCGGTGATCGTGCCGGGCAACCAGTGCGCGCCGGCCTCGACCTCCTCATGCAGCGCGGGCCGGTGCCACAGCGGCTCGTGGTGCTCGACGTGCGGAATGCTGCGCGTGCCGTAAGCCTCGCTGGGCAGCCACTCCAGCGTCGAGGAGCGCCATGGGTCGTCGTGCTCCTGCTCCGGCCCCAGCTGGCTGCGCACGAGGTCGATGACGAAGAGCAGCACGCCCGCGGCGATGATGAAGGCGCCGACGGACGAGAGCAGGTTCGGCAGTTCGAGTCCCAGCCCCGACGGGTAGGTGTGCACCCGCCGCGGCATGCCCAGCATGCCGGCGATGTGCATCGGGGAAGAAGGTCAGGTGGAAGCCGCCGAAGATCAGCCCGAAGACCCAGCGGCCCGCGCGCTCCGACATCGCGCGCCCCTTCCACAGCGGAATCCAGTGGTAGAGCGCCGCGAACATCGGCAGCACCATGCCGCCGATGAGCACGTAGTGGAAATGCGCGACGACGAAGTAGGTGTCGTGCACCTGCCAGTCGATCGGCAGCAGCGCCAGCATCACGCCGGTCAGGCCACCGACGACGAAGGTGACGAGGAAGCCGATGAGGAACCAGGTCGCCGTGGTCCATTGCAGTCGGCCCCGCCACAAGGTGCCGATCCACGCGAAGATCTGCAGCGCGCCGGGGATGGCGATGGCGACGCTGAAGATCGAGACCAGGCTCAGCCCCAGGCCGCCCAGGCCGGCGGTGAACATGTGATGCAGCCACAGCAGGAAGCTCGCCGCACCGATGGCGACCAGCGCGGCGCTGACCGCGTGGCGGCCGATCAGCGTGGTCCGCGCCAGCGCCGGCACCATCGTCGAGACCAGCCCCGCCGCCGGCAGGAAGATGATGTAGACCTCCGGGTGCCCAAAGAACCAGAACAGGTGCTGCCACAGCAGCGGATCGCCGCCCCGCGTGGCGTCGAAGATCGGCCAGTCGAAGGCGCGTTCGATCTCCAGCAGCGCCGTGCCGGCGATCACGGCGGGGAAGGCCAGCACGATCATCAGCCCCACCACCAGCATCGACCACGCGTAGACCGGCATCCGGCCCAGCGTCATGCCCGGCGCCCGCGTCATCAGGATGCCGGTGATCAGCTCGATCGCGCCCGCGATCGCGCTGATCTCGATGAAGCCGATGCCCAGCAGCCAGAAGTCCGCGTTCAAGCCCGGCGAGTACGTCGCGCCGCTCAACGGCGGATACATGAACCAGCCCGAATCGGGCGCCAGTTGCCAGAACAGCGTGGCGTAGAAGGCCAGCCCGCCGATGGCGTACATCCAGTACGAATAAGCCGACAGGCGTGGGAAGGGCAGGTCGCGCGCGCCCAGCATGTTGGGCAGCAGGAAGACGGCGATCGCCTCGACCATCGGCACGGCGAAGAGGAACATCATCACCGTGCCGTGCATCGTGAACAGCTGCTGGAAGACCGGCGCGCTGAACAGCGTCTGCCCCGGCGTCGCCAGTTGCGCCCGCATCAGCAGCGCCAGGACACCGCCCAGCAGCAGGAACACGAACGCCGTCGCGATGTAGAGCTTGCCGATGAAGACGTTGTTGACGCTGCCGATCACGGCCCAGCCCTTCGGCGGCTCCCAGGCGGCGCGCAAGCGCTCGAGCTCGCCCTCCGGCCTCGGCAGGCGATTCTCCGGCCGGCGGGCGCCGGGCGACGGCACATCGTTCATGTCGCGCGTGGCGCTGGTGGCGCGCACGTCGGCCGCGCCGCTCACGCCGGCTGCACCGCTCGTGCCGTCCATGCTGCCGGCGTCGCTCATGGCGTGGACGCGACCAGCGGCCGCTCCGTTCCGCCGCCTGCGACGGGTGGTCCGGCGAGGAACTCCACCATCGCGTCGATCTCGTCCGTGCGCAGGTGCCGATAGGACGGCATGCGCGCCCCCGGCTTCACTGCCTGGACGTCGCTGATCCACTGTCGCAACGCCGTGCGCGGATCACCGAGCGGATCGCGATTGCGCAGCGCGCCGGCCCCCAGCCACAGCCGACTCGCCACATGGGTCAGGTCCGGACCGAGTGGCGGTGCCGCCTGCAGACCCTGACGCACGTCGCCGGCCGTGTGGGTGCCCCGCACCGCATGACAGGCGGCGCAGCCGTTCTCGCGGAAGAGCGCGGCGCCTCGCAGCGCCTGTCGCGAGACCGGCTCCGGCGCGGCGCCGGCCTGCGCGCGCCGCCATCGCGCGAACTCTTCCGGCGGCATCGCGACGACCTGCAGCACCATCGCCGCGTGCTGGGTGCCGCAGTACTCCGAACACGGTCCGCGGAACACGCCCGGCTGCGACGCGGTGAACGTCAGCCGGTTGAGTCGTCCCGGCACCATGTCGACCTTGCCGCCCAGCGCCGGCACCCAATAGCTGTGGATCACGTCCTCCGAGGCCAGCGTCAGGGTCACCGGACGGCCGACCGGCACGCGCAATTCGTTGGCCGTCGCGAAGGCGGGCGCGTCGCTCTCCGCGTCGTACTGCATCGCCCACCACCAGAGGTGTCCGGTGACGGCCACGCGCAGCGCGCCCGGCGGTGACGGGTCGTCCAGGCCGAAGGCGCGCCGCTCGCCGTGGAGCAGCAGGCCGCCGAACACCAGGACCGGCAGCACCAGGCCGCCGCCCCAGAGCCACAGCGCCGTCGACACGGGCCGGCGGCCCTTCCACCACAGCGCCGCGGCCAGGCAGGCCATCGCGAACACGAAGGCGAAGGCGCAGACGATCAGCGTCGTGGTCATGACCTCGGCCAGCGCCTGCGCCTGCGGGCCGGCGGGCCGGAGCATGCCGCCCGCGCTCATCGCAGCGACAGCAGGTAGCCGGCGATGTCGCGCGCGTCGCGCTCGGACAGGCCGAGTCGCGGCATCGTCGTGCCGGGCAGCAGGCCCGGCGGGTCCAGCAGCCAGCGCTGGAGCACCTCCGGGGAATTGGGCAACTGGCCGGCGATGTAGGCGCGCCGGCCGAAGCGCTCCAGCGCCGGCGCCCGTTGACCGCCCCCGGGTACGCCCGGGACGGCGTGGCAGCTGCCGCACTGGAACTGCGACATCAGTTGCCGACCGCGTTCCAGGTCGGCGGCGTCGACCTGCCACCGCCGCAGCGGCTCGTCCGGGGCGGGGCCGCAGCCGCTCAGCAGGAGGACCAGCGCGGCGGCCAGTCCCAGGACGGCCGCGGGCACGGTGGCTGAACCGGAGGAGCGAGGGCGAACGGGAGGGCGGGGACGCGTCATGCGCGCTCCCCGGCACACGAAGTGCCTGCCCCGGCATCGAGCCCACCTGTCCGGCATCGCAGGTCCGGCATCGCAGGTCCCGCATCGCAGGTCCGGCACCGCGCTTGCCTCGCTGCGGCCATGATCGATCCGCCGCATCGCGTCCCCCGGGCGTCCCCCGGGCGTCTCCCCTGTGAAAGCCGTCCTGGCCGCCGGCGTCGCGGCCGGCGTGCTCGGGGCGGCGGGCGCGGCCGCCTTCGTCTGGTTCGGCGTCTACGACGTGTCGGCGACCGGGCCGCACCTGCAGCCGGTGCATTCCTTGCTGGAAATCGCGCTGCAGCGCGCGGTCCAGCACCGCGCGGACGCGCATCCGCCGCCGCGGGACCTGCTCACCCGGGAGCGCGTGATGCAGGGCGCCGCCTGCTTCCGCGACCGCTGCGTCGCCTGCCACGGCGCGCCGGGCGTGGCGCCGGAGGCGTTCGCGCTGGGCATGCAGCCGGTGCCGAGTTCCCTCGTGGAGGCCACCCGCCACTGGCGCCCGCAGGACCTCTACTGGATCACCCGCAACGGCATCAAGATGAGCGGCATGCCCGCCTGGGAGTACCGGCTGGAGGAGGGCGAGCTCTGGGCCGTCGTCGCCTTCCTCGACGCGTTGCCGCTGATGACGCCGGACCAGTACCGGGCGTTGACCGCGTTGCAGTCGGGAGGCGCCACGGCGGGCCTGGTGCCGAGCACATCGGCAAGATCGACGACATCACTGACGTCGCCGACATCGCCGACATCGCCGACATCGCAGCGACCGTCACCGGTGACGGCGGGACCGACTGGAGCGCGGAACGCGATGCCGCGCTGCGACGGCGTCGTCGACGCCCCGGCGCCGCTGGTGCCGCCGCTGCCGAGCGTGGAGCTCGCCCAGCGCGCCTTCCGCCAGCATGGCTGCACCGCCTGCCACACGATCCCTGGCGTGGTCGGGCCGGACACCTCCAACGGTCCGCGCCTGAGCGGCCTTGCGGGACGCGACCGCATCGGCGGCAAGGCGTTCCCGACCGAGGACGGCCTGGCCGCCTGGATCCGCGATCCGCAGGCGATCGACGCGCACACCGCGATGCCGACGCTGGGCGTCAGCGAGACGCAGGCGCGGCTGATGGCGCGCTACCTGCTCGCGCATTGACCGCCGGAGCGCTCCCGGAGCCGATGCAGGAAGCGAACGCCGATGCCGGATCGGACCCGCGATGAGCGAGCGGGCGGGATAGACTCGACCGCATCAGCGCGCCCTCCGGGGCGCGTCCTCGTTGCGTCCCTGGCGCCCCTGCCATTCCTGGCGCTTCCCCCGCTGCTCCGTCTCTTCCGAAAGGCCTTCCCATGAAATCCCGTGCCGCCGTCGCATTCCAGGCTGGCCAGCCGCTGCAGATCGTCGAGATCGATGTCGAGCCGCCCCGCAAGGGCGAGGTGCTGGTGAAGATCACCCACACCGGCGTGTGCCACACGGACGCGTTCACGCTGAGCGGCGACGATCCGGAAGGCCTGTTCCCGGCGGTGCTGGGCCATGAGGGCGCGGGCATCGTCGTCGAGGTGGGCGAGGGCGTCACCAGCGTCAAGCCCGGCGACCACGTGATCCCGCTCTACACGGCGGAATGCGGCGAGTGCCTGTTCTGCAAGTCCGGCAAGACCAACCTGTGCGTGGCCGTGCGCGCGACGCAGGGCAAGGGCGTGATGCCGGACGGCACGACGCGCTTCTCCTACCAGGGCCAGCCGATCTACCACTACATGGGCTGCTCGACCTTCAGCGAGTACACCGTGGTGGCCGAGGTGTCGCTCGCCAAGATCAGCCCGGACGCCAATCCCGAGCAGGTCTGCCTGCTGGGCTGCGGCGTGACCACCGGCCTGGGCGCGGTGAAGAACACCGCCAAGGTGCAGCCGGGCGACTCGGTGGCCGTGTTCGGCCTCGGCGGCATCGGGCTGGCGGTGATCCAGGGCGCCAAGCTGGCACAGGCCGGCCGCATCATCGCGATCGATACCAACCCGTCGAAGTTCGAGCTCGCCAAGGTCTTCGGCGCCACCGACTTCGTGAACCCGAAGGACCACGACAAGCCGATCCAGCAGGTGATCGTCGAGATGACGGGCTGGGGCGTCGACCACTCGTTCGAATGCATCGGCAACGTCCACGTGATGCGCGCGGCGCTCGAGTGCGCGCATCGCGGCTGGGGCCAGTCGATCGTGATCGGCGTGGCGGGCGCGGGTCAGGAGATCTCGACGCGGCCGTTCCAGCTGGTCACGGGCCGCACCTGGAAGGGCAGCGCCTTCGGCGGCGTCAAGGGGCGCTCGCAACTGCCGGGCATGGTCGAGGAGGCGATGCGCGGCGACATCCAGCTCGCCCCGTTCGTGACCCACACGATGCCGCTCACCGGCATCAACGAGGCCTTCGACCTGATGCACGAAGGCAAGTCGATCCGCTCGGTCGTGCACTACTGAAGCAGGCGGGCGACTTCCGCCCTGAGAGCGCTCAGCGAGACTCGCGCCAGCCCAGCACCCGCGCCGGCAGGAACAGGATGGCCTTGAGCAGCGCGAAGACCGCCTCGACGCTCAGTCCGATCAGGCGGAACGGCAGCGTCAGCAGCCAGGCGACGGGCCACAGCACCAGCGCCAGCAGGGCCAGCGGCCAGCACAGCACGAACAGGACCAACCAGAACAGCAGGCCGACGAAGCCCATGACGCACTCCTTGTTGACACCGTGATCGATCGATACGGCTGGCCGACACCATAACGTCGACGGCCGCCCGCCGCCCTCGTCGCGCGACCAACCGTGTTTTGGGCTTCACGGACTGCACGGGCGAAGGATCGCCCGGCCGGAGGGGACCCGCGGCCGCGAGACACCCGCGGCCGCGAGACACCCGCGGCAGCGGATCTCCGGTCCGGTGAAGCCGGCACCCGCTGTGGGATAGTGGTGCCTTCTCCGCAGACCGCGCCTCGGCGCTCTCCTGATGCTTCGAGATTCCGCCCCGCCTGTCGCCGGCGACATCCCCTCGAGCGGCCAGCACGGCCCGCGTCAAGGACTGGCCCCGCTGACGCTGGGGGCGTTGGGCATCGTGTTCGGCGACATCGGGACGAGTCCGCTGTACACGATGCGCGAAGTGCTGAACCCCGCCAACGGCGTGAGCCTGCAGCCGGCGGACATCATCGGCGCGGTATCGGCCATCCTCTGGGCGCTGATGATCGTCGTGACGCTCAAGTACGTCGTGCTGATCCTGCGCGCGGACAACCGCGGCGAGGGCGGCATCATGGCGCTCACCGCGCTGGCGGTCCGGGCCGCCGGGACACGCCGGGCCGGCGCCGGATGCTGCTGCTGGTCGGTGTCTGCGGGGCGGCGCTCTTCTACGGCGACAGCGTCATCACGCCCGCGATCTCCGTCATGGGCGCCGTGGAAGGCCTGGAGATCATCACGCCGACCCTCAAGCCCTTTGTCCTGCCCCTCTCGGTGGCGGTGCTGACGGGGCTGTTCCTGATCCAGCGCCACGGCTCGGCGGCCGTCGGCGTGATGTTCGGCCCGGTCATGCTGTTGTGGTTCGGTGTGCTCGGCACGATCGGAGCCCTCCAGATCGCGCAGGCCCCGCAGATCCTCCAGGCGCTCGATCCCCCGATTCGGCCTGGCCTTCCTCCAGGCGCGCGGGCCGGGGCTGTTCCTGGTCGTCGGCGCGCTCGTGCTGGCGCTGACGGGCGCGGAAGCGCTGTATGCGGACATGGGGCATTTCGGCCGCCGGCCGATACGGCTCGCCTGGTCGGCGCTCGTGCTGCCGACGCTCGCGCTGAACTACGCCGGACAGGGGGCCTTGCTGCTGCGGGAGCCGGGTGCGCTGGACAACCCGTTCTTCCGCCTCTTCCCGTCGGCCTGGCTCATCCCCTGCGTGCTCCTGGCCACGCTCGCGTCGGTGATCGCCTCGCAGGCGGTGATCTCGGGCGCGTTCTCGCTGACGAAGGAGGCGATCCAGCTGGGGCTGCTGCCCCGCATGCGGGTGATCTACACCTCCGAGCGGGCGATGGGCCAGGTCTATCTGCCGGCGATCAACTGGACGCTGCTGGTCGCCGTGCTGCTGGCCGTGCTGGGATTCGAAAGTTCCTCGGCCCTGGCGTCGGCCTACGGCATCGCGGTGACGATCACCATGCTGATCACGACGCTGCTGACCTTCTTCGTCGTCCGCCACGCCTGGCGTTATCCGGCCCCGCTGGCATGGGCCGCCACGGCCGGGTTCCTGGCGGTCGACGCGTTGCTGGTGGTCTCCTGCTCGCTCAAGATCATGCAGGGGGGATGGTTCCCGCTGGCGCTGGGGCTGGTGCTGTTCGCCGTGATGGCGACGTGGCGCCGAGGCAAGGAACGGCTGCACGAGCAGGTCGCCGGGGAGGACCTGCCGCTGCTCCCGTTCCTGGAGTCCCTGTCGCATGACGTCGAAGGCCCTCGACCCGACCGGATCGCCGTCTATCCGGTCTCCAATCCCGAGGTCGTGCCGCCGGCGCTGCTGCACAACCTGAAGCACTACCAACTGCTGCATGGGCGCAACGTGATCGTCACCGTCCGTTTCGACGAGGTGCCGTTCGTGCCGGAGGACCAGCAACTGAGCGTCGAGTCACTGCGCCCCGGCTTCTGGCGCGTGGTGGTGCGCTACGGGTTCAAGGATGAGCCCAATCTGCCGGCGGCGCTGGGGCGCTGCGCGCGGCACGACCTGCAGTTCGATCCCTTCCTGGCGTCGTACTTCCTGAGCCGGCAGGTCGTGGTACCCGGCGCCGGCAAGAAGACCTCCGGGATGGCGCGTTGGCGGCAGCAGCTGTTCATCACCATGGCGCGCAACTCCAGCAGCGCCGCGGACTACTTCCGGCTGCCGGACAACGGCGTCATCG
Organism: Roseateles sp. UC29_93; assembly: GCF_042695725.1. Classification (NCBI taxonomy): domain Bacteria; kingdom Pseudomonadati; phylum Pseudomonadota; class Betaproteobacteria; order Burkholderiales; family Sphaerotilaceae; genus Roseateles; species Roseateles sp. UC29_93. The sequence goes on along the minus strand of NZ_CP170545.1, from coordinate 5,183,760 downwards.
AGTTGGGCTCGCGGGTCCAGCTGTAGCGTCCGGCTCCCGCGCGGCCCGGGTGCTTCTTCCGGCCTGCCTGACGGTCAGCGCCGGCGCGGCCCGCTCGCCGGGCTCGAAGACGATCTCCATCGGCGTGACCTTGGCGAAGAACGTCAGCGGGGATGTCGCGAAGAGCTCGAAGGCTTGTTGCCCGGTCGCCCGCGCGAACAGGCGGTTGCCGTCGGCGTGCACGGTGATCTTCATCGACGGCGACAGCAGATAGACGCCCGTCAACGGTGTCAGCTGCTCCGGCGACAGCGTCACCTCGGCCTGGCGCGTCAAGGACATGTCCGACGGCGGGATGGTGGGCTCCAGCAGATGCAGCGCCAGATCGACGACGCCTACGCCGGCGTTGGCCAGTACGGCGGAGGCATTGCCCTTCGACGGGTCCAGCCACAGCGAGGTGCTGAAGCCGAAGGTCGCGCCGTCGTGGTTGAACGCGATGCGACCCGGCAACGCGGCGCTGTTCCATGCGAGACCGATCCCTGCACCGGGGATGTCGCGGGCGCCGTGTCGGCGCAGGCACAGCGCGAAGGCTTCTTTCAGCGGATGGTCGAACTGCCCCATCGCCGCCTGCGCGTAGCGCGCCAGGCCGCGCGTGCTGCCGAGCAGCGCGCCCGCGCCGGCCATCGCCGGACGGAAGGTCCAGTGGTCGACGGGCTTGCCGGACTTGTCATGTCCGTCGAGGAAACGCCGGCCTGCCGGAGGACTCAGGAAGATCTGGTCCGAAATCCCCAGCGGCACCAGCACGCGCTCGCGGAGCAGCGCCGGATAGTCGCGCTGCTGCAGGAAACCCAGCGCCTGGCCGAGCAGGCCGAAGCCGAGGTTCGAATATTCGTAGGCCGTGTCGCGCGGCTTGTCGGCTTTCCACCCGGAGAGGAACGCGGCCATCTGCGGCCAGTCGTACGTGGCGTAGGGATCGGTGAGCTCCGGGCGCACGGCCAGGTTCGAGGGCAGCCGCGGCAGCCCCGAACGCTGTGTCGCCAGATCCACCCAGCGCAGCGGCGCGCCTTGGCTGTCGCGCAGCTTGAGGCGATCGGGCAGGGCGGTCTCGACGGGATCGTCGAGCTTGATCAGCCCGCGGGTCACGGCATCCGCCAGCAGCAGCGCGGTGAAGGTCTTCGTGATCGAGCCGAGCTCGAACAGCGCCTGCTGATCGGGCACCGGACCGCGGGCGCTCGCTGCGCTGAAGGTGGTCGCCCCGTCACGGATGCGCAGGGCCGCGAGCGCGACGCCTTCGTACTTCAAGCGCTCGGCGAGCAGGGCACCGTCCGGGCCGTCGTGCTGAGGGGCGTCGCGGGACGGCGAAACGGCGGCGCTCGATCCGACGCTCGAAGCCGCGTTCGAAGCAGCGCTCAACGCGGCGTTCGAAGCGGCGTTGGAGGCAGGCCTGCTGGCGGGCGCGGCGGACTGCGCGACCGCGCGCCACGGCGCCGACAGACCGATGGTGGCCAATGCGGCCGAAGCCTGCAGGCCGGCGCGACGAGTGAACTTGGGCATGAGAGGGACTCCCGGGATGCCGGTGCCTTCAGCGTCACTGTCTTGTCGCCGAGGACCGAATGCCTGAGCAGTGTAAGGCGGGGTCAGGAGTTGCCTCCATCCCCCAAGAGGGCCGTCGTCGCCGCCGATTCACACCCCCATCCGGACGAATTTTTATCGCCGCCCTTTGATCCGCCGCAAGGTGATTCCAGATTGAGGCCGACTGATGGGGGAACACGGCCCGATTTCGATTTCGGACTCGATCAGCGGTGGCAGAGTTGTTCTCCATGGCGGGCAGGGGCCCGCTGTTGATCGAGGAACAGACGATGCAGATGAATCCCTATGAGAGCGGCGCCGCCGAGCGCGCCGCGAGGTCCGATCCGGAGCTGATCGCCCGCGTGCAGGCCATCGAGACGGTCTTGCCGACGCTGGCCACGCGTGCGCAGCTGGAGCAGCTTCGCGGAGAAATGAAAGAAGGTTTTGGTGCAGTGCGTACCGAAATGCAGACCATGCGCGCGGATCTGCAGGCCTGCATGGGCGAGATGCGCGTCGACATGCACCGGACCGCCAACAACACGATGAAGTGGTCGATTGGCGTCGCGGTCAGCGGCGTCGGTCTTGTGATCACTGCAATGACGCTCGTCATGCCGCTTGTCGTCAATCACGCGAGGTAAACGATGCAGATGAATCCCTATGAGAGCGGCGCCGCCGAGCGCGCCGCGAGGTCCGATCCGGAGCTGATCGCCCGCGTGCAGGCCATTGAAACGGTCTTACCGACGCTGGCCACGCGCGCTCAACTGGAGCAGCTCCGCGGAGAAATGAAGGAGGGTTTCGGCGAGTTGCGCGCCGAGATGAAGGAGGGTCTCGGCGAGTTGCGCGCCGAGATGAAGGAGGGCTTTGGCTCGATGCGAGCGGAGATGTACAAGGCCATTGGCGACCTACGTGTCGAGACGCAGGCGATGACAATCAATGCCGTGAAGTGGTCGATCGGACTGGCGGTCAGCCTGGCGATGCTGTGCGCCACGCTCGCCGGTGTCGTTGCGCCGTTCGTCTCAGCGCATCTGCACGGGTGAACATCGATATCGGGCTCGCCGTAGTCAAGAGGAGGTCGATCACCCCGACCTCCCCAACGCCTTGCCCAGATGCGCCACGAACTGCCTCACCCGCGCGGTGCCCTGGTACCGCTGCGGGTACACCGCATAGATGTCCGCATCCGGCGTCTCCCAGTCCGGCAAGACCTGGACCAGTCGCCCGCTCGCGAGGTAGCGCGCGATGTCCCATTCCGCGCGCATCAGGATCCCGTGTCCGTCGAGCGCCCAGTTCACCGCGATCTCGCCGTCGTTGGTCGTCAGTGCGCCGCGCGTCTTCACCGCCTCGGTGACCGTCTTGCGACCGCGTTTCGAAGACAGCCGCCACAGGCCATACGCTTCCTCGCCTTGCCGGATGCCGATGCAGTCGTGCCGCACCAGTTCCGCCGGCGTCTTCGGCGTGCCGTGCGCGCTCAGATAGGCCGGTGAGGCGCACAGCAGGCGACGGTTCGCCGCGATGCGCCGCGCGATGACCCGCGCGTCCGGCGGCGGGCCGAAGCGGATGCAGACGTCGAAGGCGTCCTCGTTCAGCGGCGGCGGGTTGACCGACAGCTGCAGCTGGACCTGCAGCTTCGGATGCTGCCGGACGAAGCTCGAGATCAGCGGCGCGATGTGCGTCCGTCCGAAACCGAGGGTCGCGTTCACGCGCAGCAGGCCGCTGGCCGTGCCGCCGCTCGCGCTCATCACCTCCTGCAGGTCGTCGATCGACGCGAGGATCCGCCGCGCGTGCTCCAGGTAGAGCTCGCCTTCCTGCGTCAGGCTCATCCGCCGCGTCGTCCGGCTCAGCAGCGCCGTGCCCAGCCGGCTCTCCATCTGTGTCAGGTGCTTGCTGACGGCCGCCGTCGTGATGCCGAGCTCGCGCGCCGCGGCGCTCAGGCTGCCGGCGCTGCACAGCGCGGAGAAGAAGCCCAGGTCGGCCGGCGCGATCGCCGCCGCACTGCTGCCGGTCTTCGTCACCGTCCTGGTCGCCGACCTGGTCGCCGTCGTGGTCGTTGCCTTCGCGGTTCCAGCGCCGGACGTGGTGTTTGAAGCCATGGAGAAGTCCTGCCGATTGTTGAATCCAGGTTGAAGACGGATTGACTTTAGCCGCGATCCGCAGGGCAGGGGGCTCCTAGAGTCGGGCCAGGCCTCACCCGAGATTTCTCGAGATTTCCCGAGATCTCTCGACTTCACCTGGAGACAAGACCCCATGAAGACTTATCGCATCGCGACCATCCCCGGCGACGGCATCGGCAAGGAAGTGATCCCCGCGGGCCGCGAGGTCCTGGAGGCCCTCGCCGCGACCACCGACCGCTTCCGCTTCGAGTTCGAGGACTTCGGCTGGGGCGGCGACTGGTACCGCGCGCACGGCGAGATGATGCCGGCCGACGGCCTCGACGCGCTGCGCGACAAGGACGCTCTCCTGTTCGGCTCCGCCGGCGATCCCGACATCCCCGACCACATCACGCTGTGGGGCCTGCGGCTGAAGATCTGCCAGGGCTTCGACCAGTACGCCAACGTGCGTCCGACCCGCGTGCTGCCCGGCATCGACGCGCCGCTCAAGCGCTGCGGACCGAAGGACCTCGACTGGGTCATCGTGCGCGAGAACTCGGAAGGCGAATACGCCGGCGTCGGCGGCCGCGTCCACCAGGGCCATCCGATCGAGGCGGCCACCGACGTGTCCATCATGACCCGCACCGGCGTCGAGCGGATCATGCGCTACGCGTTCAAGCTGGCGCAGTCGCGGCCCCGCAAGCTGCTGACGGTGATCACCAAGAGCAACGCCCAGCGTCACGCGATGGTGATGTGGGACGAGATCGCGGCGCAGGTCGCGAAGGACTTCTCCGACGTCACCTGGGGCAAGGAACTCGTCGACGCCGCGACCGCCCGCATGGTCAACAAGCCGGCGACGCTGGACACCATCGTCGCGACCAACCTGCACGCGGACATCCTCAGCGACCTGGCGGCCGCGCTTGCCGGCAGCCTGGGCATCGCGCCGACCGGCAACATCGATCCGGAGCGGCGTTATCCGTCGATGTTCGAGCCGATCCATGGCTCGGCCTTCGACATCATGGGCAAGGGGCTGGCGAATCCGGTCGGGACCTTCTGGTCCGCGGTGATGCTGCTGGAGCACCTCGGCGAGGACGATGCCGCCCGGCGCCTGATGCGCGCGATCGAGGCCGTGACGGCGAACCCGTCGCTGCACACCGGCGACCTCGGCGGCCAGGCGAAAACGACCGACGTCACCGCCGCCGTGATCGCCGCCCTGCGCCAGCCCAGCTGACCCTTCCACTCGAATGGCCGTCAGAGCCATCGCCCTGGAGACAAACCATGAGTCAAGTTCCGACCACCTTCCGCCGCCGGCTACTGATCGCCGCCGCGGCGATCGCCGCGACCACCGCAGCCCTCGGCTTCGCCTCTCCCGCCTTCGCCCAACCCTGGCCCGCCAAGCCGATCACACTGATCGTCCCCGTTCCCGGCCGGCGGCACCACCGACGTGCTGGCGCGCGCGCTGGCGGAGAAGCTCCAGCAGAGCCTGGGCCAGCCGGTGATCGTCGAGAGCCGGCCTGGCGCCGGCGCGACGCTGGGCGCGGACTACGTCGCCAAGGCCAGACCCGACGGCTACACGCTGCTGATCGGCGCGGTCCACCACACGATCGCGAGCAGCGTCTACAAGAAGCTGCCCTACGACTTCCAGAAGGACTTCGTTCCCATCACCAGCATCGCGCTCGTCCCCAACGTGCTGGTCGTCAACGCCAGCCAGACCTCGGCGAAGACGGTGCAGGAACTGGTCGCGCAGCTCAAGGCCAAGCCCGGCGAATGGACCTATGGCTCCAACGGCAACGGCACCGCGCAGCACCTGATCGGCACGCAGTTCCAGAACCTCACCGGCACGACGATGCTGCACGTGCCCTACAAGGGCAGCGGGCCGCTGGCCACGGACCTGCTCGGCGGGCAGATCCAGATGTCCTTCGACACCGTCACGCCGGTGCTGCCGCACATCAAGGCCGGCAAGCTGCGCGCGCTGGCGGTGACGACGGCCCGGCGCTCCAGCGCGCTGCCCGACGTGCCCACGCTCGACGAGGCCGGCCTGAAGGGTTTCGACATCGGCACCTGGTTCGGCGTGCTGGCCCCGGCGGCCACGCCCAAGGACATCGTCGCGAAGCTGAACACCGAAATGGTCAAGGTGCTGCAGGCGCCCGAGTTCCGCAAGCGCATGGAGGAGATTGGCGCCGAGACCACCGGCGGCACCAGCGAGCAACTGGCGTCGCAGATCCGCAATGAGACCGGGAAGTTCGCCAAGCTGGTGAAGGAGGCGAACGTGCAGATTGAATGAGTGCGTCGGCGGCGTCGCTTCGACGGCCGAACGTTTTCGGTTGGTAGTCGACTGACACCAACCTCCATCCTCCGTTCTGCCATGCTCGATTCCTCGGAAGCCGACGCGCTTTTCGCGCGACTCCTCGCTGCCCTGTCGCGGCGCACCGCCTCGCCGCTGGAGGCCCCGGACGGGTTGCTGGTGCTGCTGGACGGCACCGATACCGTCCAGCTCGTCGTCGAGCTGTCGATGGCCGGGGATCACGTGTTCCTCGTCGCGCGGATCCTGCCCATCCCTCAACAGGATGCCGGCGGGACGCTCGCGCTTCGCCTGTTGCGCCTCAATGCCGATCGGCCTGCGCTCGGGGGCGCGGTGATTGCGGTCGACGGCCTGCGGCGTCAGTTCGTGCTGATCCAGCAACTCCCGCTCGATCTGGAACCGGAGGCGTTCGTCGATGGCGTCGAAGCCGTGCTCGACCTGGCCGCCGCGGTGCGGGCCGATGTCGCGGGCGATGTCAGGCCGCCTCGCGGCACCGCGGCGCTGTTCCTGCGGACCGGGAGAGCCGCATGAGAATCGATGCCAGACCTGTATCGCTGACGTTCGATCCCGTCGACCATCCACCGGCGGCGACCGCCGCGCCGACATCGGACGCACCGCTGTCGCGTCTGAGCGGCCTTCGCCAGGCGCAGGCGGAACCCGGGACGCGCGCCCGGCTCATGCGCAGCGATGCGTTCCGACGCGCCACGCCGCCGCCCCGGCGCGTCGCCGCCGCGCCGACGCCGGACTCGGCGCGTGGCGGGCCGCTGTCATCGCTGCGCCCGCAGCCGCAGACGACGTCCGGGTTCTATGAGAAACGCGCCATGCCCACCGATCTCCCGTCGCTGGAGCGGCTGAGCTGCAACGCGGCCCTGGCCCGATTCCCCTACGAGCGGGATGACGCGCAACTGCCGCCGGGGTGGTCGCCGTGCGAGGCATTGGCGGTGAAGCTCCGCACCGCGCTCGGTCTCCGGTCGTCCGGTGTCGAGCACGCCGACGGCACCCTCGTCGATCGCGGTACCGGACTGACCGCCGTCGTGCTGCAGCACCCGGAAACGCGCGAGGTGGTCCTGTCCTTCGGCGGCACGACGGCGGGCAAGAAGACCGGCGAGACGGTGCTCGAGCGATCCCGGCCGGGCCAGAATTTCAGCTCGACGATGGCGCAGTGGGGGGCCAATCTCAAGGCCGGAGCGGGTCATCTGCCCGAGAGTTATCGGCAGGCCGCCGATCTCCTGCTGGAGACGCAGAACCATCTGCAGCAGCCATCGGAGCTCAAGGGGTTTGCCGTCCGGGTGGTGGGGCATTCCAAGGGCGCCAACGAAGCGATCTTTGCGAGCCTGCGGGCGCAGAACCCGGTGCCCGTCACGGCGTTCTGCCCGCCCCATCTGAGCGATGGTCTGGTCCATCGCCTGCCGCCCCGGAACCTGGCGCGTGCCACGGAACTGGTCGAGAGCTTCTCGCCGCGTGGGGACGTGGTCTCGGCGTTGCGCAGCCTGCTGCCGAATGTGCACGGCCTCGGTATCGGGCACCATTTCAACGGCATTCCGGGCAAGGGCATGACCCATGTGCACGACCGGTTCGACGAGCACGTGACGCACTACTGCGACGCAACGCGCACGTCCCGGAGTCACGGATGATCGTGCAATAACGTGTATTAACGTGCACAATCGCGTCTCGCTTCCAGGGACGCCATGTCGCTCGCCGATCTTCCCCACGCCCGTCGCCACGTCATCGCGGACCGGCTCTCCGCCGGCCATGCCGTGGTCGCGGCCAACCTGGCCGCCGAATTCAACCTGTCCGAGGACGCCATCCGGCGCGACCTCCGTGCGCTGGCCGCGGACGGCCTGTGCCGGCGTGTCTACGGCGGCGCCGTGCCGATCGCGGCCAACGACCGGCCGCTCGCCGCGCGGATGAAGGAGGCCCCGGTCCGCAAGTCCGCGCTGGCGCGGGCCGGCGCGGCCACGGTCCGGCCGGGCGAGCTGGTGTTCCTCGACACCGGCAGCACCAACCTCGCGCTGGTCGATGTCCTGCCGGAGGACGCGGACCTCACCGTCGCCACCAACGCGGTCGACGTCGCCGCCGCCGTGCTGCGACGCCAGGACCTGCGTCTGCTGATGATCGGCGGCGAGGTCGACCCGCACCTGGGCGGCTGCGTCGACGCGGCCGCGGTGGACAGCCTCTCGCGGCTGCGCATCGACCGCGGTTTCGTCGGTGTCTGCGCGCTGTCGATGAGCGACGGCATCCTCACGACCCATTTCCGCGAGGCCGCCTTCAAGCGCACCCTGATCGAGCGCAGCCGCCATGTCGTGGGACTCGTCACCAGCGACAAGCTGCAGGCGACGGCCGCTCATCGCGTCGCCGCGCTGGAGGCGCTGCACACCATCGTCATCGAGCGCGACGTCGGCGCGAGCGTCATGAAGGCGCTGCGCAAGAGCGGGGCCGAGGTCCTCCCGGTGGACCCGGCGGGATGAGCGCCTTGGACGACGGCTGGTCCTTCCTGGAGCCCGCCACGGATCGGCCCGAGGCGCGCCTGGCCGTGCGCCTGGCCTTCATCGTGGCCGGCGGCGGGATCACCTGCGTCGCGGCGCTGATGCCGAGCCTGGCGCATCGGATCGGACTCGACCTGTGGGATCTGGCCATGGCCGCGCTCGCGCTGCTGGCGGGTGCGTGGATCGGCACCAGGACCGTCACCAGGACCGTCACCCGGACTGTCACCCGGACGCGTGCCGGCAGGGGTGACCGGACGCCGGATCAACGGCCGCCATGGCTGGGTGCGCGCCGCCTGGTGCTGATCGGCGGCCTGGGGTCCTCATCGATGTTGCCCGTGCTCGCGCTGGCGGGATCACCGGGGCTGCTGGCCGCGGCCCTGTTCGCCTTCGGCCTGTGCGCCGGCGCGCTGGAGGTCGCCATGCATGCCACGGCCGACGAGGTCGCGCGCTCGACCCTGCAGCGGCGGCGACCCGGACTCCGGACGATCTACGGCGTCGCGGGCGCGGGTGGCGCGCTCGTGACGACGCTGCTGCTGGCCGTCGGTTTCGAGCCGCCGCTGGCGGCCGCGCTGGTCGCCGCGCCGATGGCGATCGCCACCGTGGTGGCCTGGCCCTATGTGCTGGAGGCGCCGACGCGGCGGCGCTGACCACGGGATTCGAGGGCATGGTGGCGGTGTTTAGCGGGGCGCCCTAAACGCTTGGGAAACTCGCGGGACTTTGTTGACCCCTGAAAAGGGCACTTCAAGAATCGTCCCACCCATGAGCAGCACCACCATCCGCGATATCGCCAAGGCGTCCGGCCTGTCCATCGGCACCGTGTCGCGCGGCTTGCGCAACCAGTCCGGGCTGTCGGAAGAGACGCGTCAGGTCGTCCGCGACACCGCCGTGCGCCTGGGCTACGACTTCGCGCAACTGCGCAAGAACAGGATCCGGCGCATCGGCTTCCTGCTGCACAGCCAGCACAACACGCTGGCGTCGAGCCCGTTCTTCTCCGCCGTGCTGCACGGCGCCGAGCAGGTCTGCCGGCGCGAGGGCCTCTCGCTGTCCTTCATCGTCGCCGGCCCCGGCCAGCCCGTCCTGGAACAGACGCGCGGCCATCAGCTCGACGCCTTCCTGTGCGTCGGCTACTTCGAGCCCGAGGTCCTCGACACCCTCAAGCGCAGCGGCAAGCCGACGGTGCTCGTGGACATGCACCGGCGCGGGATGACCTCGGTCAATCCGGACCACCAGCACGGCAGCTTCCTCGCGACCAGCCACCTGCTGCGCAGCGGACGGCGGACGATCGCGCTGATCTCGGGATCGCCGGCGCATTACAGCCTGGAGCAGCGCGCCCGCGGCTACCGGCGCGCGCTGTTCGAGGCGCAGGTGCAGGCCGACCCGGACCTGGAGGTCATCGCGCCGCAGCTCGGCGATGGCGAGGCCGGCGTGATCGAGGCGATGCGCGTGCTGCTCGACCGCCGCAAGCGGCCCGATGCGGTCGTCTGCTTCAACGACAGCGCGGCGCTGATCGCCATGCGGCAGTGCCTCAACCAGGGCCTGCGCATCCCCGAGGACATCGCCGTGGTCGGCTTCGACGACATCGGCGGCGCCTCCGTCGCCCATCCGCCGCTCAGCACGGTGCGTGTCGACAAGGAGTCGCTCGGCGCCAAGGGCGTGGAGCTGCTGCTGGGCACGCCGGCGGACGAGCCCCTTGAACTGACCCTGCCCGTGGCGCTGGTCGTGCGCGACAGCACCAGCAGCAACGACTGACCCCCATCACCCTCCGCATGACCGACACGACCTCTCCCGCGACCAGCGACCTGCCCGATTTCCGATCCCGCGACGTGCTGCTGGCCCACGCGCGGCACACGATGGACTTCTACCACCCGCGCGGCATCGACCCGAGCGGCGGCTTCTTCCACTTCTTCAAGGACGACGGCACCGTATACGACGCGCATCAGCGGCACCTGGTGAGCAGCACGCGCTTCGTGTTCACGTACGCGATGGCCTACCGGCGCTTCGGCGATGCGGCCTACCTGGACGGCGTGCGCCATGGCGTGCGTTTCCTGCGCGAGGCGCATTTCGACGACGCGCTGCGCGGCTACGCCTGGCTGCTCGACTGGCGCGACGGCCAGGCCCGGGTGCTGGATGCGACGCGCCACGCCTACGGCCTGGCCTTCGTGCTGCTGGCCTACGCGCATGCGGCCATGGCCGGGGTGGACGAGGCCCGGCCGTGGATCGCCGAGACCTTCGCGCTGATGGAGGAACGCTTCTGGGACGAGGCCGCCGGCCTCTACGCCGACGAGGCGAGTCCGCAGTGGCACGTGCTGTCGCCGTACCGCGGCCAGAACGCCAACATGCATGCCTGCGAGGCGCTGCTGGCCGCCTTCGACGCGACGGGCGAACGACGCTACCTCGCGCGCGCCGCGCTGCTGGCGCAGCACATCACGCGCCGCCAGGCCGAGCGCTGCGGTGGTCTGGTCTGGGAACACTACGACGCGCACTGGCAGCCGGACTGGCTCTACAACCGCGACGACCCGGCCAATCTCTTCCGCCCGTGGGGCTACCAGCCGGGCCACTTCACCGAGTGGACCAAGCTGCTGCTGCAGCTCGAGGCGCGCGGCGAGTTCATCGACCAGGACCTGGGCTGGGTGCTGCCGACGGCGACGAAGCTGTTCCTGGTGGCCGTGCGGCGCGGCTGGGACGCCGAGCACGGCGGGCTGTGCTATTCGCTGGCGCCGGACCTGAGCATCTGCGACCCCGACAAGTACTTCTGGGTGCAGGCCGAGAGCGCCGCCGCCGCGGCCCGCCTGGCCGCGCGCACCGGCGACAACGTCTACTGGGACTGGTACCGGCGCCTGTGGGCCTACAGCTGGACGCACTTCGTCGACCATGCGCACGGCGCGTGGTATCGCCTCCTCGACGGCGAGAACCGGAAGTACAGCGACGAGAAGAGCCCGGCGGGCAAGGTCGATTACCACACGATGGGCGCGTGCTACGACATCGTCGACGTGCTGGACGGCGTCGGCACGCGGGTTGTGGATCAAGGAGCGCGCCATGCATGACGCGGCGTCCCCGATCGGGCCCGGGCCCGATGTCCGACCCAATGCCCGGCGCGATGTCCGACGCTCCCGAGCTCCTTTGCCTCGGCGAGGCGTTGACCGACATGCTGCAGCAGGCGCCCGATCAATGGATCAGTCGCGTCGGCGGCTCGACCTGGAACGTGGCGCGCGCGCGCTCGCGTCGCTGGGCGCGCGCACGGCCTTCGCCGGCGCGGTGAGCCGCGACCTGTTCGGCGATGAACTGGTGCGGGCCAGCGCGGCCGTCGGCCTGGACACACGGCTGATGCAGCAGGTCGACCGCGCGCCGCTGCTGGCGATCGTCGAGCAGGGCGAGCCGCCGCGCTACTTCTTCGTCGGCGGCGACAGCGCCGACCTGCATTTCGATCCCGACGCGCTGCCGGCGGGCTGGGACGGCGCGGCGCGCCGTGCGCACTTCGGCGGCATCAGCCTGGCGCGGGAGCCGCTGGCCTCGCGGCTCGTCGCGCTGGCCGAGCGCCTGAAGGGGCAGGGCGTGTCCATCAGCTACGACCCCAACTTCCGCAACCTGATGGCGCACGGCTACGAGCCGACGCTGCGCCGCATGTGCGCGCTGGCCGATGTGATCAAGGTGTCCGACGACGACCTGCGCGGCCTGTTCCCGGGCCTTGAGCTTGACGAGGCAATGACGCGACTGCGCGCCTTCAATCCGGACGCGCTCTACCTGCTGACGCGCGGCGGCGGCGTGGCCTACCTGTCGCGCGGCGATGCGGCCTGCATGGCACGAGCGCCCGCGGTCACCGTGGCCGACACCGTCGGCGCGGGCGACGCCGCAGTCGCGGGGCTCCTGCACAGCCTGCACCGACATCCTGAGCGCGCCCTGCGCGCGCATCTGCATGCGGCGCTTGCGGCGGGGTCCGCCGCCTGCCTGCAGCGCGGCGCCACGCCGCCGCAAGCGGGCACCGTCCAGCGCCTGTTCGAGCAACTGCAAGCGGAAGGGGTGACCTGACCTTCCGTTCCCGCCGATCAACCCATCGATCGGCCCCATCGATCAACGACAACCACTCCGTTCCCGGAGACAAGAGGAGACAACGATGAAGACATCGATGAAGAAGACAGCGACGACCACCACGACCACGACGACGAGCGCGCCGTGGACGCGCCGCGCCCTGTTGGCCACTGCCGCGATGGCGACGATGGCGGTCGCGGCCGGACCGGCGCGCGCCGGCGATCTCGAAGTCCTGCACTGGTGGACCAGCGGCGGCGAGGCCAAGGCCATCTCCGGCCTCAAGGACCAGCTGCAGGCCAAGGGCCACAAGTGGAAGGACTTCGCCGTGGCCGGCGGCGCCGGCGACGCGGCGATGACGGTGCTGAAGTCCCGCGCCATCTCGGGCAACGCCCCGACGGCCGCGCAGATCAAGGGACCGCTGCTGCAGGACTGGGCCGCCGAGGGCATGCTCGCCAACATCGACGACGTCGCCAAGGCCGAACACTGGGACGACCTGCTGCTGCCCGTGATCAGCAACATCGTCAAGTACAAGGGCCACTACATCGCGGTGCCGGTCAACGTGCACCGGGTCAACTGGCTCTGGATCAACCCCGAGGTGATGCGCAAGGCCGGCGTCAAGCCGCCGACGACCTGGGACGAGTTCTTCGTCGCCGCCGACGCGCTGAAGAAGGCCGGCGTCACGCCGCTGGCGCATGGCGGCCAGTCCTGGCAGGACTTCACCACCTTCGAGACCGTGGTGCTGGGCACCGGCGGACCGGAGTTCTACCGCAAGGCGCTGATCCAGCTCGACCCCGCCAGCCTGAAGAGTCCGACGATGGAGAAGTCGCTGACGACCTTCCGCCGGCTGAAAGCCTATACCGACCGCAACGCACCGGGTCGCGACTGGAACCTCGCCACCGCGATGGTCATGAAGGGCGAGGCCGCCATGCAGATCATGGGCGACTGGGCCAAGGGCGAATTCCTGGCGGCCGGCAAGACCGCGGGCAAGGACTTCCTGTGCATGCCCGCGCCCGGCACGGCCAAGTCCTATACCTTCAACGTCGACTCGTTCGCGATGTTCAAGGTCAAGGGCGACGCCGACCAGCAGGCACAGCGCGACATGGCCTCGGCCATCCTGTCGCCGGCAGTGCAGGAATCCTTCAACCTCGAGAAGGGCTCGATCCCGGTGCGCAAGGGCGTGAGCCTCGCCAAGTACGACGATTGCGCCAAGGCGTCGGCGGCGGACTTCGCCGAAGCGGGCAAGGCCAATACGCTGCTGCCCTCCATCGCCCATGGCATGGCAGTCCGGCCAGCGGCGGAAGGCGCCATCAAGGACGTGGTCAGCCAGTTCTGGAACAGCGAGTCCGTCACGACGGCGCAGGCGATGGATCGGTTGGTGTCGGCGGCGAAGACGCAGTGAGGCGGTGGGGAGGGAGCGCCCGCGACTCCGGAGGGGCGAGCGCGGGCACTCCACGGGGCATGGGGCACCCCTCCAGGGACCCCTAGCCCCGATTCCGGCCCCACCGGCGTTCGCTGACTTCGGGCCTGGGGAGTGCGGGGTTCTTGCGTGAGGGCTTCGGGGGCGAGGCGTTCGCTTCGCTTTCGAGGCGGCCTCCTGGGGGTGGTGGTCGAGACTTGGTCCTCCATCCTGCGGAGGCTCCATGGACGAGGTGCTCATCGATACGGTTCGGCCGCACGACCGCGCGGACGTGGACCGCTGGCTGTGGGACGGCTATCGGCGCATCGACACGATGCCCGATTCGCCGCAACGCCGTCGCGCGCACATGACCCACGTGCTGGACTGCCAGCATCGCGTGCTCGCCTTGATGCCCAAGGACGACGCGGCCACGCCGACCGAAGAGCGCGCCCGTCAACTCGCGTTGATGTCCTACGGCACCGAGCGCTGGCTGGCGCTGCTCGCGCAGGTGCGGCTGCGTCATCGCGACCGCGTCGCGCGTCGCGAGTACGCGGCCGAGCACGCCGGTGATCCACCGTTCCGCGATGCCGACCACGGTGTCGTGCATGTCGCCGAGGTGCTCGATCGCGCGGACGCGTTCGCCGACGTCGAGCCCTACATCGATGCGCGCATCGGTCGGCGCGTTCGTGCCGCGCATGCGCTGCGTTTGCTGGCGCCGCGTCGCATCGAGGCCGAGGACCTGCGGTCGCCGCAGGAGGCCGCGCTCATCGGCCAGCGCGGGCTTTTCGCGCGTCACGACATCGCGGCCGGCACCTGCCTCGGCGTCTATGGCGGCCAGCTGCTCGACGAGGTCGATCTGTTCCTGCTCGACGACGACCGCTATCTGATGTCGGCCTCCGACCCCGTCGGCCGTGTGGCCGTGAACGGCGAGAACCTGCTCTCGCTGATGAACACGCTGTTCCTCTTCGACGCCGAGGGTCGGCCCGACGGTCATCCGCCCGCCGGCTACAACGTGCGCGGCGAGTCCTTCCCCGTGCGCCTGCGCCATGGCTGGACCGCGCGCATCCACGCGTTCCGCGCGTCGGAAGACATTCCCGCGGGCCGTGAGTTGCGCTGGAACTACGACCTTGGAGGTAGTCGCTGACATGACCAAAGTTGCACCACGCGCGCGCACGCGGTCCCGCAGATGCCCCATGAACACGCGCATCGCGGCCGTTCTGCGGGGTAGCGCTCTGACATCCTGCTGACAGCTGTGCGGGATTCCGCACGCCTTTCGGGGCCTCGATCGTCATGCCGCCGAGGTGCGCACGACAGTCAACGCTGTCAAGGCCTGACCCCCTTCGGGAACGTCCCGAGTTCCCTGGACGTTGTCATGACGCACCCTTAAACTCGCGCCCACTTTCGTGATCCCTTCCTCGCCCGATGCGAGGACATCGGGGATGCGATGGCGTACGGCGTGCAGGGTCCTGCCGCCGGTGACAGCCATGAAGGGCAAGCTGAAGTGACGAGTCGTTTTCGCTTCGAAGGGTTCGTGCTTGACATGGCCTCGCGCGTCCTCCTGTCGGAGGGCGTGCCCGTGCCGCTCAGCGGCCGGCAGCTGGATCTGCTCGGCGTGCTGGTCGCGCATCGCGGCGAGGTGGTCTCCAAGAACGAACTGTTGAATCGGGTCTGGCCCGGACAGGCCGTGGAAGAGAACAACGCGGCCGTCCACGTGTCGGCGTTGCGCCGCGCGCTGGGCCGCGAAGCCATCGCCACGGTGGCCGGGCAGGGCTATCGATTCGCGTGGCCGTTGCGGCAGGACGAGGACACGTCCCACGAGTCGACCGACCGGCCGGTCGATCCCCCATCACCCATCGTCCGTCCGCGGGCCTTGCCATCGGCGCCGGTGGCGATGCATGGCCGTGGCGCCGATCTGCAGGCGCTGTTGAGCCGGCTGGTGCGGCATCGCCTGGTGACCGTGGTCGGGGCGCCCGGTGTCGGCAAGTCGACGCTCGCGCTGACCTGCGCCATGAGCGCCGCCAGGCGGCCCGCGACGGCGTCGTGTGGGTGGATCTGCTGCACGGCGACGATCCTTCCGACCCATTGCCGATCGTGGCGGCGGCGCTCGGGCTGGACCCGGGCACCGATCTGCAGACGCTGCTGGCGCTGTTGCGGCCGATGTCGCTGCTGCTGGTGCTCGACAACGCCGAGATCGCCGGCGCGCGCGCGGCGACCTTCTGCCACGCGGTGCTGAGAACACCGAGGACGTGGCGTTGATGGTGACCAGCCGCAAGGTGTTGCGCGTGCCGGGCGAGCGTGTGCTGCGCACACCGCCGCTGTCGGTGCCGCCGCCCGGCGCGGGCGTGGACGAATCGCTGATGCACGGCAGCGTCGCCTTGTTCGTCGATCAGGTGCGGGCGCAGGGGCAGCCGTTCGCGCTCGGTGCGCACAACGTGGCCCAGGTGACGGCGCTGTGCCGTCGGCTGGACGGCATTCCGCTGGCGTTGCAGCTGGCGGCCGGCCGGCTCGCGATGTTCGGCATCGATCAACTCTGCGAGCGGCTCAGCGACCGCTACCGGCTGCTGACGCGCGGCACGCAGGCGGGGCCGCGTCGCCATCAGTCGCTGCGCGCCTGCATGGACGCGAGCCTCGCGCTGCTGGATGACGTCGAGCAGCTCGTGCTGCGGCGGCTGGAGCCGTTCGAGGGCGGCTTCACGCTGGAGATGGCGACGGCCGCGTTGTCGGACCGGCAGCTCGATGCGTGGACGGTGGCGGAGGCGCTCGAGGGACTCGTGGACCATTCGCTGGTCCAGGTCGACGCGGAGGATCGGCCGCGGTACCGGCTCTTCGACGGCATCCGCGCCTACGGGCTGCTGCTGCTGGAGGAGACCGGCGAGGTCGACATCGCGCGCCGCCAGCATGCGCGCGCGATGAGCCAGCTGTTCGACCGCGCGGAGCGGGCGCTGCAGATGATGCCGGACGCGCGCTGGATCGCGGAGTTCTCGCCCGAGCTCGGCAATGTGCGCGCCGCGCTCGACTGGTGTCTGGAACATGAGCCGGTGCGGGGGCTCGGTCTGCTGGCGCATTCGCGCTCGCTGTTCGAGTTGCTGTCGCTGGCGTCGGAGACGGCGTGGCGGCATGCCGCCTATGAGGCCGAGTTGCCGAAGGAGCTGCCGCCGGCGGTGTTGGCGCGTTATTGCATTGACCACGCGGGCCTGCTCGCGCCGCACGATCCGAAGCGCGCGGCGATCTGGTACCGGCGCGGCGTGACGGTGTCGCGCACGGCGGACGATCCCGCGCTGCGCTATCTGGCCTTGTGCCGGCAGGTCGTGGAGGACCAGGAACTGAGCCAGGCCGCGATGCGTTACGCGATGGGCGAGCTCGTCGCGCTGGCCGGTCGCTGCGAGGGCGCGCATGCGGCGCGCCTGAAGCTGTGGGGACTGGCGGCGCGGGCGCATGTGTGGCGCGTCGAAGGTCAGGCGGCCGAGGCCGACGAGGCGATCTGCGCGTCGCTGCAACTGGCGCAGGAGATCGGCGCGTCGCGATGGGTGCTGGACGACTTGCAGCGCCTCATGAGCCTGCAGGTCGGGCATGGCGAGCCGTTGCGTTCCGCGGCGCTGGTGCGCCAGTGGGAAGACGGCGCCAGCCGCGCGAGCGGCATCAACACGGCCAACGGCGCGTTCCTGCAGCGTGTGCTGGGCTGCCTGGCGGCCGTGCTGCTGGCCGAAGGGCGCGTCGAGGAGGCGCGCCACGTGCTGACCGGCATCGTCTCGCCGAAGACGCCGCGCGGAGCGGTCCGCGAGGCCTATCGCGATGGTCGGACCGAGGGCGCGAACCTCGGTCCTGGCCACGGTCCGGGCCAGGCGGAGCATGCCAGCGAGCTTCATGGCGACAGCCAGAGCGAGGCGTTCGACCGTCTGCTGCCGGTCTTCGCCTGGCTGGCGTTCGAGGAAGGGCGCGATCAGGACGCGGCGCGACTGACGGGGTATGCGGGCCAGGCCTATTCGCCGATCCGCGCGGATCCCTTGCCGCCGTGGGGCCGCCTGATTCAACGGATGCGGACGCGGCTGGACGGCTTCTCGATGGCGCGGCTGCAGGAGGAGGGCAATCGCTGGGACGAACCGCGCGCGATGCTCGCCGCGCTGGCGCGGACGGCGGGCGTCGCGACTTCCTGCGGTGACTGAGGCGACCGAGGCGATCAAAGCGATCGAGGCAACTAGAGCGACCGAAGCGACTCAAGCGACTCAAGCGACTCAAGCGACTTCAGCGACCGAAGAGACGAAGATCGAAGCTCAGGCGACTGAAGCGCGGGCGCTCAGGCACTGAGGGCGAAGCGGCTCGCGTCCGCGCGAAGTGGTCGCGCGGGGACCATGCCCGCACCGGCCCGGGCGTCACGGTTGGGTCATGCGGGCTGTCGAGAGTGGCAGCTGCTCATTGCAGGACCGCTCCCATGACGATCACCACGCCGCCCGCCGGCTTGTCCGCATCGACGACCCACACCGGCGACATCCCGCTCGACCGCCTCGATCGCGCGCCGACCCCCACGACGCCGGCATCGCCAGGATCGCCGGCGTCGCCCAGAGGCGGGGCCCTGCCGCCCCGTCGGATGTCGTCCGAGCTGGGCGGTCTGAACGCACGTCGCAACTCCGACGCCGGCCCGTCCCGCAGTGGGGACGCTTCGCTCGCGCCGCGCCTGTCGCTGGAGCAACTGCGCCGTCCAGTCCGACCGCCCGGCGACCCCACACCACCGTCGCCGGTGGCGCTGACGCGCGCGTCGTCCGCAACGTCCACGACATCCTCCGCATCGGGCACCTTGCGGACGGGCGGTGTCGGTCTGGACGCCCAGCATCCCGAGCACGAAGTGCCTGTGCATGAGGCGCCTGTGCATGAGGCGCCCGTGCACGAAGCGCCTGTGCATGAAGCGCCTGTGCACGAAGTGCCGGAGCCCCCTCACGCGCCTGCGCATGCGGCACCTGATGGCCATGGCCACGCGCCGCGCGAGGCCGGCGCGCTGTCGTTCTTCCTGATGCAGAACGTGCGTCACGCGCTGCCGGTGGCGGGCGTGCGCACGGTGGTGCAGGGCGTCATCGCACCCGAACTCGCGCGGGCGGTGGTGTCCCATCCGACTGCCGCGGTGGCGGCGCAGACCGCCCTGACGGCCTACTCGCTGGGTCGCCGCATCGTGTCGCAGATCCACAGCGAAAGCAGCGCGCAGGTCGCCGACCGGGCCTTCGCCGGGGACTCGGCGCAGCGCAACGGCAGCGTGCCGCGTCGCATCTGGCAGGGGATCCAGTCCGCCGGGATCGCTGGCGGCGACTTCGCCGCGCTGGCGCTGACGATCGCTTCGCGCAGCAATCCCGCGCTGGCGGGCGCGGCGCAGGCGGCGGCCGCCATCCAGGTCATCGCGCATCTGCAGGCGCAATTCCGCGAGGCGCTGCGTCCCGCGATCAACACGGTGCATGTCGGCAACGGCGACCCCAACGTCACGCAGCCGCCCCGAGGGGCGGAACCTGCGTCCCGCCGATGTCACATGGACGATGCGCGGCACCTTCGGCGCCGCCGCGGCGGTCATCGACATGGGCACGCAGCTGCTGATGCAGCGCACGCTCGGCGGACAGCCGGCCTGGCAGGCCGCGCGCGGCCTGGCCATCGGCGCGGGGGCCATCGCGGGCGTGGGCAACATGCTGACCTCGTCGGTCGAGGACCATCTGGTCGATACCGCGTCCGCGCTTCGCATGCGTGAGACGACCCGGCACGGCCGGGGCGGCGAGACGCATGTGCGCCACATCCATATCGATCTACGCAATCCGTTCACCCGCAACGAACTCGGTCGGCAGGCCGAACGCGCCGACACGCGCATCTTCAACACGATGGTGCCGGGACTGATCGCGCTGGGCGTGGTGCAGGCCTTGCAGTCGACGCTGAGCCAGCCCGGCGTCAGCGCCAACGAGCGTCAGGCCGCGCAGGCCGGGTGCATGCGGCGGTCGCGGGGCTGGTGGGCGGCACGCTGCTCGCGCTGACCGTCGCGTCGTATCAGCTCAACGACACGGTACGCAGCCGCAATGCCGCGCAGCGGGCCGCGGCGCAACGCGCGCAGCCTTGATCCGTGACCGCTGGCTCTTTCTTACGCCCTCTCCCGCTTGCGGGAGCGGGCAGGGGTGAGGGCCAGCGGCCGCGGCAGGACCGCAGGCGGTCTTCCTCTCACACGTCGAGTCGGTACCCGACGCCGTACACCGTCTGGATGCGCGGCACCGGCGTGCCGTCCAGCGTGCGCGACCGCGACCGCGGGCCGCCGGGATTCAGCTTGAGCCGCAGCTTGTAGACGTGCTGCTCCAGCGTGCGCTTGCCGATGTCGCTGGAGCGGCCCCAGATCTCGGTCGACAGCGTGTGCGTGCTGACCACGCGGCCGAGGTTCTCGAACAGCGTCCAGGCCAGTGCGAACTCGCGCGCCGTCAGGCTCACCTCGCGCGCGCCGGTGGACAGGCTCTGCGTCGACGCATGCAGTGCATACGGCCCGGCGCGCAGCGAGCTCGCGCGCACGCCGTCCGTGCGGGTCTGGATGCGGGCGCGCAGCCGATGGATCAGCGGACCCGCGCCGTCGGAAATGACGGCGTAGTCATCCGCGCCGCGCTGCAGCGCGCGCGAGATGCCCACCGAATCGCCCAGCCCCAGCACGACGATGGGCACGCTGCGTCCGGCGTGCAGGCGCAACGCGGCCAGCCAGCTGTCGATGTGGGCGTCGTGGTCTTCCAGCAGCACCGCGTCGGCGCCGGGCGTTCGCAGCGCCGAGATCAACGGGCTCAGGTGCGTGTGGGGGGTGGGGTCGTAGCCGGCCTCGCGCAGCGCAGCGGCGGCGAAGTGTTCCAGCGAGCGGGAAGGGCAGAGGGTGGCGACTTTCACGTGGACCTTGAAAACCGGATGACCACCGCACTGTCGCCAACGCCAGCGCTTCATGTCCTTTACGGAACATTCATTTTCATTTATGCCCCCTCGTTCAGGGGGTGAAAGCGGTTTCAGGCACGCCAACCAACGTGGTGATCCGGCGCACGTAATCCTCGGTCTCGGGGAAGGGCGGCACGCGCTGGCCGAAGCGTTCGACCGCGCCTTCTCCGGCGTTGTAGGCCGCCAGGATCAGGTCGACGCGACCGTCGTAGCGGTCGTGCAGCGCGCGCAGATGACGCACGCCGATGTCCACGTTCACGCGCGGATCAGCAGGTCGGCGCGGGAGTACACGCCATACCGCGCGGCGGTCGCCGGCATCAGCTGCATCAGTCCCATCGCGCCCTTGGGTGAGCGGGCATCGGCGCGATAGCGCGACTCGACGAAGATCAACGCCGACACCAGCGCGGGGTTGAGGCGATGACGATCGCTGGCGGCGCGGACCAGCGATGCCATCTCCGCGGGCATCGGCCGTGCGGCGTCGCGCAGGAAGGACGCCATGTCCGTCGGCGCGCCGCCAGACCCCGGGAATCCTTGGGGCCCTTGAATCAGCCGGGCGGAAAAGCCGACCCATGGCGGACTGTCGTCCGAGGCGCCTGGGCGCAGCGGTGCCACGGCGACGCGCACGAGCGTGCAGTCGTCGGCGAGGCCGGGATGGCGTTCGCGCGGATCCTCGATGAACAGGCGCGTGCTGCCGTCGATGAGCGTGCAGCGGAAGCGGGTCACCTGCTCGACGGGTCGATCGTTCGCGGCGCTGAAGCTGGCGGCGCTGGCCACGCTGGTCGCGCCGATGCCTTGCGCCATCGTGTCCGCCGCGTGCATGACGACGGTCATCACGACGACGTGGCGGAAGAAGAAAACGAACGAACGGTCGTTCATGCGGCGCTCCAGCGATGACCTGCGAAGGCCGCGACGCTAAGTGTTGCATCGGTGGACGCCACCGTGCGATGCGAAGCGTGCGACGGCGGGACGAACCCACTCTTTCGAGGTAGTGCCAGGTCTTGTCCGAAGCCCTCGTCCGATCCACCGAAGTCCTCGTTCAGCCCCTTCGCAATCCTCGGTCGCAAATCCGTTGCAGTAAGACGTCGGGTGGGGACGGCAGGTCGCGGGGTTTTGGCGCTTGCCGTCAAGGCCCCGCGACCTGGCGGCCAACGCCACTGCCTTTGCAGTCGGCATGAGCCGACGCACCTTCGCATGACGCTCATCGCCTTCGCATGGTCCCGTTACTGCCGGCCGCCTGGTCCCTATGTTCCGTCCCATCGCATCAACGGAGTCCGCCATGACCACACCGATCGCCGCCAACGTTCCGACCACGCCGGCTGCTGCCGCGGCGCCGACGGAGACGGCGCAGCTCGAATCGCTGATGGCGCAGCGAATGATGATGAGCATGCAGCAGGGTCAGCAGGCGATGAGCAAGTCCATGACCAAGGTGTCGGACCAGATCAAGGCGTCCATGCAGGACGACGAGTAAGCCGACGAGTCAGCGTCCCGCACTGTGAACCTCATGCCCCGACGTCTTCGTTCCTCCAGCCGCTCGATGCGGATCGGCCGCCTGCCGGTGGCGCTGATGCTCTGCGTCGCGGCGCCGCTCAGTTGGTCTGCGCGTGTCGGCGAGTCGGCGCAGCCGACATCGTCATCGACATCGACGCCAACGTCTGGCGCCGGCGCCGCTGCCGGATCGGGCGCCAGTCCGATCGCGGTGCCGCTGGCCGCGCCGCCCGCGAAGACCTTGACGCAGGCGCAGACGACCGCGCCCGCAACGACGACGGCACCGACCGCGAAGTCCGTCCGGTCAGACCGCGTGGCCACGAAGAACGTCTCGCGCCAATGGCGCAGCCCGCGTTTCATCTACAAGGCCGAAGGCAAGCGCGTGAACGAGGTGCTGCTCGACTTCGCCGCGAGCCAGGGCCTGCCGGCCGTGCTCGCCGACGGCATCGACGGCATGGTGCAGGCCAACTTCGACACCACGCCGGACAAGTTCCTCGACTCGATGAACCGGGCCTATGGCGTCATCTGGTACCACGACGGCACCGCGCTGTACTTCTACCCGGCGGGCGCCGTGCAGAGCCGGCTCTTCCGGCTCAAGGGATTCCGCCGCGAGCAGGTCAGCGACCTGCTGGATTCGCTGCAGCTCGGCGACGCGCGTTTCCCCCCTGCGCTTCAACGCGGCCGAAAGCACGCTGCTGGTCTACGGCCCGCCGCGTCACGTCGAGCTGATCGCCGCGGCGATCGAGTCGCTCGACGTCGGTGCGATGGAGCGCAACCGCAAGGCGGTGCGCGTGGTGCCGCTGCGCTTCGCCTCCGCCGGTGATCGCACCTTCGGCCAGACGCGCATCCGCGGCGTGGCCTCCGTGCTCACCTCGCTCTACAGCGGCACCACCAGCGGCGCGCAGGGCGACGAGGACACGCCGACGTCGGCGGGCGAGATCCACCCGGGCAAGCTGACCGCGCTGCAGGGCGTGATGGGACGCGACACGCGCCTGGCCGACATCATGGCCCGCAAGCCCAACCAGGTCACCGCGGGACAGTCGGCCAAGTCCGGCGCCGGCGCGGCCTCGCAAGGCAGCACCCGAGGATTGCAGAGTCCCGTCGACGACGACACGCCGCCGATCTTCCAGGCCGACGAAGGCACCAACACCGTCATCATCCACGGCCGGCCGCAGCGCATGGACGAGTATGTGGAGCTGATCCGCCGCCTGGACGTGCAGCCGGTGCTGGTCGAGCTCGAGGCCACCATCATCGACGTCAGCAGCGACAGCATCGACTCGCTGGGCATCGACTGGAGCGTGCGCGGCAGCAAGGGCAGCTTCGGCGTCACCCAGCCGCCGGGCAGCAACAGCGCCGGCACCTTCACGCTGAGCACGCTGTGGTCCAACGCCGGCCGCGAGCTGATGGCGCGCATCGACGCCCTCAGCGCCCGCGGCAAGGCCCGCGTCATCGCCAAGCCCAAGGTGCTCGGCGTGGCCAACCGGCCCGCCGTCATGCGCGAGAAGCGCGTCGTCACCGTCAAGGTCGCCGGCAACCTCGAGGCCAACCTCTTCCAGGTCGAGGCCGGCACGCTGCTGCAGGTCACGCCGCAGATCACCTCCGTGCCCGACAACGGCGGCGTGTCGCGCCGCATCAAGCTGTCGCTCTACATCGAGGACGGCAGCTTCGAGGACCAGCGCGTGGACAGCGTCCCCATCGTCAAGCGCACCGAGATCATGACCGAGGCCCATGTGGGCGAGGGCGAGAGCCTGCTCATCGGCGGCATCACCACGACCAGCCAGGCCTCGCAGCGCGACGAGGTGCCGGTGCTCGGCCGCGTGCCGCTGCTCGGCGGCCTGTTCCGCCACACCAGCGAGAGCGCGGGACAGACCGAGCGCCTGTTCCTGATCTCGCCGCGGATCATCCGCGAGCCGACCTTCCCGTCGGGCCCCTACGGCGCCGCGACCGCCGGCGCGGTGGCGATGACGGCGGACGGTCGTGCGCCGCAATCCCCGTCGTCATCGGGTCTGTCGCAGTCCGCGGTGAGCCCGTCATCGAACTTGCCAGCGTCGAATCCGGCGCAGAACCAGACGCCCCGCGCACCGTCCTCGACGCCTGAATCCTTCCTGCAGGGCGGCGGCGGCTGAGCCCGCGACGCCGTCGACAGGCCACCACGAAGCGACAAAGAAGTTCGGGATTCGCAAACCATGAAGCAGCTTCGCATCCTCACAGGCTTGCATGCCGGGTCCAGCTACGGTTGACCCGTCGGCAGTACCGCATCGCCAGCGATGAGGACGCCGACCTCCAGATCAGCGACTGGGCCCATGCCCCGCTGATCCTGACGTTCGAGGAAGAAGGCTCCGACGTGTCTCCCGCGCTCCACCTCATCGCCGACGACGGAACGCCCGCGAATCCGCAGGGCCTGCTGGAGGACTTCCTGCCGCGGCGCTTCGGCGACATCGTGCTGTGCGTCGGTCCCGACGCAACCCCCGATGCCGCGGCCTGGCCCAGCGACATGGCGCTGATGGACGCGCTGATGCGGCCCGTCGCGAAGATCAAGGCGACCGCCGCGGCCGTGGCCGCCGAAGCGGCGCCCCGTGCGAAGTCGGCGCTCGGCCTGAAGCTGAGCGCGCTGGTCGCCGCCGCGGCGCTGATCGCGGCGCTCGCGTCGGTGCTCAGCACGCAGACCGCCGCCTCGACCGCGCCGCCCGTCAGTCCGATGGAACAGGCGACGCAGGCGCTCCGTCAGGCCGGTGTCGAAGGACTCATCGTGCGCCGCGTCGATCGCCGGCTGGTCGTCGAGGGCCTGCTGCCCGGCAGCGCCGAGATGGCCCGCGCCCGCGCCGCGCTGCAGCCTTTCGGCGAGGGTCAGCTCCTGCATCGCTACGCCTCGGCCAGCGACATCGTCCGCCAGATCGGCGACGCGCTGAACCGGCCCGGCGTGCGCATCGTCCACCGCGGCCAGGGCGTCTTCGCCGTCGAAGGCCAGGCGGCCGATCCCGCGGAACTGCAGGACGAGGTCCGCCGCATCGCCGGCGACATCGGCCCGCTGGTGCGTCGCATCGACATCGCCGTCGAGCAGACGCTGCCCACGGCGCGCGTGCGCGTCGGTTCCATGCTGGCCGGCGACGACGGCCTGCAGTACGTGCAGACGGCCGACGGCACGAAGCACCTTTCGCTCCGGACCCCCGTGGACGACGGCGCCGCCGTCGCCGGGGATCCGTCTTCCTCATCCCCCACCGGAGAACCGTGATGGACAACCCCTTGGAACAGACCGTGTTCGCGGATCTCGCGCACATCGAGAAGACCCTGACCGACGACCTCAGCGGTGAGCGCACCCGCGCGATGCTGAGCTACTTCGACCAGGTCGCGCAGAGCACCGAGGCCCACCTGCAGACGCCGCTGGCCGATGCCGAGCGCCAGCTGAGCTCGCAGCTGATCGAAGGCTTCCGCGCCTCGCAGCGCATCGTGCGGCACGTGTGGGAAACCATCCACACCGCCTCGCTGCCCGCCTGAGTGCACAAGGAGCGCCCCATGTCCGCGTTGCCCATTGATGCCTCGACCCTGGACGCCTCCGGTGCCGCCGGCGCGTCCGCCAGCTACCCGCTGGTCTACCGCAACCTCATGGCGGTGGGGCTGCTGGGCGCCGTGTACCGCGCCCGCGACGACGCCGCCCTGGTGAGCGCGGCGGTGGAACTGACGATGGCCGATCCGTCGCCGTTCCGCATCTGCCGCGCCATCGCGCACAGCATCGGCGGCGACGCCGAGTACGCGTCGGCCACGCTGGTGCAGCACGTCGAGGACCACCCGCAGGACGAGGGCGCCAAGGTCGCGCTGGCCACGGCCTTCCTGCTGGCGCGCGACGCCCGCTGGAAGGGCGTGCTCGACGAGGTGCTGGCCACCAGCGCCGACCCCAACGTGCGGCAGGCCGCCAACGGCGTGCTCGAGTACGCCGCCACCTTGCAGTGACGTTCCCCGGAGGACGTCGATCGATTCATGTCGACCGGCCCGCGCGGCGGGGCGGTCGATCCCAGATCCGATGGGGCGAAGGGTTCGTCCCACGGGCAAGCAGTGCCTCGTGCACTTTCATTCCGGAAGTTGTCTTCCGTATCACCAGGAGAGAAACATGGCAGGTCAAGTCAATTCCCAAGGCGCTGGCGCTTCCGCCGACATGCAACAGATGATGGGCGAAATGCGCGCCCAGAACGCCGAGCAGATGCGCAACAACCTGGAAATGGGCCGCATGAGCCAGCAGGCTTCCATGTCGGAAGCGCTGGGCAAGAAGTTCAAGGCTTCCGGCGACAGCGTCAAAGGCCTGGTCTGACGCCGCGGCGGCCGCGCCGGTCCCGTCCGGGTCCGGCGCGGTCGCTCCGTGCCCCGCAAGGAGAACCCCATGTCCGCAACCCTCCGGGGGGCGCCGATGGCTCAGGCCCAGTCGGCCGAAGCCTCCGCGTCGTCGCAGATGTTCATGGCCGAGCTGAAGGCCCAGAGCAAGCAGACCATCGCCAACAACCTGGAGATGGGCCGCATGAGCCAGATGGCGTCCATGTCGGAGGCGCTGGGCAAGAAGTTCAAGGCCGGCGGCGACAGCGTCAAGGGACTGGTGTGACCCGCGCTGCGCGCACGACGCGTCACCGCATCCAACCTCTGTCGGAGCGAATTAGATGAGCATTCAACTTCTCCAACAATCGCCGCTGAACATGCTGCAGGGGCTGCAGAGCCCCCTGGCCGGCATCCAGCAGGCGCTTCAGGGACTTCAACAAGGATTGCAGGGCCTGACCCAGCTGCTGCGGCCGCTGGAACAGCTGCTGCAGAACCCGATCGCGGCCGCGATGAGCGGCGCCGGTCAAAGCATCGGTCAGGCCATCGGCCAGATGGGCCAGCTGGCGAATTCGCCGCTGGGCGGACTGGGCCAGGCGCTGGGCGGCATCGGCCAGAGCCTCGGCGGCATCGGTCAGGCGCTGGGCGGCCTGACGCAAGGCCTGAACGCGCTGCAGGGCGGCCAGGGCGGCCCGCTCGCCGGCGCGCTCGGCGCGCTGGGCGGCCTGTC
Organism: Roseateles sp. UC29_93; assembly: GCF_042695725.1. Taxonomy (NCBI): domain Bacteria; kingdom Pseudomonadati; phylum Pseudomonadota; class Betaproteobacteria; order Burkholderiales; family Sphaerotilaceae; genus Roseateles; species Roseateles sp. UC29_93. The sequence goes on along the minus strand of NZ_CP170545.1, from coordinate 5,156,486 downwards.
GCAGGGCCTCAACGGACTGAACCAGGCCCTGGGCGGACTGGGTCAGGCGGCGGGCGGCCTGGGCAAGCCGCTGGTGGGCTGGGCGGCGGTCTGGGCGGCGCCAATCAGCTGCTGGGCGGTCTGAGCCAGGCCATCGGCGGCCTGAGCAGCGCGCTGGGCGCCGCGGGCTCGCTGGTCGGCGCCGGTGCCGGCGGCGGTGCGGCTCCGCTGGGCGGATCGATCAGCCCGCAGGGCGAGACCGGTCCGATGGACGGCAATCGCGCGGAACGCGCCCTGTTCAAGGCCATGACCGACTCCGGCATGAAGATGATCAGCGGCAAGGAACTGGACGACGCCGCCAACGGCATCTGCCCGAAGGGCATGCGTCCCCAGGACTTCACGCCTGAGTTCCAGCAGGCCGCGAAGTTCCTGCGCAGCGAAGCCGGCGAGAAGAAGATGGGTCAGCTGGACACGGCGGACCGCGACAACGCGCTCGGCAAGCTCGGCCTCGCCCTGAAGAACAAGGGCGGCGACGACAAGATCGGCATCGGCGACCTGACCGCTTCCATCCAGAAGCAGGGTCTGAACGCCGACCAGCACTCGACGATCTCGACGTTGAAGGACAACTTCGACGCGCTGTCCAAGAACGGCAAGACCTTCGACCTGGACACCTTGAAGGACGTCGCCCAGGGCAAGCAGATGCCCAACGGCCTCCTGCCGTCGTTCGAGCTGCAGGCCGCCGCCCAGAAGTTCGTGAACGACACCGCGCTCAACAAGGGCACGGACGTCGCGCGGCAGACCGCCGACGGCAAGTTCGACCAGCAGGGCGACAACAAGTACAGCAAGAGCGATCTCGAGAAAACCCTCGCCCGCGGCTGACCCACGGCCGCCGAGACCCCGCTTGGGGCGCAGCGCGTCGTTGCAGATCCTCGACATAGCGCCGCTATGTCTCCGGTCTGCGCCTAGCGCTGCATCCCCAATCAGGGCCTCGGCAGCCATGGGTCACTGAGCATCTTTTGACTCCGAGCCCCCAACGCTTTTCTGAGACCGGCCGTGCACGGCACGAGCCATGGAGCAGACATGATCGATTCCTCGTTGCAACGCAAAGATTTCGTCTCCGGCCTGGTCGGCCTGGTGAGCCTGGCGGTGGACCGCGAGCTGCTGGACGACGCTGAAACCCTGCTTGGCGCCGTGCGCCTGCTGCGCCCCAAGGTGTCCCAGCTCGACTTCTTCGAAGCCTGGATCGCCATGAAGCGCGGTCATTGGGCCGACGCGATGCGCACGCTGCGCAACCTCGATGCCACGGCACCCGAATGGTCGACGGCCAAGGCCTTCCTCGCCTACTGCCAGTTCGCCACCGGCGACGCGGGATGGCGCGCGACCGCGGAAGACGTGCTGCACACCTCCACCAACGCCGAGGCGCTGGACATGGTGCGCTCGCTGCTGAATCCCGACGAAGCGAACGCGGAGTCGGGCGGCGATGACGTGGAGGCCGAGTCCGCCACGCCGCCCGCACTGACGATCGACCTCTCGCAGATGGCCTACATGCGGGCCTGAGGAGCAGCCATGACCGATCCCATCCAAGCGATCTCCGCGCACGAGATGATCCGGCAGGCCGCGACGCCGACGCCGGACCTGCAGGCGCAGACGCAGAAGTTCGAGCAGCTGATGGCGCGCGAGCCGCAGCCCGATCCGTCGGCGACGCACGCCGTCGGCCCCAAGGACTCGACCATGACGAAGACGCTGCACACGCTGGACGACGCGTCGCGCCAGGTCACCGCGGACATGCAGCGCTACGTCGCCGATGCCCCCAACATGAACCTGCAGGAGCTGACCGCGCGCTCGATGGAGCTGAACCTGCAGGTCGCCACGCAGGGCCTGCAGTTCTCGGCCTGCACCTCCGTCGCGCAGAGCAGCAAGAACGGCCTGCAGACGCTGATGAAGAACCAGTGACATGAGCGCCCATCCTCAGGCAGATCCCTTCGGGGGCGCGGTGCATGCGACGGGCGGGACCAGCGGAGCCAGCGCGGCGAGGGCGGTGGAGGGCTCGAACGCCGCCGCGTCCGATCGCTCCAGGGCCTCGTGGCACGTGGTCTACCTGCTGGCGCTGGTCCTGCTCATCACGCTGCTGGCCGGATGCAAGACCGATCTCTACACCAAGCGCACCGAGGCGGAGGCCAACGACATGGTCGCCGCGCTGCTGCAGCGGGGCGTGGAGGCGGAGAAGAAAAGCGGCGACGGGGGCAAGACCTGGAACGTCGCCGTCGACGAGCAGGAGGTGGTGAACGCGCTGGACATCCTGCGCGCCAACGGCCTGCCGTCGGACAAGTACGTGTCGCTGGGCGACATGTTCAAGAAGGAAGGGCTGATCTCCACGCCGACGGAGGAGCGGGTGCGCTTCATCCACGGCGTGTCGCAGGAGCTCTCCAGCACGCTGTCCAAGATCGACGGCGTGATCGTGGCCAAGGTGCACATCGTGCTGCCCAACAACGACCCGATGGCGACGACGGTGAAGCCGTCGAGCGCATCGGTGTTCGTCAAGTACCGGCCGGAGATCGACGTGCCGCAGCTGGCGCCGTCGATCAAGAGCATGGTCGCGCGCAGCGTCGAAGGCTTGACCTACGAGAACGTCACGGTGACCCTGGTGCCGGGCGCGATGCTGCCGACGTCGCCGCGTCACGCGGTGGCGGACGCCACCTGGGCGTGGGTCGCCGGCGGCGTGCTGGCGGTGCTGCTGCTGGTGGGCGCGGTGATCGGCGTAATCGCCTGGAAGAAGCCGGGTCTGCTGCCGCGGGGACTGGGCCGTCGACTGGCACCGGGCGCCCCCGCCGGAGCCGCGGTGCCCGTGGCCGACGCCGGCGGCGCATGACCATGGCCGCGCCCGAGCAGCTCGCGGCCTGGGCCGTCAGTTTCGACGGCAAGCTGCGCGGCCTGGTCGACGACCTGGATGCGAGCTGGCAGGACGAACTGCTCGGCCCCTGGGCCTTCCTGGAGGCGCTGCCGCCGGAGAGTGCCGCGTCGTTGTGGCCGCGCTTGTGGCGCGACCGCATGGCGCCTGAAGGCGGACTGCCCGCGCTGGGTCGATTCGCGGATCCGCTTCCCCGGCTCGGCCTGCTGCCGCGCGGTGAACTGCTGCAGCGTCTGTGCACGCTGGCGCTGGCCCGTCGTCCGGGCGTGCTGCGCTGCTGCATCGACCGCACGGTGCGCGCGCCGCTGCAACGCGCGCTCGGTGAGCACTTCGCGCCGCTGGCGGCCATGAGTGCGCGCGGCCGGCCGGTCGAGGCCGGACAGGCCGCCTGGACGCCGGTGCAATGGGCGTGCGTCGGCTTCTCGGACTGGTCCGCGGCCTTGTCGGCGGACGACGGTCCGGTGCGGCAGATGGTGCGCTGGTCGCTGCCGCGGACGGCGGTGGACGAGGTGCTCGCCTCGCCCGTCGCCGCGGAACGGAACGTGGCCGCGTCGCTGGCGGCGCTCGCGGAAGCCGATGTGGAGTGGCCATGCTGATCTGGGTGAAGACATCGACGCACACGGAGGACGGCGCCGCCGCGGGAGCGCCTCACGGCATCCTGCGCGCGAGCGAGGTCACGCTGCTGCGGCACGACGACGAGATCCGCCGCGCGGCCACCGCGCGTGCCGAGGCGCTGGTCGCGCAGGCGCAGGCGGAGGCGGAACGCATCGTGTCCGATGCGCAGGCGCGGGCCGAGGCGCTGCTGCGCGACGCGCAGGCGCAGATCGACGCCGCCTGCGAGGCCGGACGCGCCGAGGGCGAACGGCAGGCCGCGCTCGCCTGGCACGAACGACAGGCCGGTCGCGCGGTCGATCAGGCCGACGCCGTGCGGGGCCTGCATGAACGCATGGCCGAGGTGGTCACCAGCGCCGTCGAGCGCATCGTGCAGACCGAGGGCCGCGCCGCGCTGTATCAGCGCGCGCTGCGCAGCGTGCAGGCGCTGTCGCGCTCGGCGACGGCGCTGACGCTCAAGGTCAGCCATGCCGACTTCGACGCCGCGCGCGACGGCATCGCCGCCGTGCCGGAACTGCAGTCGGCCGGACTGTCCGTCGAGGTCGTCGTCGATCCGGCGCTGCCGGCGGGCAGTTGCCTTTTCGAATCGGACATGGGCGTGGTCGATGCGAGCCTGACCACGCAGCTCGACGCGCTGCGTGCGGCGATGTCGCGCGCCGTCAAGCGCGCGGTCGCCGAGAGTTTGAACCTCCGGGCAGCCTCGCTCAACCCCTGTCCAACGCCGACTCGCCCCGAGTGCATCCCCAGTGCTTCCCCTAGAGACTGTCCCTTGCGATGAACGCTCCTGACCGCCTCGCCTCGATGAACCTGGATGAGCTCGGCCGCTGGATGGAGCTCGAGCTCGCCGGCGCCGAGACGCTGAACCGCACCGGCAAGGTCGTCGAGGTGATCGGCACGCTGGTGCGCGCGAGCGGCCTGTCGGCCAAGCTCGGCGAGATGTGCCACCTGCTCGACGCCAACGGCGGGCTGCTGCAGGTGGCGGAGGTGATCGGCTTCTCCAACGGCCAGACCATCCTGTCGCCGTTCGGCTCGATCCTCGGCGTGGCGGCGGGCCAGACGCAGGTCGTCGGGCTCGGCGAGATCCAGAGCATCGCCGTCGGCGACGCGCTGCTGGGACGCGTGGTCGACAGCCTTGGCCAACCGGTGGACGGCGGACCGGCGATCGTCTGTGAGGAGCGGCGGCCGGTCTTCGCGATGCCGCCCAGTCCGATGGACCGGGAAATGATCGAGCATCCGCTGCCGACCGGCGTGAAGATCATCGACGGGATGATCACGCTGGGCGAGGGCCAGCGGATGGGCATCTTCGCGCCGGCGGGCGTCGGCAAGAGCACCTTGATGGGCATGCTCGCGCGCGGCACGCAGTGCGACATCAGCGTCATCGCGCTGATCGGCGAGCGCGGCCGCGAGGTGCGCGAGTTCATCGAGATCATCATGGGCAAGGAGGGCATGGCGCGCTCGGTGGTGGTGTGCGCGACCTCGGACCGCTCCTCGATCGAGCGCGCGAAGGCGGCGCACGTCGCCACGGCGATCGCCGAGTACTTCCGCGACCGCGGGCTGCGGGTGCTGCTGATGATGGACTCGCTGACCCGCTTCGCCCGCGCGCAGCGCGAGATCGGCCTGGCGGCGGGCGAGTCGCCCGCGCGGCGCGGTTATCCGCCGTCGGTCTTCGCGGAGATCCCGCGCCTGCTGGAGCGCACGGGCATGGGCGCGAAGGGCTCGATCACCGCGCTCTACACGGTGCTGGCCGAGGACGACAGCGGCAGCGACCCGATCGCCGAAGAGGTGCGCGGCATCCTGGATGGCCACCTGATCCTGTCGCGCAAGATCGCGGCGCGCAACCAGTACCCGGCGATCGACGTGCTGGGCAGCCTGAGCCGGGTGATGTCGCAGATCGTGCCCAAGGACCACCAGGCCGCCAACGGCGGGCTGCGCAAGCTCATGGCCAAGTACGACGAGATGGAGCTGCTGATCCAGATGGGCGAGTACAAGCCCGGCAACGACCCGTTCGCCGACGAGGCGGTGCGCAAGCACGGCGCGATCCGCGAGTTCCTCAACCAGGCGACCTCGGACCTGCGGCCGATCGAGCAGACCGTGGCCGAGCTGCAGGCGCTGGTGAACGGTTGATGAAAGACCTGCGTTCGCTCAAGCTGCTGCTGTGGGCCAAGCGCCGCCGGCTCGAACCGATGGAGCAGCAGGTCAAGGCCGAGTCCGCGCAGCGTGACGCCGCGGTGGCGGCACAGCAGGCGGCGCAGGCGCGCCACGAGGGCTGCGTCGCCGACGAGGAGGCCTGCGCTGCGCAGATCGAGGCGCTGGCCACCTCGGCATCGTTCAGCCCGCAGGACGCGGTCACGCTGACCTATGTCCGCGAGGGCCTGCAGGATCTGGTCCGCCAGGCCGAGGAGGGCGTGCGGACGGCTGTCGCGCAGGTGGCGCAGGCCGAGGCCCGCGTGCTGGCCGCGAAGCAGGCGCTGCAGCGCGCCGAGCAGCAGATCGAGCAGCTCGAGGAGCGCCGGCGCAAGCGGCTCGTCGAGATCGACCAGGAGGCCGAGGACACGCAGGACGAAGAGAGCGAGGAGGCCGCGGTCGCGCGCCGCGTCGCACAGCGGCGCGCGACCGAAGCGGCGGCCAGGGCGGTGGCGGCGGAGGCCGGCGCATGAACGAGATGTTCAACACTTTCGCCGGCGTGATCGGCTTCGGTACGACGCTGCAGGACGGCGTGATGCTGCTGGCGGTGTGCCTGCTGCGCGTCTACGCGGTCTTCCTGGTGCTGCCGGCGACGACGGACCAGGTGCTGCAGGGACCGATCCGCAACGGCGTGTGCATCTGCCTGGCGCTGTTCATCGCGTGGGGCCAGCCCGCGGGGCTGGTGCACGGCATGGACATGGTCCAGCTGGTGGCCACGATCGCGAAGGAGGCGCTGATCGGCGTGGTGCTCGGCTTCGCCGCGTCGACGGTGTTCTGGGTGGCGGAGGGCGTCGGCGTGCTGATCGACAACCAGGCCGGCTACAACAACGTCCAGCAGACCAACCCGCTCAGCGGCGAGCAGAGCACGCCGATCGGCAACCTGCTGTCGCAGCTGGCGATCAGCGGTTTCTACCTGCTGGGCGGGATGCTGATGCTGACGGGCATCCTGTTCGACTCCTTCCACTGGTGGCCGATCGGCAGCCTGTCGCCGGCGTGGTCGACGATCCTGGAGGACTTCGTCCGCGTGCAGACGGGGCACTACCTGGAGCTGATGATCAAGATCGCCGCGCCGGCGCTGCTGGTGCTGATGCTGATCGACCTGGGCTTCGGCATCCTGTCGAAGACGGCGGAGAAGCTCGAGCCCAACAACCTGGCGCAGCCGGTGAAGGGCGCGGTCGCGATCGCGCTGCTGTCGCTGCTGGTGGCGGTGTTCTTCGAGCAGGTCCGGCCGGCGCTGTCGATGCAGAACCTGTCGGCGGAGATGGCGAAGTGGGCGAGGGCGGCCGAGGCGGCGAAGGCCGGGCCGGAGGCGGCTTCCTCGCCTGCCGTCGCGCCTTCGGCGGCCCCGGCGTCCACGGCTGCGTCGGGGGCCTCGGCGGCCACGATGCCCGCGGCCTCGACGGCGTCGGAAGCGGATCGCACGTTGGCGTTCCCGCCTTGATCACGCGCCCCTGATCCCGGCTTCACGGATGGAAAGGCGTTGACAGCGCGCTTAGGCTTCTTGCCGCGACCGCTCCGGTCGACGAAGAGTCTTGAAGGGAGTTGTCATGAACGCACTGTCATCGTTCCTTTCCCGTTGTCGCTTGCTGTGTGCGCTGGCGCTCGCAGTGGCGCTGTCGATGGGCGCGTCGCCCGCTGCCGCGGAAGAGCTCCGCTATCACTACGTCAGCAATGTCTTCCAGATGCGCGTGGAGAACGTGCGCGCCAATCCCGGGGATCCTGACCAGTACCGGTTCATGGACGTGGTGCTGAATGCCGACATCTACATGCCTGTCACGCGCCTGCTGGCGGCGGGGACACGCTGGAGGACGTGTCGCGCTTCACCATGACGCTGAACGTGAACGACAACGGCTCGCGCTACAGCGAGACACTGGTCTATCCCTTCGTGCCGTACTGCGACCAGTGCCCGGTGCAGCGGGAGATGGAGGCATCGCTGACGATCGGGGCCATCGGCATGTTCGCGTTGCCGACCGACTGGGACCTGTCCATGTCACGGCGCTACATCCTGCCCACCGGACGGCATGACTATCTGGGGCTTGGGAGCACCGATTCGCAGGAGCAGCTCTACGGCTTCTACGAGACCTTCACCAACTCCACCGGTCAACTGAGCGGATCGCGCGGCGTCTGGACGCTGGCGGTCGTGCCGGAGCCGGCGACGTACGGGTTGATGATGGCGGGGGTGGGGCTGCTGGCGTTGGTGGCGCGGCGGCGGTCTGCGCCGCGGCGATAGCGCTCATCCGCCTCCTGCTTGTCTTCGGATGCCCACCAAGGGAACTCCCGTGGCGGGCTTGCGTGCGCGCCCATCGAGAATTCGCGCCAATGACGTCCGCTCGATCCTGAAAGACATCACCGTGGGATCGAGGTCGGACCGGTCTGCGTGGCGACCTGCCGAAGCGGGTCGACCTGGGCACCTCGGCATCGCCTTCTCCGACGGCCAGCACCGTCCACTTCACCTTCCGGATCGTCAAGCGCGTCAGATCTGCGGCACCGCGCCGAGCGCGCCCGACAGGTACTTGTTGTGGAAGTTGTGCTGGCTGGTGAGCCCTTCGATGGCATCGCCGCGGTAGACCTCGCTCTTGCACTCGACCTTTTCCACGAAGGTCACCTGCGCCCGATGCAGGGATCGGAGCACTTCAGGCGAGCGGCAGGTAAACAGGAGTTGCGCGCCATGAGGGTTGGTGTCTTCGCCGTGGAACAGACGCAGAACCGGCTCGATCATGTGCGGGTGCAGATCGGCGTCAAGGTCGTCGATGAGAGCAAGGCCGCCCTGCTCAAGGACCGGAAGGAGCTTCCATAGCAGCACAAAGGCGCGCCGGGCGCCGCTGGACTCGCGCAGGAAGGGGAGTTCAAACGTACTGCCATCGGCGTCATGGTGGATGCCTAGCGCCATCCATTCGGCTTCTCCCAAGTTGCCACTTGCCGTTGGATGAGCAGGCAGGGCTTGCAGTCGCACGTCTGAGAGTCCGAAGTCCCAAAGCTTCATCAGAGCCCGCATCGAATCCCGATGGTCCGGATGCTTCGCGAAGTGGGCAGCCGCCGCACGTTGCGCACTCGCAGCGGATTGCTCACACCCCCACATCCCCAGATTGGTGACCAGCGAAGTCTTTGCGATCCGCTGCGCCATCGCGCACCCGTGCTGTCTGGCCCACGAAATGAGCGATACGTTGGGTCGCACCGTCACTGCCTCGGAGTCCGCGATTCCGAGGCCTTGCAACACTGAATAACTGTCACCGCGCGCCTCACGGGTGAAGACTCGCGAGGGACGCGAGCCTGATTCACCGCCCGTGCCAGAGAGCTCCTCGAACTCAATCCGGTCGGCTCGGATCCGGAGCTCGTAGGACCACTCGGCACCATCTGCGCCTTCATAGACCACCTTGAGCTCTGAAGGCGCATCCCGTCGAGCCAGATGTGGCCGAACGGCAGAGCGTCCTCCGGTGCCAGATTGAACGAATCGCGAATGAACCACGCGAGGGCCGCGCCGATACGAATCAAGCCGGACTTGCCCGATCCGTTCGCGCCCATGACGGCCAGGACGGCCGTGACAGGTCGATGGGCCCGGGAGGCGCGAACCCAGCCTGCGATTTCGTTGTGTTGTGGCAGAGGAAAGAAAGCTCGGCCTGATCGGCGAAGGAATAGAGATTTTTGAAGGTACAGCAGAACAGCATCAAATTTTCCAGGTAATCGATAAGGGCAGCGCGAGTTGGGAATGTTCGCGCTTAATAACGACGGTCTGGAATGACTGGCTTTTGCTAGTTTATTGGTGTCACTTTCTGGTTTTCACGTGTTTCTGACGTTTTCTTGATTTTTGGTTTGCGGCCGCTTTACGGAATTCTTATGCTTTTCCCCAAAAAGAGGGATTGGACCGACGTGACGGCGTGAGACAGAATTTCTCCGTCGTATCAAGAATGATCGCAGAAGAGAAATTTCAGATGAACCTGTCGTTTCCTAGATTGCTGGCCGCTTTCTTCGTTCTTTCGACATTGGTTTGCACGGCGAGCGCGTCGACCCCTCGAATGTGGAAAGTCGATGGTCCAGCCGGAGAGCGAATGTTGTGCTGGGAATTACCCATCATGGAAGCCGGCTGGAGAACGACGCCTATTTTAATAATGTGGTGATTTCCGCCTTCCGGCTGGCCGATGTTATGCATTTTGAGGATGGGGGGAGTGCTGCCGGAAATCAGCAGGTCGAATGTCAGACTCCGATTTCCGACCCCACAGGGGTACAAACACTGCAGCGGGCGAGGGAAATCATTCAAAAGGGTGCCGTTGAATATTTTCGCGCGATCTCGAAGGATTTGCCGGGTGGGCCGCCTGCCGAAGTGGTTCTGAAAGATAACGCTCGAATTTTTGCGGAAGGTTTGTCTGAATTTAGTGTGGTCAGTACGCTCAAGATTCAGTATGAATTTCTTAAGCCCCAGGCACGTCTCGATGTTTCCGCAGCGGGCAATGGCCCAGTGGTTCAACGACTGCGAAAAATACGTCCAAGATTGCCGATTCAATCGCTGGACGAGGCAGACGATCTCGCTCGAGCCTATTGCTCAAGCGCTGTACGTCTGCAGATATTGAAGGCCCACATCGAGAGTTACAACCCCGACTTCCCGCTGCCGCAGGCCTCTGCGGCGGAGGCTGTTCGACAAATTGACGAACAGGCACACGACCTTTTTGTCGAGCATCGCTCCACCCCCGGACCGGTCAACGACGCATTCGTCTGCCCTCGCAACGAGTTATGGCTGGAGAGGATTCCGGCGATGAACGATGGAAAGGTCCATTTCTTGGCTGTGGGTGCAGCACACCTCTTTCCCTACCGAGGCGCTTCAAAGCAATGTGAAGGCCTCCTTTCGGATCTGCAGCGCGCCGGCTATCGGGTAACTCCGATCAGGCGCGTAGCTGATGACCGCGGATAGCCGCGGAATGCCCCCGGTTCGAAAACCGGGTACTTTCAAAACAGTGAGAGGAAAGTCATGGAAGTACTTGATCGCGCCTTGTTGAAGCATGTGGCGGGCGCTGGCGGCGCCGCGCCGGTTCAGAAACCGTTCTCTTCAACAGTCGACGCCAGTGGCGCGCAGATCCAGAAGTTCGATCTTGGCGACGGTGTCACGGCGATCGTGACCTGCACCAGTGCCAGCGGTCAGATCAGCTTTGGCATCTCGGGGAAGAAGCTTATCGACCTGAACGCAGGCGTCGCCGGCGCGTGGTCCTCCTGCACGCTCACCACCGTGGGCAAGGACGGACACATCATCGAAAGCAAGAAGGTCAGCGAGGCCGATGTGGACAAGGAGGACGTTCAGATCGCTGCTAGCGGTGACATTTCCGATGCGAGCGATGGCGGCTCCGGGGATACCGGTGGCGACGGCGGCAGCACCGGTGAAAGCGGCGGTGATGGTGACGGCGGCGGGGATTCCGGCGGCGGAGATTCCGGTGGCGGCGGCGGTGGCGGTGGCGGCGGCGGAGGTGACGATCACGCCCCCAACGAAGAAGAGTGACATCGACAGACCGTCAGGGTGCGAGCCCTGACGGTCGCTGCAGCCCGCCATGAAATCTCTGTTTCGACATGAAGTCAACGATTCGATCAGCGGGCTGCAAGCCGGTGGCATCGTCCTCATTCAGCCGCCGTCGCATCGGCTCTACGCCGCGTTCGCTGTGCTCTGCCTGATGGGGCTGCTGTCGGCGCTGGCCTTCGTCAAGTACACGAGGCACGTCGAGCTTCAAGGGGTGCTGGAGCCTGCGGGCGGCGTCGCCAAGATCTACGCGCCGCAGACCGGCGTGTTGCGCGAGATCCGCGTGCGCCAGGGGCAGCATGTGGGAAAGGGCGAGATCCTCATGGTGTTCGCGACCGAGCACATGGCCACCGACGGCAATTCGATGGAACGCAAGCTCGATCGGTCCGCCGAGGCGCGACTGCAGACGCTCCGCGAGGAACTGGACGCGCTGCATCAGGTGCATCGCGACGAGGTCGACAACGTGCTTCGGTCCCTGCAGGAGCAACGTCAGCTGGATCCCGTGCAACGGCAGCAGATCGCCGTGCTCCAGCAGCGGTTGGCCGCGGCCCAGGGCGAGGTGGAACGCTACCAGGGCCTGCAGCAGGCAGGCTTCGCCTCACAGCAGATGGTGGACAGCAAGCAGGCGGATCTGCTCGATCAGCGCGTGCGGCTCGACACCGCCAGGCACGATCTGCTGACCATCGGCGCGGAAGTCGGGCGGCTGACGCGCGAGCTGTCCGCATTGCCGCAACGTCATCGCGTGGCCTTGAGGCAGACCGAGCGCGCGCTCGAACAGGCGCAGGCCGAGTCCATGCAACTCCGCGATGGCCATGAATGGTCCGTGGTGGCGCCGGTCGACGGTGTCATCGCCAGCATCGACGCATTTCCTGGCCAGCCTGCCGCGCCGACCGCTCCGGTCGCGACGGTGACGCCGTCGTCGGTGCCGCTGGTGGCCCGGCTCTACGCGCCCAGCAAGTCCATCGGCTTCCTCGACGCCGGACGCGTCGTGCGGCTCAAAGTGGACGCCTTCCCCTATCAGAAGTTCGGCATGGTGGATGCCGTGCTTGACGCCGTCGCGCTTGCGCCGCAGGCGGCATCGGAACTCAGCGCTCTCAGCCGCCTCGCCGTGACGCCGACCGAGCAGCAGCCCGAGCCGACCTTCAGTCTGACCGCTCTGCTCGCATCGCAGTCCATCAGCGCCTATGGCCGTGATGCGCCGCTGCGGCCTGGCATGCAGGTCTCGGCGATCGTGGAACTGGATGAACGCCGCCTGTATGAGTGGGTGCTCGAGCCGCTGTTCGAGTCGGGCCATTTCAAGGTGCGATGAGTCCATGAGTCTCCTTCAGTTCGACTTCTCAACGCGGCTTCCGCTGATCCTCCAGACCGAGGCGTCCGAATGCGGTCTGGCTTGCCTGGCCATGGTGGCGGGATTCCATGGCCATTCGGTCAGCCTCGCGGAATTGCGCAACCGGTTCCCGGGATCGCTCAAGGGCAGCACCTTGGCGGCAATTGCCGAGCAGTCCGAAGCGTTGGGGCTGGTCCCGCGTGGACTCAAGCTCGACATCGACGAGCTGGCGCAGCTCCAGACGCCAGCGATCCTGCACTGGGACATGAATCACTTCGTCGTGCTCCGCAAGGCAGAGAGCAGGGGCATCGAGATTCACGATCCGGCCGTCGGAGAAATGACGCTCTCCGCCGAGCAGTGCTCGAGCCACTTCACCGGCGTGGCGCTGGAGCTCACGCCGGGTTTCGACTTCAAGCGCAAGACGGCGCGCTCGCCGATGTCCCTGGCACAGATCATGGGCAAGGCCCAGGGGCTGACGCCGGCGTTGGTACAGATGTTCCTGCTGGCCATGGCGATCGAGGCGCTCTCGCTCCTGTTGCCCATCCTGACGCAGTGGATCACGGACGAGGCCGTGCTGGGCGCGGATCGGAGCCTGCTCACGATCCTGGCACTGGGAAGCCTCGCGGTCGGATTGATCTCCATCGCCGTCGGCGCCATGCGGTCGTGGGTCAGTCTCTATGTCACGACCCACTTCACGCTGCAATGGATGACCAACGTGATGGCACGGATGCTCCGGCTGCCGGTAGACTTCTTCGAACGCCGGCATCTCGGCGACGTCGTGTCGCGCTTCTCTTCGGTGGGCGGCATCACGCAAACCCTCACCACGAGTGCCGTCGAGCTGGTGCTGGATATCGTCATCGCCTGCGGCGGGCTCGTGATGATGCTGATCTACTCGCCGTTGCTGGCGCTGATCCCGATGGGTTCGGCAACGCTCTATGTCGCGATGCGATGGGGCCGCATCAATGCCATGCGTGTGATGTCCAGCGGCTACTACGCCAAGCAGGCCAAGGAACAGAGCTTCTTCCTTGAGACCGTACGAGGGGTGCGGGCCATCAAGCTGCTCAACCGTGAGACGGAGCGCCGTGTCGCGTGGACCCGCCTGTGGGCCGATTCGACGAATGCGCATCTCAAGATGTTGCGGCTCAACCTCCTGCTCGGCACGGGCTGGTCCGTCCTGTCGACGATCGAACGCGTCGGATTGCTCTGGCTGGGAGGAACGCTGGTCATTGATCATCGTCTGTCGCTGGGAATGCTGTTCGCCTTCCTCGCCTATGCCGACCAGTTCAGCAGCAAGACCAATGCCGCCGTGGAGCGCGCCGCCGACCTCAGCCTGCTGGGCGTTCAATCCGAGCGCCTTGCCGACATCGTGCTGGCCAAGCCCGAGAGCGACGGTCGCGGCACGCTGACCCAGATCCGCGACGCGTCACTGGCATTGCGGAAAGTCAGCTTCCGTTACGGTCCTGAGGAGGACGCCATCCTGGCCAACGTGACGCTCCAGGTCAGGGACGGTGAATGCCTGGCGCTCACCGGCGCCTCGGGCGCGGGCAAATCCACCTGCATGAAGCTGATGCTCGGCATCCTCCAGCCGACGTCCGGCCAGGTGGAAGTTGGCGGCCTCCGCCTCGACCATCTCGGCCATCGGGCGTACCGCGATGTCTTCGCCGCTGTCTTGCAAGACGACCAGCTGTTCGCCGGCACCATCCTGGACAACATCTGTTTCCATGACAGCCGCTCCGACGTCGACTTCGCGATGGAATGCGCGAGCCAGGCGCGAATCCACGACGAGATCGAGCGGATGCCGATGGGCTACCACACGCTGGTGGGCGACATGGGAACCGCCCTGTCAGGCGGTCAGAAGCAGCGCCTGCTGCTCGCCCGGGCGCTGTACAAGCGGCCGCGGGATCCTCTTCCTGGACGAAGCCACGAGTCATCTCGATCTGGACAACGAGCGGCAGATCAACGAGGCCATCGCGGCACTCAAGGTGACGCGCATCCTGATCGCACATCGGCCTCAGACCATCGCGATTGCGGACCGGGTACTGCGTGTGGGGGGCGGTCGGATCATCGAAGTCTCTGGACACGAGGAGCGTGCCGCCACGGGGACTCTCTCGGCGGTAGCCTGAACATCGCTGCTTCGGCTTCACGCCCTCATCCACGTGTACTCCCCCAACGACAGGCTCTCGAACATCTCATCCTCCGCCAGCAGGATGTTTTCCCGCCAATAGCGGCCGTGCTCGATGTAGTGGTTGATGGTGTCCGCGAGGTAGGGTCCATCGACCCCGTCGAGCATCGGCACACGCACCACCAGCAGCACCACGCCTGAATCGGCATCCAGGCCGAGCTGCGCCTGGTCCTGCGCATACAGGCTCAGGTTGGCCTCCAGCATCAACCGATAGACACGCAGGCTGCGCCCCGACGTCACGCTGCCGAAGGTGAAGTTCAGGTACATCGCCTCGGGGTCGTTGTCGTAGTAGCCGAGCAGCACCTCGAAGCCTTCGACCTCGATCGCGCTGCGCGCGAGCGCGGCCTCGGCGTCGGGCAGTCCGACGGCTTCGCACAGGCCGACGATGAGCTGCTGGTAGTGCTCGACGTTCATGACTGAGAGTCCTTCGTGCGGGCTGCTTCGGCGGCGGGGAGCGGCGTGAGCGCCCGTTGCAGTTGACTGCTGCGCGCCTCGACGCCGTCGCGCAGCGCGTCGAGCGGACGGAAGAGGGCGCGCAGACCATTCAGCGGGAACAGCAGGTTGGCGTTCCGCTGGGCCTCGGTCGCCGACGGCGGCGGACCGTTGGCCGCGCACCAGGCCACCGCCGCCGCCTTGACGACCGACAGCGACGGCGTCGCGTCCGCCGGCAGATGCCGGGCCACTGCGGTCATCGCCGCAAGCCGCATCGCGCCGACCGTGATGCCGGCGCCACCACCCTTGAAGTACAGCGACGCCAACGCATCGAGCAGCACCGTCGGGGGCTTGCCCTCCGGTGTCGGCATCGATCGCAGCATCACCGCCGCCGGCAGCGCGCTGCGGCGCAGGGCCGCGCCTTCGCGGACTTCCGGCGGTGGAGGCGGCATGCGCGTGCGCGGCGGGGAGCTCAGCGATCCCTGCTCCTGACGCTCCCCCGCATCCGGCTTCTGCTGCTTGCCGCCGGCACCCTGCACCGGTCGCATCGTGTTCGCGCCCGCGCCGCCCGCAGCCATCTGCCGCGGATCGTCCATCGGCATCTGCGGGTGCTCGTCCTCTGGGTGCGCTCCTTGCGCGCCCGTCGATGGCGGACGAGGCCGCGGCTTGGGCGCCGGCCCGGTGTTGCGTCGCGTCGGCACCTGTGCCCGCGGCGCGTGCCGGTACGCGTTCCCCTTGTGCATCCCGCCCGCATACCCGGACGAGCCGCTCCCGCGCGTGTGCCCCTTGCCCGCGGCCTCCTGCGCTTCCCGCGCCTGCTGGGCCTCGGCGCCCTGGCGCGCGCGGTCGAGCTTCATTTCTGGAACACCGCCGTGAAGAGGTTCTCGCTGAACTTCATCAGCGTCGACCCGGCCCACGGCGCCGTCACCACGACCACGCCCGTCACCGCCAGCAGCTTGATGCCTTGCGAGATGCTCGAATCCTGCAGCGACGTGATCGCCTGGAAGAACGACACGATCAGCCCGATCAGCGCCGACACCACCACCGCCGGCAGCGACAGCAGCACGCACATCATCAGCGCCTCGGAGGTGAGCTGCACCACCACGTCGTAGTTCATGGACCTTGCTCCCCGCGCGTGCAGTGCGACCGCGTCGATCTCGTCGTCATCGTCGAGGCATTCATCATTGGCTGATCGATAAGTCAGCACCAGCCCGTGCACCAGCCGCGACCAGCCGTCCAGCGTGACGAACAGCAGCAGCTTGAAGGGGATGGCGACGTTGCTCGGCGTCACCTGCGACAGCCCCATCGCCAGCAGCACGTTGGCGATGACGATGTCGATCACGATGAAGGCCAGGTAGAGCAGGAAACCGATGCGGAAGGCCGCCGTCAGCTCGCTCAGCAGGAAGGCCGGCGCCAGCACGATCAGGTCGTCCTTCTTCAGCGCCGCCGCCTTGTCGGCCGGCCAGATGATGGCGGCGGACTTCAGGAAGAACTGCTTCTCGCGCTCCTCGGCGTGCTTGTCGAGGAACTTGCGGAAGGGCTCGCGCGCCGAATCGGCCGCCTCCATCAGCGTCTGCGTGCTGGAGCCGCCGGCCGGATTGCCGGCGGAAGCGGCGCTCATGCCCTTGGTCGCCTCGATGAAGACCGGCGCCATGATGTAGCAGGAGATGATGATCGCCACGCCGTTGAGCACCATGTTCGGCGGTACCTGCTGCACGCCGATCGCGTTGCGCAGCAGGCCCAGCACGATCGAGATCTTGGTGTACGAGGTGACCACCATCGCCGCGAACGGCAGCGCCGCCAGCGCCAGCAGCACCAGGAAGAGCGCGACCGGATCAGCGTGCTGCAGCGGCGTCATGCGCGAACTCCAGCCGGCTGATGCGCACGCCGAGGTGGTCGCCGATGGCGATCAGCTGTCCCTGGCCCAGCGTGCGGCCGTGGCAGACCAGGCGCACCGTGGCCTCGCGCAGCGGCACGTCGAGCTCGACGGCATAGCCCGGTTGCATGCTGGCCAGCTCGGCGAGGCTGACACGCGCGGTGTCCAGCTCGAAGGCCACCGGCAATTGCAGCTCGTCCAGCGAGCCGGCGGATCGCGGCGCTTCCGTGCTTTCTCCGGACAGCTGTGCGGCCATGTGCCCGGCCTCGTGGGCGGCCGGGTCGTCGGTAAGGGCGGGCGGCTCGGCAAGGTGCACGGTGAACTCCTGGGGATCGATGTGAAGGGAAGCGCGCAGCGCGCGGCCCACGCCGCAGCGCAGCAGCGCGGGTTGGCCGCCGGCGAGGACGGTGTCGCCCGGACGCAGTCCGCGCAGCACCCGCAGCGGGAAGGTCCGCGCGAAGAGGCGGATCACCGGGCGCAACGGCAGTTGCGCGAGCGGGGTCAGGTCGGTGCCGGAAGCGGCGACGGTCGCGATGACGCGCTCCAGCACGCCGGGATCGGCGTCCAGCAGGGCGACGGGCATCGCGCCGCCAAGGACGAGGGGGACGAGGCGCTCCGGCGTGTCCGCGTCGGCCAGCGGCTGGATGTCCACGACGCGCAGCGTCCCGAGCATCGGCGCGAAGGCCTCGGCCCAGCCGGCCAGCAGCAGCGTCACAACCGCGCAGGCCGTGTCGCGCGGCTGATGGGCGCAGGCGAGCTGCAACGCCGGCGAATCCACCGCGTCGAGCCCGAGCTGGAAACTGCCCTGGGCCGACTCGACAGTGAGCTGCCATGGCATCGCGTCGCGCTGTCGCGTGATGCCGATGCCCGCATGCTGGAGCGTCGCCCGCAGCCAGTCGGCGAAGCGCGCATCGTGCGCCACGCGGGACAGCGAGGCGTCGGCGGCGCTCATCGCGGGCAGGCGGCCGGCAAGCGTCGTCGAGTCCGTCAAGGCGGCGCCGCCAGCGACGCCAGCCGTGGCGGCGCTCGCAGGAAGCATCGATGCGGAGGAGGTCGGCCGGTTCATGTGATGTCGATCTCGATGTGCCGGTCGCCGGGCAGCGCGCGGACCAGCAACGCGCGCAGCTGCGACTGGTGGGCCGAAATTAGGGCGAGCGAGCGCGTCGACTGCGTGCTGAAGCGAAGCGTCAGTTGGTGAGGCGAAAACGTGAGACGAAGCTCGGTGTGGGGCAGGGTCTCGGCGTCGACCGGCACCTGGATGGTCCAGCTGTGGAAGTTGGGCTCGCTGCTCCGGCACAGCGTGGCGACCGTGTCGGTCAGCTCGCGCTCCCAGCCTTCGGGCAGCGGCGTCCACGCCACGTGGGGGGTGGGCATCGGCGGCGCGGTGACGGCTTGATCGAGCGCGGCGTCCTGCTCGGCCTCCGCTTCCTGCGCTTCGCTGGCCTCCCGCGCGCCGGCCTCCGCCGCGGCGATCACGGGCGGTCGCGGACGATGACCGTCGACGAGGAGGGCAGCGTCGTTGCGCGACGCGTCCTTCCTGCGGGAAGGCGAGCCGGACTCTTTCCGGTCGTTGCGGTCGTTGCGTTCGGTGCGGTCCGAGCGCTCGCGCGACGGCAGGGCGACTGCGACGACCGGCGCGTGCATCGCCTCATGCCGCGACGGCGGCGCCTGCTCCGGAGCGGGCGGGGGCGCCGTTGCCGGCGTCTCCGGCGAGGCATCGGTCGCCGACGTCGCGCGCCGCACGGCGCCAAGCGCGCGATGGAAGCGCTCCGCCTGTCGGGGGTCCACCGGCAGCGGCAGCGGCAGCGGCGGGATCTGCGGATCCGCGACGACGAGGCGCCGGATGCGGCGGATCTCTTCGTCGTTCATGCTCGTCCGGTCACGCTCAAGCCGCGACGCGGCCGAGCGGCCGGCAACTCGACCTGGTTGCCCAGCTCCTGGTACGAGTAGACGCGCAGTCCCTCCAGGCGCGACTCGATGATCTTCTTGACGTAGCGCCGGATGTCCATCGACGTGATCACCGCCACGCCGGCCTCGGGCGTCTCGCCCGCGATGCGCAGCACCTTCTCCGTGATCGCCGCGGCGCTCTCCGGCGGCATCGCCAGGTAGTTGCCGGTGGGCGTCGGCTTGATGCACTGGCGGATCGCCTGCTCGACGCCCGCGTCCAGCAGGATCGCCGACACGTAGTTGCGTCCGCCGCTGGCCTCGAACGCGAGGTAGCGCCCGAGGTCGCCGCGCACGTACTCGGTCAGCAGCAGCATGTCCTTCTCCTTCGGGCCCCAGGTGATCAGGCTCTCGAAGATCGTGCGCACGTTGCGGATCGGCACCTGCTCCTCGAGCAGCCGCCGCATCACCTCGGCGATGCGCTGCACCGGCAGGATCTTCTGCACCTCGGCGACCAGGCCCGGGTAGTCCGCCGTGGCCTTGTCGACGATCCACTGGATCTCCTGCACACCCATGAACTGGTGGGCGTTGCGGCGCAACAGCAGCATCACCTGGCGCGCCATCACCTGCTCGATGTCCAGGCACTTCGCGCGCTCCGCGTCGGGCACCTGCGCGGGCGGCAGCCACTGCGATTGCGCTTGGTCGAGCAGGGCGCCGTGCGTCGCCGCGGAGGCGGCCCACGGCTCGCCCGCCAGCGCCGCGGGCACCAGCAGCAGGCGGCCCGGCAGCTCGATGTGCCGCACCGGCACGTCGTTGATCAGCACCTCGAAGCGCAGGTCCTCCAAGGTCGGCTCGACCCACATGCACACGCCGGGGAAGGGCACGCCCAGCATGGCCTGCAGTTGCAGCCGCTCGCGCTCCATCGCCTGGTCGAGCATGTGCGGCAGCAGCAGCGCGGCCAGCGCCGGCGACATGCGCACGGCCAGCGGCCGCGAGAAGTGCGGTGCCTCCTGCATGATCGACGGCGCGTCGCCCTTGGCACCCTCGCGCTGCAGCGCGGCGATGGGCGCGGAGACGCTCTGCGCCTCGCCGCTCTTGCGCTGGCGCGCGAGGTAGCGGCCCGCCGCCGCCAGGCCGATGCCCAGCGCCAGGAACTGCAGCGCCGGGAAGCCCGGCACCGCCGCGAAGGCCACCGTCAGTCCCGCCGCGAGGTACATCGCCCGCACGTTGGCGGTCATCTGCGCGACGATCTCCTGCCCCAGCGAGCGCGGCTTCTTCTGATGCTCGTCGGCCACGCGGGTGATCAGCACGCCCGCGGCCACGCAGATGAACAGCGACGGGATCTGCGACACCATCGCGTCACCGATCGACAGCACCGCGAAGCGGTTGGCCGCCTCGCCCGCCGTCATGCCGTGGTACATGATCCCGACGACGATGCCCGCCAGGATGTTGACCAGCGTGATGATCAGGCCCGCGATGGCGTCGCCCTTGACGAACTTCATCGCGCCGTCCATGCCGCCGTGCATCTGGCTCTCCATGCCGAGCAGCGCGCGCTTGCGGCGCGCCTCGTCGCCGGTGAGCAGGCCCGCGCGCAGGTCGGCGTCGATGCTCATCTGCTTGCCCGGCATCGCGTCCAGCGTGAAACGCGCGCCGACCTCGGCCACGCGCTCCGAGCCCTTGGAGATCACGATGAACTGCACCACCGTGATGATGATGAACACCACGATGCCCACGACCAGGTTGCCGCCGACGACCAGCTCGCCGAAGCTCTCGATCAGGTGACCGGCGTCGGCGTGCAGCAGGATGGACTTGGTCGACGCGATGTTCAGCGACAGCCGGAACAGCGTCGTGAACAGCAGCAGCGACGGGAACGAGGACAGCGCCACCGCGTTCGGGATGAACAGCGAGGTCATCAGCAGCAGCACGCTCACCGCCAGGTTGACCGCCAGCAGCGTGTCGATGGCCACCGTGGGCAGCGGCAGGATCATCAGGCCGACGATCGCCACCACCAGGAAGCTCATCGCGAGGTCGTTGCCGAGGGTGCTCTTGTCACCCAGTGCGTTGCTCATGCCTTGCTCCCGCTTGGTTTGCCGCTACTGCCACCACCGCCACCGCCACTGCCACCGCTCTTCGCCCCCACGCCGTCGAGCATCGCCACCCAGCGCAGCACCGTGGCCACGGCTTCGAACAGCGCCTCGGGCACCGTCTCGTCGACGGGCACCTTGAACAGCGCGCGCGCCAGCGGCGGATCGCCGACGATGGGCACGCCCGAGACTTCCGCGATGCGGCGGATCTCCATCGCCTGCGCGTCCGCGCCCTTGGCGACGATCAGCGGCAGCGGCGTCACGCCGGGCTGGTAGCGCAGCGCGACGGCGTAGTGCGTCGGATTGGTGACGACGACGGTCGCGTTGGGCACCGTCTTCTTCGGATCGCTGTTGGCCATCTCGAAGGCCAGGCGCTTGCGCTGGCCCTTGACCATCGGATCGCCTTCCATTTCTTTGTATTCGCGCTTGAGCTCGTCCTTGTCCATGCGTTGGTCGCGGATGAACAGCCAGCGCTGCAGCGCGAAGTCGACGGGACCCAGCACGACCAGCGCGATCACCGCGGCGACGAAGAGCTTGAGCATCGCGGTCCATGCGACCGTGGCCACGCCTGTCGGCGTCTGCGTCGCGGCGCCGACCATCAGCGGGATCAGGCCCATGGTGATGATCGCGATCACGCAGCCGACCAGGATGGCCTTGAACACGGTCTTCACGAACTCGATGATCGAGCGCAGCGAGATCAGCTTCTTCAGCCCGGAGCCCGGGTTGACCTTGTCGAAGTTGGGCGTGAGCGGCTCGAAGGTGATGTTGAAGCCGACCTGCGCGAAGGACGCGATCAGGCCGACGAAGATCGCCGCGACGACGAAGGGCAGCACGATCCACAAGCCCTCGATGGCGATGTCGTAGGCCACGGCGAACACGTCGCTGTCCGTCTTGGCCTGCAGCCCGACGCCGCTGGCCAGCGCGAAAAGCCGCTCCAGATGGCTGAGCGCGGTGGCGCTGGCGGCGCTCAGGCAGACGGTGATCACCAGCAGGCCGGCCGCGGCGTTGATGTCCTGGCTCTTGGGCGACTGGCCCTTCTTCTTCGCATCGTCCAGCTTCTTCTGGCTGGGTTGTTCGGTCTTTTCCCCCATGGCTCAAGGGGCCGCGGCGTCCGCGACGTCCGTGACGTCCGGAAGGTCCAGGGCCTCGGCGGGCTGCGTCTCGTCGAAGTCCCGCGCGATGTCCGCCAGCGTCATCCCGAGCAGCACCATGTCGCGCCGCTTGCCGAAGGCGGTGACCGCGCCGGGCAGCTCGCCCCAGGCGCTGAAGCCGGCCCGCCGCAGCACCGACAGGCTGGCGGCGTTGTCGCTCCAGACCATGGCCAGCAGCCGGTCCACGCGCCACACCGGCGCCTGCGTGATCAGGTGCTTGATCAGCCGCGTGCCGACGCCGCGTCCGCGCCAGCGCGGCGCGACGTAGTAGGCCAGCTCGAACAACGACGACAGGCCGGGCCGGTCATGCAGGCCCAGCGATCCCATCCAGCCGACGGTCTCGCCGCGCTGCGTCGCGATCACCATCGGGCGTCGGTAGAACTGGTGGAGCTCGATCTGCAGCTTGGCCATCGGCACGCTCATCGGGCCGATGTAGTTGGCGTCCTTCACCGCGTCCTTGTCCTTGACCTTGGCGAGCTCCTCCGCCACCCAGCGCGCGCCGTCGGCTTCGCTCACGCCGGCGGGCTGATAGGGCTGCGTGCGCAGCGAGGCGTTGTAGATCGCCGCGACCGAGGTGGCGTCCTGCGTCGTGGCGGGCCGCAACGCGATGAGGTCGGAGATCGCGTTGGCGTTCTTCTCGGCGAGAGGAAGGGCTAGGGACACGGGGGGCTCCTCGGGGTTGAGGCGCACTGTCCCTGCCGGCAGCGGCGCGAGGCGAGGAGGGGGCGAAGCGATTTGCGCGGACGCGAATCCGTGCCCGATGAGCCGGCGCGGCGCTCACTTCGTGTTGAGGATTGTTGAGGATTTCATCGTGAAGACATGAGGCCGCCGAAGTGGGCGGCTGCCTAGCATGAGCCCACGCCGAAACGCACACGGCGGGCGATACGGCCGCGATGAATGCGTGATCAATGCACGTTCAGGCGCATCCGGATGTATCCGACAACGCACTCGATACGCATGGAAGGGGAGTTCACATGTTGTTGCTGACCTTGGGCAGCCTGAGGCTTGCCGAGCAGGATGGAGACGTCGCCGCCGCGGTGGCGCGCGGCGATGTGCAGGAGGCCTTGCGGCTCGGGCTGGGCCGGCTTGATCGTGGGGCCGGCGGCGATCCCGAGCGGCTCGCGGCGCTGGGCCAGGTGCTGGGGCAGGCGCTGCTGGCCGCCGGGCGCGACGAGCAGGCGGAGGAGCTCTTCCAGAAGCAGCTCAAGATGTACGAGGGACTGCCGCGCGCACAGGTGCGCTGGCTGTCGTCGATGGACCGGGGCTTTCTGTTCCTGCACCTGAACAAGCCGGGTCGCGCGGCGGAGACCTTCAACGTGGTGGCCGATGCGGACGACGCGCCGTCGGCGCTGCGGGTCGAGGCGCTGGCCGGCATGGCGCAGGCGATGCAGTCCATGGGCGAGCACCGCCGGGCGGCGCGCACGCTGGCCTTCGCGATGGCGCTGGCCGACGCGATGGACGCGCCCGCGCTGATGATGCCGCTGCTGACGGCGATCGAGCTGGAGGTCCAGGTCTGCCGCGCGCTGCGGCACTACGACGACCTCGCCGGCGCGGAGCTGCCGCGGGACCGCGACGTGCGCGCGGCGCTGCGATCGTCGGCGCGCGCGCTGGCGGCACTGCCGGGCGTGGTGGCGCGACTCGAGTTCCTGATCGCGCTCGTGGCGCCCGAGCCCGCGTTGATCGGCGGCCAGGGCGGCCAGGGCGGGCAGGGCGGAGAGAGCGTGGACGGTCTCTTTCGACGGCGTGCGCTGGTATCGCGACCGCCGCCTCGCCCCGATGGAAGAACGCGCCCGCGTCGAAGCCGCGCTGGCGCTGCTGGACCGCGGCCAGGCGCGCACGGCCTACGACATCCTCGGCCCGCTGGCCATCGACGATGCGCGCCAGCTCCACCACCGCCATGCGATCGAGCTGCGCTACTGCGCGTCGAAGCTGCATGCGATGAACGGCCGCCACTCCGACGCGCTGCGCTGCTATCGCCAGCATGCGCAGCTGTCGCTGGCGCGGTTGCGCTTCGAGCTGACGCGGGTGCCGTACTCGCGCTTCCTCGAGCAGCAGGAGCGCGCCGAGCAGGCCGATGCGGATCAACTGCGCCTGCCCCCGCGTTATCGCCGTGCCTATCAATACATCCTGGACCACCTGCACGACCGGGCGTTGTCGGTCCGTCGCATCGCCGCGGAGATCGACGTCACCGAGCGCGCGCTGCAGATGGCCTTCCGCGCCAACCTCGGCCTGACGCCGGCGGAAGTGATCCGCAAGCTGCGCATGGCCTGCATCCGGACCGAACTGCAGCAGATGGCCGGTCGCGACAGCGTGCTGGCGGTCGCGGCGCGCTGGGGCATGGCCAATCGCTCGACGCTGGCCCACAACTACCGCCAGCAGTTCGGCGAGACCCCGAGCGCGACGGCGAGCCTGCCGAGCTTCGCGGAGCTGCCGTCCATCGCGGCCACCGTGGCGGCGGCGGTCGCCGGTAGCGGCTCGGGAACGGGCGTGGGGATGAGCGCCGACGCCGGTCGACGCGTGTTCTCCGTCGACGGCGTCTGAGCACGCGCCATGCGCGGCGATCCGCCACGGCTCCCGGCGCGGCCGTCGTCGGCGTCGGCCAGTTCCTCGGCGGCCTCGGCCGAGGAGGTCCGTCCGCTGCCCGGAGATCCGTCGGCACGCCGGCGGGATGAGGCCAGCGGTCGTCGCCAGGCCTCGGCCAGCCGGTTGATGGGCGTGGTGACGCGGCATCTGCTCGATGACGAGGAGGAACGCGTCACCGGGGATGCCTCGCACGACCGGGGTTCAGACCTGGCACCGGCGGCGCCGAACTCGGGGTCGGACGGTGTCGCGAAGGCGAGCGCGCGCGCGTCGGCCAGCGGCGGCAAGGGCAAGGCACCGCCGCGCGGAACGCCGGGGCCGGTCGTGCGTCGCGGCGCGTCGTCGGCGCGCCGTCCGCCGCCGCCGGAGGACGACGTGTGGGCGCAGAGCGTCGATGCGGCGGATGGCGCCGGTCGCGTCGTCGGTCCCGAATCGCGCATCCAGCCGGGGCGCAGCACGGCGCGCATCGAGGGCGTGCGGCCCGAGGCCACGGAGCGCGTCGGTCGCTCGCCGCGCATGCGCATCGCAAGCTGGGGCGCGGTGCTGGCGGCGGTCGCGGCGCTGGTCGTGATGATCGCGGCGGGCTGGCTGGACATCGCGCCTCATGGATCGTCTGGCGATGCGGCCGGGGAGAGCGGCCATGTCAGTCAGCATGGCGAGGCCCGTTGACTGCCGAGTCCGCTGGCCCTCACCCCCACCCTCTCCCGCCAGCGGGAGAGGGAGTTCGATCGACGCTCTTCTTGCTTCCTCTTCCGCAAGCGGGAGACCCCCTTCGCATCGTCGAAGGGCCCTTCGTTCCGCGGTTATCTCCCGATGCGAATCCCTCCACAGTGGTGTGAAAACGTATCAGGAGGAACGTTGATGTTCGATGTCCACCAGGGGCGTGCGCAGGCACTACCGATGCCGGGCGGCGCGGCGGGAACCGACGCCGCGGAACTCTTCGTCATTTCCAATACGCCGCAGCCCGCTGTCAGCGCCCGGCTGCGCGCGCGGCAGGCCGCGCAGGCGTTGCAGGCCCGGAAGGCGGCGCGCGTGAAGGAGCTGGCCGCCGCCATCGAGGCGATGCGCGACGCACGCCAGGCGCTGCCACTGCGCATGGATCGGGTGCTGGCGGCAGAAGCCGCCCAGGCCGAATGCGAGGCCGCGATCCTGGCGATCCAGCAGCAGGTGACGGCCGCGCTTGCCGCCGCCGGGGCTGAACTGGCCGCGCGGCAGGCCGTGAGCAACAAGGCCCAGGAGGCCCTGGATGACGCCGCCGGGAGCCTGCGGCGCAGCGAGGAACGGATGCGCCGGCGCTCGCCCGCGCTGTCCGAACATGCCGCCGCGCTGGCGAGGGCGACTGGCGCCTACCGGGAAGCGCAGGCGGCCGCGCTGTCGCGCCGGGACGCGGCGCGGGCGGCGGAGATGCGGCTGCGCGACGCGATCGGCGCGATGAACCGGACCGTCCGCCCGCATTCGCTGGCCCTGGCCGCGCTGGGCGGCGCGGCCGAGATCGCGCTCGACGATGCCAGGAAGGCGCTGTCCGAGCACCGGCGCGCGGTCGATGCCGCGGCGCGGGTGGTCGAGGACATCGGCCACACCGACGCGGCCAGCGATGCGTTGACGACGCAACTGGCGCAACACGCGCATTGCGTCCAGGCGCATGCTGACGCAGTGGCGGCCATCGCGCCCGGCGCGCGGCTGCAGTGGCAGGCACAGGACTGCGGGGCGGCGATCGCGATGCAGCGGGCGGGGATCCGCCGCCTCGCCGGCGAGGTCGACGCGGAGCACATCGTCGTGGTGATGCGGCGCAACGACCTGATGCGCCACCAGGGCGCCGAGGCGGCGGCCGTCCAGAACCGATCCGCGCGCCGGGGCGCGGCGGCCAAGGCGGACCAACGCGCCGAGGCCAGCGCGCGGACTTTCGACGATCAACGCGAGGCGGCCGACGCCGCCGCCGCCATGATCGAGCGGGCGATCGCGCGGCTGCGCGAGGTCTTGACGGGCGCGCCGCTCCGGACCTGATCGCGGCAATCGGCGATCGCCGGCGGCTTTCAGTACTGCCACGGCCGCTGGCCCTCACCCCAACCCTCTCCCGCAAGCGGGAGAGGGAGTGAGAACGGTGCGGGCATCACTCACCCTGTCGCTGGCGGGAGAGTGATTCTGCAGGTCAGCTCGGTGCACGCTCGCTCCCTCTCCCGCTTGCGGGAGAGGGCGGGGGTGAGGGCCAGCGGACTCGGCAGTCAACAAGCTTCTGCACGGTAGCACCTCTCGGCGGGACTTCGGGTCGTCGACAGGCGCTTCGGCTCGCAGCGACTGCCCGAACGGACTACGCCCGACAGTGTCGCGAAAGACATCAGGGGACGGTCGATGGTCCAGTTTTTCGCACGCAACCGCGCCGGCATGCCGCCGCCGCCCCTGACCACGCCGCTGCCGCCCACGACCGGCGGCACCGGCACCGCAGGAACGCAGAACGCGACCGTGCCTGGCGCCCTGCAAGGCCTGACCCCGACCGGCGGCACCGTCGCCACCCGGCAGAGCCAGCGGCCGCGGATGAACCTGCTCGGCCGGACCGGCAATGCGCAGGCGCAAGCGCAGACGCCGGCCGTGCTGCCGACATCGCGACGGCGATGGGGCAGGCCCACGGCGCGCATGGCCAGGTGGCGGCGCGCGTCGATGGCGAGGCCTCGGCAAACGCCGCGCTCAACAAGCGCCAGCAATCGATCCAGGACCTCCAGCAGCGCGGCACCGCCGCGGCCGCCGCGGCAGCGGCCGAAGCGCCGCGGCGTCAGGCCGAGCTGACGTCTGCGCAGGCGCAGGCCCAGCAGACCGCGGCGGCCTTGCCCCATCTCCAGACGGAAGTGAACCGGCATCAGGGCTTGCTGAACGCGGCGCGGGCGCAGGTCCCCGTGCTCGACGCCGCAGTGCATGCCGCCCGCAACGATCCCGCCTTGGGAAGGGAGAGGACGAACCTGAACAACGCCGAGCGCGCGCTGCGGCTCGCGCAGAGCGCTCCGCCAGATCCGCCGGCGCCGGCACAGCCCGCCCCTGCGGGAGCCGGGCCCGCGGCACCCACCCGCGCGCAACGGATCGCGCAGGCGACGGCGGACCGGGACAACGCCAACACGGCCCTTCAGCAGCTGAGGCAGGCGATCACCACGGCGGAGAACCGCCGGACGCTCAACAACACCGCCATCGACACGCACGCCACCGACTTCGCGACCGCACAGGCGGACCAACGCACGGGCATCGCGGCGCACGCCGCCGCCCAGCAGCGGGTGACGGCGGCCAACGATGCGATCACGCGACTCACCCATGCGAGCCAGACGCTGGCCACGCTGACCGCCGCGAACTCGCCCGAGCAGCGGGCCATGCAGGACCATGCCGCAGCCGCGCAGACCGCCGTGCCCCATGCGGTCGCCGCGACGCAGGCGCATCGCACGCTGGCGCAATCCACGGCCGACGCGGCGGAGAGCACCCGCACGGCCGCCACGCATCGCGATGCGGAAGCGAAGCAGCAGGGGATCACCGACGCGGCCATCGACCGCCATGCGCAGGCGCGCGACCGGCTGCAGCCCGGCGGGGATCTGCACGCCCACCACCAGGCCTGCCAGCAGGCCGTGAATGCCGCCCAGGCCGCGATGCCCGCGCCAGCGCCGGGCGCTCCTCCGCCGGCGCCCAGCCGGGCCCTGCAGCGGGCCAATGCCGATCTGACACTGGCGCAGAACGCCATCAACGTGCAGCAGACGGTGGTGGCGCAACTCCTCACCGCAGCCAATGTCGAGCGCGGCAACCTGGCCACGTGCCAGAACCATGTGCAGACGAGTGGACCCCTCGAGACCACCGCCAATCAGCAGCGGGACCAGCACCGGGTCGCGGCTGACAATGCGGATGCCACCGCCCGTGCCAGCGCCCGGGCGCGCGACGCGCGCGAGCTCGCCGCCGATCAGGCACAGCAGCGGGTCGGGCACGCGATCGACGCGTTGTGCGAGGAGATCCGTCCCAAGGCCGCGCCGCCGCATCCGGACGAGCGCTCCATCGGCCACAAGGCCAAGGACACCCTGCTGAGCCGGCCGCTGGCCGCGGTGGAGCGGCGCATGGCACCGGTCAAGGTCGACTTCGCCGTCGGGTCCATCACCGGCTCCACCAGCGGCAGCGCGCCGACCAAGTTCAACAACGGCGTTCCGCCGGCCCGGACACCGACGGACAAGGTCCTGAGCGACGGCGCCCTGAAGCGCGTCGATGCGCATGTGAAGGTCGCCGCCGGCGGCGCGGCGAATCTGCTGACGGACGCGTCCATCCGCACCCAGCGCGCGGCGCAGACACCACCGGCCTTCGGCAATGCGGAGGCCTTCGCGTCCGAGGTCGGTCGCATGTTCGCGACCGAGACGCACGCCACCGAGTCCACGCCGGTCGGGACGATGCTGGCGCAGGCGCTGCTCACCCATCCCAATCCCGACCCGGCCGGCCGCCCCGACGGTCATCCGCTGCGTCATGAGCAGGCGCTGCTGATCGCGACGACGCTGCGCACGGTCACCGATGATCCGACCGTCGCCGCGCATGTCTACAACGCGCTCTGGAACAGCGGCGGCCCGGCGCTGCCGGGCATGGTGCCGCGTGGCCCGGCGCCGTCGCCGCTGGCCGGCGTGACGACGGCGCCGCCCGGGCCGGAGGTGGAGCGGCTGGCCAATGCCGCCAAGCGCGCGCTCGCCGCGACGTCCGGCGGCATGCAGGCGCTGCTGGACCTGCAGGGACTGTCGCTGCCGCCGGCGGCGCCGATGCCGGCGGCGCTCGGGCCGAATCCGACCCCCGCCGCCCAGACCACCCACAACGCGGCGCTGGCGGCCTTCCAGACGCGCCAGCATGCCGAGCATGCGGTCGAGCACTACAAGCTCGGCCTGCGCGCCGAGAGCGCCTTGCTGGCGCAGGGTTTCAACGTCGGCGGCAACCAGACACCGGCGGACTTCCGCGCCGCCATCGCGGCGCATCCCGAGCACATCAAGCTGGTCGACCACAGGCGCCTGGGCACGGGCAACATGCGCCGCGGCACGGCGCAGCGCCGGGATCCGGAACATCCGGCCACGCTGCCCACGCAGGCCTTCCTCTACGCGGCGGACAACCTCACCCGCGCGCGAGGCGCGGCCGATCCGAATCCGGACATGAAGCCCGCCTACGTCGCGCTGCGCAACGGCTTCACGGAGAGCGGGTCGGGCTCCGACTTCCACCTGATGGCCAAGCGGCTGCACAAGTTCTGCAAGTACATCGACCTCGCCTGCAAGACGCAGGTTTCGGGACCCGGCGTGCGGGACTCGCTCCGTCATCCGATCGATTCGATGCGGCGCAAGGTCGGCAAGGACAAGACGCCGCTGAAGACGCTGATGCAGGCGGGACCGCTCGGGTCGGAGATCGGCACCGTGCCGGGCGAGCATGCCAAGCGACTCAAGGGGGCGCTGGACCGGAGCAGGACGCTGCTGTTGGACGACGTGCGGGCCAATGCCGCGACCATGACCGGCGACGAGCGCACCCGCGCGGTCATGCGCCTGGCGGTGATGGACGCATGGAACGCGAAGGTGCCCGCGGCTGCCGATCCGCTGATCGACCTGACGCAGGGGCTGCGGCTCACGCAGGCCGAGATCGGCGCGGCCGCGGCCCGCGTCAACGACGAGATCTCCAATCCGCCGCCGCCGGCCGGAACGCCCGCGGGAGCACCGCCGCCGGCGCACGTGGCGCCCCCGGCGCTGAACCAGACCCTCGTGGATGCCGATGCCGCCGCGCACGCGGACAAGGCGCTGCTGCCCGGGACGCTGAACGACTGGGTGAAGGCAGGGCGGCTCAGCGCGTCCGGCGCGCCCGGATCGGTGCCGCAGGGCGGCGCGGCCGCGGTCACGCAGCTCCGGGGAGACCTGAAGGTCCTGCGCGGCAAGGCGGCGATGGACAGCGATCTCGCGCAGTTGCAGCGCGACTTCGACGCCGCCACGCCGCAGGCTCGTCAGGACATCCTGCGCCAGGTGCTGGTCACCGTCGTCGCCGGGGGCGACATGACGGACTACAGCGACGGCCGCAAGTTCGGCGTCGGCGGCATGTTCGGTTACGGCGTGGCCAGCGTGGACGGGATCGGCGGCCTGACGACGGGCATCACGCCGGTGGGCGAATTCAACGTCGACCGCAGCCGCACGGCGGTGCTCAAGGCGGGCGTGGCCTCCAACACCGGCGTGATCTTCCTCGGCAACGAGACCAAGGTCACCGAGATGCTGGGCGGCGGCGTGCGCGTGGGCGCGCAGGTCGGCAAGCTGGGCGGCAGCGTGCAGGCGATGGCGCGGCTGGGCGGCGCGCACCTGTTCAGCAAGGGGCTGATGATCCGCACCAACAAGACCGGCACGGAGCACCAGCAACTGACGGCCTCGCTGACGCCCGCGCAGTCGACGGCCATGCGGGCGCCGGAGGGCAGCTGGAAGCGCATGAGCGAACTGACGGTGAACTCGATCTTCGCGCTCGCCGCGCAGAACGGGCAGAACGGCGCGCCGGCGCGCCCCGCCAACGGCGGCGAGATGTGGGCGCAGATGGTGGGCAAGGTCGGCGACTACCGCGACATCTCCTTCGGCTGGAACGAGGGCAAGTCGCACCAGGTGAACGGCTCGCTCAGCGTCGACGGCAGCGGCAGCGGCAAGATCCTGGGCGTGGCCAGCGCGTCGGGCACGGCGGGCGTCGCGCTCAAGCACACCTTCATGAACCGCAGCAAGGCCAAGGACGAAGCCGGCGCGACGCGGACGGTGCAGGCCGGCAGCGGGTCGCGCACCTCGCTGGGCGCGGCGGCGAGCGTGGGCGTCTCGCATCCGACGATCAAGCGCGCCGACCAGCCCGATGTGGGCGTCTTCGCGCGGCACAAGGTCGGCGTGGAGACGGAGCTGGTGATCCAGGCGAAGAACGGCTTCGTGCGCATCACCACGGAGGACGGCAAGGTCAAGCCGAACATCTCGTACAAGCACCGCGAGTACGCCGTGCAGGACGACTTCATCAAGCTGGTGAACAAGGAGAGCGGCGCGTGGCAGGCGCGGCTGGGCCAGCGCGGCCCGGACGGCGTGCTGCGCGGCGGCGACGAGGCGCTGAAGGGCTTCCTCCAGCAGATGGTCGATCTGCCGCCGGGCAACAACCGCCTGTTCATCGAACGCAAGTGCCTCACGCCGGAGGCGGCGGACACGATCAACGCCTGCCTGGAGCGGATCAACGTGCTGCAGCGGCCGGGCGCGCCGGTGGACGAGGGCGCGGCGACGCAGATCAAGGATCTGCAGAAGCAGATCGCGGCGCATGTCGAGGCGGAGGCCAGCTGGCAGCCGTTCCGGCTGTTCGTCAACGAGTTGAATCAGCGCGCGCGGGACTCGTCGGTGGCGAGCGGCGAGTTCCGCGCGACGCCGAAGGCGGCAGAAGACAAGGAGGCCGGTCCGCAAGGCTTCGCCGAGCGCTTCCTCGGCGGCGGCAAGGTCACGCTGGGCGGGAAGATCAACACCGCCCACGGCGGGCGGGACCTGATCACGATCGATGCGCAGCCGGCACGGCTGTGAGGCGTCAGTGGATGCAGGCGTCGTCCCGCGGTCCGCTGACGAGGACGGTCAACCGCCCGTCGAGCTACGCGATCAGTCCGCGGCGCATCGGAGTTCCTCTATCCGGCCTATGCGGTCTTCGCGGAAGGGGCGGACATGTCGGTCGTCGAGCCGGCGTTGGAGGGCTTGCGGCACGCCATCCGGACGGGTGACCCGTGATCCGGTCAGCCGCAGCAGCGTGAGGCCTGTGCCGACCCTGGAGGCGACGTTGTGGCCGCGCCGCGAGTGGGCGCGCAGCCGCAGGCGGGTGCTCCTGCCGCAGGCGCGCATCCCGTCGCCGCACTCAGGTTGACACGCTTGGCCAGTTCCGCGGCGCTTTCCTTGCGCTCGCTGTAGCGGCTCGTCAGGTAGGGACCGAGATCGCGCGTCAGCAAGGTGAACTTGAACAGTTCCTCCATCACGTCGACCACGCGGTCGTAGTAGGGGGAGGGCTTCATCCGACCCTCGTCCGTGAACTCGGCGAAGGCCTTGGCGACGGACGACTGGTTCGGGATGGTCAGCATGCGCATCCAGCGGCCCAGCACCCGCAGCTGGTTCACGGCGTTGAACGACTGCGACCCGCCGGACACCTGCATCACCGCCAGTGTCTTGCCCTGCGTGGGTCGCACCGAGCCCGATGACAACGGGATCCAGTCGATCTGCGTCTTCATGATCCCGGTCATGGCGCCATGCCGCTCGGGCGAGCACCAGACCATGCCCTCGGACCAGGCGGCGAGCTCACGCAGTTCCCGCACCTTCGGATGCGCATCGGGCGCGTCGTCCGGCAGAGGCAGGCCGGAAGGATCGAAGATCCTGACCTCCGCGCCCATGGCTTCGAGCAGGCGCGCCGCTTCGAAGGTCAGCAACCGGCTGTAGGAGCGCTCGCGGAGCGAGCCGTACAGCATCAGGATGCGCGGTGGATGCGCGGAGGGTGACGGCACCGTCAGGCGATCCGGCGTGGGGAGGTCCAGCAGACCGTCGGTCAGCGCCGGGAACGTGGCGTCGGGAAAGAGGCGTTCAGACATGGGGTGCAGGCGTCGATGGGGTGGAGGAGGCGTCGCGATCGACGATCCGAGGGGGCGACAACAGGTGATGCACGCCTGCCGCGAGGACGGCGCCGACCAGCTCGGCGACGATGAAGCCCGGTGCGCTGGCCGGCGCGATGCCGGCAAAGCTGTCGCTGAACATGCGACCGAAGACGGCCGCCGGATTGGCGAAGGACGTCGATGCCGTGAACCAGTAGGCCGCGCCGATGTAGGCCGCGACCATCGCCGCCACGCGCGCGGGAGGCGCGCGCAGGATGACCAGCAACAGCCCGAAGGTGGCGACGCCCTCGGCGATCCACTGGCCCGTGCCGCTGCGCAGCTTGGTGGAGAACTGCAGCAGGGTCAGGTCGAACATGGCGTGGGCGAGCCAGGCGCCGAGCACGGCGCCCAGCAGTTGAGCGGCGACGTAGGGCAGCAGCGCGCTCCTGGCGAGCTCGCCGCGCCAGGCCATCACGGCGCTGACGGCGGGGTTGAAGTGGGCGCCGCTGACGGGGCCGAGCACCTCGATCAGGACGTACAGACCGCCCACCGTGGCCAGGGCGTTCGCCAGCAACGCGATGCCCGCGTTGCCGCCGGAGAGGCGTTCCGCCATCACGCCGGAGCCGATCACGACGGCGAGCAGCAGCGCCGATCCCAAGGCCTCTGCCAGCAGCTTGCGGGACAGTGTCATCGCGTCAGCTCCGGGCGATCTCGCCCAGCGCCTGCTGGAGGTCCGCCTGGCTCATCGTCGACAAGGGCAACTGCACCAGCTGCAGCATGCGATACCCGATGGCCTGCCGCGTGAGCTCGAACGCGCGGCGCTTGCCTTCATCGCCGCCTTCGGCATCGGACGGATCCGGATAGCCCCAGTGCACCTTGACCGGTTGTCCTGTCCCGCCGAAGAAGACGGGACATTGCTCGGCGGCGGCGCTGTCGCACACGGTGATGACGATGGACAGCGGCGGCGCGTCCGGCGCGCTGAACTCGTCCCAGCTCTTGCTGCGATAGCCCGCGGTGTCGACGCCGGCGGCTTGCAAGACCTCCAGCGCAAACCGGTTGAGGCGGCCGCTGGGCGCGCTGCCCGCGCTGAAGCCACGGACCTCCCTGCCGAGCCGCCTCGCCCAATGATTCAGCATGCCCTCGGCGAGCACGCTGCGCGCGGAGTTGTGCGTGCAGAGGATGAGCACATTGCAGAGCGTCGATGTCATGGCGGTTCCCGTGTCAGCAGCCGCAACGGGCCGGGGTCGGCGCCACGGCGCACGCGGCGCCCTGGCAGCAGTTCTCGGTGAGGTAGGCCAGCAGCGCGTTCATCTGCGGGTACACGGCCCGATAGACCACGTTGCGCCCGACCTGCTCGGAGGTCACCAGCCCCGCCTCGGCGAGGTCCTTCAGATGGAAGCCCAGCTTGGCGTAGGCGATGCCGAGCATCTCGACGAGGGCGCCCGGGGTCAGGCCGTGCTCGCCGGCCACCACCAGGGCGCGGAACGCGTCGAGTCGAATGGGATGAGCGAGTGCGCCGAGTCCGGCCAGGGCGGTTGTCTTGTCCATGCTCTACATTACAACAAAACTTGTAATGAACGACAAGGCCTGACGAAGGCCGCACGCTGGTGCTAGCGCTTGCGGATCAACTGACCGCCGGACTGAACGCCCTCAGCCGCGCCACCTCATCCACCGGCGTGGCGCCGAAGTAGCGCTTGAATTCGCGGCTGAACTGGGACGGGCTCTCGTAGCCCACGCGCGTGGCCGCGACGCCGGCCTTCACACCTTCGTTGAGCATGATCAGCCGGGCCTTGTGCAGCTTGTAGCTCTTCACGTACTGCAGCGGCGAGGTGTTGGTCACCGCCTTGAAGTTGTGATGGAAGGCGGACACGCTCATGTTCACCAGGCCCGCCAGTTGCTCGACGCTGAGCGGCTTGGCGTAGTGGGACTCGATGTGCTGCAGCGCCTTCGTCACCTGCGCGAAATGCGTGTGCCGGTTGGCCAGCGCCTGGAGGGCCGCGCCGCTGTCGCCGCACAGCACGTGATAGATGATTTCCTTGAGGATGAGCTTGCCCAGCACCTTCGCGTCGCGCGGCTGGTGCATCGCGTCGAACAGACGTTCGATGGCGCAGAGCACTTCCTCGGTGAACGCCGCGCTGTTGACGCCGGTGCACTCCAGGCTCGCGCGGCGGTCGAGGCCCTCGTCCTCCAGGTCGATCAGCAACTCCTGCAGCACCGCCGTGTCGATGTCGATCGATACGCCGACGAAGGGCTTCGTCTTGCTCGCGATCGTCTGGCATTCGAAGGGCAGGGGGACCGTCAGCAGCAGGTAGTTGTCCGCGTCGTAGCGGAAGGTCTTCTCGCCGACGAAACCCACCTTCGCGCCCTGCGCCACGATGACGATGGACGGCTCGTAGAGCACCGGCGTGCGCGGGTGCGAGGTCTCGGAATAGAGGATCCGGACGCCGGCCACCGGCGACGGCGTGGAGAAGGACGCGGACCGGTAGCGGGTCGCGGCGTCGATGATCCGCTGGCGGATGCTGTCGTTGAGGATGGTCGCCATGGGTGCTTCAAAAGGCTTCGGGCGCACGCGGTCTGCAAGCCGCGTGCGCCACGAAGGCAGGGGAGTCAGCGAAGGCTCGGTGAGGAATCAGCCGGCGATCAACGGGCGGCTTCGAGGATGCGCTGGCTGTCCTCGATCCGGATGTCCTGGTGCTCGCCCAGCGCGGTGCCGCCGTGTTCCTTCAGCTTGGCGATCATCGCCGGGATGGAACTGCCGTCCAGCCCGTAGGCGGACAGGCGCGTGCCGACGCCCAGTTGCTCGAAGAAGGCCCGCGTGGCCGCGATCGCGCCGTCGATGCGCGCCGCTTCGCTGCCGTCGCGCAGGCCCCAGACGCGGTCCGCGTACTGCAGCAGCTTCGCGCGTTTCTGTTCCTTCTTGTACTCGAGCACCGACGGCAGCACGATCGCCAGCGTCTGCGCGTGGTCGAGACCATGCATCGCGGTCAGCTCGTGGCCGATCATGTGCGTTGCCCAATCCTGCGGAACACCGGCGCCGATCAGGCCGTTCAGCGCCTGCGTCGCGCTCCACATCACGTTGGCGCGGACGTCGTAGTTCTCCGGCTCGGTCAGCGCCCGCGGACCTTCCTCGATCAGCGTGAGCAGGATGCCTTCGGAGAAGCGATCCTGGATCCGGCCTTCCGCCGGGTAGGTCAGGTACTGCTCGACCGTGTGGACGAAGGCGTCCACGACGCCGTTGGCCACCTGGCGCGCGGGCAGGCTGTAGGTCGTCACCGGGTCGAGGACCGCGAACACCGGGTAGGTGAAGGCCGAGAAGAAGGGCAGCTTGTCGCCCGTCGCCTGACGGCTGATGACGGCGCCGTTGTCGGATTCCGAGCCCGTGGCCGGCAGCGTCAGCACGACGCCCATCTTCACGGCGCCGGTGACCTTGGCCCCGCGGGTCAGCAGGATCTCCCACGGGTCGCGGGCCGCGTCGTACAGCGCGGCGGCGGCGATGAACTTCGTGCCGTCCGCGACGGAGCCGCCACCGACGGCCAGCAGGAAGTCGATCCGCTCGGCCTTGACGACCTC
Source organism: Roseateles sp. UC29_93 (assembly GCF_042695725.1). Taxonomy (NCBI): domain Bacteria; kingdom Pseudomonadati; phylum Pseudomonadota; class Betaproteobacteria; order Burkholderiales; family Sphaerotilaceae; genus Roseateles; species Roseateles sp. UC29_93. The sequence goes on along the minus strand of NZ_CP170545.1, from coordinate 5,119,639 downwards.
GACGGCCTTCATCAGCGTTTCGAAGGTGGGGTTGGGCTCGATGCCGCCGAACTCGACCACCGTGCGGCCGGCCAGCGCCTGGCGCACCTGGTCGAGCACGCCGTTCTTCTTGATGCTGCCGCCGCCGTAGGTGACGAGGATGCGGGCGTCCGCGGGGATCTCCCGGCCGAGCTCGGCGATCTGGCCCTTCCCGAACAGGATCTTGGTGGGCGTGTTGAGGCTGAAGTTGTTCATGGCTGTCGGCTCCGCAAGGGGTGAACGAGGATTCGTGTCGATGGGGTGGATTGTTCGTCGCCGCCCGCTCCCGGGGCAACGCACGATGCTGCCTTTGTCTTGCCCAATCCTGCTGCGGAGGCGATGAATGGGCAAGGCATCGATCGAGGTCGAGGCTGGGCGCGCCCGTTGCCGGGGGAAGGGATGACACCGCCATCGCCGGACCCATCGACCCTCTCCGTGAACGTCGCGAACGTCGCGAACGTCCCGGACGCCGCGCGCGCCGAGGACACCGGCCATGCCGCGGGCGCGGCGGACGCCGTCCCTTCCTGGTCGGGCCGCTCGCTCAAGACCTGGTGGTCGCTGATGGTGGATTCGCTGTCGGCCTGGATCGACGACTACGCGCCCAGCATGGGGGCGGCGCTGTCGTACTACACCGTCTTCTCGCTGGGGCCCTTGCTGGTGATCGTCATCTCGATCGCGGGGCTGGTCTTCGGCGAGGACGCCGTGCGCGGCGAGCTGTTCGGCCAGATCGAGGGCGTGATGGGGCCCGAGGCGGCCAAGGGCATCCAGGAGGTGCTCAGCAACGTCAGCAAGCCCAGCACCGGCATCCTGGGCACCGTGCTCGGCGTCGGGGTGCTGCTGATCGGCGCGACGACCGTCTTCGGCGAACTGCAGGACGCGCTCGACCGGATCTGGCGCGCGCCGGTGCGCCACCGGACGAGCGGCGTCTGGACGCTGGTGCGCGCCCGTCTGCTCAGCTTCGGGATGATCGTCGGCGTGGCCTTCCTGCTGCTGGTCTCGCTGGTGACCGGCGCCGTGGTTGCGGCGCTCGGCAAGTGGTGGGGCGGCTGGTTCGGCGGCTGGGAATGGCTGCTGCAGAGCCTCAACGCCGTCGTCGGCTTCGCCATGACCGCGGCGGTCTTCGCCCTGATCTACAAGGTCATGCCGCGCGTGAAGGTGGCCTGGTCCGACGTCTGGGTCGGCGCCGCGGTCACGGCGACGCTGTTCACCATCGGTCGCATCCTGATCAGCCTGTACATCGGCAAGACCGGCGTGGCGAGCGGCTTCGGCGCGGCCGGCTCCGTGGCCGTCGTGTTCGTCTGGGTCTACTACTCGGCCCAGGTGTTCCTGGTCGGCGCCGAATTCACGTGGCTCTATGCGCAGCGTCTGGGCTCGCGACGAGGTGCTGCCGCGCGGGATCGCACGGCACCTGGACGTTCGACGCCATCAGCGCCTTGATCGCCTCGGTGCTGACCGGCTTCACGAGGTGCGCGTCGAAACCCGCCTCGCGCGACTTGCGGCGGTCCTTCTCCTGCCCCCAGCCGGTGAGCGCGACCACCACCATGTCGCGCCCCCACGGCGACGCCTTGATCCTGGCGCACGCCTCGTAGCCGGTCAGCCCCGGCATGCCGAGATCGAGGAGCACCAGCTCCGGTTGAAATTGCCCGGCCTGCGCCACGGCGTCCAGGCCGTTGTGGACGACGCGCGGCTGGGCGCCCATGAGCTCGACCAGCAGGGCCAGGCTGTCCGCGGCGTCGACGTTGTCGTCGGCGATCAGCACGCGGCGCCCGGCGAAGGTGTCCGGGTCGGCGGGCCGGTCGTCCTCGCCGGCCGGCCGGTCGGCATCGGCGGCCGCCGGCAGACGCACGATGAAGGCGCTGCCTTGCCCCGGGCCGTCGCTGCGGGCCTCGATGCTGCCGCCGTGAAGCTCGACCAGCCCTCTGGCGAGCGACAACCCGATCCCCAGCCCGCTGCGTTCGCGCTCGCGCTCCTGCGAGCGGTCCACCTGGACGAACATGTCGAAGATCCTCGACAACATGTCGGGCGGGATGCCCTCTCCGTCATCGCGGACCGTGACGACGACTTCGCTCCCGTGCCGCTCGGTCGTGATCTGGATGTGCCCGCCGGGCGCGGTGAACTTGGCCGCGTTGGTCAGCAGGTTCAGGAACACCTGCGCCAGCCGCGTCGCGTCCGCGTCGACGAAGACGGGGCGACCGGGCGCGGACAGGGTCAGGGTGTGCCCCGACTGGTCGATCGCCGGCTGGCTGGTCTCGACGGCCGCCTGCAGCACCTCGGCCAACGCCAGGCGAGACCTGCTCATGCGGATCTTGCCGCTGGAGATCCGCGTGATGTCCAGCAGGTCGTCGATGAGACGCACCATCTGCACCAGCTGGCGGTCCATCATGGCCTGCACCTTCTGAAGGGCGGGCTCGTCCCGCGACGCCAGGCGGCGGAAGACTTCCAGGCCGTTCATCAGCGGCGCCAGCGGATTGCGCAGCTCGTGCGCCAGGATGCCGAGGAACTCGTCCTTGCGCTGGTCGTTCTCGCGCAACTGGTCCGCCTGGCTGCGCAGCGTCTCCTCCATCGCCTTGATCTCGGTGATGTCCCGCGTGGTGCCGGCCACGGCGATCACCTCGCCGTCGGTCCCCAGCACGGGCACGAAGATGTAGTCGTAGATGCGCCGCCCGAAGGCACCCGCGAACGGCACCTCGCCGCGGACCGGCTGGCCGGTGGCGACGACGCGGTCGATCTCCTCGTCATGCATGGCTGCATGCCAGGGCTCGTAGCCCAGTTCCAGGCAGTTCTTGCCGATCGCTTCGTCCCAGGTCCTGCCCCACATCCGCAGCAGCACCTCGTTGGCGTAGACGAAGCGGTGGGACAGGTCGAACACGTAGGCCAGGTCCGGCGTGTTGGCCAGGATGGCCTCGTACAGCCGCCGCTGGCCCTGCGTCTGCTGCAGCGCCGCCGCAAGGGCGGCTTCGGCGCGCCGCTGCGCGGTCACGTCGAAGCCTTCGCAGAAGACCCCGGTGATGCGGCCGCCCTCGTCGCGGATGGGCTCGAAGATGAAGTCCAGCAGGCGCTCTTCCTCGGCGCTCTCGGGCGCGTAGCGGTAGCGCAGCGGCGCGGACGCCGCGACGAAACGGTTGCCGGTCCGGTACACGCCGTCGAGCAGCTCGAAATAGCCTTGGCCGGCGATGTCGGGGAAGGCTTCCCGCGCCGGCTTGCCGAGCCACGCCGCGCTGTTGAACAACTGCAGATGGGCCCGGTTGACGAACTCGAACACATGGTCCGGCCCCTTCATGATGCACACGAAGCTGGGCGCCTGTTCAAAGATGCGGCGGAGCTCCTGTTCGGCATGGACGCGGGCGCGTTCCCGCTCCAGGGCGTTGATGTCCGAGATGGCGCGCGCGACCTGGCGGCCGATCAGCGCGATGAACTCGCGGTAGTCGTCGTCCAGCGGCCGTTGCGGATTGAGCACGGCGACGAGGGTGCCGAGCCGCTCGGCGCGGCCCTCGATCTGGATGGGCACGGCGATCGAACAGGGGACATCCGGTGCGTCACCGCTGAACTCGGCGGCCCAGGCGATCCGCGGTCCGCCTCCGGACGCGGTCTCCGCGACCCGCCGGTCGCCACGGCCGGGCTGGCGCAGATAGATGGCGGCGTGCCGGATGTCCGGCGTGCCGGCGCCCAGCGCGACCATCGCCCGCGTGCACACGTCCAGGGCATCGGTGGCGCCGGCGGTGGCATCCGCCAGCGCCTTGAGGAAGGCGAGCCGCCGCTCGCTGACGACGCGCTGCGTCGTTTCCATCGTGACGGCGAGGATGCCGCCGACGCTGCCGTCCTCCACGCGCACCGGGCCGAACGAATAGGAGAAATAGGTCTCCTCCGCCGCGCCGTGCCGCTCCAGAGCCAGGAATCCGTCGGGGACCCAGGTCGCCTCGCCGGTGGCCATGACGCCGGCCATCAGCGGCGCGATGACGTCGGCGATCTCGGTCCACACCTCGTGGATGCTGCAGCCGAGCGCGCCGGGATGCTTGTCGCCGAGCAGCGGCGCATAGGCGTCGTTGTAGAGCATGACGAGCCGCGGGCCCCAGAGCACCACCATGGGGAAACGCGAGCCGAGGCAGATGCTGACGGCCGATCGGAGGCTTTGGGGCCAGGTTTCCGGCGGTCCCAGCGGCTGGTCGCGCCAGTCCATGGCCCGCATGCGCGCGCCCATGTCGCCGCCGCCGTCGAGCCAGCGCAGGCGCTCCGTGGGGGAAGGCGAGGGCGTCGGGTGGGGCAGGCTCATGGGCGGAGATGCTACTTGAGCGAGGGGCTTGGCCCGCGCCTTGCCCTGTGGAGGCATGGAGCCCAAGCATTCGACCGCCCCCGTGCCGCATCCTGGTGGTCGACGACAACAGGGATGCGGCCGATACCCTCGTCGCGCTGCTGGACGCCTACGGCTTCTGCGCCTGCGCCGTCTACAGCGGCACCGAGGCCGTGCTGCTGGCGGAGCTGCTGCGGCCCCGCCTGGTCCTGCTCGACATCGACATGCCCGGCATGGACGGCTACGAGACCGCGGCGTGCATCCGGGGCACCGAGGTCCAGGCTCCCGCCAGGCTCGTCGCCCTGACCGCCCGGACCCAGGAGAGCGACCGCGTCCTGGTCGCCAGCGCCGGGTTCGATCTGCACGTCAGCAAGCCCATCGGGTGCGGACAGCTGTGCGAATTGGCGGAAGACGCCTACCGGTGAACGTCGGCGCCCGGCGGCGCCGTGCGGACTGGGTTTCGCGGCCAGCTCCCGGTTGACGGCAACCGGACCCACGCCGGGGAAGTTCAGACTTTTCTGCTGAGGAACGCTGACTTCGCCAGTGCGAAGCGCCACGGCAGGTGCTGCGCCTTCGAAATGCCGATGCTTGCTCCGCAGGCGACCTCCGCGTCGCACGCCGGAGGGAGGACGGCGAACGGCGGCTGGTCGATCCGATGGCGATCCAGCGCGCCTGTGATGCCCAGGGCCTCCGCCAGCTTGCCCGGACCGGAGCAGAGTTGGCGTGAATCTTCGGCTCGCCGTCGTTGCCGCATCAGATCCAGGCCATGCGTGGGCTCCAGGGCGCGGATGAGCACGGCGGCGCCGTGGCCGACCTCCCGGCACACGATGTTGAAGCACCAGTGCAACCCATAGGAGCGGTAGACGTAGGTGGAACCCGGCGGGCCGAACATCGCCCCGTTGCGCGCCGTCATGCCGCGGAAGCTGTGGGAGGCCTCGTCATCGATGTCGTAGGCCTCGGTCTCGACGATGCGTCCGCCCACGCCGTCGACCAGCAGCGTCCAGCCGATCAGGGAACGCGCCAGGTCGACGGGCGAGCTGGAGTAGTCGATTCTTGCGGCACCTGGCATGCGGAATGGGGAGAACCTACTTGCGCTTGAGGATGCTGATGCTGCCATCGCTTTCGAGCACGCCCATGTGCAGCTCCTCGAGCTCGCAGTCCGCCTCGCGCAGCGCCTTCTCGACATCCGCCGTGCCGAGCCGATGGCGGCGTAGCGCCTGCGGGAACCATTCGCCGTCGCGTCCGATCAGCACGGGGGACCCCTCCAGCAGCGCCTCCAGGCGCTTGCTCCGGGATCCCAGGAAGCCGATGAAGGCGTTCATCACGATCAGTGTCGCGGCAAGGATCCACGCGCCGGTGACCGAGTCCTCGCCGCCGCTCAGGCCGTTGCTCACGGCCTCGCTGAGCAGCATCACCACCAGCAGGTCGAACGGGGTGAACTGTCCGATGGTGCGCTTGCCCGACAAGCGCACCATCAGGAACAGCGCCAGGTAGATGAGCGCCGCGCGGGCGAGCAGCTCCCACCAGTGGACGTGCAGGTCGAACATGAGGCATGCCTCCTTGCGATTCGTCGGCGCTCCCGAGGCGGGCGCTCGGAGCGCGAGGGGCCGATCGCGTCGATCGCCTTGAGCCCGTCGAGACCAGCGACGCGCGTGGCCCCGGAAGTTCAGTGAAGCGCGACGTTCAGCTGGTCGACGACCTCCGCCCAATCCGCGTCCTGCAGCAGCAGTTCCTTCAACAGGCGCGACTGCTGCTCGGACCAGAACGGCGCCTCGGTGATCTTGACGTCGCCGGGCAGGGGGCGGTGCTGGCCGATGAACTCGCGGATCTCGGCCTCGGAGGAGGGCAGGCCGAGCTGGTCGAACAGCTCGTGGAACTGGTGGTTGGTCGCTTCCATGGGGGTCTCCTTCAAGGTGCAGTCGCCCTTGAGATTAACGCCAAGCGAATCGCGACGGTGTAGGACAGTGTTCCATTCAGGACACCGCTGTTGTTACCTCGGCGGCGCCACCAGCGCGCCTTCGATGCCGTGGCGGCGCAGCGCCTCGGCCACGAAGCCGGAGGCCTTCATCTCCTCGACGAACGCGCTGAGCCAGCGCTGCGCCGCGATGCGTCCCTTGGGCACGCCCATCGCCTGCTCGATCACCATGAAACGGCCCGGCAGCAGCCGCACGCTGCCCACGCGGCGCGCGTCGGCTTCCAGCTGCTGACGCACGCCGGCGGCCACGTCGAGCTGGTCGGCGACGAACAGGCCGGTCACCGCGGGCGAGGTCGGCGCGCGCACCAGCGTGGCGGACTTGATCTCGCGGGTCAGGTAGAGGTCGTAGGCGCTGCCGCGGCCGACGACGATGCGCCGACCCGCGCGGTCGACGTCCTCGTTGCGCTGCAGCGGCGAGTCGTTGCGGACCAGGTAAGCGCCCTCGATGATCACGTAGGGCGCCGTGTAGTCGGTGTCGGCGCCGCGCAGCGGATCGATCGCGACGAAGGCGAGATCCACCTGCTTGTCCTTGATCGCTTCGACGACCTTGCCCGCCGCGTTGAAGGCGACGAGCTCGATGCTCACGCCCAGTCGTCGGGCCGCCTCGCGCGCGAGGTCGACCGACACGCCGCGCAGCTCGCCGTCCGGGCCACGGCTGGCCAGGATGGGATTGCCGAGGTTGATCGCGGCGCGGAGCTTGCCGGTGCCGGTCAGTTCGGCCGCGGCCGCCCGGGCATCGGCCGAGGCGGCCGAGCCGATGTCCGATCCGCCCGAGGCTATGGCCCTCGATCCATCGGTCGATCCGGCCGGCGCGGAGGCGCAGGCGCTCAGCAGCAGCGTGGCGGCGCCTGCCGCGCAAAGTTCACGACGTTGAACGTTCATGCCGATGTCCTTGGGGTTGATCAGTCCTCGCTGCCGGCCAGCACGATTTTGCCGAGGTGCTCGGCCTGCTCCATCGAGGCCTTGGCCTGCGCCAGGTCCTCGAAGCGGAAGACGCGGTCCACCACCGGCCGCAGGCGGCCGTCGGCGAACAGCGGCAGCCAGTCGGTCCGGAAGCCGGGCACCGGTTCCGCGCGCTGCTGCGGTGTGCGGAGCTTGTTCGAGACGCCGAAGAGATGGAGACGCCGCGCATGCAGCGCTTCGAGATCGAGCTCGGCCTGGAGCACGCCATCCACATAGCCCACCATCGCGAGACGACCCTGAAAGCCCAGCGCCCGCACGCATTCGGCGAACACGCTGCCACCGACGGTGTCGATCGCGAGGTCCGCGCCACGACCGTCGGTGGCCTCGCGCACCGCGGCCGCGAAGTCCGGCGCGCGGGTCTCGAGGCCGAGATCCAATCCCAGCGTCATCAGCCGCGCCAGCTTGGCCGCGCTGCCCCGAGGTGGCGATCACGCGCGCGCCGATGGCCTTGGCCGCGGACAGCGCCGCGACGCCGACACCGGAACTGCCGCCCGCCACCAGCAGGGTCTCGCCCGCCTTCAGCCGACCCTGGACCACGAGCATGTCGTAGACGACGAGGAAGGTCAGCGGGATCGCACCCGCCTCGGTCCAATCGAGGGCCTCGGGCACGTGCAGCGCCTCCGCCTCGCTGATCAGCGCGAAGTCGGCGAAGCCGCCGGCACAGCGGCCCATCGCGCGATCGCCGAGTCGCCAGCCTTGGACGCCGTCACCGACGGCAACCACGTCGCCGGCCGCTTCCGCGCCCACCGGCTTCGGCGCGCCGCCGGCGCCGTGAAGGCCATGGCCGGCCAGGAACTCACCGCGGTTCAAGCCCGCCGCGCGGACGCGGACGAGCAGTTGACCGGGACCGGGGGAAGGGCGGGGCAGGTCGTCGCGGAGCAGCAGCTCCGCGTGGCCGTCCCGGTGCTGGAGGCAGTAGCCGCGCATCGTGTCGTCGCCGGTGATGTGACTCGTGTCGTGATTCGTGCGGTGACTGGGGCGCCGCGGCGTCAAGGCCGCGCCAGCGCGGTCAGTTCGCGCACGTCGGCCAGCTCGCCGAGCCGCCAGCAGGCCGCGATCAACGCGTCGCTGCGCGCAGCGCCGATGACGACATCCGACTGCGAGTGGAACTTCGCGTCCAGCGCCGCGTCGCTCATCGGCTTGTGCAGCGAGCCGATCGCATGCTCGACGAACACGTGGACGCGGCGGCCGTCGCGCAGCACCGCCGTCATGTCGACCGAGGCTTCGTCGATGCCGTCGTCCACCGTCGCCACCACCTTGCGGCGCAGCGCCACGACGTCCTCGCGGTTGACGATCGCATCGTCGTACTCGGGCTCGCCGGCACGGCCGAAGATCAGTCCGGCCGACACGCCGTGATAGACGCTGAACTTGCCCTGCAAGCCGTCCGCCGGCTCCTTCTTCCCGGTGAGCTCCAGCACGAGCGAGTGCACCTTGAGCTCGATGCGCTCGACGTCCTCGGGCCGCACGCCCTGTTCGCGCAGCTGCACGGCGGCGTCGATGCTCGGATGGATGACGATGCCGCAGGCGAAGGGCTTGTAGGTGTTGAAGGAGATCTCGAAGCGCTCGCCGAGCTCGTCGGTGGCTTCGTTCCAGGCGTACTTCGTCGAGACCACCTGCGCGAAGCCGCGAGGCGCCTCGAGCGCGCGCGGGCTGGCGGTGTAGCCGTGCTTGGCCAGCAGCGCCGACAGCAGCCCGGCACGCGCCGCGCCGCCCGGGTGGAAGGGCTTGGTCATGGTCCCGAACTGCTCGCGCAGGCCCACGGGCTGCGAGGCGGCGATGCCCAGCGCCATCTGGGTCTGGTGCTCGTCCAGGGCCAGCAGTCGCGCGCAGGCCGCCGCGGCGCCCAGCGTGCCGGTGGAGCCGGTGATGTGCCAGCCGCGGTCGTAGTGCTCGGGATAGACGAGGTTGCCCATGCGGCAGGACACGTCGATGCCCAGGACCATCGCGTCGATCAGCTGCCGGCCGGACAGGCCGAGGTGCTCGGCCAGCGCGAGCGCCGCCGAGGCCACCGGACCCGCCGGATGGATGATGGTCTTCAGGTGGGTGTCGTCGAAGTCGAAGGTGTGCGAGCTGATGCCGTTGAGCAGCGCCGCGCCGGCCATGTCGACCTTCTCGGCGCGGCCGAGGATGCTCGCCTGCGCGGAGGGCTGCAGCATCTGCACGGCGGCGAGCGCCGCGTGCATCGCCTCGTGACCGGCGGCGCCGACGGCGCAGCCCGCCCAGTTCATGAACGTGCGGTGGGCCTCGTGGTCCACCGCGTCGCTCCAGCCGCGCGACGGATGCGTGGCCACGTAGCGGGCGAGGATCTGGGTGATGGGCGGGGCGTTGTGGTCGGCGGCGACCTGGGTATTGCGTGCCATGGGGTTCAATCGTCCTTCAGTCGTGTGTCGGGGGGCTCTTCAGTCGGCGGTCCGGGCGGCAGTCTGGTCGGTGGTCCGGTCGGCTTCGAGCCGTCTGTTCATCGGGTGTCTCAGTCGTCGACCTGGATCTTCCGGTCGCGCGCCAGCGCGGTCCAACGGGCCACCTCGGCCTGGATGTGATGCCCGAACTGTTCCGGGCTCATGGCCGTCGGATCGACGGCCTCGGCGGCCAGCTTGTCGCGCATGTCGGGTGCCTTGAGCACCGTGTTCAGCGTCGCGTTGAGCTGCTTGACCAGCGGCGCGGGGATGCCCGCCTGCCCGACGACGCCGTACCACTGCATCGCGTCGAAGTCCTTGAAGCCGGCCTCGATCAGCGTGGGCACGTCCTTGAGCGTCGGGTTGCGGGCGGTGCCGGTCACCGCCAGCGGCTTCACGCGGCCGGAGCGGATGTGCGGCAGCGCCGCGGCCAGTCCCGGGAACATCGCGTGGGTCTGGCCGCCCATCAGGTCGGTGAAGGCGGGCGAGATGCCGCGATAGGGCACGTGCAGCATGAACACGCCGGACTGCTGCTTGAACAGCTCCATCACGAGCTGCGTGAGCGAGCCCACGCCCGAGGAGCCGTAGCTCAGCTTGCCGGGGTTCTTGCGGGCGTACTCGATGAAGCCCTTGAGGTCGTTGACCGGCACCGCGCTGTTGACGACCAGCACGTTGGGCGTGCCGCCGATCATGCCGATGGGGCTGAAGTCCTTGACCGCGTCGTAGGGCAGCTTGCGCGTGGCGGGGCTGGTGCCGTGCGTGGCCACGTAGCCCTGCATCAGCGTGTAGCCGTCGGGCGGCGCCTTGGCCGTGGCCTGCGTGGCGATCACGCCGCCGCCGCCGCCGATGTTGTCGACCACGAAGGTCTGGTTCAGCGCATGGCCCCAGCGGTCGCAGACGGCGCGGCCGATGAAGTCGCTGCCGCCGCCCGCGGCCACGGGCACGATGTAGCGGATCGGCTTGCTGGGGAAGCTGTCCGCCGCCCACGAGCGTCCTGCGGTGAGCAGCAACGCGGGGGCGGCGATCAGCACGGATCGTCGGTTGGTCATCGGTTTGTCTCCGGGGTGAAGCGCGGTAAGGCGGGGCTCTTGTGATGGCCCTCGTTCTTGCTTTGATGGATGCTGGTGCCAGGTCTTGCCGCCTCCGGCTGGCCTTTGCTAGCTCTTGCTGTCGCTCCCGCTGGCGTCCTCGCTCTTTTCCTTCCGTCTCCAGCAGGCGACCGTGCGCCGCGTTGACGTGGTGTTCCTGCAGCCGCTGGCACAGCGCGGCGTCGCCGTCGTCGAGCGCGGCAACGATCTGGTCGTGCTCCAGGATCGAGACCTTCATGCCTACGTCGCGCGACAGGTTCCGCAGCCGCGACAGGTGCAGCTGCTGGACGATGCCCTGGTAGGTGCGCGTCAGGGGCTCGTTGTCGGTGGCCTCGACGATGGCCCAGTGGAAGGCCAGGTTGGCGGCGTAATAGGCCTGCACGTCGCGGCGGCGCGCATTCGCCTTCATCTCGCGGCCGAGCGTCACGAGCCGCTTCACGAGCGCGTCGCGCCGGGGGCGTTCGAGCGCCGCGGCGCGGCGGCCGGCGTGGCCGTCCAGCAGGCTGCGCAGCTCGTAGAGGTTGGCGACTTCCTTGATATCGAGCACCCGCACGAAGACGCCGGCGTGCTTGCGCGCGGCGACCAGACCGGTGCTTTCGAGCTCGCGCAGCGCCTCGCGCACGGGGACGCGGGAGACGCGCAGGCGCGCCGCGACATCCGGTTCGTTGATGCGCTGCCCCGGCGGCAGGTCGCCGCGGAGGATGGCGTTCAGCACCTCGTCGCGGACGAGCTTGGCGAGCGACGTGTCCCGCACGTCGGCGAGCAGGTCGGGGGAGGTGTCGGTGATCCAGGGGAGCATTCGTCTATCGTATACGATCAGACGAAATGGACAAGGCCGGGATCCAGGCCTTGCCTGTCACGGTGCGAACTGCGGTCAGCGGCGCCGCGCGCCATGGCGCGACGGCGCGCAACGATCACGTGGCAGCGGGGCACACGACGGCGCCTGGGTCGCGCTTGGGTCCGTGTGATCGATGGCGATGAAAGCTCAGGCGCCCACCGCCAGACTGAGCATCACGTGGTGCTCATAGTGGCCCACGCCGTTCTTGACGATGGGATCTTCGGCAGTGAGGGCCTCAATGGTCTGCTCGTCGGCAATCCGGAAGAGCGAGACGCCGTAGCCGCCGGCCGGATCCATGACCGGGCCGTGCGCAACGATCAATCCCTCCGCCAACAGGCGGTTCAGATAAGCGCCGTGACGCTTCATCAGATCCTTCTCGACGTCCGACATCGTGGCGAGGAAATCCTTGCGTGGCGGAATGAATTTGCAGAGGTAGTACTTCATCGTGGTCCCGATCAAGCCGTGCGGACACTCTTGTGAATCTCGCTCTCGAACATCTTCGGCATGTAGCTTTGCAGGAAGAGAATCATTCCCGTCATCTTGCCGACCGGGTTGCTGAACTTCGGGTGCCGGGTCTTGATCAGCCTTTCGATGGTCGCGACGACGGGGGCGGGCGACTGCGCTTCGTCGATGCCCTTTTGCGTGGCGGCGTTCGCCTGCTTGCGATAGTCGTTGTAGTCCGCAATCCTGCCGGCCTTGGCCGCGACGGCGTTGTGACTCAGATTAGTCTTGAACCACACGGGCTCGACCATGCTGACCTTGATGTTGAACTGGTCCAGTTCAAAGCGAAGGGATTTGAAATAGCCCTGCACCGCATGTTTGGAGGCGGTGTAGTAGGACAGATTCGGCGGACCGATCAGTCCCACGATGGAACTGACGGTGATGATCTGGCCTGCCTTCTGCGCCCTGAAGTGCGGGAGCAAGGCGTTGGTCACCTTGACCGTGCCCCAGAAGTTCGTCTCGAACTGCTGGCGTCCGAGCGCCAAGGGCGTCTCTTCAGCCAGGCCGGTCACCATGTAGCCGGCGTTGTTCACGAGCACGTCCACCCGCGGGGCGTGCAGGAACAACTCGCGCGTGAAGGCCTCGATGGACGCGTCATCGTCGATGTCCAGCCGCAGCAGTTTGAACGGCAGTTTGGCCGCCTTCTCCGGATCGCGGCTGGTGCCGATCACCTCGAAGCCCTGTTGCTGCAGGCGTGTCGCGAGCATCAGGCCGAAGCCGGACGAGGCGCCGGTGATCAAAACGGTCTTTTTCATGGTCTTTGCTTTCTTGCTGCCGAGCCGTCGGCTTCTGCCAGCGGTGGGGTGGCCGGGCGACGGGCCCGGGGACGGGTTCAAGGAACAGGGCCACTGTGCCCAGGCATCGGCGCCAGCGCACTCGCTCATCGCGCCAATCGACATGCGAAACCCGCCAGCAAGACCGCGCAGCTTGGCGCGTTCCGCTGGTGTGCCCGGCGAAGGCCGCTCGTAAACTGAAGTCATGAAAGACGACAACGCCGTCGCCCCCAAGCTGCCAGGGGGCCGCTTGGCGCACGCAGGCACCTTTGCGATCTGGCCGGGCTGGCTGCTGCTGATGCACGACGCGGGTGTCAATGGCGCCAACGTATTGCGCCGGGCCCAGTTGCCTGGCGATCTGTTCGGGCGCGCGAGCACGCGCCTCGACTCCGAGACCTACTTCAAGCTATGGGCGGCGATCGAGGCAGAGGCGACTGCCGGGCAGCTGCCCGTGCCCTTGCGCCTGGCGCAGAGGATGTCGTCCGACTGGTTCGAGCCTGAACTCTTCGTGGCGCTGTGCAGCGACGACATGGATGGCGCACTCGCACGCCTGGCCAAGTACAAACGTCTGAGTGGCCCCATGGCGTTGCATGTCGAGCGCACCGAGCGTCGCACGACGGTGGCGCTGGAGTTCCTGGACCGCGCCTTGGCGCCCCCGCCCGTGCTGATGGCCTTCAAGATTGTTTTCCTCGTCCAACTGGCGCGACTGGCCACTCGGAGCCCGATGCACGTGGTGAGGGTGGGATGGCCCCAGCCGCCGCAGTCGGCGCCGGAGGCGCTGGCCTACGCGGACTACTTCGGCGTCCCGGTCGAAAGAACACCGATGCCCACGGTCGTGTTCTCGGCAGAGGACGCACGGCGTCCATTCCTGACCGCCAATCACGGCATGTGGTCCTTCTTCGAGCCCGCCTTGCGGCAACGCCTCGCCGACTTGGACCGGCACGCGACCACCGCAGAGCGGGTGCGCAGCGCGCTGCTCGAGGCGCTGCCCGCCGGGGAGTTGTCGATGCAGGCGATCTGTCGCAAGTTGGGGGTCAGCAGCCGCACGTTGCAACGGCGGCTCCAAGAGGAGGGCAGCAGCTTCCAGCAGACCCTGGACGGCTTGCGCAGCGCGCTGGCCCACCACTACCTTCAGAACTCCTCGCTGTCAGGCGCGGAGATCGCCTTCCTGCTGGGCTTCGAGGATCCCAACTCCTTCATCCGTGCGTTTCAAGGCTGGACGGGCAGCACGCCGCATGCGGTGCGATCAAGCTTCCTGGCGTCCGCGGGCGCGGCGAACGAGGCGTGACACCCGCGCGGAAACGGAGGCCGGCCGCAGGCGATCACGCGGCGGCGGGCGCGAGATGACAGCCCGCTGAATCGCCATCGGTGGACAAGGCGCTGCTCACGTGAACGGGCAGTCGGAGCCCCGGCCCTTCGCACGCGCTTGCGCGCACCAGCGGCGCGAACGGCGCCTGGACCTGGCCGTACAAGGTGGCGAACGGCACGTCCGCCGCATCGCGTCCGGTACCGATGCGCACGAAGCCCATCGGGATGCCGGTGCCCGACGCATCGAAGGTGTACCAGCGCCGGCCGAGGTAGACCTCCACGTAGGCGTGGAAGTCCGGCGCCTTGGTCGGGTCGGCGCCGTAGTCGGTGCCGGTCACGTAACGCGCCGGCAGCGAGAGCGCCCGGCAGAGCGCAATCATCACGTGCGCCTGGTCGCGGCAGACGCCGACCCGATCCGTCAGCGTGTCGAGCGCGGTGGTCTGCGTGGTCGATCCGTACGAGGAATACGCGATGTGCCGCTGCACCCACGCCGCGATCGCGGCGGCGCGCGCGTATCCCGAGGGCAGATGACCGAACTCGGCCTCGGCCCACGGGATGAGGCGATCGGATTCGCAATAGCGGCTGGGCGCCAGGTAGGACAGCAGCTCGACGGCAACTGATCGATCGGGCATTCGTCGATGAAGGCCGGTTCGCTGATGCCGTGCTCGATCGTGACGCTGGCGGTGTAGGTCAGGTGCAGATCGCCCTGCGGCGCGCGCAGGCGCAGCAGGCGGTTGCGCGTGCTGGCGACCGTCTCCGAGCGCCACGGCACCTCCGGCGTCAGGACGACGCTCTCCTGGAGGACGTGTTGCGCCGCCGTGTGGGCCGGCTGGATGTTGAACACGAAGTCGCCATGCGGCGAGTCGATCCGGTAGTCCAGTTCGAAGTGGAGATCGAGGCGAATCATGGGGTCCTGCCGTTCTCGACGACGCAATGGATGAAGTGCAGCTTCGGGACGACCCGGCGTTGCAGCACGAAGGGGTAAAAGTCGGGCTGGCCCATCGCGCGGGACATCTCGTTCATCACGCTGGTGATGGCGAGCCAGTCGCGCAGCAGGCGCAGGAAGTCGGGTCCGGTGGCGTGGCCCGGCGACCAGAGGTCGTCGAGTCCGTAGGGCCAGGGTCGCATCTCGTCGACGGTGCTCAGCAGCTTGAAGCTGCCGGCGGTATCGATGGTGTCGCGCAGGTGCAGGTAGTGCGCCCAGGTTTCCGCCCAATCCTCCCACGGATGCGCGCTGGCGTACGAGGTGATGAAGCGCTGCGACCAGTCCGGCGGCGGGCCGGTGCGGTGATGACGCTGAAGCGCGTCGGTGTAGGGCTGGCGTTCGTTGCCGAACAGGACGCGGAAAGGCTCGTGCCAGGACGTGCCCGAGACCAGCCGGTCCCAGTAGTAATGACCGATCTCGTGGCGGAAATGCCCGAGCAGCGTCCGGTAGGACTCGCCCATGCGCTGCCGGGCGGCTTCGCGCTTGGCGTCGTCGGCTTCCTCGATGTTGATGGTGATGACGCCCCAGGCGTGTCCCGTCATCACGCGCGGCTGGCCGGGCAGGGTGCGCAGGAAGTCGAAGGCAAGCCCGCGGTCCGGTGCTTCGAATTTCGGCACCACCGGCAGGCGCAGCCCGAGGAGCTGCGACACCAGCCGCCGCTTGGCGCGCTCCATGCGTCCCCAGAGTTCGGCGTTGATGGGATCCGATAGGTTCGGAATGGTGCGGTTCAGCGCGCAGGCAACGCACAACGGGCCCTTGCGCCGGTCATCCAGCGGGAGCAGCCAATTGCAGCCGGCGGCGGTGTGGAAGTTGGCGCAGCGGGTGAAGACGCCGTCCACGCCCTCGATTTGCCAGGTCGCGGTGGCCGGGCCGGGCAGCAGCGCGTGCAGCACCAGGTCGTCGGGGAGGAAGCCGAGCGGCGCCTTGCACATCAGGCAGGCGCTGTTGCGGAAGTAGAGGCGGTGGCCGCAGGTGCAGCGATAGACGCGGGGGGAGGTCATGTCAGCCTCCCCTTGGCAAGCATGGGGCCTGCCTCACTCCCTGGCGTGTCTTGCTGTCCCTGGCTGAGCCCACCACGCCGGCAACAGCCGCTGCACCTCCGCCCGCGCGAAGCGGTCGTCGATCAGGTGGACCACGCCGCGGTCCTCGGTCGTGCGGATCACCCGGCCGGCCGCCTGCACGACTTTCTGCAAGCCCGGGTAGAGGTAGGTGTAGTCGTAGCCCGCGCCGAAGAGCTTCTCCATGCGCGCGCGGATCTGCTCGTTGACCGCGTTGACCTGCGGCAGGCCGAGCGTCGACAGGAAGGCGCCGATGAGCCGGCGCCCCGGCAGGTCGACGCCTTCCGCGAACGCGCCGCCCAGCACCGCGAAGCCGACACCGCGACCCTCGTCGGTGAAGCGATCGAGGAACTGGCGCTGTTCGCCTTCGCTCATGCGGCGCGACTGGCGCCATTGCGGCACGTCGGGGTGGCGGTCGCCGAGCAGCTCCGCCACCTGTTCCAGGTAGTCGTAGCTGCTGAGGAAGGCCAGGTAGTTGCCGGGCGCGACGCGGTACTGCGCCGCGATCAGGTCGGCGATCGGCTGCAGCGAGGCGCGCCGATGCTGGTAGCGGGTCGAGATGTGCGAGGCCACGTGCACCTGCAGCTGGCGCGCGTCGAAGGGCGAGGGCACCTCGATGCTCACGTGGTTCTCCGGCAGTCCGAGCAGGTCCGCGTGGAAGGCCTGCGGCTGCAGCGTGGCGGAGAACAGCGTGCTCGTGTGGGCGGCCGCCAGTCGCGGCTTCAGGAACGGTGCGGGGACGATGTTGCGGATGCAGATGACCGACGGACCCGGCTTGGCGCCGAAGCCCGCCGGTTTCTGGACGTCCACCAGCGAGTGCGGCCCGAAGGACTCCACCGCGCGGGTCACGTGCAGCGCCTCGAAATGGAAGTCGAGCAGCGCGGGATCGACCTCGTCGGGATGGGCGGCGAGGTGTTCCGAGACCACGCCGATGCTGTGCTGGAGCGCGCTCAGCAAGGCTTCGGGGGAAGGACTCGTACGCCGCATAGGGCTCGGCCTGTGCCTTGTCGATCGCGCGCCAACTGCGGCGCACCTTGTCGAGCGCCTTGCGCACGAGCGGCGACGCCGTCGCGCCGGACGACCGTCGCGCCTGGAACAGCCGCTCCGGCGACAGCGTCGCGCTGAACATCTTGCGGCCGCGTTCGACGAGGTTGTGCGCCTCGTCGACGAGCAGACCGATGCGCCATTGGTTCACCTGCGTCAGTCCGTACAGCAGGGCGCCGTGGTCGAAGTAGTAGTTGTAGTCGCCGACCACCACGTCGGCCCAGCGCGCCAGTTCCTGGCTCAGGTAGTACGGGCAGACGTCGTGTGCCAAGGCCGCTTCGCGCACGGCGGTCCGCGTCAGTGCGACGCCGGCGTCACTGCCGGCCGCCCGGTCGACCTGCAGCGCGGCCGAACGGGCTGCGGGCAGGCGGTCGTAGAAGCCCTTGGCCAGGGGACAGGACTCGCCGTTGCAGGCCTTGTCCGGGTGCTCGCAGGACTTGTCCCGCGCGACCATCTCCAGCACGCGCAAAGGCACGACGGTCCTTGTCGCACTGGCGCAGTTGGCATCGGCGTCGTTGCCCTCGACGACGACGTCGTCGATACCGTCGCCATTACCGCTGCCATTACCGCTGCCATTACCGCTGCCGTTGCCGTTGTTGTTGTTGTTGTTGTTGCCGACTTCGACGAGACGCTGAAGAGCGTTCAACGCGGTCTGCCGTCCCGAGGTCTTCGCCGCCAGGAAGAAGATCTTGTCGATGCGCTGCCCAGGCGCGGCCTTCAGCAACGGGAAGATCGTGCCCATCGTCTTGCCGATGCCGGTCGGCGCCTGCGCGAGCAGGCAGCGGCCCGTCGCGGCGGCGCGATAGACCGCCTCGGCCAGCGGCCGTTGTCCGACGCGGAAGTCCCCGAACGGGAACCGCAGCGCCTGGAGCGCCGCGTCACGTTGCTGCCGGCGTGCGAGCTCGAGGACGGCCCACGCGAGGAATCGCTCGCACAGGGACTCGAAGTGCGCGCGCAGTTCCGCCGCCGTGCAGCGTTCGGTCAGGAGCGTCTCCTCCTGGCTGCCGAGGTCGAGGTAGACGAGCGCGACCTCGATGTCCGGCAGTGCTTCGGCCTGGCACAGCAGCCAGGCATAGACCTTGGCTTGTGCCCAGTGCAGTCGACGGTGCGTGGGGCGCTGGCGATCGAGGCTGCCGCGGAAGGTCTTGATCTCTTCGAGGCGTCGACGATCGGGATCGAAGCCGTCGGCGCGACCTCGCACGCGGAGTTCGCCGAACTCGCCGCTGAGCGTCAGTTCCCGTCGGTAGCCGGGACCCCGGCGCTCGTACACGAGCGCATGTCCGGCGATGCCTTCCTGCGCCGTCGGCGCGGGCGTGAAGCGCAGGTCCAGGTCGCCTTGCTTGGCGGTGAACTCGCAGAGCTCGCGGACGGCGACGGTGTAGGGCACGGGGAGGGGTCAGGCTTGATCACTGTTGATGCATACAGTATCTCAAATCGGCACCTGTCCTTGTTCACGGTCTCTGCCAAGCCCTTCTCGCGCCTCGCGCCTCGCGCCTCGCGCCTCGTGCCTCGTGCCTCGCGCCTCGCGCCTCGCGCCTCGTGCCTCGCGCCTCGCGCCTCGCGCGCCTCGCACTCCTCGCGGACTCTCAGGGGCGCTCATGGAGTCTCATGGCGACTTGCCGGCTGCGGCCGCCAGCGCGGCCGCGGTCGCGATGAACTGCTCCCGTTCCGGCGCGTCGGCGATGTGGCGCGCGAGGGATCGCGAGAGTTCCTCGACGTTGGCGCTGTGCGCGAGGTCGCGCGAGACGAGGTGCCTGGCCAATGGTCCGATGTGCGTCGCGAGGGCGCGCTCGACCTGGGAGACGAGGGCCGCATCGAGACCGCGCCCTGTGCTCGATCCTGCGCCGGACCCTCCCGTCGGCGTTGCGATCGGGCCTGCAGCCGAGCCGTGGCGAGGCTGGACCAGCGTGCGATCGTCGAAGCTGTCGGCAGCCCCGGTGCTCGGGCCGCCGATCGCGAGGTCCGCGAGCGCCGCGCGCATGGCCGCCGCATCGGCGAAGCGATGACGCGGGTCCCGGGCCATCGCGCGCCGCACGACGGCATCGAGCGCCGTCGGCAGTTCTCCCGGCCGCAGCGCGCTCGGCGCCGCGGGTTCCTGATGCAGCGTCTGGTACATCACCGCCTCGGGCGCGCCGCTGAAGGGCGTGCGTCCGGTCGTCAGCCGGTACAGCAGCACGCCGCAGGCGAAAAGGTCGGCGCGGTGGTCGATCGGACCGCCGAGGTACTGCTCCGGCGCCATGTAGCCCGGCGTCCCGATCTGCGAGGCGACCTGCGTGAGGTGCCGGTCCGCGATGCGTGCGATACCGAAGTCGGTCAGCTTCACCCGGTTGTCGCGCGTGATGAGCAGGTTGCCGGGCTTGATGTCGCGGTGCCAGACGCCGCGATCGTGCGCGCAGCCCAGCGCATCCAGCAACTGGTCCATCACGTCGAGCGACCAGGCCAGCTAGTTCTGCTCAGCGAATCCGCGAAACAGAATGGAAGCACGCCGGTTGAGCAGTACAAATTAGTAGCGAACGAACGTGGGTTCTATCCGGTCATGACCAGAGGTCAAAAGCATCCGACCGAAATCGTATGGCTGGAACGTGGCGAGGCGTGGAAGTTCGGAACCACCAAGAATCCCAAGTCGCGATATAGTCAAGTGTATCTCGACGGAATTGGCGAATTTGGCGTTGAAAAGAAGCAAGAGTTTCTGGGCACTCAGGATCAGGCGCTTCAGTTGGAAAACATGAAGATCCGCAATTATTCTGAGCAGAATGGCAAGCTTTCCCCCCCGGAAACAAAATTGTTAGATAGGAATTCCAAATGGACTTTAGAATAACTGCGGATTATCACTGGGAGTCGAGAATTGATAAGGTTCTTGATGAGATTCAGGAATTGAAGCCCAGGGTATTTTTCATTGAGCGAAGCTACGGAAAAAGTGTGGAAGGGGTAAAGATTCTGTTCAATTGCCCACTGCCCGAGTTTGAGTTGAAGCGAAGATTGCGTTTCTCAAAAAAGGAAAAGGCGCTTTATTTGGATATCATGCTAGATTTGTCGGAAATGATTTCTGCAGATCATGCTGTGCGCCGAAAAATCATGATTGATAAATTGCTTTCTGATGTCCCGGAAACGCTTCAAAAATACAATTTTGAAGATTTTGACTACGAACGATTCAATATTGATTTGAAGACTCTCTTCGAACCCCTTGCTTCGCACGGCTGATCACGACCGTATTTATTGGATAGCGTGACGGGCGACGCGAAATGGGCCTTCATGGCGAGCGTGGATTCACGGCGCTCATCACATGAGGCAAGCGGCCCGACGGGCGTCGCGTGCTTGCAGATGGCATGAGAGGGCGGGCGCAAGGTCGAAGTGCGACACCCCGCATCTTGTAAGGTGTCGCGAAAATGGGAACTCACTACTCGCACTTGAGCCAAACCGATCGCATCGCATTCAGCTGCTGCTCCAGGCCGGATGTAGCCGACGTCAGATTGCAGATTGGCTCGGCTTCAGCCCGTCCCCATCGCGCTGCGTCCGCCGGAGGTAGCCGCTCGGATCGTGCCCGGACACTGGGAGGGTGACATGATCAAGGACGCCATGAATCGGTCCCCGGTTGCCCTCGTCGAGCGTCTCAGTCGCTACGCCATGGTGGTCAAGCGCGAAGGAAGCAACGCCGACGACATCCTCAACGGCTTCCGCCGACGCCTCAGGAGCGTCCCCGATGGCTTGCGCAAGACCATGACCTCCGACTATTTGCCTGCCGCCCGGAGGCTGAAATGCTCTTGAAAGTTGAGAAGAAGGCCCCTGTTGAAAACGCGACGACCGCCAATGTGCGAGCAGTCATTCCCAAGCTGCGCAGCTACGGGCCGTCTTCGTATGCGTCGCTGACAGACGCGCAAGGTAGTTATCTCCAGGTGGCCGGCGGCGGAGTGACGTGCATGCTGGAGTGGCGCGACGCGGTCAACCGGCGTCACTTCCGCGCGCACCTAGATGCTCCGAGCAAGGTGTTCCCGGACGGAACCATCCTGACCTTCAGCGGTGGCGAGGTGAAGCTGCGAGCTGATGAATGGCTGACCGCACCGATGGTTGAGGCCGCGTTCCTCGCCTTCCTTGAGGGTGCGCCGCTGCCGGATGCGATTAGGTGGCGGGATATCTCAGCGATGTTCGAGCACCTAGCCTGACTGAAGTTCGAGGCGAGCATCCGAGTCAAGGTCGGCCACCGGCCGCCCGTGAGGGCTTGGCCTTGACGCGGTGGCTCGCTGCTCGACGCTCGCCGTCAGCGGTGCCTGCAGACGAGGTGGCTGGCACCGCTGACGGCAGAGGGCGACTCGCTCCCTTCCCGGGAAGTGTATGGACCGAGGACATCAGTGACAGATGTGCCAGGACATGGGTAACAGGTCCGGTTCCTGGCTCAGGTAGTACGGGCAGACGTCGTGCGCCTAGGCGGCTTCGCGCACCGCAGACCGCGTCATCGCGACGTTCGTGCCATGGCCATGCGCAGCGACGCCGATCGGGCGGCTGGCAATCGGTCGTAGAAGCCTTGGGTAGCGGACAGGACTCGCCGCTGCAGGCCAGGTCCTGGTGTTCGCACGCCTTGTCGCGTGTCACGAGTTCGAGCACGCGGAGCGAGACCGATGACTTCGACTCCTCCGATGCTCCCGACACATCGCCGCGATCGACCATGCGCTCGATCGCCTCCAGCGCGGTCTGTCGTCCCGAGGTCTTCGCCGCCAGGAAGAGATCGTGCCCATCGTCTTGCCGATGCCGGTCGGCGCCTGCGCGAGCAGGCAGCGGCCCGATGCTGCCGCGCGGTAGACCGCTTCAGCGAGCGGTCGCTGCCCGATGCGGAAATCGCCGAACGGGAAGCTCAGCGACTGCAGCGCCGCGTCACGTCGCTCCCGGTGATCAAGCTCGAGGACGGCCCACGCGAGGAATCGCTCGCACAGCGACTCGAAGTGCACGCGCAGTTCCTCCGCGCTGCAGCGTTCGGTCAGGAGCGTCTCCTCCTGGCTGCCGAGGTCGAGGTAGACGAGCGCGACCTCGATGTCCGGCAGGGCCTCGGCCTGGCACAGCAGCCACGCATAGACCTTGGCCTGGGCCCAATGCAGTCGGCGATGCGTGGGCCGCTGACGATCGAGGCTGCCGCGGAAGGTCTTGATCTCCTCCAGGCGTCGGCGATCGGGATCGAAGCCGTCGGCGCGACCTCGCACGCGGAGCTCTCCGAACTCGCCGCTGAGCGTCACTTCCCGTCGGTAGCTGGGGCCCCGGCGCTCATACACGAGCGCATGTCCGGCGATCCCTTCCTGCGCCGTCGGCGCAGGCGTGAAGCGCAGGTCCAGGTCGCCTTGCTTGGCGGTGAACTCGCAGAGCTCGCGGACGGCGACGGTGTAGGGCACGGGGCGGGGTCAGGCTTGAATGCTGTGGATGCATACAGCATCTCAAATCCGCGCCTGCCCTTGTTCACGGCCTCTGCAACGGCCCTCATGGGCCCTCAAGGGCCCTCATGGGCTCTCATGGGCTCCCACGATTCTTCATGGCGACTTGCCGGCTGCGGCCGCCAGCGCGGCCGCGGTCGCGATGAACTGCTCCCGCTCCGGCGCATCGGCGATGTGGCGCGCGAGGGATCGCGAAAGTGCCTCGACGCTGGCGCTGTGCGCGAGGTCGCGCGAGACGAGGTGCCTGGCCAGCGGCCCGATATGCGTCGCGAGGGCGCGCTCGACCTGGGAGACGAGGGCCGCATCCAGACCGCGCCCTGCACTCGATCCTGCGCCGGACCCTCTCGTCGACGTTGTGATCGGATTTGCAGCCGAATCGTGGCGAGGCTGGACCACCGTGCGATCGCCAAAGCCGTCGGTGGACCCGGCCGGCAGACCGCCGATCGTCGCGATGTCCGCGAGCGCCGCGCGCATGGCCGCCGCGTCGGCGAAGCGATGGCGCGGATCCCGGGCCATCGCGCGACGAACGACGGCGTCGAGCGCCGTCGGCAGTTCGCCCGGCCGCAGCGCGCTCGGCGCCGCGGGTTCCTGATGCAGCGTCTGGTACATCACCGCCTCGGGCGCGCCGCTGAAGGGCGAGCGTCCCGTCGTCAGCCGGTACAGCAGCACGCCGCAGGCGAAGAGGTCGGCGCGGTGGTCGATCGGACCGCCGAGGTACTGCTCCGGCGCCATGTAGCCCGGCGTCCCCGATCTGCGAGGCGACCTGCGTGAGGTGCCGGTCGGCGATGCGCGCGATGCCGAAGTCGGTCAGCTTCACCCGGTTGTCGCGGGTGATGAGCAGGTTGCCGGGCTTGATGTCGCGGTGCCAGACGCCACGGTCGTGCGCGCAGCCGAGCGCATCCAGCAACTGGTCCATCACGTCGAGCGACCAGGCCAGTGGCGGCCTCGCGATCTTGATCATCTGATCGAGACCGCGGCCTTCGACCAGCTCCATGACGAGGAAGGCGAAGCTGCCAGCGCCCGAGACGATGCTCGCGCCGGCATTGGCCCCCGTGTCAGCACCCGAGCCGGCGTTCGGAGATGAAGCCGCCGACTCGGTGACCTCGCCGAAGTCGTAGATGGTCACGACCCCGGGATGGGCGATGCGCCCGACCGCGCGCGCCTCGTTGCGGAAGCGCGCGGTGATCGAGTCTTCGGGAGCCGTCTCGCCGATGACGTCCTCGAACTGGCGACGCAGGACCTTGATGGCCACCTCGCGCTGGATGTGCGGATCGAAGGCGCGGTAGACGACGCCCATCGCGCCTTCCCCGAGCCGGCCTCGGGAGGAGGATCTTGCCGATGCGGGCCGGCCCGCCCGCGGGGTCGCTCACGGGGTCGGCGTGGAAGGCGGCATCGCCAGGGGTCTTCGTGTCGGTCATGCGCGGCCCTCCAGCATCGCCATCGCCTGATCCAGGCTGCGGCGCATGCGCCCGAAGGACACGGTCAGCACGCCGATCTCGTCGTTCGAGCGGGCCTCGAAGGGCGGTGCGTCCTCGCCGAGCGACACCCGGTCCGCGATCCGCGCCAGGCTCGTCACCGGCCGGATCACCAGGTACCAGAGCATCAGGTTGAGCGCCGCGCCCATGACCAGGAAGGCCGCCGTCAGCGCGCCCATCACCAGCCAGAAGGTCTGCGACGCCTGCTTCAACGGCAGCGTCATGGGCACGCTCACGACCTCGGCGCCCAGCGTCTCGTTGAGCCGCCAGCCGAAGCCGTTGGAAGGACCGTAGCGCGCCACCAGCGTCGGCGGCGCGGTCTGCGGCGACGCATGGCAACCGAGGCAGGCCGCGTTGCCGATCCGGATCGGCCGCGCGATGTAGAGCGCCTCGCCGCTGGGCGTCTCGCGGCGTCCGATGAACTCCGTCAGCGCGGGCCGGCGCGCGAACTGCGAGATCACGTCCTCCTCCCAGCTCACCGCCCGGTTGCGCGGGTTGGTGGGATTGAGCATGGCCGCCTTGTAGCTGTAGTCCTCATAGGCCTTGGACAGCGTGGCCAGCACCTCGTGCGCGGGAGAACGCGGGGACGGCCTCGGGCACGAAGCGCTCGCGCAACTGGCTTTCCAGCAGCGGACGGATGTGGTCCGCGGTGTACTGGTTGACGGCGCCGGCGCTGCGCATCAGCAGCCGGGCGCGGTCGGCGACCTGCTCCTGAGCGCCGTCCTGCAGCCATCGCCGCGCCAGGAAGCCCGTGGCCGCCAGCCCGACGAGGAACACCGCCAGGAAGATCAGGTTGAACTTCGCCAGCAGGCTCAGGTGCGGGAGGCGGTACCCGGGCCGGTGGCGCACGGCAACGCGGCGCGAGGGGGAGATCGGGAGGCCTGCCCCGGTGCGGCTGGAGAGGGGGTCGTCGATGCGGCTCATGCGTGTCCTTGGCTCCCACCGGGTGGTGGATGTCGGTCTCGATGAAGGACTTACGGAGCCGACGGCCGGACGGATGCAGGCGTCGATGCATGTCGCTGCGACGGTGGGCGACTGGCATCAACTTGGGAGAACACATGGACTCATCGTCCGCACTACGCACGGACCATGAAGACGACATTCCACGACATCGACGACTTCCCGCAGCTGCGGACCCTGTGCGGGCAATGGGAGACGATCCGCGACGAATTCCTCCGGCTGCGCGCCCCGGTGATGGCCATGAACCGGCACGGAAAGCGCCATGAGGAGGTCCTGCGCGACCTGGAAGGCTATCTGGCGGCCGGGCACGCGTTCGGCTGGATGGAAGGCTGGGGCCCGGGCGGCGGCAACCCGGATTGGCTGCAGTACGCCCTGATGGGCTTCGGGGCGCCGGTGCCGCGCGTCGACCCGGTACTTGCGCGGACGATGGCGATGCTGGGCTCGCTGGGCGGCCTCATCAAGGTCGCGGCGTTTGCCCAGCTCAATGCCGGCGCGATGCTGCCGGTCCACACGCATCCGGAGATCGGCGAGGAGCAGCTGCTGCAATTGCACCTGCCGCTGGTGACCGCGACCCACCGCAACTACGCCTATCTGAACGTGGCAGGCGAGTTCCGCCAGTTCGTCAGCGGCCAGCCGCTGATCTTCGACGGCTCGCTGGACCACTTCGTGCTCAACGAGTCGCCGACCGATCGCGTCATCCTCTACATGGAGTTCTCGCGGCGTCTGCGCATGGGCTGAACGCCGGGCCGGCCACGTTCAACGCGCCGCCGTGATCATGTCGAACTGCTCCCACGGCCCGATCGCCGTGCGGTTGGCGATGAGCGAGGCGGCGCCGGCGTTCTCCGCCGTCACATAGCGGTTGTTGGCGATCGACTGCAGCGTCACCGAGCCATTCGCGTTGCGGATCAGCTTGAACGACTCCCACGGCCCGATCGCGGTCCGGTTGGCGATCAGCGCGGAGCCGCCGCCGTTCTCGGCGCAGACCAGCCGGCCGTTGGCCCGCGCGCGCAGCGCGATGTTGCCGTTGCCGGCGTCCAGCAGGTCGAACTGCTCCCAGCCGCCGATGGCGTCGCGGTTGGCGATCAGCGGCGCGCCGCCGGCGTTCTCGGCCGTCACGTAGCGGTTGTTGACGCGCGCACGCAGGGTCACGACTTGCGTCGTCGGCGTCGTGGTGCCGACCACCGGCGGCGTCGGCCGCGTCGGCGTCAGCGGGAGTTGCCCCTTCAGCATCCGGCCGCCGTCGTTGGTCAGGCGCAGGTAGTAGTCGGACGAGCAGGCCGTGCCGTCCTCGTCCAGCGCCAGGATGCCGGAGCCGGCGGGCACGAAGGCCCCGGTCTCGGCGGTCTTGGCGATCTGGTTGCCCTCGTTGAACTCGTCGAACATCGAGATGTAGATCCCCTGCGCGCCGACCCGGACCATGTTGTAGAACTGGCGCCACATGAAGTCGCCATGCGCGCGCTGGCGCACGCTCAGGTCGCCGGGCAGCACGCAGGGCTGGTAGTCGATGCCGCGCGCATTGCAGTCGGCCTGGTCGGGGAGGTTGACGTTCTGGTAGAACCAGTCGGACCCCGCGGCGTCGCCGATGCGGCCGACCATCCACGGCGAGATCATGTTCAGCGCGTGATAGACGTCCAGGTACCCGGCGCGCGAATCGTTCTTGCCTTCGCGCCAGTAGGTCGGCACGCCGCCCATCACGTAGCAGCCCTGGCCCTTGAACCAGTTGATGACGTCCAGGCAGGCGGCGGCGGACCAGGGATGGTTGTCGTCGTTGAAGCCGAAGCCCCAGATGCCCACCACCGGCTTGCCGTTCTGCCGCGCATAGGCCGACGAGGCCACCAGCGCCGACATCTTGTTCAGCCAGTCCGCCTTGATCTCGGGCTGCATGTTGCGCCAGCCGCTCACGTCGTACATGACGTAGAACTTGCGGCCGTAGGACTCGGCGGCGCTGCGCACCTTCAGCGCCATGGCGTCGCGGGTCGCGCCTTCACCGCCGTTGGGGTTGAAGCGTTGCAGCGCGGCGGTGTCGCAGCCGTTCTGCTGCATCCAGCGGAAGTGGGTGTCGACGGTGGACTGGTCGTAGGACGAGAACAGCGTCGCCGGCGCGCCGTTGCCGAGCGCTGCGAAGGCGGTGGGGTAGCCGGAGGCGTACTCGCGCATGTCGGGCCACGAGATGATGGCGCGGTTGGTGGGAGAGGGCGTGCGGCTCCAGTCCTGGGCCCAGTGCCACCAGCCGTTGATCGGCGCGCTGTCGCCGGCGCAGGCGAACCAGCCCTGGTAGCCCACGGTGATCTTGCCGACCACGTCGCCGACCGGGCTGGCGGCGATGGCGCTGGACAAGGGCAGCGTGGAAGCGGCGACGCCGGCGGCGGCGGTGCCCAGGAAGGTACGACGGGACAAGGTCACGGGAGTTCTCCAGCAGCGGCGCCATCAGGGCGTCGAGGTGGAGGCACTGTAGGGACGCGGGACCGGGCGCTGTGTCGAGGTGCGTCCTGCGGGCGCCGATGCGACGCCCCGGTTGCAATGCTTGCAGAGATGCAACGAGGGTTGCGTGGGGCTCTACCTCTTCGGAGGATCCCAGGAGGAGGGTCTCATCAGTTCTGACGATGCCCGCATCGACGCGGCTGCCTAGCATCACCCACGCCGAGCACTGGTGCGCGCGGGCACGATCCGGGAGGCACGACGATGAACGAGATCAAGGAGTCGGAAACGCTTCGACCGGAGGCGGATCTCCTCTCGGACAGACGCAAGGAGATCGATCCCGGCGGCAAGGGCGGCACCGGCGGGCAACACCTGGCCCTCGCCATCTCGGGCGGTGGCATCCGCAGTGCCACGTTCGCGCTCGGCGTGCTGGAGGCGCTGGCGAGGATGAAGGTGCCGGCGCCGGTGCCGGGAGCGATGCCCGCGCCGCCGGCCGCGCCGACGCCGGGAAGCACGTTCCGGGCCTCGTTCCTGTCCCGGTTCGACTACCTGTCGACCGTGAGCGGCGGCGGTTACGTCGGCGCGTTCCTCTGCAGCCTGTTCCAGCCCGGTCGACTGCGGCCTGCGCCACCGTCGCCGGAGCCCGGTCCGGCACCGGAGGTCGGCTCCTGGGTTCATCGCTTCGTCTCGGCGATGACGAATCGCCGGCCCGAGCGCCGGATCACCGCGCAACAGGCCGCGAAGGCGGCCGACGATGCCGTCGAGGTGCTGCGATCGGGGGCGCCGGGTCGCATCCGTTCCGACACCGACTACGAAGCGGGCGACGAGATCCTGCGCGCTCCCAAGGCCTGGCTGCGCGAGAACGGGCGCTACCTGATTCCCACGGGCACTGGTGACGCCTTCTACGCGGCGGCCCTCGGCATCCGCAACTGGCTGGCCGTCCATTACGTGATCGGCGTGGTGCTGCTGGCGTTGATGGCGGCCATCGGCGCCGTGAGGATCGCGTTGGCCCTGGCCTGGAACCCGGTGATGGACTGGGAGTTCGACGCGTTGACCGCGGCGCTCGCGTCGTTCGGCGCGGGCGGCTCCCTGATCGGTCGGATCTGGTGGAGCCCCCTGTTCCCCGCTGAGCGTCGCGCCGGTCATGCTGGCCGGCGTGCCGCTGGGCATCGCGTTCTGGCTCGTCAGCGAGCGCCTGGACGGGAAGAGCTGGCCCATCAACCGCGCCATGCTGGGCAGCCTGGGCATCGTCGCGTTCCTGGTCGGCATCGCCTTCCTGTCCTTCAGGAACAGCCCGATCGAGAACTTCCGGTTGGCGGAGCCCGACCCGGTGCCGTGGCACCGGCAGTTGCTGCTGCTGGTCATCGCGGCGGAGATCGCGGCAGCCAACGTCGTGTACGTCCTCCTTGCGTGCTGGAACCGCTCCGCGTCCGCGCAGCGCGTCCAGCTGACCCGGATGCTGGCCGCGGTCCTGGTGGCGACGGTGGTGATCGTCGCTCTGGCCGTGATCGACACGCTGGGGCAGACCGTGTACCTGCTGGCCTCGGCGCAGAATCACGCGGGGCCGATCCTGACGCCCGCCGGCCTGGCGGCCGTGCTGGTGTGGCTCGCCCAGCGCGCCGCGTCCAAGGACGGCGGCCTGCCGGGATGGTTGTCCCGGATCCCGTTCCACACGCTCGCGGGCCTCGCCGGCATCCTGATCTTCGTGCTGGTCGGTGCGCTGTGGAGCGTGGTGGTCAACGCGATCGTATGGGACGGAAAGGCGCCCGACATCGGGCCGCTCTTCCTCGATGACAAGCAACTGACGACGCTGATGTACCTGCTGCTGCTCAGCGGGGTCCTGTCCATCGCCACCGGCCAGTTCGCCGGCTTCATCAACCTCTCGTCGCTGCAGGCCTTCTACAGCTCGCGTCTCACGCGCGCCTACCTGGGCGCCTCGAACGGTCAGCGTTTCAGGACGGCCGACAAGGCCGCGCGCAGCGCCTCGGAACCCTTGGCCGGGGACAACCTGACCCCTTCCGACTACTACGGACGGCGGACCGATGGCGGGAAGAAGGTGCTGACCACGTTCGCGCCGCTGCACCTCATCAACGTGACCGTCAACAAGACGGTCGATCCGGGCGGAGCAGCTGGTGCAGCGCGACCGCAAGGGCCAGCCGATGGCGGTGATGCCGCACGGCTTCCAGCTCGACACCCACCCGATCACGCCGTTCCCGAAGCAGACCTGGAAGAACATCGGCGCGAGCGGCCAGATGTCGATCGGCCATTGGATCGGCACCTCGGGCGCCGCCTTCAGCACCGGCATCGGCCGCGGGACCTCGCTGGGCATGTCGTTGCTGATGGGCGCGGCCAACGTGCGGCTCGGCACCTGGTGGGGCTCCGGCCTGGAACGGCAGAACGTGCACGGCATCGGCGACCATCTGCGTCGCGCGGTGGGCGCGCTGTTCCGGACCCAGACCTACCTGTCCTACGAATTCCGCGCCCGATTCTTCGGCACGGCACGCGTGCTGCAGTACCTGTCCGACGGCGGTCACTTCGAGAACACCGGCCTCTACGAACTGCTGCGCCCGGAGCGCCAGGTGCTGCGGATCTTTGCCACCGACAGCGGCGCCGATCCGCTCTACCGGTTCGAGGACCTCGCCAACCTGATGCGGCTGGCGCGGATCGATCTCCAGGTGGAGGTCGACGTGCAGACCGATTTCACGGGCGAGCTGGGGCAGGTCTTCGCCGGGCCGGCCGCGTTCAAGCGCATGGCGCCTTGCGACGACACACCGGCCGTGACGCCTCGCGCGACGCCCACCGCGCTGCTGCTGTGGGCCACCCGCCGGGGCGAGACGATGCCCTGCACGCAGATCATCGTCATCAAGCCCAACGTGCCCTGGGATGCCAACGAGGACGTCCGCCAGTACGCCGTCGAGCACGGCACCTTCCCGCAGGAGCCGACGGCGGACCAGTTCTTCGACGAGGCGCAGTGGGAGAGCTACCGCTCGCTGGGCGCCCACCTGGGTGGCAAGGTCTTCAAGCCGGAGATCCTGCGGGCCTTGGACAAGCTGATGCTCGAACGGATGGGGGTGGTCGCGCCGTGGCCGCTGCCTCCCAAGTTGCCATCCAACTGACGTCCCGGCCTTCTCCAGTCCATTTTTCTTTGGGACATTGCCGCTGGTGGCTCAGCATTCGAACGTCTCATCCCCCGTCGGCTCCACATGCGGCGTCCCGTTCATGCGCTGCCGCATGCGTGACAGCGACTGATAGACGCGCCACCGCGCGCGATTCAGGCTGCCCAGCGGGCGATGCGCGGGCAGCGCATGCCAGGGATTGATGGACAGCCGGTGCGCGAAGGCAAGCTGCGCCGGTGAATCGAAGACCTGCTGCGGCAGGCGCAGCGTCGCCACGTGCACCGGGGGCGACAGCGACGCGGGCCATCGCACGCCGGCGCTTTCGATGGGCATGCGTCGCGGGTCGGTCTGCGGCTGCACCATCACGTCGAACAGGACCTCGCCCGCCGACAGCGCCCGCACCATCGCCTCGCGCAGGTAGTTGTCGGACGGCCGGCCCGGCAGGCCGGGCACGCGGCTGACACGGCGCGCGCGCGGCACGAAGGCGTACTGCATCGCGCCGCGTTCGCCGAGCCGATAGGCGGTGCAGCTCCAGTAGGACGTTTCGAAGGGGCTGGTCTGCGTGCGCGACCACAGCGCCTGCATCAGCCCGTTGAGCCAACGCCCGTTCTTCGGCGACGAGAAGAAATACAGCGGCGTGCCCCGCCGGATCAGCGCCTGCAGCCGCGCGTTCTCCAGCACGTCCGGCGTCGTGAACACCGGCGTGCTGATCCCCGTCAGGTCCTGCGTCCAGCGCTCGTCGTCGAGCAGCTTCGGACCCGGCACGCCCATCAGCTTGACGCCGATGCTGAGCACGCCGACATCGTCGATGTCCGGCGGGCTGTCCGGCCCCGGTCCGCCGAATCGCACCCAGGCCGGGAAGCGCCGCGACGGCTCGGCCAGGATGCCGTGGCGCAGCGCCTCGGGAACGTCGTCGCGGACCTCCAGTTCGGCGCGCACGACGCCGTGCGTCTTGGTGTTGCCGGCGCGCTGGCACGGGATGCCGCGGTAGTGCGAGGCGAGGTAGTCGCCCATCGTGGCGACGATCTCGTCGACCGCCTCGGCCTCGAACGGCAGCGGGCGCTCCTCGCCGAGCGCGCCGATGAGCGCCGCCGGCAAGCGCCGCACGATCAAGGCCTGCACCAGGCGCGTCAGCGGCTCGCGCAGCAGCGCGTCCAGCGCGGGACGGATGAACGGATCGATCCGTCGCTCGACGCGCATCAGCGAGACGAATCCGTCGTGCACGCCGCGCTCGATAGGGCCGGCACGACCGCTGTCGGCACCGACGTCGTGCCGCGGCAGGGCGTCATCCGGTGGTTCCGGCTCGGTGGCCAGGAAGCGCAGCGCACGCACGCCGGGCAGGAAGAAGTAGGCGCCGCCGCGCACGGTCACGAATCGAGGCAGCCCCGTCAGCTGCTCCGCGGGACCGTCGACCCGCGGTATCGAGAACGCGTCGACGGGCTGGCCGTCGACGCGCGGAACGCGCGGCCCGAGCAGCGGGTCGCTCTCGGCGCTCAAGCCGTTGAAGTGTGAGCTCGTGAGCCACGCGCCCTGGACGAACTCGAACTGTCGGCCGATGTTGGCGTTCAGCGCGATGAAGTGCAGACCGCCCTCGTACTTGCGCCCTCGACGCAGCACCCGATGGAAACGCGTCGAAGCGACGAGGTCCAGCGCGCGGGCCTCGGCGTCCAGCCCGATCGTGCGCGTGAAGGTCGTGAACGGGCAGGCCGGACCGCCGGGCAGGTCCGCGTTGCGCGGATTGCTGCGCCGGATGTGCGCGCCGATCGGGCAGTGCAGGCCTTCGGGGTCGTCATCGAAGGTGAAGTCCGCCTCGGCGTCGACCGGTGTCGCGGTCAGAGGAACGCCGTCGTGCGTGCGTCCCACCATGCGCTCGACGTCGTCGGACAAGCGCTGGAACGAACGCACGTCCTGCGCCAGCTGGCGCATCACCAGGTAGCTGCCGTTGCGGCCGAGGTCCGCCATGCCGAACAGCGCATCGCGCGGCAGCAGCCCGCCCGGGTCGCGGCCCGGATTCAGCAGCGGCCGGTCGGACAGCGCGCCGTACTCGTTGGGATAACCGAGCACGAACTCGCCGAGACACGAGAGCTTGCTGTAGGTCTGCGTCGTCCGGTCGTCGACCGGCCGCTCGCGCCGCCAGTCCAGCAGGGGTTGCGAGAGACCGTCCTTGAAGCCGAACGGTTCTCTCCCATCCGCGTCGATCGCGTCGATGGTGGGAAGCGCCGTCAGCAGCTCGAAGCCCTCGGCCCAGGCCGCGTCGACGCGGGCGCGGAACGCGGCCAGTTCGCCACGCCGCGCGTACAGCATCAGCAGCGCGTGCGGCATGCCGGCGCAATGGCCCCAGGACCAGGTCCTCGGCGCGCTGCCGCCCACATCGCCCAGACGGTCGGACCGGTTCTCCGGCCTGTCCATGCCGACGCGGAACTCCGGCGCGAACTCGTCGATGACCGACTCGCGCACGCCCAAGGCCTGCAGCCCTTGCGCGGTGAAGGCGAGCTGCAAGGCCGGGGCGTCGTGCCGGTTGCCCGGGTCGCGCCGCGCGACGCTCACCTCGACCTGCGACAACCAGCGCCGCGCCGCGGCGGCGTCGCGCACACGCAGCAGCAGGAACACCGCTTCCGGGTGATCGCCATAACCGCGCATCAGCAGGCCCTGGATGTCGTCGAGATCGACCTCGGGCGCCGCCCCTGAAGTGCCCGACGCGCCGGACTGGCGCGAGGCAGTCGCCGCGGCCGTCACAGGAGTCGCAGCCATGCCATGACCTCCGCGTCGTCCGGCGACCGGGCTTCGAAGCCCAGCCGGACCTGGTGGTTGCGTTCCATGTCGGTCAGCGTCAGGCCGGGGTAGGCCTTGTACCAGACCTGCGTGCGCACCTGGTGGCGGCGCTGGTAGCGCTTGAAGCGCTGCTCGTGCCGGCAGCCCTGGAAGAGTAGCCACGCGGTGCGCGGCCAGCCCACGCCGTTGCTGAAGGACAGGTTGAGCCCCCAGCCGACCTTGTTGATGAAGTCGTCCATGTAGGCCTCGTGGCTGCCGTCGTAATTGCTCGCGAACGCGACGCGGGTCTTGTCGTCGAGGAAGACCCAGCGCGCGAAATGGATGGTCCGCACCCGGCCCAGGAAGCCACGGTTGAAGACATGGCGCGCGGCGTAGTCGATCGCCGCCAGGATGGCGATGAGCAGCCAGCGCCGGAAGAGTCCCGGCTTCACCGCGCCGATCGCGCTGAACTGGTTGGTGACGTCCCAGTCCTCGTCCCGCTGCAGCGCCTCCACCGCGGCGTCGTCGGGGCGGGGACAGTACTCGGGGTCGTGGGTCTCGCGCCAGCGCAGCAGCACCAGCACCGGGATCGCGAGGAGCACCGTCAACGGCAGCAGCACGACCGCCAGCAGCACCAGCAGGAGGCCGAGGGCCGCATGCAGGCCCTCGCTCAGTTGCCAGCTGGCCGGCGTGGGCGCTTCAGGCGTCAGGGTCAGGCGTTGCGCCCGCTGCTCCGCGTGGACGTGGTCCAGCAGCGTCTGCCGCACCGCGCGAGCCTGCGCGGCGTTGGCCATCGACTCGCGGGGGACGCGGTCGGACAGCGCCTGGTGCAGTTTCTGCTCTTCGCAGATCTGGAGCGCCGTGCGACCCCGGAAGTTGACGTAGAACACGTCGACCGGCCGGTTGTGATCGAGCATCCACGCGAGCAGGTCCGAGCCTGACGGGGGGGCCTCGCAGTGCGAGAACAGCTCGCGCAGCCCCGCGTCCGCGACGCGCGCGATCGCCTCCAGGCAGTCGCGCGCGGTGCCGTCGCAGTCCGCCATGAACAGCAGCGTCGTCGGCAGGCGCGCCGGCCGGCTGACGTCGTGCAAGCGCAGGTCGGCCTGCAGCGCGTCGTCGACGAGCACGAGGCGCGCGAAGTGCAGCGTCTTGATCGCGGCAAAGGGCAGGATGCGGTTGTCGGGATCCGCGACGCCCGGTCGCAGCGTCATCGTGTCGAGCAGCGCCCGCAGGCCCGCCTCGCGTCCGGGCACGACCGGCGCGACCAGCATGATCGGGGACTGCGGGGTCATGGGCCGGGGCTGCGCGTCGACGACGCCCGGCTCAGAACTGCAGGCAGAAGTCGATCAGGCGGTCCTTGCCCCAGTACACCTTGCCGAGATAGAAGCCGGGGCCGATCTGGCGGATCTCGTCGCGGATCCAGTGCGCGAGCAGCGAGGTGTCCGAGTAGTCCAGCACGATGCATTCCTTCTGGTCCAGCCAGCTCGGCCCGCGGTAGACCTTGGCGACGATGGCCTGCAGCCCGAAGGCGAGGATCTTGTTCTTGAGCAGGCCCTTCTCCGCGTCGAAGACCTTGCCCTGCCAGCCGAAGTGGGTCACGAAGTTGGCGATGTTCTCGGTGTACTTCGTGCCGGGCGCGATGATCGCGGTGCCCTGCGCGGGTCCGTCGGGCATGTCGCCGGCGGTACTGTCCATGAAGAGCTTGTCCAGTTCCTGCTGGGACATGGCCAGCAGTTGCGCGACGTCGTAAGCCATGGGGTCACCTCCGTTCGGTCAAGGGTCGGGTCGATCAACAAGGACGGCGGCGTTCAGCCGTCGTCGTCGAGGATGAGTTGCGCGGCCTTCTCGCCGACGATGTAGACGGCGCTCACCAGGAAGAAGCCGGGGATGCGGGGAAAGACCGAGGCATCCGCGACGCGCAGCCCGCGCACGCCGCGCACGCGCAGCCGACTGTCGAGGACGGGCCCGATCGGGCAGGAGCACGACGCGTGATGGCCCCAGGCGGTGTCGCGGACGTAGTCGGCCAGCGCCTGCCGGTCCGTGAGCTGCGCGCCCGGGCGCAGTTCCTCCGTCACGAGGCCGCGCTCCACCAGCGGCGCCGTCAGCGTGCGGATGAACTCGATCGAGCTGACGACGGCGTCGAGGTCCTCGCCGGCCGCGTCGTCGCCCTCCTCGAAGTAATGGAAGTCGATCAGCGGCGGGTCGCGCGGGTCGGCCGAGCGCAGGCGCACCCGGCCGGCCCGGTTGCGGGTGTGGGCCTTCAGGATGGCCCAGGTGAGGCTGTCGTTGCGCTCGCGGATCTGCTGCGAGAAACCCGGGTAGTAGCCCTCGAAGGACGCCGGCAGCGCCATGCAGAAGATGTCGGGCTCCGGCCGCTCCGGTGCCGAGCGGCGCACCACCGCGGCCGCCGCGCCGCTGGTCGCGTACAGGCTGCAGTCGCCCCCGGCCCAGCGCTGCCAGGGCGGGTCGCCGCGATCGAATGTCGCGCCGGTCCGCATCGCCCAGGGCTGGCGCAGGCGATGCGTCACCGCGATCTCGTAGCGGTCCTGCAGGTTGGTGCCGACCTCGGGCAGGTCGACGCGAACCTCGATGCCCAGCGCCTCGAGGTCCGCGCGGGGACCGATGCCGGACAGCATCAGCAGCTGCGGCGTGTTGAAGGCGCCTCCGGCGAGCACCACCTCGCGTCGCGCGCGGACGCGTCGGCGCAGGCCGGGCTCCGCGTTCGGCGACGGATGGGCGCGGTACAGGTGACGGCCTTTCAGGTACTCGACGCCTTCGGCGCGCCCGTCGCGGTCGATCAGCACCCGTGTGGCGAGCGCGTCCAGCTCGATGTGCAAGCGGCCGGGAAACGCGCGCGCCGCCTCCAGCAGCCGCTCGCGCGCGCCGGTGCGGCGATGCCCGCGCGTGGACAGCGGCGTGTAGCAGAGGCCCGTGAAGCTGCCGCCGTCGACCGGCCGGGCGTTGGGATCGGCGGCGCCGCGAAGCCAGCGCCACAGGCCGCCGACAGGATCCTTCAGCCCGCGCAGCAGCGCGCGTCCGGTGAGCGCCACCAGGAGGCGAAGCGCGCGATCGCCGAGCGCCTCCGGCGGCAGCGCGCCCTCGACGTGGAGCCAGCCGTCCCACCCGTGGCCGGTGGGATCGAGACCGAGCCTGCTCAGCGCCCGCCAGATCGGCCGGTGGCGGCAGGCCTCGACGCGGCGGGCGTGCTGGCGCATCGCCTTGGCATTCCAGGTGTCGTCGCCGGTCAGCTCGGCGATGTGGTCCCAGTCGGCATCGTGCGGCAGCATGAAGATCATCGCGTTGTGCGTCGTGCAGCCCCCCAGCGCGCCGGCGCGCGGGTAGAGCACGCCCTGGCCCGGCTGGTATTTCCAGTCGCGGGCCTGGCGGGACTCGTCGGCGTAGTGGCGCACGTGAAAGTTCCAGCTGCTCTGCGGGTGCTCGCACGCGAAGGCGTGGAAGCCGGGAACCTCGTAGTCATCGGGCATGCGATCGCCGGGTTCCGACGGCGGATCGCCGCCGGCCTCCAGCACGCAGACGCTCAGGCCCGACTCGACCAGCCGGGCCGCGAGCGTGCCGCCGCCCGCGCCGGAGCCCACGATCACCACGTCCCATTCGCTGTCGTCGGGCAGGTCCATGGAGCTTTGGGGGCAGGCGTGCGGTGTCGATGCGGGCGAAGTCCGGGTGTTCCGAGGCGGTGGCTCAGAACGTCTTCAGGAAGGCGATCAGGGCGCGCTTCTCCTCGTCGCTCAGCACGGGCTCGGTGCCGAAGGCCTTCTCGTCGACGCTCAGGTCGTCCTGCTGATTGAAGAACGCGGTGCCGAAATAGTGCCCCCGATTGACGACCAGGTCGGGGCACTTGCTGAGCTTGAGCATGGGCTCGCGCAGGTTGGCGAAGCGCTTGCGCAACTCCTCGTCGGTCGCGCCGGCGGGGGCGGTCGCGAGGTCCGCCTTGAGCTTGATCGCGAACTCTCCGAGCAGCTTCACATGGGCGGCGCGTTCGTCGAGGTTGTCGCTCTCCGAGCGGATCTTGAGGTTGGCCAGCGCGCCGATCGGCGTGCCCTTCGGGATCGGGCCGAGCACGATGTCGCCGCCGTCGCCGACCAGCCAGGGAAGCCAGCGGTGCGCCCAACCGCGCAGCGGCGAGAGGCTCTCCGGCACGAAGCCGACGGGGATGGTCACCTGGCTGCGCGCGTCGGTGCGGTCGATGGTGCCGTGGACCTTGGCGCCGAAGAGCTCGTCCTGCTGCCGGCGCTCGGGCCAGAGCATCTGCTCGATCGACGCGTTGAACACCTTCATGCGTCCCTCGACCGACGGATCGGTGCTGAACGGCCCGACGGTGTTGTTGAGCAGGAAGGGCGCGGTGGACCAGGCGCTGATCAGCGACGGCACCCGCGTGTACCCGCGGCCGCCGGCCGGCATCGCGTAGGGCAGGGGCTCGCCGGTGAACGGGTCGGACAGCGTCAGCGTGCCGACCGAAGGCAGCTTCTTGTAGGCCTGGGACGAGAAGTTGTCCCAGATGTTGCCGGCCAGCGCGTTCGTCGCCAGCGGGCTGCAGGCGTTGGTGCGCAGCAGCGTGACGGGCACGCGGGCTTCGGTGGAACAGATAGTTGCCGTCGAGGAAGTCGCTCGCCTGGACGAGCTCGCGCATGCGCGCCTTGAAGTCGTCGCCCTGGGTCCACGTCCACCAGCGCTTGTAGCAGTCGAGGTAGCCGGCGCCGGCGCATCGGGCGGGGTCCAGTCCCAGCGTCGGCGGTGGTTCGGGCGCCTTGCTCGAGTGGCAGCGGGCGCAGGTGTCGGCGAAGACGATCTTGCCGCGCGCCAGCGTCGCATCGTCGGCCGCCAGGTGTGCGGCGCCGCCGGGGGCGTCCTTGAGGTGGTCCGGACGCGCCGCCTTCAGGAAGAAGAGGGCGGTGTTGACGTTGCCCCGTTCGGTCGCGTTCCAGTAGGACGAATTCTTCTGCGCGTCGGCGATCCTGATCGGCGTGATGTCCTTGCCGCCGACCACCGGGTTGAAGTGCAGCAGCCATTCCTCGCTGAACAGCCCGATGTTGAGGTAGACGCGGTTGAGCGCGCCCAGCAGGCCGACCGAATCGGCGCCGTCCTTGAGCACGTGCGGCGTCTTGACGATCTTGGTGCCCTTGTCGAAGTACTCCGCCAGCGGACCGTCCTTGACGTAGTCGTTGAACTGCTTGTTGTCGAGTTCTCCGCCGGCCAGCGGCTCGTGCCACAGCTTCTTGGCGGTGCCCATGCGGGCGACGAAGTCATAGACCGCGTTCATCGTGCGCGGGTTGTTGATGCTGTCGGTCGAGACCAGCGAGGTGTCCATGGAGCCGGGCCGGTAGGTGTGGGCCAGCTGGTACATGAAGTTGGCGCGGCCCTCGGGCTTGTCGGCGTTGAAGATGAAGAGCCGGTCCACCCACATGTACTGCGCGCCGACCGAGGAGCTGAGGTTGGGGAAGCGCGGATGGGACGGGTCGGCGGGCGGGTTCACCGGGCTCGGGCCGACATGGCAGAAGCCGCAGGACATGCCGACGCGGTAGGGCCGCACGAGGTCCTTACGGTTGTAGTAGGACGGGTCGGTGTAGTAGCGCTGGGCGTCCCAGGCCTTGGCGGCCTTCTCGTCGAAAGCCGGGTTGGGGAACAGGCGCAGGCCCATGATGCCGGTGGCGTAGCCGTAGAAGGAGCCGACCGGCAGGCCGTTCTTGCCGCGCCCGCCGAGGGCGACCCCGGGGTACTTGGTCTCGTTCTCGAACGGGTCCGCGGCGCAGTCGGTGCGACGCACGTCCAGCCACAGGCCGAAGCGCTTCGGATCGGCGGCGGCCGCGGGGTCGAAGCAGGGCTCGTTGACGAGGCCGAGTCGAGGCCAGCGGTTCTCGCGGTTGTAGCCGAGGCTGGGATGGGAGCTGACGATCTTCAGCAGGTCGAAGGCGCCGAAGGTGTAGTCGGTCATCCTGTCCCAGAAGCGGTCGTTGCCGCCGCTCCAGACCAGCCACATGTTGCGGCCCTGGATCTCCTTGGCGTCGAGCGCGAGGCCGCCGTCCATCTCCTTGAAGTAGTCCTCGTCGGCGTGGCTGAAGGACGCGGCGTCGCGGCCGGCCTGGCGGGCCTCGTCGGTGACCTCGCCGGGGCCGGGTCCCTTGCCGCAGGATGTGAACAGCGCGAAGGCGGCGGCGGCCAGCAGCGCCGAGGTCGGCACGCGGCGCGCGGAACGCGAGATGGAACGGATCATGACGGCCTCCCAGCTGTGTGGGGCCGGTCGGCGTTTCGCCTCCGTCCCCAGCCCGGTCACGGGTGCGACGCGGGCGTTTGGCGGGGACGATGGACCGTCAGACTGGCAGCGTCATCATCACAAAGGAGGAGGAAGGACTTGCAGTGCGGAACGCGGCGACAAGAGGGACGAGTCCCTAGATTGAAGGTTGCGTCCGCATGAAAACCTGATGCGCAACGAGGGTTGCGCGAGGCCTTGCTGCTCCGGTCTGCCCGGACTGCAGGCGGGCAGGAGGTCGCGAAGGGCAACAAGTGGCCCCGGCCTCAGGGGACGCTCCCTCCGACCCAGGTTCACTCGAACACAGGCCGGAAGAACGTGCGCTCATAGCTGAGGATGCAGCGCGTCTCCTCGGCGTAGCGGAAGGCCGCCTGGCATTCCGGATTCTCGAAGGACTTGATCCGGTACTCCTCGTACGCGGCGAGCGACGGGAAGGAAAAGGACGCGAGCGCGATGTTGTTCGCGCCCTCCGAGGGCAGCAAATAACCGTGGTGCACCCCGCCGAACTTGCGCACGAGCGGGATCCACAGCTTGCCGTAGTGCTCGAACTCCTTGAGCTTGTAGGGGTCGAGGACGTAGCGGAGGTGGCAGGTGATCATGGGCGGATTGTGACCGCGCTCGACGGGGACCGCCGCCTTCAGGCGGTGGCCACCGGCACCACGTCCCGCCGGGGCGCCAGCGCCCAGACACTGTTCGCCGGCCCGTTGAGCCCGCGCCTCAGCGTCGCCCCCGCCATCCGCGCGAACGCCCCGGCCAGCAGCACGGCCATCAGGTCCACGAAGAGCCGGTGCGAATGACCGTCCAGCAGCGCCGCCAACGGCGAGACGCCCGTCGCCACCCACGCCGCAGCCGGAATGGCCGCGGTCAGCACCGCGCAGAGCCACAGCAGCTCGTGCCCCGCTCGCGCCGGCGCGCGAAGGAAGGCCCAGGCCATGCTCGCGAAGAAGACGCCGAAGTAGACCGGCCGGTCCCACTGGTCCCGCAACAGCGCGCCGGACAGGAACAGCGCGGACACCCCCGCGATGCAGCCCAGGCAGACGCCGAGCGTCAACTTCGCCATGAGCCGCGGACCGCGCGCCTGCTCCGTCTGCTGATGGCGGCGACGCGACTCGATGTACAGCAGGTTGCCGCTGTAGAAGAGGAAGGCCCCCGCCAGCCCCAGCACGAAGTACAGCCACTTCAGCAGCGTGTCGCCGAAGTTGCCGTAGTGCAGCGAGGTCAGCCCGTTCAGGAAGCGCTTGCCCGGGGTGTAAGTGCTCGGTTGATCCACGCCGAGCACCTCGCCCGTGGCGCCGTTCAAGGCCACGGCCACGCGGCGGCTGAGGCTCTTCTGGTCCACCAGGCCCACCAGCGTGACCTGCGCGTTGGCGTCGCCCGGGTCGTGGAACGACACCTCGTCGGGCTGGAAGCCCGGCACCTGCGCCTGACCGCGACGCAGCAGCTCGGTCAGCGGGAGCAGGGGACGCGGGGGACTCTTCCGCCTCCACGTGCGCCGCCACCTGCAGATCCGGCTTGATGATCTTCAGCAGCTTGCCCTCGAACACGAAGAACTGGAACGGCGCCAGCATCAGGTAACCGATCGCGAGCACCGCGCCGCTCCACGCGAAGATCACATGGAAGGGCAGCGACAGCAGACCGATCACGTTGTGCGCGTCCTGCCACAGGCGCTTGAGGTTGCGTCCGGCGCGCAGGGCGAAGAGGTCCTTCAACAACAGCGGCGCGTGGATGACGATGCCACTGACCAGGGCCAGCCCATAGAGCACGCAGGCGACGCCGAAGAGGTAGGTGCCCCACGGCGCGGGCAGTCCGGCCGTGTAGTGCAGCTGGTAGATCAGCTGGATGAAGCCGCCATGCGCGGCCGCCGGGGTCAGGACTTGCCCGGACTCGTCGAGCACATAACGGCGGTGCTCGGAGTAGTTCTCGTT
This sequence comes from Roseateles sp. UC29_93, assembly GCF_042695725.1. NCBI lineage: Bacteria > Pseudomonadati > Pseudomonadota > Betaproteobacteria > Burkholderiales > Sphaerotilaceae > Roseateles > Roseateles sp. UC29_93. Next base: position 5,078,080 of record NZ_CP170545.1, on the reverse strand, counting down.
GTACCAGTCCAGCTCGGGATTGGCCGGCTCCAGCTGCAGCTTCAGGTTGTGCGAATGCGGATGCGCGAGCTGCACCTTGTCGAGCAGCACCTGCGCCCGGGCGAGCTTGTCGGCCTCGTTCACCTCGCCCGAGGGGCGGCGCCAGCCGTCGAGCTCGTGCGTGAACACCGTGATCGCGCCGGCGTAGAACGCGATGAACAGCAGCAGTCCGGCCGCGAGGCCCACCCAGGTGTGCAGCGCCAGGAAGCTGCGCAGGGTGGCGGGATTGAGCTTCATCTTCATCATGCGACGACCTGGATCCAGCCCAGCAGCTTGAGCCCGTGCAGCAGCGCGTAGCCGAGCACCGTGAGTCCCCCCAGCCATGCCCAGGCGCGGCGACCGCTGCGCGCGGCGAAGGCCGCCGACATCACGCCGATCCAGAGCGGGAACGACATCAGCAGCCAGGGCAGGGTGATGACCTGGGAACGGCCAGGCCAGCTCAGGGTGACGAGGCCGATCACGGCGGCCGTCAACGGCAGGCCCAGCAGCGCGGCGGCGAGCGATTTACCCCACATGACGCGCCTCCCCGTCCTTGCGCCGCGCCAGCCAGGCGTTGAGCCAGGCGTTGAGCCAGGCGTTGAAATACGGCAGGGCCACGGCGGCCAGCATGAAGGCCGTGAGCATCGCGAAACCGCCGCCCCAGACGCCCAGCGCGCGCCAGGCCGCGCCCCAGGCCAGGGCCAGCAGCAGCCAGCCCGCCGTGCGCAGACGTCCCGGGCGGGCCACCGCGCGCAGGCTCTGATGCCGGCTTCCCAGATAGAAGGCGATCGCCGCGGCGACCGCCAGCGCGAGGTAGAGCAGAGACATCGGGCGAGGTCGTGCGAATGTTGAAGCGGCGCAGTGTAAATGCAAGCAATTCGCAAATGCGAGGAATTCTCGACTGCGCGGCAAGGATGGCGGTGCTTCAGGCTCGGGGCTCGGCGACCGACGTGTGCACCTGATCGCCCGTCACCCGGGCCTGCACGAGCAGCTCATGGACCCGCCCGTCGAGCGGCCCGTCCGGCGTCGGGCGGAATCGCAGGCTGAGCGGCGCGGAGCCGTCCTCACGGTTCCCGCTGACGTCGATCCACTCCATCTCGTCGAATTCGACGAAGCGCTTCACGAGCGGATGGATGGCCTTGTAGACGCTCTCCTTGGCCGAGAAGAGCAGCGTGGCCCGCAGCGGGTCCGCGCCCGCCGGGAACCACCTCGCACGCTCACGCGGGGTGCAGCAGAGCGCGACGATGTCGCGGCTGCCGTTCTCGTCGACGATGCATTCGCTGTCGATTCCCACCCGCAGCCACTCGGCGCTGGCGGCGACCGCCGCCCAGGCGCCATCGCGCGTGTGGGCGATCGAGCCGACGACGCCGTCCGGCCAGCGCGGTGCGCCGCCGTCGCCGGTGCCGATCGCCTCGCACCGGCCCGAGCGGGCGAGCAGGGCCGTCTCCGCGCACAGCCGGCCACCGAGGTAGCCGAGTCGGCGCGAGCGGCTGGACCGCCTGATCGCCGGCGGCAGGCCGTCCAGGGTCAGGTCTTGCGTCAGCCGGTCCAGCTGCTGCAGATCGATCCCGCGTCCGACGACTTCCGCGGGCAGCACATGCGGCGCAGGGGCCATCAGGCGCTCGATGTCCCGCAGACGCGCCGGGGCCAGGCGGTGCAGCCATTCGCGCACCGGCACGGCGTTCTCGGCCTGGCACGTGTTGTCGCCAACTGTTGCGATATGAAGCGTTGGTGTCATGCCCCTGATCGGTCGGCGGGATAGCGGAAATCGTCGCGCGATGACGGTAGAGTCGCGCCTTGTTGAGAATCATTATCATTCAAGTGGCCACGAAGTCACAGGGAGTACCACTGTCATGACCATCGAGTACCTCGAACCGGGGCTCGCCCACGTCTTCATCGAGAACCGGGCGCGTCTGCGGCGCATCGCGCAAGGCATCGTGCGGACGCCGGAGCAGGCGGACGACGTGCTGCAGGACGCCTACCTGAAGCTGGCCCATGGGGAATCGCCCCGGCAGGCGGACCGGCCGCTGGGCTACTGCAGCCGCGTGGTCCGCAACATGGCGCTCGACCACTGCCGCAAGCACAGTGTGGAAGCGAACTACCGCTCCTTCGATGTGGAGGCCGACGATTTGGACATCCCCGACACCGCTTCGCCTGAGCGCTCGATGCGCGACAAGCAGGTGATCTGCTCGATCGACCGCGCGCTGTCCTGCGTGCCCGCGCAGACGCGGCAGGCCTTCGAGCTCTACCGGCTGGAAGGCCTGACCCAGCGCGAGATCGCGCAGCGCATGGGCTGCGCGCTGGGGCTGGTGAACGCCTGGATCGCGGACGCCGCGCGCGCGATCGCGGGGTGCCGCCACCTGCTGGCCGACGACTGACGCGCCGCATCGCGCGCACCCCGGGCGCACCCCTGCGACCCCGCGCGCGGACCTCGCGCAGCGCCGCGCGAGCCTGGAGTAAGCTGCCGCCACAGGGGTCATCCGGCCTCTGCGATTTCGACTCCGGGTCACGCCGCCGCCAACCCCCATGACACAAGAGCAGGACGATCCCGTCTGGCAAGCCGCCTGGACGTGGGTGCAACGCGAGTTCGATCGCGAGCGCTTCGACGAGGCCGCCCGGCTCGCGCTGGCGCGCTGGCTCGCCGAAGATCCCGAGCATGTGCGGATGCATCAGCAGGCGACGCGCCTGTGGGCGCTCGCGGGCCAGGTGCCGGCTCGCGCGCAGGATCCGGACGACGCCGCGACACGGCCGGCGGCACGCCGATCGAGGGACGCAGACCCCTGCGACTGAGCGGCGCCACCAGGTTCGAAGATCCACGCCAGCGACTGACCCGGGAGGGTCCGCGTGAACATCCGCCGCGCTGAAACGTCTTGAGAGGACAGGGCCCCGTCGCCGGTCTCACCGGGAGCGGGGACGCCCACATTCCCATCCTGCAAGAGGCGTTCTCATGTCCACCAGCTGCTTCGACCGCGAAGACGACACCTTCATCGTTCTCGTCAACCACGAAGACCAGTACTCGATCTGGCCGCACTGGAAGGCCGTTCCCGGCGGCTGGTCCGTGGTGCCGGATGTCCGCGGCGACAAGAAGACGGTGCTCGCCTACGTCGACCGCACCTGGACCGACATGCGCCCGAAGTCGCTGCGCGACTGGATGGCGGGGCAGGAGCAGGCCGGCCAGCCGACGACCGCGGGCTGAGGCCCATGGAGGCGATGGCCCTCAAGCTGCTGTGCCTGCCGTGCGCGGGCGCGAGCGCCACGATGTACCTGCGCTGGCGCCGTCTGCTGCCGCGCTGGATCGAGATCGTGCCGGTGGAACTGCCCGGCCGCGGCAGCCGCCTGGGCGAGCATTTCGTCGAGGACTTCGGGACCCTGGCCGACCGGCTCTGCGACGAGCAGGCCGCGGTCATGCGCGGATCGTCGGGCGGGCCGCAGGCCTTCGCGCTCTTCGGTCACAGCATGGGCGCGCTGCTGGCGCACGGCATGGCGCAACGGCTGCGCGAGCGCGGCGAGCGCCTGCCGCGCGCGTTGATCGTCTCGGGCAGCGCGGCGCCGTCGCGGCGCGACACGTCGCGCCTGCAGCAGGCGCTCGGCGATGACCAGGCGCTGGCCGCCGACCTGCGCCGCCAGGGCGGCACGCCGGACGAGGTCTTCGACAACGCGGAGCTGCTGCGCCTGACGCTCGATGTGCTCGGCGCGGACTACCGCGTGTGCGACAGCTATCGCCATGTCCCGCGGCCGCCGCTGCCCGTGCCGGTGCACGTCTTCGCCGGGCGCCAGGACGAGATCGCGCCGGACCGGCTCGCCGCCTGGTCGCTCGAGTCCGAGGCGCCCGCGACGCTGGACTGGTTCGATGGCGGCCATTTCTTCGTGCGGCAGCAGGAGGGCGCGGTGCTGACCGCGCTGGCCCGCCACCTGAGCGCCGTCGGCGCACCCGCGCGCGCCGCACCCGGCGCCTTCGCGTGACCGCGCGGCGCCACGCGCCGCGGGCCCCGCTGCCCAGAGACCTTCACTGAAAGAAGCGCGACATGCCTGCCGCGATGACGACTCCTTCGTCCCTGCCGGCGCCCGAGGGCGCGGCATCGACCCTCGTTGAGCACCTCGACCGACTCATCGCGTCGAGGCAGGGGGACACCGCCCTGATCATGGTCGGAGACCGCGGGGTGGACGGCGGGATGGACGGCGGACGCGACGCCGGACACGACGGCCACGAACGGCCCGTCACCTACGAGGCGCTCGGTCGCCGCTCGCGCGCGCTGGCCGCGGCGCTGCAGGCCGCCGGTCTGCAGCGGGGGGCGCGCGTGCTGATCGCGCTCGAAGGCACGGACGACTACCTCGTCGCCTTCCTCGGTTGCCAGTACGCCGGCATGATCGCCGTGCCGGTGTTCCCGCCGGAGAGCGCACGGCCGCAGCATCTCGAGCGCTTCGCCGCGATCGCGCGCGATGCCGGCGCCGCCGCGGTGCTCGGCATGCGCGACGTCATCGAGGCTGGCTCGTTCGGCGAGCTCGGCGGAATCGGGGCAGTCGGAGCGACCGGCGCGATGCGCGCGATCGGCGCCATTGATGCCATCGGCAACCCCGATGGCATGCGGGCGCTCGCCGTGGACGACATCGACGTCGCATTGGCCGACGCCTGGACGCCGCACGTTCCGCGACCGTCCGACATCGCCTTCCTGCAGTACACCTCCGGCTCGACGTCCACGCCCAAGGGCGTGATGGTGAGCCACGGCAACCTGATCGCCAACGAGCGCGCGATCCAGGCGGCGCTCGGCACCACGGCGCGCGACGTCTATGTCTCCTGGCTGCCGCTGTTCCACGACATGGGGCTGATCGGCGGGCTGCTGCAGCCGCTGTTCGCCGGCGGGACGCTGATCCTGATGACGACGGCGTTCTTCCTGGCCCGGCCAATGCGCTGGCTGGAGGCGATGCATCGCCATCGCGGCACGATCACCGCCGGTCCCGACTTCGCCTACCGGCTCTGCGCCGAGCGGATGAAGCGGGCAGGGCGCACCGCCGCCCCGGCGTTGGACCTGAGCGCGTGGCGCATCGCGCTGTCCGGCGCGGAGCCGGTGCGGGCCGACACGGTGGCCGCCTTCCAGGAGGCCTTCGCGCCTTATGGCTTCCCCGCCGGCGCGATCTACCCGAGCTTCGGACTGGCCGAGGCGACGCTCTTCGTGACCGGCGGGCAACGTGCGGACGGCGCAGTCTCTCGTCGCTTCTCCACCGAGGCGCTGAAGCGGCAGCGTGCGGAACTGGCCGGGGACGTCGAGGTCGACGCGTCTGTCGATGCTCCTTCCGATGCCGATGCCAAGGGCGACGGAGCTCAATGGCTGGTCAGTTGCGGCGCGGTCGCACGCGACCATGAGGTGCGCATCGTCGATCCGGCCACCGGCGCCGCCTTGGACGAGGCGCAGGTCGGCGAGATCCGCGTGCGCGGGCCCAGCGTCGCTCAGGGCTACTGGGGACGGCCGGAGGTCAGCGCCGAGACCTTCATCGAGCAAGGCCCCGAGCGCTGGCTTCGCACCGGCGACCTGGGTTTCCTGCGCGACGGCGAGCTCTACGTGACCGGTCGCATCAAGGACCTGATCATCCTCCGCGGCCACAACGTGTATCCGCAGGACATCGAGGCGGCGATCGAGCGCCAGCCCCATCTCGCGCGTCAGGGACGCGTGGCGGCGTTCGCGGTGCCGGGACCCGACGGCGATGGCATCGGCGTCGCGGCCGAGGTGTCGCGCGCCACGCGCAAGTCGATGACGGCGCAGGCGCTGGTGGCCGCGATCGGTGCCGTCGTCGGTGAACACTGCGGCGAAGCGCCGCGCGTCACGATCCTTCTCAACCCGGGCGGTCTGCCCAAGACGTCCAGCGGGAAGATCCAGCGCTCCGCGGCGCGGCAGGGCTGGCGCGATGGCACGCTGGATGCCTTCGCGATCCATGCCGAGGGTCGCTTCGTGTCAGGGGGAGAAGACGACCCCGTGTCGTCGCCCGTCGCGGGACAAGGCGTCGCGGAGCAGCTGCCCTACAGCGAGACCGAACAGGTCCTGGCGGGGATCTGGCACGAATCTCTGGCGCTCTCCGACGCCGCGATGCCGGCGCGAAGCACGAACTTCTTCGTCGCGGGCGGCAATTCGTTGACCGCGGTGAAGCTGGCTTCGCGCGTGTCCGCGCGGCTGGGCGTGACGCTGGGCTTGCGCGATCTTTTCGAATGTCCGGTGCTGCGCGACCTCGCCGCGCGCATCGATGCGCGGCGCGCCGCCGCGATGTCCGGCACCGCGACGTCTGGCGCTCTTGCGGGAGCGCCCCACGCTCCCCACGCACACCACGTGCCGATGGTTCCGCTGGTTCCGCTGGTTCCGGTTGATCGGACCGCAGAGCGGGTCCTGTCGCCGACGCAGCGCCGTCTGTGGCTCGTCGAGCGCCTGACGCCGCGCGCCGCACGCGAAGCCCATCCGGCCTACAACATGGCCGCTGCGCTGCATCTGGACGGCGATCTCGACGTGGCGGCGCTGCAAGGCGCGCTCGACGCGCTGGTGGACCGGCACGAGGTGCTGCGCACCGTCTATCCGGAGAACGACGAGGGCGAACCAATCGCCGTGTCGCGGCCCGCCGCGCGCGTCGGTCTGCCGCTGCGCGATCTGTCGGCGCTGCCGGAGCCGCAACGGCACGCCGCAGTTGACGCGGCGCTGGCCGCGCAAGAGGGCCGCGCCTTCGATCTCGCCAGCGATGCCTTGTTGCGTGCCGAGCTGCTGCGACTCTCATCCGACCGGCATGTGCTGTTGCTGTGCGTTCATCACATCGCCTTCGACGGCTGGTCGGTGGGCGTGTTCGTCCGTGATCTCACCGTCGCTTATGCGGCGATCCAGAACAACGCGACGCCGGTTTGGTTGCCGCTGGCGGTGCAGTACGCGGACTATGCGCAATGGCAGACGCGCCAGCTCGCCGCGACGCAGCCGGCGCTGGCCGCGTTCTGGCGCGAGGCCTTGCGCGGCGCGCCCGCGCTGTCCACGCTGCCGCCCGATCGCGAGCGACCGGCGGTCGCATCGATGGCTGGCGATGCCGTGTCGATCACGATGTCGAGCGCGGAGACCGATGCAATCACGCCGACTGGCTCGGTCGCAAGGCAGCACGCCCTTCCTGGTGATGATGGCGGCCTTCCTGGCGCTGATGCACCGGCGTACCGGCGGCGACGATCTCGTCGTCGGCACCGACGTCGCGGGCCGCGACCTGCCGGCGCTCGAACCGCTGATCGGATTCTTCGTCAACGTCGTGCCGCTGCGCTCGCGCCGGCTCGGCGTCGATCGCAACAGCGGCACCAACGGCACCCACAGTGCCGACAGAACCAACAGTGCTAACAGTGCCAACGGTGCCAACGGTGCGGACGGTGCGGACGGTGCCAGCAGTGCGGACCGTCCCGATGACAAGCGCGGCGAGACCTTCACCGAGTGGCTGGCACGGGTGCGCGAGCTCGGCCTGACGGCGTTCGAGCACGCCGCGATGCCGTTCGACCAGATCGTCGACGCGGCGGGCGTGCCGCGCTCGCGCCGGCACGGGCCGCTGGTGCAGACCCTGTTCGTCGTCCAGAACACCCCCGCCGCGCGCTTCGATCTGCCCGGGTTGGCGGTCCGCCTCGAATCGCGGCCTCCGGTCACCTCGAAGTTCGACCTCGCCGTCTTCGTCACCGACACCGCCGACGGCCTCCGCGCCGAGTGGGTGTTCGCGACGTCCCTCTACGAGCGCGCCACCGTCGAAGCCGCCGCCCAGGACTGGCGGACGCTGCTGCGCCGTGCCGCCGCCGAGCCGGACACGGCGCTCGACACGCTGCTGGACGGCTTGGAGCCTTCCGGACCATCGACATCGAGCCAGCCGTCCTCCGGCCCGCCACCTTCTTCTCCTCCGCATCACCAGGAGCCGACCATGTCTTCCCTTCCTCCTCCCGTCGTCGACAAGCCGGGCAAGCTCGACAAGCTGGGCAAACTGGCCGCGCTGGGCAAGCGCGCGGGACCAGGCGCCGTCGGCGCTTCGGCAACGGCTGCTACCCCGGCGCCCGCCGTCCGCATGACCACGTTCGCGGACGATCGCCCCTTCCCCCTGATCGTCGAGGCCACGCGCCCCGACCTCGATGCCGTCGCCTGGGCGCGCGCCAACCGCGACGTCGTCGAGACCTCGCTGCTCACGCACGCGGGTCTGCTGTTCCGCAACTTCGGGCTGAGGACGCCGCAGGAGTTCGAGGCTTTCGCCGAGTCCATCGAGCCCGAGCTGTTCGGCGGCTACGGCGACCTGCCGAAGAAGGAGGGCGGCCGCAACACCTACCGCTCCACGCCGTATCCCGAGCGGCAGATGATCCTGTTCCACAACGAGAGCGCCCACCTGGAGCGCTGGCCACGCAAGCAGTGGTTCTTCTGCGAGCTGCCGTCGCCGGTCGGCGGCGCGACGCCCATCGTCGACTGCCGCGAGATGCTGCGCCGGCTGCCCGCCGACCTCGTCGACGAGTTCGAACGCAAGGGCCTGCTCTACGTCCGCACCTTCACGCCGCGGCTGGACGTGTCGTGGCAGGACTTCTTCAAGACCACCGATCGCGGGGAGGTGGAGGCTCGGCTCACGCGGGCCGGCACCGCCTTCCGATGGCTGGACGCCGACACGCTGCAGACCCGCACCCGCTGCCCGGCCGTGGTCAAGCATCCGCTGACCGGGGAGCGGGTGTTCTTCAACCAGGTGCAGCTGCACCACGTCAGCTGCCTGGAGCCGGATGTGCGCGAGGACCTGCTCGGCCTGGTCGGGCTGGACCGCATGCCGCGGCACGTCACGTTCGGAGACGGCTCGGCGATCCCGGACGCCACGATGGCCATCGTCGGCGAGGCCTATGAGGCCTGCGCGGTGCGGCTCGATTGGCGGCAGGGCGACATCATCATGCTGGACAACATGCTGGCGGCCCATGCGCGCGACCCGTACGAGGGACCGCGCAAGATCGTCGTGGCGATGGGCGCGATGTTCGATCGCGCGGCGCTGGGCGGGGAGGCGTGATCCGATGAATGCGATCCATACCCCCGGCCTGCCCGCCGAGGAAATCGTCAGCAGCGGATTGAGCCCCGAGCAGCGCGCGGTGGTCCGGCACCTGGATGCGACGCACCTGGATGCTGCGGGGATCGATGCGGCGCGCCTCGCGGCCGTGCCCGGCCGGACGGCGCGCGTCACGATCGATGGGGCCCTTGCTGACCTTGCTGACCTTGCTGGCCCAGATGGCGGCTTCAATGGCGACGCGCTGCGTCACGCGGTCGATCAGGCCGTGGGCGCGCACGAGATGCTGCGCACCGCCTTCGGGCCAGTGGACGGCTATCGCGGACTGCGCCAATGGCTGCTGCCGGTGCGGCCAGCGCTGGACTGGTCGAGCGCCGATCTGCGGGGCATGGACGAGGCGGCGTTGCAGGACTGGCTCGCGCGATTGGCCGCGCCGCTGGCGATCGCCGAGGGACAGGTCTTGCGCGCAGGTCTGGCACGCGTGTCCGACACGCGGCATGTGCTGGCGCTGCATGCGAGTGCGCTGGTGGCGGACGAAGGCAGCCTGCGCACGCTGCTGGCAACGATCGCGACGGCCTGCGTCGGAGAGCGCGGAGAACAGGGAAAGCGCGGAGAGCGCGGAGATGCAATCGGCTTCGACGCCGAGGAGGTCTTCCAGTACGGCCAGTACGTCGAATGGCGCGCCGAACTGGCGAGCGGGGAGGAGGCCCGGACCGGCGCGACTTATTGGCGCGCGCATCTCGGCAATGGTGTCGCTGGGACTGCCGTGCCGGACGATCTCGATGCCGACTGGCAGGGTCCGCGACTGCCGCAACCCCTGGCACCGCGCGCCGGCCGTGTCGAAGCGCGGACCGTGCTTGACTCGACGGTGGTGGCCCGCATCGTCGCTTCGACGGTAGGCGCCGAGCCGCTGCTGCACGCCGTCTGGCTGCTGCTGCTCGCACGGCTGAACGGCTTCGAGCGGTTCCTCTCCGGCTGGCGCCACGACTGCCGCGACGACTACGAGGTCATGCGCGGCGCCGTCGGCGTCTTCGAGAAAGTGCTGCCGATGGCGGTGACGCTGACCGGGGACACACGTGTCGAGGACTGGTTGACGCACTGCGCGGCCACGGCGGCCGCGCACGTCGACGCTCAGGAGTACCGGTCGGTCGAGTCGCCCGCCACGACGTCTCACCGGGAAGCGGTCTTCCGTTGGCAGCACGTCGCCGCGCCTGGCGTGGGCTGGTCCGTGCCGTCGGTCGAGGGTACAGTCGAGCAGGGTGACGATGGCGATGGCGATCGCGCCGCGCTCTCGCTGGAGGTGCACTGGTGCGAGCGCGTCGAGCTGGTGCTGAACGCCGACGGCCTGCGTCATTCGCAGCAGGCGGTTGAACGCCTGCTGGGCCAGCTCACGACGCTCGTCGGGCAGGTGCTCGATCGGCCGCACGCGGCGGTGCGCGAGCTCGATCCCGTCGGCGCCGAGGAGCGCGCGGCCCTGCTGCGCGGGGCGCAGGGCGAGCGCCGCCACGTCGGCGCGCTGACGGTGTCGCAGCATGTGGCCGAATGGGCCGCGTTGTCGCCGCAGGCCCCTGCGCTCGAGGCCGGCGGGATCGTGCTCGACTACCGCGCGTTGAACCAGCGCGCCAACCGCCTCGCTCGTGCGATGGCGTCACTGGGCGTGACGCCGGGATCGCTGGTCGCGCTGAACCTGCCGCGCGGCGCGGACCTCATCGTCGCGATGCTGGCCGCCTGGCGAGCCGGCGCGGCCTACCTGCCGCTGGAGCCCGGCTGGCCCGAGGCCCGTCGTCGCGCGCTCCTGTCGGACGCCGCGCCCGCCCTGGTCCTGTCCGCGACACCGCAGTCGAGCGAGCCGTCGTTCCGCGCGGCGACGCTGACTGGCGATGTCCTGACGTCCGCCGGCCAGGCCGCGATCGACCTGCGCGAGCTGGACGGTGCTCTTCCGGCCACTCAGCCTCGGCTGGGCGACCTGGCGTATGTGCTCTACACGTCCGGATCGACCGGCCGGCCCAAGGGCGTGGCCATCGAGCACGGCCAGTTGCTGAACTACGTCGTCGCGAGCACCGCGGCGATGGACCTCGCCGCCAGCCGACGCTGGGGCCTGACCAGTTCGGTCGTCGCCGACCTGGGCAACACGGCGCTGTTCGGCGCGCTCTTCAACGGCGCCTGCCTGATCGTCGCCAGCGAGGACGACACGCGGAGCCCGGCCGCCTTCGCGCGCTTCGTCGAGACGGCGGGTATCGACGCGCTGAAGATCGTGCCGTCGCACCTAGAGGCGCTGCTTGAAGGCGAGGCGGCAGGCGAGGCGCCGCGCCTGCCGCGCACGCTGGTGCTGGGCGGCGAGGCCGCGCCGCGCGCGCTCATCGAGCGCCTGCGGCGCCTGGCGCCCGACACGGCGATCCACAACCACTACGGGCCGACCGAAACCACGGTCGGGGTGCTCGTGCATCGCGTCCGCGCGTCCGATCTGCAGGGTGGCGACGCGCTCCCGCTGACGCATGTGCTGCCCAACAACCGCGTCCTGGTGCTGGACGAGGCGATGCGGCTCGTGCCCGCGGGCGGGCAGGGTCAGGTCCATGTCGGAGGTCCGCAGGTCTGCCGCGGCTACCTGGGCCGCGAGGTGCCGGGCGCCTTCGTCGACGACCCCTTTCATCCCGGTGAACGTCTGTATCCCACGGGCGACGTCGCACGGGTGCTGGCAGAGGGCGGGTGGCGTCTCGTGGGACGCGCCGACCACCAGGTGAAGGTGCGCGGCTTCCGCGTCGATCCAGCGGAGATCGAGGTCGCGTTGCTGACCTTGCCGGAGGTCCGGCAGGCCGCGGTGCTCACGGAGCAGGGCGCGGCTGGAGAGGTCGAGCTGGTGGCGTGCGTGGTGCTGGACACGTCTGGCGGCGACGCCACCGGTACCGCGACGAACCGCGCGCATCAAGCGGATCAAGCTGGTCGCACGGGGCACCTGCGCGAGGCGCTGAAGGCGCTGCTCCCGTCGCACATGGTGCCGACGCGCCTTCATGCGCTCGACGCCTTCCCGCGACTGGCGAACGGCAAGCTCGATCGTGCCGCGATCGTCGCGCTGGCGGCCGGTGCCGCCGCATCGGCCCTCGAATCGTCGCGGGATGGCGATGCCGCCGCACCGCGCGCGCCGCGCGACGCGTTGGAGAGCGTGCTGTCGCAAGGCATGGGCCTGCTGCTGGGCCGCGGCCCGATCGGCATCGACGAGGACTTCTTCGAGCTCGGTGGCCACTCGCTGATGGTGATCCGGCTGGTGGCGCGGCTGCGCAAGCTGCTGGGCATCGAGATCGAACCCGGCCTGGTCTTCGATCACCCCACCGTGGCCGAGCTCGCCGCGGCGCTGCGCGCCGGCCCCTGGGATACCTCCGGCTTCGAGCGCCTGGCCGCCACCGATTGGCAGAGCGCCGAAACGGCGACCGTTCCCCATTGACGCATCAGGCTGACCGATGAACGACATGACCCTTCCGCCCGTGCCCGCCCGGGACGACCTGAGCGCGTCCGCCCATTCCAAGCACCTCCGGGTGGCCGACGGCGACGCGGTCCGGTTGTCGTTCACGCAGGAGCCGCTGTGGATCCTGCAACGGCTCGGCGAGCGGATGACCGCCTACAACCTGCCGCGCGTGATGCGGCTGCGCGGACCGCTGCGTATCGAGGCGCTGCAGCGCGCCTTCGACGCGGTGATCGCCCGCCATTCGATCCTGCGCACGCGCTTCTTCGAGCGCGACGGTGTGCCGATGGCGGTGGCGCAGGCCAGCGTGCCGTTCCTGCTCGACCAGGTGGACCTGTCGGGCGAGCCGGCACCAGCCCGCGAGGCCGCGCTCGCGCGCGAAGTCGGGGCCACGCTGAACCACGTCTTCGATCTGGGCGCGGCGCCGGCGATGGCGGCGCGGCTGATCCGTCTCGGGGCGGAGGAGCACGTCCTCGCGTTGTGCCTGCATCACATCGTGTCGGACGCCTGGTCGAACCCGGTCTTCGCCGCCGACCTGTCGACCGCCTACGCGCTGGCGCTGAAGCAATCCGGACCGGTCCGACTGCCGGAACTGCCGCTGCAGTACGCCGACCACACGGTGCGTCAGCGCGCCGCGATGGCGCAGGGCGCGTTCGATCGCGCGCTCGCGCACTGGAACGCGCACCTCGGTCCCGAGGTCCCGGCCCTGGAGCTGCCGACCGACGCCCCGCGTCCGGCGATGCCGACCTTCCGGGGCACGTCGATCGCCTTCGATCTCGATCCGGCGCTGGACGCCGCGCTGCGGCAGTTCTGCCGCGCCGAGCGCTGCACGCCCTTCGTCGCCCTGTTCGCGGCCTGGCAACTGCTGCTCGCGCGTTTCGCGCGCCAGTCCGAGTTCGCCGTCGGCGTGCCGCACGCGGGACGTCAGGACGAGGACGTCTTCGGCCTGATCGGCTTCTTCGTCAACACCCATGTCTATCGGGCCCGGCTGTCGTCCGGACAGACGCTGCGCCAGCTGTGCCGCCAGATCCGCGGCAACGCGCTGGCCGCGATGTCCCATCCCGACCTGCCGCTGGACCTGCTGCTCGCCCAGCGCGGCGAGCGCCGTGATCCGACGCGCTCGCCGCTGTTCCAGGTGCTGTTCGGCGTCCAGATGGGCGATCTCCCGGCCCTGTCCTTCGACGGCGTGGCCGTCGAGTTCGTCGAGCAGGGCGACGTCAACGCCAAGTTCGACCTGTCGATGAACTTCCAGGTCGGCACCGCGCGCACCGGCGGCCGGCTGGCCTACAACACGGATCTGTTCGGACCGGCGACCGCGCGTCGCCTGATCCGCGGATGCGTGGCGATGCTCGAGGCCGTGTTGCGCGAGCCGGACCGGGTGGTGGGATCGATCAGCCTGGCCGACGCCGAAGACCTGCGGCGGCTGAACGACTGGGGCACAGGTGAGCGCCGCGACACGATGGCGACGGCACGTGCGCCCATGCCTGCCATCGTGCCGGTGCACGAGCGGGTGCGCCAACACGCGCGCCGCCAGCCGCATGCGACCGCACTGGTCCATGAGGACGAGTCGCTGACCTGGTCCGCGCTGGATCGCCGTGCCGACCGATTGGCCTCACTGCTGCGCGCGCGCGGCATCGGCGCCGACGCGCGCGTGGGTCTGGCCTTCGAGCGCTCGATCGACATGGTGGTCGCGATGCTCGGCGTGATGCGCGCCGGCGCGGCGGTGGTGCCGCTGGACCCGGCGCTGCCCGAGGAGCGGCGTGCGTTCCAGCTGCGCGACAGCGGCGCGATGCTGGTGATCGGCGACGCCGATCCCACGTGGACCGACGGCGTCGAGATCATGGCGCTTCCCGCGGACGAGGTCGAAGCGACCGACACGGTCGACACGAATGACGCGAGTGACGCGATCGATGTGATCGATACGAACAACGACATCGTCGAGCGCGGTGAATCCGATCGCATCGTGCCCGTGCATGCGAGCCAGGCCGCGTACCTGATCTACACCTCCGGCTCGACAGGGCGCCCCAAGGGTGTGGTCGTCAGCCACGGCGCGCTGGCGAATTACGTGGACGGTGTGCTGCATCGCCTCGGCATCGAGAGTCTGGCGCAGGTCGACAACGACGGCGCGCTGACGGCAGGCGGAAAAACCGAAGCCGCGGCCGGCACCCGAGCCTGCACCCAGAGCGCCGTCAGCGGCGTGACCAGCATGGCCATGGTGTCGACCGTCGCGGCGGACCTGGGGCACACCGTGCTCTTCGGCGCGCTCTGCGCCGGGAAGACGCTGCACCTGGTCTCCGCGGCGCGGGCCTTCGATCCGGACGGCTTCGCGGCCCTGATGCGTCGCCACGCCGTCGACGTGCTGAAGATCACCCCGAGCCACCTGCAGGCGCTGATGGGCGCGCGGGACGCGGTCGAGGTCCTGCCGCGCCGCCGGCTGGTGCTGGGCGGTGAGGCGACGCCGTGGGCGCTGCTGGAGCGCATCCGGTCGTTGCGGCCCGACCTGCGCGTGTTCAACCACTACGGGCCGACGGAAACCACCGTCGGCACGCTCACGCAGGATGCGGCGCAGGCGGACCGCTCGGCGGCGACGCTGCCGATCGGTCGCCCGCTGCCGGGCAGCGCGATGCGCGTGCTGGACGCGGATCTGCAGCCGTTGCCGCCCGGCCTGCCCGGCGAGCTGTACGTCGCCGGGCACGGCCTGGCACGCGGCTACCACCACCGGCCCGGCCAGACGGCGGAACGCTTCGTCGCCGATCCGTTCGACGCCCTCGGCGGGCGGATGTACCGCACCGGCGATCTGGTGCGGTGGACGGCGGACGGTCAACTGGAATATCTGGGGCGCGTCGACCACCAGGTGAAGGTGCGCGGCTTCCGCGTCGAGCTCGGCGAGGTAGAGGCCCAGCTGCGTGCGGATCCCGCCATCGGCGAGGCTATCGTCACGGCCCAGGAAGGTCTGGGCGGCACGCGGCTGGTGGCGCACGTCACCGGGCACGAGGGCGTCGCGCCCGATGTCGCCGCGCTGCGCGAGCGCCTCTCCCGCGTACTGACGGATGCGATGCTGCCCGCGGCCTTCGTCGTGATGGACGCGCTGCCGCTCACGCCCAACGGCAAGGTCGATCGCCGCGCGCTGCCGGACGCGGAGACCGCCGGTTCCGGCGACCACGAGCCGCCGGACGGTCCGGTCGAGACCGCGGTCGCCGCGGCCTGGGCCGAAGTACTTGGCGCGGCGCGCATCGGCCGACGCGACCACTTCTTCGAGCTGGGCGGCCATTCGCTGCTGGCGCTGCGCCTGATCGAACGGCTGCGCCGCGAGGGGCACCGAGCGCAGGTGCGTCAGGTGTTCGAGCATCCCCGCCTGGACGACTTCGCGCGCGCCATCGCGAGCAGCGCCGATGAGGCGGAGGTCGTCGTTCCACCGAACGCCATTCCTGACGGCTGCACCGCCATCGAGCCGGCCATGCTGCCGCTGGTGGCGCTCACGCCGGAGGAGCTCCGGCGCATCGAGGCCGCGGTGCCGGGCGGCGCCGCCAACATCCAGGACATCTATCCGCTGGCGCCGCTGCAGGAAGGCATCCTGTTCCACCACCTGATGCAGGCGCAGGGCGATGCCTACGTGACCTCGCGCGGGCTCGCCTTCGACAGCCGGGAGCGGCTGGAACGCTTCGTCGCGCATCTGGACGCGGTGATCGCACGCCACGACATCCTGCGGACATCGGTCGCCTGGGAAGGACTGCGGGAGCCGGTGCAGATCGTGCATCGGACGGCGCCGCTCGCGCTGCAGTGGCTGGACGGGAAGGGCGCCGCGCCGACGGCGGACGCTGCGCAGCGGCTGCGGGACCATGTGCATCGCAGCCGCCTGCGCATCGACGTGCGCACGGCGCCGATGATCCGCGCGACGGCGGTGCAGGGGGCTGCCTCGGACTCCTGGCTGCTGCAGCTGTCGCGCCACCACCTCGTGTCCGATCACACGACGCTGGAACGGATCGTCGAGGAGATTGGCCTGATGCAGCGCGGCGCCGATGCCGAGCTGCCGGCGCCGATCCCGTTCCGCAACCTGGTCGCCCGCGCGAGGCTCGGCCTTGGCCGCGACGAGCACGAGGCCTTCTTCTCCGGCCTGCTGGGCGATGTCGTCGAACCGACGGCGCCCTACGGGCTGGTCGACGTACTCGGCGACGGGTCCGGCGTGGGGGAGTCTCGGCTGACCTTGGACGATGAACTGGCCGCCGCCGTCCGGCGCCAGGCGCAGCGCCATGGCGTCGGCGCTTCTGCCGTTTTCCACCTCGCGTGGTCGCTGGTGCTGGCGCGCGCAACCGGTCGCGACGACGTCGTCTTCGGCACCGTGCTGCTGGGCCGCATGCAGGCCGGACAGGACGCGAGCCGCGCGCTGGGGCTGTTCATCAACACGCTGCCGCTGCGCCTGCGCGTGGGCGCGCATGGCGTCGCCGCGAGCCTGCGTCACGCGCACGCCGCGCTGGCGGACCTGCTCCGGCACGAGCACGCGCCGTTGTCGCTGGCGCAGCGTTGCAGCGGATTGCAGGGCGGGACGCCGTTGTTCTCTGCGCTGTTGAACTACCGTCACAGCCGTCGCCTGCCCGTCGGCGCACAGCTGGGCGAAGGCGTGCGGCTGCTCGATGGCGAGGAGCGCACGAACTACCCGTTCGCGCTGTCCGTCGACGACTTCGGCGACGGCTTCGGGCTGGTGGCGCAGGTGCATCGATCGCTGGATCCGGACCGCATCGCCGCGTCCGTGCTGGCGGCGGTCGAGGACATCACGCGTGCGCTCGCGGAGCAGCCGGAACGGCCGCTGTGTGAGCTCGGCGGCATCGAGCCCGCAGCGCTCGCGCAATGGTGCGCGTGGGCCACAGGGCACGGTGGCATTGCGGTGGGCACCGAAACCGGCACCGAGACGGAAACCGACACCGACACCGACACCGTCACGGGTGTGGGAGTGGGCACGGGCACGGGCACGGGCACGGGCATTGACGCGGGCGACGGCTCGGATGCGACAGAAGGCCGGATCGGCCTGCATCCGGAGCGGCTGCCGATGCCGAGGCTCTTCGAGCGCCGCGCGGTCGAACGGCCAGATGCGATCGCGCTGATCGCCGGCGGACAGCGGATCAGCTACGCCCTGTTGGACGCGCGGGCGAATCGCCTGGCGCATCAACTCATCGCACACGGTGTCCGGCCTGAATCGAAAGTCGGGCTGGCCGTCCCGAGGTCGGTGGAGATGGTGGTGGGACTGCTCGCCA
The DNA here is from genome assembly GCF_042695725.1 of Roseateles sp. UC29_93. Taxonomy (NCBI): domain Bacteria; kingdom Pseudomonadati; phylum Pseudomonadota; class Betaproteobacteria; order Burkholderiales; family Sphaerotilaceae; genus Roseateles; species Roseateles sp. UC29_93. The sequence continues at coordinate 5,060,347 of NZ_CP170545.1, read as the reverse complement.
TCCTCAAGGCTGGCGGCGCCTACGTGCCGTTGGATCCCGCGTATCCGGCCGAGCGACTGCAGCACATGATGGCGGACAGCGGCATCACGCTGCTGCTCACCAGCGATGCGATGGCGGCGCGCCTGCCGATGCGCGACGGTCTCACGGCGTTGTGCATCGAAGCGCTCGAGTCGGCGCCCGACTGCACGCTCGATCGCCTGTCGAGTCTCGATCCGGCGCTCCATCCGGAGGCGGAGTCGGCAGGCATCGACTCGGCGCATGTCGATCCCGCGCGTGTCGATCCCGCGCGTGTTGACCCGGCGGCGTCGGCGTGGACCTCGCCGCCTCAGGTGACGCTGTCGCCCGACCATCTGGCCTATGTGATCTACACGTCCGGATCGACCGGCCGACCCAAGGGTGTGGCGGTGGCGCACGGACCGCTCGCCATGCACCTGCAAGCGGTGGTGGATCGCTTCGGCCTCCGGGCGGACGACCGCATGCTGCAGTTCGCGTCGATCAGTTTCGACGCGGCCGGTTCGCAGTGGATGGCGCCGCTGATCCAGGGCGCGGCCGTCGTGCTGCTGCCGCAGGACGGTTGGTCGACCGCCGAGGTCGCGCGCACGATCCGTCGCGACGGCGTGACCGCCATCCACCTGCCGCCGGCCTACCTGCGCCAACTGGCGGCCGAACACGCGGGCGGTGGTCTGCCGGTGCGGCTGTGCATCGCTGGCGGCGAGGCCTGGTCCGCCGCCGACCTGCGCGCGGCGCGTGATGCCTTCGTGCCGCAGTGGCTGGTGAATTCCTACGGACCGACGGAGGCCGTCATCACGCCGTGCGCGTGGCGCGTCCCCTCGGCCGACATCGCACGCCTCGGCGACCGGCCGGTCGCGCCGATCGGCCATCCCGTCGGTGATCGCGCCGCCTGGGGTGCTCGACAGCCACCTGTCGCCTTGCCCGCCCGGCGTTCCGGGCGAGCTCTACCTCGGCGGCACCGGTCTGGCGCGCGGCTACCTCGATCGCGGCGGCCAGACCGCCGAGCGCTTCGTCGCCGATCCGTTCGGCGCACCGGGCGCTCGCATGTACCGCACCGGCGATCTGGTGCGCTGGAGCGCCGACGGCGAGCTCGAGTACCTCGGCCGCGTCGACCATCAGGTCAAGGTGCGCGGCTTCCGCATCGAACTCGGCGAGGTCGAGGCCGCATTGACCTCGCAGCCCGCCGTGCGCGAGGCGGTGGCCGTCGCCGCGCCGGGCGCGTCCGGCACGCGGCTGGTGGCCTACGTCGTTGCACGGGCCGGCCATGTGCTGGACGCTGAAAACTTGGAAGGCGTGCGCGATCGCGCTGCCGCGGTACTGCCCGACTACATGGTGCCGAGCTTGGTGGTCGTGCTGGACGCATTGCCGCTCAACCCGAACGGCAAGGTCGACCGGCGCGCGCTGCCCGATCCCGAGCTCGGCTCGGTGGGTGCCTATGAGGCACCTCGCGGCGACACCGAAGCGGCCGTCGCGGCGCTCTTCGCCGACGTTCTCGGCGTGTCGCGGGTCGGGCGTGACGATCACTTTTTCGCGCTCGGCGGGGATTCGATCCTGAGCTTGAAGCTGATCTCGCTGGCTCACCGTCGGGGCTGGCAGCTGTCGCCGCGGGAGGTGTTCGAGCACCCGACCGTGGCCGCGCTCGCGCGCGCCGTGGACGGTCGATCCCCGCGTCTCGCCATCACGGTGCTGCCAGCCGCCAAGCGGTCTGCGGCGATGCCGGCGTCCTTCGCGCAGGAGCGTCAGTGGTTCCTCTGGCAGCTCGATCCCACGAGCACCGCGTACCACATCGCCGGCGCGCTGACGCTGCGCGGCGCGCTGGACGTCGCGGCCCTGCGCGCGAGCTTCGAGGCGCTCGTCCGCCGGCATGAATCGCTGCGGACCACCTTCCACGCGTCGCCGGACGGCGCGGTGATGCAGCGCGTCCGAGGTCCGGGCGAAGCAGTGATTGCGCTGACGGAGCTCTCGGACGATGCGCAGGCGCGGCGGCTTGTCGACACGCCGTTCGACTTCAGCGCGGGACCGCTGATCCGCGTCGGGCTGCAGCGGCAGGACGCGGACCGCCATCTGCTGGTGGTGGTGATGCACCACATCGTGTCCGATGGCGGATCGATGCGCATCGTCGTGGACGAAGTCCTGGCCGACTACGAGGCCGCGTTGCGCGGCGAGCAGTCGATGCTGGTCCCGTGGCCGATCCAGTACGCGGACTACGCCGCGTGGCAGCGTCATCGGATGGCCGAGGGCGAGCAGCAGCGGCAGCTCGATCACTGGTTGGGAAGGCTGGGCGGCGAGCAGCCGGTGCTGCAGCTGCCGACCGATCATCCGCGCCGCGCCGACGGCCGGTACCGCGCGGCGCGGCACACGCTCGCGCTGCCGCCGGCATTGGCGGAGCGTCTGCGACAGCGCGCGCGGGACGCGGGCGCAACGCCGTTCATGGTGCTGCTGGCCGGCTTCCAGGCCGTCCTGGCCCGGTGGACGGGCCAGACGGACATCCGCGTCGGCGTGCCCATCGCCAACCGCGACCGGCCCGAGATCGCGCCGGTGGTGGGCTTCTTCGTCAACACGCAGGTGCTGGACAACCGCATCGCCACGCGGCTGCCGCTCACGCAGGTGCTGGCGCAGGCGCGCGAGGCGGCGATCGGCGCGCAGGCGAATCCCGATCTGCCCTTCGAGCAGCTGGTCGAGGCGCTTCAGCCGGAGCGCTCGCTGGGGGTTCATCCGCTGTTCCAGGTGCTGTTCAACCACCAGCGCGGCCAGGATCTGTCGGCACGGCAACTGCCCGGTCTGGCCATCGAGTCGGTGGAAGTCGCGGAACGCGTGGCGCAGTTCGAGCTCGCGCTGCACACGACGGAGCTGGAGGACGGCAGCGTCCGCGCGAGCTTCAGCTACGCGGCGGAGCTGTTCGAGCCCGCGGCCATCGAGCGCATGGCGGGCCACTTCGCCGCGATGCTGACGGCGATCGCCGACACGCCGGAGATCGCGGTCGGCGATGTCGCGCTGATGTCCACGGTCGAATCGGACTGGCTCGCGCAGCTCAGCGTCAACACCGAGCCGGTCGCCGCGGCGGAGCCTGTACATCGGCTCATCGAGCGGCAGGCGGCGGCGGATCCCGATGCACCGGCGCTGGTGTTCGGCGAAGCGAAGTCACGGTCGTCTTCGTCTTCGTCATCGTCGTCGTCGTCGTCATCGGAGGCGGTGTCGTCGTCGGCGTCGTCGGCGACCTCGTCGTTGACGCGCGGTGAGCTCAACGTCCGCGCGAACCGTTTGGCGCATCGCCTCATCGCGCTGGGCGTTCGTCCGGACTCGCGCGTGGGTCTGGCGGTGGAGCGCTCGCTCGACATGATGGTCGGCGTGCTGGCCATCCTGAAGGCCGGTGGCGCGTACGTGCCGCTCGATCCCGAACTGCCGGCGGACCGGCTGGCCTACATGCTCGAGGACAGCGGGGTGTCGCTGGTTCTGACGCAGTCACATCTGCGCGCGCGGTTGCCGGTCGGGGCAGGGCGTAGCGCCGTCGACATCGACACGATCGAACTCAGCGACCGGCCGGACGCGGGACGAGACACGAGAGCTGACGCGAATCCGGATGTCGAGCTGCACGGCGAGAGCCTCGCCTACGTGATCTACACGTCCGGATCGACCGGCCGTCCGAAGGGCGCGGCGAATCGCCACGTGGCGCTGCACAACCGTCTGGCATGGATGCAGGAGGCGTATGCGCTCGATGCTTCCGACACCGTGCTGCAGAAGACACCATTGAGCTTCGACGTGTCGGTGTGGGAGCTGTTCTGGGCGCTCGCCGAAGGCGCCCGACTGGCCATCGCCGCGCCGGGCGATCATCGCGACCCGGCGCGGCTGGTGGCGCTCATCGAGGCGCATCAGGTCACGACGATCCACTTCGTGCCGTCGATGCTGCAGGCGTTCCTGGCGCATGAAGGCGTCGAAGCCTGCACCTCGCTTCGTCGCATCGTGTGCAGCGGCGAGGCGCTGCCGGTGGAGGCGCAAGCCGGCGTGTTCCGGCGGCTTCCGAAGGCGAGCCTCTACAACCTGTACGGACCGACTGAGGCCGCCATCGACGTCACGCATTGGACGTGTCGCGACGACGGTCGCAGCCAAGTGCCGATCGGCGCGCCGATCACGGGCATCTCGACGTGGGTGCTGGATGGAGATCTCAATCCGGTCCCGCCCGGTGTTCCGGGCGAGCTGTACCTCGGCGGCATCGGTCTCGCGCGCGGCTATCACGATCGCGCCGGGCTGACGTCCGAGCGATTCGTCGCCAACCCGATGGCCACGAATGCGGCGGGTGACTCGCCTGCGTCGCTTGCATCGGCAGGAAGCCGGCTCTATCGAACCGGCGATCTCGTGCGCTGGAACGCCGACGGACAACTCGACTACCTCGGTCGCATCGACCATCAGGTCAAGATCCGCGGATTCCGGATCGAGCTCGGCGAGATCGAAGCGCAGCTCCTCGCTCAGCCGAGCGTTCGCGAGGCCGTCGTTGTGGCGCAGCAGGCGCCGACGGGTGCTCGGCTCATCGCGTACGTGTCGGCGCACGCCAGGGCGGCGACCACGCACGGAATGGACGATGGGGCAAGCGCCAGACCGCCGGCATTGCCGGTGTCGGAAGCGTTGATGGCGTCGTTGGCGTCGCTGGCGCCGTCGGCTCGATCGACGTGTCGATCCTGCGCGAGGCGCTGGGCCGCGCGCTGCCCGAGTACATGGTCCCCGCCGTCATCGTCGTGCTGGACACGCTACCGCTGAATCCCAGCGGGAAGGTCGACCGCAAGGCGCTGCCGCAGCCGGAGTCCGCGTCCGCCGTTGAGTACGAAGCGCCGCGCGGTGAGATCGAGGAGACGGTCGCCGCGATCTGGGCCGAGGTCCTCGACGTCGAACGCGTCGGCCGTCGCGACAACTTCTTCGCGCTGGGCGGCCACTCGTTGCTGGCCCTGCGCGTGCTGGAGCGCCTGCGCACACGGGGATATCGCACCGAGGTCCGTCAGATCTTCCTGCACGCGGAACTCGCGGCATTCGCCGAATCGATCGGGTCGTCGGCGTCATCGTTGTCGACGGCGACTCAATCGACATCGGAGTCGGAGTCCCCATCGACTTCGACTTCGGCCTCCATCGATGACGGGGAGGCGCTGATCGCCCTGACTTCCGACGAGACCCGCCGCATCGAAGCCGCCATCCCCGGTGGTGCCGCCAACATCCAGGACGTCTACCCGCTCGCGCCGCTGCAGGAAGGGATCCTCTTCCACCACCTGCTGCAACCCGACGCCGACGCCTACGTCACCGCCCACCTGATCAGCTTCGACAGCGAGGCGCGACTGCGCCGTTTCGTCGACAGCTTCAACCGCGTCATCGAGCGCCACGACATCCTGCGTACCGCCGTGTTGTGGGAAGGCCTCGAGGAGCCGGTGCAGGTCGTGTGCCGCGAGGCGCGCCTCGACATCGAGTGGCTGGCGCCCGAAGACGGTGCGGTGGCCGCGCGGCTCGAGGCCATGGGGCGCCCCGGCCGCTGCCGCATCGACGTGCGACGCGCGCCGCTGCTCCGCGCGATCGCGGGCTTCGACGCGGCGCAGGGACGCTGGCTGCTGCAACTCCCCAGCCATCACCTGGTGACGGACCACAGCACGCTGGCCGGTGTCGTCGAGGAGATCACGCTGATCCAGCAGGGCCGGACAGCCGAGCTGCCCGAGCCGGTGCCGTTCCGCCGCTTCGTGGCGCAGGCCCGCCTGGGCATCAGCCGCGCGGAGCACGAGGCCTTCTTCAGCGCCATGCTGCGCGATGTCACCGAGCCCACCGCGCCGTTCGGCGTGGCCGATGTCCGCGGTGACGGCTCGCGCCTGCGGCAGGCGCGTCATGCGCTTCCCGCTTCGCTGGCGGCCGAGGCCCGCCGGCAGGCGCGCCGTCATGGTGTCGGCGTCGCCTCGCTGTTCCACCTCGCGTGGGCGCTGGTGCTGGGCCGCACGACGGGCCGCACCGACGTGGTCTTCGGCACCGTGCTGCTGGGCCGCCTGCGGGCCGAAGGCGGCGCCGAACGCGCCCTGGGGCTTTCGATCAACACGCTGCCGCTGCGTCTGCGCGTCGGCACGCAGTCCGTTGCCGATGGCCTGCGCGACGCCCATGCGGCGCTCTCCGCGCTGCTCCGTCACGAGCACGCGAGCCTGTCGCTCGCGCAACGCTGCAGCGGGTTGTCCGGCGGCACGCCGTTGTTCTCGGCGCTGCTCAACTACCGGCATGCGGGCCGCCGCCGCGATGCGTCCTCAAGCGCCTGGGAAGGCATGGAGATCGGCGCCGCCCAGGAGCGGTCGAACTACCCGTTCGGCCTCTCGGTGGACGACGATGGACAAGGCTTCGGCCTGGTCGCACAGGTGCACGAGTCGCTGGATGCGGACCATGTCTGCGAGCTGATGCAGGCCGCGGTAGGCAGCCTGGTGGACGCGCTGGCGCACCGTCCCGCGAAGACGTTGAGCGAGCTGGACGTGCTCGATGCCGCCTCGCTCGCCCGGTTGAAGGGCTGGGGCCTCAACGAGCATCCGCTACGGTCGACGCCGCCGGTGCCGCGTCTGGTCGAACGCCAGGCCGCCGAACGGCCCGACGCGGTCGCCTTGATCTCCGGCGATCAACAGCTCACCTACGCGCAGTTCAACGCCCGGGCCAATCGCCTCGCGCACCGGCTGATCGCGCGTGGGCGTTCGACCGGAGGACCGCATCGGCCTGGCCGTGCAGCGGTCGATGGACATGGTGGTCGCCCTCCTGGCGATCCTGAAGGCCGGCGCCGCGTACGTGCCGCTGGATCCGAGCTATCCGGCCGAGCGCCTGGCCTACATGGTCGAGGACAGCGGCCTGCGTCTGCTGCTGACGCAGGAGGCGATCGCATCGCGGCTGCCGGTCCACGACGGACTCGAGGTGCTGACGTTGGACGGCGGCGACGCCTTCACCGGCGCGGACACGGATCCGCCGTCGAGCTCCACCCGGAGCATCTGGCCTACGTGATCTACACCTCGGGCTCCACGGGGCGGCCGAAGGGCGTGGCCGTCACGCACGGGCCGCTGGCGATGCACGTGCAATCGATCGGCGAGGTCTACGGCATGACCCCGGAGGACCGCGAGCTGCAGTTCGCGTCGATCGCGTTCGACGGCGCGCATGAACGCACCTGGGTGCCGCTGGCCTTCGGCGCGGCGCTGATGCCGCGCGGACCAGGAACTGTGGCCCGCGGAGCGGACCGCCGCCGAGATCGAACGCCACGGCATCACGATCGCCTGCTTCACGCCGGGCTACCTGACGCAGATGGCCGAACTGCTCGGCGAGTCGGCGAGCCGGCTGCCGATCCGGTCCTACACCGTCGGCGGCGAGGCCATGTCCCGCGCGAATCTCGATCTCGTGCAGGCCGTGCTGAAGCCGCCGCGCATCATCAACGGCTACGGTCCGACCGAGACCGTGATCACGCCGACGGTGGGCATCGCGTTGGCCGGCGAGCGCTCCGACGCGTCCTACATGCCGATCGGCAAGCCGGTGGGCGACCGCAGCGCCTACGTGCTCGATGGCGACCTGAACCTGTGCCCGCCCGGCGTGCCGGGCGAACTGTACCTGGCGGGCGGTCTGGCGCGCGGCTACCTCGGACGGCCCGATGCGAGCGCCGAGCGCTTCGTCGCCGATCCCGTTCGCCGATGTATTCGGCGATCCAACCAGCGATCCAACCGGCGCACCATTCGGCGAGCCAATCAGCGAGCCGTTTTGTTGGCGCCGGAGGGCGCATGTACCGCACCGGCGACCTGGTGCGCTGGAACGCGCGCGGGGAACTCGAGTACCTCGGCCGCATCGACCATCAGGTGAAGGTGCGCGGCTTCCGCATCGAGCTGGGCGAGGTGGAGTCGCAGCTGCGCCTGCAGCCCGGCGTGCGCGAGGCGGTGGCGGTCGCCGCCTACGGCGCGGCCGGCGCCCGGCTGGTGGCCTACGTGTCGCCGCTGCCCGGTCATGCGCTGGCGCCGCGCGCGCTGCGGGAGGGCCTCGCGCGCGTGTTGCCGGACCACATGGTGCCGGGGCTGTTCATCGTGCTGGACGCATTGCCGCTGAACCCCAACGGCAAGGTCGACCGCAAGGCGCTGCCGGCGCCCGAGGCCGACGTCGACCGCGCGCACGAGCCGCCGCGCGGCGAGACCGAGACGGCGCTGGCCGCGCTGTGGGCGGAGACGCTGGCCGTGGAACGCGTCGGTCGCGACGACAACTTCTTTGAACTGGGCGGGCATTCGCTGGCCCTGCTGAAACTGCAGATGAAGGTGCAGCGGCGCTTCGGCGTGCAGCTGCCGCTGCGCGCGTACTTCGAGAGCCCGACGCTGGCCGACGCGGCCGCGGCGGTGCGGCGCGAGGTCGACGCGACGGCGTCGGCGCAGCGCGGCGATCTCGATCGCATGGCGGCACTGCTGGACACCTGGGAGAACTGAATGAGCATCATCGACAAGAACGACGCCTCCTCGCCTGCCCCGGCGGTCTGCCGTCGACCTCAGCCGCGGCCGCACCGGCGGCCGCATCTCCTGCGGATCCCAAGCGCGCGCTGGCGGAGCGCTTCGCGCGTCTGTCCGCGGACAAGCAGCGCGGGTTCCTGCAGGCGCTGAAGGCGCAGGGCATCGACTTCGCGATGCTGCCGATCGTGCCTGCGCCACGCGTGGCGGCCGGGCGCCGTGGTCGCGGACGCCTCTTCGGTGGTGGAGGCCTCCGGCGATGACCAGGCTGCTCGCCTCGATGCGCGGCCGCTCCGCACGCCCAGTTGCGCCAGTGGTTCCTGTGGACGCTGGATCCGAGCAGCACGGCGTATCACCTGTCGGGCGCATTGACCCTGCAGGGAGCACTCGACGAGGCGGCGTTGCGCGCCAGCTTCGAGGCGCTGATCGAGCGCCATGAGTCGCTCCGCACGACCTTCCACGCAGATGAGCGGGGGCAGGTGGCTCAGCGGGTGCATGAGGCCGGGAAGACGGGCTTCCAGGTCGAAACGATCGATGTTGGCTTCGATGTCGGTGTTGGCGCCGATGGCGACCTGGAAGCGCGCACACGGGCGATGGCAATGCGTCTGGTGGACCGCCCGTTCGACCTCGGCGCGGGACCGCTGCTGCGCGTGGCCTTGCTGCGGCAGAGCGCGGAGCGCCACATCCTCGTCGTGGTGATGCATCACATCGTGTCGGACGGCTGGTCGATGAAGGTGATCGTCGACGAATTCGTTGGGCAGTACGGCGCGCGGGTGCGCGGCGAGACGCCGTCGGCGCCGGCCTTGCCGATCCAGTACGCGGACTACGCCGCATGGCAGCGCCACTGGCTGGAGGCCGGCGAGAAGGACCGGCAGTTGACCTACTGGAAGGACCGGCTGGGCGGCGAGCAGCCGGTGCTGCAGCTGCCGGCGGATCATCCCCGACGATCGGATGGGCGGTATCGCGCCGCCCAGCATGTGACGACGCTGCCCGCGCCGCTGGTGGGCGCGCTGCGACAGCGCGCGCTGGAGCACGGCGCCACGCTGTTCATGGCGCTGCTGGCCGGCTACCAGACGGTGCTGGCCCGCCATGCCGGACAGGCGGACATCCGTGTCGGCGTGCCCGTGGCCAATCGCCAGCGGCCGGAGACCGAAGGGGTCGTCGGCTTCTTCGTCAACACGCAGGTGCTCAGCAATCGCGTGGAGGGCGCTCGCACGCTGGCGCAGGTGCTCGATCAGGCCCGGGAGGCCGCGCTCGGCGCGCAGGCGCATCAGGACCTGCCCTTCGAGCAACTGGTCGATGCGCTGCAGCCCGAGCGCTCGCTCGGCGTACATCCGCTGTTCCAGGTGATGTTCAACCACGGCCGCGGTGGGGCCCAGGGCGAGGCGGTGCTGCCGGGGCTGACGGTCACGCCGTATGCCTCCGGCGAGCAGGCCGCGCAGTTCGAGCTGATGCTGACGACCACCGAGAACGCCGACGCCACGGTGCGCGCGAGCTTCAGCTACGCGGCCGAACTGTTCGAGCCCGCGGCCATCGAGCGCATGGCCGGCCAATTCGCCGCGACGCTGGCGGCGATCGCCGACACGCCGGAGATCGCGGTCGGCGATGTCACGCTGATGTCCACGGTCGAATCGGACTGGCTCGCGCAACTCAGCGTCAACACCGCGCCGGTCGCCGCGTCGGAGCCTGTACATCGGCTCATCGAGCGGCAGGCGGCAGCGGATCCCGATGCACCGGCGCTGGTGATCGGCGAAGCGAAGTCACGGTCGTCTTCGTCTTCGTCGTCGTCATCGGAGGCGGTGTCGTCGTCGGCGTCGTCGGCGACCTCGTCGTTGACGCGCGGTGAGCTCAACGTCCGCGCGAACCGTCTGGCGCATCGCCTCATCGCGCTGGGCGTTCGTCCGGACTCGCGCGTGGGTCTGGCGGTGGAGCGCTCGCTCGACATGATGGTCGGCGTGCTGGCCATCCTGAAGGCCGGTGGCGCGTACGTGCCGCTCGATCCCGAGCTGCCGGCGGACCGGCTGGCCTACATGCTCGAAGACAGTGGGGTGTCGCTGGTTCTGACACAGTCACATCTGCGCGCGCGGTTGCCGGTCGGGGCAGGGCGTAGCGCCGTCGACATCGACACGATCGAACTCAGCGACCGGCCGGACGCGGACCGAGACACGAGAGCTGATGCGAATCCGGATGTCGAGCTGCACGGCGAGAGCCTCGCCTACGTGATCTACACGTCCGGATCGACCGGGCGTCCGAAGGGCGCGGCCAACCGCCACGCGGCGTTGCACAACCGCCTGGCGTGGATGCAGGAGGCGTATGCGCTCGATGCTTCCGACACCGTGCTGCAGAAGACCCCGTTGAGCTTCGACGTGTCGGTATGGGAGCTCTTCTGGGCGTTGGCCGAAGGCGCGCGCCTCGCCATCGCAGGACCGGGCGATCATCGCGACCCGGCGCGCCTGGTGGCGCTCATCGAGGCGCATCAGGTCACGACGATCCACTTCGTGCCGTCGATGCTGCAGGCCTTCCTCGCGCACGACGGCGTCGAGGCCTGCACCTCGCTCCGGCGCATTGTGTGCAGCGGCGAAGCGCTGCCGGCGGAGGCGCAAGCCGGCGTGTTCCGGCGGCTTCCGAAGGCGAGCCTCTACAACCTGTACGGCCCGACCGAGGCCGCCATCGACGTCACGCATTGGACGTGCCGCGACGACGGTCGCAGCCAAGTGCCGATCGGCGCGCCGATCACGGGCATCTCGACGTGGGTGCTGGATGGAGATCTCAACCCGGTCCCGCCCGGTGTTCCGGGCGAGCTGTACCTTGGCGGCATTGGGCTTGCACGTGGCTATCACGATCGCGCCGGACTCACGTCCGAGCGATTCGTCGCCAACCCGATGGCCACGAATGCGGCGGGTGGCTCGCCTGCGTCGCTTGCATCGGCAGGAAGCCGGCTCTATCGAACCGGCGATCTCGTGCGCTGGAACGCCGACGGACAACTCGACTACCTCGGTCGCATCGACCATCAGGTCAAGATCCGCGGATTCCGGATCGAGCTCGGCGAGATCGAGGCGCAGCTCCTCGCGCAGCCGGGCGTTCGCGAGGCCGTCGTCGTGGCGCAGCAGGCGCCAGCGGGCGCGCGACTCGTCGCGTACGTGTCGGCGCATGCGACGACCACTGGCCAGACCGGTCCGATAGATCAGTCCGTGGGGGCGCCGATCGCAGCGCCGATCGACGTGGCAACCCTGCGCGAGGCGCTGGGCCGCGCGCTGCCGGAGTACATGGTCCCCGCCGTCATCGTCGTGCTGGACACGCTGCCGCTGAACCCCAGCGGCAAGGTCGATCGCAAGGCGCTGCCGCAGCCCGAGGCCGCTTCATCGGTCGAGTATGAAGCGCCGCAAGGTGACGCCGAGCTTGCCATCGCCGCGATCTGGACGGACCTGTTGGCCGTCGAGCGCGTCGGTCGCCAGGACAACTTCTTCGAACTCGGCGGCCATTCGCTGCTGGCGATCCAGCTGCAGGCGCGGATGCGGCGGGCCGGTTGGCACTCGGAGATGCGCGAGTTGTTCCTGCATCCGCGCCTGGCGGACTTCGCAGCCGCTGCCGCAGTAGCGACGGCCCGCGCGTCGTCGTCGGACACCGTGTCGATCGACGACAGCGCCGCCACCATCCCTCCGGGCTGCGCCGCGATCGAGCCCGGCATGCTGCCGCTGATCGACCTCGACGCGGACGAACTGCGTCGCATCGAATCCGCCATCCCCGGCGGAGCCGGCAACATCCAGGACCTCTATCCGCTCGCGCCGCTGCAGGAAGGGATGCTGTTCCATCACCTGATGCAGGAGCAGGGCGACGCCTACGTCATCTCGCTGCTGCTGCGATTCGATTCGCAGCCGCGACTGCTGCGCTTCATCGATGCCCTCAACGAGGTCATCGCGCGCCACGACATCCTGCGCACCGCCGTCCTCTGGGAAGGGTTGCGCACGCCGGTCCAGGTGGTCTGCCGCGAGGCGCCGCTGCGGCTCGAGTGGCTGGAGATCGACGAGGCGGATCGCGCCGCGGGTCTCGCGGCCGAGCGGCTGGCGGCGCACGTGGATCGCCGCAGCTTCCGCATCGACGTGCGCCGCGCGCCGCTGGTGCGCGCGATCGCCGTGCACGATGCGCCGGCCGGTCAATGGCTGCTGCAGTTGCCGAGCCATCATCTGGCGCTCGACCACACGGCCGAGAAGCTGATGATCGAGGAGATCGCGCTGATCCTCCAGGGCCGGCAGGCCGAGCTGCCTGAACCGGTCCCGTACCGCCGCTATGTCGCGCAGTCGCGCGGCGGCATCGACACGGCCGCGCATGAGGCCTTCTTCCGCGCGCAGCTGGGCGACGTGGACGAGTTGACCGCGCCTTTCGGGCTCGCGGACGCGCGGCTGGACGGCAGCGCCAACGAGGAGTCGCGACTGACGCTGCCCACGACGCCGTCGACGGCGCTGCGCGAGCAGGCGCGGCGCCAGGGCGTCAGTGCGGCGACGCTCTTCCATCTCGCGTGGGCGCTGGTGCTGGCCCGCACCGCCGGGCGCGACGACGTCGTCTTCGGCACGGTGCTGTTCGGCCGCATGCAGGGCGGCGAGGACGCGCACCGCGCGATGGGGATGTTCATCAACACGCTGCCGCTGCGGGTGCGGCTTGGCGGCCGCAACGTCGCGCAGGGCCTGCGCGAGACGCACGAGCGCCTGACCGGCCTGCTGCATCACGAGCACGCGCCGCTGTCGCTGGCGCAGCGCTGCAGTCGGCTGCCGGGTGGCACGCCCTTGTTCTCCAGCCTGCTGAACTATCGCCACAGCGGCCCGCGTCGAGGCGATGAAAGCTCCGGGGGCGTGCATGAAGCGCATGGAACGCATGAGGCAAACGACGCGAGCGACGCAAACGACGCGGTGGGCGCGGAGACGACCTGGGAGGGCATGACGCTGGTCGGGGCGAAGGAGCGCACCAACTATCCGTTCACGCTGTCGGTCAACGACCGCGGTGAGGTCTTCGAGCTGGTGCTCCAGGTCGAGCGCTCGGTGCGTTCCGAGCGCATGGCCGGCTACCTGGATGCCGCCGTGCGCGGGATCGTCGATGCGCTGGCGGCCGGCGGCGAGCGGCCGTTGCATGCGCTGCCGTTGCTCGGCGATGCCGAGATGGCGACCTTGGCGCGATGGAGCGAAGGCTCGAAGGCTGTTGCCAGCGCATCGACGATGCATCGCCTCATCGAGCGCCAGGCGGCGATCGATCCCGATGCGCCGGCACTGGTGTTCGGCAACACCGCGCTGACGCGCGGCGAGCTCAACCTGCGCGCGAACCGGCTCGCGCATCGCCTGATCGCCCTGGGCGTGCGTGCCGACGCGCGCGTGGGTCTGGCGGTCGAGCGCTCGCTCGACATGATGGTCGGCGTGCTGGCGATCCTGAAGGCCGGCGGCGCCTACGTGCCGCTCGATCCCGAGCTGCCGGCGGAGCGGCTGGCCTACATGCTCGAGGACAGTGATGTGTCTCTGGTGCTGACGCAGTCGCACTTGCGCTCACGGCTGCCGGACGGGGGACGGCGCCGCTTCGTCGACATCGACACCATCGATGTCTCGGAGCAATCAGCCGTCAACCCCGATGTAGAGCTGCACGGCGAGAACCTCGCCTACGTGATCTACACGTCCGGATCGACTGGCCGTCCGAAGGGCGCGGCGAACCGCCACGTGGCGCTGCATAACCGCCTGGCGTGGATGCAGGAGGCGTACACGCTCGACGCGTCGGACACGGTGCTGCAGAAGACGCCGTTGAGCTTCGATGTCTCGGTGTGGGAGCTCTTCTGGGCGTTGGCCGAAGGTGCCCGGCTGGCTATCGCAAGCCCGGGCGACCATCGCGATCCGGCACGCCTGGTGGCGCTGATCGAGGCGCACCAGGTCACGACGATCCACTTCGTCCCGTCGATGCTTCAAGCGTTTCTGGCGCACGACGGCGTCGAGGTCTGCACCTCGCTGCGCCGCATCGTGTGCAGCGGCGAAGCACTGCCGGCGGAAGCACAGGCCGGCGTGTTCCGGCGACTGCCGCAGGCGGGGCTGTTCAATCTCTACGGGCCCACCGAGGCCGCCATCGACGTCACGCATTGGACGTGCCGCGACGACGGCCGGAGTCAGGTGCCGATCGGCGCGCCGATCGCCGGCATCTCGACCTGGGTGCTGGACGGTGACCTCAACCCGGTCCCGCCCGGCGTGCCTGGCGAGCTCTACCTCGGTGGCATCGGACTGGCGCGTGGTTATCACGGTCGCGCCGGGCTGACGTCGGAACGATTCGTCGCCAACCCGATGGCCACGGTTGCCAAAGACGCGGTGAACGATTCCGCGCGGGATCTTCCGGGTGCTTCGGCAGGCAGCCGTCTCTACCGCACGGGCGACCTCGTGCGTTGGAATGCTGAAGGTCAGCTCGACTACCTCGGCCGCATCGACCATCAGGTCAAGATCCGCGGCTTCCGCATCGAGCTCGGCGAGATCGAAGCGCAGTTGCTCGCTCAGCCAGGCGTTCGCGAGGCCGTGGTCGTCGCGCAGCCGGCACCGACGGGTGCTCGGCTCATTGCGTACGTGTCGGCGCACGCGAAGGCCACGACCACGCCCGGAATGGGCGATGGGGCAAGCGCCGAGACCGCCGGCATTGCCGGTGTCGGAAGCGTTGATGGCGTTGATGGCGTCGTTGGCGCCGTCGGCTCGATCGACGTGTCGACTCTGCGCGAGGCGCTGAGCCGCGCGCTGCCCGAATACATGGTCCCCGCCGTCATCGTCCTGCTGGACACGCTGCCCCTGAACCCCAGCGGCAAGGTCGATCGCAAGGCGTTGCCGCAGCCGGAGGCCGCGTCCGCCGTCGAGTACGAAGCGCCGCAGGGCGAGGTCGAGCTCGCCATCGCGGCCATCTGGGCGGAGGTGCTGAACGCGACGCGCGTGGGCCGTCACGACAACTTCTTCGAAGTGGGCGGTGATTCGATCCTCAGCCTGCAGATCATCTCGCGCCTGCGGCGTGCGGGCTGGCGACTCACGCCGCGCCAGGTCTTCGAGCTGCAGACCGTCGCGCGACTGGGCGAGGTGGCCGAGCGTCTGGTCGAGCACGACACGTCGGGCAGTGGCAGCAGCCATGCCGCCGATGCGCCCGCTGCGCGCGGCCACTTGAGCGACTTCCTCGACGATGCGGCCATCGCCGCGCTTGGCATCGACGCCTCGATGATCGAGGACGTCTACCCGCTGGTGCCGACCCAGGAGGGCATGCTCCTGCATTCCGTCGAGGCGCCGGATTCCGGGCTCTACGTGAATCAGCTGAACGTCGAGGTCCGCCATCTGGATCCTGATCGCCTCGAGGCCGCATGGCGCGTGATGGTCGCCCGCCACGCGATGCTGCGCACGGTGGTGCTCTGGCAGTCTGGCATGGCTCGTCCGTTGCAGCTGGTGCTGCGCGAGGCGCCGGCCGTGATGGAACGGCTCGATTGGCGCGATCTCGACTCTTCAGCCGGATCAGTTGGTTCCGACGATCCGGTTGCGGTGGCCCGTCGCATCGCCGACTTCGCCCGTGCCGAACTCGTGCGACCCATCGACTGGATCCGTCCGCCGCTGTCGCGTGTCGCCGTGATCCGGCTGGACGAGGACCGTCATCAACTGGTGTGGACGCGCCATCACCTGCTGTCGGATGGCTGGAGCGATTCGCGCCTGATGGCCGAGTGGCTGCGCTGCTACGCCGGCGAAGCGCTGCCCGCCGAGCCGCCCCGGTACGGCGACTTCGTCCGCTGGCTGCAGCGCCAGGACGCCGGCGCGCCCGAGGCGTTCTGGACCTCGGCGCTGGCGCAGCTGGACGGGCCCACGCTGCTGGCCGAGTCCACCCGCGCCGCGCCGGGCCGTTCCGGCTTCCAGAAGCTGTACACGCGCTTCGACATCGACGGCACGGCGTCGCTGCAGGCCTTCGCGCAGCGCGAGCGCGTGACCGTGAACACGCTGGTGCAAGCCGCGTGGGCCGTGCTGCTGCATCGGCACACGGGCCGCGACCGCGTCGTCTTCGGCGCGACCGTGGCCGGCCGACCCGCGACCTTGCCGGGCGCCGAGGAGATGCTGGGCCTGTTCATCAACACGGTGCCTGTGCCCGTGCGCTGGGACGCCGGCCAGCGGGTCGGCGACTACCTGCGCGCCGTGCAGGACACCAACCTGCAGCTGCGCGACCACGAGCACGCCGCGCTGGCCGACGTGCAGCGCTGGGCGGGTTCGTCGGGCCGGCCGCTGTTCGACAGCATCATCGTCTTCGAGAACGCCCCGATCGACCGCGCCTTGCGCCAGCTGAGCCAGTACGGCCTGGCGTTCGCCGAGATCGGCGGCGATGGCCTCACCGGCTATGCGATGGACCTGCAGGTGGTCGCCGGCGACCGGCTGGTCATCGAGTACTGCTACAACCGCCGCGATTTCGACGATGCCTTCGTCGAGGAACTGCGCGCGCAGATGGAGACGCTGCTCGCTCGCATGAGCGCCAACGCTTCCACGCCGCTCGGCGAGCTGAACTGGCTGGACGATACCGCGACCGCGACGGTGCGTGAACTCGGGCGGAGCCGCGACGGTCTGGCCGCGCCGCGTCCGGTCCCGGTGCACCGCCTGATCGAGCGCCAGGCCGCTGAACGCGGCGAAGCGATCGCGCTGCTGTTCGGCGACGACGAACTGAGCTACGCGCAACTCAATGCCCGCGCGAATCGCCTGGCGCGCCGCCTCGTGCGCCTGGGCGTGCAACGCGACGCGCGTGTCGGCGTGGCGTTGGAGCGCTCGTTGGACAGCATCGTCGGCCTGCTCGCGGTGCTGAAGGCGGGCGCGGCCTATGTCCCGCTCGATCCGGCCTATCCCGCCGACCGCCTGGCGTTCATGCTGCGGGACAGCGGCGCGTCGCTGCTGCTGACGCAGCGTGCGCTGCGATCGCGTCTGCCGGTCATCGACGGTCTGGCCGTCGTCACGATGGAAGAGGAGGGCGACGCCGATGGCGACGGCGCCAATCTCGACCTGCCGGACCATCCCGATCACCTGGCCTATGTGATCTACACCTCCGGCTCCACCGGCCTGCCCAAGGGCGTGGCGGTGACGCACGGTCCGCTGGCCATGCACTGCCTGGCCACGGCGGAGATCTACGGCATGAGTGCCGACTCGTGCGAACTGCACTTCATGTCGTTCTCGTTCGACGGCGCGCATGAGCGCTGGCTGACGCCGCTGTGCATCGGCGCGGGCCTGGCGCTGCGCGACAACGAACTCTGGACCGCCGAGCAGACGAGCGAAGCGCTGTACCGCTACGAGGTCACGAACGCCGCGTTCCCGCCGGCCTACCTCGGCCAGATCGCCGATTGGGCGGGCATGCGCGGCGACGCGCCGCCGGTGGAGCTCTACGTCTTCGGCGGCGAGGCCATGCCCAAGGCCGCCTACGACAAGGTCTGCCGCCACCTGCGTCCGCGCACGATGATCAACGGCTACGGCCCGACCGAGTGCGTGATCACGCCGCTGATCTGGAAGTCCGCCGCCACCGAGAGCTTCGACTGCGCCTACGCCCCGATCGGCAGGCCGGTGGGCGATCGCGCGATCCATGTGCTCGACACCGATCTGCAGCCGGTGCCGGCGGGTGTCGTCGGCGAGCTCTACATCGGCGGCTACGGCCTGGCGCGCGGCTACCTGGGCCGCGCGGGGCTGACGTCGCAGCGCTTCGTCGCCGATCCGTTCGACGCCGCCGGCGGCCGGCTGTACCGCACCGGTGACCTGGTCCGCTGGATGGCGGACGGCAACATCGAATACATCGGCCGCGCCGACCACCAGGTCAAGATCCGCGGTTTCCGCATCGAGCTGGGCGAGATCGAGACCTGCCTGTGCGAGGTGCCGGGCGTGCTCGAGGCGGCGGTGGTCGCGCGCGAGAGCCCCTCGGGCAAGCAGCTCGTGGCCTACGTCGTCGCACTGCCCGATGTCACCGAGGCGGCGCTGCTGCCACGCATCCGCCAGCGGATCGCCGAGCAGTTGCCGGAGCACATGGCGCCGGCGCATCTGGTGGTCCTGCCGCGCCTGCCGCGACTCATCAGCGGCAAGCTGGACCGCGGCGCGCTGCCCGATCCGATCGCGAGCACCGACGGCGCCCATCGCGCTCCGCGCAACGAGGTCGAACGCCGGCTGGCGGCGATCTGGCAGGAAGTGCTGGGCCTCGAGCAGCTCGGCATCGGCGACAACTTCTTTGAACTGGGCGGCGACTCCATCCTGAGCCTGCAGGTGATCTCGCGGGTACGCAACGCCAAGCTCGGCTTCGAGCTGCGGCTGCGCGACCTGATCCGCCACCAGACGATCGAGGGGCTGAGTGCCGCCGTCGCGGTGGCGGCCGCCACGGCGTCCGCAACGGCAACAGCAACGACGGCAACGGCGGCAACGGCGGCAACGGCGGACAGCGCGTCGCTGACGCAGGCGGGTTCCGCCTCCGCCACCGCTGTGACCGACGACGCCGTTGCAGAAGGCATCGTCCCTCTGACGCCGATCCAGCACTGGTTCTTCGACGAGCCCATTCCCGCACGCCACCACTACAACCAGTCGGTGATGCTGCAGGCGCCGCTCTGGCTCGACGAGGACCGGCTGCGACGCGTGATCACGCTGCTCGCGCGGCATCACGACGGACTGCGCCTGCGCTTCCAGCAGGATGCGGATGGCACCTGGACGCAGCGCTACGAGGATGCTTCGTCGGCGGATGCCGTGGAGGTCCTGTGGACACGCGACGTGGCCAGCCCGGACGACATCCGACGCGAGGCGGACCTCGCGCAGCGCAGCCTGGACCTCGCACAGGGCCCG
The DNA here is from genome assembly GCF_042695725.1 of Roseateles sp. UC29_93. NCBI lineage: Bacteria > Pseudomonadati > Pseudomonadota > Betaproteobacteria > Burkholderiales > Sphaerotilaceae > Roseateles > Roseateles sp. UC29_93. The sequence continues at coordinate 5,041,062 of NZ_CP170545.1, read as the reverse complement.
CTCTGGCGGATGCTTCACCTGCGGCATGCCGACGGCAGCGCACGGCTGCTGATCGCGGTGCATCACCTGACGATCGACGGCGTGTCCTGGCGCGTGCTGCTGGAGGATCTGCAGTCGCTGTACCTGGCGCTGGCGGCGGGCACGGAGCCGACACTGCCGGTCCGCAGCGCGCCGTTCAAGGCGTGGGCGGAGCACCTGCAGCAGTGGGCGAGGTCAGAAGCGTTGGCTGCCGAGCTGCCGCGTTGGCAACGCGAGATCGCCGCGATCCCGGACCTCCCGCGCGACGATCCGGAGGCGCCCGGCTGGATCAGGGACCGGCGCACGGCGTCGATGTCGCTCGACGCGGCGCTCACGCAGCAGCTCCTCCGCGTTGCGCCTGCCGCCTACGGCAGCGGCATCGATGCGCTGCTGCTGACCGCGCTGGGACGCACGCTGTCCGCGTGGACCGGGCATCCGGAGGCGCTGGTGCTGCTCGAGGGCCACGGCCGCGAGGGCGACGCCGCGGACCTCGACCTGAGCCGCACGGTGGGCTGGTTCACCAGCGCCTATCCCGTGCGCCTGTCCGGACACGGCCGGCCGTGGGCAGAGGCGATCCCGGCGGTATCCGCGCATCTGCGCGCGGTACCGAACCGAGGCGTCGGTTTCGGCGCGCTGCGCTACCTGCACGCCGACGCGGCGGTGCGCGACTCGCTCGCTGCGGTGCGGCCGGGCATCGCGTTCAACTACCTGGGGCAGTTCGACCAGACCTTGAAGGAGGGCACCGGCTTCACGCGCGCTCGCGATTCGGGCGGCATGGCGCGCGACGAGAACGGCCCGCTGCCGAACTGGATCGAGGTGATCGGCCAGGTGATGGACGGCGTGTTGACGATGAACTGGTCCTACAGCGATCGGATGTTCAGGCCGGAGACGATGGAGGGGTTGGCGCAGGGCTTCCGGGCGCAGTTGGTCGAGCTGATCGGGCACTGCGGCACTCACCCCATCGCCGCCGTGGTCTCGTGAGATCTGGGCTCAAGCTCGCGCAGGAATCGCCGATATTGCAGGGATGGTCATCACCAATTCCCCCAGCGTCGCCGCAGCCGTCAGCAATGCATCCAACGGCACGCCTGGCACGGTCGGCAACGCGGCCGGCCTGCTGGTGCTCCGCAAGGCCATCGACGTCCAGGAAGCCGGCGCCGCCGCGCTGCTGGCGGCGCTGCCGCAGCCGACTGCCCTGGCCACCGAAGGCAGTCTCGGCCGCAACATCAACACCTACGCCTGACCCGGTCGCTTCGCCACCCGGTGCGGGTGGGAAGCCGGGTCAATCGCGGGGTCGGCACTTGCCGTAGGCCTCCCGGTACGGCTTGTCGAAGCATGCGGCCAGTCCGGCCAACACCTTCAGGTTGGTCGCGTTCTCGGCGTTGGCCTCGGTCGCGCGGCGGTGGGCTTCGTATTGCAAGTCGACGCGCGCGCGATGCGATGCGCAAGGATGCCCTGCAGCGGGTCATGCGCAAGCCTTGACTTCATGCGGCGTTCCAAAGGCGCCGACTCGAGCTGCGCTTCCCGAAGGAGTCTGTCGGCTATTACTGGAGCGGCGGAAAGCGATTCGCACCTTCCGCGGGCAACTTGTACATGCACGAAACGAACAGCGGGCTGTCGAGCCAGCCGTTCAGCCATGACCGTACCGATGGCAAGTCCAGCGTTGCAAACCATTCCGGCTCCACTGCGGCGAACTGGCGGACGAAGGGGAACACTGCCAAGTCGGTGGCGCATGGCGTGGCGCCGCCCAGGAAGGGCGCGCTGTGCAGCCGTGCCTCCAACGGTCGCAGAAGCACATCCAGCGCCCTGTCGCGGTGTGCGTCTGGCGTGAGGGTCTCACTCGCGTAGCGCTGGGGGTACTTCCAGCGGTCCAGGTGATGCTTGAAGTCGCCGTCGTTTCGCTGTACCAGGTCGAGGTTCGCAGGCGATTGCGCCCGCGCCCACCAGCCCTGCGCATCTGGCGCAGCCTGCGCCCAGCGCATGATGTCCCAGCTCTCCTCGATCACGCTGCCATCGGGCAACTGCAGCACGGGTACCGTCGCCTTGGGAGACAAGGCCAGCAGGCTTGCCGGCTTGTCGCGCAAGCTGACCTCCACCGCCTCGAAGGCTAGCCCGGCCTGCAGCAGCGCCATCCGTGCGCGCATGGCGTACGGGCAGCGGCGAAAGGTGTAGAGCCGCGGCAACTGCGGAACTGGGGTGGCGAGTGGCGCGTGCGGTGTCAGCATCAATGAACCCACATCACCTCAAATTGCTGTCGGATTGAAGCGACCTGGATCGACACCTCATCACCTTCACATTTGCCCAGCATGGCCCTGCCCAACGGGGCTTCGCTGCTGATGACCTGAACGAGCTGAGCGCCGCTCACCAACTTCATGCTGCCGCCATCCGGGCCGAGAAAGAGCTGTTGCTGCTTGTCGTCGGCATCGACCAGGCAGACCAGCGCACCGATCTGGATGCCCAACCTGGCGTCGTAGGAGGGCGGGCGGAACTGGCGCCAATTGGCCATCGCCTGCCGGATGGCTTCGGCGCGACGAGCCTGGCCGGTGGCCAGGTAGGCGGCTTCGAGACCCAGCGTGTCGTACTTGTTCTCGGCGATGTTTTCTTCGTGAGTCGCCGTTTCATGCGCCACGCGTGCAGCCTGTTCGGCTTGCAGCAGGTCTTCGGCGAGCCGTTCCAGCACCTGCTGCTGCAGCAAGAATTTATCCATGATGAAAGGTAGGCATCTCGAACAAGCGGAGGCCTCTTGAGTGTGAATGCCACGGCCCAGTCAGCTGAGCCGATGACCGCTTCGTGTCACGGAGCGTGAGCGAGTTGATGATAGGTCTTCGGGGAAAAGCGACGCATGGTTGCTGCAACCGCTGCTGGGCAGGGGCGGCCGTGCTCGTGGGGGCATTCCACGGCACCTGGGAGGGTCAGGCGTTGCCCCGGTGCCAAGCCTGAAGCGCCTGATGCAGTTCCACGGTCTGCACGCCGAGCGCCTTGAGCTTCACAGGCTTTCCGCCTCCGACCAGCTGCAACATCACGGCTGGTTGCTTGGTGTAGTTCACCTGTTCATCCTGAATCTCGACGCTCCTGATGTGCTCGCGCGGAACGCGCCGGAGACGGCCCGGCAGGCTGATCTCGAGAGCGCCTGGTGTGATGCGCAGGCGGAATGGCGTGGTCCAGTACTCCCAGGCGACGAGCCCGACGACGAAGGTCATCGCAACGTAGCCGAGCAGTGGCTCGGTGGGGCCCAGGTACCAGCCCAAAAGCGCGAAGCCGAGCACGCCACCGATGGCAAGCAGGTGGTGGCTCCGCGGCCGCTTGTACGTGTCGGACGATGGCGCCGTGCCGCGCAGGTTTGCCCGCTCCAACACGATGGCCCGCAGACGATCGAAGTCCTTGAGCTGGTACTCCAGCCTGGCAACAGTCTTTCCCGAGGCATCGATCGCGTCGAGGCGCTGCAAGATCTCGCGCTCCCGCAAGCGGACGATCGAGTTCCAGGGAACCAGGGCGTCATGCCTGTTCTTGACCGACGGCCACAGCCCCTGTTCATCGACCGAGACAGCGGATTCGACCAGCTGTCGAACGAGCTGCCGGGAGTACCACGCACAGACGCTGAAGGCGAGACAACCGACGACAGCGAAGCCCAACAGGAAAGCTTCATTGCGCGGCTTCCCATCGCCGGGAAGGAAGGGCATGGCGACGAAGAACGCTGCCAAGGCGATGAACAGCCAAGGCGCGGCCAGAAACACCCATCGTTCGGATCGTTGCACTTCGAATCGTTCAGGAAGTGCCATGGGGGTGTCAGTCACTGGATCTCCTTCGCCAACCTTCATGGAATGAAGCACTCTATCCGAGGCTCTTCAGGAAGGCGGCGCCTATGCCTGTTCCAGCAGAGGGCGCTCAGCGAGGTGTCGAGTAGCGGCCGAAGAAAAAAGCCCCTGCTGCCTGACAAGCAAGCAACAGGGGCGGGGAGTGCTCAGCCTTTCAACTGAGCCTTTCAGCTGAGCACTTCAGTCACGATGCCAGCGCCGACGGTCTTGCCGCCCTCGCGCATGGCGAAGCGCATGCCGTTCTCGATCGCGACGGGCTTGTTCAGCTCGAAGCTGATCAAGGCCTGCGCGCCGGGTTCGACAACGCCGGCTTCGGCGTCGACGCTGATGACACCGGTCACGTCGGTCGGACCGAAGAAGAACTGCGGCTGGTAGCCCGAGCCGAACGGCGTGTGGCGGCCACCTTCTTCCTTGCTGAGGACGAAGATCTGGGCACGCCCTGCGCGGTAGGGCTTCAGCGCACCGGGCTTCACCACGACCTGGCCGCGCACGACGTCATCGCGCTTGACGCCGCGCAGCAGCAGGCCCACGTTCATGCCGGCACGACCTTCGGCCACGTCCTTGTGGAAGGACTGCACGCCGGTGACGACGACAGGGTCGTCGCCGGACGAGCTGAGGCCGACGATCTCCAGAGAGTCGCCCACGTGGATCACGCCGCGCTCGACACGGCCGCTGATGACGGTGCCGCGGCCCGCGATGGTGTGCACCGCCTCGACGGGCATCATGAACGGGCTGGCGTAGTCGCGCACCGGGTCAGGGATGCGCGCGTCCAAGGCGTTCACCAGCTCGACGACGCATTGCACGTCCGGGCCGTCCAGCTCGCCGCGCTCGGCCGCAGCCAGCGCCTTCATGGCGCTGCCGAAGACGAAGGCGGGCTCCAGATAGCCATGGGTGGCCAGCAGGGCGCCGATCTCCATCTCGATCAGCTCGGCAATGTCGGTGCGGTCGCTCTCGGGCACCAGGTCCATCTTGTTCACGAACACCACCATGTGGCCCACGTTCACCTGGCGCGCCAGCAGCACGTGTTCGATGGTCTGCCGGGCGGCGCCTTCGGTGCCGTCCACCAGCAGGATGGCACCGTCCATCTGCGAGGCGCCGGTGATCATGTTCTTGATGTAGTCGGCGTGGCCCGGGCAGTCGATGTGCGCGTAGTGGCGCCTGTCCGACTCGTACTCGACGTGCGAGGTGTTGATCGTGATGCCGCGCTCGCGCTCTTCCTTGGCGTTGTCGATCTGTCCGTAGGACAGGGCGCGGCCGCCAAAGCGTGCGGCCTGCACGGCGGTGAGGGCGGCCGTCAGCGTCGTCTTGCCGTGATCGACGTGACCGATCGTGCCGACGTTGACGTGGACCTTGGTGGTCATGATGTTTCTCCAGTTCGTTGATGAGTGAAAAGCCGGTTCGGTCCACTGGCCAGGTGGACCTGTCGGCCGGGGTTGTCGGCGCGCGCGCCAGACCTGGGTGCCCGCTTGCGCGGACGAAAGAAAAAAGCCTGCGGGGTGTGGGCCACCCGGCAGGCTTTTCATCTCGCCTGAAGGATGGACCTCCAGGCACACGCAGGCCCGGAGAGGTCTACACGAACCACTCCACGAAGGGGACGCACAGCACGGCGCTGCTTGCAGCGCGTGCGGCGAAGAAGGAGGACGAATCTCGATCGGGGCTCATGGCCTGGGTCTCCAACGGAGGACGGAAAAAACAAAACCCGGTGGCTTGTGGCCTACCGGGTTTCGTTGAACTCAGGAGGCCGAGCCTCCGGATGGAATGGCTCTAGGGAAGCAGTGCTGCGTCATACGCCGCGCACAGCGAATCCACCGCGAATGTGCGGGTCTCGGCTGCGGCTTGTGCGCGTTGGAAGGTCAGGAACTGCTGCATAGGGCCGCGAGGCTAACACCGTGATGGGCGGGAAGCAACGGAGGCGTTGTGCGTGCGCAGCAGTCGGCGTGGCGCGGTTCATGAGCGCCCGGGGGCGCTGCCCAGGTGGAGGTGGCGCCAACCGCTGTGCTTGTCCGCCCCGTCACTCCGGCTTGAACCCTGAGCTCTTCAGCAGCTCCGCGCCCAGCGCCACGTCGGCGGCGATGAACTTCTTGAACTGCGCACTGCCTTCAGCGATCGCATCGATGCCGATCGCCGCGTAAGCGCCATTGCGTCCCAGCTCCGTCGACGCTTGCGTCACGGCCGCGCTCAGTTTGGCGACGCGGTCCTCGGGCGTTCCCTTCGGGACCCAGACGCCGTACCAGGACGCGTACTTGAATGCCTTGAGGCCGCCTTCCTGCATCGTCGGCACGTCCGGCGCCAGCGGGCTTCGCTTCTCCGCGGTGATGGCCAGAGGCCGCACCCTTCCGGACTTCGCGAGCGGCAGCAGCGACACCATGGAGTCCATCAGCAGGCTCACGTGGTTGCCGCCGACATCGACCAGCGCCGGCTGGGTTCCCTTGTACGGCACGTAGGTGAGCTTCAGCCCCGCCTGCTTCGCGAAGAGGAGCGTCGCCAGATGGCTCGGCGCACCGGCCGCGGGAATGGCCGCCATCCAGTCGTCGGGCTTGGCCTTGGCGGCGACGATCATCTGGGCCAGCGTCTTGGGTTCGAGCCCCGGTGCGATGACAAGCATGAGCGGCGCTTCGCCAACACGCGCCACAGGGACGAAGTCGGTCTGCGGGTCGTAGGGCGGCGTCGCCATCACCTGCTTGGCCAGGACATGCGTGGCTGCGGAGAACAGCATCGTGTAGCCGTCGGCCGGCGCAGTCTGAACTGCCTTGCCGCCGAGGGTGCCGCTCGCGCCGGCCTTGTTCTCCACGACGACGGGAGTGCCGAGCTGCTTGCGCAATTGCTCGGCCAGCAGACGGGCCGCGTTGTCCACGCCGCCCCCTGCTGCAAACGGAACGATGATGCGCAGCGTGCTGCCTTTCTCCGGGAAAGCCTGTGCGTGCGCCGTCAGGGGAATCACGGCGCCGGCCATCAGGGTGGCCAGCACTTTGACGAAGTTCATGGTGTCTCCTTGCTTTTCTCTGCTCTGGGAGTCGCTGCAGTTCAGGGCGAGAGGTCCTCGAGCGCCTGGTCGGGCGTCTCGATCATCGTTCTCGCCATGGGGCCGACCTCAGAAGTTGTGCCGGATGCCGCTTTCGAAGGCCGTCGACTTCTGGCCTCCGAAGTAGTTGGCTGCCGTGGCGACGCCGCTCACCGCGGGACCGCCGGTGACGGCGAACGAGGCTCCGCCCTTGTTGGCGATGCGTGAGGCATGCGCGTACACCGCCGTGCGCTTGGACAGATGGTGCACGTAGCCGGCACCGATCAAGGTCGCATCGTTGGAGCTCTGTGCTGCAGTCGCCCCCTTCTGGTCCGCGCGAAGCACGGAGAACTTCAGGTCGCCGAAGCCGAGGGGAACCAGCGCGGCCACGAGCGTGTTCGTGGTCTTGTCCGGTCCGTAGCGCCACTGGCGCTGGCCCAGGCTAACCTTCACGACCTTGAAGTCGTAGGACGCGCCCCAGACACGGTCGGTGAAGTCGCGGCCGGCGTTGGCGTTGCGGGTCGTGACCTGCGCGACACCGACCATCAACTGCTCGCCGCGCCAGGCCAGGCGTCCGCCATCGGTCTTCGCGGAACCGGCGCCGGCGGCACCGCCTTCACCAGCGCTCACCAGCAGCGAGCCGTAGAGGCCGCCCAGACCGGTCGGCAGGAAGTACTGCGCGGTGTTGGCGATGCGGAGGGTCGGGTTGAGCTGGTTGGCATCGGCGCTCACGCCGAAGGCCTGCCCGAGGGCGCGCGATGCGAAGACAGAGCGGAAGCTGTTGGCGCCCGCGATGCCCAGGGTGATGAACGGGTCCATGTCGGACCAGAGGATGTGCGTGGGCGCCCAGTCGCGGCCCAGGCGGATCTCGCCCAGGCGGTCGTGCGCGATGCTGACGGTGGCTCGCCGGTCCCAGAACGGTGTGTTCACGGCGCCGGTGTCGCCGAGGAGGGTGCTGTCGAGATAGACGCCGGCGCTCAGTCCATCGCCGAGCGCTTCTCTTACCTGGACGACCAGTTTGCTGGTGGTGTTGGCGCCGCTCACTTCGGAGTCGATGCTGCCCAGCCGGCCATTCTTCACGTGGCGGACGCCGACGTCGACCGTGCCAGACAACGCGACCGAGGTCTGCGCATGGCACTGCCCACCGACGATCCCAGCCACGGCCGCCCATGCGGCGACGGGGAATCGGAACATGTCTTGTCTCCTCTGCCGGCGTTGTTCGCCGGACGTCTAGGGGATGCCGGGTGACCGAAGTCTTCTTCGTGCCACGGAGCGCCGGCGCGCCACGGATGCCGGTGATGAGCCACCGACGGCACGGCGGGGAAGGGCGTAGCCGCTCCCCGCGGTGCCAGGTCTTGCGCCTACTTGACCAGGCCGGCCGAGCGCAGGGCCGCGGCGATCTCCTCGCCGGCGCCTTCGGCCAGCGGCAGCAGCGGGCTGCGCACCGTGGCGTGCTCGAGGATGCCGCGGGCCACCAGGCCGTGCTTCAGCGCCACGGTGCCTTCCATGTGGCTGCCGCGGTGGTACACGTTCTTGGTCACGGGCAGCAGGCGGTCGTGGATGGCACGCGCCTTGGCGTAGTCCTTGGCCTTGCCAGCGGCGATCAGTTCAATCAGCGGCTCCGGCGTCAGGCCGCCGTAGCCGACCAGCGCGCCGTCCACGTCGAACATGGTGTGCAGCAGGTACTCGTCGTGGCAGGTCAGGATCTGCAGGTCCGGGCGCTCCTTGCGGATGACAGGGATCTCGGTGTCCCAGCGCTTCATGTTGCGGACGCCGTTCTTCATTGCGAAGACACCCGGCAGCGCGGCGATTTCCAGCTGCGTCTTCAGGTTGTAGGTGGCCTTGGTGGCGTCCGGGTACTGGAACAGGATCAGCGGCAGGCCGCTGGCTTCATGGATGGCCTTGTAGCGGTCCTGCGGAGCGCCGTCCTGGTAGCCGAAGCGCAGCCAACCATGCGACGGGTACACCAGGCCGGCCGAGGCGCCGGCCTTGACCGCGCGCTTGGCTTCTTCGGCCGCGACGCTCGTGCCTTCCAGCGTGATGCCGGCAATGATGGGCAGGCGGTCGCCCACGGATTCGCGGAAGGCGGTGATGACGCGCAGCTGCTCGTCACGCTCCAGGAACGTGCCTTCGCCGGCGTGACCGAGGACGGTCAGGCCCTTGACGCCGTCGATGCCGCCCAGCCAGCTGCCCAGGCGCTGGATGGCCGCGTAGTCGACGGCGCCGTCGCGGGTGAAGGGGGTGACGGGTGCGGGCACGAGGCCGCGGAGGTCGGGGGCTTGCATGGATGTCTCCTGATGTCGCAGTGCCGAGGGTGGGTGATGAACCTGGCCGTCTTGTCACTCTCGCCGGCTTCGCGCCGGCAGCGGGGTACGGGTCGGTGGGAGTGAATGTAGAAATCCGGCGACCATCTGCCTAGCCACAGATCAGATGAATCAGACATGCCAGAATTGGCATATCTCACGGAGACGCGCATGAACATCGCAGCGGTACGGCTCTTCCTCGAGGTGGTGGAGGCGGGCAGCCTGAGCAAGGTGGCGGCGCATCGGCAGACGGCCCAGTCGCACATCAGCCGCCAGATCACGGACTTCGAGTCCGGGTACGGCGGGCCGCTGTTTCGGCGGACTGGGCGCGGCGTCGCGGTCACCGAGCTCGGCGCACGCGTCGCTGCCCGGCTGCGTCCCTGGCTTCAAGAGACCGAGCAGATGGAGCTCGAGCTGAAGTCCGACGCTGGCCGCATCGTGGGTCGGGTGACCTTGGGCATCATCCCCACGGCCGCCCATCCGCTCACCACCCGCTTGTTCGAGCAGCTGCAGCGCGAGCATCCGGGCATTTCCTTGGACCTGGTGGAAGCGCAGGGAACGGAGCTGGATGCGCTGCTGGACAGCCGCTCACTGGACCTCGCCGTGTTGTTCCGCTTCAGCAAGCCTTCCGGGCGCGATGAGAAGCTCCTGTCGAGCGTCAGCACCTACCTGGTCAGCGCGCCTGGCGACCCGCTCACCCAGCAGCCAACGCTGCCCTTCTCGCGTCTGAAGGGGCTGCGTCTGGTGCTTCCGCGACGGCCGAGCCACTGGCGAAACGCGCTCGATGAAACCGCTCGGGGCCTCGGCTTCCAGCTGGCGCCCGTGGCGGAGGCCGACTCGCTCACCGTCCAACGGACGCTGGTGGCCAACCAGCCGGGGCTGTACTCCATCCTCGGCCCTTACGCCTTCGCGGAGGACCTGCGGGCCGGGAAGGTGCATGCGACGAAGCTGGTGCGTCCCGACCTCATGCGACACGTGACGCTGGCCACGCCACGGCACGGCAAGCTCACGCCGGCCTGCAAGGTGGTCGCGCAGACCATCCAGGCGCTGGTGAAGTCCTGGAGGAACCAGCTCTCCGAGCCTGGATGAGGCGGCCTCTCTCCGACATCACGAGTCGCCCTTGCGAATCGATGCCCGGACCTCGGAACTTCAGATCGCCTATCCGTGCGATGCGACCCTCGTCAGCGCCTTGAGGCGCTGGCGAATCGAAACATCCGATCGCTCCAGCCACTGGATGCACGATTCGGGATTGCCTTCGATGCCCGCGTCTGCCGCGACAGTCATCAGCGGGGGCACATAACAAAGCAGATACCGTCGGGCGGATGTCCGAGGATGATCCTCCTCGGAAAAGAACGACACCCAGGTGTCGAAGGCCGGCACGTTGTCCACGTCGAAGAAACCGCCCGAGACAATCTCCGCATAACCGTCCGAGAGGTTCTCGTCGGGAAAGTACAGCATCAACCTTCCGGTCATGAAGACCGGTGAGCCGTATCTGACCTGGGCCTTGGTGTGGCGCAACTGAAATTGACGGTTCTTGCCGAGATCGCAGACGAGGCTGTCCATGCTGTCTTGAAGCAGACTGGGCCTCAGTGCCGCCGACTTGAAGTCCGCGAGTGAACTGAGCGAGTCGCACCAGGCGACGGTCTCGGCCAAGCGGGCGCTCAGCACCTGGTCGTCCAGTTGAGGGTGGTTCGCGGAGCTGGCTCGCCAGGTGTCCCAGTCGAGCGGTACCTGCTTCGACGAGATCGTGAGCGCGGGCGGTGCAGTCCGCCGCCGCTTCTTGAAGAATCCGAACAAAAGTCCTCCGTCCCTTATTGATTCGCTTGCTCGATTCGGGATCGATCGCATGAGGCCGGAATGTACGCCCTCATGGCGGGAGCGACGCGTGCTCACTCGATTAATGCCCGATACGCTCCGACCACTTCAACCGCCGCTTCAGTGCCGTGTTCACATTCCGCTGCACCCGGAAGCTTCTCGACAGGATCAAGGTTGAGCCCAAGCCGGAGCCTGTTTCGCCACAGAGGATTCTCGGCGATTGGTACGCCCACCTGGTCCACGTCGGGCAGGTCCAGATCGTGCTCGCCGTCAGCGAGCGAACCTTGCTGCCCGTCGTGTTGCCCGCGGGAGGGACGGTCCATCGTTCAGAGGTTCATCGAGGCGCTGGAACCCGTGCTGGTGCCCGTGGGGGTGCCCGCCGACGCAGTGGTCGCCGAGTTCGGCGCCATGCAGCAATGGGTTGTCGGCAAGCCGGCGCATCCTGGGGTCGATCAACGACTTGGCGTATCAGCTTCAATTCGAGAAGGCCGACTTTGCAGATCGATCGCTGCTGGAGCACTCTCTCGCTGGCACGTACGCCCTTGAAACTCATCGAGTACGAAGTCCCGGATCGGGCGACGGTCGCGGCGTTCGCCGCCCATCGCCGAGCTTGAGCTTTGCCTGCCCGGCGGCGTTGAACTGCACACACCGGTCGGACGGCGCCGAGTGCGTGACGTCCTAAATGCTGAGGATGCGGGATCGCGTCGGGTCAGTGAGCATCGCGGACGGAGATGGCGTGCGTTAAGGCCCCATCGACCTACCCCTGCGGGATCTCTCGAAGGGCGCGGACACAGTGGAGGCGGTACACATGCATGGCACGGATCTCCCAACGTCAGCGATCGTGAACTGGCCCGCAGCCATCGCAGCCCTTCACGCGCTGGCGCGCTCCGCAACCACCGGTGCCGTTCCACTACTGGAGCCTTTGGCGCGCCATCTTCTGGCACCTTTGTGCCAACTTGAGACAATCCAGCGCCTAGCCTTGCGGGCTTCCAACGGAGATGAGCACGCCACGGCCGAGCTCAATCGCGTGTCGCTCCTTACGCGAACGGCCATGCCTTCCTCGCTGGGACTGTTCGTGCGCTTCTCCGTGTACGAGGAGACACCGCAAGACAACCATTGCAGTTGCACATTGGCCGCGATGCCCAGTCCGGGGGAAGAGTTGCCCGCCTTGGATGCCTCGGACGTCCTGCAGGAAAGTAGCCTCGTCGAATTGATGCTGCTGATCGTCGGTGCGGGAGCTAACTCCTCACGATTGCATACGAAGGCGGTGCTCGACTGCATGACTAGTGCCTTGGCACGGGCCGGACAGATTTCCCAACTCGCGCGAGCCCTACAAGGCAAGTTGCGCGGTGGCATGCTGGGCGTGCTTCGCATGCTGGCAGGTTCCGGTCAGATGCCCATCTTTATGGACATGTCGGGCATGCCCGACCTGCCGTTCCCCGGCGACCTCGTCCCCCGATTTCGACTCGGATCTGGATCCGCTGGGCTGGCCCGCACAATTGAAGCCCATTCATCGCATCATTGCTGAGCTTCGCCATCCGAAGTACTGGGACCGGGAGTATTGGCGTCCCTTCGCACCGTTCGAACGGGATCCAGTGATTGATTACCCGCCGGGTTGGCTCGCCTTGTTGGCCTGCACGCGAGAGGTCGCCAGGCGCCTCGCAGCACGTGCGGCACTTCCCCCGCCGCCTCGACCGGCACGCGTGACATGGGCGCAGGGCATCACGGCTGTCGAGCAGCACGGATTCTGCGTAGGCGATCGCATCATCATTCGAGGCTCCGGCTTTGCGGCTATTCGCAATACCGCTGTCCTGCTCTTGCCGTTCAATGATGGCTGTCGTGCCGTCTCCGTTGCCGGTTCCGATTGGACCGACACTGCCATTACGGTCACGCTTCCGCCGGGAATCGCATCCGGACCGATCGGCTTCGCCGACGCATCGTTCATTGCCTCCTATGACACCTGGAAGGCGGAGCAGGATCGCTTGCTCCAAGAGTTGAAGGCCTTCTCTTGCTATCCCATGTTTACGCCCGCTGCCGTCGCTGCGCCGTTTCGCGACTGTCCGCCGGACCTGGAGATCAATCGACTTCGTGCCGGAGCCGCGGTGATCAAGGCGTTCACGGTCAATGGCCTGATGTCCGCCTTCGTCGAGCCGGGTACCCCATTGGTGCTTGATTGGACTGTCATCAATGCAGAATCCATCAAGCTAAAACGAGTGGGCTCAGACGGCCCCGACTTTGGGGGAACTCCTTCAACCTCGAATCCGATCGGCAACACCCTCTCGTTGGGGCCCTTCAACGGCGACCGGCCGCTGACGGCGCGCTATACCTTGACCGCTGTGGGGCCCTGTGGCCAAGGACAAGCCACCGTGGAGGTTCGACTCTGCAAGCTACCTTCCCTGGTCATCACTGGGGTGGAGGTGACACAAGGCATTCAGAAGTTCCGCAGCCCAGACGGCGCCGACAACAACATCCCGTTGGTAGCCAGCAAAGATACGGTGGTGCGTGTCTATGTCACCGCGGACAACCTCTCAGGATTCAAGCCCAATTGGTCCGTCGCGAATGCGGTCGGGATCAGCGGCGAACTCCGCATCGGGGGCTACACGATTCCGCCCGTGAATGGGGCAGAAGCGACGGCGGAACCCGATACGTCTGCCCGGCGATCTCGGGGCAACGCTACCCTCAATTTCAAGGTGCCTGCCGGCCTGGCCCAGGCCACCAAAGTGTTGCGCGTGCGCGTGTGGACGCGCGACGAACTGCCCAGCGCTCCTGCTGGCGAACTGGTGCGACAGGCAACGCCGTTCACGCAGCAGACGGCCGTCTGGTACGACAAGGCGCCGTTTAGAGTGCGCTATGTCCGTGTAAGCCAACCGGGCAGACCAGCGCTTTCCGACGCACAAGCCCGCGAAGTGATCGTGCGCGCTTTCGATCTCTTGGCGACGCCCCCCCTGGACATTGCGCCCGCGCGGATGCCGACGTGGCATACGGGGGAGGATCTGTCCACAAGGGAAGGCACGGCGAACCTCATGGAGCATATCGACGATCAGCACGATTGCACTCTGTCCGAAGCACTCTTCCCCTGGGAAGACAGTTGTCCGGACGACGATGGTGCCGTCTGGGCTGCCGTAACGCCTCGCTCGGACTGGGGCGGAATCTCCCAAGGCCTGCGGTGGTTCAACGCTAGCCGCAACACAGTAGTCGTACCACCAGATCGAGTTGTCGCGGCGCACGAATTGGCCCACACGTTGAAGCTGAACCACGTCGATGTCGGCGGTGGCTTCGATGACGATGAGGAGTTCGATACCTTGCCGAACGGCGGTGGGATCCGTGGCGAGGAAGCGTTGGATCCATCCACGGTGAAGATGTTGATGGACGGGTTTCCTGGATTCGGCGCAATCTATGACTTCATGAGTTACGCCCAATCCTCACGCTGGGTGTCACCCGTCCAGTGGAAACGGGTGTTCGACAAGTTCTGAAATTGGAGATCACCATGCTTCGCCCTTTCCTTCGGGTCCTTGGCAGCCTGCGGATCGACGGCACGTACCGGCCATTGCCTGGTTGGGAGACCACGCGCCTGACCAAGCGTTGCCGACCGGCGGCCGATCTGGGCCTGCGCCTGCTGGACGACATGGGGACGGCGGTCGCCAAAGGCAACTTGGAACGGCGGACTTCCTTGTGCGGGTCATGCGAGGTGCGCAGCGCGGATACAGCTCGCATCACAGGGCATGTCGCGCTCCATCCGAACGCCACTGCGCTCGAACTGATCTGCGAGGGCCAGGTCATCCACAAGGCACCCATCGCCCGTGAAAGACCCAAGATTCATTCCCTGAAGGTCACCCCAGGGGATGAGTCATGGCTCGTCCAATGGGAAGTCGAGCATCCGATGCCCCTGACCTACAACTTGGTATTCCTGGATCCGCAACGGCGCGCCATTCCTGTTGCAAGAAGCTTGAATGAGTCCAGCTTCGAGATCGACCTCCGAGGACTTCCGGGTGGGAGTGAATGCCGAATCGGATTGCTGGCCACCGACGGCATTCGCTCTGAGACCGCGCAGAGCGACGCATGGTCGGTGCCGACTCGCCCGGCCATCTTGTGTTTCCACGCGCCATCTTCGCAGGCAGTCCTGCTGCCCTACCAGCCGTTTACCCTGCAGGGATCTGCATATGATCCGGCCGGCCGTGCGCTTCCCGACGACGGCATCGTGTGGTCGATCGATGGCGCTGTGGTCGCACGGGGTGTTCGCCTTGCCACCAGCGCGCCCCTGACCTCTGGTGAGCATGAGGTGGAAATGGGGTATCTCAGCCACAGTGGCGACGAAAAGGTAAGTTTGAAGCGCACCGTGGTCGTTCCGCCAAACACCCCAGAGATGGAACACTGGGTACGCGTCAGAGCCAGCTTGTTCTCATAGACGAGACTAAGCATGTAGTCCCGACTGTCGAAGCGAGATGCAGTCCTTGGGCGTTCTGCCGGCGTAGCGCCTCAGCGTGACGGCGAGTCAGCCGGCCGAGAGCGGAGGTGGCCTCTCATACGGATCCTCCGCTGGGCTGGTGTTCCGATCGAGATGACCCGAATTCTCTCTGGCAGAGCTCGCCAAACGAATGAAGAGTGGACTACGAGGCGCCTCCCGGCGCCCCGTGTAGATCCCGAACCGAGGGTCAGTCCTTGCCCGTCAGAACTTGTAGTTCGCCCTGACCCACGTGCTCCGCGGCGTCCCGAACATGTAGCCCGACTGCCCGCTCATCCAGATGTAGGTCTTGTCGGTCACGTTCTCGACGTTGAGGGACACGTTCAGCTGCCGCGTCACGTCATACCGCGCCAGCAGGCCCAGCAGCGTGTAGCCGCCCTGCGTCAGCGCCGGCTTGGAGATCACGTCCATCGACGTGCGGTTCTGGTAGCTCACGTTGCCGCCCACCGTCAGCTTGTTCAGCACGCCCGGCAGGCGATAGCTGGTCGCGAGGTTGAACGTGCGGGTGGCCAGGTGCGGCGACAGCGCCGAGCCGTCCGCCTTGGTCGGCGTGCCGTAGGCATAGCCGGCCTGCAGCTGCCAGCCGGTCAGCACCTCGCCGGCGAGGCTGAACTCATAGCCCTCGGTCACCGTGCCGCGCTCGCCGCGGAAGGCCGCCGTGCCGTCCGGCTGCAGCGTGCCCGTCGCGACCGGCACATGGTCTTGCTTGGTCCGGTACACGGCGACCGCGGTCGTGAGACGGCCGCCGAAGTGCTCGCCCTTCACGCCGAATTCGACGTTGCTGCCGCGCTGCGGATCGATCACGTTGCCGTTCACGTCCTTGGACGTGTTGGGCTGGAAGATCTGCGTGAAGCTGCCGTAGACGGAGAACTGCGGCGTCAGGTCGTAGACCACGCCGGCGTAGGGCGTGAACACGCCGTCCTCCTTCACCGGCGCGCCGTCGACGCGCGCGCCGTTGGCCGTGCCGGCCCAGGAGCGCTGGTAGGCCGTGTTCTCGTACCAGGTCACGCGCGATCCCACGATCACCGACAGCGCGTCCGTCGCCTGCAGCCGCGTGGACCCGTAGATCGCGCGCTCCTGCGTGTCGCCGTACTGGCGCAGGCGCGGGTACTGGAAGTCCGGCTTGGCGATCGCGCCGAGGTCGAAGACCGACCCCGGACGGCGGTCCAGTCGCGTGCCGGTGTTGAGCGCGCTGTTGTTGGCGATCTCGTTCTCGAGCTTGTTGACGTTGAAGCCGATCACCGCCTGGTGCGTGCGGCCGAACAGCCGGAACGGCCCCGACGCGTACAGGTCCAGCGACTTGTTCGTGCCCTCCGCCGGGTTGTCGCTCAGCGAGACCACGCCGACGTTGGTGGCCGCGTTGATCGGGAAGGTCGGCAACGTGCTCTGCAGGTCGCCGCTGTAGCGCTCGCGCTTGTTCTTGACCTGCGCCAGCTCGGCCTTCACCAGCCAGCCGTTGTCGAACGCGTGCTGCAGGTTGACGAAGGCGCGCTTAGTCTCCATGTTCCAGACGCTCCACGGCGTGCTGAACGAGTAGGAGCGCGGCACCACCAGCCGCGTGCCGTTGCCGTAGTACGGCGGGATGTTGCCGAAGTTGGCGCCGTCGATGTCGTTCTTCTGGTACTCGAAGCCGCCGGCCAGCACGGTGCGGGCGCCGAGGTCGGTCTCGACGATCGCGTACAGCAGGCTGTCCTTGCGGCTCTTGTTGTCGATGAAGGTGTCGCCGCCCGAGTACGACGCGACCACGCGACCGCGCACGCCGCCCCCCGCCGTCAGGCTGCCGCCCACGTCGGCCTGCGTGAGGTATCGGCTCCAGTTGCCGGCGCCGACGGTGACGCTGCCTTCGAAGTTCTTCGTCGGGCGCTTGCGCACCAGGTTGATCGAGCCGCCCGGCTGGCCGACGCCGTTGAGCAGGCCCGCCGGACCGCGGATGACCTCGACGCGGTCGTACATGGCCATGCTGGTCATGCTCGCCTCGGCCGAGACGTTGTTGAAGGCCAGCGTCGGGATGCCGTCGACCATCTGGCTCATCGAGAAACCGCGCGAGGTGAAGTCGACGCGCTCGTCGCGGCGGTTGACGACGATGCCGGGCGTCTGGCGCATCACCTCGTTGAGCGTGTCCAGGTTCTGCTCGTCCATCTGCTGGCGGCCGATCACCGTCAGCGACTGCGGCGTCTCGCGCGGCGACAGCGGCATGCGCGTGCCCGCGCCGGTGCTGCGCACGGTGTAGGAGCCGGTGCCCTCGCTCGGCGCGGAACGGCCGCTCACGGACACGGTGGGCAGCGCGGAGCCGGCCGCGCCCGAGGCGGCGGCACCGGGGGCCGCGGCCGCCTCGGCGGCGGTCGCGTCCGCGGCGGCCTGTGCCCAGACGGACGGGACGCCCGCCAGCGCGACGGTGCCGAAGGCGGAGGCCAGGGCCAGCGAGAGCCGGCGGGGCCGAGGCGGCAGCGATGACGAAGGCGATTGCGATTGCGATTGCGACGAAACCGACGGGGACGAGGTGAACGACGTGAACGAGGAGGACGGGAACATGGCGCGATCCTTCTGAGGATTCATGGTTGTGGTGGAGAGGTAAGAGGGAGCCCGGAACGTGAAAAAGCGCGCCGCCACGGATCCCGTGTGGCGGCGCGCGTCGCGGAGAACGAAGCGGTGGTCGTCGGCGGCTCCTCGCTCGAACGATCCGGAGGCACTGAGCGCAGGCCCGGCTGCCTCCGGGGCGGCCGGTCGCGAGGCATCGACGTCGTCATGCGGCCTGACGCGAGCTTTCCTGCCGGACCGTCGCGTGATCGATGCCGGCAGCGCCGTGCAGCGCGCTGCGGATCTCGCCGGAGCGGATCGCGGTGACCGACAGCAGCGTGTCGCTCAGGCCGTGGGTCAGCTCGCAGGCGCCCTGCAGGAAGACGCTCGGATGGAAGTTGGGACTGCCGCGCAGGCGGTAGTGGCGGTCGACCTCGAAGTTGCCCAGGTAGGGCGCCAGCGACGACAGCAGCGTGCGATGCCGGTCGCGCTCGTAGCCGGTCGCCAGCACGATCGCGTCGTAGCGCTGCGTCGTCGTGCGGTCGTGGTTCAGGTCGCGCAGCGTCAGCCGCAGGCCGTCGTCGGCGGCCTGCGCGCCGGCGACCTCGTGGCGGCGCAGGAAGCGATGACGTTCCTCGCCGCTGACGCGCTGGCGATAGAACACGTCGAAGATCTGCTGGATCAGCGCCAGGTCGGGCGCGGCGTAGTTGGTGTGCCAGTACTCGTTGAGCAGCTCCTCGCGCTCGCTGCCGGTGCGGCTGAAGACGAAGTCGGTGAAGTCGGCGTTGAAGATCTCGTTGACGAAGGGGCTGTCGTCCGAGGGCTTGATCGAGCGCGCCCGCATGACCAGGTCCACGTGCGGGCGTTGCGGCCGGCCGTGCAGGTCCATGAAGATCTCCGCCGCGCTCTGGCCGGCGCCGACGACGGCGATGCGCTGGGCCGCGCCGTTGCCGGCGATCGCCTGCAGGTAGTTGCTGGAGTGGAAGACGCGCGGATCGTCCTTGAACGCCTTGAATTCGGCCGGGATGCGCGGCATGCCGCCCACGCCGACGACCAGGTGGCGCGTCAGGCGCTCGTGCACGGCGCCCGCGGCGTCGCGCGAGCGCACGCGCAGCAGCTTCACCTCGCCGGCGCGCGGCTCGGGCAGCACCTCGAAGACGTCTTCGCCATAGGCACAGCGGTCCTCGAACTGGGCCGCCGCCCAGCCCAGGTAGTCGTTGAACTCGTGGCGGCTGGGGAAGAAGGTCTTCAGGTTGATGAAGTCCTGCAGCCGCTCCTTCTCGTGCAGGTAGTTCAGGAAGGTGAAGCGGCTGGACGGGTTGCGCAGCGTCGCCAGGTCCTTCAGGAAGGAGATCTGCATGTGCGCGTGGTCCAGCAGCATGTTCTTGTGCCAGACGAAGCCGGGCTGCCGTTCCACGAAGAGCGCGTCCAGCGGCCGGTCCTGGGGACGCGCCTCGCGGCCTTCTTCGAGGGCGATGGCCAGGGCGATGTTGGACGGGCCGAAGCCGATGCCGATCAGGTCATGGATGTGCATGGGTGCCTCAGGATTGCGGGACTGCGGGGAGGTCGAAGGGGGAATCGCCGCGCGGGATCCAGAGCGCGTCGTCGAAGAAGCGCTCGCGCATCAGCAGGCCGAGCACGGCGCGCTTGTGCGGGAACTGGATCTCCTTGAGCGAGGCGTAGCCGCAGCGGTTCAGGCTGTGGACCATCCGGCGGTTGTCGATGCGCGGCTCGATGACGATGCGCTGCGTGCGGCAGTCGTCGAGGAAGAGGTAATGCGAGATGCCCGGCATCCAGGCCGTCAGGAACTCGCGGCCGCGCAGCCCCGGCTCTCCGACCAGCACGTGCCAGCCGCGGTCGTGGTCGGCGGCGTCGTAGAAGGGCGCGATGCGGTCTTCCTTGGCCCAGTAGGCCTCGAAGTAGCTGAAGGGCTGGTCGTCGAAGCAGCCGATCAGGCCGAGGGTGTGCGGGTCCGCGGCGATGCCGGAGAGATAGCGCCGGTGGTGCGCCAGATCGCCGGTTTCCTGCCAGAAGTGCGCGACGGCGGGTTCGTTCATCCAGCGGTTGACGGTCGGCAGGTCGCGTTCGACGTCCAGCGCGCGCAGGCTGAAGGTTTTGTCCAACCACGGGATGTGGCGGCGGTAGACGGTGCCCGTGGGCTTGGCCGGGCGGCGCGGATGGCGACGGCCGTCCTTGCTGAAGACCTGCTGGATCGGTGCGGGCTCGCGGCGGTTGGCCAGCCAGAGACGGTCCCATTGCCAGAACAGCTCCCGCGAGACCGTGAGCGTCGTTGTCGGCGAGCCGACGGGGAGGGCGATCCCACCAGCGATCAGCGCGGCGTTGGCCGGTAGCGCGTCGCCGAGCACGACCGCAGGCAGCCCGGGCGCAGCGCGAAGAGGGCTTCGAGCGCCGCCGGCAGGTGGCCGTCCGCCAGAGCCGTGACGCCCTGACCGAGACCGTGGCGGGAATGCAGGGAAGGCAGTGGCGAACGGGCCTCCAGCATCCAGGCGCTCGCGGGGCCGCCGTCCAGCGGCTTCACCGTGATCTGGGCGCCGTCCATGACTGTCTCGAAGGGCTGGCCGGCGATGAGGCCCAGGATCCGGCCGGTCGCACCGGCGGCGGAATCCTGGCGGTCGGAGCCGGCGACCTGCGCCGGCGAAGCGATGGACATGGGACTGCCTTGAAGGTGGGTGCGGCGCTCAACGCGCCGCCGTCTCCGGTAAAGACGTTGGCCGCGCCGATTTGTTCACGGCGGCAGGTCGGGGCAGCGCGGAGGCGCTCAGCGGAAGGCCTGGGCCAGCACGGCGGCGAGCTCGGCGCGCAGCGTGGCCGCCTCCTCGACGACGTTGCCGAGCCGCGCGAAGTCATGGACCATGCCCGCGTAGACCTTGGCCGTGACGCGGACGCCAGCGGCCCGCAAGGCCTCGGCGTAGGCGAGGCCTTCGTCCAGCAGGGGATCGAATTCCGCCAGCGCCAGGTGGGCGGGGGCCAGGTCTTGCAGGGTCGCCGCCTGCAGCGGCGCGAAGCGCCAGTCGAGGCGGTCCGCGTCGTCGCGCAGGTACTGGCCGAACATCCATTGCAGGTTGCGCTCTTCCAGCAGGAAGCCGCTGGCCAGCCGCTTGTGCGACGGCGTGTCCTGGCGGGCGCTGGTGCAGGGGTAGAGCAGCAGCTGCAGGACGGGCTGCGGCAGCCCGGCATCGCGCGCCGCGAGCGTCAGCGCGGTGGCGAGCGTGCCGCCGACGCTGTCACCGCCGACGGCGATGCGGGCCGGATCCAGTCCCAGCGAGCCGGCGTGGCCGCGCAGCCAGGCGGCGGCGTCCTCGGCGTCTTCGAAGGCGGTGGGGAAGCGGTGCTCCGGCGCGCGCCGGTAGTCGACGGCCAGCACCGCGCAGGCGGCGCGTGCCGCGAGGTCGCGGCACAGCGAGTCGTGCGAGTCCAGTCCGCCCAGCACATAGCCGCCGCCGTGGAAGAACAGCAGCACCGGCGAGCGCGGTTCCGTGCCGCCGCGGTACAGGCGCGCGGGCAGCGCGTGGCCGTCGCGGGCCGGCAGCGCGAGCGCCTCCCAGGGCAGGTCGGGGCCGGGCTCGTCCAGCGCCAGCGTCGAGCGGTCGTAGGCCGCGCGGGCCTGCGCGGGCGTCATCTCATGGAGCGCCGGGCCGTCGGCATTGGCGTCGTTGACCAGCTCGAGGAAGGCTTCCAGGTCGGGATGCAGAGGCATGGGCGCGGGGTGCGGCATCGGGGCGATGCCGGTTCGGTGGTGTCCGAAGAGAGACGTCCTGGGGCCGCGTTTGTTCACGGCATGGCTGAAGTCCGGGATGACTCGAAGCTGGTGTCGCGGAAAAGTTCCGTGACTTTGGTGATCACGTGCAATGGCTCCTGCGAGTTCAGAATCCCCGCTGATTCGACCGCGCTGAAGAGCACTCATCGGAGCGGTCTGGCCAACGCCCTCATCTGCCAATCGAGAACATGGCAAGCTCCAGACCTCCCGGCCCGCTCGGTATGACCTACGCCGAGCCAATCGACGACGGAACGCTTTGCCTGCATCGCTCCTTGCCGCCAGGAGCGCACGGTCTCGATGATCACGTCACGTCGGTTCAATGCGACGTTGACTCCATGGACGGGCTGCAAGTCGTCCTCACGCCCATTCAGTTGGCCGCCGTGCTCGCGGGCGAGAGCCTGGACGAAGGGCCCACGCTGGCTAATCGACTCTGGGGTGTCGGCAAACTGGTCGCAGGGGCGCTCGAGCTGGTCGGCGCGGCAGGCCTGCTGCTCGTTCCCGAGCCCACAGCGCTGACCAAGGTCGCCGGCGGTGCGCTTGGTGTCCACGGCGCCGATACCTCGGCAGCTGCAATTCGGCAGATCACGTCGGGTCGGGACACGCGAACGCTCACCGCCGAAGCGGCCAGGTCCGCATCCACAGCGCTCGGCGCGGATCCGGCAACCGCGGAGATGATCGGCCTCGGGGCTGACATTGCCATCCCGCTCCTGGCGGGCGGTGTCGGCGCTTTACGCGTCATCGCGGTCAGGCGCGGGGCCGTCAGTCTTGCGGCCGAGGAGGCCGCTGGCGGTCACACCATCCTGAAGCATGTCGGCCAGACCGAACCGCAGTTGCGGGCGCGCCTGCTGCGCGAGCCACGCATTCCGGCGGCCACCACTTTCCGCAGCCTCGCGGATGCCGAGCGCCATGTGGCAGCCGCGCTGCGAGCGAATCGATCCGCCATCGAAACCTGGGCGAAGTCCTCGTCGGCAAGCGGCAGAGAGGTTTTCCGCTACCAGGCGAGCTCGTCGGTGGGAGAGGGGGTGGTGCGGGCAACAGGCGCGATGCAACAGATGAATCGAATGGTGGTCGTGCTTCGACGCGTGCAGCAGCAGAATCGGGTCTATTTCGTTCTCACAGCCTACCCGGTGCCTTGACCATGCCCAGCTACACACTCAAGGGTCAGCAGCAGTTCCCAGATCTGGCTTCCTTCATGGGGGGATGGTTCCACCAGGACTTCGACATCGAGGGCGACTCGATCCAGGACATCGTGGGCGCCTTCCGCAAAGAGGCGACAACACAGCTTGTGCAACTGCTGGTCGCCGACATCGACAGATTTCTCGAGACCGGAGACGACGGCATGGACGAGCGGTTTCAGGCGTATTTCGAGCCCGACATCATTCCGTCGGCGTTCTGCCCGACGACGCGGGACTTTCTCCTGACCCTCCGATCCTCGCTGAGCAACAGTCCATGACGCTGCCACTGGCGCCGTGAACATCCGCGCCGCTGGAACGTCTACGGGGTAGGACCTCACCCCGTCCGCCGCGCCCTCGCGCCGGTGGCTGAAAGACCACGCTGATGAACACTGCTCCTGGCACCCCGGCGGGCGCCGCGCCCCGCTCCGATATCGCCGCTCCCGGCAAGGTCGGCGAAGTCTCCACGCTCCTGAAGCCCTTCCTGCCGTGGCTGCTCGTGTCGGCGGTGACTGGCATCGCCGCCGGCGCGGCGACCGTGGCGTTGCTGGGCACGATCAACGAGGTGCTGAACCGCCCGGGCGGCATGGCCGGCGGGCTGCTGCTGACCTTCGTCGCACTGTGCGCCGTGGCGCTGGTGGGACGCGCGGCCTCGAGCATGTGCACGAACCTGGTCGGCCAGCGGCTGGTGGCCCAGGTGCGCAAGAGCCTGGCGCGCAAGATCCTCGCCGCGCCGATCGACGCGCTGGAGCGCTACCGCACGCACCGCCTGATGCCGGTGCTGACCGGCGACGTGGACATGATCAGCGACGCTGCCTTCGTGCTGTCCTCGGCGGTGATCGCGCTGGCGATCACGCTGGGCTGCCTCGGCTACCTGGCGTGGCTGTCGCCGCCGCTGTTCGGGCTGCTGCTGGTGGCGCTGGTGATCGGCGTGGGCGTGCAGACCTGGGCGCAGGCCCGCGGCATCCGCGGCTTCCACAAGGCGCGCGACGCCGAGGAGCAGTTGCACAAGGCCTACCGCGCGATCAGCGATGGCGCCAAGGAACTGCGCATGCACCGCGTTCGCCGTGCAGGCATGTATGGCGGCCAGATCGAAGGCACCGTCGACCGCATCCGCGAGATCAACTGGCGCGCGATCAACACCTACGTGCTGGCGACGGCCTTCGGCTCGGCGCTGTTCTTCCTGCTGATCGCGCTGATCCTGGGCTGGGCGGCGTTCCGGACCATGGAGCCGGCGGTGCTGAGCGGCTTCGTGCTGGTGCTGCTGTTCCTCAAGGGACCGCTGGACCAGATCGCCGCGGCGGTGCCGGGCATCGGCCGGGCGCGGGTGGCGTTCCAGCGGATCGCGGACATGTCGGCGCGCTTCGCGACGCCGGAACCCTTCCTCGACCTCGACAAGCCGGGCGAGCCCGCCGCGCTGGCCGACGCGATCGAGCTGCGCGGCGTGCGCTACGGTTTCGCGAAACCGGACGGCGGCGAGGCCTTCGTGCTCGGGCCGGTGGACCTGAGGCTCAAGCGCGGGGAGATGGTGTTCATCGTCGGCGACAACGGCTCGGGCAAGACGACGCTGGTGAAGTTGCTGCTGGGGCTGTATGCGCCGCAGCAGGGTCAGGTCTTGGCAGACGGCGCGCCGGTGACCGACGAGACGCGTGATCATTACCGTCAGCTCTACACGACGGTGTTCTCGGACTTCTACCTGTTCGAGGACCTGGCCGCCGAAGCCGGGCAGGGCGGCAGCCTGCCGGAGAAGGCGCTGCCCTACCTGCAGCGGCTGGAGATCGCGCACAAGGTGTCGGTGAAGGACGGCTCCTTCAGCACCGTGGATCTGTCGACCGGGCAGCGCAAGCGGCTGGCGCTGGTGCACGCCTACCTCGAGGGCCGGCCCGTGCTGGTCTTCGACGAATGGGCGGCGGATCAGGATCCGACCTTCCGGCATCTCTTCTACACGGAGTTGCTGCCGGAGTTGCGCGACAAGGGCCACCTGGTGATCGTGGTGTCGCACGATGACCGCTACTTCCATCTGGCGGATCGCGTGATCCGGATGGGCAACGGGAAGATCCTCGGCGACGCCGGCACGGCAGATCAGCCCGCGGTCGACGACGAGCGGGCTGAGCGGGAACTGACGGTGAGCTGAACCCGGCCCGCGCCTTCACGGGTCGCGCAATCGCGGGCCGAGGCCGAACGCCTGCCGCCGCGCCGAAGCGCCGCGGCAGGCGCCGCCGCTTACTTCATCGCCTTCTTGTCGGCCTCAGCCTTTTCCTTCATGGCCTTGGCGTCCGCCTCGGCCTTCTCGTGCGTGGCCTTGGCGTCCTTTTCGCATTGCTTCTCGGCATCGCCCTTCATGGCGTTGCACGCCTTCTTGGCGGCCTTGTAATCGGCATCGGCCTGCTTCTTCAGCGCCTTGGCCTGATCAACGCTGCCCGAGGTCGGGCTGGAGGCCTGGGCCATGGCCGGACCGGCCGCAACACCCAGGGAGAGCACCGTGGCCGTGGCCACCATCAACAGGGAACGCTTCATGGGAATCTCCTTGTCTTGAAAAGAATGTGAACGGCGACGAGGGTCGCCGGCCTGCGAGCAAGGGGTTACAGCAAAAAGCGATCCTTGTAGCGGCGAAACCGCGTAAAGACCCCGCGCGCAAGGCGAAGGGGCGGGGATCAAAGTTTGTAACTGCCGGTCGCTTCGATCATGAGCTGCAACGACCACTCACCCGGAAGCGGTGGCGACGCCATCGACGTGTAATCTGCTGCGCCATGAACAAGCTCTACCAATCCCTGCACGACCGTCTTCCCCTGTGGCTGGCCGAATGGCTGGACATCTTCGTCCCCGTGATCGAGGTGGTGATCATCGGCTTCGGCGCCTGGCTGCTGATGCGCGTGGCGGGGCTCATCTCCCGCCGGCTGACAACCCGCTATGGCTTCCCCGTCAAGGTCGCGTCGCTGTTCCTGCGCAGCATCGGCGTGCTGGTCTACGGCGGCGCCGTGCTGTGGTCGCTGGAGCGCCTGGGCGTGTCGGGGTCGGTGCTGTGGACGGCGTTCACCGGCTTCGCCGCGGTGGGCGCGGTCGCGTTCTTCGCGGCCTGGAGCGTGCTCTCGAACCTGTTCTGCACGCTGCTGATCTACATCACGCATGCGTTCCGGATCGGCGACGTCGTGGAGCTGCTGGAAGCGGGCGACCGGCCCGGCGTCAAGGGCCGGGTGGTGGACATCAACCTGGTCTACACCACGCTCCTGGAGAGCGGCGACGCGCAGAACGGCACGATGCTGCAGCTGCCGAACAGCCTGTTCTTCCAGCGGGCGCTGAGGCGCTGGAATCGGACGTCGGCGGAAGTCGCCCTCATGAAAGGGCCTTCGCCAGAATCGGCAGGCTGAGGTCCATCCGGTAGTCGACGGCCGTGTGATCGTCGGCGAACTCCTCATAGACGTGGGTCACGCCCATCGCGCTCAGCCGCTTGTGCATGCGACGGGCGCCATAGACCAGGTTGTACTGGTCGACGTCCCCGCAGTCGATGTAGAGCGCCTTGAGCGCGCTCAGCCCGCGGCCATGCGATTCGACCAGCGTCAGCGGGTCCCAGGCCAGCCAGTTGGCCCAGCGGTCGGGGATCAGCTCGCAGATGTCGGCGGTGACCGGCAGCCGCACGCCGTAGGGCGCCGAGGGATCGGGGTCGAAGCTCGCGGCCTGCGCGAGCATCATCAGGATGTGGACGTCGCTGTCCTTGGGTTTCTTTGCAGTCCAGAAGGCGTCCAACCATCGGCCGATGTCCGGCTCCTTGGCCAGTGCGCGCAGCACCGGGACGAACTCGTGGCGATAGAGCAGTTCGAAACCCATGTCGCCGGAATGCACGGCCGCCGCGGACCAGAAGTCCGGATGCAGCAGGGCATGGACCATGGCGCCGTAGCCGCCGCTGGACTTGCCGAACAGGCCGCGACGGCCATTGCCGCCGCAGACGAAACGTCCCTCGACGAAGGGCACGACCTCGTCACGGAGGAAGTCGTCCCAGCGGCCCATGGCGACCGAGTTGACGTACTGGTTGCCGCCCAGCCGGGTGAAGCAGTCGGGGAAGGCGACGACGACCGGCGGCATCTCGCCGGCGGCGATCAAGCGGTCCAGCCGCTCGGGCACGTTCTCGCCGAAATTCTTCCAGTTCGTGTGCACCGGGCCGCCAGCGGTGAAGCCCACGATGTCCACGAGCAGCGGCAGGCCTCGGCCGTCATGCCCGTGCGGGATGTACACGTCCACGAGGCGTCGGGTGGGGGCGCCGACCAGGTTGCCGACGAGCACCTCGCTGTCGAGCATCAGGCGATGGACGGAACCTGCGGGCGTGTCGGGATGTCGGTGCATGAGGCTCCAATGCTCGCGGTGTTTCGCGGGGAATGATGCCCCGATTGAATCACGCCGGGAGTTGCGATCCGGCTGTCAACAATCGTTGGTGCCGGTGCCAAGGTCACCCCTGCGCCATCGCCCGCACCTGTTCCGCGGTGAGCGCGCCGCCGAAGATCCTGAAGTCCTGCAGCCGTCCGTTGAAGTAGGGATCCTGCCCGTACTGCGCGCGCCCCAGCCAGTTCTGCGTCGTCCTGCCGAGCTGGTAGGGCGCGAGATCCATCGTCGCGATCGAGGCCGCCGCGGCGCCGTCGACGTAGAGCGTGCAGGTCCTGTCCTTGAGCGTCATGGCCAGGTGGACCCAGCGGCCCTTGGCGAGCGGCCCCGTCGACACGGTCTGTTCGCCGAAGTAGCTGGTGTTGGTCACGCTGACCCGCATCGCGTCGGCGCTCACCAGGAGCGCGAGATAAGTGATGTCGGTCGAGCCGAAGTCGAAGACGCGCGCGTTCCCCTTGTTCACGCCGTTCCACCAGACCCAGCCGGCGATCGTGAGGTCGCCGACACCCGCCAGCACGCCCGCAGGCAGCTCCAGGTGACCGGAGGCGCCATCCAGCGCCAAGGCCTTGGTGCCGGTCTTGCGGCCGTCGCCCCAGGACGCGCCGCCCTTGAGGGCGCCGGCCAACTGGCGCTCGCCGACGTCGCGGGCGACCGTGCCTTGGCCGTCGTCCAGCGGCAGGCTCAACAGCAGCGGTGCGTCCAGGTCGACGATCGAGGTGGCCGAGGTCGACAAGGTCGCTCCGGCGCCGTCCAGCGCGCGGATCTGATACTGCCACCGGCCCTGGGTCACGGAGGTGTCGGTCCACGTGTTCAGGTCGCCGGCATTGATGCGGCCGAGCTCCGTGAACGCGCTGGCCCCGACGGCCGCGCGCAGGACCGCGTGGGACGCCGCGTCCGCGCTGCCCCACCAGGACAACTGCGCCGCGCCGCCGCGCACGATCGCCTGCACCCCGGTGGGCTTGACGCGCGACACCTCCGCGTCCCGCGAGAACGTCAGCGTGCCGAAGCTGAGGTCGTCGCCGAGCCAGGTGTTGCCTTCCGGGCGCAATTGCGCCGCCAGCGCGCTGACCCACGGTGCCGCGAGACCCTTGCGCTTGACGTAGTGGTTGAAGATCGGTTCCCAGCACGGCCGGCCGTTCGGACGGCCCCCGTCGGAGACGGCGGTGAAGGTCCCCTGGCGGTTGCTGTAGACGTAGAACGGCAGCGTGTAGAACGCGCCCGCGGCGTCCTTCAGGTTGGACTTCGCAACGTACTCCGCGCCGGCGAGCAGGCGGTTGTCGTCCATGCCGTACAGATCGTCGCCCTGGTTCCAGGCCATCTCGCACAGGTAGCCGGCCATGCCCAGACTCAG
Source organism: Roseateles sp. UC29_93 (assembly GCF_042695725.1). Taxonomy (NCBI): domain Bacteria; kingdom Pseudomonadati; phylum Pseudomonadota; class Betaproteobacteria; order Burkholderiales; family Sphaerotilaceae; genus Roseateles; species Roseateles sp. UC29_93. The sequence continues at coordinate 5,012,459 of NZ_CP170545.1, read as the reverse complement.
CGTCGCATGCCCCTGGTCCCGGCCGCTTTCCTGCCATTGCCCCATGTGGCCGGGATGGCGTGCGTAGACCATGTGCTGCGACGCGCCGTTGCCGCGGCCCCGGTTGAAGTAGTCGAGCGCCTCCTGGTAGACGTCGGCGCGGTCCGCGAAGACCCCGATGGCCAGCATGCCGACCAGGCACACGAGGTCCCAGTTGGCCCAGTGGTTGGTGACGTTCGAGCCGTTGTGGTCCTTCAGGAAGCTGCTGGTCAGCGGATAGAAATGGGTCAGCAGCCACTGCTGGCAGGCGGCGCGGTCCACGGCGCTCCAGCCACTGTAGGTGCGCAGGATCTCGGCCGCGTTGGCCCACTGGTAGCCGTAGATCCCGGCGGCGAGGAAGCGGTCGCCGTTGCCGGTCAGCGAGGTCATCGTCGAGACCCACGCGTTGACGTAGCGCACGGCCTGGTCGGCATAGGCGGCATCGCCCGTGACCTTCCAGCGCAGCGCCAACTGGTAGGCGCGCTGGACATCCTCCACCATGGCGCGGAAGTTCTCGCCGTCGCCGCCGCGGATGGTCGTGGCGACCGGCTGCGGGTCGCGGCCCAGCTGCGCGCGGCTGCTCGAGGTCAGCGCCCGAAGGCCGCCCACCCACGGCTCGCGCCCCGCCGCGAGCTGCGTCCTCATGCGGCTGAAGTCGGCCTCGGTGTTCAGCAGGCCCGGATGCGTGAACGTGCGCGCGGTGGCTGTCGTCCCGGTGCTCGTCGAGCCGGTACCGCCGGTCGCCACCGTGCCGCCGTCGGTGCTGGCGCCGGTCGACGCCATGGACTCATCGGAATCGCCTGAGCTGCAAGCGCTCAAACCGAGCGCCGATCCGCCGGTCACAAGAGCCTGCTGTAGCCATTGGCGGCGGGAGCTGGTCGACGCGAGCCACGCGTCAAGGTCGAGATTCATCACGATGGGAAAGCCTGCGTCGACAAGAAGTTGCTTCGAAGAAGGTGCCTTTGGGCACTTTCCTCATCTTGACTTGACATCGTTGTCAGCTCGCGGGCGGTTTCACTCTGTGACGGTTCGCGTCGGCACGGCGCAACACCTGTCCCCGCGAGGACGCCTCGACATCCCCAACGCGCGCCATCCACCTCGACGGCGGCGTGCGGCTCAATCGGGTGCCGCCCGCTGCGACAGTCGATCCAGGCTGTCCTTCAAGCGCTTGAACGCGGGCGTCGACCGCAGCGCCTCGGCGCCCGCCTTCTGCAGCTCCTGCACGTCGCGCCCCTCGATCGTGAAGGCCGTGGGCACGCGCAGCAGGCTGTGCCGGATCTTGTCGTCCGGCACGTCATGCAGGCTCACGCTGATGATGTGGAGTTCCGCGTCCGCCGCGAAGGGGCTGCCCGGCGTGCCGCGCGTGCGCATCAGTTCGGCCCGCCAGCGGCGGTCGTCGTCGTTGAGCATGGCCAGCGTGACCTGCGTCTCCCGCGCGCCGGCGCCGAAGACCAGCGTCTCGATGACCTGCCCGGTCGACGGCACGCGGTCGCTGGCGTCGATGCGCTCGGCCAGGTCGCGTTCCGAGTTCACCGTGACCAGGATCATCCGGTGGATCGAGCCGGGCGGCGCGTCCGGGAAGGACGACGCGATGGAGCCGCCGGCCAGCAGGCGGTCCAGCATCAGCCGCGCGCCGGTGTTGTCCGAGACGCCGCCGTCCACGAGGTGGATGAAGGGACGCTCCTTGGCGTCGCGATAGCTCTGGGCGCTGAGTGCCAGCAACCGGGTGCGGTAGTCGTTCTCGACCATCGTCGAGCCGCGCGGCGGCAGCGGCCCGGGCGCGCATTCGCCGGCGTGGTTCTGCAAGGTGATCGGCGAAAGCAGGATGGGCACCGCCGACGAGGCCGCGACCGCGAACGACAGCGGCGTGCGATCCAGGTCGGAGCAGATCAGGCCGAATTGCTCCGGCGTGAAGTCGAAGGGCGCGCCGGTGGTGAGGTCGGTGGCGGTCACCATCAGGTCCGGCGCGCCGGGGCGCGATTTCAGGTCGCCGAAGGTGCGGCCGCGATAGAGCTCGTCGAGCCGCTGCGCCAGGATGTGGCTGCGGCCGTACCACGGCGAGGTGAGGTGATACAGCCGCGTCGGCGCGAAGGCCTGGCGGATCAGCCCGGCCTCGAAGGGCACCATCAGGAAGTCGGGCTCGAAGCGCGTCAGCGTCTCGTCGCCGAAGGCCGCGAAGTGCGCGGCCAGGATGCTGCCGCCGGAGACGCCGCTGACCAGCGCGACCTGGTCCAGCAGCGTGGTCGGTGCACCGTCGATGTTGAACGACGTGGCCTTCAGCTCGCGCAGGACGCCCAGGCCGAAAGCGGCCGCCCGCGCGCCACCGCCCGACAACGTGACCGCGGCCACCACCGGCGCCACGGGGCGACTCGGCGAGGGCCGCGCGACGGGCAACGCGCCGTCCGCCGCCGCGGTAAGGCCCGCGTTGATCCACGGGCGATAAGTCGAACAACCCGCCAGCGCCGCGACGGTCATCAAGGCGGCCAGGAGACCGGCCTGGCCCCGTCCCGGCTCGTGGTCCCGGAACCGGCCGGAATGCCGATGACCCGTGGACCGCTCAAACAGCTGCTTCAAACTTCTCAATCGTCGACTCCCCACCCGTGCATCAACCACGCGGCGCAGTCTCCCATGTTCCGGAGCGCCTCTTTCCAGACCGCCGCTTCCTCGAGCGCTCAACCGTTCCAGCCGCCGCCCAGCGCCTTGTAAAGCGTCACGCCGTTGGTCAGGCGGGACAGCCGCGTGCCGATCAGCGTCTGCCGCGCGCCGTACCAGGTGCGCTGCGCATCCAGCACGTCCAGGTAGCTGTCGACGCCCCGGACGAAGCGGGCGTCGGACAGCTTCAGCGCTTCGCCGCTGGCTTCGACCAGCGACTGCTGGGCCTCCAGTTGGCCGCTCAACGCGTCGCGCTGCACCAGCGCGTCGGCGACCTCGCGGAAGGCCGATTGAATTGCCTGCTCGTACTGCGCCACCGCGATGTCGCGTCCGGCGACGGCGCTGTCGAGCGAGGCCCGGTTGCTGCCCGCGTCGAAGATCGGCAGGCTGATCTGCGGCAGGAAGGTCCAGGTGCCGGAGCCGCCCTTGAACAGGCCCGACAGGTCGGCGCTGCCGCTGCCCGCCGAGGCCGTCAGGCTGATCCGCGGATAGAAGGCGGCCCGCGCGGCGCCGATGTCGGCCGTGGCCGCCTTGAGCTGGTGCTCGGACTGCAGCAGGTCGGGCCGGCGCAGCATCAATTCCGACGGCAGCCCGGCGGGCAGCTCGGGCAGCGCGTTGAGCGCGTCCCCCAGCGCAACCGGGGCCAGCGCGTCGGGCACCGGCGTGCCCAGCAGCAGCGCCAGCGCGTTGCGGTCCTGGGCGATCTGTCCGGCGTAGCGCGCCACGTCGACGCGGGCGCTGTCGACGCTGGTCTGCACCTGCCGCAGCGTCAGCGCCGACGCGCTGCCGAGCTCGAAGCGCCGCCGCGTCAGCGCATAGGTGTCGCTCTGGCTGCGCAGCGTCTCTTGCGCCAGCGCCAGGCGCTCCAGGTCGGCGGCCCAGGTCAGGTAGGCGGTGGCCACCTCCGCCACCAGCGAGATCTGCGTGCTTCGCCGCGCCTCTTCGGTGGACAGGTACTGCTCCAGCGCCTGCGTGCTCAGGTTGCGCACGCGGCCGAACAGGTCCAGCTCGTAGGCGCTGACGCCCAGCGTCGCGCTGTACTGGTGGCTGGTCACTGCCGCGCCGGTGCCGGAGAGGGCGGCCGGCGTGCGCGTGGCCGTGCCGCTGCCGTTCGCGGTCACGGCGGGCAGCGTGGCCGCGTCCTGGATGCGGTACTGGGCGCGGGCCTGCGTGATGTTGAGCACCGCGACGCGCAGGTCCCGGTTGTTGTCGAGCGCGAGCCCGATCAGGTCCCGCAGCTTCGCGTCGGCGAAGAAGGTCCGCCAGCCGACGTCGGCGGCCGGGGCGCCGTCCGCCGGCGCCTGCGGGAAGCGCTCGGGCACCGGCGCGGCGGGCCGCTCGTAGCGCGGCGCCAGGTTGACGCAGCCGGCGAGGAGCAGGGCCGCGGTCAATGCCGCGAGGCTCGTCAGGGAAGGCAGCGAGGAAGGAGAGATCAAGCGGGTCATGTCAGTGGCCCTCGTTCAACAGGGGAGGGGTGTCCGCGGTCGCCGCGGCGGCGGGGGTGGCCTGGGGCTTCCCGCGCCCCGACAGCCTTTGCACGACGACGAAGAACAGCGGCACGAAGAAGATCGCCAGCACCGTGCCCGACACCATGCCGCCGACGACGGCGGTGCCCAGCGCGTTCTGCGCGCCGGCGCCGGCGCCCTTGCTGATCATCAGCGGCAGCACGCCGAGGATGAAGGCCAGCGAGGTCATCAGGATCGGACGCAGCCGCATGCGGGCCGCGGTGATCGCGGCGTCGAGCGCGGACAGGCCCTTGGCGTGCAGCTCCTTGGCAAACTCGACGATCAGGATCGCGTTCTTCGACGCCAGGCCCACCGTGGTCAGCAGGCCCACCTGGAAGTAGACGTCGTTCATCTTCCACGTCAGCACCGCGCCGATCAGCGTGCCCAGCACGCCCAGCGGCACGACCAGGATCACCGAGAACGGGATGGACCAGCTCTCGTACAGCGCCGCCAGGCAGAGGAAGACCACCAGGATCGACACCGCGTACAGCAGCGTCGCGTGGCCGCCGGCCTCGCGCTCCTGCCGCGACACGCCGGTCCACTCGTAGCCGATGCCCGCGGGCAGTTCGGCGGCGTGGCGCTCGACCAGCGCCAGCGCCTGGCCGCTGGACAGCGTGCCGGGCAGCGCCATGCCCAGGATCTCGACCGAGGGCACGCCGTTGTAGCGCTCCAGGCGCGGTGAACCGGAAGTCCAGCCGGCGGTGGCGAACGCGCTGAACGGCACCATCGTCCCGCCGGCGTTGCGCACGAACCAGTGGTCGATGTCGCCGGGCAGCATCCGGAACGGCGCATCCGATTGCAGGAAGACCTTCTTCACGCGGCCGCGGTCGAGGAAGTCGTTGACGTAGTTGCTGCCCCAGGCGGTGGAGAAGGTCGCGTTGACGTCGCTCATCGACAGGCCGAGCGCGCCGACCTTGTGTTCGTCGATGTCGAGCCGGAACTCCGGCGTGTCCTCCATGCCGTTGGGCCGCACCGCCACCAGGCCGGGTTCCTTCGAGAGCGCGCCCAGCAGCTGGTTGCGCGCCTGCATCAGCGCCGCGTGGCCGAGGTTGGCCCGGTCCTGCAGCATCAGGTCGAAGCCGCTGGCGTTGCCGAGCTCCGACACCGCCGGCGGCACGATCGCGAAGACCGTGGCATTGCGGATCCTCGACAGCGTCGCCATCGCGCGGTTGGCCACCGCCGCGGCCTTCAGTTCCGGGCGGACGCGGTCGCCCCAGGGCTTGAGCTTGACGAAGGCGAAGCCCGCGTTCTGGCCGCTGCCCGCGAAGCTGAAGCCCGCCACCGAGAAGATCGAGTCGACCGCGTCCTTCTGTTCGACCAGGAAGTGGTGGTCGACCTGCTGCAGCACCTCCAGGGTCTTGGCCTGCGTGGCGCCGGGGGGCAACTGCACCAGCGTGAACAGCGTGCCCTGGTCCTCCTCGGGCAGGAAGCCGGCCGGGATCTTGCTGAAGACGACGCCCACGACGACCACCAGCACCGCGTAGCCCGCCATGTAGCGCCAGCCGCGGCCCAGCATGTGGTGCACGATGCCCTGGTAGCGGCGGTTGCCGCGATCGAAGGCGCGGTTGAACGCGCCGAAGAAGCCGGTCGTGGCCAGCGCATGGCCCTTGGCCGCGGGCTTGAGCAGCGTCGCGCACAACGCCGGCGTGAGGATCATCGCCACCAGCACCGACAGCGTCATCGCCGACACGATGGTCACCGTGAACTGGCGGTAGATCACGCCGGTGGAGCCGCCGAAGAAGGCCATCGGCACGAACACCGCCGCCAGCACCAGCGCCACGCCGACCAGCGCGCCGGTGATCTGGCCCATGGACTTGCGCGTCGCTTCCAGCGGCGAGAGGCCTTCCTCGCTCATCACGCGCTCGACGTTCTCGACCACCACGATGGCGTCGTCCACCAGCAGGCCGATCGCCAGCACCATCGCCAGCATCGTCAGCGTGTTGAGCGAGTAGCCGAACACCGCCAGCACGCCGAAGGTCCCCATCAGCACCACCGGCACCGCGATCGTGGGGATCAGCGTGGCGCGGAAGTTCTGCAGGAACAGGTACATCACCAGGAAGACCAGCACCACGGCCTCGATCAGGGTCTTGATCACTTCCTCGATGGAGATGCGCACGAAGGGCGTGGTGTCGTAGGGCTTGATGACCTTCACGCCGGGCGGGAAGAACCGGCTCAGTTCCTCCAGCCGCGCGTCGATGCCCTTGACGGTGTCCAGCGCGTTGGCGCCGGTGGCCAGCTTGATCGCCAGACCGGCGGCCGGCTTGCCGTTGAAGCGCGCCACGGTCGCATAACTCTCGCTGCCGAGTTCGACGCGGGCGACGTCGCGCAGCCGCACCGCGGAGCCGTCGGTCTGCGTGCGCAGCAGGATGGCCTCGAACTCCTCGGCCGTCTTCAGCCGCGTCTGCGCGGTGATGGTGGCGTTGAGCTGCTGGCCGGGCACCGCGGGCAGGCCGCCCAGCTGGCCGGCCGAGACCTGCGCGTTCTGCGCCTGCACCGCGGTCTTCACGTCCAGCGGCGTCAGCTTGAAGCTGTTGAGCTTGTCCGGGTCCAGCCAGATCCGCATCGCGTATTGCGAGCCGAACAGCGTCGTGTCGCCGACGCCCTCGACCCGGCTGATCGGGTCCTGCACGTTGGCGGCGACGTAGTCGGACAGGTCCGAGCCGTTGAGCCTGCCGTCCTCGGAGATGAAGGCCAGCACGTTGAGGAAGTTGTTGGCTGACTTGGCGACCTGCAGGCCTTGCTGCTGCACCTCCTGCGGCAGCAGCGGCGTCGCCAGGGCCAGCTTGTTCTGGACCTGCACCTGCGCGGTGTCGGGATCGGTGCCGGTCTCGAAGGTCAGCGTGATCGTCACGCTGCCGGTGGATTCGCTGGTCGAGGCGATGTAGGACAGGCGATCCAGTCCCTTCATCTTCTGCTCGATGACCTGCGTCACGGTGTCCTCGAGCGTCCTGGACGAGGCGCCGGGGTAGTTGGCCGTGATGGCGATGGCGGGCGGGGCGATGGAGGGGTACTGGGCGATGGGCAGGGTCAGCACCGCCACGGTGCCGGCCAGCATCGTGATGATGGCCAGGACCCAGGCGAAGATCGGCCGGTCGATGAAGAAGCGAGCCATGAAGGGTCTCCGTCCGATGCTCAGTTCGCACCCGCGGCGGCGCTGGCCGATGCGGTCTTGACGGCGGTCTTGACGGCGGGGGCGACCGGGGCGGTCGCGGTCCTGACCTCGACCGGCTCACCGGGGCGTGCCTTCTGCTGGCCTTCGACGACCAGCCGGTCGCCCGCCTTCAGGCCGCTGCCGACCAGCCATTGGTCGCCGATGGCCCGTTCCGTCGTCAGCGCGCGCTGCGCGAGCCGGCCGTCGCCGTCCACGACGAAGGCGACCGGCTTGCCGGTGCTGTCGCGGCTGACGGCCGGCTGCGGCACCAGCACGGCCTGGTCGATCACGCCTTCCTCGATCACCGCCTTGGCGTACATGCCGGGCAGCAAGTCGCCGCGCGGGTTCGGGAATGACGCGCGCAGCGTCACGGCGGCGGTGTTCGGGTCCACCGTCACCTCGGAGAACTGCAGCGTGCCGGCCTGCGGATAGACGCTGCCGTCCTCGAGCACCAGGCGCACGGCGGCCGTGCCGCTCTTGAGGCGGCCGTTCTCGAGCGAGCGCTTGAGCGCCAGCAGCGCGCCGCTGGACTGGGTGACGTCGACGTAGATCGGATCGAGCTGCTGCACCGTGGCCATCGCGGCGGCCTGGTTGGCGGTGACCAGCGCGCCCGGCGTCACCGTGGAACGGCCGATGCGGCCGCCGATCGGCGCGGTGATGCGGGTGTAGGCCAGGTTGATGCGCTGCGTCTGCAGCGCCGCCTGCGCGGCGCCGACGTCGGCCTGCGCCTGCAGCAGGCTGGCTTCGGCGTCGTCGGCGTCCTGCTGGCTGACCGCCTTGATCGCGGACAGCTCCTTGTAGCGGCCGGCCTTCAGCCGCGCCGACACGAGCGTGGCTTGCGCCTTGGCCAGCGTGGCCTGCGCGTTGTCGACGCTGGCGCGGTAGGTCGCCGGGTCGATCTGGTAGAGCAGCTCGCCGGCCTTGACCTCGCCGCCTTCCTTGAAGCGGCGCTCCTGCACCAGGCCGCCGACCTGCGGCCGCACCTCGGCGACGAGCGCCGCCGTCACGCGGCCGGGCAGCTCGGTGGTCAGCGCCAGGCGCTGCGTCGTCACGGTCGTGACGCTGACCTGCGGGGGGCCGCCCGCGCCCATGACGGGCCGGCCGGGGGCTCGCCGCAGGCGGTGAGGGCCAGCGCCGCGGCGGCGGCCAGCAGCGCCGTGGGCAGGAAGGGATCAGGGCGGATGCGCATGACGGGACTCCAGGTCGAGCAGGGGCGGTGTTCTTGAAAATGTACCGAACGGTTCGGTATTTACGGGCGGATTATTGGTTTGACAGTTCATGGGTGTCAAGGAAAAATAGACCGATTGGTACGGTTAAGGAGTTGTCGTGAAAGTGCGCACAGAAGCCCGCCGCGAGGCGATCCTGGAGACGGCCTCGCAGGTGTTCCTGGAGTCCGGGTACGAGCGCGCCTCGATGGCGGAGATCGTCAAGCGCATCGGCGGATCGAAGTCGACGATCTACGGCTACTTCGCGTCGAAGGAGGAGTTGTTCCTCGCCGTGACCGCGGCGACGGGCGACCGGCACATGGCGGCGGCGCTGGCCGAGATCGCCGAATACCGCGGCGGGGACCTCGAGGCGACGCTGTTGCGGTTCGCGGAGAAGCTGGTGGGCTTCCTGACCAGCGACGAGTCGGTGGCGGCGCACCGCATGGTGCTGGGCGCGGCGGGGCACTCCGACATCGGCCGGCTGTTCTACGAGGCCGGTCCGAAGCGCGGCCTGGTGGTGGTGACGGACATGTTCCGGCAGGCGGTGGCGCTCGGCGAACTGCGCCGCGAGGATCCGGCGATCCTGGCCCAGCAGTTCGGCGGGCTGGTCAACGCGGAGCAGTATCACCGCTGGTTTCACCGCGATCTGCCGCCGCTGAGTCGGACGCAGATCAAGCGTTCCGCCCAACGCGCGGTGGACGCGTTTCTCCGGGCCTACGCCACGGACGCGCTTCTGGCCGGCAGGCCGGAACGCTGATGTCTGCCGGCAGGCCGAAGCACTGACCTCTGGCCGGCAGGCCGGAACGCTGACCGCTCCGGCGGCTGAAACGCCAAGCCGGACGGCGCGCCGGCGAGTGACTACGGAGTCGCGCCGAAGCGATGCAAGGTCCGGCTCCGGTAGACCTCGCCCGGCCGCAACACCGTCGACGGCCACTCCGCGCTGACCGCGCGGTTCGGCGAATCGGGGGCGTGCTGGGTTTCGAGGCAGAGCCCGTCTCCCTGCCGGATGAACTCCCCGCCGCTGCCGAGCAGACTGCCGTCGAGGAAGTTGCCCGAATAGAACTGCACGCCGGGCTCGGTCGTCAGGACTTCCATCCAACGCCCCGACGCCGGATCACGCAGTCGCGCCGCCAGGTGGGGCTGGGCGTCGGCACGGGCGCCGAGAGGGGCGTCGACAAGGCCATCGAGTACCCAGTGGTGGTCGTAGCCCTTGCCGTGGCGCAACTGCGGATGCCCCTCACGCAGGCGCGAGGCGATGGTCTGCGATTCCCGGAAGTCGAAGGGCGTGCCGGCGACCGGCGCGATCGACGTCGGAATCGACGCGGCGTCGATCTCGCAATACCGGCTGCCGGCGATCTGCAGTTCGTGGTCGAGCGCCGATCCATGACCCGCGAGGTTGAAGTAGTCGTGGTGCGTCAGGTTCACCACCGTCGGCCGGTCGGTCGTCGCCTCGTACTCGACCTGCCAGCCCATGTCCTCGACCAGCCGGTACCGCACCACCGCCCGCAGCCGTCCCGGAAAGCCTTGATCGCCGTCCGGGCTGTCCAGCTCGAAACGCAGGCAGTCGTCGCTCTCCGCCTCCGCGCGCCACAACTGCAGCCCAAAGCCGCGCGGCCCGCCGTGCAGGCAATTGGCGCCGTCGTTGGCCGGCAGCGCATGCCGTTCGCCATCGATCCGGAAGGCCGCATTCGCGATCCGGTTGCCATAACGGCCCACGATCACGCCGAAATGCGGATTGCGCAGGACGTAGTCCTCCAGCGTCGGCAGCCCCAGCACGACGTTGGCGAGTTGACCGCGGGCATCGGGGACCTCCAGCCGCGTGACGATCCCGCCATAGGTGATCGCCGACAGCCGCAGTCCGCGGCCGTTGTCCATCGTGTACTCGTGAACCGGCCGCCCGTCGGGCAGGTGACCGTAGACCTTGCGCTGCATCGGTGTCATGGCGTGCGGAACCGGTAGGGCGCGCGGCCGCGATGGCCGTGCGCATCGAGCTCGAAGACCGCGCCGGCCAGCGGCTCATGCTCGCAGTCCTTGCGCGCGGTGGTGACGAACAGCCGGTCCAGCGCCGGACCGCCGAAGACCGGGCAGGTCGGCTGCGACGCGGGCAAGGCCAGACGCAGTGTCTCGCGCCCTTGTGCATCGAAGCGGACCACGACGCCGTCGCCCCAGGCGGCGGACCACAGCCCGCCGTCGGCATCGACCGCCGCGCCGTCCGGTTCGCCGCCGTCCATCGGCCACTGCGCGAAGACGCGCCGCTCGCCCAGCCGACCGTCGGCGTGATAGGGCAGGGCCCAGATCGTGCGCGTCGGCGAGTCGGTGTAGTACAGCGTCCCGCCGTCCGGGCTGAAGCTCAGCGAGTTGCCGACGATCCCCGGCGGCAACGGCAGCCGCTCGACCTTCAGCCCCCGCCCGATGCCGACGCCGGCCGTCTCCGCGCGGTAATACCCGCCGACCGCGGCGCCGTGCGGATTGAACATGCCGAACACGAAGCGCCCCTGCGGATCGCAGCGGCCGTCGTTGATGCGGGTGCGCGGCTCATCGGCCTCGACCGGCGTCAGCGGGCCGATCTCGCCGGTGGCGAGGTCGAACAACGCCACGCCGGACGCCAGCCCGAGCAGCAGCCGACCCGGGGCCTCGCACAGCGCGAAGCTGCCCAGCGCCTCCGGCATCGACCACTGCGTGACGTCGCCCGTCGGCGACGCGCTCGCTTGCCAGCGCGACAGCCGGTGACTGTCGATGTCGGTCCAGTACAGCGCCTGCTCGCGGTCGCACCAGAGCGCGCATTCGCCGAGCCGGTCCCGGCAGTCGACGTGGACCTTGGCGGTGGCCGTCCCGGTCGCGGACGTGTTCGCGGACGTGGACGTCCAGGACCCCGGCGCGCTCACGCCCAGCCTCCGTCGACGATGTAGTCCTGGGCGCTGCACATCGCGCTGTCGTCCGCCGCGAGGAACAGCGCCATCGCCGCGACGTGGTCCGGCATCAGCGGCTGCTTCAGGCACTGGTTGGCGTCGATCTCCTGCTTCGTCTCGTCATTGACCCACAGCTTGAGCTGCTTCTCGGTCATCACCCAGCCCGGCACCAGCGTGTTGACGCGGATGTTGAAGGGCCCCAGGTCGCGCGCCAGCGAGCGGGTCAGCCCCTGCACCCCGGCCTTGGACGTCGTGTACGCCGCCATGCCGCCCTGCATGAGCATCCAGCTGAACGAGCCGAAATTGATGATCGAGCCGCCGCCCAGTGCCTTCATGTCCGGCGCCACCGCCTGCGCGGCGAAGAACTGGTGCCGGATGTTGACGGCGATCGCCTGGTCCCAGAACTCCGGCGTGACGTCCTCCAGCGCATGGCGCTTGTCGTTGGCGGCGTTGTTCAGCAACGCCTTGAACGGACCGCCGAGCTGCTCCCGCAGCGCCGCGATCGCGGCGCGCAGTTGCGCGATGTCGGTCAGGTCGGCGGCGACGAAGGCGCTGCCCGGCAGCTTCGCCGCCAGTGCCCGGCCGGCGTCCGCCGCGATGTCGATGAAGCCCACCCGCGCGCCCTGCGCGGCGAAGCGCTCCACCAGCGTCGCGCCGATGCCGGTCGCCCCGCCGGTGATGAGCACGCGCTGGTCGCGCAGGCTGGGATAGATGGCGCTGGTCATGTCGTCTCCGTGGGTGCGGGCGCGAGTGTCGCGCCTCTTCGTGTCGGTGCCGCCGGTCGGCCGTCCTGGCCTCCCGGCGGCAAGGGGCTCAATTCTATAAGTCTGACTATTTGCCAAGTCAATCTCGGGCCGATGCGGGTTTGCACGGATATGACTCCAAATAAAGTAATACTTTAATTCGATCCACAAGAAACACGAAGCCTCCTGGAGACAACATGAGCCTGAGCTTCCCCCGACCTTACAAGGGCGTGTTCCCGGTCGTGCCCACGACGTTCAACGAGCAGGGCGGCCTCGACCTCGAGAGCCAGAAGCGTTGCGTCGACTTCATGATCGACGCCGGCTCGACGGGGCTGTGCATCCTGGCCAATTTCTCGGAACAGTTCGTGCTCGGCGACGACGAGCGCGCGGTGCTGGCGCGGACCATCCTCGAGCACGTGGCCGGCCGCGTGCCGGTCATCGTCACGACCACGCACTACAGCACCCAGATCTGTGCCGAGCGCAGCCGGATGGCGCAGGAGATGGGCGCGGCGATGGTGATGGTGATGCCGCCGTACCACGGCGCGACGCTGCGCGTGGGCGAGGCCGGCATCCACGAGTTCTACGCGCGCCTCTCCGATGCGATCGACATCCCGGTGATGATCCAGGACGCGCCGATGTCGGGCACGCCGCTGCCCGCGCCCTTCCTGGCGAGGATGGCCCGGGAGATCGAGCAGGTCCGCTACTTCAAGATCGAGACCGCCGGCGCCGCCAGCAAGCTGCGCGAACTGATCGCGCTGGGCGGCGACACGATCGAAGGCCCGTGGGACGGCGAGGAAGCCATCACGCTGCTGGCCGACCTGGACGCCGGCGCGACCGGCGCGATGACCGGCGGCGCCTTCCCCGACGGGATCCGCCGCATCGTCGATGCCTACGCCGCGGGCGATCGCGAGACCGCCGTGGCCGAATACGGCCGCTGGCTGCCGCTGATCAACTACGAGAACCGCCAGGGCGGCATCCTGACCGCGAAGGCGCTGATGAAGGAGGGCGGCGTGATCGCCTGCGACCTGCCGCGTCATCCGTTCCCGACGATGAACCCGCATGTCCGCGCCGGTCTGCTGGACGCGGCCAGGCGCCTCGATCCGCTGGTGCTGCGCTGGGCGCGCTGAGTCCGTTCCGCAGTCCCGCTCCGAGTCCCACCCCGAGTCCGCGCCCGAGTCCGCGCCCGAGTCGGCCCCGACCCCAACCCCCGAGGCCCGTCATGAGCCAGATCCCCCAATTCCAGAACTACATCGGCGGCGAATGGGTCGCCGGTGTCGATCAGCGTCCCAACATCAACCCGTCCGACACCGGTGACGTGATCGGCCTGTACGCGCAAGCCGATGCGGCGCAGACCGAGGCGGCGATCGCCGCCGCGCAGGCGGCGTTCCCCGCCTGGGCGTCCACCACGCCGCAGCAGCGCTTCGATGTGCTGGACGCGGTCGGCAACGAACTGCTCGCCCGCCGCGACGAGATCGGCCGTCTGCTGTCCCGCGAGGAAGGCAAGACCCTGGCCGAGGGCCTGGGCGAGACGCACCGCGCCGCGATGATCTTCAAGTTCTTCGCCGCCGAGGCGCTGCGCTGCGGCGGCGAGTCGCTGCCGTCGGTGCGACCCGGCGTGTCGGTGGACGTGCTCCGCCAGCCGGTCGGCGTCGTGGGCCTGATCGCGCCGTGGAATTTCCCGATCGCGATTCCCGCCTGGAAGATCGCGCCCGCGCTGGCCTACGGCAACACGGTCGTCTTCAAGCCGGCCGAGCTGGTCCCGGGCTGCGCCTGGACCCTCGCCGAGATCCTGTCGCGCACCGCGCTGCCCCGGGGCGCCTTCAACCTGGTGATGGGCGCGGGCTCGCAGGTCGGGCAGACGCTGGTCGATTCGCCCCGCGTCAGGGCGCTGAGCTTCACCGGCTCGGTCGCCACCGGCCGCCGCCTCATCGCCGCCTGCGCCGCGCGCCAGGCCAAGGTGCAGGCCGAGATGGGCGGCAAGAACCCGTTGATCGTGCTCGACGACGCCGAGCTCGACGTGGCCGTCAACGCGGCCGTGCAGAGCGCCTTCTTCTCGACCGGTCAGCGCTGCACCGCGTCGAGCCGCATCATCGTCACCGATGGCATCCACGACCGTTTCGTCGAGGCCGTCGTGGCGAAGATGAAGACGCTCAAGGTCGACCATGCGTTGAAGGCCGGCACCGACATCGGACCGGTCGTCGACCAGCGCCAGCTCGACCAGAACCTGCGCTATGTCGCCATCGCGAAGCAGGAAGGCGGCACGCTCGCCTTCGGCGGCGAGGTCGTCGAGCGCGAGACCCCCGGCTTCTATCAGGTGCCCGCGCTGATCACCGGCACGACGAACGCCATGACGATCAACCGCGAGGAGGTGTTCGGTCCGGTCGCCAACGTGGTCCGCGCGCGCGACTACGACGAGGCGCTGGCGCTGGCCAACGACACCGAGTTCGGCCTGTCCGCCGGCCTCTGCACCCGCTCGCTGAAACACGCGGCCCACTTCAAGCTGCATGCGCAGGCCGGGATGGTGATGGTCAACCTGCCCACGGCGGGCGTCGACTACCACGTGCCGTTCGGCGGCACGAAGGGATCGAGCTACGGCCCGCGCGAGCAGGGCAGCCATGCCCGCGAGTTCTACACGACGGTCAAGACCGCCTACACCTTCCCCGGCTGATGGCGCCGAGCTCGCGATGACGCCGATCCCGCATCGCTTCGCGCGCCTGGCCCTGTCGGCCGGCGCGGCGTGGCTCGTCGCCCTGGCGGCGGCGTGTTCGAACGCGGTGCCCTCCGGCCCGTCCCCGGCGGATGCCGCGGCGGCGATGGAAGATCCCGCGGGCGCGCACGATCCGACGCTGATCGAGCGCGACGGCGTCTTCCACGTCTTCGCGACGGGCCAGGGCATCCAGCACCTCCGCTCCGAGGATGGCCGCCGCTGGCGACGCCTGGCGCCGGCGCTGACGCAAGCCCCGGCCTGGTGGGCCGAGGCGGTGCCCGCGCATCGCGGACTGGACGTCTGGGCGCCCAAGGTCTTCGCGTGGAAGGGGCGGTACTGGCTGCTGTACTCGATCTCGACCTTCGGCAGGAACCGCTCGGCGATCGGGTTGACGAGCAGCGCGTCGCTCGACGGGCCGTGGCGTGACGACGGCCTCGTCGTGGCGAGCGTCGAGCGCGACGACTTCAACGCGATCGATCCCGATCTGTTCATCGATGTCGCGGACGTCGGCGGCGACGGCCGGCTGTGGCTCAGCTACGGCTCGTTCTGGGGCGGGATCCGTGTCGTCGAGTTCGATCCCGCGACGATGCGCCCGACCGGACCGACGCGCTTCATCGCCCGCGGCGCCTCCAAGGCGGGCGCCGGCGCCGGGGGGGCGATCGAGGCGCCGACCCTCGTGCGGCACGGCGACTGGGTCTACCTGTTCGTCTCGCACGACTTCTGCTGCCGCGGCCTGGCCAGCACGTACAACATCCGCGTCGGCCGGGCGCGATCGGCGCACGGGCCGTTCCTGGACCGCGATGGGCGCGACCTGATGGACGGCGGCGGCACGCCGGTGGAGCAGGGCGCGGGTCGCTGGATCGGGCCCGGGCACCAGGACGTGGTCGGCCGCTGGATCGTCCGGCACGCCTATGACGCGGAGGACGGCGGCAAGCCCAAGTTGCGGTTCGGCGAACTCCGCTGGACCGAGGACGGCTGGCCGGGACTGTAGACCGTCCCCTCAGCGCCCCGACACCGCCGCCGGAGAAGATCCGAGAAGATCCCCGGCGAACCCAGAAGCATCAGGAGACATTCCCTTGGCAGCTCTCACGCTGGAGCAGATCGGCAAGCGCTATGGCGCGGTGCAGGTCATCCCCGACCTGTCGCTCGACGTGGCGCCGGGCGAGTTCATCGTTTTCCTCGGCCCGTCCGGTTGCGGCAAGACCAGCCTGCTGCGCATGATCGCCGGGCTGGAGGAGGTCACCGCCGGCCGCATCCGGATCGGCGGCCAGGACGTCACCCACGCCGCGCCGGGTCAGCGCCGGCTGGCGATGGTGTTCCAGCACTACGCGCTGTATCCCCACATGACGGTGCGCGAGAACCTGGCCTTCGGCCTGCGCAACATCCGGCTGCCCGAGGACGAGATCGGCCGGCGCATCCAGGAGGCGGCGCGGATGCTGGAGCTCGACGCGCTGCTGGCGCGCAAGCCGGGCCAGCTGTCCGGCGGTCAGCGACAGCGCGTCGCGATCGGCCGCGCGGTCGTCAAGGAGCCGGCGATCTTCCTCTTCGACGAGCCGCTGTCCAACCTCGATGCCGCGCTGCGCGGACGTACGCGGCTGGAGCTGGCGCAACTACACCGCCGGCTGGGCGCGACGATGATCTTCGTCACGCACGACCAGATCGAG
The DNA here is from genome assembly GCF_042695725.1 of Roseateles sp. UC29_93. Lineage (NCBI taxonomy): Bacteria > Pseudomonadati > Pseudomonadota > Betaproteobacteria > Burkholderiales > Sphaerotilaceae > Roseateles > Roseateles sp. UC29_93. The sequence goes on along the minus strand of NZ_CP170545.1, from coordinate 4,995,905 downwards.
GCGATGACGCTGGCCACGCGCATCGTGGTCATGAACGCAGGACGCATCGAGCAGGTCGCGTCGCCGTCGGAGCTGTACCGTCGCCCGGCGACGCGTTTCGTCGCCGGCTTCATCGGCACGCCGGGCATGAACTTCGTGCCGGTGCGCCGCCTGGCCGATCGGCAGGGCCGGGCCGTCGTCGAACTGCCCGGCGGTCACGAGGTCGTGACGCAGGTCGGCGACGCCGTGCCCGGCAGCGAGCTGACGCTGGGCGTGCGGCCGGAGCACCTGGTCACCGCGGCGCGCGGTCCGCTGGCGGCGCAGGTGGAGATGGTCGAGTTCCTCGGCGAGCGCACGCTGGCGCACGTGCGGCTGGTCGACGGCACGCGGGCGATCGCGACCGTCGCGGGCGTGTCGCCCGCCGTGGGCGAGTCCGTCCAGCTGTCGCTGGCGATGGAGGAGGCCCATCTCTTCGACGGAAAAGGGCGCGCCCACCATGCGACGCCCCACGCGGAAGCGGCAGCGCCACAGGGAACCCCGGCATGAGCACCGAGTCCCCGTCCGTCGGATGGCGCGCGTCGCGTCCGGCGCATGCGCTGTTCGTGCTGCCCTTCGTCGCGGTCTACGTGCTGCTGCTCCTCTGGCCGCTGGCCAAGGGTTGGTTCATCAGCTTCCACGACCATGACCTGCTGTCCAACGACAGCTTCTTCATCGGCTGGCAGAACTACCGCGAGCTGATCGAGGACGACGTCTTCCACCAGGTCGTCTGGAACACGATCCGCTTCGTGCTGATCAGCGTGCCGGTCTTCGTCGTCCTGTCGCTGATGCTGGCGCTGGCCTTGAACCGGCCGGGCCGGCTGGCGGCCTTCCTGCGCGCGGTGTTCTTCTGCGCGAGCGTGTTCTCGGTGACGCTGATCACGCTGGTGTGGCAGCTCGCGCTGATGCCGGAGCGCGGCCTCGTCGCGCAGGGCAGCGCCGCGGTCGGTCTGCCGTCCCTGCCTTGGCTGACCAGCGAGGCGCTCGCGCTGCCGACGCTGGCGCTGGTGACCGTGTGGTGGATCGTCGGCCTGCCGATGATGCTGTTCCTGTCGGCGCTGCAGCAGATCCCGTCGGACGTCTACGAGGCCGCCGCGCTGGACAACGCCAGCCGCTGGCGCACGCTGACGCACGTGACCCTGCCGGCGCTGCGGCGCACCGTGGCCCTGGTCGCGGTGATCGAGGTGATCCGCCAGTTCCAGGTCTTCCCGCAGATCATGCTGATGACCAACGGCGGCCCCAACAACACGACGCGGCCGATCGTGCAGTTCATCTACGAGCAGGCCTTCATGCAGCTCTCGCTGGGGTATGCGACGGCGGCGTCCCAGGTGCTGCTGGGGGTCATGCTGGTGGGGGTCTCCGTGCAGATGTGGCTGGAACGGCGCGACGCCGCGCAGGGAGGCGGCCGATGACCCCGATGCTGCGCAAGGGCTGGTTCGACCGCGCGGTCATGGCCGCCCTGGTCCTGCTGGCCGCGTTGTGGATGCTGCCGCTGTTGTGGGTGCTGGCCTTGTCGTTCAAGCCCAACGAGCTGCTGATGGTCCGCACCGACGTCTTCCTGGCGCCGCCGTACACGCTCGCCAACTACGCGGACATCCTGCAGACCTCGCAGGTGTTCCGCTGGCTCGGCAACAGCGCGCTGGTGGCCGCGCTGCAGACGCTGGGCGTGCTGGTGCTGTCGTCGCTGGCGGGCTACGGCTTCGCGCGCTGCGAGTTCCCGGGCCGCCGCGCGCTGTTCGCGCTGGTCCTGTTCGGCCTGGCCGTACCGTCGCAGAGCGTCTTCATCCCGCTGCACCGGCTGTTCTCCGACTGGGGCCTGCAGAACAGCATCGCGGGGCTCGCGCTGCCGGGCCTGGCGGCCCCGTTCGGGGTGTTCCTGATGACCCAGTACTTCAAGGCCGTGCCGATCGACCTGGAGGAGGCCGCGCTGCTCGACAACGCCTCGCGCTTCAAGACCTTCCTGCGCGTCGTGCTGCCGCTGACGTTGCCGGCGCAGGCGACGCTGGGGATCTTCACCTTCCTGGCCTGCTGGAACGACTACCTCTGGCCGCTGGTCATCGCGACCCAGCCCGAGATGTACACGCTGACGCGCGGGCTGGCGTCGACGCAGACCAACTTCGCGCAGTCCGAGGGACTGGGCTTCCTGATGGCGCAGGCGGTCTTCGCCGGCGCGCCGGTGCTCATGATCTATCTCTTCTTCCAGAAGCATCTGGTCACGGCCGTGGCCGGGACGGGGCGCTCGTGATGAACAAGTCCCTGCTCATCGGGCTCAAGGCGCTCACGGCGCTCACGGCGCTCGCGACGTGCGCGGCGCTGCTCGCCGCATGCGGCAAGCACGACGCCGAGCCACCCGTCCCGCCCAGGACCGAGATCACCTTGATGCGCTTCTTCGGCAGCTGCGACGCGAAGTTCGGCGCGGTCAAGGAAACGAGCCAGGGTGTCGGCGAATGCGGGATCGTCACCGCGCTGATCAACGAATTCAACGCGACCAACACCGACGGCATCCGGGTGAAGACGCAGGTGGCGGAATGGGCGCCGTACTACGACCAGTTGACGGCCCGCCTGGTCGCCAAGGACATCCCGACGGTGGCGGTGATGCACGAATCGGCGCTGGGCGACTACGTGCGCCGGCGGCTGGTCGAGCCCCTGGACGCCGAGCTGCCCGGGCTGGGCATCGACGTGAACGACTTCACCGATCACGCCCGCCGCGGCGTGACGCTGAACGGCCAGATCTATGCGCTGCCGTTCGACACCTGGGCCTGGCTGTGGCACGTCAACACGACGCTGATGGGCCAGGCGGGATTGATGGGGGCGGACGGCAGACCCCGGTTGCCGCATTCCCGGACGAGCTGCTGGCGATGGCCCGGCAATTCAAGCAGCGGACCGGCAAGCCGTTCTTCGCCTGGGCGATCGTGAAGGAGACGGCGGCGACCAACCGCACCTTCCAGACGCTGATCGCGCAGCAGGACACCCGGCTCTTCAGCGACGACGGTCGCCGCATCGACATGCATCAGCCGCAGGTCGTCAACGCGCTGACGCTGATGCAGCGGCTGTACGCCGAGGGCCACGTGAAGCCCGATCTCGACTACGGCGCGGCCAACCAGGCCTTCCTGAACGGCGAGGCAGGCGTGGTGGTGGTCGGCACCTGGACGATCGACCAGTTCCTGCGCGAGGCGAAGCGGCCTGGATCGGCGCTGCGGGGCGGCTACACGGTCGTGCCCTTCCCGCAGCTGTACCAGCGGCCGGCGGTCTTCGCCGACGGGCACAGCTGGGCGCTGCTCAAGGGCGGCGCCGCGACGCCGGAACAGCACGCGGCCGCGTTGAAGCTGCTGCGCTTCATCTGGACGCACAGCGCCGAGTGGGCGCGCACGGGGCATCTGCCGGTGCGGCGCTCGGTGGCGCAGAGCGAGGCCTTCCGCGCCTTGCCCTTCCGCGAGAACCTGACCGAGATCACGCGCACCGGCGCCGCGATGCCCGGCAACGTGCCCACGCAGCGCGCGATCGAGCTGTTGATCGGCGAGGACGTCAGCAACCTGCTGATTTCCGGCAAGCCGGTCGCCGAGGTGCAGGCCGACGTCGAGAAGCAGGTGAACAAGGCGCTGAAGAAGGTGAGGCGCTGAGATGAAGCGCCGAGATGAGTCACCAGATGAGTCGCCCGCCCGTGTCCCGGAACGGGATCGTCCTTCCTCCCTCCTGACCGCGCCGCGCGCGCCGATGCCATGTCGCTGAACTGGTCCAACCCGCTCATTCCCCAACGCGCCGATCCGCACCTGTCGCTGCACGACGGCCGCTACTGGTTCACCGCGTCGGTGCCCGGCTTCGATGCGATCGAGCTGCGCGGCGCCGCGCGCATCGGGGACCTCTCACACGCCGAGCCGAAGATCGTCTGGACGCGCCATGCGCACGGCCCGGCGAGCTGGCACATCTGGGCGCCGGAACTGCATCGCGTCGACGGCCGCTGGCTGATCTACTTCGCCGGTGGCCAGCGCGACGACATCTGGAAGATCCGCATGCATGTGCTGGAGAACGCCCACGACGATCCGACGCGCGGCGAATGGGTCGAACGGGGCCAGATCCGCACGCCGCTGGACGATTTCGCGCTCGATGCGACCACCTTCCGCCACGCCGGCGAGCAGTACCTGCTGCTGGGCCGAGGCGGACACGGCCCCGGGACGGCAAGACCAACCTCTACCTGGCGACGCTGGCGGATGCCTGGACCTTGAAGAGCGCGCCGACACGGATCAGCGAGCCGCTGCTGCCCTGGGAACGCATCGGCTTCTCGGTCAACGAGGGGCCGGCGGTGCTGCAGCGGCACGGCCGCGTGTTCATCGCCTACTCCGCGGCCGCGACCGACGCGAACTACTGCATGGGCCTGCTCTGGGCCGACGCGGCGGCGGACCTGCTGGACCCCTCGGTCTGGCACAAGTCGCCGGCGCCGGTCTTCGCCAGCGCCAACGGACAGTACGGACCGGGGCACAACAGTTTCACCACGACCCCCGACGGGCAGACGGACCTGCTCGTCTATCACGCCCGCAACTACCGCGACATCGTCGGCGATCCCCTGCACGATCCCAATCGGCATGCGCGCGTGCAGCCCTTCCGCTGGCGCGCGGACGGCTTGCCGGACTTCGCTCAGCCGCTGCCGGATGGACCGGTGCCGTGGGGGGACGCATGAGGGCCTGGCTGCTCGCGATGCTGGCACCGCTGGCCGTTCAGGCCGCGCCGGTGCTGACGAGTCCGGATGGCGCGCTCAGCGTGTCGATGGCGCTCGATGAGACGACCGCGTTGCGCTACACGGTGAGCCGCGCCGGCGGCGACGTGCTGCTGCCGTCGCGGCTCGGTCTCCGTCTGGACGGCGTCGAGTGGGTGGACGGGCTGGCGCTGAAGGGCTGCGGGCCCGTCACCTCGGGCCGCGAGCGCTACGCGCTGACCGGCAAGAAGCGCCGGGTGGATCAGCCGTATCGCGCCGTCGCCTGCCGCATCGTCAACAGCCGCGGCCAGGTGCTGCGCGTGGAGTGGCGCGCGTTCAACGACGGCGTGGCCTTCCGCTACGTCGTTGCGGAGGCCGTGCCGCTCCGCAAGCGCTTCGTCGAGGAATTGACGAGCTTCCGCTTCCCCGCCGCCGCGCGCGCCTGGCTGCAGCCGATGCAGGTGGCACAGACCGGTTGGAAGAACACCAATCCGGCCTACGAGGAACACTACCGTCGCGACATCCCCGTCGGCGAGCCGTCCCCGTCGCCGGCGGGGTGGGTGTTCCCGGCGCTGTACCGGGTCGGCGACGCGACCGATCCGTCGGCGACCTGGGTCACGCTGACCGAGGCCGGCATGGACGGGTCCTTCCATGCGTCGCGCCTGCAGGCCGCGTCCGAGGGCGGCGAGTACCGCCTCGGCCAGCCCATGGCCGCGGAGGTCGTCACCGGCGGCGGCCGCCTGGCCGACGTGGCGGGCCCGATGACGACGCCGTGGCGCGTGATCGCCGCCGCGCCGTTGCCCGCGCTGATGGCGTCGACCCTGGGCACCGACCTGGCGGCGCCGGCCGTGCCGTTTGCGGCGGACCGGATCAAGCCCGGCCCGGCCTCATGGAGCTGGGCGCTGTTGAAGGACGACGGCACCGTCTACGACGTGCAGAAGCGTTTCATCGACTACGCCGCTGACATGCGCTGGCCCTACACGCTGATCGACGCGGACTGGGACCGCAAGATCGGCTGGGAGCGGATCCAGGCGCTGATCGCCCATGCGCGGACCCGGCAGGTCGGGCTCTGGCTCTGGTACAACTCTTCGGGTGCCTGGAACGAGACCGAGTATTCGCCCAAGGGCGCCTTGATCGATCCCGCCCAGCGTCGCGCCGAGTTCCGCAAGCTGGCCGACGCCGGCATCAAGGGCCTGAAGATCGACTTCTTCGCCGGCGACGGCCAGTCCGTGATCCGGTACTACGTCGACCTCCTCGAGGACGCCGCCCGGGCCGGCCTGCTGCTCAACTTCCACGGCGCGACCTTGCCGCGCGGATGGAACCGGACCTATCCGAACCTGATGACGGCGGAAGCGGTGAAGGGCTTCGAGTTCGCGACCTTCGAGCAGGCCGATCAGGACGCGGTGGCGGCGCATCTCGCGATGCTGCCGTTCGCGCGCAACCTGTTCGATCCGATGGACTTCACGCCGGTGGTCTTCGGCGACATCCCCAATCTCAAGCGCGCGACGCGCAACGGCTTCGAGCTGGCGCTGTCGGTGCTGCTGTTGTCGGGCGTCCAGCACTACGCGGAAACACCGGACGGCATGGCGGCGGTCCCCGAGTACGTCCGCGCCTTCCTGCGCGGCTTGCCGCGGCAATGGGACGATGTCCGCTTCCTCGCCGGCGAGCCCGGCAAGTCCGTGGCGCTGGCGCGTCGCGCGGGCGATCGGTGGGTCGTCGCCGCCATCAACGCCGAGGCGGAACCCCGCACGCTGTCGCTCGACCTGCGCTTTCTCGCCGGTCGCGTCGGCACGCTGATCGGCGAAGGCGACGGCCCGCGCGATTTCCGGACCGAGGCGCTGCGTGGCGGGGGCGTTCAGCGCATCACGCTGCCCGCGAGGGGGGGATTTGTCGCAAGTTTCGAGCCCGGCCACCCGTGATAGCCTGCCGCCCGATATGAAGACCCGCGCCGACCATTCGACCTACAGCCCGCGCGCGCGCCGCGCCGAGGGCAAGAGCCAGCACGGTCGCATCGTCAGCGAGCTCGGGCTGGCCATCGTCTCGGGCGGACTCGAGCCCGGCGACCGGCTGCCCGGCGAGCAGCAACTGCTCGACCGCTACGAGATCAGCCGTCCCGTGCTGCGCGAGGCGGTGCGCGTGCTGGTGGCCAAGGGACTGGTCGTCTCGCGCCAGCGCGCCGGCGCGATCGTGCGGCCGCGCAACGAGTGGCACCTGCTCGATCCGGACGTCCTCTACTGGCTGATCCAGTCCAAGCCCCAGCAGGAGTTCCTGAACACCCTCATGGAGGTGAGGCGCGTCTTCGAGCCGGCCGCCGCCGCGCTGGCCGCCAAGGCCGCGACCTCCGACCAGCTGCATCGCATCGAGGAGGCGTTCGACGGCATGGCCGCGGCGACCGACACCGAGCAGCTGCTCGAGCCCGACCTGGCGTTCCACCGCCACATCGCCGAGGCCACCAACAACGACCTGATGGCCTACATCGGCAACATGCTGTCGCTCGCGCTGCGGGAGTCGATCCTGCTGAGCAGCCAGCTGCCCAACACCCACGCCTTGTCGCTGCCCCGCCACGAGGCGATCCTGACGGCGATCCGCAACCGCGACCCGCTGGGCGCGCGGCAGGCGACGCTGGTCCAGTTGCAGGAGACCGGCGACGACCTGAGCAACGTGCTGTCCGCCAAGGGCATCGTGGATCTCGCCTGAGCGAACCTGGACCCGATGGACGACGCCCCCAATCCCAAACTGGTTCCTGCGCGCGCGGCTGAAGACGCGGCAGCTGCTGCTGCTCATCGCGCTGGACGAGCACCGCAACATCCACCGCGCCTCCGAGGCGCTGTGCATGACCCAGCCCGCGGCGTCCAAGCAGCTCAAGGACCTCGAGGACATGCTCGAGGTCCGGCTCTTCGAACGCCTGCCCCGCGGCATGGAGCCCACGCTGTTCGGCGAGACCATGATCCGTCATGCCCGCATGGCGCTGACCAGCCTGGCGGCCGCGCACGAAGACATCGTCGCGCTGAAGAAGGGACTGACGGGCCAGGTCGAGGTCGGCGTCATCATGACGCCGGGCATGTCGCTGCTGCCGCGCGCGATCGCGCGCGTGAAGGCCAGCGCGCCGCTGCTGCGCATCGGCGTGCAGCTGGAGACGAGCAAGGTGCTGCTCGATCAGCTGCAGCGCGGCACGCTGGACTTCATGATCGGGCGCATCCTGGAGGAAGACAGCGGCGCCGGCCTGCAGTACGAGGAACTCAGCGGCGAACCCGCCTGCGCGGTGGCGCGCCTGGGACATCCGCTGCTGAGCCGCGACGACCTGACCCTGTCGGACCTCGCGACGCAGGCGTGGATCCTGCCGCCGCCGGGCAGCGTGCTGCGACACCGCTGGGAGCAGATGTTCCGTCGCGCGGCCATCGATCCGCCGGCCAACGCCGTCGACACGACGGCGCTGCTGGTGATCACCGCGCTGCTGCAGCAGACGGACTCGCTGCATGTGATGCCGGCCGAGGTCGCGCGCTATTACGCGTCCCTGCGGGCGCTGGCGATCCTGCCGATCGAGCTGCCGTGCAGCATGGACCCGTTCGGCATCATCACGCGCGAAGGTCACCTGCTGTCGCCGGGCGCGCGGGCGCTGCTGCGGGAGGTGCAGGGCGTGGCGAAGGAGCTCTACAAGGACTGAGCGGCGCCGGGCCGGGACGGGCCCTGGCAGCCGGGCGACGGGTTCGGTGCGGGCCCGGCGTCGGTCTGCGGCACGAAGCGGATCGTGCCGTCGGGGGCGTAGTGCAGCTCCTCGATCGCGACCGAACGGCGGAACTCCCCGCCGCCGGGCAGCTTGGCGTTGTGATACGCGATGTAGCTCCTGCCGTTGAAGTCGAAGATCGCCTGATGGATGGTCGGCGTCTTCTCGTTCCTGGCCATGATCACGCCGCGCGGCGTCCACGGACCGGTCGGTCCGGGTCCGGGTCATGTAGGCCGTCTCCTCGGGGAAGTGCTGCGAGTAGGACAGGTAGTAGGTCGCGCCGTGCTTGTGCAGGTAGGGCGCCTCGGTGAAGTCCTTGACCGGCACGGCCGTGATCGGGCCCGCGAGCGCCGTCATCGACGGCTTCAGCGGCGCGTACTCGAGCACGGTGTTGCCGAAGTAGAGGTAGGCCTGGCCGTCGTCGTCGACGAAGACCGCGGGGTCGATGTCGTCCCAGGCGATGTCGGTCTGCCGGGTCATGTCGTTGGTGATCAGCGCCGAGCCGCGCGCGTCCTTGAACGGACCGGTGGGGCTGTCGGCGCTCGCCACGCCGACCGCGAAGCCGGGAATCGTCGCGTGCTCGACCGTCGTGTAGAAGAAGTAGGTCGCCTTGCCGTCGACGACGCGCCTGGCGATGTCCGACGCCCAGGCCCGGCCCTTGGCCCATCGGAAATCCACGGCCTTCATCACCGCGCCGTGGTCGGTCCACGTCGCCAGATCGCAGCTCGAGTAGACGCGCCATTCGTTCATGACGAAGTCCTTGCCGTCCGGCGCGGCCTCGTCGTGGCCGACGTAGAGATAGACGCGGCCGTTGTCCACCAGCACGGCGGGGTCGGCCGTGTAGAGCCGCGGGAAGAGCGGGTTGGCGGCCTGCGCCGGGACGGCCAGCGCGAGCACGGCCGCCGCCGTGGCAGCGAGGGTGGCGCGCAGGGATCGGATCTGGAAGCGGAGCATGGGCGCGTGGGCAGTGAAGGGACGAGGGCGGGGAAGCGGGGAAGCGGTGAATGGGCTCAGACCGGCGCGGCGGGACGCGCCAGCAGCCGTTGCACGACGCAGAAGACGAACAGCAGCGCGCCGATGACGATCTTGGTCCACCACGAGCTGAGCGTTCCGTCGAAGGCGATCAGCGTCTGGATCACGCCCAGCACCAGCACGCCGGACAGCGCCCCGGCGACGTAGCCGTAGCCGCCGCTGAGCATGGTGCCGCCGATGACGACGGCGGCGATCGCGTCGAGTTCGGCCCCCTGCGCATGCAGGCCGTAGCCGCTGAGCATGTAGAACGCGAAGAGCAGGCCGGCCAGCGCGGCGCAGAAGCCGCTGAGGCCGTAGACCGTCAGCTTGGTGCGACCGACCGGCAGTCCCATCATCAGCGCCGACTGCTCGTTGCCGCCGAGCGCGTAGACCGCGCGCCCGAAGGCGCTGCGGTGCGCGAGCCAGATGCCCGCGACCAGCACCGCGACGGCGATGGCGGCGCTCGGCGAGACGAAGCCGCCGGGCACGCGCCACTGGGTCTGCGAGACGGCGACGAAGGTCGGATCCTCGATGGTGATCGAGTCGATGCTCACCAGGTAGCACAGGCCGCGCGCGAGGAACATGCCGGCGAGCGTGACGATGAAGGGCTGCAGCTTGAAGCCGTGGATCAGCGCGCCCTGCAGGACGCCGAAGGCCGCACCGCCGCCCAGGACCAGCGCGATCACGGCCCAGGCGGGCCAGTGCGCGTGGTGCAGCAGCCAGGCGGCGACCGTCGTGGCCAGCGCCAGCACCGCGCCGACGGACAGGTCGATGCCGCCCGACAGGATGACCAGGCTCATGCCCACGGCGAGCACCAGCAGGTAGGCGTTGTCGATGACCAGGTTGAGCATCACCTGCGGCGAGGCGAAGCCGGTGTAGTGCGCGCCGCCCGCCGCGATCAGCGCGAGCAGCAGCACGACCGTGATCTGGGCGCTGAACGCCGGGTGCCGCAGCCAGCGGTGGAAGAGGGCAGGTGGGTTCATCGGGCGGGCCCTCGCAGGCGGCGCAGCATCGGGCGGAGTTCGCTCGACTGCAGGATGCAGAGGATGAAGACGACGACGGCCTTGACGACCATGTTGACCTCCGGCGGGACGCCGAGCGAGTAGATCGTCGTGGTCAGCGTCTGGATGATCAGCGCGCCGACCAGCGCGCCGGCGAGGTGGTACTTGCCGCCCGCCAGCGAGGCGCCGCCCAGCGTCACGGCCAGGATGGCGTCGAGCTCCAGCAGCAGCCCCGCGTTGTTGGCGTCGGCGCTCCGGATGTTGGAGGCGATCATCAGGCCGGCCAGGCCGGCGCAGGCGGCGGCGAAGACATAGGTGCCGAAGATCAGCGTCGCGGTGCGCAGGCCCGTCAGGCGCGACGCGACCGGATTCAAGCCCACGGCCTGGATGAACAGGCCCAGCGCGGTCCTGCGCAGCAGCGCGGAGGTGGCCAGCGCCAGCACGGCGACGATCCACAGCGACACCGGCAGGCCGAGCAGGTAGCCGCCGCCCAGGACGAAGAAGTCCTCGCGATAGACGGTGAGGATCTGGCCGTCCGACAGCAGCTGCGCCAGCCCGCGACCGGCGACCATGAGGATCAGCGTCGCGATGATCGGCTGCAGCTTCAGTCCCGCGACCAGCGCGCCGTTCCAGACGCCGCACAGCAGCGCGGCGCCGAGCGCGCCGGCATACGCGACGGCCAGCGGCTGGTCCGCGGCCACCAGCGACGCGGCCACCGTCGCGGCGATGGCGACGACCGCGCCGATGGACACGTCGATGCCGCGGGTCGCGATCACCAGGCTCATGCCCAGCGCCGCCAGCATCAGCGGCGCCGCGCGGTTCAGGATGTCGATCAAGGGGCCGTACAGATGACCGCCCTTGATCTCCAGGTGCCAGAAGCCGGGGAGGAAGATCACGTCGAGCAGCAGCAGGACCGCGAGCGCGGCGACCGGGCGCAGCAGCGGATGCTCGACGAAGAGCGCCAGACGGGCGCGCCGCTTCGGCGCCTCCGCGGCGCCGCGCAGGGGAAGGGTCTCAATCACGGGCGGGTCTCTCACCGGCAATTACTTCCAGCACGGAGCGTTCGTCGAGCGCTCCGCGCGCGTAGGTGCCCACGGCCCGGCGGTCGCGCAGCACGACGATGCGGTCGCTGCAGCGCAGGACCTCGGGCAGCTCGGAGGAGATGAAGAGCACCGCCATGCGCCGGTCGTTCGCGTCGCCTTCGGCGCACAGCCGTCGGACCTCGTCCATGATCTCCTCCTTCGCGCGGACATCGATGCCGCGCGTCGGCTCGTCCAGGATCAGCAGGCCCGGCTGCGTCAGCAGCCAGCGCGCCAGCAGCGCCTTCTGCTGGTTGCCGCCCGAGAGCAGGCCGATGGGCGTCTCGATGTCCGGCGTCTTGATGCCGAGGCGGCGCACATAGTCGTCCGCGATGGCCTGCTGACGCTTCAGCGCGATCGCGCGCCACCAGCCCTGGCGCGCCTGCAGCGCGAGCACGATGTTCTCCCGCACCGACAGCGCGAGGATCGCGCCCTCGAGCTTGCGATCCTCGGAGCAGAACGCCAGGCCCTTCGCGATCGCCTGGCGCGGCGAGGCGAAGCGCTGCCGGTGCCCGTCGACCTCGATGTCGCCGGCATCGGCGGCGTCGGCGCCGAAGAGCAGGCGCGCGGTCTCCGTGCGGCCGGAGCCTAGCAGTCCACACAGGCCCAGGACCTCGCCGCGGCGGATCTCCAGGTCGAGCGGCTGCAACGCGCCGCGCCGGGCGAGGCCGTGCGTGGTCAGCGCGGGTTCGGTGGTCTCGGGCGCAGGCCGGCGGCGGTGTCGAGGATGCGACGTTCGGGCCGACCATCTTGTGGACCAGCGCCAGCCGGCCGAGTTCCCCGGCCGGATATTCGCCTTCGGTGCAGCCGTTGCGCATGACGGTGATGCGGTCGGAGACGGCGTAGACCTGATCGAGGAAATGCGTGACGAAGAGGATGGCCAGGCCTTGCCCGCGCAGTCGCCGCATCACGCGGAACAGGTGCTGGACGGCGGCTTCGTCGAGGCTGGAGGTGGGCTCGTCGAGGATCAGCACCCGCGCCGAGATGTTGAGCGCCCGCGCGATCGCCACCATCTGCTGGACGGACAGCGAGCAGCGGGCGAGCGGCGCGTCGACGTCGAGGTCGAGCTCCAGTTCGGCGAGCAGTTGACGCGACCGCGCGCGCATGCGCCTCCAGTCGATCTGGCCCCAGCGGCGCGGGTAGCGGCCGATGAAGAGGTTCTCGGCCACCGACAGGTTGGGCACGAGGTTGACCTCCTGGTAGACCGTGCTGATCCCGAGGGCCTGCGCGTCGGCGGTGGAGCGCGGCGCGATGGGCCGGCCCGCCAGCTCGATGACGCCGGCGTCGGGCGCGTACAGGCCGGTGAGGACCTTGATGAGCGTCGACTTGCCGGCGCCGTTCTGGCCCATGAGGGCGTGGATCTCGCCGCCGAAGAGCCGCAGTCCGACGCCCGACAGCGCCCGCACGCCGGGGAAGCCCTTGTCGATGCCGCTCAGCGACAGCAGCGGTGCCTGGGCGTCCATCAGTACTTGCGGTTGGGGAGTTCCTTGGCCGCGACGTCGGCGGTGAAGACGCCTTCCTCGGTCGTGATGCGACGGGCGACGGACTTGCCGGCGACGACGTCCTTGGCCAGCTGCATCAGCTGCGGGCCGAGCATCGGGTTGCACTCCACGGTGACGTTGAGCTTGCCCGCGGCCATGGCCTGGAAGGCGCCGCGCACGCCGTCGATGGAGACGATGGCGATGTCCTTCGCGGGCTTGAGGCCGGCCTCCTCGATCGCCTGGATGGCGCCGATGGCCATGTCGTCGTTGTGCGCGAACAGGACGTGGATCTTCTTGTCCTTCGCCTTCAGGAAGGCTTCCATGACCTCCTTGCCCTTGGCGCGGGTGAAGTCGCCGGACTGCGAGCGGACGATCTTCAGCCGGGGCTCGGACGCGAGGATTTCCTCGAAGCCGCGCTTGCGGTCGAGCGCCGGCGCCGAGCCGACGGTGCCCTGGAGTTCGACGATGTTGACGTCGCCGGCCGGAGCGTTCTTCCTGGCCCAGTCGACGAGCCAGCGTCCGGCCTTGCGGCCCTCCTCGACGAAGTCGGAGCCGATGAAGGTGACGTAGAGGGACGGGTCGCTGACCTTGACCGCGCGGTCGGTGAGGATGACGGGGATCCGGGCGTTCTTCGCCTCACGCAGGACGGTGTCCCAGCCGGACTCGACCACCGGCGAGAACGCGATCACGTCGACGCGCTGCGCGATGAAGCTGCGGATGGCCTTGACCTGGTTCTCCTGCTTCTGCTGGGCGTCGGCGAACTTGAGCGTGATGCCGGCCTGCTTGGCCGCGTCCTTGATCGAGTTGCTGTTGGCGGTGCGCCATTCGCTTTCCGCGCCGACCTGGGAGAAGCCAATGACGAGCGGCTTGTCGGCGGCGAAGGCGGCGGTGCCGGCCAGGCCCAGGCCCGGACCGAGCGCGGCCAGGGCCAGCAGATGACGACGGGTCGTCTTCATGTTCGTTGTCTCCTCGTTGGTGTTGGTGTGGAGGTCGCGTCCAGCGGCGACGCGCCTCGTGAGGTGACAGCGATCGTAGGGAGGGCAGGGATGCCGGACCAATCACATTTCTCGCGCGGGCGATGTCCTGATCGATATCGCGGGCCTGATGGACCCATCAGGGGCCCATCGGGGGCCCATCAAAGGTCTTGCGGGGCCATCCGGGGCCCTCGGGGGCCCTCGGGGGCCGTCCCCGCGCCGGCTCAGCGCAGCAGGTCGATGCCGGGGTCCAGCGGCGCGACGAAACGGTAGCCGACGCGGTGATAGGTCCGGATGATCTCGCAGTGATCCGCCATGGCGCCTTGCAGCACCGCGCGGACACGGGCGATCGCCATCGTCAGCGCCGCGGGCTGCACGGCCTGGTCGCCCAGACCGCGTCGAGCAGTTCGTCGGCGGAGACCACCCGGCCGCGGTGCTCGATCAGGTGGGCCAGCAGATCGAAGGGGCGGGGCTGCAGATAGCGGGGTTCGCCGCCGACGACGATCTCGCGGCACGCCGGCCGCACGACGCACGCGCCGAAACGCCAGCAACTGTCGGAGAACTCGGTCGTCGCCCACGCATCGCGGCGCGCCAGGGGGTCGAGATCCCCATCGAGGCCGAGTTGGAGTTCGAGTTCAAGTTCGATGTCGACTTCGGCCAGGGGGCCGGGGATGACATGCGGTGGCGCGGCGATGAGCATCAGGCCCTCCTGTAGGTGCACTACGACAATGTAGGTGAAACTCTACAGGACGTTTGCGCAAACGGGCGTGACATCCTTCACGTTTGCGGCCCGGGTTGTCATGGATCCCCTACATCAGGGCGGCGGCACCGGAGGCGCCCCGGGAACGACGTTCAACTCGACCGTCGTCCCCTGGCCCGGCGCCGAGAGGACACGCAGGCTGCCGGCCAGCAGGCGCGCGCGCTCTTCCATCCCGAGCAGGCCATAACCGGCGGACCGGCTCGCCGGGGAGAAGCCGCGGCCGTCGTCGCGCACCGTCAGCGTCCATTGGGCGTCGTGACAGGCCAGCTTCACGACGACATGGGAGGCCTCGGCGTGCCGTCGCACGTTGTTGAGCGACTCCTGCACGATGCGGAACATCAGGGTGCCGGCCTCGGCGCTCAACTGGTTCGCCTCGACGGGGATCGAGACCGCGCAGGGCAGGCCGGTGTCGCGGATGAACGCCGAGGCCAGCCAGCGCAGCGCCGCTTCCAGCCCGCCGTCGAGCGCCGGCGGGCGCAGCTGCGACACCACGCTGCGCACGGTGGCCACGAGCCTGTCGACGCGCTCGTGCAACAGGTCCAACTGTTCGGTGCCGGGCGCCGTGCCGGGGCGCGGCGGCCGCCTTCGCGGCCCGTGCCCGCATGACGGAGATCTCCAGGCGCAAGGCCGCCAATTGCTGGCCCAGCTCGTCGTGCAGTTCCCGGGAGACCCGCTTGCGTTCGTCCTCGAGCGCCAGCGCGTTGTACTCGCTCAGGCGATGCAGCGCGGCCTGGGACGCTTCCAGTTCGGCCGTCCTCGCCTCGATGGCCCGTTCGAGTTCGCGCCGTCGCGCGCGGGCGCGGCGCTGCGTCCAGACCGCCTGCAGCCAGTACAGGGCCGCGAGCGCGGCCGCATACCCCAGCCGCATGCCCGTGGTGTCCCACCAGGGCGGCGCCACCTCGACGGGCACGCTCAGCGACGGCCCCGGCGGCTCGAGCGGGACGCGGCCGCCGGCACGCATCTCCAGCACGTGCCGTCCGGTGTCCAGCGCGCCGACTTCGATCGACGCGCCTTCGGCGACGCGCCACGGGGTGTCGGCCGAGAGGCGGTACTCGACCCGCTGGGCGCGAGCGAGCGAGAAGGCCGGCGTGCCCAGCGTGATGCGCAACTGGCGATCGCTCCAGGGCACGGGGTCGCGCGGAGCGGCATCGAAGCGCAGGGTGCCGAACTCCAGCAAGTCCGCGCGCAGCACGGCCGGCACGGGGGGCGGGCGCCGGTTCCCGTACACCCGGGTGAGCCCGGCACTCGTGCCGATCCAGGCGTCTCCAGCGGCGTCGACCAGGAAGCTCCCGCTGTTGGTGTCGTTCCACACCAGTCCCGTGTCGCGGTCCATCATCTCCCGCCAGGCGCCCTGGCCGTCGAAGAGGAAAACGCCCCGGTCCGTCCCCAGCCAGAGCCCGTCGTCCGGTCCCCGGCCCAGCCACATCGGGGCGGTCTGGCCGAGCGAGGCCCTCGACACGCGCTGGCGCAGTCGTGCCTCGGATCCGGACAGCGCGTAGGCAGCGAGGCCCGCGTCGTCCGTCATCCACAGCACCCCGTCCGGGAGCAGCACCTGGGAGATGCCCTTGACGAGCGCCCCCTGCTCGTCGCGCAGCGGCACCCAGCCGGTGCCTTCGGCGCGGAAGGGGTTCCAGCGCGCATTGACGAACCAGTCGACGGCCCCGTCGCTGAAGACCTCGATGGGCGGGCTGCCGCCCGGAACCCCTGTCGCGACCGGTTGTCTGCGCACGCCGGCACCCAAAGGCACCAGCCGCTCGACGCGCTCGTCGCTGGCGACGTAGACGGTCCCGGCGTGGCCCTGGAACAGCGCCAGCAGCGAGGGGTCGCTGAGGACCCGGCGCGCGGCCGTGCCGCCGGCCTTGACCGTCATCAACTGCCCGTTGTCCATCCACCAGAGGTCGCCCGCCGCGTCGATCGCGGCGCCGGACGGCACGTCGTCGCCCGTCGCGAGCGTCGTCCGGATCGGCCGGAACCGGCGCGCGGCGGCATCGAACCAGGCCGGGCCCTGGCGGGTGAAGGCCCAGATGCGGCCACTGCCGTCCTGGAGCAGGTTGAACACGACGCTCGAGGGAAGGCCGGAGGCGCGCGTCCAATGGTCGACTTCGCCATAGCCGATCCATCGATGGATGCCCTGGCCGGAGGCGCCCAGCCAGAGGGCGCCGCCGGCGTCGAAGAGCAGGACGCGCATCGCCGCGTCGGGCAGTCCGTCCTCGTGCGTCCATTCCTGCCACGCGGCGCCGTCCCAGCGCGCGAGGCCGCGGTCGGTGGCCGTGACGATCCGCCCCCGCGGATCCTCCGCGATGGGGTTGGACGCCTCCCAGAGGCGGTTCGGCGGCGGCGCGGCGACGACCTCGAAGCGTTGCCCGCCCGGCGCCAGGCGGGCGAGGTGCTTGCGGCCGCGCGCCCAGAGACTGCCGTCGCGGCCGACGAACAGCGTCGACCAGGCCTCCGGCGGCAATCCCTGGCCGGCCGACCACTGCGTGACCGTCGGCTGCCGGCGGTCCCAGGAGCACAGGCCCTCGCCGCAGCCGAACCACAGGCTGCCGCCGCGCAGCCGCAGCGGGCTGGAATCCACATACGGCGTGCCGCGCGCCCGCACATGGGCGGCGACGGGCAACTCCTGGACCCGTATCGGGCCTGCCTGACGCTCGTCGACCGTGGCGGTCCAGTACCGGTGGTCGCGATCGAAGGCGACCAGCATGCCGTGCTCGTCCACGTCGAACTGCTGGTCCAGGACGACGTCGATCGTCTTGCCGTCGGGCCGCAGGACCTCGACCCAGCGCGGCGTGCCGCCGCCTTCGCCGTCGGCGGCGTCACCGGCCGGCTGGCGGACGAACAGCCCCCGGTCGGTGGTCAGCCACAGGCGGCCGCGAGGGTCGACGCGTCCGCCCCACACGATGGTGCCCACGGAGCCGGGCAGCGGCTCGGCGCGCACCCGGAAGCCATCGAAGCGGAACAGCCCGTTCTCCGTGCAGATCCACAGGATCGAACGCTGATCCCGTGTCAGGCAGGTGGGCGTGAGATTCAGCAGCCCCTCGCGCTCCTGGTAGGACGCGAGCACGATGTGCTCAGCAGCCCGTCCGGGCCGCGGCGCCAGGGCCAGCAGCGCGAGGAGCGCCAGCAGCGACAGTCGCCAGACCCGCGCCAGTCGCGCCAGTCGTGCAAGTGTGAGTCGTGTGGCTCCGGCCCCGAGGGACCGGCGGACGCGCCGTCCGTCAGTCCACGATGCCATGGCGCACGGCATAGCGCACGAGGTCGCTCAGCGAGGCCTGGCCCAGCTTGTCCATCAGGCGCGTCTTGTACGTGCTCACGGTGTTCGGCGCCACGCTCAGGTCGGCGGCGGTGTCGACCAGCGATTTCCCGCGCACCAGCGCGACGAGCACCTGCCGCTCCCGCGGCGAGAGCGAGTCGAGGGGTTCCGGCGTCCTGGGCTGCGGCCGGATCAACGCGGCGCTGAGCGAGGGATCCACGTAGGAGCGGCCGGCCGCGACCTGATGCATCGCGTCGATCAGCAGCTCGGTGGAGATGTCCTTCGTCAGGTAGCCGCCCGCGCCGGCTTCCAGCGCGCGCCGGGCGATGTGGGGATCGGCGTGCATCGTCAGGACCAGCACCGGCAGGTCGGGATGCGCCCGGTGGACGCGCTCGATCAGGTCGACGTCGTTGCAGCCGGGCATCAGCAGGTCGAGCAGCAGCAGGTCGATGCCGCCCTGCGCCAGGCGCTCCAGCACCTGGGTGGCCGAGGCGGCCTCGCCGGCCAGCGCGATGCCGTCGTCGAGTTCCAGGACCTTGCGCAGGCCTTCGCGCACCAGCGCATGATCGTCCGCGATCAGGACGCGGATCCTGTCGCCGGCGCTCATCGCGCCCGCCGGTGGCCGGCGACGGGCGCCGCCGGACTGGCGGTGACGGGACGGGGAGCGGTGGGCATGCGGCGGGCGTGGCAGGGATGTGTGAGGGACATGGTCAGTGCAGGAACTTGCCTCCGGGACCGATCATTGTCATCTCAACGCGGTGACTGCCGCTGTGATCGGTGGCCGAGTAGGAAATCCTGGGGCCGCCGGCGTCCCAGCCCTGCATCGATTCCAGCGCGGCGATCAGCCTGGCGCGGGTGGGATCGCGGCCGGCGCGCCGCAGGCCTTCGGTGAAGACCTTGGCCGCCAGGTAGCCCTCCATCGAGCCGAAGCTGCGATGCGGCACGCCGGCGCGCTGCATCGCCTGGTTGTACTCGCGCTGCAGCGGCGTGCCTTCGCTCCAGGGGAAGGGCACGACCTCGGAGACCCACACGCCGCTGCCTTCGCCGCCGAGCTCGTCGGCCAGCGACTTGCCGCCGACGTAGGAGGTCGCGACGAACTGGCCGGCGTAGCCCAGCTTCTTCATCGCCTTCACGAGGGCCGCGCTGGAGGTGTACGAGGCGATCAGGATCACCGCCTGCGGCCTGGCCGCGAGCAGGGCGCGGGCGGCGTCGGCGACGTCCGTGGCGTCGCGCTCGACCGTGGCCAGGGCCGCGACCTTGAAGCCGCGCTTGTCCTGCGCCTTCGTCACGGCCTCCAGGCCGGCCTTGCCGTAGGCATCGTTCTGGTGGAACACGGCGATCTGGCGCAGGCTGCTGACCGCCAGCTGCTCGACGATGTAGTCGGCCTCCTCGTGGTAGCCGGCGCGGATGTGGAACACCAGCCGGTTGAGCGGCGTGCGCAGCGCGTCGGCGCCGGTGGACGGCGCGAACAGCGGCACGCCCTCCGCCACGGCCACCGGCACCGCGGCCAGCGTGGTCCCGGTGCCGACGGTGCCGAACAGCGCGAAGACGCCGTCCTGCTCGATCAGTTCCTTGGCGAACTTCGCGGTCTCCGCGGGGACGTAGCGGTCGTCGCGGGTGCGCAGCTCGACACGGTGGCCGTTGACGCCGCCGCGCTCGTTGAGCGCCTGGAAGTAGGTGCGGGCGCCGAGGTTGAACTCCTCGGCCAGCTTGACCGAGGGGCCGCTGAACGGCGCGACCTGACCGAGCAGGAGGGTGCCGGTGACCGGCGGGTCGGCCGCGAAGGCGGGCACGAGGGTGATCGCGGCCAGGAGCCCGCAGAGTGCGCGAAGCGATTGCATGGCGTTCTTCCGGTTGAGCGGGGGCAGGTCACACCATGAGGGCGCGTTCGATGTCGGTCAGCTTGTAGCGGGCCAGGGCGAGGTTGCTCTTGTTCTTGTCCAGCACCAGGTAGAGGAACAGCCCGGCGTTGCTGGTCACGAGGCGGATCAGATGGTATTGGTCGGTCAGCGTGATCAGGATGTCCTCGATGCCCTTGCGCAGGCCCAGCGCCTCCATCGTCTGCAGCTTGGCGCGCACGACCTGCGTGTTGCCGGCCGCGGCCAGGTCCAGGTTCATGGCGGTGCCGGCCTGGGCCAGGCACATGCCGCTGCGGAAGTCCACGAGGGCGGCCGCGAGGGCGCCGTCGATCGTCATGGCCGTGCTCATCGACTGCTTGAGATTGGTGCTCATCGGTGTTCTCAGGTTCTCGGCGGGGGGGGGAAGGGGTCAGGCCTTGCGTGCCGGACCCTGGGGGGAGTTCTTCGATCAGGACGAACCACAGCGTCTCCGGGCTGCTGTCGGGCAGACGATGGAGGCGCGCCACGGGATCGTCCGGCGCGACCAGGGATTGCATCGCCAGCTCTTCGACGATGGCGCTGGGCATGACGAGCACGCGGATGCGCGGCACCCCCGCGGCGACGGCCTGCCGGAAGATCGCCCTGGCCGCCTGGACCGAGCCGGGGCC
This sequence comes from Roseateles sp. UC29_93, assembly GCF_042695725.1. Taxonomy (NCBI): domain Bacteria; kingdom Pseudomonadati; phylum Pseudomonadota; class Betaproteobacteria; order Burkholderiales; family Sphaerotilaceae; genus Roseateles; species Roseateles sp. UC29_93. Next base: position 4,975,414 of record NZ_CP170545.1, on the reverse strand, counting down.
GAGCAGCAGGATGAGCAGGACGGGGCTGTCGTCCAGGGTCAGGTGCTCGCCGTGCGGCGGGGGCCGCCACCAGTCCAGGACCGGGGCGCCGGGATCCGCGCTCAGGGCGATGGACCGACGCGGCCCGGTGGTCGACGGCGACGTCCGGACCTGACCGATCGCCTGCTCGCCCAGCCGCGTCGTCAGGTCGACGACGCACACCCCGGATCTACTCATCGTTCATCTCTGTCTGCCTTGAACCAGATTCTTTCGGACCTCCCGGTCGCTGTCGTCACTGATTCATCACCCGGATCGAACCGACGACCCGGGGGCATTGGAGGGTGAGACTTTTCGCACGTCCTCCGTCGTCGAGCCAGCGTGGCCGACGTCGGTGGATGATCAGCCCGCGGCGCCCAGCTTGAACGCCCCGACGACCTCGGTGAGGCGCCGCGCCTGCTGACTCAGGCTGTCCGCTGCCGCGGCCGATTCCTCGACCAGCGCGGCGTTCTGCTGGGTCACCTGGTCGAGCACGTTGACGGCCTTGCTCACCTCGCCGATCCCCAGGCTCTGCTGGCCCGTCGCGGTGTCGATTTCGGCGATCAACAGGGCCACCTCCCGGATCTGGCGCACGATCTCGTCCATGGTGCTTCCCGCGCCTTCGACGAGTCGCGATCCGGTCTCGACGCGCCCGACGTTCTCGCCGATCAGGACGCGGATCTCCTTGGCGGCCGTTCCCGCCCGCTGGGCCAGGGTGCGGACCTCGCTGGCGACCACCGCGAAACCCCGTCCCTGCTCGCCCGCGCGCGCCGCCTCCACCGCCGCGTTCAGCGCCAGGATGTTGGTCTGGAACGCGATGCCGTCGATGACGCCGGTGATGTCGGCGATCTTGCGGGCGCTCGCGCTGATGTCGCCCATCGTCGCGACGATCTCGGTCATGGTGGCGCCGCCCCGGCTGGCCACGATGCTGGCGGACTCGGCCAGGGTCGTCGCGCTGCGCGCGGAGTCGGCGCTGCGTTGCGCGGTCGCCGCCACTTCCTCCATGGCCGAGGCCGTCTGCTCGAGGCTGGACGCCTGCTCCTCCGTGCGCTGCGACAGGTCGGCGCTGCCGGTCGCGATCTGATGCGAGCCCGTGGCGATCGAGTCGCTGCTCAGCCGCACCTGCCCGACGATGCCGATGAGGCTCTCGTTCATCGACTTGAGTGCCGCCAGCAACTGAGCGGTCTCGTCGCGGCCGCGCACCTCGATGGACGCGGAGAGGTCACCGGCGGCCACGGTCTCGGCGACACGGACCGCGTCGGCGATCGGCCGCGTGATCGAGCGCGTCAGCAGATACGCGATCACCACCGCCAGCAGCACGGCGATCACCGACAGCAGCGCCATCAGCGTCCTGGCGCTGCGGGCCAGCGCCGTGGTCTGCGCGCCGAACTCCTCTATGCTGTCCGCCTGCGACTTCGAGAAGGCCTCGACCGCCGTCAGATAGACGTTCTGCAGCGGCAGGATGTCCGACACGAGTCGTTGGCGACCCTCGTCGATCTTTCCCGCCTTCACCAGATCGATCAGCTGGAGTTCCTTTTCCTTGAACCTGGCGCGGCTCTCGACCAGTTGATCGAGGGCCGCCTTGCCACGCTCGCTGTGCACCGTCGCGGTCAGTTGTTCGACCGCGCGCGCGACGACGGGCAGCGAGGTCTCCAGCTTGGCAATCTCCCGCTCGGCCATCGCGTGATCGGACACGATGAGCGCCGTCCGCATCGCGCGGAGCTGGTTGTTCACCTCGTTCTCGACCGTCTGGGCCAGTTTCACCTTGACGAAGCGGTCATGGAGGATGGTCTCGGCGTTGTGGTCGATGGCGCTGATCTTGGTGACGCCGATCACGGCCAGGATGACAAGCAGCGCGATCACGGCCGCAAAGCCCACGGTCAGGCGGACGCCGATCTTCAGGTTGGAGATAGCAGTCACGATGAACTCCCTCTGGTGCCATGTGTGGACAGGATGATCGCCTCGAATGGGCCGTCGCGCGACGCGAAGATTGAGGGATCCGTCTCTTGGAGGGAACAAGGGCGCAGCTCCACCGTCGTTGCAGCGACGATGACCCGATGGGTCGACCGCGCCCGGCTGTCGTTGGGGACGCTCGGCGACCTGGTCCCGGCAAGGGTCGCCGTCATGCAATGACAGGTCGCCACCAGACAACCAGGACTCCGACGCGTTCTAGTCCCGATCCGGATCGGAGGCCTTCAACAGCCTCAGGTCGTATACCCCGCCCGCGATCGAGCCGGGCGAGGCGACGAGCCTGACCCGCAGCGATCCGTCCGCCGGCCGGGGCCAGTCGGCCGGCAGCGCGAAGTCGCGGGTGTAGATCTCCTCGCCGGGTGGCAGGGCGGACGAACGCAGCGTCAGCTCGGCCAGCTCACGATCATTGACCTGAAGGGCAAACCGCCGCCCGTCGTCGAGCGCGGAGAACGCCAGCCGCAAGACCTGACCCTCCCGCTTCGGATCGCTGAGGCGAACACTGAACCACGCGGTCGCGTGACGCCAGCGGCGGCCCTTGTGGAGGCCGGTGTCGACGCCTTCGCCCGCGAAGCCGTGATCGCTCTCGGGCTGCTGCTCGCCGGGGGCGACGGCGTCGACGGTGCGGGCTTGCAGCGCGAGGCGCTCGCGCTCGTCCCGGGCGAGCCGGTCGCGGCGGCTTCTGGCCTCGGCCGGCGTGCTGTACGGCCAGTACACGACATACCGCGTGTCGTGCAGGCGGAAGAAGGGCTCCAGCACCAGGTCCTTCACCGAGGCGCCGTCCGGCCCTTGTGGCAGGGATCCGGCGCTGAAGGTCAGCGGGCGTCCGGGCACCGGCGCGAGCCGATCGCCGAAGTCCGGCGCGGCACTCACGAAGAGCGGCGCCTGCGACAGCGGCACGACCGCGCCCTGCGCGATGTGGTCCATGCGGGCCTCGCCCGCGCGGAAGACGAGCCGCTCGCCCGCGATCGGGCGCGTGCGGGCCGCGAGGACGATCGGTCCCCGCAGCACCGCGACGTAATCCGTGCGCGTGGGCATCGGCTCCAGCGTCGTGCGCATCGGCAGGCGCAGGTCGACGACGTCGCCGGCGCGCCAGTCCCGCGTGATCGTGAGGTATCCGCCCGGGCGCGCATCGTCGGCGGACAGCGCGATCGGCCGGCCGTTGAGCTTCACGCGCAGCGCGCCCGGCGCGAGCCAGCCGGGATGGCGGATCTTCAATGCGAAACGCCGCGATGCGGGCACCTCGGCCGCGCCGGTGGTGCGCGCCTCGGCATCGCCGCCAACGACACCGCCAACGACGCCGTCGGCGGGAACGACGGCGTCGATGCGCAGGCGCGTCGCCCCCTCGTCGGGGAATCGGGTGTGCTGGCTCAGGCGCAGGCCCTGTTCGCGCCAGTCCAGCGAGGAGGAAACGAAGAGATTGACGAACAGCGCCGGAACGTCGCCCGTGTCCTCCACGCGCGAGTAGACGAACTGACCATGCCGCGCATGGCTCTCCAGGCCGGACCCGACGCAGCACCACATGCCCAGGTGGACCTGCGAATAGACCCGGTAGTGGTTCGGCCGCATCGGCGTGAAGTACACGAAGCCGCCCGACGGATGCTGCGACGCCAGGATGTGATTGAACAGCGCGCGCTCGTAGTAGTCCGCGTACCGGGCCCGCTCGCGATCGTCGGCGGCATGCGCATGCAGCAGCTCGGTCAGCTTGAGCATGTTGTAGGTGTTGCAGGTCTCGGGACCTTCCACCTCGTCGAGCATGGGTTGGAAGTCCTCCAGCGCGTGGAAATGCTCTTTCACGCTGTTGCCGCCGGTCGCGACGCTGCGACGCTCGCGCACCGTGTGCCAGAAGAATCGCGCGGGGTCGAGCCAGTCGCCGTCCGCCGCGGCATCGCCGCCTGCGCGCGGGCCGCCCGGCATCGTGGCCCGCAGCTCGGCGATCCGTGCAAAGCCGATGACCTTGGGAATCTGCGTGTTGGCATGCAGGCCCGTCAGCGCGTCGCGCCGCTCACGCAGCGGGTCGAGAACCGCCCGGTGCGAGAAGCGTTCGGCCAGGCGCAGGAAGCGGGCGTCGCCGGTCATCGCGGCCACGTCGGCCAGGATCTCGTTCATGCCGCCGTGCTCGGCGCGCATCATGTCCTGCAGCTGCGCATCGCTCAGCGGCTCGAGCAGCGTCAGCGCCCAGGCGCCGAGGTCGATCAGCATCACGCGCGCCAGCGCTTCCCCGGTCAGGACCCACGCATCGCGCAGCCCGGCGAAGGTCTTGTGCAGGTTGTACCAGGGCACCCAGCGCCCATTGACGGAGAAGCTGTCGACCTTCAGCTCGCCGCGCGCGATCTCGCGCCAGGCGAGCTTGCCGTCGGGGATCCCGCCGAGGTAGCCGTCGCCGTGGGCGAGCTGGCAGTGGCGCAGGGCGGCCAGCACCTGCCGCAGGCGGGCGCGCACCGCGTCGTCACCCGTGCCGGCGGCCATCATCGCCAGGGCCGACACGTAGTGCCCGCCCATGTGGCCGTCCAGCCCGCTGCTCTCCCAGTTGCCGTAGGACGGCTTGGGCAGCGGCAGGCCGGCCTCGCGGCGGAACGGCGCGAGCAGCCGGTCCGGATCGAGCGCCATCAGGTAGCGCAGGTCGGTGCGTTGCGCGTCGAGGCAGGGCCCGTCGAGCAGACGCACCCGCGACAACGGAAAGCGCGAGACCGCGCCGGCCCCAGCTCGGGCAGGATTTGTCGGCGACGGGTCGGCGGGCGCGGCGGCGGACTCGCCCGCCAACAGCGCGCCGAAGGCCGGCCCACAGACCGTCCCGACCGAGGCGGCCGCGGTGCCGCACAGGCACCGTCGGAGGAAGTCGCGGCGCATCAGCCGGGCCCTGTCAGTCGCCCGTGCGCGCGGCCCACAGCGACACGCCGCCGCTCGACTGCGCCGTGAAGGTCACGACGAAGGCGCCCGCCTTGGTGTTCCATTGCCGGGACAGGACGCCGGCGAAGGTGCCGCCCGCCGTGCCACTGCCGTTCAAGACCACCGACACGCGGTTGTTGCCCTGGTGCGTCCAGGTCCCCGTCGCGCCGCCGCTGACCGTGCCGTCGCCCGCGAGCCGGATCGCGACCGACGTCTTCGACGTGGCCGTGATGTCCAACCCGTGATTGATCAGCTGGTAGCCGCCGACAGCGTCCGCGGCGCCCACCGTGGCCGTCACCGCCGGCACCGCCAGCGACAGCGGCGCGTAGCGGAACGGCGCGGCGACCAGCCAGTCGTCGGCGTTCAGGAACATCTCGTGGACGCGGACCTGGTGCAGCTCGCCGGTGCCGGGGAAACGCGTGTGGAAGATCAGGAAGAACTGGCCCGTGGCCGCGTCGAGGTAGGCCGAGTTGTGCCCCGGCGAGACATAACCGGGCGCCGTCCCCGTCTCGCCGCTCGCCAGCGCCCATTGATGGCCGCCCATCAGCTTCTGGCCGTGCGGCGTGATGCTCGCGTCGTCGAACAGCGTGCCGGCGGCGCCCTTGACGGTGGCCATGTCGGTGCCGCGGCCGTCGACGTACGGGCCGTCCGGAAGGCGCGAGCGGGACACTCGGAGGTTGTAGCCGCCGTTGGCGTCGAGCCCGCCGAAGCTGCAGAACAGGTAGTAGTACTGCGACGCCGGGCTGTAGAGCACGTAGGCGCCCTCGATGCGCGCGTGGTTGCCGCCCATCAGGTGCTTGCCGTAGCCCTGGCCCGCGAGCGGCAGGCCGCTCGTCCTGTCGAGCTCGAGGATGAACAGCCCGCCCGAGTACGAGCCGTAGACCATCCACAGCCGCCCGGCGGCGTCCTTGAAGACCTGCGGATCGACGACGTTCGGATGTACCGTCGCGTCGTAGATCGTGCCGTCCTCGCTGGGCAGGCCCCATTGACCGGACTTCAGCAGGATCTGCTGGTTCACGTAGGGGCCCTGGACCGCGTCGGCGATCGCCACGCCCAGCGCCGAGCGCGGCGAGTCGCCCTTGCAGGCGCAGTAGTACATGCGGTACTTGCCGTCGTCGAGCCGCGCGACATCCGGCGCCCACAGGTCGGTGACCTGCGCCCACGCGAAGGTGTCGGCCAGCGCGGTCGTGACCTGGTTGAACAGCGGGTTGGCGTTGTTCACGCCGTCGGCCACGCTCGTCCAGTTCATGAGGTCCGAGGTCTTCGCCGCGCCGAGGTGCGAGCCGAAGATGTAGAAGCTGCCGTCGGCGCGAATCACAGACGGGTCGTGCACCGAGACCTCCGTGAAGAGAACCGGCGTCTGCGTGGGGGCAGGCGGTGCGGGCGGCGGCGGTGGCGGCGGAACCGCAGGGCCCGGTGCCGGGGCGGCGGGACTCGCGTCCGCGCCGGACGAGCCGCCCCCGCCGCAGCCCGTGAGGACGAGGGCCGCCGCGCCGCCCTGCGCGAGCAGGGTGCGTCGGGTGAGGTCGCTCATGGATCAGCCCTCCAGCGACACGACGACGATGGACTTCGGCGGCAGCGGCAGGCTCAGCCGGCCGTCCTTGGCCTGCGCCTCATAAGCCTTGGGCTTGACCGCGTCCGGCCTGGCGAAGCTGTTCTCGGCGTCCATCGCGTCGGCGCTCAGCACCTGGCCGACCGCGCGTCGCGCCGCGGCGCCTTGCACGGCGAGCGTCACCGTCTGCGCCTCGCGCGGATTCACGTTGATCAGCGCCAGGTACAGCCGGCCGTCCTTGCCGCGCGCCGCCGAGGCGCTCACCGCCGGCATGGCCTTGCCGGCCAGCGCGTACTCGGGATTGCCGCCCAGCGTCACGGGCAGCGCGGTCGCGTCCTGGAAGGGCGTGTACAGCGCGAAGGCGTGATACGTCGGCGTCAGCACCATGCGGGTCTTGTCCGTCAGGATCATCGCCTGCAGCACGTTGACCATCTGCGCGATGTTGGTGATGTGCACGCGGTCCGCATGCCGGTGGAACATGTGGAAGTGCAGGGCGGCCAGCACCGCGTCGCGCAGCGTGTTGCGCTGGACGAGGAAGCCCGGGTTCGTGCCCGGCTCCGGGTCATACCAGCTGCCCCATTCGTCCAGGTAGAGCCCGAGGCGCTTCTGCGGGTCGTTCCTGTCCAGCACGGCGATGTTGGCGGCGACGGTCTTCTCGAAGTCCTGCGTGTAGGACAGCAGCGAGAGCCACTGGTCCTCCTTGAAGCCGGCGGCCGGGCCCTTGCCCTCCCACTGGCCGGTGGGGAAGACGTAGTAGTGGTGGCCGATCGCGTCGAAGTTGAACTTGATGTTCTGCGTGCTCAGCACCTCGGTCCACCGCGTGTCGTTGGCGTTGCCGCCGCTGGCGATGAACTTGGGCCGGTTGTTCTCGGGCGTCTTCAGGAAGGTGGCGACCTGCCGGTACTGGTTGACGTAGTACTCGGGCGTCATGTTGCCGCCGCAGCCCCAGGCCTCGTTGCCCACGGCGAAGTAGTCCACCTTGAAGGGCTTGTCGCGGCCGTTCCTGCGGCGTTCCTGCGCCAGCGTGGAGTTGCCCTCGGCCGTCATGTACTCCAGCCACTCGGCCATCTCGCGCGCGCTGCCGGTGCCCAGGTTGCCGTTGACGTAGGCCTTGGCGCCGAGCTGCTCGACCAGGTCGAAGAACTCGTGCGTGCCGACGGCGTTGTTCTCGGCCACGCCGCCCCAGTGCGTGTTGACCTTCACCGGCCGCTTGCCGCGCGGGCCGATGCCTTCGCGCCAGTGGTACTCGTCGGCGAAGCAACCGCCGGGCCAGCGCACCAGCGGCACGTGCAGCGCCTTGAGCGCGCCCACCACGTCCTTGCGCCAGCCGCGCACGTTGGGGATCTTCGAGTCGGGACCGACCCACATCCCCTCGTAGATGCCGGTGCCGAGGTGCTCGGCGAACTGGCCGTAGACCTCGGGATGGATGCGCGGTCCGGGCTTGTCCGCGTCGATGCTCAGCGTCACGTCGGCCGCCTGCGCGGCGCCCGCGAGCAGCGCGCCCGCGATCAGGCCGCAGGCCTTGTTCTTCATGCTCATGTTTGTCTCCTGTTGTCGTTGTCGTGGCCGGCCTGTGGGGCGGCGTCTGCCGTCCCGTCGTCCCGCCGTCGCAGACTTGCGGGCTTGCGGCCGTCTGGTGTCGTCTCGTCTCCGGGCGCTCGCCCGCTCAAACGACGAAGGACCGTCGCCGGTCCTTCGCTTGTCCTCGATGCGCGCTCAGTGCGAGTGCCGGGGCACCGCGGAACCGCGGCTGCCGCGCAGGAAGTCGAAGTCGCAGCCCTCGTCGGCCTGCAGCACGTGCTGGACGTAGAGCTTGCGGTAGCCGCTCTGGTCCGCGGGATCGGGCGTCTGCTTCGCGGCCCAGTCGGCCAGGCGGGTCGCCAGCTCCTCGTCGCCGATGTCCAGATGCAGCCGGTTGGCGGCGCAGTCCAGCTCGATCCAGTCGCCCTCGCGCACCACCGCCAGCGGTCCGCCGGCCTTGGCTTCCGGCGCGACGTGCAGCACCACGGTGCCGTAGGCGGTGCCGCTCATGCGGGCGTCGGAGATCCGGACCATGTCCTTGATGCCGCGCGCCAGCAGCTTGGGCGGCAGGCCCATGTTGCCGACCTCGGCCATGCCGGGGTAGCCGCGGGGGCCGCAGTTCTTCATGACGAGGATCGAATCGGCGTCGACCTCCAGGTCCGGATCCATGATCCGCCGCTTGTAGTCGTCGAAGTCCTCGAAGACGACGGCGCGACCGCGATGCTGCATCAGCGCGGGCGTCGCCGCCGAGGGCTTGAGCACCGCGCCGCGCGGCGCCAGGTTGCCGCGCAGCACGCAGATGCCGCCGTCCTCGATCAGCGGCCGGTCGATCGGGCGGATGACCTCCTCGTCATGGATGGGCGCGTCGTGGCAGTTCTGCCAGAGGGTGCGGCCGTTGACGGTCAGCGCGTCCTTGTGCGGCAGCAGCCCGTGGTCGCCGAGCCGGCGCAGCACGCCCGGCAGGCCGCCGGCGTAATAGAACTCCTCCATCAGGAAGCGGCCCGAGGGCAGCAGGTCCACCAGCGTCGGCGTGCCGCGGCCGATGGTGGTCCAGTCCTCGAGCTCGAGCGGCACGCCGATGCGGCCGGCGATCGCCTTCAGGTGGATCACCGCGTTGGTCGAGCCGCCGATCGCGGCATTGGTCCGGATGGCGTTCTCGAAGGCCTCGCGGGTCAGGATCCGGGACAGCTTCAGGTCCTCCCAGACCATGTCCACGATGCGCATGCCGGAGAGATGCGCCAGCACGTAGCGGCGCGAGTCGACCGCCGGGATCGCGGCGTTGTGCGGCAGCGAGGTGCCCAGCGACTCGGCCATGCAGGCCATCGTGGAGGCCGTGCCCATGGTGTTGCAGGTGCCCGCCGAGCGCGAGTGGCCCGCCTCGGCACCGATGAACTCGTGCATCGAGATCTCGCCGGCCTTGACCTGCTCGTGCAGTTGCCAGACGGCGGTGCCCGAGCCGATGTTCTTGCCGTTGAGCTTGCCGTTGAGCATCGGCCCGCCAGTCACGACGATGGTCGGCAGGTCCACGCTGGCCGCGCCCATCAGCAGGGCAGGGGTGGTCTTGTCGCAGCCGACCAGCAGCACGACGGCATCCATCGGATTGCCGCGGATCGATTCCTCGACGTCCATGCTGGCGAGGTTGCGCGTGAGCATGGCGGTGGGGCGCAGGTTGGACTCGCCGTTGGAGAACACCGGGAACTCCACCGGGAAGCCGCCAGCCTCCAGGATGCCGCGCTTGACGTGCTCGGCCAGCTTGCGGAAATGCGCGTTGCACGGGGTCAGTTCCGACCACGTGTTGCAGATGCCGATGATCGGTTTCCCCTCAAATTCATGGTCCGGGATGCCCTGGTTCTTCATCCAGGACCGGTACATGAACCCGTTCTTGTCCTGTGTTCCGAACCACTCGGCGGAACGCAGCTTGATCTTCTTCCTGGCCTCGGTCATTGCAGTGTTCTGTGATGTCTCCGTTGCACGATGCTAGGGAGATGGGTGATTCGGATCCAATCAAAACTTCCATGGTTTCGATGTCAAGATCGGTATCTGATTTTGGGGTTCGGCTGTCCTTCTTCGGCTGTCCTTCTTTGTCCGTCCTTCTTCGGCCGGGGGCGTTGGCCGCCATGGCGTGGGGCCCCGGCGGCAAGCGCCGAAACCCCACGCCATGCCGTCCCCCACCAGCGCCGTACTTCCACGGTTCTGCCACCGAGGACGCCGTCAGGTGGCCAGGCCGGCGTCGCCGAAACGTGGCATGCCGTCGGAGGTCCATGCCAGGCGTTTGACGAAGGTGTGGCGGTCGGGGTTCCAGAGCGGATCGCCGACGATCTCGGTGTAGGTGCGGGCGTGATAGACGAGCAGGACCGTCTCGCCGTCCTCGTCCAGCGCGAAGCTGTTGTGCCCGGGGCCGAAAACCGACTGCGTTGCGCTGGTCGTCAGCACCGGCCGGCGCGACTTGATCCAGCTCGCCGGGTCCATCGGATCGGACGATTCGTCCATCCACAGCAGCCCCATCGCGTAGTTCTCGTCCGTGGCGCTGGCCGAGTAGCTGATGAAGACCTTGCCATGGCGCCTCAGCACCGAAGGCCCCTCGTTGACCAGGAAGCCGCGGCATTCCCAGTCGAACTCCGGACGACTGAGCATCACCGGCGCCCCGGCGAGCTGCCAGGGCGTGCGCATCGGCGCGATGTACAGGTTGGAATTGCCGGGGACGGCCAGGTCCTTCTGCGCCCACAGGTAGTACAGCCGTCCCTGGTGCTCGAACGTCGTCGCGTCCAGGCAGAAGGTATCCATCCCGCTGTCGACCTGGCCGAGGAATTCCCAGGTGCCCGTCATCGGGTCCGCCGAGGTGGTCCGCAGCGCATACATGCGGTGCTGGAACAGGCCGTCGACGATCTCCCGGCTCGGCGCCGCGGCGAAGTACACGTACCAGGCGCCTTGCCGGAAGTGCAGCTCCGGCGCCCAGATCAGCGCCGACCACGGCCCGGTGTCCGGCTTGCGCCAGATCACGCGGGGCTCGGCCTGGGGCAGGTCGCCCCAGCGGTCGGCGGCGCGCAGCTCGATGTGGTCGTAGGCCGGCACCGAGGCGGTGAAGAAATAGCGCGCCCGGCCCGCGTCGTCGACGTGACGGGTGAGGTGGGGATCCGCCCGCTGAAGGATCAGCGGGGTCAGGACTTGCGCCGCGGGCGCGTCGGTGGTGCCGGTCATCGGTACGGGGGAGCTGCGAGGTCGTCGGCGGGCGGGATCAGAGCTTCCAGCGCAGGCCCAGGGCCACCGTGCGGTCGTAGTAGCGCACGTCACGCACCAGCGACGGGTCCTTGTCGAAGTAGTCGTGATAGGCCTGGTTCAGCAGGTTGGTCACGTCCAGGGACACCGTCATCTGCCGGGTCACGTCGTAGCCCAGCGACAGGTCCAGCGTCTTGAGCGGCGCCACCCACAGCGCGTGCTGCGTGCTGCGGTACGGGAACTCGGCCAGGAACTTGTCGCGCCAGTTGTAGGCCAGGCGGGCGTAGATGCCGTTGCGCTCGTACATGCCCACCAGGTTGTAGGCCTTCTTCGACTGGCCGAGGAAGGGGCCGTCGGTACCGTCCGGCTGGGTCTGCTTGCCGGTCATGAAGGTGAAGTTGGCTTCCATGCCGAAGCCGCCCAGCCAGCCCGGCAGGAAGTCGTAGAACTGGCGGTAGCTCAGCTCGTAGCCGTGCAGGTTGGCGCGGGTGACGTTGACCGGCTGCGTCACGTTGTAGGGGACGCCGTTGATCGTGGTCTGCGTCGTCTGCGTCATGACGCGGTTCTTGAACTTGTGCTCGAACACGGTGCCGGTGACCGAGCCGGGTCTTGGCGAAGTAGTACTCGAGCGCGACGTCGGTGTTGTTCGACTCGGTCGGCTTCAGGTCGGGATTGCCGCCCGACAGCGTGCCGAAGGTGGTGCCGCCGCCGGGCGGCGAGTTGGTCTGCCCGGGGTTGTAGTCGACGAAGTTGGGACGCTCGATCGTCTTGCCCCAGACCAGCCGGCTGACCAGGCGCGGGGTCAGGTCGGCGCGCAACGACAGGGTCGGCAGCGCGTCGGTGCGCGACGTGTCGACCAGCACCGGGGTGATCACGTTGGACGAGACGTCCCGGGAATTGCCGCGCAGCGTCTGCTCGGTGCGGACCAGCCGCACGCCGGCCACGCCGGAGACGGGCACGCCCCACGCGTCGAAGCCGAACTTGGCGCGTCCGTACACGGCGCTGGTCTTCTCGGTGTCGTCGAACAGCGTCATCGGGTCGTAGGGCGTCAGCGTCGTGCTGCCGGTCAGCATCTGGCGGAACGCGTCGCCGTTGTCGAGCAGCCAGTCGCGGGACGCGAAGACGTAGCGTTTCACGCCGAAGTCGCCGTAGGTCTTGGGCGACACCTCGTAGACGCCGGGGAAGTTGGTCAGCGTCTGGCCCACCGCCGAGAACGAGGTCGTCCACGGCATGTTGCTGTTGATCGACATCGCATCGCGCTTGGCCAGGCGCACGCCGGTGCTGAGCTCCTTCAGGAAGCCGTCCCCCATGTCGTAGTCGGCATCGGCGCGCCAGTCGGTGGAGCGGCCCTCGCGGCGGCCGCGCACGTCGACGCCGCCGTTGACGTGGAAGTTCGCGGCGTCGGTCAGGTCCAGGCCGGGATAGTCGATGTAGCCGCCGCCGCCGCGCACCATCGCGACGGTGCTGGTGGGGTTGTAGCCGGTGTCCAGGATGCGGTTGACCCAGTCGATCTCGCTGCGCGTGCGGGCCAGCTCGGTGCTGACCTTCAGTCGATCGGTGATGCGCCAGTTGCCGCCCAGGGCCAGCTGGTTGTTGCCGACCTCGTCGTGCTTGGCCTGCGTCGAGGTGAACCCCCAACCCGGATAGTTGGTGTTGGTGGCGGTGTCGAGGTTGTCGGTGCCCGGCTTGGTCGTGATCACGGTGCCGGGCGCCGGGCGCCAGGCGCCGTCGTTGAACATGCCGATGCCGCCCACCAGGAACGACAGCTGATAGCGGTGGTCGATGCGGGTGCCGAAGCCTTCGAGGTAGATCTCGGCATCCTTGTTCGGCTTCCATTGCAGGGCGAAGTTGCCGGCGACGCGCTTGCGGTCGCCGAGGGCGAAGACGCGGCCCATCGAGTCGGTGCCCAGGACCGGGTTCGTGCGGCCCGGCACGACGATCTGCTCGGGATTGCCGACGAAGCCGGTTTCATCGTGGTACTGGCCGCGCTGGTAGGACAGGCCGATCAGCGCACCCATCTCGCCCAGGTCCGTCTTCCAGCGGTTGGACGCCATGCCGGAGATGTCCGGGTTGTTCGTCTTGGCCTTGTCGCGGCGTTCGCCGCGGGCGGACACGACCAGTTGCGCGTCCTTGAAGTCCAGCGGGCGGTTGGTGCGCACGTCGATGACGCCGGCGGTGCCGCCTTCGGGCAGCGAGGCTTCCTGCGTCTTGTAGACGTCGATGCGCTTGAGCATGGTCGCCGGCACGTCGGACAGGTACAGGCTGCGGCCCGAGTCCGAGAAGAACTCGCGGCCGTTGAGCAGCGTGACCACGCCGCCCAGGCCCCGGACGATCACGCCGCTGGCCTCGCCGTTGTTGCGCTGGATCTGCACGCCGGTGACGCGGCCCAGGATCTCGGCCACGTTCTTGTCGGGGAACTTGCCGATGTCCTCGGCGACGATCGAGTCGACCACCTGGTCGCTGTTCTGCTTGATCGTCTGGGCCGACTCGGCCGAGCGGCGCATGCCGGTGACGACCACCGTCTCGAGCTGGTTGTCGTCCGCCTTCTTCTTCTCTTCAGGCGCCTGCTGGGCGTGGGCGCCCGCGATGAGGCCCAGAACGGTGGCGGCAGCCGCGGTGCCGCGCAACGCGAAAGGAATCTTGCTCATGTTGTCTCCGTCGTTTTTATGGCTGGTCGCACCGGCAGGGTCCCGGACGACGCCCACAAGCCCCTCAGGGTCCTTTGTCGAGCGGAGCTGATGCTAGGAAAGCGTGCGATTCAGAGCCAATCACATTTTCCAGTTGCGCAATGCCAAATTCGGCATCAGGGCAGGCCCGGATTACCGGGCGGGCGGATTCACGAACCGGTCGACCTCGCGCGCCAGGACCGCGTCGCGCAGCTTCCCCACCCAGGCCAGCACGGCGGCGCGGCGCTCGGGATGGTCCGCCGCGCCGAGCTCGTCCATGACGGAGTCGGCGAGCGTTGCATGGCGGCAATCGCCGTCGATCAGGCAGGGCGCCCAGACGAGTTCGTTGCTGTCGTCGCAGGGCAGGCCGAGCGAGCAGGCCAGCAGCACCGCCGCGGCCTCCATCTCGCGGCGTTCGGTCTCGTCCCCATGGCGCCGGCCGTCGAAGACGTACGCCTCGCCGTCACGCTGCAGCAGGCCCGGGCCGAGCGCCGCCAGCATCAGCGGATCGGGGCGGTCGAGGATGGCCGCCATCCGGTCACGCGCCTCGGCGCTGCCCGGTTGCACCTGCCGGTCCCTCAGCGCGATGAGCGGATCGATCGATCCCGGCGGGACGTTCATCGCCTCCTGGATCTCTTCGGGCTGCAGTTGCGCGCACGCGGCGGCGAGCTGGTCGCGCTGGCGCGCGGCCCGTTGCGCCCGCGGATTGTTCAGGTCCAGCGACACCGGCTCAGCCACCTGCGCCCGCATCGCCATCAGCTCGAGCGTCGCGCAGGGCTGGACCAGCGCCCGCGCATACAGCCAGCCGCCGTCGGCGCGGTGGCGCAGCGCGGTGAGGACGCTGGCCCGCAACTCGCCGGGCGGCGCGTGCAGCAAGGCCGGGAGATCCGGCCTGTCGGCGTCCGGCATCGCGGCGGCCGCCTCGGCGACCCTCACCGTGCCCGGCGCACGGGCGGACCGGCCCACGTCGAGGGGCGACATCGGCGCCTGATGCGCGACGGCCAGAACGACCGGCTCACGGCCTTCGTCCACCAGGCAGCCCGCGACGAAGCCCGTCAGCGCGCCGCCCAGCACGGCCCCGAGCGTGAGCCTGGCGGGGTTCACCAGACCGCCTGCGGCCAGCCGTCGCTGCCCCAGGTCACGTTGTTGATGAACAGCACCGGCGCGCCGTTGTTCTGCGCGTCGTAGGCGTGCCAGGCGATCACCGAGCCGTCCGCGAGCAGCGACTGTCCGCCCGGTCCCTTGAAGCGCGAGCCGCTGGACGCCAGCACCGTGCCGCCGCCCGACATCATCGCCACGCCGGCCTTGTCGACATAGGGACCGGTGATGGCGCTCGATCGCCCGACGACGATGCGGTAGGTGCTGTTGGCGCCCTGGCAGCAGGCGTTCTTGGACGCGAACAGGTAGTACCAGGTCGTGCCGTTGGTCGCGTGCGAGATGACGAAGCCGTTCTCGATGCCGTTGACGGTGTCGCGCGCGATGTTGGTCGGGTTGCCCGACGGCTTCAGCGTGGTGCTGCTGACCGGCCGGATGAAGATGCCGTTCCAGAACGAGCCGTAGACCAGGTAGGGGCTGCCGCCGACGGTCTTGGCGAGGGCGGGGTCGATGGCGTTGAAGGTGTCGCCGGCCTGCGAGCTGACGACCGCGCCCTGGTCCACCCATTTCCCGGCGGCGATGCCGCCCGCCGAGGTGGTCAGCCCGATCGCGGATTTCTGCGAGCCGAAGCTCGACACCGCGTAATAGCAGTAGCCCAGCGAGCCCCATTCGCCGCACCCCGGCGCCCAGACCTGGGCGGTCTTGTTGGCGGGGATGTAGGACTTCCACCAGGACAGGCCGCCGCTGAAAATCGGCTGGCCCTGCGTCCAGGCGTGGCCGTCGCTGGAGAACTTCACGCCGATGCCGCCGTTGTCGGTGGTCTCGAAGATCCACCACGTGGCGCTGGTCTTGTAGATGTCGGGATCGTGCGTGCCGAGCGAGCCGCTGAGCGTCCAGGGCGCGGCCAGGGCCGCGCTCGTCGCCACCATCGACAGGGCGGCCAGCGGCAGGGCGAGCGCGGCGCGGGTGGAGTGAAGCCAGCGTGCCGCCGTCGCCAGGCGCGGGAATGCGAGGGTCATGTCTTGTCTCCGGTCCGTATTGATTGGTTCTCATGGCCGCGCGGTCGCGCGGGAGCACGCAGGCGCTCTGCGTGCCCGCTGGCGATGCTAGGAAACGGGCCAGGCAGGGACCAATGAATTCGGTGCCGGCGGCGATACCGCTTCGGGCATCGCGGGCATCGCGGGCATCGGGTGGAGACGGCGGAGGACGTGGAGAAAGCGGATCCGGACTCGCCGGATCCGGCCGCGTCATTTCGCCGCGTCGACGATCGCGCTGATCACGCCGGGATAGACCTGGCCGCCGGTCGCGCGATCGAACAGCCCGGTGCTGTGGTTGGACGCCGCGCCCCCGGCGTCCCAGTAGACCGGCACGGCGCCGTGCGTCCATGCCGAACGCGCGACGTAGCGGTCCCACGCCGTGCGATACGTCTCCGCACCGGGGAACTCGGTCCGGCGGATCGCGCCGAACTCGCCCAGGATCACCGGGATGCCCTGGTCCACGAAGCGCGTCTTCATCTTCTGGAACTGCCCGTCGACGTAGGCCTCGTTGGCCCAGGTCTCCGTGTTGGCGGCGCTGGTCGCCCCCGCGCCCCATTGCCAGATGCTGCTGCCTTCATTGAGCGTGAAGTTGTACGGGTCGTAGAAGTGCACTTCCATCATCAGCCGGCGCGCCACCGAGTCGCTCGGCACCGTCGCGAAATTGACGGTGTGATCGATGTTGGTGTTGAAGCCCTGGACCACCAGGTGCCGCGCCAGGTTGCCGCCGCCGGTCGCGCGCACCGCGTTGACGAAGGTCTGGTTGAAGCTGTTCTGCACCGTGTAGTACTCGACCGTCGGCGTGCCGTAGTCGCCCGTCACCATGACCTCGTTGGTGCCCGCGAACAGCAGCGTGTCGTCGTAGCCCTTGAAGGTGTTGGCGATCTGGGTCCAGAACTTCGTGATGCGCGCGTTGACCGTCGCCTGCTGCGCATAGGTCGGCTGCATCCAGCCGCCGTCCCAGTGGATGTTGATCATCGTGTACAGGCCGGCGTTGTGCGCGTCATCCACCACCTGCTTCACCCGCGCCATCCACGTCGCGCCGATGTTGTCGTTGGCGTCCGCGTACTGCTTCCACGACACGGGGATGCGCACCGTCTTGAAGCCCGCCGCCTTCACCGCGTTGAACATGGCCTGCGTCACCGCCGGGTTGCCCCAGGCGGTCTCGCCGCCGATGGCCTCGAGCGAGTTGCCCAGGTTCCAGCCCGCGCCCATCAGCTTGGACAGCTGCAGGCTGGTCAGGTCGCGCATGCCGGGCACGGTGATCGCGAAGCTCTGCGTGGTCTTGGCGCCGCAGGCGTTGGTGTAGGTCGCCACCGCCGCGCAACTGGCCTTGGCGGTCAGGCCGAGCTCCCGGCTGCCGGACGATGCGCCGCAGCCGGACCAGCTCCACGCGCCGCCGCTGGTCGGTTGCGGACCCAGGGTGACCGTCCCGCCGGCGGCGACCGTGGCCGCCGCGCCCTGCGTCCAGGCGCCGCTGCCGACCTTGACATAGGGCTTGATCGCCGTCGGCGTGCAGCTCTGCGCCGCCGCCTCCAGGCCGGTGATCGGGCCGAGCGCCGCGGTGAGCAGCGCGATCAGGGAAGCTCGTGTCGTCATCGTGTCTCCGTCTTGTGGGTGAATGGATGCGGACCGCTCACACGGTGCCGCGCTGCGCCTCCAGGCGCTGCCGGATCTCCTCCATGCCGCGCTCGGTCAGCTCGAACCGCAGCACCGCCACCAACGCCATCAGCAGCCCGGCCACGGGGATGCCGGACAGCAGGAGGCGGATCATGAAGATCGCGTGCTCGCTCTGCACCGGCACCTTCGAATCGAAGCCGGTGAACTGCAGGATCCAGCCCGAGGCGCCGACGCCCAGGGCGATGCCGACCTTCGAGATCCAGGACTGGCAGGCCGCGAAGGAGCCTTCGCGGCGCTGGCCGGTCTGGAGTTCGTCGTAATCGATGACGTCGGCGACCGCGGAGCCGTAGATCGTCCAGAAACCGGCCCCGGTGAAGGCGACGAATCCGCAGGCCAGCAGCTGCAGCGCGGGGCGTTCCGGTCGTAGAGCCACCAGTCCCCGATGAACGCGCAGATCGCCAGCGACAGCACCAGCGCCAGCGCCGCCCGCTTGCCGTGCCGCCGTGCGACGAGGTTGAAGAACGGGATGCCCAGGAAGCCGAACGCCATGCCGGACAGGCCCATCGCGGTGTTCCATTGGGTGGCCAGCGTGACGTCGCCCTTGCAGACGTAGTACACCGTCGCGTAGTAGCCGAGCGCCGCGACCATCGCGGTGCCGATGCCGTAGGCCAGCATCATCCCGAGCAGATGCCGGAACGGCCGGCAGCGCAGGGTGCGCCACAGTGTGTCGGCGAAGGGGATGTGGGTCTGCGAATGCGCGACCAGCTTCTCGTAGTAGCGCTCGCGCACGGTCATGAACATCACGACCGACACCGCCACCATCACCGCCCCCAGCAGCGCGCAATAGGTCTGCGCGCCGCGCAGGATGTCGGGCTTGCCGTCCGCGCCGTGGAACCACGCGAGCGTGGTGAACTGCGCGGCGAAGAACATCGCCAGCTCCGGCACCTTCTGGATCGCGTTCTTGATCGACATCACGTTGGTGCGCTCGTGATAGTCGGGCGTCATCTCCGAGCCCAGGCTGAGCCACGGCATGTTGAAGCAGCTCATGACCGGCACGTAAATCACCGTCGAGAGCACCATGAACATGAAGTACTGCATGTCCGTCCAGCCGCGCCCCACCGCGAACATCAGCGGCAGACCGATGCCGGCCAGGACGCCGCCGATCAGGATGAAGGGCCGGCGCCGCCCGTAGCGGGTGCGCGTGTTGTCGGAGATCCAGCCGAAGATCGCGTCCGAGGCGGCGTCGACGATGATCTTGATCATCTGCGCCGTCGAGATCAGTCCCGGCGCGACGCCCAGGAAGACGTTGAAGACGTGGAAGGCCAGGGACGCGTAGAGCCAGTGCCCCCACAGGTCGATCATCGAGCCCAGCCCGTAGCCGAGCTTCTGCGGCATCGGGACGCGGTCGTGCGGGCGCATCGCGTGAGGCATCGGCGCGGCGCCGGCGGCGGCGGACGGGGAGTTCAGGCTGTTGGCACTCATGGGGCGCGGGCTCAGAGAATCTGCCGTTCCTGGATGATCCGCGCGTAGTAGCGCGCGGACAGCTTGGGCGTGCGCGCCAAGGTGTCGTAGTCGCAGTGCACGAGGCCGAAGCGGCGCTGGTAGCCGTCCTCCCATTCGAAGTTGTCGATGAACGACCAGAGGAAATAACCGTCCACCGGCACGCCGTCGCCGATCGCGCGATGCAGTTCGCGCAGGTGGCCGCGCAGGAAGTCGCGCCGGTGCAGGTCGTGGCACTCGCCGCCGACGAGCGGCTCGTCGTCGTAGCCGCAGCCGTTCTCGGTGATGTAGATCGAGCGGTGGCCGTAGAGCTCCGCCGCCATGCGGGGCGCCCAGTACATCGACTGCGGCACCAGGTGCAGCCACGGCGGATCGGCGCGCGGGTAGTTCTTCGGCAGCGCGAGCTGCTCGTAGCCGGCCGCGTTGCTGGCGGCACGGACATAGTGCCCGGTGTAGATGTTCAGCCCGAGGAAATCGGTCGGCTGGCTGATCAGCGCGAAGTCGCCCGGCAGCACGGTCGGGGCGGCGTCGCCGACGCGCGCGAGGTAGGACTCGGGGTAATGGCCCGCATGGATCGCACCGAGGATGTGGGCGTTGCGGTCGCGGAACCACGCGGTCGCGGCGGCGATGTCCTCGGGGGTCTCGCTGACGGGCACGCTGACGTCGCAGTTGTCGGTCAGGCCGACCTTCGCCCCCGGTCCGCCGTGCAGGCGCACCGCGCGCACCGCATGGCCGTGGGCGACGATCGCGTGGTGATAGGTCTGGTTGACGACCGCCTCCGGCTCGCGGCGGCCCGGCGCCTTGGTGCCGTAGCCGTAGGCCAGCATCGTGAAGCAGCGGATCTCGTTGAGCGTGATCCAGTGCGTCACCTCGCTCGCGAAGGCCTTCACGACGACCTCCGCATAACGCGCGAAGGCGTCGACGGTCTCGCGCGAGGTCCAGCCGCCGCGCGCCTCCAGCGCCATCGGCAGGTCCCAGTGGAACAGCGTGACCCACGGCGTGATGCCGTGCCGGCGCATGCTGGCGAACAGCCGATGGTAGAAGCGCAGTCCTTCCTCGTTCACCGCGCCGGTGCCGTCGGGAATGATCCGCGGCCAGGCGATCGACATCCGGTAGTCCTTGACGCCGAGCGAGGCCATCAGCGCGAAGTCCTCGTCGAAGCGGTGGTAGTGGTCGACGGCCACGTCCAGCGTGTCGCCGCCGTGGACCGCGCCGGGCTGGCGGCTGAAGCGGTCCCAGTTGGACTCGCCCTTGCCGCCCTCGAAGGCCGCGCCCTCGATCTGCGGCGCGGAGGCGGACACGCCGAACACGAAGGTGTCGGGGAAGGGCGACGCGTAGCCGAAGGCGGGCAGCGGCGACAAGGCGGGCGACACGGAGGGGGAGGGGTCAGGCGTGGAGGTCAAGGGACTGCTCGTGGTGTGAGGGTCGGAGGGGGTAAGCGCGACGCGGTGCGGGCCGGCTCAGCGGGCGGTCTTCAGCAGACGCGTCAGCGTCGGCTCGATGGCCTGCGCCAGTTGCTTGTAGCCGCGCTCGCTGAGGTGCAGGAAGTCGGGCATCACGTCCGGGGACAGCGTGCCGTCGGCGTTCGTCAGCGAGGCGCCGACGTCGAGGAAATGGATGACCTGCCCGTCGGCGAAGTCCCGGATGATGGCGTTGACCTGGTTGTTGATCGCGCGTGCACGGCCGTCGGGCTTGGCATCGCGCGGGAAGATCGCCAGCAGCAGGATCCGGGTCGAGGGCTGCCGCATGCGGATCTCGGTGATCAGGCGGCGCACGCCCGCGGCGGTCACGGCGGGCACGTCCTGGCGGTCGCCGGTGTTGTTGGTGCCGATCATCAGCACGGTGACCTTCGGCGCGATGCCGTCGATCTCGCCATGTTGAAGACGCCACAGCACGTTCTCGGTGTGGTCGCCGCCGAAGCCCAGGTTCAGCGCGTCGTAGCGGGCGAAGTACTCGGCCCAGACCGCCTTGCCGGCGTCCTCCCATCCCTGCGTGATCGAGTCGCCGATGAAGACGACCTCCGGGCTCCTGCCGCTCTCGCGCAGCGCGCGGACCGCGGCCAGCTTCTGCTCATGACGCGGCATCCACCAGTCCAGCGCCCAGGCCTGCATCAGCGGCGACGGGGTCAGCGACTCGGTGCGGTAGTCCGCGCAGACCGCGTTGGCCTGTCCGCGCCGCACGAAACGGACGTTGGCGATCGACAGCTCGCCGCTGCCGCTGGCTTCGACGGAGAAGGGCTGCCGCACCCGGCTGAAGTCGTCGCCGTCGCGATGGAAACACGACAGCGAGAACGACAGCCGCTGCCAGCCCTTGCCCTCCAGCGCGCGCCCGGGCATCAGGTAGTTGACCTTGCGTTCGCAGCCGTCGCCGCAGCCCAGCTTGAAGCCGAGACCGGCCTGGGACAGCGCCTTGACGTTGATGTCGAACTCCAGCGTGCCGTGCGCCAGATAGGGGCGCAGATCGACGGGCGGACCGCCGTCGATGCGCAGGTTGGCGAACCATGCTTCCTGCCACGTCATCGTGACCGCGTCGCGCGCGCCGTCCTTGGCACTGCGGCGGGCCGAGACCCGGCTCGCCTCGACCTGGGGCTTGGCGGGCTTGGGGACCTCGGCGCGATCACCGGTCAGCGGCGCGCTGAGCTCGAAGTCGGCGATCGTCCACTGATGGCCCGGCAGCGGCTGGTCGACGAAGACACGCAACTCGTCGGCGGCGCCGGCCGGGGGCGCGTCGGCGGCGAGCGCGGCCGGCACGACGCCGGACAAGGTCGCGGTGGAGAGGAGGGCGGCGGTCATGGTGAACTTGGACATGGGCGGGACTGTGGGAAGAGCGGATTCATCGGATCGGACGGAGCTCGCCGTCGAGGCGGCGGGTGTCTCCGGGCTTGAGCACGACCGTCGCGCGTCGGTCTCCGGCGCGCACGACGACGCGGCGCGCGGCCGCGAAGCCGTCGCGAGCGGCGCGCAGCGTCACCGCCGTCACGCGGCCCGCGGACCACGCAAGATCGACCTCGACGCCGCCGCGGGCGCGCAGTCCCGTCGCGCGGCCGTCGGGCCAGGCCGAGGGCAGGGCGGGCAGCAGCTGGAGCTCGCCGTCCTGCGACTGCAGCAGCATCTCGAGCACCGCGGCCGTGTAGCCGAAGTTGCCGTCGATCTGGAACGGCGGATGCGCGTCCAGCAGATTGGGATAGGTGCCGCCGGCGTTGTTGGATTCGGTGCCGGGACCGGCCTGCAATGCGGCGCGGGCGCCGGGTGTCGCGAGCAGGCCGCGCAGCATGCGGTAGGCCTGATCGCCGTCGCCGAGCCGTGCCCGGAACGCCATCTTCCAGGCCATCGACCAGCCGGTCCCCCGCGTCGCCGCGGGCTTCCAGCGTGCGGCGCGCGGCGGCCGCCCAGGCCGGCGTGCGCGCGGGCGAGATCTGCCGGCCCGGGAAGAGCGCGAACAGGTGCGACACGTGGCGGTGCGTGTCGCCCGGCGTGTCGAGCACCGGATCGCGCTTCTCGTCCAGCCATTCGAGCAACTGGCCCCAGCTGCCCACCTGCGGACCCGCGAGCCGGTCCCGCAGCGCGGCCACGTGCCCGCGCCAGGCCCGCTCGCCGCCGAGCGCGTCGGCCGCGGCGACGGCGTTGTTGAACAGGTCCCACAGGATCTGCTGGTCGTAGCTGACGCCGTCCTCGACCGGACCGTGCTCCGGCGACCAGCCCATCGGCGCGACCAGCCGGCCGTCGGGCAGCGCCACCAACTGGTCTTCCCAGAACGCGACGACCTCCTTCATCAGCGGCAGCGTGACCTCGCGCAGGAAGCGCGGGTCGCCGCCGAAGGCATAGTGCTCCCAGAAATGCTGCAGGTACCAGGCGTTGCCGGTCTTGTTCCAGAGGTAGCCCATGCCGCCGAACGGATTCGACTCCGTGCGCACGGTCCAGCCGCGGACCGGTCGGCCCTGCGCGGTCAGGAAGCGCGCTTCGGGCGGACGGACCTCGCCGGCATGCGCGCCGATGGGAATCGGCTCGCGGGAGACGACAGCGCCGGTCGCGGTCGCGCCGCCTGATGTCGATGTCGATGCTGAAGCTGATGCTCGCGCCGCGACCTCGGCGACCGCCCGGCGGTACATCGGGATCTGGCTTCGCACGAAGTCGAGGAAGGGCCGCGCCATCTCCGCCAGGTTGGCCGTCTCCGCCGGCCAGTAGTTCATCTGGACGTTGATGTTGGTGTGGTAGTCCGAATTCCAGGGCGGCGTGAGACTGTCGTTCCACAGGCCCTGCAGATTGGCGGGCAGCGAGTCGCGCGAGCTGGCGATCAGCAGGTAGCGGCCGTACTGCGCGTGCAGCGCCTCGAGCTCCGGATCGCGGCCCTCGGTGGTGTAGCGGCGCAGGCGCTCGCCGGTCGGCAGCGCGCGGCGCTCGTCGTCGCTGCGGCCGAGGTTCAACGCCAGCCGGGCGAAGAAGCGGCGGTGGTCCGCGATGTGCCGCTCGAGCAGCGTGGCCCACGGCTGCGCGGCGGCCGCATCGAGCTGCGCGACGACGCGCGGCAGCGGATCGATGCCACTGTCGAACGCCTTCGAGGCGTCGGGCAGGTAGCTGGTGCCGGCGGCCAGCACGATCGTCAGGGCGTCGCAATCGTTGAAGACGAGCCGGTCGCCCTCGACACGCACCGTGCCGCCTTCCGCGGTGAGGCGCACCTGCGCGGCATACCGCATGCGGTTGGCGGTGGGCGGCTGGTCGCCGGGCCGGCCGTCGGGCCCGGGCGGCGCATACCCGGCGAGCGAGCCCGTCGTCGTCAGCCGCGTGCCATGGGCGCCGTCCACGATCAGGCGCGCGCCGTGGCGGTCGGTCAGCGCGAGGCTGCCGCTGTACTGGCCGCCGCGATCGGCGCGCAGGCGCAGCACGATCGCCTGCGCGGGATGGCTCGCGAACGTCTCGCGGGTGAAGCGCACGTCGCCCCGCGTGTAGCTGACGCGATGGACGGCGTTGCCGATGTCGAGCTCGCGTCGATAGTCCTGGACGTCGCTGTCATGTCCGGGCAGCGACAGGATAAGGTCGCCGAAGGGCTGGTAGGCGCCCATCGATCGGCTGTCGCCGGTCCACAGCGTGTTCTCGTTGAACTGGATCCGGTCGCGCGCGAGGCCGCCGAAGAGCATCGCGCCGAGTCGTCCGTTGCCGATGGGCAAGGCCTGGCGCTCCCAGCCGTCCGGCGTGTCGGGCGCGGGCGAACGTTCGAACAGGCGCAGGTCGGCCGGCGCCGCGGCCGCAGTCTCGGTCGCCGCCGCCGCCGCCGCCGCCGCCGCTGATGCTGATGCCATCGGTGCGATGACGGCACCGATCACGGTCACGGCCGCGATCAGCAGCCGCACAGAAACGCGGGCTGCGAAGGAGGCGGCGCGCCGTTCGCTCACGTCGTGGCCCTCGGCTTGCCGACGACCACGCCGCGTCCATGGGGCGCCAGGAACACGGTGCCGTGCTCCAGCGGATCGGCGGCCATCGAGAGCAGACGTCCGTAGCGGTGCAGGTCGTCGCCGATGCGGACAAAGCTCCGGCCCTCATCGTCGCTGCGGAACAGGCCCTCGAGCGGCGAGGCGCCGCCCACCGACACCCGTCCCCAGACGTAGATCGCGTGGTACGCCGCGCCCGCCGCGCTCTTGCCCAGCGCCATCATCCAGGCCTCGGCGACCGGCTTGATCGTCTGCATCGGTTGATCGACGGCGGGCAGATGGAAGAGGCCGTTGGGCAGCGCGAACCACAGGTCGCGGCCGCGGCCCGGCGCGCACACCAGCTGCGCGTCCTGCCAGTCGCCGACCTTCGGCAGCCCGTCGACCGCGGGCTGGAAGCGCTGGCCGCCGTCGGTGCTCATCAGCACGCGGCCCTGCGCGCGGTCGAGCACGTAGAACACGCCTTCGACCGCGCGGTCCGCGATCGGTGCGAGCAGCGGGCTGCGATCGTCGGGCCATCCCTCGCTGCGCGACCAGCTGCGTCCCTTGTCCCTGGACCACATCGCCGGCTGCCGTTCCGGCGCCCACACGAGGAAGCCGCCCTTGGCGCTGACGGCGACCAGGCCCGTCGGCGCGCGATGGCCCCGCGCGTCCGCCGCCTGCCTCGGCGACGGCCCGAACGGGCGCCAGTTCAGCCCGCCGTCGACGGACACGTAGCCGCCGGTGGGCGCGTGGTCCGAGGTGCGCGCCAGCACGCGCGGCTCGAGCTCCGCGGCGTCGATCGATCGGTTGGTCTCGTTGCTCGGCGAGAACAGCCCCGCCGACGGGTTCTTCGCCAGGTCGTCCCAGGCCGCGCCGGACACGTCGCCCATCGCGGCGAGCAGCGTCGCGCCGCCGGACGGGCTCTTGATCTCGAGCGTCGCGGTTTCCTCGATGTTCTCGACCTCGAAACGCCACTCGACACGGCCGGCCGGCGTGCGCGTGGCCGCGGCCAGGGTGTCGGTCATCCACACGCCGTAGCCCGTGCCGTAGATCGCGCGGCTGCCGTCGTGGGGATCGAGCTTCACGTCGGCGATCCAGTGGCCCATCGGGTCCGGCCGTCGCGTCGCGCGCTTGTAATCGGCGAGCCAGGGGCGCGACGCCACGTCGTGCGTCGAGCGCGCGCCGATCGCGGTCCAGCTCGCGCCGCCGTCCTCGCTGAGAAAGAGATCGTCGCCGTCGACCCAGCGCTCGATCGTCGAGACGATCAGACGGCCCGGCCGCGCGCGGTCGACATCGAGACCGGAGTAGCCGAAGCCCTGCAGCCCCTGGCCAGGCTTGACCGGCGTGATCTCGGTCCAGACGGCGCGACCGCCGCGCGATTCGCGCTTCCAGACGCCGCCACGCGACGCGTAGCCGGGGTTGACCGCCTGCCCCGCATCGCCGCCCGCGAAGCTCACGTAGAGCACGCCGTCGGGTCCCATCGCCGCGTGCTGCGGCGCCATCGCCGGTGTGCCGGGTTCGCGGGCGAAGCTACGTCCGCCATCGTCCGAGACGTAGAGCCCCGGCTGGTCGTGGCTGCCCGCGTAGATCCGCGACGCCGCCTTGCCGGCCGCGCCGCTGGCCGCATCGATCAGCACCAGCGACACATGCCGCGCCGGCAACGCCAGCGGCTGGAAACTGCGGCCGCGGTCCGTGCTCTTGAGCAGGCCGTCCTGCGAGCTGCCGAGGTAGAGCACCTCGCCGACCCAGGGATCGACCTGCAGGCGTTCGCCGCTGCCGCGGCCGGGCGAGTTGCCGCCGATCTTGAGGCCGAGCCCGAGCGGGTGCGTCGTCCAGGTGCGGCCCCGGTCGCTGGAGGCGAGCAGCGCGCCGTCGCGCACCTCCTTGGACAGGTAGAGGCCGCAGGCCAGGTAGACGCGGTCCGAATCGTTCGGGTCGACCGCGACGCTCAGCACGCCCATCAGATCGGCGTCGGCCTTGTCGAGGTGGTCCAGCAGCGGCCACCAGCGCCGCGCCTTCGGATCGAACCGGTAGGCGCCGCCGATGTCGGTGCGGCAGTAGAGCAGTCCGGCCTCGCGCGGGTGGAAGACGAAACCGTCGACGAAGCCGCCGCCGCCGAAGGGCACGCTGCGCCAGTCGTAGGGCACGGCAGACGGCACGGCAGACTGCACGGCGGAAGCGCCGGTGGCGGCGAGCGCGCCTGAGAAGGCGGCGGGAAGAGGCCCCGCGATGGCGCCGCCGAGCGCGGCGAGACCGGCGGTGCGGGAGATGAAGCGGCGGCGTTGCATGCGCGATGTCTCGGGGTTGTGTGTCCGGTCAGCGGCCGATCAATGGGGGCCGGTCAATAGCGGCCGAGCTTGACGCGCAGCACCGTCGGCGTCGCGGTCAGGTTGAGGCCCCAGTCGACCTGGTCGCCGTTCCAGTTGCGGGTGGTGATCCAACGGCCGTCCGGGCCGAAGCGGCCCTCCTGCGCGTGGACCAGCATCGTGCCCAGCCCCTTGAAGGCGGCGTCGGGCTCGAAACGCAGCCGCGCGCGCTGGCCGGTGACGATGAACTCGTCGTCGCCGATCTGCGCGATGGCGACGCCGCCGCCGGGTCTGGCGGCCGAGGGCGGCGCATCGTCCTTGAGCTGCGCCCAGCTGCGTTCGCCGAACTGCCATTCGCCGAAGCTGATCCGGGCCGTCCAGCCCTTCAGCGCGAGGGTCTGGGGCTGGCGGTCGTCGCCTTCGGCCACGCCGTGCGTGCGGCCTTCCAGCGCCCATTGCGCCCATTGCGAGGCCATCGGCGCGAAGCTGCCGTAGACCGCGCCGATCGGCGCCGTCATGCGCGCGTCGGTGTACGGCGACCCCAGCGGGTAGTTGCTGTAGTCCGCGTAGTCGACGCCGAAGGGCGCGACCCCGATCGCGCCGCGGCCCAGGATCGCGTAGTGGTAGCGGGCGTAGGTCTCGGCGTTGCCGATCTCCGGCACCCACAGCGCGTTGTCGCGTCGTTGGAACTGCGTGAGGACCGCCTCGACCTTGGCCGACTCCGGCATGTAGATGTCGGGGCCGACGATGTCGATCTTCGGCGCGGCCGCCTTGTAGAGGCCGAGCACGTCGTAGGTCGGCCCGCCGCTGGCGAAGTCCGACTTCCACGGCGCCATCGGCGTCAGCGGGTCGCGCAAGGCGTTGTTGACATACATCGGCAGGTCGTAGGCCCGGCGGCCGGCCTCGGCGATCTCGCCGATGTAGCGCGCGATCGCCCAGCTGTGGAAGTACTGGGCGGCGTAGTCGCCGTAGACCTCCGTCCAGGAGCCCCGGGGCTTGCGGCCCGCGCCGGCCACCGGCTTCTGCAGCCGCAGCACGTCCGCCGGCACGTCGGCGGCGAAAGCCCGGTTGGCCGCCGCGCCGTGGTCGCGCACCAGGCCGTAGGTGCCGACCTCGTTCTGCACCTGGACCAGGATCACGGTGCGCGTCGCCTCGTCCACCTGCTTGAGGTGCGTCATCAGCGCGACGAAGGCGCGCTTGTCCGCGGCCAGGGTGTCCGCGCCGAGGGGCGACAGGCAGTAGCTCGGCTTCCCCTGCGCATCGAGCATGCGAGGGAAACGCGCATTGTTCAGCTTGACCCACGCCGGCGCGTATTGCGGGCTGGTGTTCTTCCAGCTGGCGAACCACAGCAGCACCACGCGCAGCTGACGCTCGCGGGCTTGCGCCAGCAGCGTGTCGACGAAGGAGAAATCGAAGCGGCCCTCGGTCGGCTCGACCTGTTCCCAGGCCACCGGAACGACGACGGTGTTGGCCTTGGCGTCGGCGACCGCCGGCCACACGCGCTCGAGCGCCGGCGCCGAGTTGCTGGAGTTGTGCACCTGCGCGCCGAGGATCAGGAACGGCTTGCCGTCCACGAGCAGCGCATGGCGGCCGTCGCGCTCGACCAGGCGCGGCAGCTCCGCCGCCAGCGCGGCGCCGCCGCAGACGGCCGCGAGGGCGCCGATCACGGCGGCAACCACGGCCAGCGCCAGCCCGGAGGAAGGCGCCGGCGCGGCGGTCGGGCGAGGGCGTGCGGTCATCGGAGACATTCCTTTCCTGCAAGGGCCCGTTCGGACGCGGGGGCGCCGCGGACGGGCGGGGAACAAGGGACCAAGGACGGGGTCGGGTCTTGCGGCGTTCGGCCTCAGAAGCTCATCCGCGCCGTCACCGTGTAGCGGCGGCCGGTGTCGAACCAGGCGCGGCCCACGGTGCCGATCTGCTGCTGCATCAGCTGCTTGTAGGTCGCGTTGGTCAGGTTCTGCGCCTCGACGCCGAAGGTCACGTGCTCGCTGAACTTGTAGTACACGCCGGCATCGAGCTGCCCGTACGAATCGGCCCACACCGGCAGCCCCCAGGCCACGTTGGTCTGGCCCTGGGTCGGGCTGGCCGGGTTGGTGTCCAGCCCGTCGCCGCCCTGCGTGCCGTTGACGTTGACCGCCTGCAGGTACTTCGAGCGCCAGCTGTAGGCCAGCCGCGCCGAGATGTCGCCGCGGTCGTACAGCAGGGCCAGGTTGTAGGCGTTCTTCGACAGGTTCTGCAGCGGCAGGTTGCCGAAGGTCCGGCCGTCCGTGTCGCAGCCGTTCAGGTTGAGGTTCAGGTTGCCCGCGGAGTTGCCGCCCGAGCAGTAGGCCTGCGACACCGGGTCGTAGAGCTTGGTCTTGCTGTCGACGAAGGTGTAGTTGGCCTGGATGCCGAAGCCCGACAGCCAGCCGGGCAGCTTGTCGAAATAGGTCTGGAACGCGACCTCGAAACCGGAGGCGCGGCCCTTGGCGCCGTTGATCGGGCCGGTGGTGATGAAGTTCTGCAGCTGGCCCGAGGCGTCGGGGATCTGCTTGACGAAGGTCTGGTTGAGGATGATGTCGCGCAGCTGCTTGTGGAAGGCGCCGAAGGTCAGCGAGCCCGTGCGGTCGAAGTACCACTCGGCCGTGAGGTCGCCCTGCGTCGACTTGATCGGCTTGAGCATCGGGTTGCCCGAGGCGGTACCGGTCTGCGTCACGTTGCTCACGACGGTCTGGCCGTTCACCGTCGTCGAGGTGAAGTCCTGCGACAGCGTCGTGTAGGCCTGCAGCTGGCTGAAGTCCGGCCGCGAGATGCCCTTGCCCAGCGCGAAGCGGAACTGCAGCTTCTCGCTGGCCTTCAGGCGCAGGTTCAGGCTGGGCAGCGCATCGGTGTAGTTGTTCTGGAAGTTGCCGGCCTCCGAGAAGTTCGGGATCACCGGCACCGGCACGCCGGTGGCGCCCGCCGGCACCTGCTTGCCGGAGAAGACGGTGTAGCCGCTGGCGCGCGACTCGGTGCGCACCACCCGCAGGCCGACATTGCCGTCGACCGGGTACTTCCAGTCGTCCATGGCGAAGCGCAGTTGCGCGAACGCGGCCTGCGTGCGCTCGCGCTGGTCGTTGGTGCCCGCCGGATCGGTGCCGAAGGAGGCCGGGGTCCACGGCGCGCAGGCCGAGGCGTCGCCGCCGTGCTGCTCGGCGCACAGGATGTCGTGGTACTTGTGCAGCGCGGCGTAGCTGTCCGGATAGCCGGACGTGGTGTTGACCGTCGGGAAGATCAGCGACGGCACCGAGGCCTTGCCGCTGAAGAAGTTGTTGAAGTTGTGGACGTAGGTGTTCTGGCTGAAGCGCGGGTCGTTCAGGAAGGCCAGGTGGTTGATGTCCCAGCCGATCTGCCACGGCTGCGTGATCGGCGACCAGTTGTAGCCCGGCACCGTGTTGGTGGTGGTGGCGTCGCGCTCGGTGAAGCGCACGCCGAAGCGCAGGTCCTGCAGGAAGCCGTCCTCGAACTTGTAGCGCGCATCGCCCTTCCACGCCTTCTCGGTGGCCTTGGACTTGTCCTTGTGCTCCATCGTGAAGGCCCAGTAGTACTGGGACGGATCGGCCAGCGCGGCCCGTTGCGCGTCGCTGAAGATCAGCTGGGGCCGGCCGCTGCGCAGGTCGACCGTCTCTTCGGGCAGCTGCACGCCGGTGGCCACCGTGGAGTCGAAGCTGTCGGTGGTGGCGCGGATGTATTGCAGGTCCGACGAGAAGGACCAGCGCTCGTTGGCGCGCCAGTTCAGCTTCCAGGCCAGGTCCTGCGTTTCGGAGTTGCGATAGGCGCTGCGCGTGTCGGCGCCGAAGTTGATGCCCGAGCCGTCGCTGTTGCGCAGCGTGCCGTACAGGAACTGGCCGTTGTCGCCGAACTCGCCGTTGCTGACCTTCAGCTTGTACGGGTCGGATTGGGCGAACAGGGCGCGCTCGTCCCATTGCATGCGGTACTTGCTGCGGAAGTAGGTGAGGTTCGTGTCCACGTCGTCCTTCTTCCACTGCAGCGCGCCGTACAGGCCTTCGCGCTTGCGGTCGAACTCCAGCGTGCGCCACTGCGATCCCTTGGGCACCCACAGCGTGGTGCCGGCGGGCTGGCCGTCGACGGCGTCCGAGCGCGGGTAGTAGGGCTCGACCTGGAAGGCGTCGGTGCGCGTGCCGCTGCGCGAGCTGGCGATGTTGATCAGCGCGCCGAACTCGCCCAGGTCCGTCTTCCAGCGGTTGCTGACCATGCCCGACAGGCTGGGCGAGGACTTCTCCTTCAGGTCCGAATACGTCGTCTGGACCGACAACGCTGTCTTGAGGCCGGAGAAATCGAAGGGCAGGGCCGTGCGCAGGTTCACGAGACCCCCGATGGCGCCTTCGATCTGCTCGGCGGAGGGGTTCTTGTAGACGTCGACCGCGGCCATCAGCTCGGGCGGCACGTCCTCGAAATTGAGCGAACGTCCGCCGTTGGCGGAGAAGGAATCGCGGCCGTTCATCTCGGAGCGGACGTAGGTCAGTCCGCGGATCGAGATGCCCGAGCCTTCGACCGAGAAGTGCTCCGGGTCGTTCTTGGCCATAGTGCGATCCATGGTGACGCCGACGATGCGCTGCAGCACCTCGGTGACCGACCGGTCGGGCAGCTTGCCGATGTCGTCGGCGACGATGGAGTCGACGATCTCGTCCGAGTTCTGCTTGATCTTCTGCGCCGAGCTCAGCGCGGCGCGCTTGCCGGTGACGACGACGGTCTCGATCTGGCGGGCGGATTCCGGTTTCGCGTCGGAGGCCGCGGAGGCGGCAGGGGCGGGCGCCGTCGGCGCGGTCTGCGCGACAGCGATGCCGGCGGCCAGGCCGCCGAGGAGGACGGCCGCCTGCGCGGCGGCGAGGGACACGGGTGTCCGCTGGCAAGTGCTCATGATGTTGTCTCCAATGTTCTGGGTGGGTCCGCTCTGTCGGCGTGACCTCATGCGGGAGGGCGTACTGCTCGGGATCGGGGAGGGAAATCGGGAACGGGCCGCCTGCCCGGTCAACATCGCGGCCGGGAGGGGATCGGGGAGAAGGGCGTGTGCATCGCGACCTCTGGGGAACAGCAGGCCGACGTCAGCCGATGAAGCGGTTGACGAGGTTTTCGAGGAACTCCTGCCGCCCGGATCGCGGCGCGACATCGGTGTTGCGGGTCAGCACGCGATCGGCCAGCTGATCCAGGGGGATGCGGCCGTCGAGGATCGCGCGCGCTTCGGGCGCCTCCCAGCCAGCGTAGCGCTGGGCGAGGTGGCGCGCCAGACCGCCGTCGAGGATCATCTGCTCGGCCACCAGCAGCGCGCGGGCGCAGGCGTCCATGCCGCCGATGTGGCCGTGGAAGAGGTCCTCGGCGTCGATCGACTGGCGGCGCACCTTGGCGTCGAAGTTGAAGCCGCCGGCGCCCAGGCCGCCGGCCTGCAGGATGTGATAGATCGCCAGCGCCAGCTCGGGCACGTTGTTGGGGAACTGGTCGGTGTCCCAGCCCAGCTGCGGGTCGCCGCGGTTCATGTCGATGCTGCCGAGGATGCCCAGCGCCGAGGCGGTGGCGATCTCGTGCTCGAAGCTGTGGCCCGACAGCGTGGCGTGATTGGCCTCGATGTTGACCTTGACCTCCTTCTCCAGACCGTAGCGGGTCAGGAAGCCGTAGACGGTGGCGGTGTCGAAGTCGTACTGGTGCTTGGCCGGTTCGCGCGGCTTGGGTTCGAGCAGGATCGTGCCCTGGAAGCCCTTGCGGTGCTTGTACTCGACGACCATGGACAGGAAGCGGCCCATCTGGTCGAACTCGCGGCCCATGTCGGTGTTGAGCAGGGTCTCGTAGCCTTCGCGGCCGCCCCACAGCACGTAGTTCTCACCGCCCAGGCGCATGGTGGCGTCCATGGCGTCGCGCACCTGCAGCGCGGCCAGGCCGAAGATCTCCGGATCCGGATTGGTCGCGGCGCCGGCCATGAAGCGGCGATGGCTGAACAGGTTGGCGGTGCCCCACAACAGCTTCATGCCGGTGCGCTGCTGGTGCTCGCCGAGCACGTCGACCAGGCGCAGCAGGTTGTCGTGGCTTTCCTTCGGCGTGGCGCCTTCGGGCGCGACGTCGCGGTCGTGGAAGCAGTAGTACGGCGCGCCGAGCTTCTGGAAGAACTCGAAGGCGGCATCGGCCTTCTGGCGCGCGAGTTCCATCGGCGAGCCGCCCTGGAACCAGGGACGTTCGAAGGTGCCGCCGCCGAACGGATCCAGGCCGGTCCAGCAGAAGCTGTGCCAGTAGCAGGCGGCGAAACGCAGATGCTCCGCCATGGTCTTGCCCAGGACGACGCGGTCCTTGTCGTAGTGGCGGAAGGCGAGCACCTGATCGGTGTCGGGGCCTTGGTAGCGGATCGGGTCGATGTGCGAGAAGTAGCTGGTCATGGAGCACCTGCGGGTCGATGTGGCAAGGGCCGGCGCCAGGCCGTCGGGGCCGGGCGCGGGGCGGAGTCGGTGGATCAGGCGGGCCGCAAGGGCAGCGACGGATAGAGCGCGCGGAACACCTGGAGTCGTCCGGAGAGCTGCTCCCGGCGCGCGGGCGAGGGCGTGCAGCGCTCGATGACGGGCGGCGGGGGACAGGACTCGTCGATGCCGTCGCCGGCGGCCATGCGGCCCAGGCGCGCGGCGCCCAGCGCCCCGCCGGCATCGGCATCGGCGTGGCGGACGATCTCGACGTCGAGCACGTCCGCGATCAGTTGCGCCCAGAAGCCGCTGCGGGCGCCGCCGCCGACGATGGACAGCCGCGACACCTCGGTGCCCGCGGCGCGCAAGGCGGCCAGACCGTCGGCCAGGCCGAAGGCGACGCCCTCCAGCACCGCATAGCCGGCATGGGCGCGCCGGGTGTCGTGCGTCAGGCCGTGGAAGGAGCCCGTCGCGAAGGGATCGTTGTGGGGCGTGCGTTCGCCGGCGAGGTAGGGCAGGAACAGCGGCGCCTTGGCCAGGTCCGCGGTGTCCAGCGCCTCGATCTCCTCGAGCAGCGCCGCCTCGGTCGTGCCGCAGAGCTGGCAGAACCAGCGCAGCGCGCTGGCCGCGCTCAGCATCACGCTCATCTGGTGCCAGCGCTGCGGCAGCGCATGGCAGAACGCGTGGACCGCCGAGGCGGGATTCGGCCGGAATCGATCGTTGACGACGAACAGCACGCCCGAGGTCCCCATCGACACGAAGCCCAGCCCCGGCGCCGTGGCGCCGATCCCGATCGCGCTGGCGGCGTTGTCGCCCGCGCCGCCGGCGACGACGATGTCGCCCGCCACGCCCCAGGCGTCGGCAAGCTCGGCGCGCAGCAGCCCCGAGGGCGCGTTGCTCTCGACCAGCCGCGGCATGTGGGCGCGCGTCAGGCCGGTGGCGGCGAGCAGTTCATCGGACCAGTCGCGACGCGCGACGTCCAGCCACAGCGTGCCGGAGGCATCCGACGGGTCGCTGACCTTGTCGCCGGTCAGCAGCAGGCGCAGGTAGTCCTTGGGCAGCAGGACGCTGCGGGTGCGGTCGAAGATCTCCGGCTCATGCTTGCGCACCCACAGCAGCTTGGGCGCGGTGAAGCCGGGCATCGCCAGGTTGCCGGCGATCTCATGCAGGCCGGGCGCGGCGGCGCTCAGTTCGTCGCACTCGGCATGGCTGCGGCCGTCGTTCCAGAGGATGGCCGGGCGCAGCACGCGGTCCTGCGCGTCCAGCAGCACGGCCCCATGCATCTGACCGGACAGCCCGATGCCGCGCAGGCGCGCGAACGCCGCGGGCGCCGTCGCGCGCAGGTGCCCGACCGCGGCGACCAGGGCGCTCGACCAGTCGGCGGGATCCTGCTCGGACCACAGCGGCTCGGGCCGCGACACGGTCAGCGGCCAGGCGGCGCGACCGACCACGGCACCCGCCGCGTCGATCAGCAGCAGCTTGAGGTCGGAGGTCCCGAGGTCGATGCCCAGGAAGGTCGGGCCGGACGTCACAGCGAGGTCTCCTCGCCTTCGCTCTCCGCCGGCGTCGTGGCGCTCGCACGCGCGCCGCCGCCGGCCAGCGGCAGCTGGGGCCGGGTGACGCGATAGCGGGCCAGCGCCGCGGCGCCGGCCGCGACGGCGTCGGCGCCGAAACGGGAGGTGCGCACCGGCGTCGGCGCGAGACCGGCGGCCCCGGCGTACTCGTTGAGCGTGGTCAGCGCGGGATCGAGGAAGGCGTCGCCCAACTCCACCACGCTGCCGCCGAGCACGATGCAGGCGGGGTCGTAGGCGGTGGCCAGATTCTGGAGCAGCACGCCCAGGTAGCGCCCCGCGGACTCGACCGCCTTGGCCGTCTTGCGGTCGCCGTCGATCAGGCGCCCGCGGATGTCGGGGAGCGAATGCGGGCCGGGCTCCTCGGCCTCGCCGGGACGCAGCATCGCGCGCATCCCGATCAGCGCCTCGGCGCAGCCGCGCCGGCCGCAGGAGCACAACGGGCCGTCGATCTGCAGGATCATGTGCCCGACCTCGCCGGCGAAGCCCCTGGCGCCGGTCAGCAGCCGGTCGCCGACGATCACGCCCGCGCCCACGCCCTGGTTGATCGACACATACAGCAGCGGGTCGACGGGGGCGCCGGCGTTGAATTCCATCTCGCCGAGCGCCGCGACGTCGGCCTCGTTCTGCAGGAAGAGGGGGATGCCGGACAGCGGGCCGCCGTCGAGCTTCTCCGCCAGCAACTGACCCACCGCCACGTCATGCCAGCCGAGGTTGGGGCGCGAAGTGCAGCACGCCGCGTTCCTCGTCCACGCCGCCGGGCAGTCCCACGCCGATGCCGATGATCTGCTGCGACGCATCCAGCTGCGCGCGGACCTTGGCGAGCACCGTCGCCAGCACGCCGATGCAGGCCTTGGCGCTGCGGCTCGCGCCGAAACCCGAGACGGCCCGGGCGCACACCTCGCCGGTCAGCGTGGTGGCCACGACGCGCACGCCGTCGATGCCGACTTCGGCCCCGAGCAGCAGCAGGTGGTCCGGGCTGATGAACAGCGGGGTGGGGCGGCGGCCGAGATCGCCGGTGGCGACGACGGTGCTCTCCATCAGCCATCCTTCGGCGATCAGCTCGCGCACGAGGCTGGTGATCGTCGACTTCGTCAGGCCGATGTCCGTGGCGAGATCGGCGCGCGAGAGCCCGGGATGCGCGCACAGGTGGCGGACCAGGGCCATCCGGTTGATGGACTTCAACAGTTGCTGGCCACCGCTGGTGTCGGCTTGCATGCGCGTTGTCTCCTGCTTGTCTTGTTGTAGATGGTCCGCGCTCATCGCGCGTCCATGGGATTCATATTAGTTGGGGCGATGAACTAATAAATAGGAGGAAAACACCTAGGCCCCGTGAGGCCGAGCCAGGATTACTTGCGCTTGTTGTAGACGTCGATGAACACGGCCGCCAGCAGGACCAGACCCTTGATCACCTGCTGGTAGTCGATGCCCACGCCGAGGATGGACATGCCGTTGTTCATCACGCCCATCACGAACGCGCCGATGACCGCGCCCATGATCTTGCCGACGCCGCCCGAGGCCGAGGCGCCGCCGACGAAGCACGCGGCGATCACGTCCAGCTCGAAGCCCAGGCCGGCCTTGGGCGTGGCCGTGTTGAGCCGCGCGGCGAAGACCAGTCCGGCCAGCGCCGCCAGCGCGCCCATGTTCACGAAGGTCAGGAAGGCGATGCGCTGCGTGCGCACGCCCGACAGCCGCGCCGCCTTCTCGTTGCCGCCCACGGCGTAGACGCGGCGTCCCAGCGTCGTCCGCGTCGCGACGAAGTCGTAGAGCAGCGTCAGCACGACCATCACCACCATCACCGTGGGCAGCCCCTTGTAGGACGCCATCAGCCAGCTCATCGCGCCGATCGCGCCCGTCAGCAGCGCCTGGCGGAACCAGAAGATGAGGCCGGGCTCGGTCTCCATGCCGTGGCTGCGCGCGGCCGCGCGGTGCCGCCAGGTGACCGTCAGCGAGACCGCCGCCAGGAACAGCCCCAGGCCCAGCGTCGTGGGCCGCGGGTCCTCCTGGCCGAAGAGCTCGGGCAGGAAGCCCCCGCTCAATGCCTGGAAGCCGTCGGGGAAGGGTCCCGAGCGACTGTCCCTGCAGCAGGGCCAGCGCCAGCCCCTTGAACACCAGCATGCCCGCCAGCGTCACGATGAAGGACGGAATGCCCAGGTAGGCGACGAACCAGCCCTGCGCCGCCCCGATCGCGGCGCCGGCCGCCAGGCAGGCCAGTCCCGCGGGGAAGGCCCCCCATCCGTGCTGCACCATCAGCACCGCCGCCAGTGCTCCGATGAAGCCGCACACGGAGCCCACCGACAGGTCGATGTGCCCCGCCACGATCACCAGCAGCATGCCCAGCGCCATGATGACGATGTAGCTGTTCTGCAGCACCAGGTTGGTCAGGTTCAGCGGCTCGAGCAGCGTGCCGTCGGTGAGCACCTCGAAGAGGGTCATGATCGCCAGCAGCGACAGCAGCATGCCGTAGTCGCGCAGGTGGCGCTTGAGGAAGTGGGCGATGCCGGCGGGCTGGGCCAGGGGATGGGCCGGCGGCGTCACGGCCGCCGCGATCGGTTCAGACATGAGCGCTCTCTCCGGCGCCCACGATGGCGCCCATGATCATTTCCTGGGTGGTGCCGGCGGCGGGGAACTCCGCCACCATGCGCCCTTCGTTCATCACATACAGGCGGTCGCACAGGCCCAGCAGTTCCGGCATCTCCGAGGAGATCAGCAGGATCCCGCAGCCTTGCGCGGCCAGGCCGGCGATCAGGCTGTAGATCTCGAACTTGGCGCCGACGTCGATGCCGCGCGTGGGCTCGTCCAGGATCAGCAGGCGGGGCTGCGAGAACAGCCACTTGGCCAGCACCACCTTCTGCTGGTTGCCGCCCGACAGGTGCATGACGCGCTGGTCCACGCCCGCGCAGCGCGTGGCCAACTGCCGGCGGAAGTCCTGCGCCACCTCGTGCTCGCGCGGCGCGTCCAGCACGCCGGCGCGCGAGACGCCGCGCAGATGCGCCAGCGAGGTGTTGACGGCGATGGATTCGTCCAGCAGCAGGCCGAGCGACTTGCGGTCCTCGGTCACGTACGCGAGCCCGGCGGCGATCGCCTTGGGCACCGTGGACAGGTCGACCTCGCGCCCGTCCAGACGCGCGCGACCGCTGATGCGCCGGCCGTAGCTGCGGCCGAAGACGCTCATCGCCAGCTCCGTGCGGCCGGCCCCCATCAGCCCGGCGATCCCGACGATCTCGCCGCGGCGCACCGTCAGGTCCACGCCCTTCACCACCTCGCGCCCCGCCTGCACCGGGTGGAAGGCGCGCCAGCCCTCGAGCTCGAACAGCAGCTCCCCGATCGCGGGCGTGCGGCGCGGATAGCGGTCCGCCAGGTCGCGGCCGACCATGGCCTGGATGATCCGGGATTCGCTGAGCGGCTCGGCGGCGCAGTCCACGCTCAGGATCGAGCGTCCGTCGCGCAGCACCGTGAGGCCGTCCGCCACGCGCGTGACCTCCTTGAGCTTGTGCGAGATCAGGATGCAGGCGATGCCTTGGGCCCGGAGTTCCAGCAGCAGCGCCAGCAGCGCGTCGCTGTCGGTCTCGTTGAGGCTGGCGGTGGGCTCGTCCAGGATCAGCAGACGGACCCGCTTGGCCAGCGCCTTGGCGATCTCCACCAGCTGCTGCTGGCCCACGCCCAGCTCGCCCACCGGCGTGTCGGGCGACACGCGCAGGCCGACGCGCGCCAGCAGCGCCACCGCGCGGTCGTGCATCGCCAGGCGGTCGATCACGCCCAGGCGCGCGGGCTCATGGCCCAGGAACAGGTTCTCCGCGATGGAGAGCTGCGGCACCAGCGCCAGCTCCTGGTGGATGATGATGATGCCCAGCCGCTCGCTGTCGGCGATGCCGGCGAAGCGGCGGACCTCGCCCTCAAAGCGCAGTTCGCCGCCGTAGTCGCCGCCGTGGTCGGGGTGCGGGTACACGCCCGAAACCACCTTCATGAGCGTGGACTTGCCGGCGCCGTTCTCGCCGCACAGCGCGTGGATCTCGCCGGCGCGCACGCGCAGCCGGACCTCCGCGAGCGCCGCCACGCCGTGGAAGCGTTTGGTGATGTCGCGCAGCTCCAGCAGCGGGAGGGCGCCCGTGTCCTCGGGGATCGCGTTCATGACGGGGTCCGCTCCGCATCAACGCAGCTGCGTGTCCTTGTAGTACGCGCTGTCGACGAGGACCTGCTTCACGTTGGCCGCATCCACCGCGACCGGCTTGAGCAGCACGCTGGGCACGACCTTGACGCCGTTGTTGTAGGTCTTGGTGTCGTTGACGGCGGCGGGCGCCTTGCCCGAGAGCATCTCGTCGCTCACCGTCGCGGCGGCCAGCGCGAGCTGGCGCGTGTCCTTGAAGACGGTGCTGGCCTGTTCGTGCTTGAGGATGGACTTGATCGACGGCAGCTCCGCGTCCTGGCCGCTCACGATCGGGCAGGGCAGCTTGGCCGTGCAGTAGCCGGCGCCCTTGAGCGACGACAGGATGCCGATGCTGATGCCGTCATACGGCGACAGCACCGCGTGCAGCCGGTCCTTGCCGTAGAAGGCCGACAGCAGGTTGTCCATGCGGGCCTGCGCCGTCGACGCGTCCCAGCGCAGCGTGCCGACCTTGGCCATGCCGAACTGCTTGCTGCGCACGACCAGCTTGCCGCTGTCCAGGTAGGGCTTGAGCACCGACATCGCGCCGTCGTAGAAGAACGCGGCGTTGTTGTCGTCGGGCGAGCCGCCGAACAGCTCGACGTTGAACGGGCCCTGGCCCTGCGCCAGTCCGAGCTTGTCGACGATGCTGCGCCCCTGCATCACGCCGACCTGGAAGTTGTCGAAGGTGACGTAGTAGTCGACGTTCTTCGTGCCGCGGATCAGCCGGTCGTAGGCGACCACCTTGATGCCGCGGTCCGCGGCCTTCTGCAGCACCGGCGACAGCGCCGAGCCGTCGATGGGCGCGATCACCAGCACCTTGACCTTGCGGGTGATCAGGTTCTCGATCTGCGCGAGCTGGTTGGGGATGTCGTCTTCGGCGTACTGCAGGTCGGCCTTGTAGCCCTTGGCCTGGAAGGCCTTGACCATGTTCTCGCCGTCGGCGATCCAGCGCGCCGAACTCTTGGTGGGCATCGAGATGCCCACCAGGCCCTTGTCCTCGGCCCGGGCGCCGCCGCCGGCCAGCAGGGACAGCGTCGTGGCGCCCGCCACCAGCAGGGTCCTGGCGAGCGAGGTCCGGCGATTCATACCTGTATGAAACATTGTCGTCTCCTGAATAATTTATGAACGCCGGGCGTTTGTACTGCGACACCGCGGCGTTGTCGATCTCAGTTTGGGCATCGCTGGCGTGGTCGCGGTTATCGCGGCGATGCCGGGGCCCTGTCCGCGCCGAGCGCGATCGAGACGTAGACCAGCGGCGCATTCCAGTTGATCGCGATCTCGTTGCTCGCGTAGCTGCAGAAATGGTCGAGGTAGGACAGCGCGGGCAGCGCCGAGGGGTAGGGCACCGGGCAGCCCTTCAGGTCCTGCTGGCCGCTGTTGGCGCCACCGACGACGAAGCCGGGGATCGGTCCGGGCACGCCGTCGGCCTCCGACGGGCGGTGATGCGGGTGCATCGGCGAGCGGGCGCCGAAACCGGTCACCATCGACAGGCCCAGGGGATTGCGGCCCAGCACGTAGTCGAACAGCGCCTGCGCGCCTTGCCGATAGACGCCGCCCGCGGGAGCGGCGCGACGCCCGGCGCCGCCGGCCGCCGCACGCGAGGCCTCGAGGCGGTCGGCCTGCAGCAGCACCATCGCCTCGTTCAGCGCGATCGAGTTGCTGCCCCAGTGGAAGTCCTTGTCGTCGAGCGCGACACCCCATGCGGAGCGCTTCGTTTTCTCGACCAGCGCATCGGCCAGCGCGCGGATGCGGCGCTCGATCAACGCGCGGTCGGCGGCGGCGGTCAGCCGTTCGCGATGGGTCGCGAGCGACATCCAGGCCAGCCCGCGCACGTCGCCCCAGGAGGGGACCGTCATCGTGGTCTGCCCAGGCTTCATCGCGACGTAGAACGCGTCGTCGCCGGTGGTAATGTAGAGCTCGGCGGCGGCCCAGGCGAACTCGTCGTCGAGCGTCGCGTCGCCGTAGTCGCCGGTGTGGATGTCCGGCGGCTGGCGGTACACCGCGTCGGGGTGGGCCAGCGCCCAGGACCAGGCCTGCAGGGCGGCCTGGCGCATGCGCGCCGAGAGGCCGGGCCGCTGGGCCTCGAAGTCCTTGAACACGCGGCTGCCGACGGCCATGACCGCGGCGAAGTCCAGCGTCGCCGCCGTCGTCTTCTGCACGACGAGGCGCTCGCCGGAGCTCGTCGCCGCGTCCGGCATCACGACGCCGTCGAAGTTCGGATTCGTCAGCTTGTGATAAACGCCGCCGTCGTCCGGATCCTGCATCGTCAGCATCCAGTCGAGGTTCCACAAGGCCTCGTTGAGCAGGTCGGGCAGGCCGTTGCCGCTCTCGGGCAGGCCGACCGTCAGCGCGCGCGTGCGCGCCGGCATCTGCTCGTAGGCGGCCAGCAGCGTGTAGACGGTGATGCCGGAATTGACGACGTACTTGTTGTAGTCGCCGGCGTCGTACCAGCCCTTGGGGCTGCTGATGACGTCGCCGGTCTGGCGCCTGGGGCCGGCGGCCGAGGCGTGGATCCGCACCTGCGTGTCGGGGTGCCCGGCGGCGCGCGCGTAGGGGCCGGCCAGCGCCGGCGTGAGCGCCAGACCCGCGCGGTTGAAGTAGAACGCCCGGATCGAGGCGGCGGCCAGCGCGTCGTAGACGCCCGCATCGATCGTCACCGCGTCGGAGTCGGGCAGGCCCGCGACGCGCACCCGATACCGTCCCGGCCGGACCAGCGCGGAGAAGTCGGCGATCCGGACCTTGTCGCGCGACGGTGCCCACAGCGACGCGGTGCCGAGCCTGCCGCTCCACACCGGCTGGCCGGTGTCGGCGTCGACGAGCTGGAAGCGCGTCGCCGCGCCGGCGGGCACGGTGGCGCGCTTGGCCGCGCCGGGCAGGTAGCCGACCTGGTTCACCTCGATGCGCGCGTCGCGTCCTTGGCGCGGGGCCTCCTGGCCCTGCGCATAGGCGGCGGTCGCGCCCACGGCGAAGATCGCGAGCCCGATCAGCATGGCCAGGATCCGGGTCCGCATCACTCGGCCTTCCAGTCCAGGGCGCTGCCGGTCTGCGGCGGGCTGCGCCGGCCGTCGACCTCGACCGTCCAGTCGTAGAGCGCGCCTTCGACGATCCGGGCGCGGTAGTCCGCGCCGCTGCGGGTCACCGTCCCGCGCGCCGCGATCGAGCCGTCCAGCGAGGCGACCGCGAAGGGCGCGGTCGCGCCGTCGTCCAGCGCGAACACCCGCAGCACCACGCCGTCGGCGTAGTCGTAGTCGGGCCGTTCGGTCTGCAGGCCCCAGGGCAGCACGGTGTTGGGCGCGACATAGAGCGGCAGGCTCATGAAGTCGTGCGTCTCGCGCCGCCAGCGGCTGCCGTCGACGACCTCGCCGCTGAGCAGGTGCGTCCAGCGGCCGGCCGGCAGATAGACGTCGACCTCGCCGCTGTCGGTGAACACGGGCGCGACCAGCAGCGCGTCGCCCAGGTGGTACTGGCGGTCCAGCGTCGCGCAGGCGGGATCGTCGGGGAACTCGAGCACCGGCGCGCGCATCGTCGGCACGCCGGTCTCGCTCGCGGCGATCGCGGTCGCGTAGAGATACGGCATCAGCTGATGCTTGAGCCGCGTGAAGCGCTGCAGCACCACGCAGCTCTCCTCGTCGACGAGCCAGGGCACGCGGTAGAAGCTGCTGCCGTGCAGGCGGCTGTGCGAGGACAGCAGCCCGAACTGGATCCAGCGCTTGTAGACGGCCGGCGGCGGGTTGCCTTCGAAACCGCCGATGTCGTGGCTCCAGAACGCGAAGCCGCAGGCGGTCAGCGACAGGCCGCCGCGCAGGCTCTCGGCCATCGACTCGAAGTTGGACCAGCAGTCCCCGCCCCAGTGCACCGGGAAGCGCTGGCCCGAGGCGTAGGTGGAGCGCGCGAAGACCACGGCGTCCTCGCCCCGCACCTCGCGCAGCAGGTCGAAGACGGCCTCGTTGTACTGCAGCGCATAGAGGTTGTGCATCTCGACCGGATCGGCGCCGTCGAAGTAGACGACGTCCTTGTCGGGGATGCGCTCGCCGAAGTCGGTCTTGAAGCAGTGCACGCCCATCGCCAGCAGGCGGCGCAGGTGGCCCTGGTACCAGGCCTTGGCCGCGGGGTTGGTGAAGTCGACGATCGCCATGCCCGGCTGCCAGAGGTCGGTCTGCCACGTCAGCCCGTTCGGGCGCTTGAGGAAGTAGCCCTCGCGCACGCCTTCGGCGAACAGCGGCGAGCGCTGCGCGACGTAGGGGTTGATCCAGAGGCTGATCCTCAGGCCCCTGGCCTGCAGCCGCGCGAGCATGCCCTCGGGATCGGGGAAGCCGCGGCGGTCCCATTCGAAGTCGCACCACTGGAACTCGCGCATCCAGAAGCAGTCGAAGTGGAAGACGCTGAGCGGCAGCTCCCGGCGCGCCATCTCGTCGATGAAGTGCGTCGCGGTGGCCTCGTCGTATTGCGTCGTGAACGAGGTCGTCATCCACAGGCC
The DNA here is from genome assembly GCF_042695725.1 of Roseateles sp. UC29_93. Classification (NCBI taxonomy): domain Bacteria; kingdom Pseudomonadati; phylum Pseudomonadota; class Betaproteobacteria; order Burkholderiales; family Sphaerotilaceae; genus Roseateles; species Roseateles sp. UC29_93. The sequence goes on along the minus strand of NZ_CP170545.1, from coordinate 4,932,014 downwards.
GAAGGTCCAGGCCGGCGGCAGCGGCGCGCGTCCAGTCAGCGCGGTGAGGCGCGCGACGGCGGCCTTGGGCGTGGGGCCGGCAATGACGCAGTAGTCGAGCGTCTCGCCCTCGCGGCTGAACTGCACGCGGGAGGTCTTTTCCGAGGCGACCTCGAAGGACACCGGACCGGCCTCGTTGACCAGCACGCCGTAGCCGCGGCTGCTGAGGTAGAAGGGCACGCTCTTGTAGGCCTGCTCGCAGGCGGTGCCGCCGTCCTTGTTGATGTTCTCGACCGTCTGGCCGTTCTTCACCCACGGGGTGAAGCGCTCGCCCAGGCCGTAGACATATTCGCCGACCGCCAGCGTCAGCTGTTCATGGACGTAGTTGGCCTTGCCGGCCCATTGCACGTAACCCAGCGAGCGCCAGTCGCTGCGCGTGAGGACCTTGTCCCCCTCGCGGAAGACCAGGCCGTAGCCTTCGCCCTTCTTCACGTCGACCGACAGCGGACCGGAGGTCACGGTCAGCAGCTGATCGGTCTCGGTGACCTGCAGCCGCTGGGGGTCGGCGCCGACCATGGGGACATGCAGCCTCGGCGCCTGGGAGGCGCTGAAATGCTCGACGCTGACCCGGATCACGCCGGGCAGCGGCGAACGCAGCGTCACGGTCAGCGTCGGTCCTTGCAGCGTGTCGCCGCGGTGCTTGATGGGGCGCGTGGGGACCAGCAGCACGACGCGGTCGTCGTGGATGTCCACGGCATAGGTCTCGGTGGCGTAGTGCGCCGAGACGCCCGGCTGCAGCAGCCATTGCCCGTCGGTGAACTTCATGGGGCTCCTTCTCGTTGTCCTGTCTGTCGATGGCTCTTCATTCGGATCTTCATGCGGATCTTCGCGCGGCCGCCATGCGGCCCTCGTCCGGTCGTCGTCCGGTCGTCGTCCGGTCGTCGTCCGGTCGTCGTCCTGTCGTCCTCTGCCCGACGCCGTGTCAGCGCGGCGCGGGCTCCAGCGTCAGCAGCACCACGTCGTGCGTGCGCATCGGCACGGACTCGCGGTGGCGGCCGTCGCGGCCCACGCGCACCGTGCGTACGCGCTCCGGCTGGTCGACGGTCAGCGCCTGCAGCTTCGCCAGCTGCGCGGCGGACAGCGTGCCCGGTTTGCCGAGTTTCAACCAGGCCGTGTAGGCGTCGTTGGCCTCGTAGCCGGTGCGGTACTGGCGCAAGGTGTAGGTGCCGGGGGTCAGGCCTTGCCAGCGGACCGTCGCCGGTGCGAGCTTCGCGGCCGGACGCACCGCGCCGAAGAAGGGGCGGTTGCTGACGGCCTGGTCCGGCAGCCGCCAGTCCCAGACCAGCGCGGCGACCTTGGCGCCGTCGACCGCGGCGAGCGCGCCGGCGTCGACGAGCGGAATCTCACGGCCGCGCAGCTGTCCGAGGTACTTGTAGGCGAAGAACGCCGGCTTGCGCACGCCTTCGCGCGTGAGCAGGCCGAAACCGCCGTGGAACGGCGCCGGCGGCGGGCCGGCCTCCTCGAACAGGTCGCTGTAGGTCCAGTAGCTGATCGCCTGGGCCAGGCCGCGCGTGAGGCGCAGCTTCTCGAGGATGTAGGGCGCGCTGAGGTAGTCGTCGTGGATCGGGTCGCGCGGGTTGTAGCTGGCGCTCCACTCGGTGATGTAGAGCGGCAGCCCGGGGAAGGGCGAGGCCTCGATCTCCGCGCGCACCCGCGTCACGTCGCCGACGATCGCGTCGGGCGAGCGCGACAGCTTGTTGTCGTCCTGGCCGAACTCGTCGAGGAACCCGCCGTCCACGCCGTAGGTGTGCGTGGTGACGAAGTCGACCGGCACGCCCTTGTCCTTGCAGAACGCGAGGAAGGGCACGACCCAGTCGGCCCCGGCCGTCGACGGGCCGCCGACCTTCAACTGCGGATCGACCGCCTTCAGCGCGCGGGCGCTGCGGGCATAGAGGTCGAAGTAGGCGGCCTGGTCGGCGCGTTCCCAGAAGCCGGCGAGGTTGGGTTCGTTCCAGACCTCGAAGGGCCAGCGCCGCACCTCCTCGGCCCCGTAACGCGCGATCAGGTGGCGCGCGAAGGCGTCGACCAGCGCGGTCCACGCCTCGGCCTGCGGATGCGAGGTGTTGCCCTTCCAGTAGAAGATCGTCTGCGGCGAGGTCGCCATCGCGTCCGGCGTGAAGCCGAGCTCGACGAAGGGCCGGATGCCCTTGGCCAGCAGGCCGTCGTAGAGCGTGTCGATGCGGCTGAAGTCGAAGCGCAGGCGGCCGTCGGCGTCCTTCGTGACGGTCTTCAGCGCGTCGTGGAAGATCGCGTGGAAACGCACCGTGCGGAAGCCGAGCTCGTCGGCGACCGTCTTGAGCTGCGCCTGGCTGTCGTCGCGGATCAGCGTGCCGGGGAAGTCGGCGCCGACGGCGTAGTCGAAGCTGCGATCCACCGGCTGGGCGGCCCGCTGGACGTCCACGTCGATGCTGCGGCCGGGTCTGGCAGTCGGGCCGGCGCTCCAGGCGGCGACCGGCGCCAGCGCGAGGGCCAGCGCGGCCATCTTGCGTCTCGAAAGCTTGGGGGGCATGGGGAAGGGCGCTCCGTGGAAAGGATCAGGCGGCCAGGCCGCGATAGCGGAAACGGCGGAAGCGCACCTCGCCGGTCCCGGCGCTGAACAGCGCCAGCTTCAGGCTGAGGAAACCGCCGAAGACGTTGTGGTGGAAGCCGGAGACCTCCATCTGCCAGGGATGCTGCGTCCACGCCCGGCCGTCCGGCGAGGTATGGAAGCTCACGATGTTCTCGCGGTTCGTGACCCGCAGGTGCAGGATGCGCGGGCCGGAGGCGGCCGGCAGCGGCTGGCGCATCCACGAGATCTCCTGGCCGTAGTTGTAGGTGAGCATCTCCCGCGCGCTGGCGCCGATGCCGGCAAAGCAGCGGCCGTCGTAGAACAGCGCCAGGCCGCCGTGCGCGTCGCCGGGGATCTCCATCTCGACGCTCGCTTCATAGCGGCGGTCGCCGACCAGGCAGGTCAGCGGCGAGCAGTCCGCGAGCGAGGTCCCCTTGGCCTTCAGCACCAGCGCGCGGTCCTGCCGCGAGACGCGCGCGGCGTCCCGGGCGTCGGGCGCGAAGAGGGTCCACTGCACCCCCATCCGGTCGGTCTCGAAGTCGTCGGACAGGTCGAAGCCGGCGGGGGAGGGCCGGCCGCCCCGGGGCTTGGGCAGCGGCCGCGCGAGCGTCCCGCCGCGCGCCTTCAGCCAGCCGTCCTTCGTCCATGCCACGGGCTCCAGCAAGGTCTGCCGGCCCAGGGGGCGCATGCCGTTCTCGTAGCCGTGATAGACCATCCACCAGTCCCCGGCGGGGCCCTCGACGACGCTGGCATGGCCGCGCGACCACCAGGGCTCGTCGGCGCTCTGCGTGCGCACGATCGGATTGTGGGGACTGTCCTCCCAGGGGCCGTGGATCGAGCGCGACCGGGCCAGCGTCACCATGTGGCTGGTCGGCGGGCCCGAGGTGCCGCCCACCGCGGCGATCAGATAGAACCACTCGCCGCGGCGCAGGAGCTTCGGACCTTCCGGCGCGAACATCTCCACGACCCAGTCCTGGGGGTATTGCCACGGCGTATAGGCGGGCTCGAGCGCACCGACCGTCGACAGGCCGTCGTCGCTGAGCCGGATCCGGCGCACGCCGTTGACGAAGAGGTAGCGCCGGCCGTCCTCGCCGACGGCGTGGCCGGGATCGATGCAGCCGCTCAGGCCCAGGTCGACGGGCTCGCTCCACGGACCGCGGATGTCGTCGGCATGGATGACGTAGATCCGCGAGCCGTCGTCCTGCATGGCAGGGATGTAGAGGAAATAGCGGCCGTCGTGCTTCACCAGGTCCATGGCCCAGACGGCGCCGATCGGGCGATGCAGCGCGGCGGTCACCGGCGCCCAGTTGACGAGGTCCGTCGAATGCCAGATCACCGCGCCCGGATACGAGGTGAACGAGGAGAAGGTCAGGTAGTAGTCGCTGCCGTCCTTGAGGACGGTCGGATCGGGACGGTCGCCCGGGACGATCGGGTTGCGGTAATGGCCGTTGCCCAGATCGGCCTTGCGCTGGCCCTCGCGGCCCTGCCCGAAGGCCGGCGCGGCGGCGGCCGGCATGGCGGTCAGTCCCGCCGCGGCCGAGGCGAGCGTCGCCTGGACGGCGGCTCGTCGGGTGAACGTCAACATGGGTCGTGTCTCCTTGCCGCCTGTCGCCTCGAAGGCGATCTGTCGATCGCGGCACTGGCTCATGTTAGTTCGAGCGCTGTACGAATTAATGAGAGCTAACCCGGAGACCGGGGCGCGCCGGTTTTCTCCTGTTTTCCCCGTTTTCTCCCCCTCACTTGAGGCCACCCCTCCGCGATCCTTTCGCGATACGCTGCCCGGAGTGCATGCGGCAAAGGATCCCTGTGAGTCGACTGCAAGGCCAAGGTCACGCGTCCCTCCTGACGGGCCTGTTCCTGGCATCGGTCCTGTCCCTCCCGCCGTCCCCGGCGCTGGCGCTGGATCCGCCCCTGCAGATCACGCAATATGCGCACACGTCCTGGACGGCGCGGGACGGGGCCCTGCTGGGCCTGGTCTTCTCCATGGCCCAGACGCCGGACGGTTATCTGTGGGTCGCGGGGTCCTTCGGCCTGTTCCGATTCGACGGCCTGCGCTTCGTTCCCTGGAAGCCGCCGAAGGGCCAGTCGCTGCCAGACAATCCCTACGCCCTGCTGGTGTCCCGCGACGGCACGCTGTGGATCGGCACCTTCAACGGCCTGGCCAGTTGGAACGGCCAGGCATTGACCCAGTATCCGCAGACCGAAGGCTTCGTGACCTCGCTGCTCGAAGACAGCAGCGGAACGATCTGGGCCGGGCTGCTCGCGAACCCTGGGCGACTGTGCTCGGTCCGCGACGGACAGGCGCGATGCACGACGCAGGACGGTGGATTCGGAGCGTTCGTCTGGAGCCTGGCGGAGGACGGCGCCGGGACCCTGTGGGCGGGCGCGGAATCCGGCCTCTGGCGGTGGCAGCCCGGCGCCCCCCGGCGATTCGAGACCCCCGGGATGCGCGTGGGCGACTTGAGCACGACCACCGACGGCCAGTTGCTGATCGGCATCCGCGGCGCGGGGCTCAAGCGGATCGTGGACGACCAGCTGGTGGACTATCCGATGCGAAGCGTCCTCAGGCAGGAGGAGCCGATCGCCGACCGCGACATCAAGTCCAACAAGCTGCTGCGGGACCGCGACGGCGCTCTCTGGATCGGCACCGAGGGCCGGGGCATCCTCCATGAGCGGGCGGGCAGGGTGGACACCTTCACCCGGGCGGAGGGTCTCTCGGGCAACATCGCCTGCAGCCTGTTCCAGGATCGGGAGGGCAACATCTGGTTCGGCAGCGAGAAGGGCGTGGACCGCTTTCGCAAGCTCCCGATCACCACCCTCTCCACGCAACAGGGGCTGCCCAACGAGGGGACGAAATCCGTGCTGGCCACGACGGACGGCAGCGTCTGGGTCGCCACCAACGATGGACTGGCCCGGTGGAAGGACGCCAGACCCACGGTCTACAAGGAGCGCGACGGGCTGCCGGATCCGAAGGTGCAGTCCCTGTACGAGGACGTGGACGGACGGCTCTGGGTCAGCACGGGCGGCGGACTCGCCTACCTGGAGAAGGACCGTTTCGTCGCCGTCCCCGGCGTGCCCGCCAAGGAGATCTACTCCATCACCGGAGACGAGGCGGGCAACCTCTGGCTGTCGGGCGACAAGGGTCTGACACGCCTGCACCAGGGCCGCTTCGTCGAGAACATGCCATGGACCGCGCTCGGCCGGCGGCAACAGGCCAAGGTCGTCGTGGCCGATCGAGGCGGCGTCTGGCTGGCCTTCTGGCAGGACGGCGGCGTCCTGTACGTCAAGGACGGGAAGATCCAGGCGACCTACACGTCCGCGCAAGGGCTGGGTGCGGGCCACGTCGCGGGTCTGCGCATCGATGCCGACGGCGCGTTGTGGGCGGCCACGGAGGAGGGCGGCCTCAGCCGGATCCAGGACGGCCGCGTCACGACGCTCACGGTGGGCAACGGCCTGCCCTGCAACACGATCCACTGGTCGCTGTCGGACGACCACGGATCGCTGTGGATGTATGCGGCCTGCGGGCTCGTCCGGGTGCTGAAGGACGATCTGGCCGCCTGGGTGGCCGACCCGACCCGCAAGATCGCCGCGAAGGTCTGGGGCGCCACGGACGGCGTCCCGCTGCTGGCCTTCTCGCCGGCCTACTTCAACCCGCCGGTGGCGAAGGCCCGGGACGGCAGGTTCTGGTTCGTGTCGGGGGCGGACGTGCACGTGGTCGACCCCGATCACCTGCCCATCAATCCGCTGCCGCCACCGGTGCACATCGTGGCGCTCGTGGCCGATCAGACCCCCCATGAGGTCAAGGACGGGCTTCGTCTTCCCCCGCTGATCCGCGACATCACGATCGACTTCGTCGCGCTGAGTCTCGTCGATCCGACGAACACCCGCTTCCACTACCGGCTGGAGGGACACGACGACGACTGGCAGGAAGCCTTCGACAGGCGCCAGGCCACCTACACGAACCTGGCGCCGGGCAGCTATCGCTTCCATGTGAAGGCGTCCAACAACAGCGGCGTCTGGAATGAGGAGGGCGCGCAGTTGGCGTTCTCGATCCAGCCGGCCTTCTATCAGACGACCTGGTTCCGCGTGGCCGCCGCGGCCGTGCTCGTCGCCCTGGCCTGGGCCGGCTTCCAGGCCTGGCTTCACATGCGCATCCGGCGCCTGCATCAGCAGTTCGAAGCGACGCTGGAGGCGCGCGTGGCCGAACGCACCAGCATCGCCCGCGACCTGCACGACACCCTGTTGCAGCGCTTCAACGGCCTGCTGTTGCAGTTCCAGGCCGCGTTCAACCTCCTGCCCGATCGCCCGCGTGAATCGAAGCAGGTCCTTGCGGGCGCGATCGACCAGGTGGCGGAGGCGATCACGGAAGGCCGCGACACCGTGCAAGGCTTGCGCACGTCGGCCCAGGAGAAGAACGACCTGCCGGACGCCTTGCGCGCGCTGGCGCAGGAGCTCGCGAACGAGGACGGTCACACGGCGGCATCGCGGGTCGAGGCGCGGGTCGAGGCGCGGGTCGAGGCGCGGGTCGAGGTGGAGGTCAAGGTGCAAGGCTCGCCGCGGTCGCTGCATCCGCTCGTGCGCGCCGAGACCTTCCGCATCGCCGGGGAGGCGATGCGAAACGCCGTCCACCACGCCGATGCCGGACGGGTCGACGTGGAGATCGACTACGACGCGCGGGAGTTGCGCGTGCGGGTACGCGACGACGGCAAGGGGATCGACCCGGAGGTGCTGCGCATGGGGGAGAAGCAAGGGCATTACGGCTTGAACGGCATGCGCGAGCGCGCCGCGCTGGTCGGCGGCAGGCTCGAGGTTCGCAGCAGCCCCGACGCGGGCACGGAGGTGGTGTTCAGCACCCCCGCATCGCGGGCGTATAGTCCTGTCACATCGGCACGGTCGTGGCTCCATCACAAGAAGTTCTCGCCCAACGAGGTCGGCGAATGACCGAAGATCTGACGCGCATCCAGGTGCTCTGTGTCGACGATCATCCGATCGTGCGGCAAGGCATTGCGACACTGCTTTCCGTCGAGTCGGACATGACCCTCGTGGCGGAAGCGTCGAACGGTCGCGAGGCGATCCAGCAGTTCCGGACACACCGGCCGGACGTCACGCTCATGGACCTGCAGATGCCCGGGATGGGCGGTCTCGACGCCATCGCCGCGATCCGGGCCGAGTTCCCCGACGCTCGGATCATCGTGCTCACCACCTTTGCCGACGACGCCCAGGCGCAGCGCGCGCTGCAGTCCGGCGCCCGGGGCTACCTGCTGAAGAACGCCCTGCACAAGGAGCTGCTCGACGCCATCCGCGCCGTGCATGCCGGCCGCATGGCGCTGCCTTCCGAAGCCTCGTTCGAACTGGCCGGGCAGGTCACGGACGAGGCGCTCACCCCGGCCGAGATCAGCGTCCTGCGATTCATCGCGCAGGGCAACGCCTACCAGGAGATTGCCTCGGCGCTCGGCCTCAGCGAAGCGACGGTCGAAGGGCAGGTGCAAAGCATCCTGTCGAAGCTCGATGCCCAGGATCGCGCGCAGGCCGACAGGACCGAACTCGATCGCGGGATGCTCCAGACCGAGCGGGCCGCCCGGCATGCGGCCGAGGCCGCCAACCGCGCCAAGAGCGAGTTCCTCGCCGGCATGAGCCACGAGTTGCGCACGCCGCTGAACGGTGTTCTCGGCTACGCGCAACTGCTGAGCATGGAAGGGGGGCTGAGCGCCCGTCAGGCGCGCGGGCTGGACACGATCCACCAGAGCGGCCTGCACCTGCTGGCGCTGATCAACGACATCCTCGACCTGGCGCGCATCGAGGCCGGCCACACGGCGTCGAATCCGGCGCCGGTGAACCTGTCCGACGCCCTGCGGCGCGTGGTGAACCTGATGCGGGTGAAGGCGGACGAGAAGCGCCTGGCGTTCCAGTTCGACGCCGGGACGGGCCTGCCGGCAGGCGTGCTCGTCGACGAGCGCCGACTGCGCCAGGTGTTGCTCAACCTGCTGGGCAATGCGATCAAGTTCACCGACAGCGGCACGGTCTGCTTGCGTGCCTCCGCCGAGCCGAGGAACGCCGCGCACGTGCTGCTGCGACTGGAGGTGGAAGACACCGGCGTCGGCATGCGACCGGAGGACCTGGGGCGCATCTTCGAGCCCTTCGTGCAGGTGGGCGACGCGCGGCATCGCACCGGCGGCAGCGGTCTGGGCCTGGCGATCACGCGAGCGCTGGTGAACGACATGGGCGGGCAGATGCAGGTCAGCAGCGTCTTCGGCAGCGGCACGCGTTTCTGCGTGGAGCTGCCGTTGCCCACGGCGGAGGCCCCGGCGCAGGACGCGCCCCACACGACGGCCGGCGTGCCGCGTTACCTGGGTGCGCCGAGGCGGGTGCTGGTGGTCGACGACGTGGAGGGGAACCGCACGCTGATGTGCGATTTCCTCACGAACGCCGGATTTGAAGTGGCGCAGGCGGCCGACGGCGACGAACTGGCGGTGGCCGCGACGCGCTTCCGGCCGGACCTGATCCTGATCGACAGCCTGATGCCGTCGATGGACGGCATGGAGGCCACGCGCCGGCTGCGTCGGGATGCCGATCTGTCGACGGTGCCCGTGATCGCGATTTCGGCCTCGGCCACGGCCGAACACCGCGCCGCCTGCCTGCAGGCCGGCGTGAACGTGTTCCTGACCAAGCCGGTGTCCTTGAAGGAGCTGCAGGTCCACATCGGCGAACAGCTCGGTCTGCAGTGGATCGAGGCGCCGAAGGGCGCGGGCTGACAGCGGGCGTGCCGTCGCGTCCGGCTGCGGCGCTGTTCATTCGCGGTTCATTTTCGACTCATGGCGGGTTCATGAGCGATTTCCAGAATCGATGGTGCGCCAGGGACAGCCTGTTCCCGGCGCGGCACCTCACGGTGCCCGTGCTCAACGACCGATCTGGAGTTTCCTCACATGACCGTTTCCGCCCGTCACCGCGACGCCTCCGATGTCCGCCCCGCTTCGGGCCGCGTGCCGCGAGCCTTGTGGGCCCCTGCGCTGGCCGCGCTGATGCTGGGCGCCATGGGCACTTCCGCCTCGGCCCAGGATCGCGCGACGTCCGCGCCTGTCTGCGCCAGCGCCGACAAGGCGCAGATCGCGGCGCTCTTCGACCGCTGGAACGCCTCGCTCGCGACCGGCAACCCGGACCGCGTCACGGCCAACTATGCGCCCGACGCCGTGCTGCTGCCCACCGTCACCAATGAGCCCCGCGCCACGCCGGCCGACATTCGCGACTACTTCGTGAAGTTCCTGAAGGACAAGCCGCAGGGCACGATCGACAAGCGCTTCATCAAGATCGGCTGCAACGTGGCGCAGGACGTCGGCACCTACACCTTCCGCTTCGGCAGTGGCGCGACCGTGAAGGCCCGATACACCTACGTGTACGAGTGGAACGACGGCCAATGGCTGATCGCGCATCACCATTCGTCGGCGATGCCGGAGACGGCGTCCCGATGAGACGGCGCCCGCCGCGATCCTCGGCGATGGCGGCGGGCGCACAAGGCGCTCGATGCGCGAGTTCCTAGAATCCGCGCCCATGTATCGACTGAGATTGACCTTGGCCCTGGCCGCCATGCTGGCGCTGGTCTGCGTGCAGGCCGCATTCGTCCACTGGGGCGCGGTACGTGTGGACAGCTATGCCGCGCACAGCCGCCTGACCAGCGATCTGTTGTCGGAGCTGCTCGACCTGTCGGCCAACAAGCAGCGCTTGCGCAATTGGGCCGCGCAGCAGGTGATGGGCGCTGGCGCCTTGCCCGCGACGCGCGAGAAGCTGCTCGGGGACATGGAAGCCGGCGCGGAACGGCTGGCCGAGATGTCGCGCCGCCATCTGGCGTCCTGGCAGCGCATTGCCGCCACGGACGGCGGCACGATTCCGGAAGAGGTCACGCAACTGGTGGAGATCAGCCGACTGCTGGGTGACAACATCGCGCAGTTGCACAGCCAACTGCACGACCTGCAGCCGCAGCGCGACCGCACGGCGTTCGACGCGGTCTGGCACCAGCTGAACCAGGTCTTCGACATGACCCACGGTCGGGACCTGCGCGATCTGCTCAACCGGGCGATCGAGCACCAGCGCCGCGCGGTGCCCATCGCGCGGGCCGCGACGGAGGACGGGATCGCGCGGCTGCGCGGCCAGGCCGTGCTCATGATCGGCGTGACCTTCGCGCTGGCGCTCGCGCTGTACGTGCATCTGAGCCGCCGTCTCAAGCGCCCGCTGGACGCGCTGCTGGCCGGCACGCAGGCGCTGCAGGCCGGGCACCTCCACCACCGCATCCCGGTGGAATCCAGCGACGAGTTCGGTCGCGTCTCCGCGCATTTCAACGCGATGGCGCACGAGCTCCAGCTGCATCGTGAAGCGGCCGAGGCCGTGCGGCAGCGCCTCGAGGACCAGGTCCGCGCCCGTACCCACGAGCTCGAGGAGGCGCATCAACGTCTCCAGGGCCTCGATCAACGCCGGCGTCAGCTCTTCGCCGACCTGGGCCATGAACTGCGCACCCCGGCCACCGTCATCCGCGGCGAGGCCGACCTCGCCTTGCGCGCCGCGACGCTGCCGGCGGCCGACTACCGCGTCGCATTCGGCCGCATCGTCTCGGCGGTCAAGCAGCTCACCGGTCTGGTCGACGATCTGATGCTGGTCGCTCGCGCCGAGGCGGACGAGCTCGATCTCGTGCTGGAACGCATCGCGCTCGCGCCGCTGATGGACGATGCCGTCGCGCAGGCGCGCACGCTGGCCGCGACGCATCGGCAGCGCATCGAGACGAGCCCGGTGCAGGCCGACATCGTCGTGCACGTCGACCCGGTCCGGCTGCGGCAGGCGCTCATGATCGTCATCGACAACGCGGTCCGCTACTCCCGCCCTGATGGCACGGTGCGCGTGGACTGGGCATTGCGCGACGACGACATCGTGCTGAGCGTGCGCGACGAGGGCATCGGCATCGCCGCCGAAGAGCTGGGGCAGGTGTTCGAGCGCTTTGTCCGCGGCGCGCGCGCGCACGGCGCCATCGGGCCGACGGCACCGGCATCGGCCTGTCCATCGCCAAAGCCATCCTGGATGCCCACGGCGGGCGCATCGACATCGACAGCCGGGTCGACGTCGGCACCACGGTCCGGCTGGTGCTTCCTTTCTCACGGCCCGTCTGACACCCTCGTTCCCCGCCGGGTCCTTCCGTCCGGTTCCCTGTTTCCCCACCTTCCCCTGTCCGCCCCGATTCCCCGCACCCATCGACCATGAACCGCCATCTGCTCGTCATCGAGGACGACCCTCGCATCGCCGATTTCCTCTCGCGCGGCCTGACCGCGGAGGGCTACGCCGTGGACATCGCCACCACCGGTCCCGACGGTCTGGCCCGCGTGCGCGCCGGGGACTTCAGGCTCGTCATCCTCGACCTGATGCTGCCGGGCCTGGGCGGCCTGGAACTTTGTCAGACGCTGCGCGCGGAAGGATGCCAGGTGCCGATCCTGATGCTCACCGCCATGGACGGCGCGGAGAACAAGGTGCGCGGCCTGCGCCTGGGCGCCGACGACTACCTGACCAAGCCCTTCGACTTCGAGGAGCTGCTCGCGCGCCTGGTCGCCCTCCAGCGTCGCGGGCGCGAGCAGCGCATCGATGCGACCACGCTGCAGGTCGCCGACCTGGTCTTCGACCGGGAGAAGATGCAGGTCAGCCGCGCCGGCCGGCCGGTCGCGTTGACGGCCAAGGAGCTCGCTTTCCTGGAGCTGTTGATGAGCGCCCCGGGGCGGCTCTTCAGCCGCGAGCGCATCTTGTCCAACGTGTGGGGCGTGAACATCGATCCGCTGACCAACATCGTGGACGTCTACGTGCGCCGGCTGCGCGCCAAGATCGACGAAGGGAACCCGCTGCCGCTGCTCAAGACGGTGCGAGGACTCGGCTACCGCCTCGACGACAGTCCGGCCTAGGCGGGCCGCCACTGGCATTCGTCCTTGTCGCCTCCCGATGCTTCGCCGCTCGCCACGACATCCGGGTGGAGAAGGCGTGGAATTGATCACTGCCCGGACGACCCTCACCGGGCGCCAGCCGCACAGGCGGCTAGTCTTCCGGGCTGACGGTGCGGCGTCGTTGACGACGCGAGCAAGGATCCGAGGAGCCCGACAGGAGGACAGATGGTGAATGCCTGGCGCCACCGAGCGATGCAGGGCGCGATCGCGTTGTTCGCAGCGCTCGGCGTGGGGAGCGCTTCTGCGGAGCAGATGAACCTGCGCGAATTCGGCCAGGCGGACGGACTGCAGAACCTGTCCATCAACGCGCTGGCGCAGGACGCGCCGGGGCTGCTGTGGGCGGGAACGGACAACGGCCTGTATCGCCATGACGGCGCTCGCATCGTCCGCGTGGGCTCGAGCGAGATCCGCAGCGTCACCTCGTTGGCGGCCGGCGGCGCCAATCTCTGGATCAGCTCCCAGTCCCGACTGTGGCTCTGGCGGGAAGGGCGGCTGCGATCCGCCCCATTGCCCAAGGACACGGAGATCGGCGTCTACGCGCAGTCCCTGGCGGCGGTCGACGACGAGGCCTGGCTGACCACCGACAAGGGGCTGCTGCACGTGTCCTTCGACCCGACGGCCGGGACATTGCAGACGACCGTCGCCCGCACGCCCGAGCAGCTCGGCGTCCGGCTGAACCGGCCGCTGCAGGTCTTCAGCGCCCTGCGTGATTGCGACGGCAGCCTCTGGCTGGGCTGCGGCGAAGCGATCTGCCGACTCCGGGGCGATGTCCTCACCCAGTGGGCCGTCGATCGCGGCGTTCCGGACCGGCGGGAATGGTCCTCGCTGCTGCAGGCGGAGGACGGCAGCATCTGGGCCCGCGCGCGGGGGGCGCTGATCCAGCTCGTGGATCCAGCGGGCAATTTCGCGGACAGGACGCCGCCTGGCACGCGGGACGATGCGATGAATCAGTATCCGCTGGTGCAGGACGCCTCAGGCCGCGTCCTCACCGCGTCCCAGGAGGGACTGTTGCGGTGGAACGGGCAGGGCTGGGCGCTGTTCGGCCGGCACCAGGGCTTGCCCGGGGACGGGCGTCTCATCGCGCTGATGAGCGACCGCGAAGGCGAACTCTGGATGGGGTTGCGCGGGACGGGTCTCCTGCACTGGCAGGGCTATGGCCGCTGGGTCAACTGGAGCGCCGCCGATGGTCTGCCCAACGATGTGGTCTGGTCGATCCTGCGGGTCGGCGGCGGCGGTGGCCGCACCGGGGCGGGGGACCTGTATGTGAGCACCGGACGCGGCGTGGGCGTCTTCGATCCGAAGGCGGAACGCTTCCGCCAGGTCGCCCTCCGGCACAAGCGCGACATCTCGCAACTGGTGCCGGACGGGGAGGGCGGGCTCTGGGGCATCACGCCGGGCGGCGCGCTGCATCGGATACGGGATCGTCGTGCGCAGGGCGTCCCCATCGCCCCGCGCGGTCCGGAGGACGGTTTTCTGCGGGCGATGCGGGCCCGGGACGGTGCCTTCTGGCTGATGACGACGCAACAGACCTTGAGATGGCCACAAGGTCCGGTGGGCCAGCCGCAAGTCCTGCCGGGGCCCCGCGGGCAGGCCAAGAGCTTCGAGGACCTCTGCGACACGGACGATCGCACCGTGTGGATGGCCGGCTGGCAGGGCGTCGCCAGCCAGCGCGACGATGTCTGGTCACCTCAGGTGCCCATGAAGGAAGGCGCCGGCATGCTCGCCTGCCTGGCGGACGGCACCGTGATGGCCGTCAGCGGATACGGCGAACTCTGGCATCTCCGACGCGACGGCTCGACCCCCAAGGCTGAACGCATCGCCAGTCCGGCGCTCGAAGGTCGGCAGGTGATGTCGATCCTCGCGGACAGCCGGCGCTGGCTCTGGTTCGGGACCGATGCCGGCCTGGTCGTCTGGAACGGCACGCAATGGAAGGTGCTGGATCAGTCCCATGGGCTCATCGGGAACGACACCTCCGGCTTCGCGCTGTACGAGGACTCGGACAGCTCGCTGTGGGTGGGCACCAGCCGGGGGCTGTCTCACCTGGTGGATCCCTCCGCGGTGTTCGCCAAGGCGATCCGTCCGCCGCTGCTGCTGTCGGCCCTGCATGGCAGCGATCCCCGCCCCGTGCGGGATGGCGAGGCGCTCCCCTGGTCGCAGGACCGCTTCCACCTGCTGCTGGCCCCCGCGCAGTTCTCGGACCCCAGCCTGCGCATCGAGTACCGCCTGGCGGGGCGCGATGAACTCTGGTTTCCGGCGCCACATGCGGAGATCGAACTGACCGGGCTGGCGCCCGGGTCGTACCAGATCGAGGCTCGCAGCGCCGATCCCGACAGCGGTGTGCGGTCGCAGCCGATTTCCTTTTCCTTCACGCTCGATCCGCCCTGGTGGGCCACGGGCAGGGCCCGCGCGCTGGGGCTGCTGCTGCTGCTCGGGCTGATCTACGGCATCCATCGATGGCGCCGGCGGCAGTGGAAACATCAGCAGCTACGGCTGGAGGCCGTGGTCCGCGAGCGGACGCAGGCCTTGGAGGATTCCCGTGCCCAGCTCGAAGTGCTGGCGAGTCGCGATGCGCTGACCGGCGTGTGGAACCGCCGTGCGCTCCTGGAGGTGCTCGACCGCGAGGTGACGCGGGCGGGGCGCGAGCGTTTGCCGTTGAGCGTCGTGATCATCGACATCGATCACTTCAAGCGCGTCAATGACACGTACGGACATCCGGCTGGCGATGCGGTGTTGAGGACCTTCGCCGAGCGGCTGAGCGGCGAGATTCGTCCGTACGACGCGGTCGGGCGTCTGGGCGGCGAGGAGTTCATGCTGGTACTGCCGGGCATGGATCTGAACGAAGCGGCGGACCGCGAGCGGCTGTGCCGCATGCAGGTCGAGGTCAACCGCGAGCCGACCGCCATCGGCCGGGTGACGAGTTCCTTCGGCGCGGCGATGTTCGGTGGAGCGCTGACGACGGGCGAGACGCTGCTCGAGGCCGCCGACCAGGCGCTGTATCGCGCCAAGAACAGCGGACGCAACCGGGTGGCCTTCCACGAGGACGTCCCGTGTGACAGCCCACGGGCCGATGACCGGGCGCAGTTGACCGAGAGGCTTGAGGCCCCGTGAGGCCGCTCGCCCGCGTGTCCTCCAGGCCGGGCGGCTACCGGAGCCCCATGCCTTGGACTACAGTCGTTCCTGGGCGCACGACCACCGCAGAGCCTGGCGTGCACGGCGGGGGGCAAGCCGACCAGCGCCTTGATCCATGAGCGCGAGCACGACTCGATTGCTGGGGCGAAGGGACTGCCTGCGCGCGTTGGCATCGCTGGCGGCGCCCCTGTGTGTTTCCGTTCCGGCGCTGGCGGCGCGACCCCGCCTCCTGCGCTTCACCTTCTCGCGACGATTCGATGATCCGCGGACGCAGTGGCTCATTGCGGTCTACCGCGAGGCGCTCGCTTCACTCGGCGTGGGGTTCGAGTTCCTGGACGTGCCCGCGGGGCGGGCGCCGCTCGCCATCGAGGCCGGCGAGGCGGACGGCGAGCTCGGCCGGACCCGGGCTTACGGCGACCTCTATCCGTCGCTGGTGCGCGTGCCGGAAGCGAACAACACCGTCGAGTTCGCCGTGTATGCGGCGGGCGATTCCGGCCTGGTCGACTTTCCCGGGTGGTCCGCGGTGCGGGCCCAGGGGTTGACGTGCGAGCACCGGCGAGGCATCCAGGAAGCTCGCTGCCCTGCTGGCTCGCGAGGCCGCACCCGGGCATGTGTCGACCGTGACCACCATCGAACAAGGCGTCCGGCGGCTGCAGCTCAAGCGTGTCGCGCTCTACTTCGACGTGCAGGAAGCCGTCCAGGACTACCTCGCGTTCGGTGATGCCAGTCCGCAGGTCCGGGCCGGTCCGGCGCCGAGTCTGCTGCGCATCGTCGAGTCCACGACCGGCCATGCCTATCTGCATCGCCGGCACGAGGCCTTCGTGCCGACGCTGTCCGACACGCTCCAGAACATGAAGCGGCAGGGCATCGTGGCCCGCCTTCGCGAGGAGGCCTTGCAACGATTCCTGGCCGCCCGCGCGCGCTGACACGGGCGATGCCGAGCGCCGCCTCAAAGGCGCCTACTTGCAGACGTTGGCGTCGACCGCCGACCCGTCCCACAGGCGCTTGAGGTTGTTGTACTTGTCGAGCGACACGCTCTGCCAGTCATCCAGCAGGATGCCGCCGGTGTCGCCGGAGTTGGGGTTCCACGACCAGTAGAAGAAGTTGCGCACGCCCTTGCACTTCATCCAGTCCACCATCTTGATCTGCCACTGGCGATCCTTGTCGGTGAAGCGGCCGCCGAACTCGCCGAGCACCACGGCATGCGTCCCCATGAACCGGCCGAACTGGTTCTGCCAGATGGCCGGCATGTTGTTCGGGAAGCCCGTGCCGTCGCCGAAGTAGGGCTGCGCGCTCACCGACGGCCCGTAGATGTGCGGCGACAGCACCAGGCGGTTGCGCGGGATCCGGGTGGCGTCGATCGGATAGCAGGCCGCCGGCTCGATGTTGCCGCCCCACCAGTGCGGGTCGGGGTTCTCGCAACGGCCCTGGTTGTCGGACACCCCCTCGACGAACACCAGCAGCTTGCTGTTGATGCCCAGCACCGCGCTGCCGGCGCGCTCGGCGGCGAGCTTCCAGTCGTTGTCGATGTTGCCCGTGCCCCAGAAAGCGCCGGAGCCGCCGGTGCTGTGCGGCTCGTTCTTCAGGTCGATCGCGAAGACGTTGGGCACGTTGCGGTAACGGTCGGCGACGAACTGCAGGTCGGCGACCCACTGGTCCAGCGAATAGCCGGGAATCTGCGGCGTCGTGGAGATCGCGTTGCAGTCCGGCCGATGGTGGTCGAGCAGGATGTAGAAGCCGCGCGTCGCGAACTCGGCCACGATGCGGTCCATCACCTGGAGCGGCGTCTTGTTGGCCAGGTCGGGGTTCACGCTGGTGTTCAGCGCGCCGCTGGGGCGGCCCGTGGAACGCAGCGTCGTCGGGCAGAAGGGCAGGCGCACCGCGTTGAATCCCAGGTCCTTCATCTGGGCAATCATGTCCTTGTAGTTGCGCTGCCAGAGGCCGTGCGCGACCAGGTCCGGTGTCTCGAAGCCGAACCAGTTGACGCCCCGGATCGAGACCGCCGTGCCCTGGTTGTCCAGGATGCGACCGTCGGCGGCGACGCTGAACGGCAGCTTGAATTGCCCCGTGGCCGGAACGGACAGATCGCCGGCTGGTGCTGGTGCTGGTGCTGGCGCTGGTGCTGGTGCTGGTGCTGGCGCTGGCGCTGGTGCTGGTGCTGGTGCTGGTGCTGGCGCTGGCGCTGGTGCTGGCGCTGGTGCTGGCGCTGGTGCTGGCGCTGGTGCTGGTGCTGGTGCTGGTGCTGGTGCTGGTGCTGGTGCGGGGGCGGGGGCACTGGCCTCGGCGATGCGGAAGGAGGCGGCGCTGGGGGCCGTGCCGGTGCCGCAGAAACCGACCTCGAAGCTCTGGCTCGGGGCGACCGGCGAGTTCCAACTCGTGCCGGTGACCGCCACGGTGGTCGCGGACTCGTTCTTGAACTGGCCGTTCCAGCTGCCGTTCAGTTGCCCGTTGGGCAGCTCGAAGCGCAAGGTCCAGACGCCGCTGGCCGTGGTGCCGGGATTGCGGATGTTGACCCGGGAGCAGAAGCCGCCGGACCAGAGGTCCTGGGTGACGTTCAGGCTGAGCGCCGCATAGGCGGGCGCGATGGCGCCGAAGGCGAGGGCGACGAGGCTGGCTCGTTGGACGAATCGACGTGGAACTGGATGCATGGCGGTCCGTGAACGAAGTGCATGGGCGGGTGAGCGCATGCAGTGTCCGAAGTTCCGATGCGCGTGTCTCGCAAAAATGGGTAACGAATGACTACGCTGTCATGACCTCGACATCGCGCCTTTCTAGAGTCGCCCGCGACCATTCCTTGTCGACGACTCCCATGATGAATTCCCAACCGAAACGCAACCGACTGCTCCTGGCCATTCTTCCCGTGCTGGTGCCGGCGCTTCTGCTCGGCGCCTGCTCCTCGTCCGACGACGACGAACAGGACACGCCCCTGGTGGTGCCCGCGGCACCGAAGGGGCTGGGCACCACCGACACCGCGGCGGTGCAGGACGAGGCGAAGACACCGCCCTTCGTCGACACCATCGCGACCAACCAGCGCGGTGACGCGCGCTACGCCACGTTGCAAACCAATGCGGGCGTGCGCGTGGTCGCCGGCTTCCTCGACATCTGGCAGCCGAGCACGCAGTTGGTCGACGCCGGATCAAGCGCGCCGGCCCGCGATGGTTTCGCGGCCGTGGCGGCCTCCACGTGGAGCGGCATTCCCGGCGATGCGACCGACGGCAAGGTGCTCAACGCCGCCGTCCACGCCGCCAACGTGCAGTACGTCGTCGACGCGACGGGCCGTCGGACCGCGGCCCAGGAGCTGGCCGCCTACCTCGACGATCGACGGGGCAAGGGCTACAGCGTCAGCGACGGCATGGGCCCGCTGACCTCGGCGTGGCGCACCCTCAGCGAGCAGACGACGACCATCACGGGCATCGCGCCCGATGCGACCACCGTGCTCTACAACGACCAGGGCAATGACATCGGCAATGCCGGCGCCGCCAACAGCCACGGCTTTGGCGCGGCGATCGACCTGGTCAATGCCATCGGCGCCAACGCATCGACCGAGCCGGCCAAGCGCTTCTACAAGTACGCGCGGCCATGGCGCTGGAGCGCCAGCGTCAAGGTCGTGCCGGCGCTGGAGCCCGCCAAGAGCGCCACGCCGACGACCGACGGCGGCTTCGTCAGCGGCCACACGGCGGAAGGTGTCCGCAAGGCGCTGGCCATGGCCTACCTGGTGCCCGAGCGCTACCAGGAGATGGTGACCCGCGCCCTCGTGCTGGGCGAGAACCGCATCCTCGCCGGCATGCATTCGCCGCTGGACGTGGTGGGCGGACGCATCCAGGGCGTGGCGGCCGCGGCGGCCAACCTCGTCAACGATCCCAACAAGACCAACCGCCAGGCGGCCTACGACCAGGCCCGCACGTCCCTGATGGCGGCCGTCGGTGCCAAGGACGCCGCGGCGCTGCAGGCCTATGCGCACTCGCTGCCGGCGGCGCAGGACGCCTACGCCGACTACGCGACCAACAAGGCGACGGTGCAGCGCCTGATGACCTTCGGCCTGAGCCCAATCGGCGCGACCACCCAGGGCGCCGTCGTGCCCAAGGGTGCGGAAGTGCTGCTCGAGACGCGCCTCCCTTACCTGAGCGCCGACCAGCGTCGGGTCGTGTTGAAGACGACCGCGCTGAGCTCCGGCTATCCGGTGATGGACGACGCCGAAGGCTGGGGCCGTCTGAACCTCTTCGCCGCGGCGGACGGGTACGCCGCCTTCGACGGCGATGTGGGCGTCACGATGGACGCGGCCAAGGGCGGCTTCCAGGCGCTGGACGTCTGGCGCAACGACATCCGCGGCGCGGGCAAGCTGACCAAGCTGGGCAGCGGCACGCTCGCCCTCGCCGGCGGCAACAGCTACAGCGGCGGCACGCAGGTCTCCGCCGGCGTCCTGCGCGCCGACAGCGCCAAGGCGCTGGGCACCGGGGACGTCTATGTCGACACCGGCACGCTGACGACGCAGGCGCCGGTGCCGGTCGCGGTCACGAACTACACCCAACTGGCCACCGGCACGCTGGAGCTGCACCTCGGCGCGAGCAACGCCGGCAGCCTGGCCGCGCAGGGCAAGGTCGTGATCGCGGGCGGCACGCTGGCCGTGAAGTTCCAGTCCGGCACGACGCCGCGCAGCGGCGACACCTTCACGGTGATCCAGGCCGCCGCGTTGCAGGGCAGGTTCGACAAGGTCGTCGTGGACGGCTTCGCGGCCACGCCGACCTACACCGCCACCGGTCTCCAGATCCGCATCAACTGACCCGAGGACGTCCACCATGCATCGCATCCGCATCGCCGCCCTGGCGCTCCTGGCCGCGCTCGCGACCACGTCCGCGCGCGCCGACGACTTCCCCGCGCTGAGTGCCGCCTGGCCGGTCAACGTCCAGATCGCGGCCACCTATCCGCTGTTCGACTTCGACACCGACGGCTGCCTGCCCAGCGCCGGCATCAGCCGCGGCGGCCAGCAGAACGGCGGCCTCAAGACTTCGGGCAGCATCACCGGCGGCTGCCGTCGCACCGACTTCCTGGACTACGCCAACACGCTGCATCGCCATGCCTGCGTGACCAGCGGCGGCAACGTGTACTGCGGGCACTTCTACGCCCTGTACTTCCTGAAGGACCAGACGACGGGGCTCGGCGGCGGGCACCGCCACGACTGGGAGCACGTGGCCATCTGGACGACCAACGGCGCGGTCACCCACGGCGGCTACAGCGCCCACGGCGACCTGAACAACGCGGCGGTGGACACGCTGGCGGTGCAGAACGGGCACGTGCGTTTCGTCTATCACAAGGACGGCGCGCTCACGCATGCGATGCGCTTCGCCGGCGCCACCGAGGTCGCCGCGGAGAACCCGTACGGCCAATGGCTGACACCCGCCATCGTCAGCTGGACATCGATGACCGGTGACGGCGTGAGCAACGCCACGATGCGCAGCCTGCTCAACACCTTCGACTACGACTCGGCGAACGTCCCGGTCAAGGACAGCAACTTCCTGAACAATCTCAACAACTACCGCCCGGCGGGTTATCCCGCGTTCACGCAGGCGAGTCTGGACGCGGCGCAGTGAGGCGAGGGCGCGGTGTCCGCGTGGGTCCCGGATCCTCGAGGGGCGCTTGCGCGGGTTGGGGCCTGGTTGGCTTGGCGTGATCTCCCGGTTGCAAAACGGAACGGCTTTCGCCCTTCTTGCATTCCGCTGCAATCGCAATCCTTGGCTTACGTCTGGACTCGCGTCGAACGCAACCGCAAGACCTGGCACCACGGTACACAGCACGGCCTGTCCACCCGCTCCCGGTCCGTGTTCTCCGCCGGTCCGGCGAGCCTCTCCCGCCAAGGATCCTGATGACTCCCGTTCTTTCCAGACGCCACCTCGCCGTGGTGGCCGCGCTCGGCGCGATCACCGCCTCCGCCGCGCAAGCGGCGTCCTACAACCCGACGCTGCCCGCGGAGCCGGCCTTGCCCGCCGCGACGGCGGTCTGCAAGACCCTGCACGCATCCCTGACGCAGTCGGGCGGTCTGCTGCCGGACGCGGTCGACGCGGACCCCGCGCACTCGCAACCGGACACGCGCCAGATCCAGGATGCGATCGATGCCTGCCCGAGCGGCCAGGCGGTGCGCCTGGTCATCAGCGGGAACGCCAACGCCTTCCTGTCGGGGCCGCTGGTGCTGAAGGGCGGCGTCACGCTGTGGGTCGACAACGGCGTGACCCTCTTCGCGTCGCGCAGTCCGAAAGACTTCGACAACGGCGGCGGCAACTGCGGCACCGCGGGCGGCGACGGCAAGTCCTGCTACGCGCTGATCCGCCTGAAGAATGCGGCCGACAGCCGCGTGGTCGGCGACGGCATCATCGACGGCCGCGGCGGCAGCGTGCTGACCTCCGGCGCGAATGCCGGCAAGATGACCTGGTGGGACGTCGCCAATCTCCTGGAGGCGACGGGCAAGAAGCAGAACAACCCGCGCCTGATCAACCTGATCGGCGGCAGCAACTTCACGCTGTATCGCGTCACGCTGCAGAACTCACCGAACGCGCACGTCGTGGTCAGCGGGCTGACCGGTTTCGTCGCCTGGAACACGAAGGTCCTGGCGCCGTCGCTGGCCTACTCGGTGGCCCACTACGCGTGTGCCGCCGGCACGACGCCCAATCCCGACGTCGCGGCCACCAGGCCCAGCACCTGCTTCACGCCGGACACGGCGGCCAACACCGACGGCATCGACGTGGTGGAGAGCAGCAACGTGAGGATCGCGCACGCGTCCATCAGCACCGGGGACGACCACATCGCCATCAAGGCCGCCGATGCGCCGAGCTCCGACATCTACATCGCGCACAACCACCTGTACTACGGCCACGGCGTGTCGATCGGCAGCGAGACCACCCGGGGCGTCAGCCAGGTGCGGGTCGACGACGTCAGCATCGACGGCTTCGACGACGCCCAGGTCAACGGCTTGCGCATCAAGACCTACGACAGCGTGGGCGGTCCGGTCAGCAACGTGATCTTCGCCAACGCCTGCATGCGCAACGTCAAGCAGCCGCTGATCTTCACGCCGTACTACAGCAGCGGCAATCACAGCACCGCGCCCAACATCACCGACATCCTGCTGCAGAACATCCACGTGCTGAGCAGCGCGAAGTTCGGCGCCGGCAAGCTGGTCTTCCGCGGTTATCACAACGGCAGCGTCACCAACACGCTGACGATGACGCTGGACAACGTGGTCTTCGACTCGACGAACTTCCTGACCTCCGACGGCAAGAAGGGCGGGCCGACGCAGCCGGACTATGCGACGCTGACGCTCGGACCGGGACCGGTGACGATCCCGTTCGCCACGTCGTCGACCTTCAAGCTCAACGACGTGCGCGCGGGATCCCGGGCGCCGCTCGGCTGTGACGGCGCCTTCCCGGACTTCCCGTCGGCCAACGCGCCGATCTGAGTCCGGCGCCTGCGGGAGCGTGCACTAAGTCCGGGGCGACGGTTTGCTTATAGGGGTCTCGCAGCAAGTTTTCAATGATGTGAAGTTTGACTTCCATCCGGTCAACGCTGCCCGATAAGCTGGCCCCCCTTTGTTGTACCCGCCGTCGCCGCCCTACGGCGTTTCCCCGTGAAACACGCAATTGCCTGGGCCGTTTGTGGCCTGCTCGGACCGCTGGTCAGTCTGGGCGCGACCGCAGCACCGGTCGGCGAGGATGAGGACCAGCTGGAAGCGCTGCTGAAGCGCGAAGTGCAGGGACCCTCACGCTACGCGCAGAGCCTGATGGATGCGCCCGCCGCCGTCAGCGTGATCACTCGCCAGGAGGCGGCCGCGCTCGGCCACGTGACCATCGGCGACATGCTCGGCCGGCTGCCCGGCGTCTATCTGGGCAACACGCGCAGCTACAGCAACCTGGGCGTTCGCGGCTTCAACCGGCCGGGCGACTACAACTCCCGCGTGCTGATGTCCATCGACGGTCAGCGTGTCAATGACGCCATCTACGACCAGGGACTGCCGCAACTCGAGTTCCCCGTCGTCGCCGATTGGGTCAAGCGGGTTGAGCTGGTGCAGGGCCCGGGCTCCTCGATCTACGGCAGCAACGCGCTGCTGGGCGTGGTCAACGTGGTGACGCTGGACGGCATCGATGCGCCGGGCCTGTCCGCGCTCGCCAGCGCCGGCGGCGACGGCATGCGCCGCGCGGAGTTGCATTACGGCGCCGCCGACGTCGCGGGCGGCGACCTGTTCCTTGGCGTGAACCTTCAACGCACGGGCGGCGAGGACCTGTTCCTGCCCTCGCTGGGCACCGCCGACGGCTGGGTCCGCGGACTGGACGGCGAGCGCCAGGTGGCCGTGCTGACGAAGTACCGCGTTGGCCGCTGGCGGCTGTCGCTGTCCGCGGTGCAACGCGACAAGGAGGTGCCCACCGCGCCCTACGGCACCTTGCCCGGCGCATCGGGGACCCGCTACACGGACCGCGAGTTGATGGTCGAGGCCGGTTACGACGAGGGCTGGCAAGGGGACCTGCGCCGCAGCCTGCGATTCAACCTGTCTCAATACGATTTTCGCGGCCGCTACGTCTTCGGCGAATCCCCCGCGGTCATCGACAAGGACAAGGCCTATGCCCAATGGATCACCGTCGATGCACGCGTGCTGTGGCGCGGCCTGCTCAACCACGAGTTGATGACCGGCGCCGAGGTGAGGACTTCGCCCTACGGCGTGCAACGCAACTACCGGGTCGAGCCCTACGCATCGCGATTGGACTCGCATGTGACGCAGGATTCGGCGGCACTGTTCGCGCAGGACCAATGGCGGTTGTCGCAGGCCTGGCAGCTCACGACCGGGCTGCGGGTGGACCACGCGCGAGGCTTCTCGCCGGCGCTGTCGCCGCGGGCGGTGCTGGTCTACCGACCCAGCGAGCGTCAAACCCTCAAGCTG
The DNA here is from genome assembly GCF_042695725.1 of Roseateles sp. UC29_93. Taxonomy (NCBI): domain Bacteria; kingdom Pseudomonadati; phylum Pseudomonadota; class Betaproteobacteria; order Burkholderiales; family Sphaerotilaceae; genus Roseateles; species Roseateles sp. UC29_93. The sequence continues at coordinate 4,907,416 of NZ_CP170545.1, read as the reverse complement.
ATGTGGGCGCGCTCCTTCCGTTCGCCCAATCTCTATGAGCGCTTCTACGACGACGGCGGTCAATCGCAGCTGGCCAATCCGGCGCTGCGGCCCGAGCGGCTGAGCTCCGCGGAGATCGCGTGGGAGTATCTGCTGCCGTCGGGACAGGCGCTGGGCGTGAACGCCTACGACACGCGCCTGGATCGCCTGATCGAGCAGGTACCGCTGAGCGCCGAGTCGGACGCGGTGGTGCAATTCGTCAATCGTGGCCGCGCGCGGATGCGGGGCGTGGACCTCTCCGTCGAGCATCGGCGGCAGGACGGCTGGCTCTGGCGCGCGAGCGCCTCGTGGATGGATGCCCGCGACGACCGGGGCGCGCGGCTGAGCAACGCGCCGACCTGGATGGTCAAGGGCCATCTCGTCACGTCCGAATGGCATCAATGGCAGTTCGGCGTGGAAGGCACCGCACTTGGCGCGCGACTGGGCCGCGTGCGGGTCTCGCCGTCGGCCTTCCTCAACGCGCATTTGCGCTTCCGCGTCGACGAGCGCCAGACCGTCGCGATGCACGTCGACAACCTGCTCGATCGCGCCAACCAGGACCCGTCGTCACCCGACGCCTCACTTGACGCGATTCCCCAGCCACGCCGAACCTGGCGTCTGGATTGGCGGATCGCCTTCTGACCGTGGTGCGGATGCTCATGTCCCCGCTTTCGATCGGGCGCGCCAGTGCGCCGGCATCGGGTGACCGCGGCCGCTTCCGGCGCCTCGCGATGTCCGGAATGCTGGCGTTCCTGGGTGTTGCGGTCGGTGCTCCCGCGCTCGCGCAAGCCTCTGGCCCCGAGGTCCTGAAGGCCGAGGTGATCTACCGGACGCTGATGTTCATCACCTGGCCCGCGGAGCGGGAAGCCGGCCGCGTGTTGCACCTGTGCATCGCGGGGGACAGTCGGCTTGGACCTTTCCTGCAAGCGCTGGCGGCCCGGCCAATCCGGCAGTTCACGATCGAGGTGCGCCGCGTCTCGCGCCCGGAGCAGCTCGTCGGCTGCCACGTCCTCTACGTCGGGGAGCCGCAGCCGGCCTGGCACTCGGCACTCGAGCGCGCCCACGTCCTGGTGCTGGCCGACGAGGCCGGCATGCTGGACTTCGGGGCGATGGTGAACCTGCAGGTGGAGGATGGGCGTATCGTTTTCGACGTCGACCTGGATGCGGCGCGGAGCGCCGGGCTGACGGTGAGCGCCAAGTTGCTGCGACTGGCGCGTTTCGTGCGGCATCAATCGACTTCGCCATGAACGCCAAGATCTTCGACACCGTGGAGCGCTGGCGCGAACTCGCCGTGTCGCTGACCGTGCTGCTCGTCTTTGCCTTGCTGCTCAGTGCCATGCAGTTCTGGCGCCTGCAGGACCGGCAGCGGGAGGATCTGCGCCTGCAGGCCGGCATCGTGGGACAGACGGCGTCCGCCGCGCTGGTCTTCGACAGCCGCGAGGACGCCGCGGAGATCCTGCAGGCGTTGCAACAGAACCCGGCCACGCTGCGCGCGCAGTTGCTCAAGCGGGACGGCAGCGTGTTCACGATCTACGTGCGTCCGCCGGCGCAGCGGTCCCGGCTCGAGGACTGGGCCGGCCAGATCACCTTGGTGGAGCCGGTGTCCGCCAACGGACAGGTGGTGGGTACCCTGGTCTTGAGCGCGAGCCGCCTGCCCATGTGGGGCGACCTGGCGCAATTCATCGGAGCGACGCTGGCCACGCTGACGGCCACGGCCGCGCTTGCCTGGTTGCTGTCCAAACGCCTGCGCGTGCGGATGCAGGAGGCACAGCGGCGCACTCGATACCTGGCGCGGTTCGACGCGTTGACCGATCTCCCCAACCGTGAGCATCTGCGCCTGTTGCTGGACCAGGCGATCACTGACGAAGGCGGCGCAGCGCTGCTGTTGCTGGACCTGGACAACTTCACGCAGATCAACGACCAGTTCGGACACGCGGCGGGCGACGCGGCCTTGCAGGCCACCGGTCAACGGTTGCGCCAGCTCTGCCGCCCGGGCGATGCCGCCGCGCGGCTGTCGGCGGACGAGTTCGCCGTGCTGCTGACGCCGCGGCCGGACGCCGCCTCGCTGCAGGCCTTTGCAGTCCAGTTGCAGATCGGACTGACCCAACCGCTGTTCTTCGATGGTCATTGGCTGCACCTGCGCGCCAGCACCGGCGCGGTGTTGCTGCCGGAGCAAGCCGGCACCGCGAGCGACGCACTGCGCTGCGCCGATGCGGCGATGCGCCAGGCCAAGCTCCTGGGCAAGGACGGCTTCCAGATGTTCACGCCTCAACTCGGCGAGCAGCTGCAGTCGCGGATCGCGCTGGAGAACGACCTGCGAGCCGGGCTGATCGAGGGTCAGTTCCACCTGGCCTACCAGCCGCAATACGACGCGCAGCGTCGAATCCGAGGCCTGGAGGCCCTGGCACGCTGGCAGCACCCGGAGCGCGGCCCGGTGTCGCCCGCGGCGTTCATTCCGGTGGCCGAGTCGTCGGGAATGATCGTGGACCTCGGACTGGCGATGCTTGCCCGGCTGCGCGAAGACCTGGACCGATGGAAGGCCCGCGGACTCCGGTGCCCGCCGGTGGCGATCAACCTGTCCTGGGAACAGTGCCGCAAGCCGCAGCATCGCGAACGTTTCCTGCAGCAGCTCAAGACCCTGCAGCTCACGCCGCTGGAGGTCGAATTCGAGCTGACGGAGAGTCTGAACTTCGAGGACATCGACAAGCCGGATTCCTTCGTGTTCACGCTGCAGGGCCTGGGCTACGGGCTGGCCATCGACGACTTCGGCACGGGTTACAGCTCGCTGGCCTACCTGCGCCGGCTGCGCTGCAAGAAGATCAAGATCGACCGGCTCTTCGTGCACGGGCTTGCCGCCAGCGACGATTCCCGAATGCTCGTGGAGTCGATGGTGCGGGTCGCGCATGCGATGCACATGACGGTCGTTGCGGAGGGCGTTGAACTCGAGGCGGACGAGGCGGCGCTCGTGGCCATGGGATGCGACCTGATGCAGGGCTTCGGCCTGTGCAGACCCGAGAGCGTCTCCCACATCGAAGCCTTGTTGTCCGAGCCCGTTCCCAGCTGAGTGCGAGGGCCCGCGTCCCCGGCGAACTGGCCGCGAGACCGCCAGGCTGCCGACCCTGGACATGGCGCGGGCTTCGGCCTCTAATGGTCGCTGTCATTCAGAAAGACTACCCAGGAATCCGGTGAGTGCGCCGATGTGGCAGCGCGCAGGCCGGGTCACCCTTCGACCGTCGTTGCGCAGGGGCGGGTAGCGCGAGGTGCGAGCCGGAGAGGGAACGTCGAGTCCCCCCGGACCTTCGAGACGCAGGGGGGCTGCGATGTCTGACGCAAACAGGGCGAATGTCTTCGCGGGGTCGTGGCGCCTGAGCGCCACGCGCCGCCTCTGGCTGCTCACCGCGCTCGGCTCGGCGCTGTCCGGCTGCGGCAGACCGGACCCGCCGCAGGCCGCGGCCTCGCGGGAGGCCGTCGTGCTGGCGGTGACGCCCTATGCCGGCGCGGCGCCCGCCTTTGTGGCCGTTGCCAGGGGCTACTTCGAACGCGAAGGCCTGTCCGTGACCGTGCAGCACCACGGTTCCGGCAAGGAGGCCCTGGACGCCGTGCTGGCGGGCAAGGCCGACGTCGCGACGGTCGCCGAACTGCCCGTCGCGCTGGCCGTGGTCAAAGGGCATCCGGTCACCATCCTCGCGACCTTGTCCACTCAAAGCGACCATGCCATCGTCGGCCGTACCGACCGCGGCATCTGGTCCGCCGACGCGCTGCGAGGCAAGCGCATCGGCGCCAGCGTGGGCACGAGCGGCGACTTCGTGCTCGACGTGCTGCTGGTCCGATCGCGCCTGTCGCGCGCGGATGTCCAGGTCGTCGACCACAAGCCGCGCGACCTGGCCGATGCGCTCGTGCGCGGCGATGTCGATGCCATCGTGACCTGGGAACCGTATGTCGCCGACGCACGACGGCGCCTGGGCGACCGGGCGGCGGTGTTCCCCAGCGAGGGGGTGTACGACTCCAGCTTCAATCTGGCCTCGCAGCGCGCTTTCGCGCTTCAACGCGGCGAGGTGGTGCGTCACCTGCTCGTCGCGCTGCTGCAGGCCGAGGATCTGCTGAAACACGACCTGGCCGCCAGCGAGTCCATCGTCGCGCAGGCGCTGCGCAAACCGCCCGAGGAGATCCATGAACTGCTCTCGCGCAGCCGTTTCTCCCTGTCGCTGGAACAACACCTGCTGGTGGTCCTCGAGGACGAGGGCCGCTGGGCGATGAAGAACCGGGTCGTGGACGCGCCGCGTGCGCCGAACTTCCTGGATGCCGTCTATCTGGACGGCTTGGCCGCGGTCAAGCCGCGTGCGGTCACGATCATCCGCTAGGCCATGAAGATATCGACCCGCCTCGCGATCATCGGCTCGGCCTGCGTGCTGGTCACGCTGGCCATCGCGGTGTCGCTGGGCGTGTCCGGCCGGCAGGTCGCCGAGAGCATGCGCAAGAACCGCGCCGCCGCGGACCTGGTCGAGTCGGCGGCCGGCCTGCGTTACCTGACGCTGGAGTACGCACGCCAGCCCGAGGCGCGGGTCGAGGTGCAATGGGCCAGCGCCTACCGCACGCTGGGCCATGCGCTGGACCGCGCCCAGGGCTTCGAATCGCGCGACGAGCAGGAGGGCATCTCGCAGATCCGCGCAGCCCATGACAAGGCGCCCGCCGTCTTCGCGGAGCTGGTCCGGGCCCAGCAGGCCCGCCTGGCCGGTGACGGCCAACGGCAGGTCCTCGACGAGTGGGCCGGGCGCCTGACGGCCGCCATGGCGCGCAAGACGCTGATCATGATGAGCGAGTCGTTCCGGCTGCAGGACATCAGCCGCGAGCAGGTGGCGACCGCCCAGCGGCGCGCGGTCGCGATCGTCCTGAGCTTGTCGGCCATGCTGGCCGTCGCGGTGGCGGCCAGCATGTTCTTCATCTTCCGCGGCATCGCCCGTCCGCTGGCCCGACTGCGCGAGGGCATGCGGCGCGTGGGGGCGGGCGACCTGGAGCACGCCGTCGGCGGTACCGGTGCCGACGAGATCGCCGAGCTGGCGCGCGAGTTCGACGGCATGAGCACGCTGCTCAGGAGCACGACCGTGTCCCGCGACCGGCTTGCGGAAAGCGAGGCGCGCACCCGACTCATCCTCGATGCCGCGTTGGATGCCGTCGTGGGCATGGACGGCGAGGGACGCGTCACGCATTGGAATCCGCAGGCGGAGGCGGTGTTCGGCTGGTCCGCCGACGAAGCCGTCGGGCGGCTCCTGACAGCGCTCGTCGTGCCCGAGCGCTTCCGCGAGGCGCACCGGGCCGGCTTGCGGCGCTACCTCGACACCGGGGTGGCGACCGTGCTCGACCGGCGCGTCGAATTGCGGGCGACGCGACGCGACGGGACCGAGTTCCCGATCGAGCTCGCCATCACCGCGATCCGGTCCAACGGCGTGGTGAGCTTCAACGCCTTCCTGCGCGACATCACCAGCCGCAAGCTCGGCGAGTCCCGGCTCAAGGAGCAGCTGGCGCGGCTGGACCTGCTGAACCAGATCACCCGCGCCGTCGGTGAACGCCAGGACCTGCACAGCATCTTCCAGGCCGTGATCCGCGGCCTGGAGGACAACGCGCCGGTGGACTTCAGTTGTGTCTGCCTGCGCGACGCCGCCGGCGACACGCTGCGGGTGACGGGCGTCGGCGTGAAGAGCGCGCCGCTGGCCCTGGAGCTCGCGTTGTCCGAACAGGCCGACCTGTCGATCGACGGCGACGGCCTGTCGCAATGCCTGGCCGGACACCTGGTCTACGAGCCGGACCTGACGACGGTCCCGTTCCCTTTCCCGCAGCGGCTGGCGCGCGGCGGCCTGCGATCGCTGGTGATCGCGCCGCTGCAGTCGGAGAACCGTGTGTTCGGCATCCTCGTCGCCGCGCGTCTGGCCCCTCAGGCCTTCAGCAGCAGCGACTGCGAATTCCTGCGACAGCTCAGCGAGCACGTCAGCCTGGCCAGCCACCAGGCGCAGCTCTACGGCGCGCTGCAGCAGGCCTACGAGGACCTGCGCCAGACGCAGCAGGCGATCCTGCAGCAGGAGCGGCTGCGGGCGCTGGGGCAGATGGCCAGCGGCATCGCGCACGACATCAACAATGCGATTTCGCCGGCCATGCTCTACACGGAGAGCCTCCTGGAGCGCGAGCCTGGGCTGAGCCCGTCGGCGCGCAGCGCGTTGGGCAACATCGCCCGCGCCATCGACGACGTGGCCGCGACCGTGGCGCGCATGCGCGAGTTCTACCGCCAGCGCGAGAGTGGATCGGCGCTGACGCGGGTGTCGTTGAACGAACTGGTGCGGCAGGTGGTGGAGCTCACGCGCGCGCGCTGGAGCGACATGCCGCTGCAGCGCGGCGTCGTGATCCGTCTGCGCACGGACCTGGCGACCGATGACCCGGTGGTGCTGGGCACCGACAACGAGATCCGGGAGGCGCTGATCAACCTGGTCTTCAATGCGGTCGACGCGATGCCGGACGGCGGGACGGTGACGATCCGCACGGGCCAGCAAGGCGAGGGCGCCCACGCGGCCGTGATGCTGGAGGTCGCCGACGACGGCATGGGCATGGACGAGGCGACGCGCCGCCGCTGCCTCGAGCCGTTCTTCACCACCAAGGGCGAGCGCGGCACCGGCCTCGGGCTGGCGATGGTGTACGGCATCGCGCAGCGCCACGGCGCCGACCTGGAGGTGCACAGCGCGCCGGGGCAGGGCACCCGCGTGTCGCTGCGCTTCACCGTGCCGGCGCCGGACGAGGGGGCCGGTACGTCGCTCCGCAGCGACCCGGACGAGAAGCCGCCGCCGCTGCGGATCCTGCTCGTCGACGATGACCCGCTGCTGCTGCGTTCGCTGCAGGAGACGCTGGAGGCGGACGGCCACGCGGTCACCAGCGCCCATGCGGGACAGGCCGGGATCGACGCGTTCCGGGACGCCCTTCGCGGCGCGGACCGGCACGGGCACGGCTTCGAGGTCGTCGTGACCGACCTGGGCATGCCGCACGTCGACGGACGGCAGGTGGCGGCGGCGGTGAAGGCGGCCTCGCCGGCCACGCCGGTGATCCTGCTCACGGGCTGGGGGCAGCGACTGGTGGACGAGGACGAGAAGCCGCCGCATGTCGACCAGGTGCTCGGCAAGCCGCCGAAGCTGCGCGAGTTGCGTCGCGCCCTGCGACGCGCGACCGCGCCGGCGGACCCGCCCGGCGCGGCGCCTGATCCCGGGGATCCCGGGGATCCCGGGGGGCCGCGGCGCTCCGGGATGAAGGAGCCGTCCTGATGCGCGCGTTCTGGCACCCAGGCCGCTGGCCTCTGCGCCTGCAGGTGGTCGCGATGCTGGTGCTGGTGTCCTCGCTGCCGCTGGCGCTGTGGGCCTATGTCGACCTGCGCGACGACCGGGAGCGGATGCTCGACGGCCTCAGGAGCCTGCTGGAGGCGCGTGCCGACCAGATCGTCCGGGAGATCGACGCCTTCCATCGCGGCTACCGCAATGCCTCGGAGCGCCTGGTGCGGCTCCCCTCGTCCCGCGAGTTCTGCAGTGCGACGCCGCAACGGCGGGCGGCGCTGCAGGCGGACCTCCAGGGCGCGCTCGCGAGCTTTCCCGACAGCGACGCGGCCGTGCGCGGCGTGGCGCTCATCGACCCGCGCGGGCGGGTCGTCGCGGCGACCGAGCACGCCATGGTCGGCGTGGACCTGGGCGAGGATCCGAACGTGAAGGCCGCGCTGGGCGGTGTCCCGGTGGTCTCCGATCCTTACGTCGCGTCCCGACGCGGTAGCGCCCAGCCATCGCTGGGTTACTTCGCGCCCCTGTCGGAGGCCGACGGCCTGCGCTGCGTGGGCGTGATCTGGGTGCGGGCCGAAGCCTTCTGGACCGCGGTCCGGAGCTCCAACGAGCAGGCGGGCAAGGGCAGCTTCGCCGTGGTGTTCGACCGGGAGGGGATCCGCATCGCCCACACCTACAGCGAGGACATCGTCTTCCGCCCGGCCGGGAAGTTGCCGCCCGAGGTCGTCGAGCGACTGGTCGCGAATCAACGCTTCGGCGAACGCACGCGGGAGTTGCTGGCGGACATCCGTTCGTTCCCGGAGCAGTTCGAACGCGCGCGGGCGGCGTCGCCGGATCCGGCGGTCTTCCGAGGCTGGGCGCCGGTCAACGCGCAATGGAACTATGGCGTGGCACGCCGCTTCCATGCGGTGGACTGGACCGTGTTCTACATGATTCCCGAGCGGGCCTTCGTCGCGGACATCGACCGCATGACGTGGCAGCGCTTCGGGCTGGCCGCGGCCATCATCCTTGGCGCGGGGCTTGCCGGGCTGTTGCTGGCGGGCACGATCCTGCGTCCGTTGCGTTCGCTCGCGCGCGCCGCCCGGACCATGGCGGGCGGCGAGATGTCCGTCCGTGTGGAGAGCCGGCGCGACGATGAGATCGGTGACCTGATCCGGGCGTTCAACGCGATGGCCGAGGACTTGCAGGCCAAGGCCGGCCACCTCGAGCGCGCCAACGACGCCCTCGAGGCGCGCGTGCGCGAGCGCACCGCGACGCTGAGCGCCGAGGTGGCCGAGCGCGAAGGCGTCGAGCGCCGACTGCAGTCGCAGCTGGAGCGGCTGCAGCTGCTCGACCACATCACCGCCGCGATCGCCGAGCGGCAGGATCTGCCGAGCATCTACCAGGTCGTGGTCGGCACCCTGGAGGACCGGCTGCCGGCGCCCGTGGCCGGCGTCCTGATCCTGGACCCGGCGGGACGCACGCTGACGCCGGTCCGGATCGGCGAGAGCTTCGAGATCCTGGCCGGCCGGGACAGCGGCGCCGACGGCCCTGACGCGGAGGGCGCCGACACCGTCCCCGCGCTTCATGGCACGGACGTCACGCGCGTGCTGCAGGGGACGCTGGTGTACGAGCCGGATCTCACCGGCCTGTCGCTGCCCCTGGCGCGGCGGCTCTCGCAGCGAGGCCTGCGCTCGATGGTGCTGGCGCCGCTGCGGGCCGGCGACATCGTGTTCGGGCTGCTGCTGGTGGCGCGACGCGCGACGAACGGATTCGGCAGCGGCGACTGCGAGTTCCTGCGCCAGCTGAGTGCCCACGTGGCGCTGGCGGCGCGTCAGGCGCAGTTGCACGCGGACCTGCAGCGTGCCTATGACGAGCTGACGCAATCCCAGCAGACGGTCATGCAGCAGGAGCGGCTGCGGGCGCTCGGGCAGATGGCGAGCGGCATCGCGCATGACATCAACAACGCGATCTCGCCCATCGTGCTGTACACCGACGAGTTGCTCGAACGCACGCCCGGGCTGAGCGAGAAGACGCGCTCGCGGCTCGCGGTCATCGCCCGCGCGATCGACGATGTGGCGGCGACCGTCGCCCGCATGCGCGAGTTCTACCGGCAACGGGCATCGTGCGCCCAGCATCTGCCGCTGCAGCTGAACGACCTGGTGCCGCAGGTCGTCGACCTCACGCGCGCGCGCTGGAGCGACATGCCCCAGCAGCGGGGCGTGGTGATCCGGCTCGCGGTCGACCTGACGCCGGCCCTGCCCGAAGTCCTCGGAGGCGAGAGCGAGATCCGCGAAGCCCTGATCAACCTGGTCTTCAACGCCGTCGACGCGATGCCGGAGGGCGGCCTGCTGACGCTGCGGACGGCCTTGCGCGACGTCGGAGCGGACGACGGACATCCGGACCGCCAGGAGGTCGTGATCGAGGTCTCGGACACCGGCGTCGGCATGGATGAATCCACGCGTCGGCGCTGCCTGGAGCCGTTCTTCACGACCAAGGGCGAGCGCGGCACCGGCCTGGGCCTGGCCATGGTCTACGGCGCCGTCCAGCGCCATGACGCGGCCCTGGAGATCGACAGCGTGGTCGGGAAGGGCACCGCCTTCCGACTGCGTTTCCCGGTGCGGCGGACGGTGTCCGCAGCCACGGCGGCGGACGCCCCGGGCCTGGTGCCCGCCGGGCCGTTGCGGATCCTGCTGGTCGACGACGATCCGCTGATCCTGCGGTCGATGCAGGAAGCGCTCGAGGGCGACGGGCACGCGGTGACGGCCGCCAACGGCGGGCAGGCCGGCATCGCCGCGCTGTCCGACGACACGGCCGCCTTCGACGCCGTCATCACGGACCTCGGCATGCCCGATGTCGACGGACGGCGCGTGGCCGCCGAGGCCAAGGCGCGCGCGCCCGGCACGCCGGTCATCCTGCTGACCGGATGGGGCCAGCGGATGATCGCGGACGGCGAGATGCCGCCCGCGGTCGATCTTGTGTTGAGCAAGCCGCCCAAGCTCCGGGAGGTGCGAACGGCGCTGGCCCGGCTGCTCGCGGTCCCGAAGGGAGAACACGCGTGAACACCCACAGCCCCGCCGGGTCGACCGGCTCCGTCCTGTCATCCGGGTCCTCCGGGGCCGAGCCCGCCCGGCTGCTGGTCGTCGACGACGAGGCGCGGCACATGGAGGCCCTGTGCGACACGCTGGCCGGGCACGGCTACGCGGTCGTGGGCCACGCCGACGCCGAGGGCGCCTTGAACGAACTGCGGCGCGGCGTCTTCGACGTTCTGCTGACCGACCTGGTGATGCCCGGGAAGACCGGCATCGAACTGCTGCGCGCCGCGCTCGAGATCGATCCTCAGCTGGTGGGCGTCGTCATGACCGGGGAGGGCAGCATTGCCACCGCAGTGGAGGCCATGCGCAGCGGGGCCACCGACTACGTGCTCAAGCCGTTCCGGTTGGCATCCATCCTGCCGGTGCTGGGCCGTGCGGTGGAGATCGGCCGCCTGCGGCGTGAGAACACCCGACTCCACCTCAGCCTGCAACGCCGTGCCGATGAACTGGAGGCCACCAACCGGGAGCTGGACGCCTTTGCGCGCACCGTGTCGCATGACCTCCGCACGCCGCTGAACGCCCTCGTCGGGTTCTCGACGCTGCTGGCGGCGCAGGCGGGCCCGGTGCTGTCGCCACGCCAGCGCGGCTGGCTGGCGGACATGCAGCTGGCGGCACAACGCATGACGGATCTGATCGACGCGTTGATGCGCTTGTCCCACATGGGCCGGCGCGCGCTGACACTCACCGAGGTCGATGTGGAGGCGCTGGTGCGCAGCGTGATCGGGGAACTCCTGGCCTCAGGATCCGGCGTGGTGCCGCGGTTCGACGTTGGCGCAATGCCTCGCGTGGTGGCGGACGCGCCGATGCTTCGGCAGGTGTTCGCCAACCTCATCTCCAACGCTGCGAAGTTCTCCGTTCAGCAGGCGACAGGACACGAAGCGACGGTTTCGATCGGGGGCGAACGGGACGGCGCCGCCATCGTCTTCTCTGTCAGCGACGACGGCCCTGGCTTCGATTCAGCCGACGCGCAGCGCTTGTTCGAACCGTTCATCCGCCTGCAGGGCGCGGAGAAGGTCGAAGGCCACGGCCTCGGCCTGTCGATCGTGCAGCGGATCGTGCAGCGTCACGGTGGACGGGTCTGGGCCACCTCCGCGCCCGGGGAAGGCGCCACGTTTCGATTTTCACTGCCGCAGACCGTTGAATGAGCGCGCAGGTGGGGCCAACGGCTGAGGACGGATCAGAAGCCCATGCGGGTCAGATCCTCCTGCACGAACTGCTGGCCGCTGCGTTCTCGCACGCTGGGCAGCGCCGCCACGCGCCGACGCCACGCCTGAAGGGTCTGGTGGTCTTCAGGTGCCGGGATCCCCGCCGCGTCGGCAAACATCAAGCCGGCGAAGAGCGTGATGTCCGCCATGGAGAAGTGATCGCCGGCCAGGAACGGGCGGTGCTGGAGCAGGTCGTCGAAATACCGGTAGCCCTGCACCACCTTTTGGGCCTCCTGCAGGCCCATTTCCTTGCGGGCCGACCAGTCGGGGCTCTTGTAGACCTGCAAGGCCGCGCCGAGGCCAGGCGTCGCGTGGTGGAAGTAGAGGCCGACGGGATCGAGCACGAAGGACTCGGCGCGCCGCTGCATCATGTGGATCAGCGCCTTCTCCCTGGGGGTGCGGCCGGTGAGCGAGGGGTGGCCGTCGAGGTTGTCGAGGTATTCCGTGATGGCCGTCGATTCCGAGATCAGCGTGCCGTCGTCCAGTTCCAGCACGGGCACGATGCCGGCCGGGTTCTTGGCCAGGAAGGCCGGCTGCTTGTGCTCGGCGGCCATCAGGTCCACGGACACGAATTCCACCTGGTCGTCCAGACCCTTTTCGGCCAGCACGATGCGGATGCGGGCGGGGTTGGGGAAGCCGGGGCGGTCATAGATCTTCATGGTTCATCCTTGTCGGTTGACAGTGTTGGTTGACATTGTGGGTCGAGATGCCTATCTATCGATAGATAGATGAGCATGGGAGCGGACTCTAAGGGCTCGCCTGACTTTGTGTCAAACTAATCTATCGATAGATAGATTCAACTGTGAAAGGGCGCCGATGTCCTCGAAGAGCCACACGCAAGCGGCGGACGCAGGTGCCGCCAAGACGGATACCCGGGAGGAACTCCTGGCCGCCGCCCGCTTGGCGGTGCAGGCCCACGGCTACAACGCGCTGAGCTTCCGGGAGCTGGCCAAGGAGGTCGGCATCAAGAGCGCCAGCGTCCATTACTACTTCCCCACCAAGGGCGACCTGGCCGCGGCACTCGCCGGCCGCTACGCGGACGAGGCGGAGGCCTTCCTCGGCGAGCTCGGCGCCAGCGGCATGCCGCATGACGATCTGATGCGCGCTTACGCAGGGGCCTTCCGCGTGGCGCTGGAGAACGACAACCGCATGTGCCTGTGCGGGATCATGACCGCCGAGTACGACGATCTGCCCGCGCAGGCCCGCACGGAGGTGGACCGCTTTGCGCAGATCAATGCGGAGTGGCTCGCCGCCACGCTGAGGCCGCGCCACCGCAAGGCGCCGCCCGCGGAGCTGGAACAGCGCGCGGTGGCCATCTTTGCCGCCATCGAAGGCGCGCAATTGATCGCACGCGGACGCAAGGACGTCGGTGCCTTCGATCGGATCATCGACACCTACCGGAGCGTCGGCCTCTTCAGTTGAAGTCGGTGCGTCCGTTGCGCGCACCGTGCTGTTCGTGAATCGCCCAATCGGGCTGCCACTCCCACGTTCTTGTGCACAATCCGCCGCCACTAGCAGGTTTAGGGGATGGCACTCATGCAAATCGCGGTTGTGGACGATGACCTCCATCAGCTGGAGCTGCTCTCGCGAACTGTGGAAACCATGGGGCATGTGAGCCACCGATTCACCGATGGCCAGGGCTTGTTGCAAGCCATGCGACGCAGCACCTTCGACCTGCTGCTCGTGGACTGGGAGCTGCCGGACCTGTCCGGCGTCGACATCGTGCAGACCTTGCGCGCCGAGGGAGCCGCCATGCCGATCGTGATGGTGACCCATCGCGACGGCGAGCGCGACGTGGTGCAGGGCCTGACCAAGGGCGCCGACGACTACGTCGTCAAGCCGGTGCGCGGTGCCGAGTTGAAGGCGCGGCTGCTGGCCTTGCTCCGCCGCGCATATCCGGAGCAGGCGACCCTGCAACGCCACGGGCCCTACGAGTGGAACGCGTCGACGCGCGCCTGGTCCAGGGACGGCGAGCCGATCGAGCTCAAGCCGCGCGAGTTCGACCTGTGCGTCTGCCTGTTCCGCCAGATCGGGCGGGTGCTGTCGCGGAACTACCTGATGCAGGCCGTCTGGGGACGGGACGACGAGGTGCCGACGCGCACCCTGGACACCCACATCTCCGCGATCCGGTTGAAGCTGGGTCTTCGCCCGGAACACGGGTATCGGCTGAGCGCCGTGTATGGACACGGCTACCGGCTCGAAGCGCTGGAGGCCCAGGAGCGGCAGGACACGCAGGCGCCGTCGCGCGAGGCCGCCGAATGAGGCGCGCGCCGACGAACGCGGTGGTGACCGTGTTGATGGCCGCGCTGCTGACGGCGGGCGCGGTGGCCGTGCATGCGCAGGCCGGGGACACCGTGGCGCATGTGGTGCGACCGGGCGAATCGCTGTACCGCATCGCGCAGGAGCAACTGGAAGACCCCGCCCGCTGGCCCGAGGTCGCGCGGCTCAATCGCCTCGCGCGCCCGTCGAAGCTGCAGCCTGGACAACGTCTGCTGCTGCCGCTGGCGTTGATGAAGGGCCAGGCCAGCCAGGCCACGGTCGCCTATGTCCGGGGCGGCGTGCTCGCCGACGGCACGGCGCTGCGCATCGGCGATCGCATCGAGGAGGCCGCGACGCTGACGGTGCCGTCGCAGGGATTCATCAGCGTGACGCTGGCCGACGGCTCGTTGCTGCAACTGCAGTCCGACTCCACGGCCCGCCTGGTCCGCCTGCGCGATCTGCCGCGCGAGACGCGCAATACCCTGATCCAGCTGGATCGTGGCCGGATCGACTTGCGGGTGTCCCCTCAGACGCCGGGCTCGCGCTTCCGGGTCAAGACGCCGCTGGCGACCGCGGGCGTGCGCGGCACGCGTTTCGGCGTGACCATGGCGGCGGACGGCGCGCTCACCGCCACCGACGTGATCGAGGGCCTGGTCGCGGTCGCTGCGGTCGGTTCGGTCGGTGCGGCCCCGCCGGGCGCCGAGGAAGCCGAGGTCTCGATCGGGCAGGGCGCCGTCGTGCGTCCCGGCCGGGCGCTGGCGTTGCGGCCACTGCCGCCCGCGCCGCCCTGGACGGAGGAACTCCGATTGGAGCAGTTGCCCGGCGTGCTGCCGATGGGCGACTTGCGCGACGGACAACAGGTGCGCGTCGAGATCGCGGAGGACGACGATTTCACCCGGGTGGTCGCGACGCTGCAAGGCAGGCCGCCGTTGACGGTCCCGGCGCTGCCGGACGGCCACTACCGGATCCGCGGCCGCCTGCTGGACGCGGAGGGCCTGTTCGGCCGCGAAACCGCGTCGCGGGTGCGCGTCAAGACGCTGCCGCACGCGCCGATCGCGCGCGCGCCGTCTGAGGGTCAGGTCGTGCCGCCCGCGCCGGTGGTGTTCCGCTGCACGGAAGTGCCCGGCGCTCAGGGCTACCTGTTCCAGGTCGCGGAGGAGCCCGGCTTCGAGCGCCTGCTGGCGGAGCAGCAAGTCCCGTCGGACGCCTGCGCGTTCACGCTCGGCCCGGTGCCGGTGGGAACGCTGTATTGGCGCGTCGCCTCGCTGGCGCCCGAGCCGGACGGCCGTCTCGAGCGCGGGCCGTTCAGCGATCGGAGCCGTCTGGAGATCCGTCCGCTGCCGGTGGCGCCCGCGGGCGACGACCTGTCCCTGCAGGGCGACCGTCTCCATTGGGCCGGCGCGGCGGGCAGCCGCTACCGGGTCCAGGTGGCGGCGGATGCCGCGTTCGAGCAGGTCCTGTCCGACGTCGACGTCGACGTGCCGGAAGCCCGCCTGACGCTGCCCACGGGGTGCCGCACGCTGGCCGTGCGACTGCAGGCGATCGACGCGCTGGGGCGCCGATCGGACTTCGGCGCGCCGCGGCTGATCAGCGGCGATGCCGGCCTGTGCACCGAGGACGGCGCGGCGGTCGAAGGCGGCGGCGGCGGCGTGCGCGTCGAGCGCTGATGCGGACCGGCTGGATCGCCGACGGGAACTTCCGGCGCCGGCTCCATGCCCTGGGGTGGGCGCTCTTCCTGGGCATCGTGGCCGGTGCCGGCGCCTTGGGTGTCTCGGGCGGGCTGGGACGGCTGGACGCCCTCATCACGGACGCCTTCCTGCACTACTCCCCGCGACCGATCCCGGACGACGTCGTCATCGTCGCCGTGGACGACGCCAGCCTGGCGGCGCTCGGGCGGTGGCCCTGGTCCCGCGACGTCCATGCGCGGCTGCTGGACGTGCTGACGGAGTCGGGAAGCCGCGCGGTCGGGCTGGACCTGATCCTCGCCGAGCCGGACCCGACGCACGATGAAGCGCTCGCCGCCGCCATGCGGCGCCACGGGCGGATCGTGCCTGCCGCTGCACTTCGCGCCGGCCGAGACACATGCCGGCGTGGTGTCGCTGCCGGTGCCCGTGCTGGCCGCCGCCGCCGCCGGACTGGGGCAGCTGCATGTCGACCGCGACGCCGACGGCGCCGTGCGCGCGTTGTTCCTCAGGGAGGGCTTCGGCGACGTGACCTGGGACCATTTCGCCGTGGCCCTGCTCAAGCAGGCACGTCCTTCGCAGGAGGTCCTCGAGCCGATCCCGGATCCCTCGGCACGCGCGGACAACGGCCGCTGGCGCCGGGCGGCGCGATTCGTCATCCCGTTCTCCGGGCCGCCCGGCAGCGTCCGGCGCGTGTCCTACATCGACGTGCTGCAGGGCAGGGTGCCCGCGGCGACCTTCAAGGACGCGATCGTGCTGGTCGGCGCCACGGCGGCGGGCCTGACCGACGCCTATCCCACGCCGGTGTCGCGCAACGAGGCGCTCATGCCGGGCGTGGAGATCTCCGCGCAGGCCTTGATCGCGCTGCGCGACGGCCGCTCGCTGCGCGTGCCGACGCGGTGGCAGGGCGCCGTGCTGGCGGTGGCGCCGCTGCTGCTGGCGCTGGCGGTGCTGCGGCGGACACGGCCGCGCGTGGGGCTGGGCGTGACGCTGGGCCTGATGCCGGCGATCGTGGCGCTCGCCTGGGCCTTGCATCACCTGGCCGGCGTGTTGTGGGCGCCGTCGGCGGCGCTGATCGGCGTGGCCTTGGTGATTCCGCTGTGGAGCTGGCAACGGCTGGAGACCGCGATGGCCTACCTGGAGCGCGAGTTCCATCGCGTCCGGGAGCGCCTGCCGCCGCGCGACGGGGCCGCCACCGCGTCGTCGGGCGGGGACCCGATGGAGCGGCGCATGGCCGCCTTGACGGCGGCGGCGAGCCGGCTTCGTCAACTGGAAGTCCAGCGCCGGCAAGCGGTGGATTTCCTCTCCCATGATCTGCGCGCGCCGCTGTCCGCGACGCTCGCGCTGATCGAGATGGCCGGGCCGGTGGCGGACGCGCGCACGCTCGCGGAGATCGAGGCGCAGACCCGTCGGGCGCTGGCGCTGGCCGAGGGCTTCGTCGATCTGGCCCGGGCGGAGGCGCCGGAGGCGCTGCGGACCACGCCGCTCGATCTGCGCGACGTGATCGTCGAGGCCATGGACGGTGCCTGGTCCGACGCACGGCAGCGCGGGATCTCGATCGAGGGCGAGGCGCCGGCCGACGACGCCCTTTGCGACGGTGACGCCGCCCTGCTTGTGCGCGCCGTCGGCAATCTGCTCGACAACGCCTTGAAGTACGGCCGCGAGGCCGGCACCGTGCGCTGTGACCTGCACGCGATCGGCGCGGGCTGGCGCATCGACGTCCGCAGTCAGGGCCAGCCGCTGGCGCCCGCCGTGGCGGCGACGCTGTTCGACCGTTTCACGCGTGCGCCCGAAGGTCGCGCGCCATCGGCCTCGGGCGCGGGACTGGGCCTGGCCATCGTCCGGTCGGTGGCTCGCCGGCATGGCGGCGACGCCGGCTGGCGCCCCGACGACGACGGGAACGTGTTCTTCATCGAGTTGCCGCGCGCCGCGGACTGACGCTTCAAACGTCAACAATCGTCAGCGGCGCTGGTGCCCCTCGCCGTGCCTTCCTACAGTCCGCCCGCCGCTGTTCCTGCGGCACGAATTGGGAGAAGGCATTGAAAGCGCTCATCGCTGAATTCATCGGCACGTTCTGGCTCGTTCTGGGCGGTTGCGGCAGTGCCGTGCTGTCGGCCACCTATCCGGAATGGGGCATCGGACTGCTCGGCGTCTCGCTGGCCTTCGGCCTCACGGTGCTGACGATGGCGCATGCGGTCGGGCCGGTCTCCGGGGGGCCACTTCAATCCGGCGGTGACCGTCGGACTGTGCGTGGCGGGGCGTTTCCGAGGCACGCGCCGTGCTGCCCTACGTCGGCGTGCAGGTGCTGGGGGCGGTGGTCGCGGCGGCGGTGCTGGCCGTGATCGCCAGCGGCAAGCCCGGTGTCGACCTGGCCGCCGGGGGCTTCGCGGCCAACGGCTACGGCGCGCATTCGCCGGGGGGCTACTCGATGGCGGCGGCCGCGCTGACGGAGGCCGTGCTCACGGCCGGCTTCCTGCTGGTCATCCTAGGGGCGACGTCGCGCCAGGCCGCGGCCGGCTTCGCGCCGCTGGCGATCGGCATGGCGCTCACGCTCATCCACCTGATCAGCATTCCCGTCACCAACACCTCGGTGAATCCGGCGCGCAGCACCGGCGTGGCCCTGTTCTCCGGCGACTGGGCGCTCGGCCAGCTGTGGCTGTTCTGGCTGGCGCCGATCGTCGGTGCCGTGGGCGGCGCGTTGCTCGGCCGGATCCTGTTCGCCGGGCAGGACCCGCGGCCCGCCCATCCTCCCGCGCCGACGCCGCATTGACGCAGCGTCGCGCCGGCACGAGCGCGCGCACAGCCGGGTGCACATCGGGTGCACATCCGGGTGCATTCGCGCCCGTTAGGCCAGCGTGATGCGTTCGTGAGGACTTGTCGCGGTCCGCCCGCGACAGTCCGTCCGCTCGCGACGACGCATCCGTTGCGCGACGCCACCACCACCGATCGACCACCGATCCGCCGACCACGGCCGCCAGGCCCGGGTTCGCGCGGATCTCTCCTCCGACTTTCAGTCTCAGCACGGACCGGCCCGCGCCGCCCGTAAAACAACGATGACGTCTGCCCGCGTGTTGAATCCTCTCGCCCGTTGCCGGGCCGCCTTCCGACGAGCCGCCGTGCTTGTCGGCCTGGGCCTCGGCCTGGCCGGTGCCGCCCAGGCGCAGCTGGTGGTGACCGGCATGCCGGACACGCCCGATCCGGTCGCGGCGGGTGGCGTCGTGACCTACGACATCGGCATCGGCGACGCCCTGGGCGTGGCCCGCAGCGGCGTGACGGTGAACGTCGCCGTGCCGGCCAACGGGCGCTTCGCCGGCACGGGCACCCTGCCGGCGGGCGTGAGTTGCGGCGGCATGGCGGTCGGCCAGGCGGGACCCGGCACGGTGACCTGCACCGGGATCAACGTGCCGTCGCTGGACGTGACGCATCTGCCGATGCGCGTGCGGTCGACCGCGGCCGGCACGATGGCGGTCACGGCCACCGTCGTCGGCGGCTCCTCGCAGAGCGAGACGACCACGGTCAACACCGGCGCGGATCTGGCCCTGTCGATCAACGCACCGGCGTCGGTGGCGGCCGGCAGCACGCAGAACGTGCAACTCACGGTGTCGAACGCGGGGCCCGACGCCTCGCCGTCCTCGACGCTGACCTACAACGTGCCGCCGGGCTTCGCCTTGAGCGCGACACCGGGCGGCTGCTCGCTGTCGGGCAACACGCTCACCTGCAGCCTGGGCGCGATCGCCAACGGCGGCAGCACCAGCATCACCGTCACCGGCGTGATCGGCGTGGGCGGCAACTCCACGCTGACGCACTCGGCGGACGTCACCAATGGCGGAGGCGTCGCCGACGGCGACACCAGCAACAACATCGCCAACGCCAATACCGCGGTCACGGCGGGCAGCAGCCTGTCGGTGACGAAGACCAAGTCCGTCGCGGACCCCGTCCAGACCGGACAGGCCTTCAACTTCCAGTTCAACGTGCGCTACAGCGGGGACTTCCCGTCCGGCGCGCAACTGACGGACAACCTGCCCGCCAACTTCTGCGCCGTCGCACCCGCGACCTTCAGCAGCGGCGGCTGGACCTGTACGGCTTCCAGCACCTGTCCCTCCGCGGGCGGAACGCTGAGCTGCACCCGCGGCGGCACCGGCAGCGCGGGCAGCAACGTCTCGCTGGGCACCATCAGCGCGCCGATGCAGGCGCTGACCAGCGGCGTGGGCATCGTCAACACCGCCACGGCCAGCGCCACCGGCGTGGCGCCGGTCAACGGCTCGGTGAACACGACGGTGATCGACCCCGCCGCGGACCTGCGCGCCAACAAGGCCAAGAGCTGGCCGCAGGCCGCGGTGCCGGTGAACCAGGCGTTCAACTACACGATCTCGACGACCAACCTCGGCCCGAGCGCGATCCCGACCAGCGGCACCATCACGCTGACCGACACGGTGCCGGCCAACCTGCGGGTCAACAGCATCGCGGCGCCGGCGGGCTTCACCTGCCTGTCCTCGGGCGGCGGCAGCTTCCCGCAGGCCGGCCCGGTGACCATCACCTGCACCAGCGCCAACGTGGCGCTGGCGGTCAACGCCACGACCTCGAACGTCACCATCAACGCGCAGGCCACGGCCGCGGGCGGCACGCTGACCAACCAGGTCTGCGTGGGCTCGGCCAACGCGCCGGCGGACAACGTGTCCGCCAACGACTGCGCCAGCGTCGGCGTGAACCCGCAGACCAATGCCGCGCAGGCCGACGTGTCGGCGCTCAAGCGCGTGGTCGGGCTGGGCGACGCCGCGGGCAACCGCCAGGAGGCCGGCTCCCCGATCACCTGGGAGATCGAGGTCGTCAACGCCGGTCCGCAGACCGCGACCGGCGTCGCGGTCACCGACACCGTCAACAACGTCTTCAATGCCAACTCGAGCCAGTATGCGCTGGCCACGGTGGCCGGCAGCGCCACGCTGGGCAGCTGCAGCCTCGCGCCGTCGGCCTCGGCGGTGTCGCTGAGCAACTGCACGATCGCGAGCCTCCCGGTCTGCACCGCCGGCGTCGACTGCCCGCGGTTCCAGATCACGGTGCGCCACTTCGGCGACGGCACCGCCTCGGACAACCAGTTCACCGCGACCAACACGGCGTTCGCGCTGGCCCAGAACGAGGCCGATCCCGACCTCGCCAACAACAACGCCAACAACAACACGCCCGCGACGGCCTACTTCATCGCCCGCGCCGACGTGGCGGTCAGCAAGACCGACAACCCCGACCCGGTGTCCGCCGGCCAGCTGCTGACCTACACGATCACCGCCAGCAATCCGGCCGCCACCAGCGGCAGCCGCGCCTTCAACGTCGGCATCGACGACAGCCTGCCGGCCGGCCTGGTGTACCTGTCGGCCACGGCCAACGGCGGCGGCAGCTGCACGACCACGCCCGTGGCCGGCACCACCACCGGCCCCGGCAACGACACGCTGATCTGCGGCTGGAGTTCCATCGCGCGCGGCTCGCAGCAGACGGTGACCGTGCGGGTGCGCGCCACCGCCGCGCTGGCCGCGGCCCTGGGCGGCAGCGGCGCCATCACCAACACGGTGACCGTGTCGACGTCCACGCCCGAGATCGCCGGCGGCGCCGCCAACAACACCGCGACGCAGAGCACCGCGGTGATCGCGCCGTCCTACGACCTGATCGTCAACAAGACCGACGACGTGGACCCGGTCAGCGTCGGCGACAACGTCACCTACACCATCACCGTCACCAACAACGGCGCGTCGACCGCCGAGAACGTGGTCCTGACCGAAACCCTGCCGTCGACGGCGGGGGCACCGACCTTCGTGGCCCTGGTGACGCCGCTGCCCGCGGGCGTGAGCTGCAACACCTCGGGGGTCACCGTCGGCGCGGCCGGCGGCAGCATCGGCTGCACCATCGCCAGCCTGGGCGGCACCGGCGGCGGGTCCACCGGCGAAAGCAACTCGGTCCAGGTCCGCGTGCGCCTGCAGGGCGCCGACAAGGGCACCTTCTCGAATGCCGCCTCGGTGCGCTTCGCCAGCGCGGCGCAGGACGCCTTCGATCCGCAGGCCAACAACAGCGTCTCGGAGCCGACCACCTTCCGCTACAAGGCCGACGTGCAGGCCGTCGACAAGGCGGCCGTGATCGCCGGCACCACCACGCCGCTGAGCGCCATCGCGCAGGGCCAGGCCTTCGACTGGCTGATCCACGTGCGCAACAACGGCCCGCAGGCGGCCGAGATCACCAGCGTCGGCGACACGCTGCCCGCGGGACTTCAACTGGCCGGCACGCCGACGCTGACGGTGACCGCCGGGACCTTCACGCCCGCGGCGCCGACCTGCACCGGCACGGCCGGCGGCACGGGCACGACCTGCGCCATCGCCAGCATGCCCTCGGGCGGTGCGGCCACGCTGCGCATCCCGGTGCAGCTGACCGGCAACCCGGCCAACGGCACGGTGCTGACCAACACCGTCTCCATCGTGACGGTCGGCTCCGGCGACACCAACGGCGGCGCCGACCCGGCGGCCGGCAACAACTTCGCCAGCGGCACGATCACCGTGCAGACCTCGACGCTGTCGGGCCGCGTCTATGAAGATGCCAACGGCAACGGCCAGGCCGACGCGGGCGAGCCCGGCATCGCCGGCGTGACGCTGACGCTCGGCGGCACCGACAGCCTGGGCAATCCGGTCACGCGCACGACCACGACCGACTCGAACGGCAACTGGAGCTTCTCCGTTCCCGCGGGTGCCTACACCGTCACCGAGGCGCAGCCCGCCAGCTACCTGCCGGGCATCACGCGCGCCGGCAACGCCAGCGGCGTCGGCAGCACCGCCGGCAACGTGCCGGCGGGCGGGGCGGGGGTGGTCAGCGGCCCCAACGGCTCGAACGCCAACGTGATCCAGACCATCGTGCTGGGCGCGGGCGGCAGCTCGACGGGCAACCTCTTCGGCGAAGTGCATGCCGCGTCGCTGGCGGGCCGCGTCTACCAGGACGCCGACTACAACGGGGCCTACACCGCGGGCGAGCCCGGCATCGCGGGCGTGACGCTGCAGCTCATCGGCACCGACCTGCAGGGCAACGCCGTCAACACCAGCACGACCACCGCGGCCGACGGCAGCTACGGCTTCGCCAACCTGCTGCCGGGCAGCTACACGGTGATCGAGCCGACGCAGCCCGACGGCTTCGCCGACGGCGGCGAAACGGCCGGCACGGCCGGCGGCAGCACCACCGTCAACGACCGCATCGGCGGCATCACGCTGGGCAGCAACACCGCCGCGACCGGCAACAACTTCGGCGAGCGCCTGACGCGCGTCAGCGTGCGCGTTCTTCGAGGACGCCGACAACGACGGCGTGCCCGCCACGGGCGACGCCGGCATCACCGGCGTGACGCTGCACCTGACCGGCACGTCCGCCACCGGCACGCCGGTGGACATCGTCGCCACGCCGGTCGCCGGCCAGCCGGGCCGCTACGAGTTCCTCAACGTGCCGCCCTCGGCGGCCGGCGGCTACACGATCACCGAGACGCAGCCGTCGACCTACGCGCCGGGCAAGGCCAACCCGAACGGCAACGCC
Source organism: Roseateles sp. UC29_93 (assembly GCF_042695725.1). Classification (NCBI taxonomy): domain Bacteria; kingdom Pseudomonadati; phylum Pseudomonadota; class Betaproteobacteria; order Burkholderiales; family Sphaerotilaceae; genus Roseateles; species Roseateles sp. UC29_93. The sequence continues at coordinate 4,884,329 of NZ_CP170545.1, read as the reverse complement.
GGCACGGCGCAGCCGGGCGGCAACGTCGTCCAGGGCGTGCTCATCCCGCTCAGCGGCACACCCGCCGCACTGGGCGACTATCTCTTCGGCGAGCTCACCAGCAGCCAGATCCGCGGCCGCAGCTTCTACGACCGCGATGGCGACGGCAGCCAGGGCGCGACGGCCACCGAGCCCGGCATCCCGGGCGTGAGCGTCACGCTGAGCGGCACCGACGCGAACGGCAGTCCGGTCTCCGCGACGACGACCACCGACGCGAGCGGCGACTACGTCTTCAACAACATCGCGCCCGGCACCTACACGGTGAGCGAGACGCGTCCGACGGGTTATCTGCCCGGCCTGACGCGGGCGGGCACGGTGACGGGCGCCGGATCGACCGCGGGCAGCGTGCCCACCGTCGGCGCCGGCGTCAGCGTGGGTCCGAACGGCTCCACCGCGCCGGTGGTGCAGAACATCCGCCTCGGCGCTCCGGGCTCGAGCTCGAGCGGCAACAACTTCGCGTCGGTGCGCGCGGCCTCGCTGGCCGGGCACGTCTATGCCGACATCGCACCGGCCAACGGCCAGCGTGATGCGGGCGAGCCGCCGATGCCCGGCGTCACGGTCACCGTGACCGGCACGGACTTCCTGGGACGCGCGGTCTCCGTCGCGCTGACCACCGCGGCCGACGGCGGCTATGCCGCCACCGGCCTGCTGCCCGGCAACTACCAGATCGACGAGGCCCAGCCCGCCGGCACCGGCGACGGTCCCGAGCACCTGGGCGGCGTGAGCGGCACCCCGCGCGGCGCGGCCAACCCGGGCGGCGCGAACGACCGGTTCGGCGGCATCGCGCTGGCCTCGGAAGAGGCCGGCACGGACTACGATTTCGGCGAGCGCGGCGGCCAGATCACCGGCCACGTCTACGCCGACAGCAACGGCAACGGCCGACGCGACGCGGGCGAGCCGCCGATCGCGGGCGTCGCGCTGACGCTCACCGGCACCAGCGCGGGCGGGCTGCCCGTCAGCATCGCCGCGGTCACCGGCGCGGACGGCCAGTACCTCTTCGACGGCGTGCTGCCCTCGGACGCCGCCGGCTACGTGATTGCCGAAACGCAGCCGGTCACCTACGCCGACGGCGGCGAGACGATCGGCCGCCTGGGCGGCGCGACCACCGGCGTGACGAGCGGCAACGACCGCATCGGCGGCCTGGTCTACACCGGAGGCGCCGGCGACGGCTACGACTTCGGCGAGCAGGGCGCCTCGATCGCGGGCAGCGTCTTCAACGACGCCAACGGCAACGGCAGACGCGACGCCGGCGATCTGCCGCTGGCGGGCGTGACGGTGACGCTGGCCGGCACCGACGCCACCGGGCAGGCGGTGAGCCGCACCGCGGTGACCGCGCGCGACGGCAGCTACCGTTTCGCCGATCTGCCGCTGGACAACGGCGCGGGCTACACGATCGTGCAGTCGCCGGTGCCCAGCTCCACCCACGCCGGCGAGATGCCCGGCTCGCTGGGCGGCAGCGTGCCGGCCGCGCGCCAGCTCCAGGTCAGGCTACCCGCCGTGGCGGCCCAAGGCACGGCCTACGACTTCTTCGAGCGCTCCACCGCGCCCGCGGCGGTCAGCGGCCGGGTCTGGCGCGACACCGACCACGACCGTCAGGCCGACGGCGGCGAACCCGCCGTGGCCGGATGGACCGTGGAACTGGTGGCCTGCGCCGATGGCGGCACCACGTGTGCCAACAGCGGCGCGCTGGTGCTCGACACCCGCACCACCGCGGCCGACGGCGCTTATCGATTCGACAACGTCGTGCCCGGCTCGTACCAGGTGCGCTTCCGCGACGCGCAAGGCCGGCTCGTCGGCGGCACGTGGCCCACCGATCCGACGCTGAACGGCGCGGGTGGCGCGTTCCCGACCGTCTCCGGCATGGCGCCACGCGGCTGGATCCCGCTGACCGTGACCGCGGGCGCCGCGGTGGTCAACCAGGACCTGCCGCTCGATCCGGGCGGCGTGGTGTACGACAGCCTGAGCGCCGAGCCCATCCCCGGCGCGGTGGTGACGCTGGTCGGTCCCGCGGGGTTCGATGCGGCCACGCAGCTGCTCGGCGGCAACGCCGCGCTGACCACCGGTCCGGACGGCGCGTACCAGTTCTTCCTGCTGCCCGGCGCGCCGGCCGGCGCCTATGCCGTCACGGTCACGCCGCCGGCCGGCTACCTGCCGTCGGTGACCTATCCGGCGGCGGCCGGTCCGCTCGACGCGCTGACCTGCAGCGCGCCGGGCACCGCCATCACGCGCGGCAGCGAGGCCTGCGTCATCAGCGCGGCCGCGTCGCCGGCGGCCGGTCCGGCGGCCCCGTACTTCCTGAACTGGCAGTCGGGCGGCGCCGCGCGCCAGGTGGTCAACAACCACATCCCGCTGGACCGCGAGGGCAGCGGCACGGCCATCGAGCTGCGCAAGACCACGTCCAAGCTGACCGTGAAGAAGGGCGAGCCCGTGCCTTACGTGATCACCGCGCGCAACGCCAGCAGCGGCCCCATCGGCAACGTCGCGTTGCTGGACACGCTGCCGCCGGGCTTCAAGTACCTAGACGGATCGCTGACGGTGCAGACCCTGCCGGCGGGGCCGGTGGTGACGGTCAAGCCGACCGTCGTCGGACGGCAGCTGACGCTGGCCGACCAGACCTTCCTGCGCGGCGAGACCAAGCGCATCTCGATGGTGCTGGCGGTGGGCGTCGGCGTGGGCGAGGGCCAGTACGTCAACACGGTGGTCGCCACGCAGGGCATCGCGGGACGGGTGTTGTCCAACACGGCCAGCGCCTCGGTCCGTGTCGTGCCGGACGCGCTGTTCGACTGCACCGACGTGATCGGCAAGGTCTACGACGACCGCAACGCCAACGGCGTCCAGGATGAGGGCGAACCCGGCATCCCGAACGTGCGCGTGGCCACGGTCAACGGCCTGCTCGTCAGCACCGACGCCGACGGCCGCTATCACATCGCCTGCGCGGCGGTGCCCAAGGAGGGGACCGGCAGCAACCTGGTGCTCAAGGTCGACGAACGCACGCTGCCCTCGGGCTATCGCGTGACGACCGAGAACCCGGCCGCCGAGCGCGCCACGCGCGGCAAGGCGCTGAAGGTCAATTTCGGCGCGACCGTGCACCGCGTCGTGCGCCTGGACCTGAAGGCGGCCGCCTTCGTCGAGGGTCAGGTCGTGCTGCAGCCGGCGTACGAGACGCGCCTGGACCAGACCATCGCCGCCCTGGTGGAGCGTCCGTCCATCCTGCGCCTGGCCTATCAGCCGGCGCCGGACGAAGCGCGCGAGCTGGGCGACGCCCGCGTCGCCGCGATGCGGGCCGCGCTGCTCGACCGCTGGCGCGAGCTCGGGAAGTCGATGCGCCGGTCGCAGGACCGGGCGCTGTTCAACCTGGACATCGAGGTCGAGCGCATGCCGGCCTTGCTCAACCGCTGATGCAGGGGCGCGCCATGACCACGTCCCTGTCCACGTCCTTGTCCACGACCTTCATCTGTGCCACCCGCATGACTCGCTCCACCTTTCCCCGCGCGGCCCTCGCCAGCGCCGCGGCCGCCGCCTGCCTGGCCATCGGGCTGCCGGCCTCGGCCGCCGACGCGAGCAGCGACGACGGCAGCTGCCGCGCCGACGCGCGCGGCCGCTTCAGCGACCGATGCCAGGCCGACCGTCGCGCCGTCGAGATCGACGGTCGCGACCATCTCCCCGCGTCCAGCGAGCGCGAGCTGCCCAAGCTCACCGTGATCCTGGGCGATCCACGTGCCTTGCAGGAGCGGCTCGAGGAGGAAACACGCAGCGTCCCCGGCGCCGTGCGGCCGCGCGAGGAATCGCACACGCCGCATTTCGATTCCGGCGAGGACCTGCTCAAGCCGGAGGACAAGGCCAGGCTCGACGCCATCGTGGCGCAGGTGCGCGGCCGCGAGGGCCTGCGCTTCGAGATCGTCGGCCACACCGACGTGCAGCGCATCAAGCCCGAGCTGCGTCCGCGTTTCCCCGACAACCATGCGCTCGGCCTGGCCCGCGCGGAGCAGGTCGGCCGCTACCTGACGCAGCAGCTGGGATTGCCGGCGAGCGCCTATGCGGCGGACTCGCGCGGGCCGGACGAGCCGCTGGCCTCGCCGCCGCAGGACCGCGCCAACTGGTCCGCCAACCGGCGCGTCGAGGTGCGCGTGTACTGGCGCGAGACCGCGCCGGCGCAGGTGGAGACGACGTCGAGCGTCAAGCTCGTGGACCCGACCGCTTGCGGCATGCTCACGCCCTACGCGAACGACGACGCCGCGCTGCGCCTGACCATCGACGGTCAGCCGGTGGTCGGCGCGGACAGCGCCAGTGCCGACCGCCAGCGCTGCATCGACGTGCGGCTCGAGCGCGACCACCTGCGCCTGCAGTACGACAACCTGTCGCAGCCCAGGCGCCTCAATGGCACGGCGTGGCCCGCGATCGCGGTGCCGGGCGACACGGTGCGCTTCAGCGGCTACAGCAACTACCGGCCGTATCTGATGCGCGCGGAACTGAGGGTGTTCGGCACCGACGGCGACATGCGCCCGCAGCTGCTGGCCACCGTGCCGCTGGATGGCGAGCTGCGCGCGCAGTGGACCGTTCCCGCCGAGTGGGCGCAAGGACCGCTGGCGCGGCGCAAGCTCTACTGGCGCGTGCGGGTCTACGACGGGGCGGGGCGCTTCGACGAGACCGAGGACATCCCGCTCGCGCTGGCCGATCGCCATGCGCCGACCGGTGAGCGCGAGCCCGATGCGGCGCAGCGCCTGCTGGCCGGCTACGGCGAGAGCCGGCTGGCCGTCGCCAACATCCCGATCGCGGGCGGCACCGTGACGGCCAGCGGGGAGGGCATCGCGCCGGGAGAACAGGTGCGCGCGCTCGGATTCGCGGTGCCGGTGGATGCGCAAGGCCGGTTCGTGATGCAGCAGCTGGTGCCGCGACGCGTGCAGACCGGTGAGATCGCGGTGCGCGGGACCGATGGCCACGAGCGCATCTATCGCCGGGACTTCGAGTTGCCGCGGCGCGATTTCTTCTTCGTCGGCCAGGCGGACCTGACCGTCGGCCGCGATCGCACCGCCGGCCCGGCCGCGCTGGTGACGCAGGAGCGCAACCGCTACAACAACGACACCTGGACCGAGGGCCGGCTGGCCTTCTACGGCAAGGGCATGCTGGACGATCGTTGGACCTTGACCGCCAGCCTGGACACCGAGGAGCGGCCGCTCGGCGAGTTGTTCCGCAACCTGGATCGCAAGGACCCGACGTCGCTGTTCCGGCGGATGGACCCGGTGGACAGCTGGGGCACCTTCGGCGACGACTCCACCAGCGTCGAGGACGCGCCCACCCAGGGACGCGTGTACCTGCGCGTGGACGACGGCCGCTCGCAGGCGCTGTGGGGCGACTTCAAGCTCAACCTGGGCGCGGACAACACGCTGGCGCAGGTCAACCGCGGGTTGTACGGCCTGAAGGGCCACTACGTCGGCGAGGACGCGACCCGTTTCGGCGATGCGCGCGTGACCCTGGACGTCTACGCGGCCGAACCCGGCACGCTGGCCGCGCGCGAGGAATTCCGCGGCACCGGCGGCTCGCTGTACTACCTGCGCCACCAGGACGTGAGCCGCGGCGCCGAGAAGGTCTGGCTGGAGATCCGCGACCGCGACTCCGGCTTCGTCCTCCAGCGTCGGGCGCTGATCCCGGGCAGCGACTACGACGTCGACTACCTGCAGGGTCGCGTGCTGCTGACCTCGCCGCTGCCCAGCCTGGCCGACAACGGGCTGCTGGTGCGCGCCGGCGGGCTCAGCGGCCAGCCGGCCTACCTGGTGGTGGACTATGAGTACACGCCGCTGTCGGGCGATCTGGACACGCTGGCCCTGGGCGGTCGCACCGCCTGGTGGGTCACCGACGGCGTGCGCGTCGGCGTCACTGCGGCGAAGCAGCGCCAGACCGGTGGGGACCAGCGTCTGGGCGGCGTCGACCTGCTGTTGCGCCAGAGCGAGAACACCACGCTGAAGATCGAGGCCGCGCGCAGCGACGGTCCCGGCATCGGCACGACGACGTCGCTGGACGGCGGCTTCGGGTTCTCGCAGAACACGCTGGCCGGGGACACGCGCGGCGCGAACGCCTGGCGCGTGGAGGGACAGGCGGATCTGGTCGACCTCGGCGTCGCGAAGAGCGGCCATGTCGGCGCCTATGCGCAGCTGCGGGAGGCCGGCTTCTCGGCGCCCGGGCAGGTCGCGTCCAACGAGACGCGGCAGGCCGGCGCCACCGTGAACGCGCCGGTGGGCGAGCGCACCGAGGTCCGCCTGAAGGGCGACCACAAGGACGAGCTCAACGGCTACAACACCGATGCCGGCGAGGTCCAGGTGGTCACGCGCGTCGACGAGCACTGGACCGTCAGCGCCGGCGTGCGCGCCGACCGCAAGTCCACCGACACGGTCAACACCTCGCCCTTGCTGCCGGGCTCGGGCGTGGTCACCGGCGAGCGGTCGGATGCGGCCACGCAGGTCGACTACGACAGCGGTGAAGGCTGGGGCGTCTACGGCTTCGGTCAGAAGACGCTGGAGCGCACCGGCACGCGGCAGGGCAACGACCGCCTGGGCGCGGGCGCGCACTACCGGATCAACGACAAGCTGACGCTGCGCGGCGAGGCCTCGGGGGGCGACGGCGGCGCGGCCGGCAAGGCCGGGGTCGACTACCAGTACGACGACCGCTCCAACGTCTACGTGACCTATGCGCTGGACACCGGTCGCACCGACGAGACGCTGAACGCGCGCGGCGGCACGCTGGTGGGGGGCATCAAGTCGCGCCTGGCGGACGGGCTGAGCGCCTATACCGAGCACAAGCAGAGCACCGGCACCCTGAGCGGCCTGACGCATGCCTACGGTGTGCAGTACGCGCCGGACGATCGCTGGACCTTTGGCGTCAGCGCCGAAACCGGCCGGCTGGAGGCCGAGAACGCGGGACAGACCGACCGCGACGCCGCGGGGTTCAGCGTCGGCTTCGTCGATGCGTCCCTGAAGTACGCCGGCGGCGTCGAGTACCGGCGCGACCACAGCAACACGGACACCCGCCGCAGCTGGTTGCTGAAGAACTCGGTCAGCGTGCAGGACGGTCCGAACGCCCGCTGGCTGGGCAAGCTCAACTGGGCCGACAGCGACAGCGCGGCCGGTGCGCTGGCCGCGGCAAAGTACACCGAGGCAGTGCTGGGGTATGCCTTCCGGCCGGTGAGCAACGACAAGCTCAACCTGCTGCTCAAGTACACCTACCTGTACGACCTGTCGTCGCCGGGGCAGGTGAGCACGACCGACGTGACGCAGACGGCGATCAGCACCACCGGCATCGACTACCAGCAGCGCAGCCAGGTGGCAGCGGTGGATGCGACCTACGACCTCAGCGCGCGTTGGACCATCGGCGGCAAGCTGGCCTGGCGCGTCGGCGAGCTGCGTCCCAGCCGGGACGACAGCGCGCCGTGGTTCAAGAGCAGCGCACAGCTGGCGATTGCCCGCGTGGACTGGCAGGTCGTGCGGCAGTACGACTGGCTGCTGGAACTGCGCATGCTGCGCGCGGGCGAACTGAGCGAGCGCAAGACCGGCCTGCTCACCGCCGGTTACTACCACGTGAACGAGAACCTCAAGGTGGGCGTGGGCTACAACTTCACCGACTTCTCGGACGACCTGACCGACCTGAGCTATCGCAGTCGCGGGGTGTTCCTGAACATCCTGGGGAAGTTCTGAGCGGTCCTGGCGCGGGGCGGCGCGACGTGACTCGGGCCGCCCGGTTCCACAGACTTGCCGAGGGCCAGCGGCGGCGTGAGGCGAGGGGCCTCAGCGTGGCAGCGGTGCGGGATTGGCCAGGTAGGCCTTGAACAGTCGGGCGAACTGGCCGCCATCGGTCGTGATGTTGACCGAGCCGCTGCCGCCGCCGCTGAACACGATCGCGAACACGCCGCTCGCCGTGTACTCGCTCGCATGGGTCAGCATGTACTGGACGTGGTTGTCCCGGTAGTGCCCCGGCGTGCCACCCGGCGTCGACGAGGGCACGCCCATCGGCGTCTGCCAGAACAGGATGGGCAGGTTGCCGAGCGCGCTTCGCACCGCGGCCCATTGGGCGAGGTCCTGATGGAAGTTGAGGGTTGGCCGTGATTCCTGAAAAATCCGCAGAAGCTGCCCTAAGTGTCTGATCTGAAACATATTCTTCGATTTGAACACTTCGGATGTGGTTGCTCGGGAGCCAACCCTGGGTTCGGATTTCTTGGGCCGTAGGCCGCGATGTATTGATCCCTCGCGGCACTCGGCTTGAAGGCAGGCCGCCCTTCCGCTGTCACAGGTGCGCGGCTGGACAAGCAGCCTCTCAAGCCGACCCACTCGCCGTAACGGCTGGCCAACCACGAGACCGTCGTCATTGAAGGGACGCCGTCTTCGTCTGGCCTTAACCCAGTTTCTGCGCGAAAAGCAGGCGGGGTTGTGGAACTCGCCGGCGCGACGCCAACGACCAAGTGGCCCTGGGCCCAGGTGCCACGACCTAAGTCCCCCCTCCGCCTGCAAGTCTTCGGTGCTTGTGTTCTTTGTCGAGGGAACCGGTCCCGCCTCATGGCGCCGACATTGTTCGCCATTCCCGGCCTTGGCAAACTGCGCGGTCTGCCTCCCGCGCGGCGGCGAAGCGGTCAAGCCGGATCGTGGGCGAGCACAGGCTGTGGCTCTCTGCAGTGCATTCGGAGATCCGTCATTTGCAGCGACCTGCAGCGGATGACTGGTGAAGCGCCGCGCGGCTCGGTCGACGAGCTCAACACCCGGCTGGATGCCAAGCGACACCGCGAGCACGGTGGCAAGCCTCGTCCAAGGCAGCTTGTCCGCCTTGTTGATCGTCATCGCCAGCAGGCGGTTGATGGCGCGGTCATTTCGGAAATACCAGAGGTAGGCGTGCTCTCCCTCAGGTGGCTTGAACTCGGAGGGTTGGGCGGTCGGCGTACGCGAGGCGCGGTTCGGCTTGCTCATGCCCAAAATGCTAGGGAGGCCAAGAACCAGCGCGCAGGGCTGTTTTCCCAAAATCGGTGCCCGTGGCCTACCCTCAGTGCCCCCACCGCCTGCCGCGCAGCTTGATGGGCTGCGCACCTCAAGGTGCTTCGGCAATCCGCGCTGCCCGGCGCAACAAGGCCAGGATCAGCTTGGCGCAGCAGCCTCGGAACTCTGCCTGCAATGTGGCGTCCAGGATGGGGGTTGTTGCCCGAGCCGAATTCCAGTCGTGCTCCACCCTGAACGCCCTGCCGTCGGCGTGAGCGATCGTGCCGTGACGCAGATCCAGGAGAACGGCCTTCAGAGCATGGAACCTGGCCAGGTCGACGTGGTGGGGAAACGCTTCGGCCTCCAACTGGTCAAGCTCGGCCGTCATGTGCCGGTTCGAAGCTACCGCGGATCCGTCCTCGTATCCCGGCGTGTACAGCTGGCCGAAATACACGATCGCCAATCGGACCAGATGCCGGCTTGCGCTGCACGCCTCAACCGCCAGCAATCCAGGGCTCGAAGGAAGTCGACTGAGCCGGTCTGCCAGATCCAAACAGTCCCGGCAGTCGGTGAGCGCGGTCGCCCACAACAGCGCCCGACCCATCGACGGATTAGTCACTGGCCATTCCTTCGTTGCACCGGCCGCGGCGGGGAAGATCACTCCGTCTTGGTAAGGTTCGCATCTGCGCTTTTCGCCGGCCGCTTCCGAGCGGGGGACCGCTTTGTGACTGGCGGCTTCTTGCCGGACATGAGTTCTTCACAGGACAGGATCAACTGCCGCCCGTACGCCACCGCGCCATCCCACACTGCGGGCTCCCGGACAGCGCCGAGCATGTACATCGCATGGAAACACGCCACGATCAACACGACCGATAGGCGCTGGCCGTAGCTGGTTTCAAAGGCCCAGGAATCACGCCATAGAAGCAAGATGCAACCCGCCACGACCAGAAGATTCAAGGCCAGGCCTACCCACTTCACACCGAGCAAATTTCGGCGGAATCCGTATGCGACGTTTTCACTAAACAAGAGCGAGAACTTTTTGGCGTCTCGGGTGTTATGTCGAATCCAAACGCCGCTCTGCTCGTAGAAGGCGTCACCAGCAGCGGGATTTGCGGCTTCTTCTTCGGGCGTCGGCAGCGGCGCATTCAATTGATGGGCAAGGAATTGACGGTAGCGCGCCTTCGACCCGGCATCGATGGTTTTGTCCGAATATCGGAGCAAAGTGATGGACGGCATTCCACCGTTTTTCGCGTACAGCTTCTTCTCTATGGCGCGTCCACGAGTTCTCGCAAAATCGGCAATGGCAAACAGCAAGACAAGGGTGCCGATAGTGGCAACCGCATTGGAGAGTCCGAACGACTTCCATGAGATCAATAACGCGAGTGCAGCCATAGCGGGCGCGGAAGCGATGATGGCAGGGAACAATCGAGCGCGAATCGAATATGCGTCAAAGATCTTGAGGAATTCCATCACAGCCCCTCGACTTTCGAGGAGAAATCCTCCGCAACTGCTGGAACCGCGCCGTCGTGACCTTGGCCATGGTAATGAGAGAGCCACCGAGTGCGGGTAGAAAAGACTTTGAAGCCACGACGGATAAAGGCATTCTTCACTTGGCCTCTCGGATAGTCAGGCTTGTTGGCGCCGATGGAGCAGAAGGCAGTGCCGACGACGGTGCCCTTTGGCACACGAGGCCCAAGCCATGCATCCAGCACTGAGGGAGTGACATTGTGCCGGCTACCATGGTGAGGCATCTGCACGAAGCTCGGTTGCGGCAGGCCCAGAGCGGCGGCGTACGCCGCAGCCTCGGAAAGTCCGACAGGCCCAACGTCGGCGGTCAAGAGGATGCCCTTGCCGTCCAGCAGCGCATATTGAACGACGCAGCTTTCGTTCGATGCTGAGGTGCTGACGTTCTCGGAGAGAGTTCGACGCCCCAATCTTCATCGAGCCATTTTCTCGCAGCTTCCACGAGCGACTTTAATAGGCCAATTGGCGCCGCCGCGTCTTCCGCGCGATAGGATGTCGGGGATTTATCCAAATCAGGGATCGAGTCGATGTACCGTTGGCGCGTAGGCGCCAGTACTGAAAACTCGCCGATACGCGCACCTTGAAAGACTTCGTGGATAACGGTTCCCTGGGCTGTGGCGAGTTCTTCGATCTCAACCAAATACGGATGGCGACCTTTGATGTCGTCGATCAACCCTTGCAGGGTGAAATTACCATGAAAGTGGTGTAATACCTGATTCGCGTACAACCATGGTCGATTCATCCAAAGGTTGGCGACGCGAAATTTTTTTAGAACCCCCACTAGGCCGCACGCGTGGTCATTGTCGGCGTGAGACAAAACCATATGATTGATGTAGTAGCCGGGATAGTATTTTTCCAGGTGCCCGATGATCGTCTGCGCGGTATCAATCCGTCCGCCGTCAACGACGTGCACTAGATAACCAGTTTCCTCATTCCCATACCGCACGACGATTGCATCGCCATAACTGTCGCCGACTGGAAGAAAATCCACGTTGTATGCCATCGTTCCTCCCTGATGAATCGTTATGGATACATCTTGCAACAAAGCGGGAGTAATGTCGATGGACCGGACTGTGCAAGCTGCGCTCACACAACACATGTTCCCAGCGCAGTGGCGTATTGATGCCGGCAAGTGCGACCGGTCCCCGAAAAAGCTGGGAAGGCGCCGGATCCGGCGCCTGGAACGACTTCGACTGAGCCGGACTGGGACGAATGCCAAGAACCGCGCCAGCAGGCGTTCCAACCCGATCGGCCAATGGGCATTTGCCTATGCGCCAGATCGGCACCGTAGATATAGGCGCTCGGCTGCTCGACCATGGAGCGATGCAGTTCTCTGATCAACGCAGGGTTGCTTTATCGAAGAGCTATCGTCGAAAGCCCGCTCAGGCGACCAGCCTCAGGATTACAGGCGCCTCCTCCATCGGGACCCCTTCACGACCGCCGCCAGGCGGCTCCGGGTCCTCGAATCGTCGCCAGTTGAGGATCACGACCGTGGCCTTGGGACCTGAATCCTTCGCGAATTTTCGGGCCAGCGCTTGACCGATAGCCTGCGTGTCTGTGTGCGAACGCACAGGATGGCTTAGCGAGACCTCGCATGCGCCGAAGCCCGTGCCGCGACCCGCCGAGAAGGTGTACGACACGAAGTACTTCAGGTGTCCGACGGGCCCCGCAGACTCGTTGGCCTCGTCGGTCGCAGTATCGGAGTGGTCATCTCCGTGGGGATGATCGGCCTGTTGGGCGGGCGGCAGTACGGCATCGCGCGCTCGGCGTTCGGCGGCGCGCAGATCCTGCAGTGTGTGGTAGCCCAAGGCGCGGGCAAGTCGGTCTAACAGTTGGCGCATGGCGGTCATCGCGATGAAGGACGAACGGTCAGGACGGGGTCTGGGCCAGCATCGGCGGGTTGCCGGCGGAGCCGATGCGCGCCAGCACGTCCTTCATGAGCTGATCTTGTGCGTGAGCAGAGGCGCTGAGCGCGGCGAGCTGGCGCTCCAGCTCAAGGTTGCGCTCACCCAGCGCAGTTGCTCGCTCGTGCAGCGCCTCGTACTGGTTGCTCGCCTGAGACGCCTGCGCCCGCAGATCTTCGACGATCTGCGTCTGCGTGGCCAGTCGCTGAGCGGCGGGGCGGAGCTCGCGCAAGAGTTCATCAAGTTGGCGCTTCTCGGCACGCGCGCCTGTCAGCTGAGCCAAGGCGTCCGCCTTCTCTTGCAGGGCGCTACGCAGTTCCCCGTGCTTTGCGCCCAGCGCGTCGGACGCGCCGCGTAGTTCCCCCTGCAGATACTGGATCTGCTGCTCGTGCTGGCGCGCCTCTCGGTCGCGCTGCTCGCGCGACGCGTGGCGGAAATGCTCCAGCGCCTCCCGGGAATGGTTGTGCTTTTCTTGAGCGACACCGCGTGCGCTTGAGCGGCCTTCAACTGCTCCTGGACCCCATCGAGTTGGGCACTGAGATGGGCGGTTTGCTGGCCAAGCGCCAGCTTCGCTGCGGTCATGTCGGCCTCGACTTCATGACGCCGAGTCCGCTCCCCGGCGAGCTCCGCGGCTAAGCGCTCAGCATCGAGGCGCGCTACGCGAGCATCCGCCTGTGATCGCTCTAACGCCTCGGCCGCGCGCTTGATCTGCGCCGCGTGACCCGCCTGCAGCGTGTCAATCCGCGCCCTGCTCTCGTATTCAAGCCGCGAGGCCAAATTGGCGACGAAGGCTTGTAGCTCTTCGCTGATCGAAGCGTTAGGGGTGCTGAGGCCACCTTCGTCCGCCTCAATTTCCTTGAGATGGCGATAGATCGTCGCCTTCGAGCCGGTGTTGCCCAGTTCGATACGAATCGCGTCAATCGAAGGGTGTTTTCCCGCCTTCACCAGCCCGAGCCTGGCTCGCTGTACGTCCGCCTTGCTCACACCGGGTCGTGCCATGTCTGCCACCAATTTCGTATGTGTTACGTAATTGCAATGGTACGTAATACGAAATTTCTCCGCAAGCTCCTAGAGTAGCCAAAATCTGCGATTGGTTAATGTCTGGTTATTCAACCTGAGCGCAGGAATGCGACGTGGACCCCATCCGAAGGGGCCAAAACCGTCTGGAACCCTGGTTCCCCGCGAAAAGTCCGCTGAAATCCGTCCTACTCGACGAACTAACGATTTCCGGCAAAACAAGTAGACGCAACGCGCCATCCGTCGCCGCTCGCGTCGATCCAAGGAGGAAGATGATCGCAAGGGGCCGCCGCCCGGGAGCTGAATGGCTTATGCCGATCCCGTCGAAGGGGTGTCCGGCGCCGGGACGATGCGTGTGACCTTGGCGCCCTGGAACGCCCGCTGAACCGCTGCAGCGGCTCCGTTCAAGGCCTCTTGGGCCGTGCGCGCTGGCGTGATGAACTGAAGCTCTACCGAGCACGTCGCGCCGGCTCCGACCAGCGTGTCAAAGCATCCAGCGTCGTCCAGCCGCTGCATCAGCGACTCCAGCACGGGGTCGTGCTCGGCCAGTTCCACCTGCAGGGTGAACTCGAACTCAAGTTCAGCGACCGCCTTCGCAGCCAAGTCCGCCGCCAAATGCGCGTGGCTCATGGTGCCGCGGCCAGCCCCACCTCGCCGGCGGCCAGTTCATCGTGCGTTGGGGGAGCGACTGCCGCGCCGTCGCGCCGCAACTCGGCCCGGCTTTGTTCAAGCAGGCCGCGCTTGGCCGGGTCGGCATTGATGCGACGTCGAGCTTCCAGGATGGCCCCCCTGTGCTCGGGCCGTCGCTGGGCCCAGTCCGCAAGAAGCGCACCATGACGTTGCGGGTAGACAGCCCACCACTCGACGATCGTCGACGCGTCGTTCAGGTCCAGCAGCATGCGAGCCCTTTGAAGGTGGTGTGCCACTATACTGTATGCAAATACAGTATTCGTCATGTTGGTTCGGGCACTTCGACTTCGGCGCCAAGGGATCAGGCTCCCTATTGAAGAGCTGCGGGCGGAAGTTCCGCTTGCAGGCCATCTTTTGATGCGGGAAAGCGCATATCAAGGCCGCGACGGACGCGGTCAGCAGGTCTGCCTGCTGATGCCGCCCTCAGGCAGTGCCGTCCCGATCGTCGAGCTGTTCTCGGCGCGGCTCCTGCGCATCGAATCACGCGGCCTCCTGATTGGAGGCCACGAAGAGTTCTGGAACAGGAAGCAAAAGACCTCGCATGTGCAAGTGCTGTGGGCCTGGCCCATGCCTCCGGAGATCAAGGAAGAAGCACCACCGTCCACGGTAAGCAGCCCGGAAGTGCGTCGCCTCCTTGAGGCATTGGACGCCATGGCTTGATGCCTTGCAGCCCCGCGATCAAGCTGCGCCCGGCCCGCTGCCCAATGCTTGGTTCTCGACGATGCTGCCATCGTTGAGCCAGAACTGGATGGCCCAGTTGATCGTGATGGACATGCGCCGCTCGCCATCGATAACCCAGTGGATGGCCTCCCCGTTGAACATCAGATGTCCCTGGCCAGGTTCGATCAGTTCGTCGTACTGGTCTCGAGCGGTCATGAAGTTCAACATGATCCCTTTACGGATCTCGAAATAACGCTCCGCGTTCATCTCGGAGAAGTGGACGGTGACGTTGGTGAACTGGCGCCCGTTCTAGCGCCGGGCATGAAGCGCACGTGCCGCGGCCCACATGAGAGCGGTCGCCTATTTCGCATGGGATGAACGACGCCTGGTCCGTCCCGATCCAGCCGATCTTGGCCGTAGCGCTCGGGAGCCGCCGTTCAACCGCAGCAGCAGTTCTCCGCTGGGGCCAGCCTTCGGCGGCTCGATCAGGATGCCGGCCTCTAGCTTCTTTCCGGCCGCATCCAAGAGGGTGACGAACTTGCCGGCCTCGCTGCTGTCGAGCCAGACTTCGTTGATCTGCCGCGACGACCATTGGCCCGTCGGCGATGCCCAGGCCGGAATCATGGCGACGAGTCCTCGTATGCGGGAGGCCTCGATGGACTTGATCGCGTCGGCCAAATCGGTCTCCCAGGCGATGCACAGGGTGTGGCTAGTCGCCCGAATCTAGGTTGCCGGTATCGGCCTGTTCTACGGTCAACAAGTACCAGGGGGCGTGCAGCGTCATCTCGACGACCCGCCAGTGCTTGCCACCCGGGACGTTGAGGCCTGCGGGCATCTGAAACTCGTACTGCGGAAGCGAGAGAAACATCAGTCTGATGCCGCAAACAACGAGGGTTGGGCGGCGCGATTGTTGACATGCGGACAATTGTTCGCGGCCCCCGTCCATATCCAAATTTTTGATACGGCGCGGGCTCGGATACGGTGCGAGGCTGAGAGCGATACATGGCCAAAACTCTGCACAGCCGACACAACGAGATATTTCTGGAAAAGCTGCGCAAGCTTCGGGAGTCCCGCGGCTTGCGCCAGGCTGATCTCGCGCTTCTGATCGGCCGTAGCCAAGGCGCGGTGAGCTACGTCGAGAGCGGTCAAACTCGCCTGGACATCATCGGCCTGCGAGACTGGTTGGAAGCGCTGGACTATGGCTTCTTGCGCTTCCTCAAGGAACTCGACGCAGACTTGCGCCGACTGGATGCGCTGAGGATGCGTCCCAAGGCGGGGAAGCCGGGCAAGCGTGCGGCGCGGACGGCTCGAACACAGCTCAGCCAACTGCTTCTTGCCGGTCCCGTGAGCGACGAATGAATCGCCCCGGCCATCGACCCGCACGACGATCCGATGAGGCCTGGGGATGACTACTCCGGACGAGCGGCGCCGCAACCTTCTGTGGGGGCGTGAGATGCTGAAGGAGTTCAGCTTGGACACCGGCTTGACGTCGGACTGGCGCGCAGCTGCCGGCGTGCTGCTGGCCAGTTATCCGTCGCTGGACTTCCTGCGGCACTTCGACGCCACTGAGCCCAGCGAGCTCGATCCCTACGCCGGCGTACTCTTTCAGGTGCGAATGCTATTCAGCCGCGTGCTGGCCAGTTCCTGCTGCTCCGAGCAACGCGCATACAGCCTTCGGGTCGTGCTCCGACACTTTCCATAACCGGTCTGCGGCTACAGGAGGCTGGGAAATTGATGACGCTGAATTCGCTCGTCAAGACGTTTGACAAACGCTTCGAGCGTGGTTCCGCAGGCATGCGTCCATAGGCCCAGCTCGAACACGTCGACGCGCCGACGCCCGGACTCGCAACGACTGACGATGTCCTGGCCGATCTGCATGCGCTCCGCCAACTCCATCTGGCTGAGGCCGGCCTCAGCCCTGAGGGCGTTCAGCTCCTCAAGGAACAACTGGTACTTCTCACTATGGAGCGGGCTTCTCATCCTGTTGCGGCAGCGACTGCAACAGCACAGGATCAGAGGGAAGAGAAATTATGGGAAAACGCCATAATTCAGAGGGACTAGTCCGTGATCCACCCCGAGCTTCGCCATCGACTCGCATGCGTGGTCGCCTTGCGCTCTCGCGACGGTGAGGCGCAGCTAATGCGCTACCCGACGACTCCCAGCCGACCTCGGCCTCAAATCGGATAATCCATGCGGGACCTATCGCAAGCCCATGAGTTAGTGGGCGAAGCGCTCTACGCGCGCGTATGCCGTTCAGCAAGTGCCCCGCACAGGGCGCCCTTGAAATTTCTGAGGCTGACGAGACCACAGGGATGGATGAAGACTTCTGGGCCGAAGTGGATGTCGAGGCTGTCGAACCGGACCAGTTTCGGGCGGTGTTGGTATTGGGATTGAGAACGCGCTTGGGCGATGACAACGATGTGATCCGCATCCCTCTTACAGGCGAGCACCCCACTGCGGACGAGGCGCGCGCCGCCGCCCGCGCCGCCATCGCAGCAATGGGGCAAGGCGGTCAGTAGGTCAACACGGCAACGCATCACTCACGAAGGCACTAAGGCACGATGACGCTCCTACACCAAGGATGCATTTACTGTGGCCAGGATGGGCCGTTCAACGCCGAGCATGCGATCCCGGCCGGCTTGGGCGCGGGTGACGAGCTCGTGCTCGAAGATTTGGTGTGCAAGGCGTGCAACGACTTCTTCTCGCGAGACCTTGAGGTGCGAGTGCTCCGCCGCGGTGATATCGGACTGGGGCGCCTGGCGCTGCAGCCGCACGGGCGGTCAAGGGGAAGCAAGACGCGCGCGCCAACCTTTGAGATGTCCTCCGCCAAGCTGTTGACCGAGGATGGGCGCGCGCTGGAGATCGCGCTGGGGACGGGTCTGGCGCCAGAGATCCTGCCGCAGCTCACCCTTCACGGCCGGGAGTTGGAGGGCAACGGAAGCGATCGCGCCAAGGTGGATGCGTTCTTGCAGCGCCTGGACCGGGTGTTGGGCGAGCGCGTCGAGCTCGTGCTTAAGCGCCTGGAGTCTGAAAAGTCGCTCACCTTTGAGGATCTGCGCTGGAACGGCGGCGCCTATGAGCACGTCGGCGCGCGGACTGAAGGCAAGCCAGGCAAGGACGCGATCTGGATGGAATCACCGCAGCCCGACACAGGCAGCCTTCCGAGGGCTCTTCAGCGCCAGAACGGCTCCATCGTTTTTCAAGTCAAGGAGCGCGATGTGGGTGCGGCGGCGACGTTGGCGACGCTCCTCCGTCGCAACTTGCCCACGCTCCAGAAGTCCCTGTCGTCCGTGGCGCGAGAGACTGACATCCAGCAGCCGCAGATCAGGGTCACGGGCCACTCTCCACTGGAGGAAGACGTGGCCCGGTTGATCGCCAAGATCGGTTTCAATCTCCTCGCCCTGGAACAAGGCGCGGAATTCTGCCGACACCCGCGGTTCGACGTCCTTCGCTCGGCCGTTCGCACGGGCAGCCCTGAACTTCTCATGTCGGAGTGGAGGGAGACCGAAGGCCTGTTGCCAATGCTGCGGCGAATCTTCGCTCAGCGGCACTGGATGATGCTGGCGCCCATGCCTAACCCAGCGACGCACGGGCATGGGCTTGCCTTCGGCTGTAGCTTTTATGGCGGCGTTTCCCGGATCGTTCTACTCACTGAAGACCTGCCGGCGCAGAACTTTGACTTTCACGTCTTCTACGCGGTCGACTACCAGACGCACAGCGTCGCCCGATACGACCTTCGCCAAGTTGTGCAGATGATGCAGCAGCCAATGCAAGGCGATAACACGGTTGTTTCTTCATGAACGCCAACGTCCAGCAGTACATCGATGCCGCCGATCGTGAGAACACGACACGCAGCTACGCCTCGGCGCTTCGCCACTTCGAAGTGGAGTGGAAGGGGCTGCTCCCAGCGACGATCGATACCGTCGCCAGGTACCTGGCGGAACACGCCACCATCTACAAGATCAGCACCTTGCGGCTGCATCTCGCTGCGTTGGCGCGGTGGCACGCTGACAACGGCTTTGCGGATCCGACCAGATCGCCGCTCGTGCTCAAAGTGCTCCGAGGAATCCGGGCTAAACACGCTGCTCCGCAGCGTCAAGCACGGCCTCTTCAACTAGACGTCTTGGAGCAGGCATCCGAATGGCTGTTGCAAGCGCAAGTCGCAGCGGTTGAGAGTGGTCGCCGTGCTGAAGCGCTGCGCCGCGCGCGCGATCGATCCCTGCTGCTGCTCGGATTCTGGCGAGCGTTCCGGTCGGACGAGCTAGCGCGGATGCGCATCGAGGAAGTCCAAGCCGTACGCGGTCAAGGGCTAACGTGCAGGCCAGGACGAACGAAGACTTCAGACGAGGAAGACGATCGAGCATTCCGTTGTCCGGCGCTGTCGCGGCTATGTCCCGTCGACGCCTACCTGGACTGGCTCGAACTCAGCGGCAAAACCACCGGGCCTGTCTTCCCAGCTATCGACAGGTGGGGAATATTGCTCATGAGCACATGGCCAGCCAGGCGGTGCTCCCGCTGTTGCGACGGATCCTCAAGGATGCGCAGGTTCAAGAAGCCGACACCTATTCCAGCCATTCGCTGCGCCGCGGCTTCGCAGGCTGGGCGAGCGCCAACGGGTGGGACTTGAAGGAACTCATGGAACACGTGGGGTGGCGCGACTTGAGTTCAGCCATGCGCTATATCGATGTCCCGCAAGACGCGGTGAAGTCCAAGATTGAACGTGCGCTGGCTGCCAGCTCCATCGGACAAAAGGGCACCTCTCGCTGAGGAGCGAGTGCCACTCGACAGGACTCCTTTCGGTAGCATGTCCCTGTTGCTTCGATTGGCGCGGCCATGCGGGGCCGTCTGTCCCTCTTTCATCACCTTCGCCTCAATGAACGAACTCTCGTACGCGGCAGCTCTCGACGCCGGTCTGGAACCGATCACATATCGCAGCGACGCGCTTGACGCACTGGGGGAAGGAGAGTTCAAGGGCAAGTTGGACGGCTTGGTGTGGTCCAAGCGACAGCCTTGCTTGATGGCACTCGTAACGCTGGAGAGCGGTGTACGGGTTCAGGTCATCGGATTTCAGCGGCATTCGCGCAGAGGCCTCCCCGAATACCTCGGACTTCGGCTGCTAACGCCTGGTCAACAGGTCATCTTGTGCATCGACCGCGGCGTTCGAGGAGGGCTACGCCCCTCTTGCTTTCGGCGCAGGCGACCATCTTTCCCGAGCAGGCCGGCGATGAGATTGGAGCGAACGGGTGACGGCCAATTCAGCTCAGTGCCCGTGAACGGCGCGTCGCTTGGGACCGACCGTCGGAGACGCCTCCTGCGCAGCTTCGTTCAGCCCGGCAAGGATGCCGCAGTGCTGGACCGTCCGCTCGTCGTCGCATCGTCTGCGCAGATCCAGGAGCTGCTCTTCCAGCAGCCGCAGCTCTGCGATGCGTTTTGAGACGTGACCAATGTGCTCGTCCAACAACGCGTTCACGTCGCCACACGCGGCGGCGGGCTCATCCCGGAAACGCAGCAACACCCGGACCTCGTCGAGAGACATGTCCAGGCTACGGCAGTACCGAATCATTTGAAGGCGATCCAGGTGGCCCGCTTCGTAGATCCGAAAGTTTCCGGAGGTCCGCGCCGGCGCCGGAAGTAAACCTTCCCGTTCATAGAACCGGATCGTCTCAATCGGCGTCGATGCGGCGGAAGAGAGTTCGCCAATCTTCATGGGGGCTCACGGCAGCGGATAAGTCATCTCGATTCTAGGGGTCATTGGGTTGACTCTGTAGTTGGTATAGGTTTTCCAATAGTGCCATGAGCAACACATCGCTGAACGACATCGCTGCTTCCCAGGCTACGGCAGGCACAACCGCCTGCGCGGGCGGCTGTTTCTCGTCAGGTTGCGGTGGCCAGTCCGAGGTCTCCAAGGCGTCGGCGCTAGCCAGCACACGCACCAGCGTCCTCGACCTGCACATCCCTTCCATGGACTGCCCCAACGAGGAACGTTCCATTCGAGCAGCGGTGAAAAAGATCGCCGGCGTTCGGGGCATGCGGTTCGATCTGGCTCAGCGCGGCTTAGCTGTCGACGCTCCTCAAGACGCCTGGCCTCATGTGATCGCGGCCATCAACGGCTTGGGCTTCGCTACGGATCCTGCGGCGCAATCGCCCGAGTCGGGATCTGAGACGCACGTCGAGACGGCCGCGGTGTCCGCTGGGCCCACGGCATGTCGTGACCCCTCGTGCTCGGAGCCGATCGCCGTTTCCAGCGAGGCGGCGCCGCACGGCGGCACCGCCTTCGCAGGCCTGCTGCTACGCGTGCCAGCGATGGATTGCCCGACCGAGGAGGCGCAGATTCGACGCGCGCTTGAGCGGGTCCCAGATGTCCGTCGCCTACAGTTCGACCTTCCCGCACGCACTCTGTCGGTGGACGCGCCGGCTTCGGCCACGGATGCCGTGGTGCAAGCGCTGCTGGCAACCGGCTTCAAGTCTGAGGTGCTCAGCGAGCCACCGTCGGCCGAATTGACTGCGAAATCCCAACGCGTCGAGTTGACGCGGTTGATCGCCGCGCTGGCGGTGGCCATCCTCGCGGAAGGCTTCCATTTCTTCGCTCCCGACACCACCGTCTGGAAGGTAGTCGGCATGGGCGCGGCGGCTGCGGCCATTGCGCTCTCCGGCCTCTCTGTGTTCAAGAAGGGGCTGTCCGCGCTGCTGCGCGGGCAACTCAACATCAACGCGCTGATGAGCGTGGCCGTGATCGGCGCCTTCCTCATTGGTCAGTGGCCCGAGGCCGCCATGGTGATGGCCCTGTACTCGCTGGCCGAGCTGATCGAAGCCCGCTCGGTCGACAGGGCAAGAAACGCCATCGCAGGGCTGCTGTCGCTTTCACCCAGCCAAGCGGAAGTCCAGCAGCCGGATGGGTCCTGGACGCTCCAACAAGCCAAGCTTGTCCAGGTCGGCTCGCTCGTACGGGTCAAGCCTGGCGAACGATTTGCACTGGACGGCCGCGTGAGCGCTGGCCATGGCGCCGTGGACCAATCGCCGGTGACGGGCGAGAGCGTGCCGGTGGACAAGGCGCCAGGCGACGACGTCTTTGCGGGAACGATCAACCAGAGCGGCTCACTGGAGTTCCGCGTCACCAAGCCGGCCAGCGACACGGTGCTTGCTGGAATCATCCACGCAGTCGAAGAGGCCCAGAGCCAACGCGCTCCGACGCAGCGGTTCGTCGACAAGTTCGCCGCCGTCTACACACCAGCGATCTTCGTATTGGCGCTCGCGGTGGCGCTGGGTACGCCGCTTCTGCTTGGCTGGGACTGGATGACCGCCGTCTACAAAGCACTGGTGCTGCTTGTCATCGCCTGCCCGTGTGCGCTGGTGATCTCCACGCCGGTGACTGTTGTGAGCGGCCTCGCAGCTGCTGCGCGCCGCGGCATCCTGATCAAGGGGGGCGCCTACCTGGAGCATGCCCGCAAACTCTCCGTCCTTGGCCTGGACAAGACCGGCACCCTGACCGAGGGACGGCCCAAGTTGGTGGCGAGCCAGGTCGTTGTTGACAGCGGCGACGAGGGCAAGGTCCTTCGCTTGGCCAAGAGCTTGGCGGCCCGATCCGATCATCCGGTGTCCAAGGCTGTCGTGGACGGTCTGGCCGGCGAGCCCCTTGAGGTGACGGCCTTCGGCGCTGAACTGGGCAAAGGCGTTCACGGCACGATCGACGGTGTCGAGTACGTCCTGGGCAACCACCGCTGGATCCACGAACGCGGACAGTGTTCGGCCGAGCTGGAGGCGGCCCTGCACAAGCACGAGTCGCAAGGCCGCACGCTGTCCCTGCTTGCCAGCAGCAGCCAAGTGCTTGCGATCTTTGCCGTTGCAGATACCACCAAAGACACGACCCGCCAGGCGATCGCCGAACTAAAGGCCGTAGGCGTGCGCACGGTCATGCTGACCGGGGACAACGAGGCGACGGCCAAGGCGATTGGTCAGGAGGTCGGCGTCGACGAGGTTCGCGCGAACTTGCTGCCCCAAGACAAGCAGGCATGGGTGACCCAAACCGCTGCGGCTCAGGATGTAGGCATGGTCGGCGACGGGGTCAATGACAGTCCGTCGCTGGCTGCCGCCTCGGTGGGGTTCTCCATGGGCGCTGCGGGCACGGACACCGCGAAGGAAGCCGCCGACGTCTTGATCATGAACGACGACCTCCGCAAGGTTGCTGAAACCATCCGGCTTTCGAAGCGGACATACTCGATCCTCTGGCAGAACATCACGCTCGCGCTGGGCATCAAGGCCGTTTTCTTCGTCCTGGCGGTGTTCGGTAGCGCCTCCATGTGGATGGCCGTGTTCGCCGACATGGGGGCCAGCTTGCTGGTGGTGTTCAACGGGCTGCGACTTCTCAAACCGCTTCGCGCTTGACCCAATCCTTTTGCCCAATCGTTAGCTCGCCTAAGCAGTAGTTAACGCAATCCTTAGGCCCGCTCGACGGGCCGCCTTTTCGTTCGGGAACAACAATGAGTCGCACTCACGGCGTTCTACACGCCGGTCTCAGCATGGCGCGCAAGATCCTCACAGCGGGCTTGATCCTCTTCAGCATGGTGGCCAGCGGCGCTGCGAGTGCTGCGGAGGCTGACGTGCGCCGCGTATGGCAGATCCTCGACTACTTGGCTGTCGACTATTCGGGTGCGGTGCAGGACGGCAAGATCGTTGCGCAGTCCGAGTACGACGAGATGCGGGAGTTCGCCAAGACCGCGCACGACAAGATCGCTGCCTTGGAAGACAAGCCCGAACGCGCGACCTTGCTGCGCGAAAGCGAAGCCCTTCAAGCGGAGATTGCTGCCAAATCCGATGCCACCAAGGTCGGTGGTTTGGCCAAGGCGTTGGCGAATCACCTGATCGCGGTCTACCCGGTCCCACTTGCACCCACCGCGCTGCCTGACCTGAAGCTGGGCGCCTCGGTCTACGCGGCTAACTGCGCGGCCTGCCATGGCGCTTCAGGCAACGGCGACGGCCCTCTGGCTAAGCAGCTCGATCCCAAGCCGATCGCGTTCACTGACCACGACCGGGCTCGCCAGCGCAGCGTGTTCGCGCTGTACCAGGCGGCCAGCCAGGGGATCGCCGGAACTGCGATGCCTGCGTTTGGTCAGCTCTCCGAGGAAGATCGTTGGGCGGTCGCGATGTACTTGGGCACTTTCGCCCATGACGACAAGCAGCGCGAGCAGGGGCAGCGCATCTGGAAGGAATCCGATAAGGCGCGCAGCGAGGTCAGCGGAATCGATCACTTCGTTCGTTTGACTGAATCCGAACTCGCGGGCGCCCTCGGGGAGGCCCAAGCTGCGGCGACGATGGCCTATCTCCACGCGCACCCCGAGGCCCTTGCGGCGCCGCGCGCGAACAGCCTCACGCTGGCGCGCGAGCGGTTGCATCAAAGCGTTGACGCGTTCAAGGCGGGCAAGCCCAAGGACGCCGCCGAGCTGGCGCTGTCGTCCTATCTCGACGGCGTGGAACCCTACGAGCAAGCGCTGGCAGCCCGTGAAGGCTCCTTAAAGGATCAGATCGAAGTGGCGATGGGGCAGTACCGCTCGCTGATCGCATCCGAAGCTCCGCTTCAAGAAATCGAAGCATCGGCCGCCAAGATTGACGGGCTGTTCGACGCCGCAGATCAAGTGCTGGCATCCGCAGGCGCTGACTCGACGGCCGCATTCTTCGGAAGCCTGACCATCCTGCTGCGCGAAGGCATCGAAGCGCTGCTGGTCGTGGTCGCGATGATCGCTTTCCTGCGACAGGCCAAGCGTCCCGACGTGCTGCCGTACGTTCATGCGGGCTGGATTGGCGCCTTGGGGGCCGGAGGCGTCACCTGGGCCATCGCGACGTATGCGGTGTCGATCAGCGGCGCCAACCGTGAGGTCACCGAGGGGCTGTCGAGCCTGTTCGCGGCCATCGTGCTCCTGAGCGTTGGCATCTGGATGCATCAGAAGAGCGTGGCCGGCCAATGGCAGGCCTACCTGCGCGAGCGCATGTCCGCGGCGTTGAACCGACGATCTGCCTTCTTCATGTTCGGTCTGGCTTTCGTGGCTGTGTACCGCGAGGTGTTCGAGACGATCCTGTTCTACGCCGCGTTGTGGGGCCAGGGGAACGACGGTGCCATTCTTGCGGGTCTGGGCGTCGGCGTGCTTTGCCTGGCGCTCATCACGGTGCTCCTGCTACGGTACAGCGCCCGGCTTCCGATCGGCAAATTCTTCTCCGTGAGTTCATGGCTTGTGGCCATCCTCGCTGTGGTCCTGACGGGCAAGGGCGTGGCTGCGCTGCAAGAGGCTGGCTGGATCGCGCCGAGTGCGCTGTCCGCTCCCCGCCTGGAAGTCCTGGGGGTCTATCCTTCTGTCATCGGCCTGACGGCGCAGGGCGCTGTGCTTCTGCTCGTCGTTGCCTTCTTCCTGCGCAATGCTCGCCCGAAGACGGCGATCGCGGCTCGATAGAACCAGCGCTTGGTTGCGTGCGACGACTCCGAGGTGCCGCTACACTTCGCCCACTCATGCTTCGCCGCCTCGCCCATCGCCTGACCGTCACGTGCTACGTGGCGCTGTCGCTGCTGTTCTCGCAGCTGGCGTTGGCCAACTACGTCTGTCCGCAGGAGCAGGACATGGCGGCGATGGCAGACATGGTGGCCTCCGGTACGCCATGCGAAGGCATGGACATGGACCAGCCCGCGCTGTGTGCGGAACACTCGTCCAACACGCCCAGTCCTTCGAGCCCATCAAGCTGCCGACCCTCGCGCCGGCCCTGGTGGTGTCGATCCTGGAGGTGCGCCTCGACCTGGGCGACGATGGCCTCCTGGCGGCTTCGGTGACGACGCCAGCCGAGAATCGACCTCCGCCCGATCCCATCTTCCTTTCCACGCTCAGACTCCGAGTCTGATCAGCTCCGTCGATTGACTGGCGCCGGTGCGGCATGTCCGCCACCCGGCCTCGCTGTCGTTCGTCTTCGGAGCTTTCGTGAACCCAAGAATCACCCTGCGAGCCGCCGCCTTGGCTGCCGCATTGCTGCCCCTGCTCAGTCAGGGTGCCACCCTCACGCTTGACCAGGCCATGAGCTTGGCGGTCCAGCAGTCGGAAGCCGCCCGGGCCGCCCGGGCCGGCGTCACCAGCGCCGCCGAAACCGCGCGCGCCGCCGCCCAGTTGCCCGATCCCGTGCTGCGCGCCGGCATCGACAACCTGCCCATTTCAGGCAGCGACCGCTTCAGCGGCCGGGATTCGATGACTATGAAGCGTGTAGGAATCTCCCAGGAATGGCTGTCCTCCGGCAAGCGCGCCGCTCGACAAGCCGTGGCAGACGCCACAGTACAACGCGAGGCCGCGGTCGCGCGTGCCTCGCAGACCGACGTACGCCTGCAGACCGGCTTGGCGTACCTGGACGTCTACTTCGCGCGCTCGGAGTTGGAGCTGGTGACGGAGGCGGAACATCACGCCCATGACGAGCTGGAGGCCGCCCACGCGCGGCTGGCTTCGGCCACGGCGACCAGCCAGGAAGTGCTCGGACTGTCCGGTGCTCGCGGCATGGCGGAGGAAGAGACCGCCGAGGCGCGTCAGCAATTGGAAGTGGCGCGTGTCGCGTTGACACGCTGGATCGGCGCTTCCGTCGATGACCTGGCCGCACCGGAGGCGCTGCCGGCGCCTACCGAGTCCGCGTACGTTGCGAATCATCCTGCCGTCATCGCTGCGGAGCGGGACGTCGATCTGGCTCGCGCGGACACCGAGTCGGCGCGAACAAATCGCCACCCGAACTGGTCTTGGGAGGTGAGCTACGGGCAGCGGTCGGGCTATCCAGACATGGTGTCCGTAGGCATCAGCATCCCGCTCGCAATTGCGCCGGCGCAACGCCAGGACCGCGAACTCGCGGCCCGGCTCGCCCTCGCGGAGAAGGCTGAGGCACAGCTTGCGGAGACGACCCGCATGGCCACCGCCGAGTACCGCATGCTCGCCGCCGAAGCGGCGCGCTTGGCCGGACGCGTGGACCGCTATCGGACGGCGGTCGTCCTGCCGGCCCAGCAACGCACCGCCGTGGCAATGGCCGCCTATCGTTCGAACCAGGTGCCGCTGACCACGCTCTTCGAATCGCGCCACGCCGAATTGGAGGCGCGTCGCAAGCTCCTTGCGCTCCAGCGCGATCTGGCCAGGGCGCAAGCGTCGCTGGCGTTCAGGGCCGTGGTCGAAGGAGACCGTCCATGAAGCGCGCAGCAGTCGTTGTTTTGGTGGCGGCGATCGGCGCCGCGCTCGCGCTGGGTGGTTTCTATGTGGGACGAACGGTCGACGGCGCCGTCCGCGCGGATGACGGACGACCTGCAGCGGCCTCCGCCGCCGGGAGTGATCGCAAGGTGCTGTATTGGCACGACCCCATGGTGCCGGGACGTCGCTTTGACAAGCCCGGCAAATCCCCGTTCATGGACATGCAGCTCGTGCCGGTGTACGCCGACGAGGCCGCGGACGCCGGAGTCAGGATCGGCGCAACGGTGCTGCAGAACCTGGGCGTACGCACAGTCGCCGCGAAGATGGCCGACGTGTCGTCGTCGTTCGACGCGGTCGGCGCGGTGCAGTTCGATGAGAGGCTCAACGTCGCCGTGCAGACGCGCGTCGCGGGCTACGTCGAACGCCTGCTTGTGCGGGCGCCCATGTCCACGGTGCAGAAGGGGCAGCCGCTCGTCATGATCTTCGCGCCGGATTGGCTGGGACCCCTGAACGAACTGCTCGCGCTGAAGCGCGCTGGCGCCGCGCCGGAACTGATCGCGGCTGCAAGGGATCGCCTGAGGGCGATGTCCATTCCCGAGACCTTGGTCCGGCACAGCGAGGAGGCAGGGACGGCCCAGGCACGCTTCACCCTCGATGCGCCTGCAAGCGGCGTGGTGGCGGAACTGGGCGTTCGCGAAGGTGTAGCGGTGGCGTCAGGAACCACGCTCTTCCGCATCGCCGGCCTGGAACGGGTGTGGGCGGTGATCGAGGTGCCGGAGGTCCAGGCGGTCCGCTTGGCTCGTGGCCAGAAGGTCAGCGCGACGCTGCAGTCCGATGCCACGCAGGTGTTCGACGGTGAACTAAGGAGATCCTTCCGCAGGTCAACGCCGACACGCGCACGCTGCAGGCGCGCTTCGAGGTCGACAACCGGAGCGGGAAGCTGGTGCCCGGCATGCTGCTGCGCCTGCGGATCGCGGGCGCGACCGCATCCCGGCTGGTTGTGCCCGCCGAGGCCGTGATCCGCACCGGAGCACGTGCCGTCGTCATCATCCGCCAACAGGGCGGCGGCACCTTCGAGCCGCGGGAGGTCAAGCTGGGGGTGGATCTGGGCAACGACGTCGAGGTCCTCGACGGGCTGCGTCCCGGTGAAGAGGTGGTGGCCAGCGGTCAGTTCCTCATCGATTCCGAGGCGAACTTGAAGTCCTCGCTGGGGACAATGAGCGCGGCGCCGGCCGTGCCTTCCGCCTCCATGGCGTCGATGGCTTCCGGCCCTGTCGCAACGCCGAAATCCGCTGCCGCCGCGACCACGTATCACGCCGAGGGCACGATCGAGAGCATCGATGCCGACAGCATCACCCTGTCTCACGGCCCCGTGCCGGCGTTGAAGTGGCCCGGCATGACGATGGGGTTCGGCAGGCCCGATCCTCGCGCCTTCGCCGACGTGAAGCCCGGCGACAAGGTCCGCGTCGAGTTCAGGCAGGGTGGACCCATGGCCTGGGAGCTGGTCTCGGTGCGCAAGATGGGAGGTGCGCCATGATCGCCGCGCTCATCCGCTGGTCCATCGGCAACCGCTTCCTGGTGCTGATCGCCACCGCGATGCTGGTCGCCGCGGGCGTGTGGTCCGTCGCCCGCACCCCGGTGGACGCCTTGCCCGATCTGTCGGACACCCAGGTCATCGTGCGCACGAGTTACCCGGGCAAGCCGCCGCAGGTGGTCGAGGACCTGGTCACCTATCCGCTGACCACGACGATGCTCAGCGTCCCCGGCGCGAAGACCGTCCGCGGCTACAGCTTCTTCGGCGACTCCTTCGTTTACGTGCTCTTCGATGACCGGACCGACCCGTACTGGGCCCGGTCCCGGGTGAGCGAGGCGCTAGGCCAGGTCCAGGGCCGCCTGCCCGCAGGGGCCACCGCGGTGCTCGGCCCGGACGCGACGGGCGTGGGCTGGGTCTACGAGTACGCCCTGGTCGATCGCACGGGCGCGCACGACCTCGGGCAGCTGCGCGCGCTCAACGATTGGTTCCTGAAGTTCGAACTCAAGACCGTTCCGGACGTGGCCGAAGTGGCCAGCCTGGGCGGCATGGTCCGGCAGTACCAGGTCGTCCTTGATCCGGAGCGGATGCGCGCGCTCGGGGTGACGCAGGAGGCCGTCCTGGCCGCGTTGCGCAACGCCAATCAGGCGTCGGGCGGCTCCGTCGTGGAGATGGCGGAGAGCGAGTACATGGTGCGGTCGCGCGGCTTCCTGAAGTCGCTGGACGACTTCCGCGACATCCCGATCCGCGTCGCTCGGGCGACGCCGGTGATGCTGCGGGAGGTCGCGTTCGTGCAGATCGGGCCCGAGATGCGCCGCGGCATCGCCGAGCTGGACGGCGAGGGTGAAGTCGCCGGCGGCGTGATCGTCATGCGCTCGGGGAAGAACGCCCGGACGACGATCGAGGCGGTCAAGGCCAGGATCGCCGCACTCAAGCCGGGTCTGCCGCCTGGTGTGGAGATCGTGGAGACCTACGACCGGTCGACCCTCATTGATCGCGCGGTCGACCATCTGCGCGACAAGCTTATCGAGGAGTTCATCGTCGTGGCGGTGGTTTGCGCGGTGTTCCTGTTCCACCTGCGCTCCGCGCTGGTCGCGGTCGTGACCTTGCCCGTGGGGGTGCTGACGGCCTTCATCGTGATGCATTGGCAAGGTCTGAGCGCCAACATCCTGAGCCTCGGCGGCGTCGCGATCGCGCTGGGCGCGATGGTCGACGCGAGCGTGGTGCTGGTCGAAGCCGCTCACAAGCACCTGGAGCACTTCGAAGCGCGACAGGGTCGGCCGGCCGACATCGCCGAGCGCTGGGCGCTCATCACGGAGGCCGCGGTCGAGGTCGGACCGGCGCTGTTCTTCTCCCTCCTGGTGATCACGCTGTCCTTCCTGCCGGTGTTCACGCTGGAGGCCCAGGAGGGGCGGCTGTTCTCGCCGCTGGCATTGACCAAGACCTATGCGATGGCCGCGGCCGCAGGCCTGTCCGTGACCTTAGTGCCCGTGCTGATGGGTTATCTGATCCGGGGCCGCATCCCGAGGGAAACCGCCAATCCGATCAACCGGCTGCTCATCGCGATCTACCGGCCGGCGCTGGAGGCCGTGCTGCGATTTCCCAAGGCGACGCTGGTGGCGTCGGCGCTGGTGCTGGCGATGACGGCGGTGCCGCTGATGCGGCTCGGCGGAGAGTTCATGCCGCCGCTGGATGAAGGCGATCTGCTGTACATGCCGTCCGCGCTGCCCGGGCTGTCCGCGTCCAAGGCGGCGGAACTGCTGCAGCAGACCGACCGGCTGATCAAGACGGTGCCCGAGGTGGAGCGTGTCTTCGGCAAGGCCGGCCGCGCGGACACCGCGACGGACCCCGCCCCGCTGGAGATGTTCGAGACGACGATCCGCTTCAAGCCGCGCGAGCAATGGCGACCCGGCATGACGCCGGAGAAACTGGTCGAGGCACTGGACCGTGTCGTCAAGGTTCCCGGACTGTCCAACGTCTGGGTGCCGCCCATCCGCAACCGCATCGACATGCTGGCGACCGGCATCAAGAGCCCCGTCGGCATCAAGGTGTCCGGGCCCGACCTGGCCACGCTGGACCGGCTGACGACGCAGATCGAATCCGTGGTCAAGCCGGTGCCCGGCGTGTCGTCCGCGTTGGCGGAGCGGCTGACGGGCGGCCGCTACATCGATGTCGACGTCGATCGCGCGGCCGCGGCGCGGTATGGACTGTCCGTGGCCGCGGTGCAGGGCATCGTCTCCACAGCCATCGGCGGCGAGAACGTCGGCGAGGTGATCGCGGGACGCGAGCGGTACCCCATCAACGTTCGATACCCGCGAGAGATCCGGGATTCGCTGGAGCAACTGCGCCGGTTGCCGTTCGTGACAGGCCAGGGCGCGACCGTGCTGCTGCAGGACGTGGCGCGCGTGACTGTCGAAGAGGGGCCGCCCATGCTGCGCAGCGAGAACGCCCGGCTTTCCGGCTGGGTGTACGTCGATGTCCGCGGACGGGACCTGCGCTCGGTGGTCCGCGACATGCAATCGGCAGTGACGCAGCGCGTGGCTCTGCCGGCGGGGTATGCGTTGTCATGGTCCGGTCAGTTCGAGTACCTGGAGCGTGCCACCGAGCGGTTGAAGGTGGTGGTGCCGGCAACCTTGGTCGTGATCTTCGTGTTGCTCTACCTGCTGTTCCGCTCGGCGGGCGACGCGCTGCTCGTGATGGCAGCGGTGCCGCTGTCGCTGGTGGGCGGCTTCTGGCTGGTGTGGACGCTCGGACACGCGGTCTCCGTCGCTACCGCCGTGGGCTTCATTGCCCTGGCCGGACTGGCGGCGGAGTTCGGCGTAGTCATGCTGGTCTACCTCAAGAACGCCCATGCGGAGCGTCTGGCGGCCGGCGAGCCGGACGACGACGCCACGCTGCTCGCGGCGATCCGCGAAGGCGCAGTCCTGCGCGTGCGACCCAAGGCGATGACCGTCGCCGTGGTGATGGCGGGACTGCTGCCCATCCTGCTCGGCAGCGGGACGGGATCCGAAGTCATGGGGCGCATCGCCGCGCCGATGGTGGGCGGCATGGTCACGGCACCGCTGCTCAGCATGCTCGTCGTTCCGGCCGCCTGGTACCTGCTACGGCGTCGACGCACCGCGGCGCCGCAAGTCTCCGACTCGCCTCCCATCGTTTCACCTTTCCAACCCACGCAACTCTGAAGGAGTTTCATCGATGAAGACCATCAACATGCTTGCCACCGCGCTGTTCGCCCTCGCCGGGATGCAGGCTCATGCTCAGGGCTCGTCTGGCACGATGTCCATGCCGATGCCGAGCAAGAATGCTGCGTCGGCCGCCATGCCCCTGGTGCAGGGCGAGGTGCGCAAGGTCGACCTCGCCAAGGGCCAAGTCGTCCTGCGGCATGGGGACATTCCCAATCTCGCGATGCCGGGGATGACCATGGGGTTTGACGTTGCAGAGAAGAAGCTGCTCGACGGCCTCAAGGTCGGCGATCAAGTCGAGTTCCAGGCCGAAATGATCAAGGGCAAGGCGACGGTGACGGAGCTCAAGCGGCGCTGATCTCAATTCGGTGGCACTTCATTACAGGGCGTCGGTGCTCCGATGAACAGACGCTGGATGGGGCGCCGTGCTGCGAATGCAGGCGACCCCGCAAAGCCCCAACTGTTTCGGGTAGGGTGTTTCCTAGTTCTTTAAGCCCATCGCCAACATCGAACGCGAAGTCATCTCGCCACGGAGGAGCTGGGGGTCAGGTCTCGCCTTGAGCAAGCCAAGTCGACACGCTGGTCGCTTCGAATGCGAAACGCCCGTTGTTCGGCATCGCCTTCTTCCGTGTTTCTGACTACCATCTTCGCCCAACGACGGATTGGGGCAACACCTTCCAGGGCCGCGATCGACGTGCCAGTCGGCGTCGTTTGCACCACCCCGGGGTCCTGACCGATGAGCAACATCACCGAGACTGCGTATCCTCAGCTTCGAGAAGAGGTCCCGGAGAAGGATCTCCTGGCGTTGTTCACTCCATCGCAGAAGGAGCGTCAGTTTGTTGCTGACGCCTACCGTCGTGCAACGACACAGGCGCTCATCACCATGCAGCTGAAGGTGCTTCAGCGATTGGGTTATTTCCCGATGGCGGCGGATATCCCTTCGGTGATCGTGCGCCACATCTGCAGGCACTTTGGAGTGCCAGTCTTTGGAGCCCGAGATCTCAAGGCCTACGACGAGTCGGGGAGCAAGTCAATCCACCATCGGCTCCTCCGCGAGTACGCAGGCCTGAAGGTCCTGGGAGCTGACGGAAGCGAGTGGCTGGACGAGCAAGCGATCAAGGCGGCCCAGACGAAGCAGGAGTTGCCCGACATCATCAACGTGTTGCTCGAAGAGTTGCTTCATCACCGCTTCGAGCTGCCGGGCTTCGTGACCCTGTCTCGCGCTGCCGCAAGGGCAAGATCACGGGTCAACGATAGCCTGCAGCAAGCGATCGCCTCCCGGCTGGACGAGCACCAGCGTGAACGCATCGATAGCCTCTTCAGAACGCACTCTGGAAAGAGCCAGTGGGAACAACTCAAACGCGAACCCAAGCAACCAAGCGTTCGAGAGGTGGCCAGCTACCTGACTCACATTGAGGCGGTTCGCAAGCTGGCAGATGCGCTGCCCACGGCCAACGAGATGCCCGTGTCGAAGCGCACGCAGTTTGTGCTCGAAGCCCGAGCCTTGAACGTGCGAGAGATGGCCGCGCTCAAGCCGGTGAAGCGCTATGCACTCGCTGTGCTTCTCATTCACGCCCAGCTTCAGAAGGCCGTGGATGACGTGGCCGAGATCTTCATTCGATCCGTCAGGAACATGCACAACCTGGCGCGCGAGCGGCTGAAGGAGTACCAGCTTGAGCACGTCGCCCAAGGTGAGGCCCTCATTGCGCAGTTCCGCGATGTCCTCACGGCCTTCGAAGAAGATGGCAGCGATCCGGCCCGCGTCGAGCGCATGCGCAAGATCCTCGACGAGGAGCCGTCAATCTGGATCGAGCGATGCGATGAACACATGGCATTCGCTGGGAATAACTACTACCCGTTCATGCTGCAGCAGTACCGCAGCAAACGCGCGCTCTTGTTTCAGTGCCTCGATGCCATGCAGCTGAAGTCATCGTCTCCGGATGAGAGTCTTCTGAAGACCGTTGCCTGGATGATGCAGTTCCGCTCCAGCCACAAGGAGTTCGTACGGGCGGATGCCGGACTTGAAGCCGTTGAACTGTCGTGGCTCTCAGAGCGACGGTGGCGCAACTTGATCGCGGGTGTCGGGCCCAATGAAGGTCTGCTGCACCGAAAGTACCTTGAGCTCTGCGTCTTCTCCCATGTCATGGAGGAACTGAAGTCAGGTGACCTGTATGTCCAGAACAGCGATCAGTTTGACGACTATCGTGATCACTTGGTTGGTTGGGACGAGTTTGACGCTGAAGTGACCGACTACGCCAGCATGGTGGGACTGCCAACCGACGGTGACGCCTTGGTGGCGCTGTTGAAGCAACAACTGCTTGAAGTAGCTCAGAAGGTCGACGATCGCTTTCCTGACAACGAGCACGTCGCTATCTCGGAGAACGGCCTGCTCCTCAGGCGCGCCGATCGAGCGCCGCCGCCAGATGGCTTGCCTGAGCTCGATCAAGCGATCACGAACTCCATGGCCACGACGAGCATTCTCGACGTGCTGACCGAGACCGAGCGATGGTTAGACCTGCACAAGCAGTTCGGACCGCTGTCCGGGTTCGAAAGCAAGGTTGACGATCCGCGCAAGCGGTTTCTGACCACGCTGTTCTGCTACGGCTGCAATCTCGGCCCTACCCAAACGGCCCTGTCGGTCAAGGGACTCTCGCGAAAACAGGTGGCCTGGCTGAATCTTCACCACGTGACCGAGGAGCGGTTGGACAAAGCCATCTTCAAGGTCGTCAATGCCTACAACCGGTTCGCGCTTCCCCAGTTTTGGGGCACGGGCAAGTCGGCTTCTGCCGATGGCACCAAGTGGAACGTCTACGAGCAGAACCTGATGTCCGAGTCCCACCTGAGGTATGGGGGCTACGGCGGCATCGGCTACTACCACGTGTCTGACATGTACATCGCCTTGTTCGGGAACTTCATTCCCTGCGGCGTATATGAAGCGGTGTACATCCTTGATGGACTCGTCAAGAACGAGTCGGACATCCAGCCCGATACGCTACACGGCGACACGCAGGCTCAAAGCGCGCCGGTCTTCGGACTTGCGCACTTGCTCGGCATCAAGCTCATGCCCCGCATCCGGAACATCAAGGATCTCGTGTTTTATAAGGCTGAGGCCGGTGTCCCATACAAGCACATCCAGAGCCTGTTCCGCGGGACCATCGACTGGGATCTGCTGGCCTTGCACTATCGAGACATGCTGCGTGTCGCTGTATCGATCAAATTGGGGAAGATCACGCCGTCGATGATCCTGCGCCGCCTGGGGACGTTTAGCCGTAAGAACAAGCTCTACTTCGCCTTCAGAGAACTGGGCAGAGTGATCCGGACGATGTTTCTCCTGAACTACGTTAACGACATCGAGTTGCGGCGCTCCATCCACGCCGCCACCAACAAGAGCGAGGAATTCAACAACTTCGTGAAGTGGCTGTTCTTCGGAGGGGAGGGGATCATTGCTGAGAACCTCCGACACGAGCAGCGGAAGGTCATCAAGTACAGCCAGTTGGTGGCCAACATGGTCATCCTTCACAACGTCCAATGGATGTCGCGGAAGCTGAAGGAACTACAGGCCGAAGGCTTTTTGCTTGGCGAGCCAGTGCTTCGCGGGCTGTCGCCTTACAGAACCGCCCACATCAATAGGTTCGGCGACTACACACTGGACCTGTCAAAGCCCGTCGAGCCGATCGACTACAAGATTAGATTCTGAAGTCCTGACAAGCACTTAGGTAGCTTCCTGCGGATTTTTCAGGAATCACGGCCGACCCTCAAGTTGGGCGTCGCCGCGTTGGTCTCGTCCCAGTAGAACGGGCCGTTGCCACGCCCGGCGCATTCGGCCGGCGGCGGAGAGACCTCGAAGCAGCCGGCATCCCGGTCGCTGGTCTGGCCCACGACGAAGTCGGCCTTGTCCGCGCCCAGCTTCAGCATGAAGGCGCCGACGGTGGCGGCATCGCGGCCCCAGAAGGACGGCGGGAAGCCGATCCTGGCCTTGGGCGCGTAGGTCCGTCCGAGCGCCAGCAGGCATCCCGCCATGCCGACGGCGTTGTCCGGCTGGCTCGCGCATTCCGCCACCTGGCTCACGCGCGCCGGCAGCTTCGCCGGATCGGCGCCCGGCGCGCCCGTGAGCACGAAACCCCAGAAGTCCGGCTCCAGGTTGACCAGCGTCGGCAGGCCGGTCGCGCCGATCTTCTGGTACATCAGCCTGACCTGGGCCCAGTAGCTGGCCATGAAGGACGCGTCATTGATCGCGGCGAGGTTGCCTTCACCCCGGGAGGCCATCTGGTAGAGCGTGAACATCGGCACCGCGCCCGCGGCCGAGACATTCGCCGAGACATACGTGACGTAGGCGCCATCGGGGCTGTTCCAGGTGGGCCAGGAACCGCCGCCGACGCCGACCAGGTAGGTGTCGATGATGTCCGGACGGATCTGCTGCTTCGTCATCTCCGCGATCGGATTGCCGGCGCCCAGGCCGCCCAGCATCCGGCTGGGAACGCCCAGGGCCGTCGTGATCGGCGATGCGGGCGGTGGCGTTGGAGAGGGTGAAGGCGCAGGCGAGGGCGCTGGAGCGGTTCCGAGCGGTGGCGTTGTCGCATCGGTGCCTGGCGAGGAGGTCGATCCGCCTCCACCGCAGGAGGCAAGACCTGCCACCAGGAGGATGAGCGCGAGCCGCTGGACCGCAGGCGTGGCGTTCGGAGTGGACGACATGGATGCCTTTCGAATGAGGTGAAGCGTCGATGCACGGGAGGCGGCGACGTTCCCGCTGGCGGACGAACCGGACTGACAAAATTCGTCAGCGTTGTCATCGATCGCAGCCAAGGAATGTCAACCGGGGAGGGAGAAGGGGCCTCGCTGGCCGCGCGCGCGAAAGACCGCAATTCGCGGGCCAACGATCGCCCTCGCAGGGATTCAGGGTTTTTACCTAATCGATTCACCCTTGAACTCGCCGCTCCGAGTTCCTAAATCCGTGTCGAACCGCCATCAATCGATTCGGATGAGGACTGGATCATGGCCAAACAACTGCCCGACAACTCCCCCGCGCCAGAAGCGCGCGCCTCTCGACGGCCTCGGCTCCCGCTGAGCCCGTCGCAACTTCAAGCCTATCTGATCGCACGCGAGACGCTGCGTCGCCTGAAGTCGTCGTCGCGCCCATGTTTCGCGCGCGACCCGTCAGCACTGAGGAGCGCCAACAGGCGCCCGCCCGCAGAACGCTGACCCCTGACCGTCGACCGCTGCACGGGCCCGGTCACGAGGCTCTTGCCTCGCGGGCCATCGACGGCCCACGCCTTCGTCTACTCACCAAAGGGATCTCGCGAGTCGACGCGCCAGCGTCGGCCTCCATCATCGACTCATCGACCAAGGAAAGGAGTTTCTGATGTTCGACACCGTGTTCCACCGTCCCCAGGGGTTGTTGGAGCAGCTTGCCCAACTGCAACAGGCGCTCTCGCGTTCGCGGTCGGCCGACGGACTTGCGGACGGCATTCGTTCCTCGATGGCCGGGAGCTTTCCGACCATCAACATCGGGCACAGCGAACGGTCCATCGAGGTCTTCGCCTTCGCGCCGGGCTTGGATGCCCAGTCGATCGACGTGACCGTCGAGCGCGGCGTTCTCCGGATTTCCGGAGAGCGCCAACCGACCGATCGCGGCTCCTCCGATTCGGTGCAGGTGTACGCCGCGGAACGCTGGCATGGCCGCTTCAGCCGCGCGGTGACGCTGCCCGATGAGGCGGATACCGGCAGCGTCGAGGCGCAATACCGCGACGGCGTGCTGCGCGTCAGCGTCGGGCTGCGCGAAGCGGCTCAGCCGCAGCGCATCAACGTCCAGTGAACGCTTGAATCACCATCGGAAGGAACCACCATGTCTGCTCAAACCCAACTCACCCGCACCGAGCCCGACCGCGCGCAAGTCTCCTCGTCCGATGCGAGTTCGCCGGCGGCCAGACAGCGGGCGACGTCCCGCGAGGTCGCGGAACCCGCCGTTGAGATCTTCGAGGACGCGGGGGGCATCACGCTCCTGGCCGACATGCCGGGCGTTCCGCGCGACGGCCTGGATGTCCGGCTCGACGGCGAGACGCTGGTGATCGAAGGCGAAGTCGCCGTCGCAGCCCCGGAGCGCATGCGCGGCGTGTGGGCGGAGGTCAATGTGCCTCGTTATCGTCGCGCCTTCACCCTCAGTCGCGAACTCGACATGGCTCGGATCGAGGCTGGGGTGAAGGACGGCGTGTTGACGCTGCGCATCCCGAAGCAGGCGCATGCGCAACCCCGTCGCATCGCCGTGTCGACGGCCTGAAGGGACAGACCAAGCTGACTGCTGTCGGCACGACCATGGAGTGCTATCGCGTCAAGGTGCCACCAGGCGTGCGGCTGGCCGGCTACACCGTAGCCGGTCGGCGCGTTCCAATCCTGCCTGGCGAGTATCACGTCCATCGTATGCGGCCGAAGGTGCCGGTACCTGGTCGTAGCCCCGCGCATGCGCTGCGCTTCGTCGGTGCATGCGCGCCGGACGCTGACATTCATGTTCCGTTGCCCGAAAGCGCCGACATCAGAGTGGCGCTGCCTCCCGAGGTGAGTGCGGACGTGGTCTCTTGAGAAACGTCGCGGGCCGGGTGCAGGTCAGCCTCAGGCGGGCGGCTCCGGCTGAAATGGATTGAAGCGGGGCGCGGCTGCGCCTTGCTTGTCGCAGTCTGGCGGGGCTCTATCCCAATAGTCACATAATGCACATTGTCCGTCTTTCAGATGGATCGGCGGGGGGCGGCTTCGCCCCGGTCACCTGAGCGAAACGCGCCTCAGTCCAGCGACACCTTCGCCGCCGTCACGACGGCCTTCCAGCTCTTGAGGTCGGTCTGCAGCAGCGCTTGCAGCTCGGCCGGCGACGACGCCCGGGGCTCGGCGCCCTGTTCCTTCATGCGCCTGACGACCTCCGGGTCGGCCAGCACGGCGCGCAGGGTCTGGTTCAGCTTCGCCTGCACGGCCGGCTGCAGTCCGTGCGGCGCGAAGATCCCGAACCACGAATCCACGACCATGCCCTTGTAGCCAGCCTCTGCGGCCGTGGGCAGCTCCGGGAACAGCGGCGAGCGCTGCTCGCCGGTCACGCCGAGCGCGCGCAGGCGCCCCGTCTTGATGTGCTGCAGCGCGTTCGGGATGGTGGTGAACATCAGATCGATCTGGCCCCCCCATCAGGTCGGTCAGCGCCGGCGCCGCGCCCTTGTACGGCACGTGCGTCATCTGCACGCCCGTCTGTTGCGAGAGCATCTCGCCCGCCAGATGGAAGATCGAGCCCGCGCCCGCCGATCCGTAGTTCACCTTCCCGGGATGGGACCTGGCATACGCCACCAGCTGCTGCAGGCTGTTGATGGGCAGCGCGGGGTTCACGACGACGACGTTGTTCACCCGCGCGACCAGCGAGATCGGACTGAAGCTGTTGAGCGGATCCCAGGACAGCTTGGGATACAGCGACGGGTTGATGGCGTTGGTGCCGTTGTAGCCCATCAGCAGCGTGTAGCCGTCGGGATCGGCCTTGGCCACCAGCGCCGCGCCGAGGTTGCCTCCGGCGCCGCCGCGGTTGTCCACGAGCACGACCTGCCCCAGGCGCTTGCCCAGGGCCTCCGCGACGATGCGTCCGAGGATGTCGGTCGTCCCGCCGGCCACGAAGGGCACGACCAGGGTGATCGGCTTGCTGGGGAAGGTCTGCGCGAAGGCCGGCGCGGCCAGCGACAAGGCGGCCGAGGCGCCGAGCGCGGACAGGGCCAGCGCATGGGCTAGCGCACGGGACAGGAAGCGGCGACGGATCGATGAGGTCATGGTTGTTGTCTCCAGTGGGAAGCTTCGGCCGTCATGAACGGCGCCCCGTCCGCCAACGCGGTCCAGAGCGTGAGCCCCTCCGGCGATGGGGCGGCGTTGAGGGTCAGGGGCGCGCCGAGCACGCAGGGTTGGATGCCTCGGTAACGGAATTGCCGGAGCGGTCGGTCGCCCAGGCGCCGCGCCAGCGCTGAGAGCAGCGTGGCCTGCAGCGGCCCATGGACGACCAGGTTCGAGTAGCCCTCCACCTCGCGGCAGTAGTCGACGTCGTAGTGGATGCGGTGACCGTTGAAGCTCAGCGCCGAATATCGGAAGAGCAGCGTCGAGTTGAGCGCGAAGGACTCGCGATGCGTCGCCTCCGGCATCGTGACCGGCGCGGCACGCGAGGCCCCGGGCGGCGTCGGCGCCTTGTAGACGATGTCGTGGTCCTCGGTGACGGCCAGCTCGTCGCCGTTGAACAGCTCATGGCGCACAGTGACGAACACGAGGTCGCCGCTGCGACCGCGCTTGTGCTCGACGGACCGGACGCTGGACCGTTTCCCGACGGACGACCCCAAGGTCAACGGCCGGTGGAAGGTCAATTCGCCGCCCGCCCACATCCGGTTGGACAGCGGCACCGGCGGCAGGAAACCGCCGCGCGCGGCGTGACCGTCACGGCCGAGTTCACTCGGCGGCAGTCCCTCGAGGAAGTACAGCCAATGCCACAGCGGCGGCAACGGCGTGCCGACGACGAGTTCATCCTGAGGCGTTCCCAGCGTGGCGGCCATGAGTCGGGCCTGTCGCACCGACAGGTGGTCTTCGGACCAGGTGTCGCGGCCGATCCACGTCCGGAGATGGTCCAGGTCGATGACGGCGCCGCCCTCGTCGCCGCCGTTCGTGGGGTCGTTGGTGGCGTCGTTGGCGCTGTTGATGTGGTGGGTGATGCGGCTCATGCGATGGCCCTGTCGGTGATGCGGAGGAACTCGGCGCGGATGGCAGCGCCGTGCTGATCGAGGGACGGCGCGGGATCGAAACGCCCGCTGTCCCATGGCGCGCGAACCGGCGGTGCGACCAGATCGAGCTGCCGGTCGCCCACCGGCATCGGCCACGTGCGCAGCGCCGGATGCGTCGCCATCTCGGCCACCGTGCGGACCTGCCCGTAGGCGGTCCTGGCGCGCTGCAGCCGGGCGAGCGCCTCGTCCAGCGGCAAGGATCCGAAGGCCGCGTCGAGGATGGCGTGCAGCGCCTCCCGGTGGGTCACGCGCCGGTCGTTGCTGTTGAAGCGTTCGTCCTTGGCCAGCGCGGGTTGCGCCAGGAAGCCCTCGCAGAAGCTGGCCCACTCGCGCTCGTTCTGGATGCTGATCACCACGCTGCCGCCGTCGCTCGTCGCGAAGGCGCTGTACGGCGCGATGGAGGGATGCTGAAGGCCCTGGCGCGTCGGCGCGCCCGCGCCATACACCTGATGCACGTAAGGCACCGTCATCCAATCGGCCGCGCCGTCGAACAGCGAGACCGCGACGCCGCAGCCCACGCCCGTCCGCTCTCGGGACGCGAGCGCCGACAGGATGGCGATCGTGGCGTTGAGACCCGCACCGATGTCGCAGATGGACACGCCGATCCGGCCGCAGGCTTCCGGTGTGCCCGTGATGCCGGCGAGGCCGCTCTCGCACTGCACCAGCATGTCGTAGGCCTTGAGCGCGCTGGCCGGGCCATCGCCGTAGCCGCTGATGTCGCAGGTGACCAGCCGCGGGTGCTTCCGGCGCAGCGTCTCGCTGTCCAGTCCGACACGTGCCAGCGCGCCTGGCGCCAGGTTCTGGATGAACACATCGGCCTGCGCGAGCAGCGCGTCGAGCAACGCGCGATCCTCCGCCTGCTTGAAGTCGAGGACCACCGACTCCTTGCCGCGGTTGATCCACACGAAGTAGGACGCTTCGCCGCAGGCGGCGCGGTCGTAGCCCCGCGCGAAGTCGCCCTCCTCCCGTTCGACCTTGATCACGCGCGCGCCCATCTCCGCGAGGCGGCAGGTGGCCAGCGGCGCGGCCAGCGCCTGCTCCAGCGAGACGACGACAAGGCCTGCCAGGGGTTTTCCGACCGGCGGCCTTGAGGGCTCCGGAGCGTTGAGTGTTTGTGAAAGCTGCTCAGTCATGCGGCGCAGTATGGGAAGGCGCCTCTCTGAGCAGAAGCGAGTTCTGGCAAACTGATCGTTTGTCGCAGACAAAACCACCGGATGCTTCCGCCGACCGCGTGCGCCGTCCGCAGAGGAGAACGCACGCGGATGGACGCCGCATCGAGGACCGCCACC
This sequence comes from Roseateles sp. UC29_93, assembly GCF_042695725.1. Lineage (NCBI taxonomy): Bacteria > Pseudomonadati > Pseudomonadota > Betaproteobacteria > Burkholderiales > Sphaerotilaceae > Roseateles > Roseateles sp. UC29_93. Next base: position 4,842,583 of record NZ_CP170545.1, on the reverse strand, counting down.
GTGCACTACGACTTGACCGATCTGCGGGTATTCCTGAGCGTGGCCGAGGAGCTCAACCTCTCCCGAGGCGCGGCCCGCTGCCACCTGTCGCCCTCCTCCGTGAGCCTGCGGCTCAAGGCGATGGAGGAGTCGCTGGGCAGCCCGCTGTTCCTGCGTCGCGCCCGCGGCGTGACGCTCACGCGCGCCGGTGCCGTCATGCTCGAGCACGTCCGGCGGTGTCTGGCGCAACTGGAGCAGATGCATGCGGATCTGCTGCCGTTCTCACAGGGCCTCGCGGGGCACATCACCCTCTTCGCCAACAACAACGCCATCAGCAGCCACCTGCCCCCGGACCTCGCGCGCTTCTTCGTGCTGCATCCGGGCGTGCGGATCCAACTGGAGGAGCGGCCGAGCCAGGACATCGTCAGCGCGGTGGTCGCCGGCCGCGCCGATCTGGGCGTCGTGGCCGTCGAGCAGGCGCATCCGGACCTGCTCTACCTCCCCTACCGTGAAGACGAGCTGGTGCTGCTGGTCCCCACGTCATCGCGCCTGGCCCGGCGCAAGCAGGCCAGCTTCAAGGTCTGCCTGGACGAGCCGTTCGTCGGCTTGCAGAGCGGCATGGCCCTGCACACCTTCCTGGTCAACCACGCCGCCCAGCTGGGCGGGCAACTGGACGTGCGGGTCCAGGTCTCGGGGTATCGCGCCATTGCCCAGCTCGTCGCCACCGGCGCGGGGTTGGGGATCGTGCCCCGGTCCGCGCTGGAAGCGACGGACCTGCCGCGTGTCGCCGTGCTACGGCTCGTGGAGCCTTGGGCCCTGCGTCACCTGCAGGTGTGCCTGCGGGAGCAGACGCTGCACAACCCGTTCGTCGCGGAACTGGTCACTACCTTGACCGCTTCCCATGCGTCGCAGGGCGCGGGATTTTCGCGTTGAATCCAGATATGAAGTTTATATAAATTGACTCGCTTACCGCCGAAGTGGTATAACCATTTTCGGGATAAGCGACCAGACGTTTTACGAAACTGGTCCCCTCTCAAGGGTCACGATTTTGTGACCTCAATTTGCTCTTTTGGCCTGCAAATTTGCAGTCGATTGAGCAGCACCACGCTCCCGCAGGTCGAGCTTGAGCCTGCGACACTGATTGAAAAAGATTCCGAACAACGCCATTTCCATGGGCAGATTACGTCGTTTCGCCCGCGACACACCGAACCGATTGCGGCCGCTTCAGCGCCTCCTTCTCGGTTCGCCGCTCGGAGGGCAACGGCACCTACTGCCGTGTGTTCCGCTTCGACAGGACCTTCGCCTCCTGTCACGCCGCCCGGCTCTTCGCAGTCACCCAGGGCTGGCTGGAAACCTCCATGCCGCAGTCCCCGGCGTAGTGACTAATCTGCGCCACGCCAGATTCAGTCCGCGTTTTCTCCGCGCCGCGTCCGCGCCGCGCCCCCCGATTTGCGCATCCCTCCGTCGACGGTGCGCCACCATCCAGAAAGGCTCTTCCATGAGCAGCAAAATCTACGTGGGCAATCTGCCTATTCGGTGACCGATTCCAGCCTCAAAAGCAATTTTGCGGAGTTCGGCAGTGTTTCCTCGGCCCGGGTCATGATGGACCGGGAAACCGGCAATTCCAAGGGCTTCGGGTTCGTGGAAATGGCGTCGGCCGAAGTGGCCCAGGCCGCCATCGCCGCCTTGAATGGCGTGTCGGTGGATGGACGTTCGATCGTTGTCACGCTGGCGCGTCCTCGCGAGGCAGGCAGCGGCTCGGGCGGCGGTCACAGCACGGGTGAGTTCCGTTCCACCAAGCGCTCGGACGTCGGCTACGGCTCGGGCGGCTTCGGCGGCGGACGCTACTGAACCCGGCAGCGCCCCGTGAAAAGAAACCGACTCCCCGGAGTCGGTTTTTTTTCGTCCCGCACCTGAGCAGCCTCAGCCCTGGCTGAACCTCGCCGCGTGTCCCTGCGCGCGGAATTCCTCGACGACGTGGTCCACGAACACGCGGACCTTGGCCGGCAGCAGCCTTCGGCTCGAGTAATAGATCGACAGCGGCAGCGCCTCCGCATACCAGGCCGGCAGCACGCGCGCGAGCTCGCCGCGCTCCAGCTGTGGCAAGGCATGCGGCAGTGGCAGCAAAGCGATGCCCATGCCGCTCGCCGCCGCGCGAGCCATGGCCTCCGGATCGTCCAGGACCATCACCGGACGCACGCTCGCCACCACCTGCTCGCCGGCCTTGTTCTTCAAGGCCCACGGCGCCAGCCGCCCTGACCCCAGCGATCGGCGCAGCAACCCGCGATGCCGCGCCAGATCCGATGGATGCTTCGGCACCGGATTCGCCGCCAGATACGCCGGCGCCGCCACGAGCACGATCCGCAGGCGCGCCAGCTCCCTGGCAATCAAGGCGTCCGTCAACTCGATGCCACCGCCGATGGCGACGTCGAACCCCTCGGCGACGAGGTCGACCTGGCGGTTGTCGAAATGCAGGTCCGGCACGACGTCCGGATAGCGACGCACGAAGCCGTCCATCATCGGCACGAAGTACTCGCGGCCCACCGTGTGCGCCAAAGCGACCTTCAAGGTGCCGGCCGGCTTGCCGGCGCCCTGGCGCAGATCCGTCAAGGCGTCGCCGATCTCGCTCCACGGGCGCCTCACCTGGCCGTGCAGCCGCTCGCCGTCGGTGGTCAGCGCCAGGCTCCGCGTGCTGCGCTGGAACAGGCGCACGCCGAGCCTCGCCTCGAACTGCGCCACGCTCTTGCTGACCGCGGCGGGCGTCAGCCCCAGCCGGCGCGCGGCAGCAGAAAAGCTGCCTCGTCGGCAGCGGTGATGAAGGCATCGAGGTGGCTGCGGAGTTCGGTCGACATGCGTTCAGCTTATACCAGTGGTTGAAACTGAACACGCCGCTTTCCAACTACCGTAATCAGGTGGCGACGACCATAGTTGAGCTCATCAACCACCCCGCTTCGAAAGGAAACATGATGAGCAACACGACCAACACCGCCTCGACCGCCCGCCTGACCGGCAAGGTCGCCTTCATCCACGGCGGTTCGCGCGGCATCGGCGCCGCCACCGCGCGACGCCTGGCCCGCGAAGGCGCGGCCGTGGCCATCGGCTACGCGTCGTCCGCGATCGCCGCGGAAGCGCTGGTCGAAGAGATCAAGGCCAACGGCGGCCAGGCGATCGCCGTCAAGGCGGACGCCACCGACGCCGCCGCCCTCACCCGCGCCATCGACGGCGTCGCCGAACGCTTCGGCCGCCTGGACATCCTGGTCAACAGCGCCGGCGTGCTGGCCGTTGCGCCGCTGGACCAGTTCACGCTGGAGGACTTCGACCGCACCGTCGCCGTCAACGTGCGCTCGGTCTTCGTCGCCTCGCAGGCGGCAGCCCGGCACATGGGCGACGGCGGCCGCATCATCAACATCGGCAGCACGAACGCCCAGCGCATGCCCTTCGCCGGCGGCGCCGTCTACGCGATGAGCAAGTCCGCGCTGATCGGACTGGTGAAGGGCCTGGCGCGCGACCTCGGCCCGCGCGGCATCACGGTCAACAACGTGGCGCCCGGTCCGGTCGACACCGACATGAATCCCGCGGACACCGAGTTCGGCGCCAGCCTGCACGACCTGATGGCCCTGCGGCGTCACGGCAAGGCGGATGAGATCGCCGCGATGGTGGCCTACCTGGCCGGGCCGGAGGCGGGTTTCGTCACCGGGGCGGACCTGCTGATCGATGGCGGCTTCGCGGCTTGAGTCCAGCCGACTGCACATGGACGGGCGGGCTTCCAGCGGAGCCCGCCTGATTCGCATCCCCGCGCACGGTTTCGGACGTGGCACTCCGACAAGGGACGTCCTGCCGACGATATCGCCCTGATGTAACGGCACTCAAGGCGTCATGAGCAGCACCATTCCCACCGGGCGCGCGATCAGCGTCCCTCCCCCGTCGGCCGAGACGCTGTCGGGCCCGCAGACGCCGACGCTTCCCGTGATGCCGGCCGTCGATCCGCAGCTCAAGCCCTCGAGCGAGCACATCGTCCCCGAGGGGCTGTCCTCGCGTCGTTCCTCCGTGGATGCGGCGAAGAGCGACGGCGGCGCCGACGCCGCGCCGGTCCGCTCCCGGCCGTCCTCTGCGCCGCGCCAGTCGGCGCCGAAGGTCCTCAGCCGGACGTCGTCCACGAACAGCACCGGCGGCGCCGGGCGGTTGCCGGATCCGCAGGGCAGCGGCGAACACATCCCCATGACGCCGCTGACCCCCAACCTCAACGGCAACAGCAGCTCGGTGTCCAGCGACGCGCAACGGCCGGCCGGCGGCGCGCCTTCCATCGCCGAGCAGCGCCGCTCCGTGGCCACCGAGACCGAACACTCGGCCGCGCTCCCACGCCACGACGCGCATGACGAGATCTCCCAGCTCACGCGCAGCATGCCGGGCTCTTTCGATCCCCTGCCCGCACGGCGCCGGATCGCGGCCCCCGCGCGCCCGGCGGGCTCGCGTCGCTGCACGCGGCCACCGTGCCGAGCCCGCGCGACGTCAACCCGCGCATCGACATCGACTCGCTCGCGCAGAAGCTGCCCGACGACATCACCGGTTGCGTCGCCTACATGCTCAGCGCAATGCGCAAGAGCCCGACGACATCCCCGCGCTCGAGCGCCTGGCCACGCAGCAGGCCGCCGTGCTGGAATCGCGCGGCATCCACACCCGCGACGATCTCGTCTCCGTGCTCAAGCAGGTGCAGTGGCGCGACCAGGGCACGGCCATGATGCATGGCATGGCCTCGGCCAGCGGCTTCAACCTCGGGACGATTCCGGCGAACCTGAAGCTCGCCGACCTGACCCTGGCCGGTCTGATGAAGGCCATGCCCACCCTGCCGGTCGCCGTGCCGGCGCTGATCACCGGCGCGGTGATGGGCTTCGCGCTGTCGATGCTGGATGTCGCCTCCGGCGCCGCCGCGGGCAAGACCTTCCAGGACGCCTACTTCACCCGCCCGCCGGGCGAGCAGTTGCCCGAACCCATCGCCAGCGCCAACCCGCCGACCAAGGCCAGCCTGGCCGCGGACAACTCGATCGCCGCAGGCCTCAGCTACGGGGCCGCGCGCAACGGCCTCGTGCGCATCCCGGCGATGCTCAATTACGAACTCAAGGGTCAGCCGAAGCAGCGCGCCGCCATGGACGGGATCCTCGATCCGGCCTTCGGCATGCCGGTGGGCGGCGGCGGCATGCGGGTCATCAAGAACGACTTCGACGTCAGCGCCGGCCGCGCGGGCTTCCAGCATTTCCTGGCGCGCGACGATCTCGGCGCCTGCCTCGACCATCTGCAGAAGCCGGCGGCGGAGCAGATCTTCAGCGCCGCCGCGCGCGTCGGCGCCCACGTGAAGAACCTCAAGGACACCTTCCCCGAGGCGCTCGGCGATGTCTTCGCGAGCAAGGTCGGCTGGACCTCCCACGCCATCCTCAGCGCCGGGTTCGGCGGCCTCACGGCCATGGTGGCCAGCCTGCCGACGACGCTCATGCAGCAGCACGGCCTCAGCGAGAAGGACGCCAACATCACCACGCAGATGCTGAAGTACGTGGTGCTGCAGGCGCTCTATCACGTGTGGGGCGGCGCGCTCGGCGCGGTCGGAGGCCCCAGGGCGCCGGATCCGGCGGCGCTCTCCCATGCCTGACACGCCCATCAACTGCTCATGGGCCGCCCATGAGCCGCGCATGAGCCGCGCATGAGCCGCGCATGAGCCGCGCATGAGCCGCGCATGACGGCGCATCAATTCGACACACATTAAAACTTGCCGACCGGCAAAACAAACGTGGACACTCCTGCCGCCTGACCCTCCCCAGGAGGGACATCACCAATCACACCCACAGGCACGGACACAGGCACGGACACGGGAGGGAGTCACCACGATGGGCAAGGCATTCGTCCGCGCCCTCCTGGGCAGCGCGCTGCTGGCCGCCTGCGGCGGCGATGGCGGCCACGGGCCGCATGACGGCGGCATCCAGATCGCCTCGGACACCGTACCGGGCGACACCACGACCACGACGCCCTTCCTCGCGCCCGCCGACGGCGCGCACCTGGCGCCGCTGTTCGCGCCGCAGTCGCCGATCGAGACGCTGCAGTTCACGCTGCCCGACGGCACGCTGATCACGCGCTTCGGCAACCGCGGCGTGGGACACCACGCCCGCGAGCGCGGCGAGGAGTGGAACGAGATCGGCCAAGGCCCCAACGAGACCGTCGATGCGTCGGGCGCCCCCGTCGACAAGGGTCAGGGGGCCTACCTGAGCTTCGTGCCGAACTCCTTCAGGAATCGCACCTGGGGCATGGAGATCATCGATAACAGCCGCGTGGCCGGCATCGCCAGGCCCTCGCTGAAGGTCAACACCTACAACCCCACGGTGGACTTCCTGCCGGGCGGCACCGCGTTCTTCCGCGCCTTCGACCGCGTCGGCGTGACCGGCTACGGGTGGATGGACAACGGCGAACTGCTCGACACGACGGGTTCGGTCTGCTCGCCGGTGGACTATCCGGCCAACGGTCAGCCCGGCACCGACCATTGCACGGTCGTGATCAGGGACTACCCGGGACACGCGGGCCTGGGCGCCGACGGATTCCCCGACGGCACGCGCGTCGACGCACGGCCGCTGAAGGTCGGCGACCCGATCGAGATGGCGCCGTCGATGTTCACGACGACGGCGTCGATGCAGGCCAGGGGCGACAACGGCGGTACCCGCTACTACGCCAACGAATGGGTCTACGTCGTCGGTCAAGGCCTGACCCCGTGGTACGGCGTGGCACCGCGCCTGAACAGCGCGCCGCTGCCGGCCTCCACGCTGTCGGGCGGCCTCGGGTCCGTCTCGTACAACTATTCGGACGAAGGCTTCCGGATGTTCCAGCAGCCGGCCAACAACACCGGCATGCGGAACATGCAGCGATTCGTCGAAGGTCGCCGCACGGCCCACAGCAGCTTCATGACGGGGGCGCACATCGAGCCCGGCAACGAACCGATGGCCGCCATCGCCGGCCTGGCGGGGCCGCACGTCAACGCCACGACCTGCGTCCAGTGCCACGTCAACAACGGCCGCGGTCCGGCGCCGTCCACGCTGCACCAGCGCCTGGACCGGATGGCCTTCCGCGTGGCCATGAAGGACGCCGGCGGCGGCCTCCGTCCCGACCCGCTCTACGGCGCGTCGATCCAGATGAACGCCATGTCGTCCTCCGGCGCGCCGGAGGAAGGGGGTTATGTCGTCCGGGTCGTGGGCTTCGAGACCCGCAGCGTCACGCTGGCGGACGGCACCCAGGTCGAGCTGCGCAAGCCGAGATTCAGGTTCGACGGCCCGATGCCGCAGCTGTGGTCGGCGCGCGCCGCTCAAGCGCTGATCGGCGTCGGCCTGCTGGAAGCGGTGCCTGAAGCGGACATCCTGGCTCGCGTGCGATCGGCCCCTGATCAGGACGGTGTGCTCGGCAAGGCCAACTTCAGCTTCGATCCGGAAACCGGCGCGACGCGTCTGGGCCGCTTCGGCTGGAAGGCGTCCAAGGCCAGCGTCCGTCACCAGGTGGCTCATGCGCTGCTGAACGAGATGTCGGTGACCTCGCCGGTGTATCCGAACCGCAGTTGCACGACCGACCCGGTGGGTTGTCGCACGGCGCCCGCGCAGAAGGGCATCCAGGAAGCGGACCTGAGCGCGCTGACGCAGTACCTGCAGCTGCTGTCGGTGCCGGCTCAACGGAGCCTCCCGAGCGGATTCCCGAAGGGCGTGGCGCCGACGCAAGAGCATCGCGTGGACGCGGTCCAGGTGGCCAATGGCCGCAAGGTGTTCGACGCGCTGCGTTGCGCGGCCTGCCACACGCCGGAGATGAAGACGGGCAGGAACCATCCGTTCGCGGAACTGCGCGACCAGACGATCCATCCCTTCACCGACCTGCTGCTGCACGACATGGGTCCGGCCCTGGCGGACAACCTGCCCGAAGGCCAGGCGCAAGGCGCGATGTGGCGCACCCCGGCCCTGTGGGGCATCGGCTACACCGCGAAGATCGCGCAGTCGCAGCCGGTCGGTTATCTGCATGACGGCCGCGCCCGCACGCTGACCGAAGCCATCCTGTGGCACGGCGGCGAAGGCGAGAAGTCGCGTCAGCGCTTCGAGCAGCTGTCCAAGGCGGATCGCGACGCGCTGCTGGCCTGGCTGAAATCGTTATAGGCGCCGGACCTGGGCAAGCCCTGAAGTCACGCGTGATGCTGGGGCCGCTCGCCACCGCGCAACGGCAGCCGGACCGTCACCGAGCTCCCCTGCCCGGTCCCCGCGCTGCTCGCGACGGCGATGCCGCCGTGCAGTTCCGCGATGCTGCGCACCAGGGCCAACCCGACGCCCAGCCCGCCCTGCACACCCTGCGCGCCGTGCACCCCGTGCCCGCGCGCGTGGTCCTCGCCTTGCGAGAACGGCTCGAAGGCGTGGCTCAGCGTGTCCTCGGTCATGCCGATGCCGTTGTCCGACACGGTCAGCACGGCAACGTCCTCCTCGCGGCGCAGGCTCAGGTCGATGCGCCCGCCCGCCGGCGTGAACTTGATCGAGTTGTTGAGCAGGTTGGACACCAGCTGGATCAGCCGCGTGCGGTCGCCGTTCAGGCGCATCGGCTCGCCGGGCAGCGTCGCGTGGAGCAGATGCCCGCGTGCGTCCGCCGCCGGCCGCATGCCTTCGACGGCTTCATCGACGACGACGCCGAGCTCCAGCGGCTGGACGCTCAAGCGCACCTTGCCGGTCGTGACGCGGCTGACGTCGAGCAGATCCTCGACCAGCCGGTTGATCTGACGCACCTGCTTGTTGGCGACCGACAGGCACCACTCGCCGCGCGGACTGAGCGCCTCGCGGCCCATGATCGACAGCACGTTCATGATGGGCGCGAGCGGGTTGCGGATCTCGTGCGAGAGCATCGCGATGAACTCGGTCATCCGCCGGCTTTCGTCGACGAGTTCGACCATGCGCAGACGTTCGGCCTCCTGCTGCATGCGGGCCGTGAGATCGCGGGTGACCTTGGCATAACCGAGCAGCTCGCCGTCCGGATTCATGATCGCGGTGATCACCACGTTGGCCCAGAAGGTCGAGCCGTCCTTGCGCACGCGCCAGCCTTCATCCTCGAAGTGGCCGTGCGCGCGGGCCAGCTTGAGTTCCTCCGCGGGCCAGCCGCGGTCGATGTCCGGGGGCGTGTAGAAGATCGAGAAGTGGCGGCCGATGACCTCGTCGGCCGCGTAAGCCTTGATGCGCTGCGCGCCGGCATTCCAGGTGGCGATGCGGCCCGCGGGCGTCAGCAGGAAGATGGCGTAGTCGAGCACGCCCTCGACCAGGCGGCGGTAGACCGCGTCACCGGCCTGCTGCAGACGCCTGACGTCGTCGGCCTCGCCGGGTATCTGATCGTCCTCTCGCCTGTCAGCCGTCATGTCGTCCCTTGTCCGTCCCACTGTACCGTGAGTCCTGACCGCCCCGGGCGGACGACGCTATCGCGACGGCGCGTGCACGCCGAGCCGTTTCAGCAGTCTCAGGAAGTTGCTCCGATCCATGCCGGCGTCCCGCGCCGCGGCGGCCATGGCACCGTCGTGACGTCGCAGCGCGTCCTCGATCCATTGGCGCTGGAAGCGGTCCGTCGCCTCGCGCAGCCCGGGACCGGCAGCGATTACCGGCTGCGTGGCGGGTGTCTCTGCCAGGGGCATACCGGATGCCTCCCCGACCCCGGCGCCGGGAGCAGGAATGACCGATCCAACGCCGACGCCGACGCCGACGCCGGGATTTGGTCCCAGGCCCTGGCCCGCGCCTGGAGCGAGGCTCAATCCGAGATGCTCCGGCTCGATCGCGATCCATCGCCCGCCTCGCCCGGCCCCTGTGGCCGACGACAAGGCGCGCAGCGCCGCGCGGCTGACGAGGTGCTCCAGCTCGCGCACGTTGCCCGGCCAGTCGTAGGCCAGCAGCGCCTGCGAGGCCGCCGGCGACAGGCGCAGGTTGCGCGCGCCGAGGCGATGCTGGTTCTCCTCCAGGAAGCCGCCGGCGAGCGCCAGCACGTCGCGGCCGCGCTCGCGCAACGGCGGCACGCGCAACGGGTAGACCGACAACCGGTGATACAGATCGGCACGGAAGCGGCCCCGCGCGACTTCCTCGCGCAGGTCGCGGTTGGTCGCCGCGATCACGCGGACGTCGACCTTCTGCACCCGATCGCTGCCGGGCCGCTGCACGTCGCCGCTCTGCAGCACGCGCAGCAGCTTGGCCTGCACCGGCAGCGGCAGCTCGCCGACCTCGTCCAGCAGCAGCGTGCCGCCGTCGGCCAGCTCGAACTTGCCGCTGCGATCCGCGACCGCGCCGGTGAATGCGCCGCGCTTGTGGCCGAAGAGCTCGCTGTCCGCCAGCGTCTCCGGCAGCGCCGCGCAGTTGATCTGCACCAGCGGTCGATCGCGCCGCGGCGAGCGCGCATGCAGCCGCTCCGCGACCAGTTCCTTGCCGACACCGGTCTCGCCGAGGATCAGCACGGTGAGGTCGGAGCCGGCGACGGTGTCGATCTCCTCGCGCAGCCGGACCATCGCGGCGCTGCGGCCGAGCAGCTCGCGCGATCCGCCGCGTGACGCGGCGCGGGCCAGGGCCTGTTCCTGCTCGGCGCGACGCGCCATCTCGGCGATGGTTTCCTCGGCGACGACGCCGGCCTCGAGCAATCGCACGATGCCTTGCAGGCGGCCGTCGTCGACGCCGTCGAACGCGTGGGGATCCAGCGCATCCAGCGTGACGAGGCCCCAGATCCGTCCGTCGACGCGCAAGGGCGCGCCCATGCAGTCGTGCACGGCCTCGAGCTCCTGTTGGTGTTCCAGCAGCCCGTCGTAGGGATCGGGCAGACCGGCATCCGACGGGAAGCGCAGGCCGTGGCCGCTCTCCAGCAGGCGCGCCAGACGCGGATGCGCCGCGGCCGGAAAGCGCCGGCCGAGGGCCTCTTCCGCCAGTCCGTCGACGGCCACGGGCTGCAGCACCGGAGCGCCCTCGTCGGGCAGCAGCCGCAGCAGCGCGGCGGCGTCGCATCGAACGAGGCCGCGCACGGCGGCGAGCAGCTGGCGGTAGCGGGAATCTGGAGTCACTTCGACCTGCGTGTTGTCAATCGGACATGGGCGCATCATCGGTCATTTCGACATCGATTTGACATCAGGGTCATTTGTCACTTTTCATATCAATGGGTTATGGATGATTTTGAAAGTCGAATCGCGCTGGCATGGAACGTGAGTAGAGGAAGCCATCCTCAACGAATCCGGAGTAGAGAAGCTCATGTTCAAGCCCCAGACCATCGCCCTGATCCAGGCCACGGTGCCGCTGCTGAAGTCGCGCGGCGAGGACATCACGCGGCACTTCTACCGCGTGATGCTGACCGACCATCCTGAGCTGAAGGCCTTCTTCAACGAAGCGCACCAGGCCGAGGGCACGCAGGCGCGCGCGCTGGCTGGCGCGGTGCTGGCCTACGCGAGCCACATCGACCGCGTGCACGAACTCGCCCCTGCCCTGCCCCGCATCATCCAGAAGCACGTGGCGCTGGGCGTGCAGCCCGCGCACTACCCGATCGTCGGTCAATGCCTGCTGGGCGCGATCCGCGAGGTGCTGGGCGCGGACGTCGCCACCGACGAGATCATCGACGCGTGGGCCGAGGCCTACGGCGCCCTGGCGCAACTGCTGATGGACGCCGAGGAGCAGGTCTACGCCGCCACGGCCGCGCTGCCGGGCGGTTGGCGCGGACAGCGCGAGATGGTCGTCGCGCGCAAGGAACGCGAGAGCGAGCTGATTACCTCGTTCTACCTGGAGCCGGTCGACGGCCAGCCGCTGCCGCCTTTCCACCCTGGGCAATACCTGACCCTGGTGCTGACCATCGACGGCAGGACGGTGCGGCGGAACTACTCGCTGTCGGACGCGCCGGGCAAGCCCTGGTACCGCGTCAGCATCAAGCGCGAGGACGGCGGACTGGTTTCCAACTGGATGCATGACGTGGCCGAGGTCGGCACCCGTATCGACGTACAAGCGCCGGCGGGCGAGTTCACGCTCGACGCCGGGGCCACCCGCCCGCTGGTGCTGGTCACGGGCGGCGTGGGCATCACGCCGGCGATGGCGATGCTGGAATCGGCCGCGGCCAGCGGGCGGCCGATCCGCTTCATCCATGCGGCGCGTCACGGCGGCGTGCATGCGTTCCGGGAGCGCGTGGATGTGCTCGCCGCCGCGCACGAGAACGTCGAGGCGCTCTACGTCTACGACGCGCCGCGCGACGGCGACGAACCGCATGAGATCGGTTACGTCACCGATGCGCTGCTCGCGCGACACCTGCCCGAGGATCGCGACGTCGACCTGTACCTGCTCGGCCCGAAGCCGTTCATGCAGGCGGTATACCGGGCGGGACGCTCGCTGGGCGTGCCGACGGAGCAGCTCCGCTACGAGTTCTTCGGCCCGGCGGAGGAGCTGGTCGGCGCTTGAGAGCGCTCTCCAATCGGCATCGGGCGTCGCGTCCTTGACGCGGCGTCCATCGGTCTCCCGCTAGCATCGTCCGATCCCCCGCCCGCTTCAACACGAAGACCGGGACGCCGGGAACGATCGGAACAACAACAGGAGACTCGAATGGACTGCCTCACCCTGACCGAAGAAGCCGGCGTCGGCCACCTGGTGCTGAACCGGCCCGATGCGATGAACACGATGTCGCCGCAGCTGTGGCGCGAGCTGGAAGCGGTGCTCGAGCAGTTGCATCGCAGCCCGACGCTGCGAGCACTGGTGGTCTCGTCGACGGGCAAGCACTTCAGCGCGGGGATGTCGCTGGAGGTCTTCCAGAACGGCGGCATCCAGCTCGACGACCGCAGCGCCGAAGGCCGCGCGGCGATCGTCGATCTGCTGGCGGACATGCAACGGGCGTTCAACCAGCTCGACGACCTGCGCGTGCCGACGATCGCGGCAATCCACGGTGGCTGCATCGGCGGCGCGGTGGACCTCGTGGCGGCGTGCGACATCCGCTATGCGGAGACCGGCGCGTTCTTCTGCATCCAGGAGATCAACATCGGCATGGTCGCGGACCTGGGCACGCTGCAACGGCTGCCGAAGCTGGTGCCGCTGGGTGTGGTCAAGGAACTGGCCTACACGGGCCGCCGGATGCCCGCGGCGCGGGCGCAGGCGGTGGGCCTGGTGAACGACGTCTTCGCGACGCAGGCGGAATGCGTCGAAGCCGCGCTGCAATGCGCGCGCGAGATCGCGCAGAAGCCGCCCGTCGCGATCTGGGGCAGCAAGCAGGCGATCCACTACGCCCGCGATCACGGCGTCAAGGACAGCCTCCAGCAGATGGGCTGGCTGCAGGCGGCGATCTGGCAGAACAAGAACCTGATGGAGGCGTTCGCGGCCGCTCAGGCAAAAAGGCCGACGGCGTTTCCGGATCTGGCGGCGCTGAAGTTCTTCCGCGAGGGCTGAACCACAAACGACAACGCCCGCCCTGCTTTCGCAGGAGCGGGCGCCGCCTGAGTGACAAGAAGCCGGGAGGCTTACTTGTTCACCGCATCCTTCAGCGCCTTGCCGGCGGTGAACTTCGCGACCTTCGAGGCCGGGATGTCCAGCGCTTCGCCGGTGGCGGGGTTCTTGCCGGTGCGCGCGGCACGGTCGCTCACCTTGAAGGTGCCGAAGCCCACCAGGGCGATCTGGTCGCCAGCGGCCAGCGCTTCGGTGATGGTTTCCAGGGTCGCGTCCAGGGCGGTCGCGGCCACGGCACGGGTCACGCCAGCCTTGGTGGCGATGCCTTCGATCAGTTCACTCTTGTTCATCAATGCTTCCAGTAAAAAACCAGGGTCCGGCTAGCCGGGGCCGGCGATTATCAGTCAGTCCTGACCACCCGCCTGTTTGAAGACGCAACCAGCCGCCCCCTTCACCCCGCTCAAACGTCCGCATGGCGGATTTCATCGCCCGTTTGAGCGACATCTCCGCGCCTGCTGACGACCTTCGAGCGAATCGAAGCCCACTTCGGGCGGCCACTTGCAAGAAAAAAGCCTGGCGCTCGCGCACCAGGCTTTCGAGGGGGATCCTACCGCGCCGGCCACCCACTCAACGGTCGGTGGCCGGTCCGGCGTCAGGACAAGGGCAGATTACCAGCCCAGATCCTTCAGCAGCGGCTTGGTCAGGTCCTTCGGCGGCACCAGGATCAGGCCCAGGTCGGGGCTGATGTTCGGCTCCATCAGCAGGTTCGGGGAGGCCGACACATCCCAGTGCGACACGGACGAGCCCGAGGCGATCGGGTTCGGCGTGTACAGCAGCGGGCGGCCCAGCACGTCAGCGCCGGCACGCTTGCTCGGATCGGTGGACAACGACGAGGTCGCCAGGCCCGGCTTGCCGCGGGTACCGTACGGCACCGACGCGATGATCGCCGCGCGCAGCTTGACGCCGTCGGCCTGCGAGACGCTGACCGTCGGGATCACCACCGTCGGGTCCGCGCCGCCCCAGGCCCGGCGCAGCGCCGGCCGCGTTGTTGGCGATGATCACGCCGATCGCGCCTGCGTTCTGCGCGTTCTTGGCCTTGACCGCGAAGCCGCAGGTGCCGCGATCGATGATCGCCACCTTGCCCACCACCGCCGTGGTGTCGGCCGGGCTGAACGGGAGGCAACCCGCGCCGTTGACCGCATCCGCCGACACCGTCGCCAGCGCGCCCAGCGTCAGACCGCTGCTCACCGCCGGACCGAAGGAGGCCGTGCCATACGCATACTGACCGGACTGGCCCGGCGCCGAGGACGCGACCTTCAGCACCGGCGTCGCCGACAGCATGCCGGCGCCTGCCAGCACGTTCGGACCGGTCCACGCCAGACCCAGCGGGTTGACCGCCGACACACGGCGCTCGGCGCTGGTCATCGTCAGCCAGCTCTTGCCCGCCGTGTTGTCATACATGTACTGCTCCCAGACGCTGGGCAGTCCACCGTTGGCGACGTAGGCGGTGCCGTCCGCATTCAGGCGGTAGCCGACCGCGGACGCCACCGAGCCGGTGTAGACCGTCAGCACCGAGAAGCCCAGGCCGTGGCCCAGTTCATGCAGCAGCGTTTCGACGAAGTTCACGCCGGTGCCGAAGTTGCCGTCCAGCCCCAGGTAGAACGGCGAGCCGTCCAGGCAACCCGTCTTGCCGAGGTTGATGTTGAACTGGGTCTTGATGTCGACGTTGTCGTAGCCGGAAGGGCCGGGAGGCTGATCCGCGCTCAGGTTCTCGCCGGCCAGCTTGTTGGCCAGCGCCTGCGGGTACCAGGTGCCGGGCGTGCCGCCGGGGAAGTCGTGCCAGATGTTCCAGGCGCCGGCGCTGCCCAGCACCGCCTGCGACGAGGTGCAGGTCAGCGCTTCCCAGCCGGCGTTCACCGTGATCGTGACGTCGCTGTCGAGCGCCTTTTCCCACACGTCCGCCACGTAGCGGTAGACGTACATGCGCTGCTCGCCCAACGTGGTCTTGGGGTTGCCGCCGACGGGCGCGACCGGCGTGGTGTCGTTGAAGCCGACGCCCGCGGGGTCACGGCTCTGGATGACGATGGTGGCGGCCTGCGCGACGCCGGCGCCGCACAGCGCGGCCAGCAGGGCCGTGCGAAGGACGGTCTTCTTGAAGGATGTCTGCATGGCTTACTCCGTGGGCAGGGCCGACTTGGCGACCGCGCCGCCGTTCTTCATGAAGGCCTCGGCCTCCTCCTTGCTGGCGAAGCAGGCTTCGATGAGCTTGCCGTCGGCGCCGCGCACCATGACGGACTGGCTCACCATGTCGTCGGTCAGGCGGACACCGACAGCGCCGCTGCGATGCTGCTTGAGCAGCGGCGTCATCGCGGCCGCGCGCGAGGCGACGCGCGCCCGGGCGTTGGCGTTGGCGGGCAGCGCCTTGAGGGCGTTGTGCTCCTCGGGGGTCGCCGGACGCAGGCGGCCGGTATCGGCGTCGCGCACGATGACGATCTGGTTGGTGTCGGCAGCCGCGATGGCGGCCGCGTCGGCCACGGGCAGCGATGCCGGAGCGGCGGCTTCGTGAGCCTGCGCCGCCAGCGGCAGGGCCGCGGCGATCGCCAGGCCCAGGGAAATGCGGGTGATCATGGTCGTTGTCCTTGCGGAGATGACTCGGAGGTTCCGATGACTCGAAACGCGGCTCAAGACTGTGCGCGGCGGCGGCGCGCGGCCACCAGGCCCAGCAGGCTCACGCCGGCCAGCGCCCAGGTCGACGGCTCGGGCACGTTGACGCTGACGTTGTCGACGCCGACGTAGTTCGCGCTGTCCGCGTCACCGAAATACTGGATCGCGAAGCGCGAGGTGGAACCGGCGCCCTGACCCGCCAGCAGGAAGCTGTACTGGGTCCATGCGCCCGCCACCGTCACCGTCGCCTGCGGCACGAAGCTGCTGAAGACGCCCGCGGCATTCACCAGGCCGTAGGTCAGCTGGTCGAAGAAGCCGGGCTGGATGTCGCCGCGCGCCCAGAAGGACACTTCCAGGTTCTCGGCGGTCGAGAACACGGGGCTGACCAGCCAGCTCGACAACGTGCCGCCGGCGGGCGCGTTGTTGTAGTTGGAGGAGATGTAGGAATTGGCCGCACCGCTCAGCGCGGTGAAGATCTGTTGATCGCCCTGCACCCACGGCTGGGTCGTTCCGCCCGGCGTGCCCTGGTTGGAAATGATCCAGCCTGGGAGTGCGGTGACGTCGTCGAAGCCCTCGTTGATGAGGGTGGGCCCCGCGTGGGCCGCGGCCGCGGCGCCGACGAGCGCCAGGGCCAGACAGGTCTTCTTGAACATTGCTGCGTCCTTTTCAGGATGAAGGTGGGATGTCCACCTGGACTTGGACGACGGCGCACCGTGATGCGGGGCGCCGTCTCGACTGCTGATGGCCGGCGGGAGGACGACCTTCGGGCGTGTCGATTCTGTGACTCTTGTCACGGAGAGCACGAGGGGGTCGGGCCGCGTTTCCCCCTCGGTGCGGGGGTGGTTCTTTCCCTAAGGGATCACCCTTTGGAGGCAGTCGCCGCGCAGGGGGTGGGGTCAGGACTTGCCGGGAGGCGCCCCCCGCGGCGGGACGCAAACGCCGCGCAAACGCATCCGCATTGGGGATGCGGGAAGGCATGTCCCCGCGCGCCGGTCGCTCGACGGTGGCGAGCTCCGCCCACGCAGGGCGATGGGCGCTTGACGCCATGACGACATCGCCCGCAGGGACTGTGGCGGCCTCAGCGTAAATACCGATGGGCAAGGCGGCGCGCTGTCCCCTGCCGTGTCACAGGGTCGACCGCCTCCGGCGTTCCGGCGGTCGGGCCCTCGGACATTCGTCCGATACCGGTGCGGGGCGTCAATCGCGACAGTAGAGCCCTGTCCCGACACCCTCCCAACCACCAGGAGCCAGACCATGAACATCACCCGCCGCCTCATCGCCACCGCCATTGCCGCCAGCGCCTTCGCCGCCTCGGCCGGACTGTCGACCGCCGCACTGGCTGCCACGCCGGCGGCCTCGGCCCAGCCCTCGGTCGTCATCGTCCACGGCGCCTTCGCCGACGGCTCCGACTGGGCCAAGGTCATCCCGCTGCTGCAGCGCGAAGGCGTGCAGGTCACCGCGGTGCAGAACCCGCTCAGCTCGCTGGCCGACGACGTCGCCGCCGCGCGCCGCGCGGATCGACGCCCAGCCTGGCAAGGTCGTGCTGGTCGGCCACTCGTGGGGCGGCACGGTGATCACCGAAGCCGGCACCTCGGACAAGGTCGCCTCGCTGGTCTACGTGGCCGCGTTCGCACCCAACGTCGGCCAGAACACCGCGGAACAGGGCAAGGGCTTCCCGACGCCGTCCGGCTCGGCCCACTTCAAGGCCGACGCGCAAGGCTGGCTCAGCCTGACTGCCGAAGGCATGAAGAACCATTTCGCGCAGGACCTGCCCGCCGCGACGACCGCCGTGATGACGGCGACGCAAGGCCCGATCCAGGCCAAGGCCTTCGAGCAGACGGTGTCCGCCGCGGCGTGGAAGACCAAGCCCTCGTACTACCTGCTGGCCACCGCCGACCACATGATCGCGCCCGAGGCGCAGGCCGCGATGGCGCAGCGCGCCGGCGCGAAGGTGACGAAGGTCGACAGCTCGCACGTGCCGCAGCAGTCCCAGCCGGAAGCGGTCGCCAAGGTCATCCTGGACGCGGTCCGGCAATCCCGGTAAGGTCCGCGCCGGCCGCGGGCACCCATGGCGCGGTGCCCGCGGCGCGCTCGACCTTGCCCCTGGGACGCCGTGACCGACTCTTCCTCCCCGCTCCTTCCGATCCCCTCGACTTCCTCCGCGCCCTCCGCCACGACGGCGGGCCCGGCGGCCTCGCGCGTACCGGTGCTCGACGCCGTGCGCGCGCTCGCATTCGTGGGCGACCTCAGCATGGGCCAGCCGGTCGACCATTCGACGCGGACGGCGTGGCTCGCCGCGCGCATCGCCGCGGCGGCCCGCGCCGAGGGCCTCGCGCTCGGTCGCGATGCCGACGAGGCGCCCGGCCACGCCGCCTGCGTGGCGCTGCTGCGATGGTCCGGCTGCACGGCCAACGCGCCGGAGTTCTCGGTGCTGATGGGCGACGACGTCGGGGGGCGCGACGCGATGCTCTCCAACGGATCGGCCGAAGCAGCGTCGGCGCTGGCCGGCACGCTCGGCGAGGCGGCGCTCATCCACTGCGAGGTCGCGGGCGAGATCGCCCGGCTGCTGGGTCTGCCCGCCAACATCGAGCGCGCGATGCGCCATCTCTTCGAGACCTGGAACGGTCACGGCAAACCCGCCGGACTGCGCGGCGACGAGATCCCGGCCGTCGTCTTCCATGTGGCGCTGGCGGGGGATCTGGAGATCTTCTCGCGCGTGCACGGCGTGTCCGCGGCCCTGCGCTACATCGGCGAGCGCTCGGAGGCGAAGTATCCGAAAGCGCTGGTGGACCTGGTGACGAGGAACGCGCAGGCGTGGATGGTTGCGTTGGAGGCCGGCGCGCATGAAGGCGGGGCGCAGGGAAGCAGCACACAGGAAAGCGGGCATGGCAGCGCCCCGCGCCACGAGGCCGCCGACCTGGATGCCGCGCTGGCCGCCCTCGACACACCGCTCGAACTGGTCGCGGACGTCATCGACCTCAAGCTGCCGTGGATGACCGGCCTGTCACGCCGCGTGGCCGATGCAGCCCGCGAGGCGGGCGCCGTGCTCGGCTTCGACGCCGCGGCGCAGGAGCGGCTCCATCGCGCGGGGCTGCTGCACGGCATCGGCCGCGCGTCGGTGCCGAACGCGATCTGGAGCGAAGGCCGCCGGCTCGGCGAGGCCGACCGCGAGAAGCTTCGCCTGATGCCGTACTGGACCGGACGTGCAGCGCGGCGCCTGACCGCGCTGCACGCCGAAGCGGAGCTCGCGTCCTATGTCGACGAACGCATGGATGGCTCCGGTGCGTTCCGCAGCGCGGCAGGCGCCGCGATTCCGATGCCCGCCCGGGTGCTGGCCGCGGCGGCCGCGTGGGTGACCGTGCGGACACCACGCCCCGGAGCGCCGGCCCTCGACACCGACGCGGCACGCGTCGCCATGGGCAAGGAAGTGGCCGCCGGACGCCTCGACCCGCAAGCGGCCGACGCCGTCTGCGGCGCGGAACGGCGCCGCATTGCCGCACCGCCCTTCTCGCCCGGAGCGATCACGCTCTCCGCGCGCGAGACCGAGGTGCTCGGCCGCATCGCCATCGGCGAAAGCAACAAGGAAGCGGCGAAGGTGCTGGGCATCAGCCCGGCGACCGTGCGGACGCATCTGGAAAGCGCGTTTCGCAAGCTCGAATGCAGCACGCGGGCCGCGGCGACGTTGAAGGCGATGACGATGGGGTTGCTGACGGTCTGAGACCGCCTACCTGCCGTCGTTCGGGCGTCGGCCGCTGGACCATGGGGCCCCGGCCGCAAGGGCCGGAACCCCAAGGACCACCGTCCCCAACCAGTCGCTGACTTCGTTGATCACTTCGGCGGGCTTGTCCTTGTGCGGCGAGTGGCCGCAGGCGGGAATCTCGAAGAGACGCGTCTGGGGGACTTCGCGCGCGATGCCGCGGATCTGCTCGAGCGTGCCGTACTCGTCGTCGACGCCCTGCATCGCGAGCACCGGACAGGGGATCGCGCGGATCTCCTCGACGATCGACCAGTCGCGGAAGGCGGCGCTCAGCCACGTGCCGCTCCATCCGCCGAACGGCGAATCCGGATCGTCGTGGAAGCGCGCCAGGCGCTCGCGCAACGGACCCGCCTCGTAGACCTCGACGGTCTTGCGGATGCCGTCGAGAGACAGATCCTCGACGACGATGTGCGGCGCGGCAACGACTGCCCCCGCCGTCGGCAGCTTCGCCGCATGCAGCAGCGCGATCGAGCCGCCGTCGCTGTGCCCGAACAGCCAGGGCGGCGACGTCACGCCCAATGCCGCAAGCACGGCGGGCAGCACCTCATGCGCCTGGCGATGCAGGTAGTCGACGCCCCAGCGATCGTCCGGCGCGCGCATCGTCGAGCGCCCGTAGCCGGGCCTCGAGTACACGAGGCCGCGCATGCCGATCGCCGCGCACAGGCGCGCCGGAAAGTCCCGCCACATGGCGATCGAGCCCAGGCCTTCGTGCAGGAAGACCATCACCGGCGCGGCGCTTGCTGAGGCATCGGCTGCGTCGTCGACCCCGCCATTCACCCAGGTGTATTCGATGTCGGTGGCCCTGCCGCGCCATTCGATACGAAGGCGCGGCGTCGAAGTCGTGCTGTTCATGGGCACGCATCTTAGGCAAGGTCAGCACAGACGCGCCGCGCCGGACGCCACCGCCTTGGCCGTGGCCGTGGCGGGCTGGCCCAAAAAAGAAAAGGCCCCGGTCGTGAGACCGGGGCCGAAAAGTCGTCCGCCTGCAGAGGGAAAAGGCGGACCATGCGAGAGAGAAGCATGGACAACGGAAGCTCGAATTCCGTTGTCAGGATCAACTGTAGGGACGATGGCGTTCGGCGACACGAGGCCAACGGCGCATCGTCGCCTCGGTGATCGCCCGATGCCCGTGTCGGGCGTTCGCCTACACACCTCGCACGGGTTGTCCGGCCTCTCGCAGTCGGTCCGAGGCGGTCTCGGAACGCGAGGTCAATCAGCGGCCGCGGGCGCGGCCGTTCGGGCCGTGCCGCCCAACGCGCGTTGCGCGCTGGCGGCCATGAACAGCGCGAAGAAGACGACGCAGGACAGACCGGCCGTCAGCGAGGTGTGTTCCGCGATCATGCCGATCAGCGGCGGGCCGGCCATCATGCCCAGGTAGCCCAGCGACGAGACCGCCGCGATGCCGTGCGCGGCGCTGACGCCGGGCACCTTCGACGCCGCGCTGAACAGCACGGGCACGACGTTCGACAGGCCCAGCCCGACCAGCGCGAAGCCCAGCAGTCCCGCCGATGCGATCGGCACCAGCAGCGCGGTCGCCATGCCCGCAGCGGCGAGCAACCCGCTCGCGACCATCAAGGGCACCGGCGCGACGCGCGCCCGCACCCAGTCCCCGCCGAAACGCCCCAGCGCCATGGCCAGGCTGAAGCTCGCATAACCGAGCGCCGACAGGCTGGCGTCGCTGGCGCGCTCCTGCTTCATGAACAGCACGCTCCAGTCGTACATCGCGCCTTCGGCGATCAGACCCAGCGCCGCCAGCGTGCCGATCAGCGCGAGCACGCCGCGCGGCAGGCTCAGCGGCTGTGACTCGCCGGCATCGGTCTTCATCTTCAGCATCGCGGCGCAGGCGCCCAGGATCAGCACCATGCCCGTGCCGCAGGCCACCAGCAGATGCGTCTGCGGCGTCCAGCCCAGCAACGGCAGCAGACTGCCCACACCCGCGCCGACCATGCCGCCGAGGCTGAACATCGCATGGAAACCGCTCATCAGCGGGCGGCCGGCCAGGTGCTCGATCTCGGTCGCTTCAGCGTTGATGGCGACGTCGAAGAGACTGGCCGTCGCGCCGAAAAGCATCAGCAGCAGGACAAGCCCCAGGTACACGCTGGGCGCGATCAGCATCGATACGCCGGCAGCACACAGGACGCCGGTCAGCCCCGCCACGCCCCGAGGCCCGAATCGCGCCACGACGCGCCCCGCCTGCGTCAACGCCAGCAACGCGCCAACACCCGAGGCCAGCATCGCAATCGCCAGCGACTGCTCGCCCAGACCGTAATGCGCCTTCACCGTCGGCACATGCACACCCCAGGTCGCAAACAACGCCCCAGACACGAAGAACTGGATGCGCAGCGCCCAGGCAGCCGAAGTCAGGCGGCGTGGCGTCAAGGAGTCAGAGATCGTGGTCATCGTGGAACGGCGTGAAGGGCTCGTTACTGTAGGCCCCACCGGGCGCACCTCGCGCGGATGTCGCCCCCGGTTGGCCAGGCGCGGGCTCTCCACGAGGCATGGGGCACCCCTCCAGGGACCCCAAGCCTCATTCCGGCCCCACTCGCGCTCGCTGACACCGCTCCTGCGCTTGACGCTGGAACATGCGACGTTGCTGTCGCTGTTGCTGTCGCTGTTGCTGTCGCTGTCGCTGTCGCTGTCGCTGTCGGGCTGGGGTCAGGTCTTGCGTCAGGAGACCATGCCGCGCAGGGCGTTGAAGAGCTTGCGCGGCTGCAGGGGCTTGAAGAGCACCGTGTGGCCGCTTTCGGTGGCACGGCGCAGTTCCTCGCGGCTGGTGTCGCCGGTGACGAGGATCGCCGGCACCTCGGTGCGGCAGAGCTCACGCACCGCGCGGATCGCAGCAATGCCGTCCGGCCCGTCGCCCAGGTGCAGGTCCGACAGGATCAGGTCCGGCGGCTCGGCCCGCGCGCGCACCGCCTCTGCCGCCTCGGCCGCGGTGGCGGCAATGATGGACTCATAACCCCATTCCTCCAGCAGCAGCTGCAGGCCGATGCGGATGGGCTCCTCGTCGTCGATGACGAGAACCGAGCGCGGCTCCATGACCGGCATCGGCACGGTGTCGGCCGCCGTCGTGAACTCCGGGATCTCGGGCAGCCCGCCCAGCGGGATGCTGAGCCGGAACATCGTCCCCCCGACCCGGCCGCGAGGCCACCATCAGCCGGTACCCCAGCAGGTGCGCCAGCCGCTTGACGATCGCCAGCCCCATGCCCAGGCCCTGCGTGCGGCTGCGCTCGCTCTGGCCCACTTGGTAGAACTCCGCGAAGATGCGCGGCAGGTCGCTGGACTTGATGCCGATGCCGGTGTCCCACACCTCGAGGTTCAGGTGGGTCGAGGTCGACCGCGCGACCACCACCACGCCGCCCTCCTCCGTGTACTTGATCGCGTTCTGGATCAGGTTGCCCAGGATGCGCTCCAGCAGCTGCGGATCGCTGGTGACGGACTTGCCGCCCGGCGAGAAGCGCAGCCCCAGCCCCGCCCCCTCCGCCTGGCCGGCGTAGTGCATGTGCAGGCGCCGGAACAGGTCGCGCAGCGGGAAGTGCTGGAGGTTGGGCTCGACCGTGCCGGCGTCCAGCCGGGAGATGTCGAGCATCGCGTTGAAGGAACGCTCCAGGCCTTCGATCGAGCGCATCACGTTGCGGATCAGCGGCTCTTCCTCCGTGCCTTGCAGGCGGCGCTCCAGGCTCGCGGCGAAGAGCCCCAGCGCATGCACCGGCTGGCGCAGGTCGTGGCTCGCGATCGCGAGGAAACGGCTCTTCTCCTGGTCGGCCCGGATGGCGCCGTCACGGTCCTGTTCGAGCGTGCTGACGTGCAGGTCCTGCTCCATCAGCAGACGCTTGGCCCGCTGCCAGCGATGGTGTTCGAGCAGGGCCAGCCCGCCGACCACCGCCGCGGCAAGGAACCACACCGGACCGGCCCCCGGCCGCGCGGCGGGATCGAACAGCCGCGCCAGGCCCTCGGACGCCGGCAGCACCGCGATCACGGCCGACCAGCGCCCCATCGGCGCGAGCAGCACGCCGACCACCGCCGCCGTGGCCGCCAGCAGCGGTCCGGTCAGCAAGCCGCGCGCGCCCGGCGATTCGGCCAGCCACGGGTGCAGGCTCAGCAGCGCGAGGCAGCCCGCAGCCTGGAGGTAGAGCAGGCGCCGGCCTTCGCGGTCGGAGAAGGCCATGCGGCTGCTGTCGACCCGGGATCCGCGGTGGGAGAGCGACCGCGCGGTGAAGACACAGCCCACCGCCAGCGCGATGACGCCGAAGACCCAGACCACCAGGCCCGTCGCGGGCATGCCGCGCAGCAGCGCCGAGACCAGCGGCACGGCGACCGCCGTCAGCAGCCAGGGCCAATGGCTCCAGGCTTCGTCGAAGCCCGCATCCTGCAGCCGGCGTGCGATCGCCCGCCGTTCGCGGCGGCGTCCTTCCTGGACGGACTCGTCGTTCTCCGGGACCGCGCCGGCGACCGCCACGAAGAGGCTCGGTCGCGGCGGGCGGCGCGACCGCTTCGGACGGGCGCCCATGCCGTCGGCGGGCGGCGGAGCGCCCGCGCCCGACGGCGTGGACGGGCCGGGACCGGCCTCACCCGGACGCAGGCCCGGCGCCGTTGGCGTGCCGGACGCCGGCGGCGCGACTGAACGCTCCGCGCCGGACGCAGCGGGGCCGCCGTTCGATGCAGCGCCTGACGGCACGCCAGAAACGGCGCTCGCCGGCACGTCGGGGACGTCCGGCGAGTCGATGAAGATCTCGGTCGGCGGAAAGGTGGTGTCGGGGGCTTGTTCCTCGCCCCGGTGATCGCCCCGCGGATCGCCTCGGTGGACCGTGGCCACCTCGTCAGCGGAAGAGACTGATCATGTGCGAGCGCGACTTGACGTCCAGCGCCAGCAGCAGCGAGGAGACGTAGTTCTTCACCGTGCCCAGCGACAGCTGCGTCGAGTTGCTGATCTCCTGGTTGCTGCAACCGGACAGCACCAGTTCGAGGATCTCCAGGTGGCGCGGGCCGAGCTCGGCCACGCGGTCGTACATCGCGGACGACGGGAAGCGCGGGAACAAGGTGCCCGACTGCGACTGCCGGTGGCGCTGGCCCTCGGCCAGCAGCGCACGCAGCGTGCTGCGCATCTCGGCCATCAGCGCGCCCTTGGGCAGGTAGCCCACGGCGCCCAGCGCCCGCGCCTGACGGACCACGAATTCATCCTGCGTGCCGCTGAAGACGACGACACGGGCCTCGGGATAGGCCTCCATGAACTGCCGCAGCCCTTGCAGGCCCTTGCAGTCCCCCAGGTTCAGATCCAGCAGCACGGCGTCGACCGCGCCGCCGCCGACGTAGGCCTGCAGACCTTCCTGCAGCGACGCCGCCTCCACCCACTCGATGTCGATCTCATCCAGCGACTGGTACAGGGTGCGGATCCCCGCCCTCACCAGTTCATGGTCGTCGACCAGCAGTACCCGGCGTTTCACCGCCGGCATCGCATAGCCACCACTTCCAGCCGCCTCGAACGTGCGGGCAACGGACACTGTTTCCATAGGGCCTCCCATTTTTTCGACTGACCGATGGGTCTCCGGCTCGGTCGTCGCTACCCCTCACTGCACGCCGGAGAAGGCCCGGATAATAGGCCGATGGTCACTTGCGTCGCCCCCTCTTCAGGGGGAACCCTGAGGGGGGATGCCTGAAACACTTGTGACGACATGTTGCCGATATAGATCGGCAACGTTGTCACCCGCCATCCCTATTTATAGGGCCCCAGGTGCATGCGCTATCCCCCATCTGGTGGGAGTTGCAAACGTACTCCGCACGGGACCTGGAGTGCGGACCGACAGATTCCTGCAAGGTCGCGGCGGACACCGCTCCCTAGAATTCCGGCAGCTTCCGTCCCCATGCGCCGCGCCGTCCATCCGACCCTCCCCCTGCCTCGCACGCGCCGCCCCGCCGCGGCCCGCGGCGCCGCACGGTCTTTCATCCCGCTCCTCTGCGCCGGCCTGGCGGGCGGTGCGGTACCGGCCTGGGCGGCGGGCAGCCTGGTGCTGATGGACGCGCCGCCGGCGCAGACGAGCTGGTCCGGTGGCGCGTCGACGCGCAGTTGGCCCTCCGCGCCCGGCAGCCGCGCGCGCGAGCAATGACCTGCTGCCGGCCCTGGAAGTGCTGACGCCCGAAGGCGCCTTCGTCTCCACCGACCTCGGCATCGGCTGGAACCTCGTGCCCGTGCTGGCCGATGCCGCCACGGCCTCGGTCTGGCAGGTCGGCGCCCGGCTGTGGCCGCAGTTCGGACGGCCGTCGCGGGTCACGCCCCAGGGCATCGACCGGCTGGGCTCGCGCGTCACGACGGAAGCGTTCGCGAACGTCCAGGCGACCTCCTGGCTCATGCTGCAGTCGGGCTTCTCGTGGGGCAGCGGCCGACGGCATGACGGCGAGCAGCTCGAGTTGGGTCTGACCTCCGGCATCCCGGTCGGCGACGACCTCATCGCCATCACGCTGGGGGCCACGGCGGCCAATGGCGCGCACCTGCGCAGCAGCTACGGCATCGGTCCCGGCGAATCCCGCGCGAGCGGCCTGCCCGAATGGCGTCCGCGCGCCGGCCTGATGGACTGGAGCATCGCCCTCAGCGGCGAGCACAAGTTCTCCGAGCACTGGTCCGTCAGCGGCCAATGGCTGAATGCGCGGCTGGTGGGCGACGCGTCGCGGTCCCCGCTGACGACCGCCAAGACCCAGCAGACCTTCAGCGCCAGCCTCTGGTATCGGTTCTGAGCAGGCAAGTCCTGACCCTCTCCTTCCCGGCCGTCCTTCATGCACCGTGTCCTCCTCATCGCCGTCCCGCTGTTCGGACTCCTGATTGCCCTGGAATGGCTGTGGGGACGGCTGAAGGGGCGCGACACCTACGGGCTGTCCGACTCGCTCAGCAGCCTGAGCCAGGGCCTGATGAGCCTGGCGGTCGCCGCGATCACGCCGCTGTTCCAGAACGGCATGTACGCGTGGCTGCAGCCGCATCTGGCGCTCGTTCCGACCACGGCCTGGGACGGCTGGTGGGGCTGGGTGGTCGCGATCGTGGTCTACGACTTCTGCGACTACTGGCTGCACCGCGTCAGCCATGAGAGCGCCCTCTTCTGGGCGGCCCACACCGTGCATCACCAGAGCGAGCACTTCAACCTGACGACCGCGCTGCGCCAGGAGAGCTTCTACGCGGTGATGGGCTGGCCGTTCTTCCTGCCGATGGCGCTGCTGGGCCTGCCGCTGGAGCAGTACGTCGCGGCGGGGCTGTTCGTGCTGCTGTACCAGTTCTGGATCCACACCGAGCACATCGGGCGACTGGGCTGGCTGGACCGGGTGTTCTCGACGCCATCCAACCACCGCGTCCACCATGCGGTGAATCCGGGCTACCTGGACAGGAACTACGGCGCGGTGCTCGTGATCTGGGACCGGATGTTCGGCACCTTCGCCGAGGAGACCGAGCCCTGCGTCTACGGCACGGTCAAGCCGCTGCACAGCTGGAACCCGTTGAAGGCGGTGGGCCAGTTCTACGGCGAGCTGTTCGACCGCGCCCGCGCCACGCCGCGCTGGTCGGACCGGATCCGCGTGCTGTTCAAGTCGCCCGGCTGGTCGCCGCCGGGCACGTCGACCACCGCCGAGCCGGACGGCGATCGGCTGCGACAGCCGCGTTTCGATCCGGCGGTCAGCCGGCTGGACCGCTGGCGCGCGGTCAGTGTGGTCGTGATGACCGGCGTGGCGTCGGCGATCTGGCTCGATGTCAGCGACGACATGAGCGAAGGCCGCAACCTGATCGCGGCAGCGGTGATCGCCGCTGGGCTCTATGCGGCGGGCGCGTTGCTGGCGCGAAGCGACGACGAAGAAGTCCTTCGCGACGACCGCGGCGAGCGTCTTCTCCGTCGCCGTCGCCTGCGCGGCTGGGGGCTCTACCTCGGCGCGATGGCGCTCTGCGTGGCGATGATCGTCACCCTGATCAGATGGACCTGACCTGATGGCTTGACGCGCTGCCACGTCGACCATCTCCTGCGCGCCCCGCGGGGACGGATGGCGCAGCGCTTCAGCTGTGCGGCCAGCCCAGCGCCGAGAGCGCGTCGTCGTAGGCGTCGTCATGAGCCGCCGCCGTGCCCGCCGATGAGGACGTCGCCTCCTCACTGCTGCCCACCTGCGCCAGGCACACCATCGTCGCGCCGCCGAAGGCGATCAGGTCCTCGACGGCCGCGACCGGGAAGTCGTGGCCGAGTGCGTCGGACAGCTTCTCGCGCAGCGTGTACCCCGCATAGGTGGCGAGGACGGCGCCCATCGCACCCGCGAGGGCGGCCGGCCAGGAGCGTCCGCCCGCCAGCGCCGCGCCCGAGATCGCCCCGCTGACGGCACGCGCCGCGAGCCCCGGCGGGTCGGTGCGATCGGGGGTCGACGGCAGCTTGTCGATGATGAGTTCCCCGATCGCCATCGGCGTGGTGACCGCCACCGCGTGCGTCGACGCCAGGAAGGCCAGCGGCGAGTCCTTCACGTCGATCCAGCCGAGCTTCGCGGCCCAGCTCGTGACGGTGAGCGGCGCGCTGGTCCGCGGACCGGCGGTGCTGCCGAGCAGGAAGGCCATCAGCAGCGTGCGCCGGGAATCGGCCGGCTTGACCGCGACGACCGGCACGCCCTGCGCCCTCGCCTCGCGCACGACCTGCGCCCCCGCGCGCACCCGGCCGAAGAAGCGGCGGAACAGCTGGCGGGCCGACTCGGTGAAGGCGCCGTAGACCAGGTGCGAGGCATACGAGTACGGATGCGATGGCAGCGGCGCCCGCGTGACCGGGTCGCCGAAGCGGAACGCGGGCACGAGCGTCTCGTCGACGACGGTCGCCGCCGCCACGCCGAACACGGTGCCGCGCCCGCAGGTCACGCGGGGATCGAGTTCGGCCGCCGCGCCGTACAGGCCGCCGACCAGCGATCCCATCCCGTAGTGGACGGCTTCGCCGGCGACAGCGCGCTCGCGGGACGGCAGACGGCGGCCGGTGAATGCCGCGAGACGATCGGCGGCACGTTCGGTCGACGGCATGCCGCGCACCCCCGAGGTAATGCCGACTCGCGCCAGCCCCGCCTGAAAGGCGGTCATCGCGGCGGCGCCGATCAGGCCGCCGAGCAGTCCGGAAGCGGTGCCCACGCAGAGGTCGCGCGGCGGGCGGTGGTGGAGGTCCATGGCAGTCCCGTCAAGGTCGGAGTGGAGCCGCCCTTGTGGCAAGGGTCGTTCCTCCCGGGATGACGTGTTGCCGGCATCGGCCACAGCGTTGGCGCCGGATCGGTATTCGCATCGCAGCGCTGGCGCCTTCTGCCGCGAGGGCGCCTTCAGCGCGGCGCGTGCCGGGCGATCACCTCCTGCAGGCGGTCGCAGGCGCGCGCGACTTGCGACTGCGGCGCCGTCGCGACGCTGAGCATCAGCCCCGATTGCGCCCGCCCGGCTTCGGCAAACCAGACCGACAGCGGCGCCGGCGAGATGCCGTAGGCGAACAGGTCCCGCGCGATCGCGAGGTCCGAAACCCCCGACGGCGTCCGGACCAGCACCGCCAGGGCCGCCGGCAGGGTCTCCAGGCCCCGCTCGTGCAAGCGCTTCAGCAGGCCGTCGCGCTGCGCCAGGTACAACCGCTTGGTGCGTCGCAGATGGCGCAGGTAGTGCCCGTCGCGCATGAACGCCGCGATCGCCTGTTGTGTGGCCGGCCCCGGCGGCGGCGCCAGGCAGGCGACCGCCTCCGCGAAGCGCGACACCATCGCCGCCGGCACGACGACGAACCCGAGCCGCAGCCGCGGATCGATCGTCTTGCTGAAGGAGCCGATGTGGATCACTCGCCCGTGCCGGTCCAGCGACGCGAGCGCCGGGGCGGCGCGCCCCTGCAGCTGCAGCTCGCTCAGATAGTCGTCCTCGACGATCCAGCCGCCGGTGCTGGCAGCCCAGTCGAGCAGGCGCAGCCGGCGCTGCAGCGACATCGTCACCCCCAGCGGCGCCTGTTGCCCCGGCGTGACGACGGCGAGCGCCGCGTCCGGCGCGCGCTGCCAGCCGGCCTCCACATCGATCCCCTGTTCGTCCACGGGCACCGGGACCGGCGTCAGCCTGCCGACCAGGAGCGCGTGCCGCGTGAAGAAGAAGCCGGGCTCCTCCATCCATGCCGACCCGCCGTCGAGCCCGAGCACGCGCAGCGTGATCCCCAGCCCCGCCGCGTACCCGCCGGTGACCAGCACCTGGTCCGGCGAACAGACCACGCCGCGCGCGACCGCGAGGTAAGCGACGATCTCGCGCCGCAGCGCCAGCTCGCCGCGGGGGTCGGGATACAGCGCCGCGCCGGTCGTCTCCGCCAGCAGCGCCCGCGCGCGAAGACGATGCATCAGCTTGGACGGCAGGTTGTCGCGCGACGGAATGCCGGGCTGGAAGATCCCCGGCCCGGCCGTCAATTCGCGGTACATCGCGATGAAGGGGCCGGGGTCGAGGGCCGCCTCGCCGCGACGTGAGGCGGCGGGCCGCTCCGCGACTCGCGTCCCGGCGGCGCGGGACGCCTCGATCATCTGCGCGGCGGCCAGCTTCTCATAGGCCACGCGCACCGTGCCGCGCGCCACGCCCACCTGCGCCGCCAGGTCGATCCAGGACGGCAATCGCATGCCGGGCAGGAGCACCTGCTGCTCGATGGCCGTCGCGATGCCCCGATGGATCTGGTCCGCCAGCGGGACGGCGGAGGACTTGTCGAGCGGCAGGCTCAGCGGCAGGCTCATCGTGGTACAGCGATTTTTGCGATTCTTGGGACTCCACTTTGCACCACGGCGGGAGAAGAATCCAGTCATCGATCCCAAGGAGCCCCCCATGACCCAACGTCTCGACTACAGCCAGATCTCTCCCGCCGGCGTGAAGGCGCTCGGCGGCGTCTACGCCTACGTCGCCCAGAGCGGCCTGCCGCCGGCGCTCGTCGACCTCGTGTTCCTGCGTGTCTCGCAGATCAACAACTGCGCGTACTGCCTGGACATGCACACCCGCGACCTGCTCAAGAAGGGCGTGCCCGTCGAGAAGCTCGCCCTGGTGCAGGCCTGGCAGGAAGGCGGCGCGCTGTTCGACGCCCACGAGCGCGCGGCGCTGGCCTGGGCCGAGTCGGTCACTCGCGTCGCGACGACCGGCGTGCCCGATGCCGACTACGCCGCCGCCGTCGCGGTGTTCGGCGAGAAGGAACTCGTCGACCTCACGATCGCGATCGGCCTCATGAACACGTACAACCGGCTGGCCATCAGTTTCCGCAACGTGCCGCAGGCGGTCGTGGCCGCGTCGCGTTGATCAGCCGATCGCGCGCCGCAGGTTCTCCCGGGCGCGCGCGTCCAGCAGTTCGCGCAGCGCCGGCGTGCTGTACAGCACCGGCCGCTCCAGGAAGGTCCTGAGGATCTTCCTGCGTTTGCGACGGAACAGGAAACCCGGCACGTACGCGTATTCATCGCGGATCTGGCGCTCGTACTCGTCGAAGCGCGGGCGGCCGGCTCCGAGTATGGCCAGGTCGATGTCGACCAGCACCTGCTCGTCCACGCTGGCCGGCACGCCGTCGTGTTTCGTCACCAGCACCAGTCGCCGGACACGATCGGCGACGTCGCGCTCCGCGCCGGCGGCGAGCAGCGCCTCCTGCGCCCACTCGGCGCTGCGTTCCTCGTTGCCCGAGCCCTTCACGTCGTAGATCGCGTCGTGGAACCAGAGCGCCATCTCGACCTCGGCGGGATGGACGGCCAGCGCGCCGACCTCGTCGAAGAGCGCCAGGCATTCCTCGAGATGCTGACGGGTGTGGTACTTGCGTGGCGGCTCCGCGTAGCGCGCGAGCAGGTCGTCGCGCAGCGCGTGCCCGTCGCGTTCGCCGGGGCCTGCGCCGATGAGTGCGGACCAGGCACGCTGCCAGGATCGTTCGAAGAGAGCATTCATGTGCGCTGGATGGTAGCGGCTGGCGGCCCCCGGGCCACCTCAGGCTACGATTCCCGCATGGCCATCCACATCACCACGCCGACCGTCGAGTCCGATGCCTTCAGTACCCCCGACCAGCGCGTCTGGTTGAAGCTCGAAGCCCTCCAGCCCTGCGGCTCGTTCAAGCTGCGCGGCATCGGCCACGCCTGCGAAGTCCATGCGTCGCGCGGTGCGACGCGGCTGTTGTCGTCCTCGGGCGGCAATGCGGGGATCGCGGTCGCCTATGCGGGGCGCCGGCTCGGACTGCCGGTCGTCGTGGTCGTGCCGGAGACCACGCGCGAGTGGCCCAAGACGCTGATCCGCCGCCAGGGCGCCGAGGTCGTCGTCCACGGCAAGAGCTGGATGGAAGCCAACGACCACCTGATGTCGCTGCGCCAGCCCACCGACGCCTTCATCCACCCGTTCGACGATCCGCTGCTGTGGGACGGGCACGCGACGATGATCGCGGAGGCTGCCACGCAAGGCCCGAAGCCGGACGCGGTGGTGCTCTCGGTCGGCGGCGGCGGGCTGATGAGTGGCGTGCTGCAGGGCATGCACGCGGTCGGGTGGCAGGACGTGCCCCTGGTGGCGGCGGAAACCTTCGGGGCCGATTCGCTGAAAGCGGCGATCGCTGCGGGCGAGCTGGTGACGCTCGACGCGATCACGAGCCTCGCCACCTCGCTGGGGGCCCGTCGGGTGAGCGAGCGGGCCTTCGCGTGGACGAAGCAGCATCCGGTCGTCGCCACGACGGTGACGGATGCGGAAGCGGTGCAGGCCTGCCTCGACGTGGCGAAGGAACACCGGCTGATCGTCGAACCCGCGTGCGGGGCCGCGGTCGCGGCGACGCTCAAGCGGGAGGTACCCGCGCTGCGGGACGCCAGGAACGTGCTGGTGATCCTCTGCGGCGGCGCCGGCGCGACCTACGAGGATCTGCTCGAATGGCGCGCCGCGAGCTGAGCGACGCGCATCAGCAGGCCCAGCAGGTTCAGCAGGTTCAGCAGGTTCAGTCCACTCACATCTTCTCGCCGGGGATCGCGCTGGCCGCTTTCACCCAGGCGACGAAGGCCGCCTCATCGAGCGACTCCTGCTCGCTCACATGCAGATAACGGGCGTGGGCGGTCTTCGAATCGACGGGCGGCATCGGATCCAACGACTTGCCGTTGAAGAACGCGACCTTCACATAGCGCGTCATCACATGGAGGCCGAGGAACCAGGTCGTGCCGTCGACGCCATACAGCGGCGAGTTCCATTTCACGGCCTTGCGCACGTCGGGCACGGCCTCGACGATCAGCGCATCCATGCGCCGAACGACGGCCTGCTTCCAGTCCTGGAGCGCGGCGATATAGGCCTGCACCGGCGCGTCGCCATGCCCTTTCGGGATCTGCGGGTTGCCGCCGGAGAGCAGGACCACGTCATGGTCACCCTTGCGCGCCACGGCAGTCGGTCTTGATGGCTTGCGGGTCATGGTGAGTGACCTTATCACCACTGCGATGGGAGATTCCGCGGGCCTGCTCAACGGAACGGATTCATTTCTTCAATGGAAACCGACTTGCCGTTGGGCGGCTTCAGCATCCCCGCCAACTCCGCCAACGACGTCGTCTTGGCTCGAACATAGAGACTGCCATCGCCGCGGATATCCCAGACGAACGGGGTGCCAGGTTTTGCTTCCAGCTCTTTCAAGATCTCTGCGGGCACCTGCAGGGTGCCTTGCTCGCTCAGAAACGTTTCATGCATTGCCTTCTCCATTCAGTGAATCACCGGCATCCGGCTGCGGCATCTCTTCCGCGACCGGTCCTTTCGACTTCGCAACGACGTGGATGCTGCCGTCCTCCATCAACGTCCAGATGAAGCGCGTGCCAAGCTTGGCGCCCGTGGCCTTGCGGATGTCCTTGGGGACGACGATCCGCCCGTTCATTTCCATCTTCGACATCGGCACACCACTCTCCTCGCGAGGCGATGCAGCCACTCTAGGGAAACCTCGATCCGGGTTCCATGACCTCGACTTGTCGACATCGCGTCGACGTCACTTTCACGAGGCAGCGCCCTCACGCGGATGAGTGGATCCGCATGACAACCGCGAGCGTCTCCCGACGCCCGAGGTTCCGGCGGAGCGACGCGGGCCGCTCCGCCTTCCTGCCGACCCGAAGGTCAGCGTCCGTTCATTGCGGCGCGGACGCCGCAGCCGCGGCCGCAGCCGTGGGTGCAGCCGCCGTGGCGGCGCCGCCCGGGAACAGGCTGTTCACCAGCTCCACGACCTTCTTGTCGGCGTCGATGAACTTGTTCATGCTGCCGCTGCCGTGCGTGGCGTCGTACTTCGCTTCGCCGACCTGCTTGCCCGCGCTGAAGACGCGGATCTCGGCATACGCCATGTACAGCGCGAGGTCCCAGCGCCAGGTGGCGTTGTAGGTGCTCGTCACCGCGCAGTCCGTGATTGCCGCCACCTGCGGCAGCGTGCGCACCACGTAGCCCTTGCTTTCCAAGGCGCGCTTGTAGCCGTCGCTGAAGCCCTTGCGCACCGACGGGTTGTCGATCACGCAGATCTGCCGATCCTCCACACGGACCTGCACCGGCGTCACGTTCTGATGAATCGCGCAACCGCTCAGCGCCAAGGCCGCCACGGCGGCCACTCCCAACTTCTTCATGCTCCCTCCTGGAGACTCGTCCTTTTTGAAAGCGCGATTCTAGGAAAAAGGGGAAGGCGCCCCTCCCCGGGGCGCCCCCGCATCCGGGCGGGACAGCCGACATCACGTCGCGACCGACATCACGTCCTCGCCCCGGCCGCGCGCGATGCCGGTCCCGGCATCGGCCTCGTCGCGGCGATACGCCCACCGGTACAGCACCGGCAGCACCAGCAGGGTCAGCGCCGTCGAGGACAGGATCCCGCCGATCACCACCGTCGCCAGCGGTCGCTGCACCTCGGCGCCGGTGCCGGTCGCGAGCGCCATCGGCACGAAACCGAGCGACGCCACCAGCGCCGTCATCAGCACCGGCCGCAGCCGTGTCAACGCCCCCTCATGGATGGCGTCCCCCAAGGGCCGGCCCTGCTCCCTCAACTGGCGGATGAAGGAGATCATCACCAGCCCGTTCAGCACGGCCACGCCGCTCAGCGCGATGAACCCCACCGCCGCCGAGATCGACAGCGGTATCCCGCGCATCCACAGCGCCAGCACGCCGCCCGTCAGCGCGAACGGGATGCCCGAGAACACCAGCAGCCCGTCCCGCGCGTTGCCGAACATCGCGAACAGCAGCACGAAGACCAGCCCCAGCGCCACCGGCACCACGACGCGCAGACGCTCGCTGGCGGACTGCAGGTTCTCGAACTGCCCGCCCCAGCCCAGCCAGTAGCCGGACGGCAAGGCGACCTGCGACGTCACGGCCTGCTGCGCCTCGGCGACGAACGATCCGAGGTCGCGGCCGCGCACGTTCGCGCTGACGACGACGCGCCGCTTGCCGTCCTCGCGACTGACCTGGTTGGGCCCCGGCGCCAGCGACAGCGTCGCGACCTCCGACAGGGGCAGGAAACGCGCGGCGCCGTCGGCCCCCTTCGGCAGCGGCACCGGCAGCCGTTCGATCGCCGCCAGGTCCGTCCGCAGCGCCTCGGGCAGGCGCACGACGATCGAGAAGCGCCGGTCGCCCTCGAACAGCGTGCCCGCATGCGCCCCGCCGGTCGCCGTCGCCACCAGCTGCTGCACGTCCTGCAGGTTCAGCCCGTGACGCCCCGCCTTCTCGCGATCGATGTCGACGGTGAGCATCGGCAGCCCGGTCGTCTGTTCGACGTTGACCTCCGCCGCGCCATCGAGCCCGCCCAGCACCGCGGCGATCTTCGCCGCCGCCGCGTTCAGCTGGTCCATGTCGTCGCCGAAGACCTTCACCGCCACGTCCGAGCGCACGCCCGAGATCAACTCGTTGAAGCGCAGCTGGATCGGCTGCGAGAACTCGTAGTTCTGCCCCGGCAGCGTCGCGAGTTCCTCCTGCACCGCGGCGATCAACTCGTCGCGGGTGCGTCGCGGCTCGGGCCACCGGTCCTGCGGCAGGAGCATCACGTAGGCGTCGGAGATGTTCGGCGGCATCGGGTCCGCCGCGATCTCGGCCGTGCCCGTGCGCGAGAACACGCGTTCGATCTCGGGGAACTTCTGCTTCAGGCGCGCCTCCAGCTGCTGCTGCATCGCCACCGACTGCGACAGGCTGGTGCCCGGCAGCCGCAACGCCTGCACCGCGAAGTCGCCTTCGTTGAGGCTGGGCACGAACTCGCTGCCCAGGCGCGTCGCGAGCAAAGTCGACAGCACCACCGCCACGGCCGCGCCGGTGATCACCACCGGGCGCGCGGCCATCGCCTTGACCAGCAGCGGCTCGTAGGCGCGGTGCGCCCATGCCATCAGGCGGCTCTCCTTCTCCTGGACCTTGTCGCCGATGAACAGCGCCACCGCCGCCGGCACGAAGGTGATGGACAGGATCATCGCGCCCAGCAGCGCCATCACCACGGTCACCGCCATCGGATGGAACATCCGCCCTTCCACGCCGGTCAGCGCGAAGATCGGCAGGTAGACCACCATGATGATCAGCTGCCCGAACAGCAGCGGCCGGCGCGCCTCCTGCGCCGCCGCGAAGACCTCGTGGAAGCGCTCGCCGCGCGTCAGCGGCCGCCCCAGGCGCGACTGCGCATGCGCCAGGCGCCGCACGCAGTTCTCGACGATGACGACCGCGCCGTCCACGATGATCCCGAAGTCCAGCGCTCCCAGGCTCATCAGGTTGGCGCTGACCTTCTGGCCGACCATGCCGGTGAAGGTGAACAGCATCGACAGCGGGATCACCAGCGCCGTCAGCACCGCCGCGCGCAGGTTGCCCAGGAA
Organism: Roseateles sp. UC29_93; assembly: GCF_042695725.1. Classification (NCBI taxonomy): domain Bacteria; kingdom Pseudomonadati; phylum Pseudomonadota; class Betaproteobacteria; order Burkholderiales; family Sphaerotilaceae; genus Roseateles; species Roseateles sp. UC29_93. Next base: position 4,806,010 of record NZ_CP170545.1, on the reverse strand, counting down.
CAGGAAGAGCACGGCGATCACCAGCACGGCGCCTTCGATCAGGTTGCGCTTGACCGTCGCGATCGCCTTGTCGACGAGCACGGTGCGGTCGTAGACGGTGACGACGTGCACGCCTTTCGGCAGCGTCGTCGCGACCTCCTTCATCTTGCGATCGACGGCCAGCGCGACGCTGCGGCTGTTCTCGCCGATCAGCATGAAGACGGTGCCCAGCACGACCTCGCGGCCGTTGTCGGTGGCCGCGCCGCTGCGCAGCTCCTTGCCGATGCCGACCTGCGCCACGTCGCGCACCCGCACCGGCACGCCGCCGTCGGTGCGCAGCACGACGTTGCCGATGTCGGCCAGGTCGCGCAACTGTCCCGGCGCGCGGATCAGGTACTGCTCGCCGCGGCGCTCGATGTAGCCGGCGCCGACGTTGGCGTTGTTGCGCTCCAGCGCCTCGACGACCTCCGCCAGCGTCAACCCGTGCGACGACAACCGCCCGGGGTCGGGCGCCACCTCGAACTCCTTGGCGAAGCCGCCGATCGTGTTGACCTCGGTCACGCCCGGCACGTTGCGCAGCTGCGGCTTGACGACCCAGTCCTGGATCTCGCGCAGGTCGATCGGCGTGTAGGGCGAGCCGTCGGGCTTGCGCGCGCCCTCCTCGGCCTCGATCGTCCATTGGTAGATCTCGCCCAGGCCCGTCGACACCGGCCCCATCGCCGGCGTCAGACCGTCGGGCAGGTGCTCGCGCGCGGCCTGCAGCCGCTCGTTGACCAACTGCCGCGCGAAGTGGATGTCGGTGCCGTCGCGGAAGATCACCGTCACCTGCGACAGCCCGTAGCGCGACAGCGAGCGCGTCTGCTTCAGCCCCGGCAGACCGGCCATCGCAGTCTCGATCGGGAAGGTCACGCGCTGCTCCGCCTCCAGCGGCGAGTAGCCCGGCGCGCCGGTGTTGATCTGCACCTGCACATTGGTGATGTCGGGCACGGCGTCGATGGGCAGCTTCTGGTAGCTGAAGACACCCAGCGCCGCCATGCCCAGCACGGCCACCAGCACCAGCCATCGGTGCTCGATGGCGAATCGGATGATGCGTTCGAACATGCGTCCTCCGTCAGTGCGAATGGGTGGCCGAGCCCTTGCCGGCCTCGGACTTGATGACGAAGGCGTTGACCGCCGCGACCCTCGCGCCGGCCTTCAGGCCGTCGACGATCTCGATGCGACGGCCGTCGCCGCGACCGGTCTTGACCGGCATGGCGGCGAAGCCGTCGGCGGTGCGCACGAAGACGACCTGCCGGTCCTCGAAGACCTGGACCGCGTCGGCGGCCACGGTGATCGGCGCGGGCGCCTCGCCGGTCACGACGTCGACGTTGACGAACAGCCCGGGCCGCCACGCGCCGTCCGGATTCGCCAGCGAGATGCGCGCCTGCGCGGTGCGGCTCTGCCCGCCGATCAGCGCGCCGACGTAGGCGACCTTGCCGTCGGCCGACTGCTCGAAGGCGGCGGAGCGCACGACGGCGCGCTCGCCCACGCGCACCTTGGCCAGATCCCCGGCCGGCACGTCGATGCGCGCCCACACGGTGCGCAGGTCCGACAGGACGAAGACGCTCGCGTCCTCCTTCACCTGCTCGCCCAGCGTCAGGTGCTTCTCGACGACGACGCCGTCGAAGGGCGCGCGCAGCTCGAAGCGGGTGAGCGCGCCGCCGGTCGTGGCACCGGTGGTGGCACCGGTCGTGGCACCGATGGCGAGCAGTTTCTGCCGCGCGTTCGCGACGCCGATCTCGGCCTCGCGCAGGGCCTGCTCGGCCACGTCCACATCCTGGCGGGGCGAGATCTTCTCCTCCCACAGCTTGCGCTCGCGGTCGTAGGTCGTGCGCGCCAGCTGCTCGCGCTTGTGCGCGGCGAGCAGCTCGCTGCGCTGGTCCGACACCTGCGCGCTCGCGATCACCGCCAGCAGATCGCCCTTGCGCACGGCCTGCCCGAGCGTCGCGGGCACCGCCTCCACGACGCCGGCCACGCGCGGCACGACGTGCGCGGTGCGGTCCTCGTTGAAACCGATCTCACCGGGCAGACGCGTCGTCGTCCGGATCGTCGCCGGGCCGGCGGTCTCCAGGGCGATCGCGGCCGACTTGATCTGCGCCTCGGTCATCGCGATGGCTTCGGGTTCGTCCTTGTGCTCGTCCTTGTGCTCGTCCTTGTGCCCGCCCTTGGGTTCGTCCTTGGGTTCGCCCGACTCCTTCCCGGCGGAGGGGCCGTGATCGTCATGGCCGCCTGCGGCGTGCTCGCCATGCTCGCCATGGCCGCCCTCGGACGATGCCTTGGGGCCGGAGGCCAGGATGGCCGCGCCGCCGCCGAGGCCGATGGCCACCAGCACCGCGATGGCGATCAGTTGCCGCTTGGGCAGTCCGCGTCCGGAGGACGTCTTGTCGTCTTGCTTGTTGAAGTTCATCGTCGTTCTCACGGTTGCTGGGCGGGCGCGCCGAGGCGGCGCTCGAGGTCGGCGTTGGCGCGATGCGCCCGTGCGAGCGCATCGAGCCACTGCATCCGCGCCTGCAGCCAGGTGCGCTGCGCGTCGAGCACGTCCAGGAAGCCGAACTTGCCGAGTTCGAAGCCGCGCGTGGCGGCGGTGTAGGCGTCGCGCGCGCCGGGCAGCACGGTGCGCTGCAGGGCGTCGACCTCGTCGGCGCGGGCGCTCAGCTCATCAGCCGCGCTCAGCACCTCGGCGCGCAACCGCAGGGACTCGGCCTCCGCGAGCTGCTCGGCCGCCTGGCGGCGCTTGAGGGCCTCACGCTGCGCGCCCTGGTTGCGATCGAACAGCGGCAGCGGCATGGACACGCCGATCACCGCCTGGTTGCGGCCGATCTCCTGCGCGCGCTTCGCGCCGAGGGTCACCGTGAGATCGGGGATGCGGCGCGCGCGTTCGAGGTCGTAGGCGGCCTGGGCGCGCTCGACCTCGAGCCGGGCGCGTCGCAGCGCGGGCGCATCGGCCAGACGGCGGGCGATCTCGGCTTCGGCGGGCAAGGCCGGCAGCGACGCGGCGCTGCCATCGAGCGCCCCGATCGTCGCTTCGTCCATCCCGACCGCCGCCGCCAACGCATGCCGCGCGGCGAGCCGGTCCGCCTGCGCCTGGCGCAGTTCGATGCGCGCGGTGGCTTCGGCGACACGCGCCCGGGTCTCGTCGTTCGGCGAGAGCTTGCCCGCGGCCACGCGACGCGCGGTCGCGTCAGCGCCGCCGCCGGCGATGCGGAGCGACTCTTCGGCGGCGCCGACCCGTTCCTGCGCGACCAGCGCGGCGAAGAAGGCCTGCACCACGTCGGCTCGCACCTCGGCGCGCATCGCGTCGAGCTCGGCCTGCGAGATGTCGAGACCGCGCTGGGCCAGCGCCGTCCGTGCCGCGCGCTGCCCGCCGATCTCCAGCGGCTGGCTCAGCAGCACGGTGACCGTGCGCGTCTCGCGGCGGGTGTCTTCCTGCTCGAGTCCGAGCGACGGGTTGGGCGGCAGCGCGGCCTGCTGGACCGCGCCGTCGGCGGCTTCGACGTCGAAGGCCGCGGCGCGCATCCTTGGATGGGTGGCCAACGCGCGGTCGACGGCGGCGTTCAGCGTCAGCAGCGGCAAGGGCGACGGCAAGGACGCGGCCGATGGCGGGGCCGATGGCGAGGTCGACGATGAAGTCGATGACGAGGATGACGTCGAGGAAGCAGGTGGCGCCTCAGGCGCGGCACGCGCGGTCATCGGCACGAGGGAAAGGAGTGCCGCGCTGCATAGCGGCACCAGGAACTTGGGCATCGGAGACTCCGGCGTTGTGCCCGCCGCCGCAGAGGCGGCCGGACAGGAAGAGGTTCAACGAGGAATCGGCGAGCGCTCGATGCGAGGCCAGTCATCCCTGACTGCCTTCGATGGACGCGGCGTCGAGTTGGGATGCACCGCCAGGCGCAAACCGGAGCCATAGCAGCGCTATGGCGAGGATTTGCAACGACGCGGGGCGCCCAACTCGGCGCCGCGGGGGCGGCCGCCGATCAGGCGGGCTGCCAGTTGGGTCGTTCGCGGCGATCGGGGCCGCGCGAGGACCACGCATCGGGCACGGAGCCCTCGACGACCGGACCGGCCACCGCCGGCAGCACGATCGGCGTGCTCGCCACCGGCTGACTGTGGCCCAGATGGCAGAAGCCGCAGTCGTCATCGACGCAGGTCAGCGCCTTGTCGGTCGCCTTCTCCGTCGCCTTCTCCGAAGCTCTCTCCGAAGTTTTCTCCGGCGCCTTGTCAGCCGTCTTCTCAGGCGCGCCGGACGCGTCCGGCGCCCCTTCCGCCCCGTCGTGCTGGTGCTGGTGGTGACCGATGTGGTTCACCGCCGGATCGGCTTCATGCGCGCAATAGGTCGCCGCCACCGCCCAGCTCAGCTGGAGCGGCAGCAGGATCAGCAGGAAGACGGTCAGCCAGCGGCGCATGGGGCGCGAGTATAGGCAGGCCCGCATGCCCTTCCCCGCCGACCGGCTTCGCCGCGCCCTGTCGCCGGCCCGTGGTTTTCACGAAGTCGAGGCGGGCAGCACGGTCCGGATGCTCCGATGTTCGATCAGCATCTCGTCGACCTGCGTCGCCAGATGCAGGTTGACGCGGAGGGCCGTCAGGGCCTCGCGACCCCGCGCGAACATCCGGCCGTTGGCGGCTTCCTGGATCTCATGTTCCCCCCACAGGCCGCGGGTGCCGAACGACGGCGCCGTCTCGATGAGGGCCGCGGCGGCTTCGCGGTGGGCCTCGTCCGGATTCGCGCGGCGGCGGCGCTCGAAGCGCCGCACGCCCTGCCATGGATAGTCGAAGCGCACATGACCCGTCGGCAGCTCCACGCCGGGCTCGCTCGGCGCATGGATGGCGCCATGGTCGCCGTAGCCGACGAGCGCCGGGCCGCCGAGCCGGCGATGCAGCTCGCGCTCGAGGATCGCGAGACGGCCCGACCTCGGGTTGTCTTCCGACACCGCGGCGCCGATCCATTGCGCCGTGGCGGGGAAGCTGTTGCCCATCATCACGACACGCACCCCCGGCCACCGCGTCCGCCAGCGCGCCAGCAGGTCCCGGCCGACGCCGGAACACCCCAGCAGCCACTCCCGCTCGGTGCCGAAGTCCAGCACGACCAGCGCGCGGCGCCGGTCCTCGAGCCCGTCGAGTGCCCGCTCCACGAGCGCCGTCGCGGGCGCCGTCAACGGCGCCGCGCCGCGCAGCCGGAACAGCACCCGGCCGAACTCGCGCTCGATCATGACCGCCTGCAGCACGATGCTGCGCTCGCTGGCGCCGTCGGGCATCAGCACCACGGGCACCGCGTTCCTGTGCGCCTGGGCGAACTCGCGCCAGGTCCGGAACCCCTGCGTCGGGTCGGCCAGCCGGCGCCACGCCAGCGCGTGGTCCAGCGGAACGCGGCCCAGGTCGATGAAATGCGGCAGCTCCTGCATGGCCTCGCCCGCCTGCTGCGCCGCGCGGCGGAAGTCCACGACATCGGGCACCCGCTGCTGCGTCGACAGCGTGATCAGCGGCAGGGTCCGGCGCTTGCGCAGGCGGTCGAGCTCGCGCAGCCCGCGCATCTCGGCCGGCAACGTCTGCAGTGACGGAAAGTAGACGACCTCGTCCAGCACGACCCCATTCATCGATACCTCCTGCGGGCCCGCGGCCCGAATCCGGACGCCCCGCGCGCCCGGTCCCGGCAGGCTAGGAAGGACGCGGCCGGAAAGCCAGGGGTTGGTTTGATCGATGTCAGAGATCGGCTTTGTATGCCCCTGTATCTGCGCTTCGGGCGGCGACACCGGCATGCAATCCCACGCCTGGATCGACAAGGCGGAGATACATCGCCAGCGTCCACTGCGGAGGTCCCACCACACACGGAGATCCCCATGACCGACCGCACCCGCCCCGACGGGCACGACGACCTGACCGACGGCCTCGGCATCGCCGGGGGCGCCCTGCCCCGCCGTCAGTTCCTGCGCCTGGGCGCCTCGCTGGGCGCCGCCACGGCCGCCGCCGCGCTGCCGCTGTCGGGCCTGCTGCCGTC